>NZ_VPFF01000001.1:0-1220000 GCF_008017515.1 Nonomuraea sp. C10
GCGGGATGTCGTCGGCCCAGTCGTTGTCGACCTCGTGGTCGTCGAGGGTCACCGCCCAGGGGTGGGCGGCGTGCGCCGCCATCAGGTCCGCGTCGCTCTTGTACAGGCTGTACTGCAGGCGGTAGCGCTCCAGCGTGACCGTCTCGGGGGACAGGTAGTCCGGGACCGTGGTCTGCCGGGTGCCGCCGTTCGCCGGTACGCCGTTCTCGTAAATGTAGTCGCCGACGTGGAGGACCAGGTCGAGGTCGTCCTCGGCCATCCGCTGGTACGCGGTGTAGAAACCCTGCTGCCACAGGGCACAGCTGGCGACCGCCAGGGAGACCGAGCTGACGTGGGCGCCGTGGGCCGGGGCGGTCTTGGTCCGCCCGACGGGACTGATGTCGGTGCCGACCTTGAACCGGTAGAAGTAGTGCCGGCCGGGTCGCAGGCCCCACACCTCTGGGTGGACGGAGTGGTTGAGCTCCGGCGTGGCGACGGCGGTGCCGCGCTTGACGATCCGGCGGAAGCCCTCGTCCTCGGCGACCTGCCAGTGGACGGGGACCCGCCGCCGCGGCATGCCGCCCGACCCGTCGGCGGCGAGCGGATCCGGGGCGAGGCGGGTCCACAGCACGACGGAGTCCGGCAGCGGGTCACCGGAGGCGACACCGAGCTTGAACGGGTTGTCCGGCAGACCGCGCTGCAGCGGCGTCGCCCCGGCCGGGTCGGGGATGGCACTGGTGCCGAGGAGTACAGCGGCCGCGCCGGCGCCGCCGAGGAAGCCGCGTCGGCTGAGGGTGCGTCCGAGCGGAGATTTCATTGAGGGGTGTCCTTCGAAGATCAGGAATGAGGGCAGCGATGCTAACGGCGGGGGGTGAACCACGGGTTGGCGGTACGTGATCGGCGGGGAAATGCCAGGTACGGTACAAGATCGCTACTTTGTCCACAACTGATGCTTGACCTGTGGGTGTCAAGAAGATGCGGGCGGGACTCCGTGAGACCGGAGGCCCGCCCGTGTCTGCGGTTGGAACCGCTGGTCAAGATCGAGTGCCACCGGCAGGATTCGAACCGGCGTGAGCCGCGGCTGAGGGCGCGCGCGGCTGCTCATGGGCGAGTCTGGCGGATGAAGACCTGCGGCTGAGAAGCCACAGGTCAGACTGGCTGATCCTCGATCGGGCGGCCGAAAGTGACGGCCTCCAGCACGGATCGCGGCGCCGTGTCGCGGAGGGCGGCGTCGGGACGTGCGCCGAGCGCGTCGTTGACGGTAGAGAACGCGATGCGCAGTGCCACGAAGACGGTGACCGCGAAGATCTGACCGTCGTCGTACCCCGCTTCCCGCAGCGCGAGCACGTCCGTCTGGCCGATCCCGTTGGGATCGCGTGCCACCTTCCGCGCCCAGCGCGCCAGCGCTCGCTCCCGGGGCGTCAATCCGTCGTCGTCGCCCCGCAGCACTCCCGACGCCACACGGGCGTCGGCGGACTCGGCCAGCTTGTTTCCCCAGGCCAGCGAGCAGTACGAGTCCCCCATGGCCGAGGCGCAGGCGGTCACCAGGATGCCGCGGGTGCGCAGGTCGAGCCCGCCTGCCTCGACGCACTGCCGTAGCAGGTCGAACAGTCCCGCGATGGTGTCCGGCTGGTGGGCCCACAGCCTGGTGAGGTTCATGACATAGCCGCACTCGGCCAGGTCATCGTCGAACAGCCGCCGTACCTCCGAAGTCATCTCCGGAGGTTGGAGGAATCCGCTCATGAAGTTCTCTCCCTTCCGCAGGAAGAGTGGTCGAGCGTGCTTGCCAAACGCTTGCCAACCGCTCATAGCCGAAGAGGGCTCGGCATGCCAGCGGTGGGTGAGCCGGTGGGCAGGATCAACTAAGGTGCCCGTTCATGCACGGAATCCGAAGTTTGCCGTCTACGCTCACGCTCGTGCGGAAAACGAGCGTGGCGCTGATGGCGCTGCTGGTCCTGACCGGTTGTACGCAGCAGGCTGGTGAAGACGGGCTGCTGGACGCGATGGCCAGCGTCTCGGGGGAGGGACCCGCCGCGGCGTACTTCGAATACGGCGAGCCGGCCTGGTGGCGTGACCTCGGCGTCGATGCCGGCTCCGGCGGGGATCGCCGCTGGCTTCCCGCGGCGGTCTCAGGTCTCGGAAGCCTGGGCGCCGCTTGGCAGACCCTGCCACAGGCCACCGGCATGGCTCCCGCGACCGGCACCCGGGCGATCTCGATCGGCGTGCCCCCGCAGCAGGCGTTCCGGTTCGACGGCGACGTCGACTCGGACGCCGTACGGACGAAGCTGACCGCTCTCGGCGCCAAGCCCCGCACCATGGGCGGCCACGAAGGGCTCTCCTTCTCCCCTGGAGCCGAGATAGACCTGTCCCGGCTGATCGTTCCCGGGCTGACCAACCAGCTCAACCAGGTCGTGGTCACCGACTCCCTGGCAGCGGCGGCCTCCACCCCCGGCCCGCTGGAGGCCGTCCTGGGCGGGGAGCGTACGTTGGCCGACAACCCCGCGCATGCCGCCGTGGCCGCCTGCCTCGGCGACGTCGCCGCCGCCACGATCATGGCCCCGTCTCCTTCCGGCGCGGTCACGCTGTACGGCGTCGGGCTGCGCCGCCCGGCCAGCCTGGACGACCGGCCGGTCAACGTCATCTGCGTGCTGCCGTCAGCACCCGCCGCCGCCGACGTCGAACGCGCGCTGACAACCCGCCTCACCCCTGAGGGAAAGATGCGGGACGGCGGGACCTTCGGAACGTACGCCCCAGAGATCGCACACGATCGGATCACCTCGGACGATCACGTGGTGCTGAGAGCCGTCCTCACGCTGAGCGGCACCAAGTCCGTGATGTTCGCCAACCAGATGCTGGTTCGGAACGAGCTCCAGGGCCTGATCAACTCATCACGTTGATCCATTGTGGGCTTCCCCTCGTAACGTGGAGACCGAACCAGGAAAGGTTTGGTCGTGGCAGGAGTCACGAGGCGTCGCTTTGATCCGGAGTTCCGGGCTGGGGCGGTGAGGATCGTCAGGGAGACCGGCAAGCCCGTCGCGCACGTCGCGCGGGATCTGGGCATCAACGAGTACACGCTGTACAACTGGGTGCAGATGGACCGGCTCGCGGCAGGGCAGGCCGGTGGCGACAGCGGAGGCGGGACGCTGAAGGAGTCGGCGGAGGAGGAGCTGGCGCGGCTGCGGCGGGAGAAGGCCGAGTTGGCCCGGCAGCACGCCAAGGAGAAGGCGGCCTGGGAGAAGGAACGCGCGGAGCTGGAGGACGAGCGTGATGTCCTCAAGCGTTCCGTGGTCTTGTGGGTGAAAGAGGCGATGGGCCGGTGAGCGTGGCGGCCTTCATCTGCTCCCAGAAGACCGACTACGGCATCGACCACGCGATCTCCTGCCGGGCGCTGGAGGTCTCCCAGTCGTGGTTCTACAAGTGGAAGAACCGCATCGGGGCGAATTCGCCGACCGCCCGCCAGCAGCGGCGGGCCCGGTTAGATGCGGAGATCAAGCGCCTGTTCGCGGCCTCGGGCGGTACGTACGGCTCACCGCGGATCACCCAGGACCTGCACGAGGCGGGCTGGCGTGTGTCAGAGAACACCGTGGCCAGGCGGATGGCCGAACTCGGCTTGGCTGGGCGGGCGCCGAAGAAGCCTCGTTCGCTGACCCGGCAGGGCAAGCGGCCGGCCGCGCCGGATCTGGTGCGGCGGAAGTTCACCGCGGTCGCTCCGGACGTGCTGTGGGTCGGCGACGTCACAATGATCCACACCGATGAGGGGCCACTGTACTTGGCCTCGGTGGAGGATCTGTTCTCCCGTCGGCTGCTGGGCTACGCCATGTCCGAGCATCACGACGCGGCGCTGACGGTCGCCTCGCTGCAGATGGCGGTCGCCACCAGGGGCGGCGACGTGGACGGGGTGATCTTCCATTCGGACCGCGGGTCGGAGTACACCGCTGCCCGCTACCAGGCCGAATGCCGCAAGCACGGGGTGGTGCAGTCCATGGGCCGGGTCGGGTGCGCGCTCGACAACGGGGCTGCCGAGTCGCTCAACAGCACGCTGAAGGTCGAGTTTGTGCACCGTCACCACTTCCGTACCAGGGCGGAGGCCCGGCTGAAGATCGCGACCTGGATCGCGGACTTCTACAACGTCAAGCGGAGGCACAGCGCCAACGACGGGCTGCCGCCTGTCACATTCGAGCGTCAGATGATCGAGACGAGGCAAGCATCATCGGCCCTGGTGAGGGCCGCTGTGGCATAGGACCGTCTCCACGGTTTGAGGGGATTGACATACGGCTGTACGGAGCCCTCGGCCACTCCTGGCTCGGCTCGATGCGGGACCGGTCGTCGCCGATGTCGGCATGCGCAACTGTGACTGCCGTACGAAGCGTTAGTTCGGCTTGGGAGTACATTTGTGCAGCTCGCCGTACCGTTCGCGGGCGATGCTGAGCAGCTGTGTCAAGTCGCTCACCGGGTCACGTCCCTTGCTGACTTCGGACAGGTCAACGCTGATCCACGGACGCTTTTCTCCACACCGGAACAGCATCATCGTGTAGTACGGATTGGTGCGCGGCAAACGGCCTGTGTAGGCGATGAGCCCCTTGCCGAGATCCGCTGGAAGGTCGGCCAGTTGATGCTCACCGAAATTCTTGCGCGCAATATCCAAGACATTGTCCCCATCCCGTATCGACCACACAACGGAAAGTCGTGTGTATTCATTGCGAAGCGTGCATATGCCATGCGTTGTGCGCACTCCGCTCTTTTCTTCCTGTAGAGCGAGCGTAAGACCGCTGATCGTGCGGACCGCTTGCTGGGGAAGGAAGTCACACCAGTAAGGCGGGGAGTCTGTGACCGGAGAGGCAGCAATCTTGTTGCTTGCGTTTGGCGACGGTGGTGAGCCGGTGCCGGTGCAGCCGGTCAGCAACGCGAGGATGAGTGCGAGTCCGGCGCTCGTAGCGGCGAGGGGCCTGAGGGCTGGAGGCTTCATATCAGTACTTGAGGATTCCCAGGTTGCCATGCATCGTGTCCCTCGCCGTGTTCATTCGCGCCGCTTCTGCCACCTGGAGTTCGACCGCGGCGTTCCTGTCGCTGCTGCCCTCATAAGGCGGGCAAGCTCTGCAAGGCGACCCCGGTCCTGCAGAACTACAAGTTAGCCCGGGAACGAAAGGCCTCAGTGACATAGAACAGCTCGATGTTCTGCGCTAGCTCGCTTTGGGGGTGCATCGATGTATTTCGCCAAATCGGTCGCGCGCTATGCGAAGCAATGTGGTCAGGTCTGTGATCACATTGCGGCCCTTCGCCACCTCCGAGAAGTCGATGCCCATCCAGGGCCTTTTGTTGCCGCATCGGAACAGTATGAAGGCGACGTAAGGGCCTGTCCTGGGCTCGCCCTCGGTGTAGGCAATCAACCCTTTCCCGAGGTCGGTCGGTAGGTCAGCCAGTCGACGGCGGCCGAAGTTTTCCTGTGCGAGGTCAAGGGCCTCATTGCCACCACGGATGGACCAGTTGATGGAGAAGCGTGTGTATTCATTGCGCAATAGGCATCCGCCATGTGTGGTGGGGACGCCCCAGTTGTCCTCCGTAAGGGGGATGGCTAGGCCGCTGATGATGCGAACTGCCTGCTGGGGGATGACGTCGCACCAGTACGGGCCGATGTCGCTGACGGCTCGTGTGTCGACTGTGGGTTCCGGGACCGGCGGAGGAGGGCCCTGTGTGCAGCCGGAGCTCAGCGTCAGCGCGAGGAGTGTGGCACAGAGGGCCTTGGTACGTGTGGACATGTCAATAGTTCCGGTCGATACCAAAATTATCGTGAACGTCCCAGCCGGCGCTGTGGTCCATGGCCTCTCGGATCGTCTGAGTGGTGCTTTCGGTCTTGGCGTGCCAACGTGCCCACTTGATGAAGACGTCGAAGGTCGCCGGATCTGCCATGATCTCGTGGAGTGGTTTGAGGGTCGGTGGGCTTCCGTCCGTGGCGAACGGCGCGTCCTTGAGGCCTTCGAGTGCCTTATCACTCCATTGACCGTGTGCGATCCTGGCGCTGAGCATCATTGTCTCAATCATCGACATGGTCATCGTGCGATCGTTGCTCGCCTGCTGCATGGCCGACCCTGTAGTCATACCGTCCCGCAGCATCCGGTCAACCAATAACGCCGAGAGCTTCTCGAACGCCATCGGGGTGAGCTTCTCATGCGCCTTGTCGCCGAAGAACCCGAAGCGAGTGGCGAATTTCCCCGCCGGTCCGGTCAGCTCGCTCAGCACACTGTTGATCATTCCTTTCATCTCCTCTTTGACCTGCTCATCAGTCTTGGCTTGGGCCAACAAGTACAGTCGCCGGGTCTCCAGGATGTGGCCCATGAAGCGCGCCTCCGGAATGAGTACGTCCTCTATCTGCTCCCCGCCGTCCCGCCGGTAGGACTCGTGGACCATGCTCAGCATCCGTTGGACCTCGGCCTCCACCAAGGATTTCGTGGCCGCTGCGTCGGATCCCACGAAGGCCAGCAGCCGATCCATCTCAGCATGATTGATGCCTTTCAGATCTGGCTTGCGTTCATCGAAAACGGTGAAAACCTTGTCGATGTGCGCGGCCATGACTGATCCGATCGGGCCGGCCAGGAATGACAGTCGCTTCAGCTTCTCTGTGTCGGTGATCTGAAGCTTGCCGTCGCCACCACGTCCGAAGACGCCATCCAGTTCGTTCTTGAGAATGATGAGCGCCTCGTTCGTGTGTTTGAGCGAATCCTTGTCCTTGCTGCTCAACGCCGTCCGCAGCAGCCCTGCGAACGGGGCGTGGTTCCCCGTCTTGTTGAAGCCGTCCAGTCGGTCGGTGAGCAGGTACGCCATGATCGACTTGTTCCAGCCCTTCGGGGTGTGGAAGAGCAATGCCTGCGCGGCCGGCAGCGAATACTGGGCCGCCTGGGCCAGGTCATCGATGACGCTCGCTTTGATCGGCTCTCCCGGCTGCCCCATCCGCGGCCCACCTGGCTGCATGGAGTCGCTGATGCCGAGCACCGTGGCCAGGTCCATGCTGTTGGCGTAAGGAGTTCGCGAGTCGGACAGCTCCTTCTGATGCATGATGGCGTCCCTGCCGACCACTTCCATGAACCGCTCGGAGAAGGGCGGCTTGCCGTCGCTGGCTCTCCATATCAGCGCCTGAGCCTGGTAGCCGACGTAGGTCACTTCGAGCGCCTTGTGCTCGGCCCGCCCTTCCTCGACCAACTGATTCAGGAAGGCATCTCCCATGAACGCCTCGTCTTTTGGGTTGGTCCCCTTCGCCAGCGTGGTGGCCAGCAGTTTCATGACCTGCTGGACTTGTTTCACCTGTTGTGGATCACGCGTGGAATTGACATTGGCGCGCACCTGCAGGCCCAGCGCGGCCGGAAGTTCGGTGATGCCCTTGGCTCCCAGCTTGGAGAGGAAGGTCTTGACGAACTCCGGATCGTTCACCCTTCCCGCGTACTTCTGAAGCTCCGCCATCGCCTTGCGGTCACCGCGGCCGGCGGCGGCCGCCGCCTTGGCAGCCAGTGTGCCGTCGAGCTGTCCTTGGGCCTGGCGGAGCGAGTCCGGCACCGCGATAAGGGATCCCGTCGCTACGGACGTTCCAAGGGTGATTTTGTGCCGCTCGATCTCACGGACGATGCGCTGCCGTTTGCGAAGATCATCTGCTTCCTGGCCGACCTGTGTCGCGAGCTTTCTGATTCGTTCCGCGGGAGTGGTGTCGAGCCCTGCGCTCGTGAGCTCTCCGTATAACAGGGAGGCCAGCTTTTCCATTTGCGCGGCGGCTGCGGTGTGGCGGGTGACAAGCATGTCGAACTCCGGCAGCTTGACTCCGCTGAAGCTCATCTCGTCTTCACCAGCTCATCCCTGGCCATGGCGACGGCCTGGGCGAGCATCGCATGCAGTTCCCGCTGAGAGTTGTGCACCGACTGATCGAATCGGCTGCCGGTCGGCCCCACCCAGGCGTCGGCTTCCATGAGCTGGCAGGAAGCGTGCAGAGCCCACCAGTTGTCGTCGGACAGCTTCTGAATGCGTTGCACCGCTGCCTGCATGAGCTCGCGATCAGGACCAGGCATGCCGATCTCCTCGTACAGCTGTCAAGGGCCCCAACTGACGATAACCCCGTACGAGTCAATTGCCTCGGTAACCAACCTTTTTGAGATTCCTCCCAACATGTTTGACCCGAAGGGCGAGAGGCGTACGTACAAGTACGAATCGCTGTGTGCAGGCCTGACGAATCACGAGCAAATGATCATGCGGCTATGGGCGCGCACGGCGGACAAGTTTTGCGATCACATCAGAAAGAGCCTCGACAGCGCTGCCGGCGAATCAGACCCATCCGCGCCGCCACGGCCCTCCGTCGTCCTGCTCGGCTACCCGCCGCCAGCAGGGTGCCGCCCTGGCGTTGCGATCCCGCTCTTCGGATCCGGGTGCCCTCACAAGAGTGTGCGCCGCCCCACGGTGACCTTCCTTCTTCGGAAACGCCTCCGGCGGCGACACTTCTGCGGGTCGGCCAATGGTGGCAAGGCGCATCGCGGAGCTTCAACCCACGGCGATCGTGGAATGCTCTGCGTGCGATCACCACGGTCGGGAGGTTCGGCGTGTTCCAAAAGATGGTGCGAGCCCTCACCGGAACTGCTTCAGCGCAACGGCCGGCAGCTGAGGACGATGCGTGCGCTTACGGAACGCAGCTGCTCAGTGAGGCCCGCGAGGAACTCAACCGGGCGGACACCAAGGCCCAGGTTCTTCTCGGCATCGTGGGCATTGGCCTCGGCGCCGTCATTGGCGGCCTCCTCGCAGGAAGCTGGTCACCTTTTACGTTGTCCAATGCCATCGAGTGGCTGTGGTGGGCAGGGGCGGCGGCTGCTCTTGCGTCCGTGATCGTGCTCGCCAGCGCGGTCTACCCGCGGCTGGATCGGCGAAAGATGCACGGCGCCGCCATGTACTACGCCGACATCCTTCACCTTGACTCCCCGGCGACCGTCGCCAACGCTCTCATGCGGTCGTCGGCACTGGACCTGGAGCGGATCGCTGATCAGCTGTACCGGGTCAGCCACATAGTCGGGCAGAAGTATCGCCTCATCCGCTGGGGGTTCTGGCTACTCCTCGGTGGAATGGCGGCCACAGTGAGCGCGGCGCTCATCGACGTCGTGCTCACCGAGTCCCCTCCCTGACCGCGTAGCCGCTGAATGACGGCACTCTGACGAGAACCTCACGCTCGGCCTACCAGCAGCGTGTCGTCCTCCACCGGCGGAACGGGCAGGCCGAGAAGTTCCAAGGTCCTGCGGAGCACCGTTTCGTTGCTGACGACGAAGCTGAGCATGTCCTCCCTCTCGTACCGCTGCATGATCGTGTCGACGGTGCCGAGCAGTTGTTGTGCTCCCTGCTGCCGCTGCTCGACGAGTTCAGCGATGATCTGAGGTAGGTGGTCCGGTGAGACTGCCAGTTTGATCGCGTGCTCCACTTGGGCGCTTCCCACCACGGCGGTGAGAAAGTCCTGCCATTTCTGCCGGACCTCGTCGGTGCTCTCGATCCGGAGCAGCGCGGCGGCGGCGTCGGCTCTGATGTCATGCTGTTTCCTGTAGGCATCCCGGTTGAGCTGGCGTATCTCCTCGGGAACGTCGACCTCGGCTCTGACCGCCCACCGGTAGACACCCGTCATCGAGCCTGAGATCGCTTGGAGCCTGTCGTTCGTGGCCTGTTCCGCCGCGCCCGCCGCGGTGATCTCGAATTGCCGGGTGGTCGACCGTACCTCCTGACACGCGCGCTGGAGGACCGCCTCCACCTCCGGTACTTCATCGTTGAAGACGGCTCGGGCCCGTACTCCGCCCGAGGTCGCGGTTCGAAAGAGGGTGACGGAGAAGTTGTAAGCGTCGCCCTTGGCAGGCGAGGCCAGAATGAACGGCTCGATGTTCACGGGCGGTTCGGGCTCGGGCTGGTTCTGCTGGATGTGGTAGAGCCTGGGTGCCAGCCATTTACGCATGAGATCAGCTCCTGTGAACGATTTGACGCAGGTGATGGTGAAGTTCGGCGGAGATCTCGCCATGGTGCCGCCAGAACCGGAGGTAGAGCAGGGCCCGCTCGGCGTTCCGCCCATCGGTCAGGCTGAAGATCTGATCCGTGATCTCCCGTACAGTGGGCCGCTTGTCGTAATGGCGGAGCCATTCGTGCAGCAACAAATCCCAGGACTCGGGGACGGCCAGGCGCCCCTTTTCCTCGTAGCTGAGCGCGTTGCGCCAGAGTGTCGCCAGAGAGGGATGGGGATCGAGCTCGCTCAGATGCTGCCGTTCTGGGCCCGAAACGGGCAGCGCGGCCAGTCGTCCGAAGGCGAGGGCGGCGCCGCGACGACCAGCCGATCCTCCCTCACGGACCCAGTCGGCGAGATGGTTCATGATGATGGGCGCGGTGTCTCTGCGATAGAGGTACGCGATGGACTGTGCCACGTCGTGGTGGAACTTGACGCCCCTGCTCAGGACCAGGGTCCGGAACGCGGCGAGGGCTTGGTCAGGTGCGGAGAGACCGACGGACGAGGCGTAGGCGCGGATGGCGATCGCCTTCTTCGCATCGTTGCCTCGGATCATGAGATCGAGATGGAGGTGGACGCGGCGTGTCATCGAGGGGTCCTCGGCGGTGGCTTCCAGTGCCAGTGCCGCGAGCTGATGGTCCCGGGATCGGCGGGACTGGCTCCATACCTCCAGGAACCGCTCGTTCACGAGGGCGAAGTCGAAGGTCGCGAGCTTTCCGACCGCGTGCCCGACCTTGATCCTCGTATGCGAAGATCCCTCACTGCCGAGCCAGATCAGCCAGTCGACCAACGAGTCGCGGATGGTCGGCTGGTCTTCCCAGATCACGCGCAGCATGACGGCCGCCAGCTCAGGACGTCTGAGCCTTATGCTTCGCCCGCCGCCGGGCCCGGCTGGTGTGGCCTCGGCATCCACGTAACTCAGCCAGGCCGGCAGCTTCTCCCACAGTTGGACCGGTTTCGGCGAGTGATCACGACGCCACTTCTCGTCGAGCCGTTCGGCCAGGGCCAGCGCCGCGCCGGAGATTTCCGCCTCGGGCAGGCCGTGAAGTACGGCGATGCTGGTCATGAAACACCGGCCCAGAGTCGGCCTGCGCTTTTCGAGGTTTTCGCCCACCTTCGCGCGCATGCGGTGGAAGCGCCGGTTCAGCATGGTCTCGATGGAGCTGCCGGACTCTACTGCGCCGACCACCTGCCTGACCAGTTCAACTACCTGCCAGGGCGTGGAAAGGGCGCGAATCTCCTCGTCCAGGATCTGCTGATCGTCCCGAGCAAGCCCTGCGATCGATGCCTGAGCGGACAGATGCTTGGCGAAGACTCGGCGGTTCGGCGGTGGATCGTGGTCGACCACGGGCGCGATGGACGATCGGACGTGCTCCGGCACCAGGACGATCACCCTGCAGTTCGCGTTGACGCCGGCACGCTTAAGACTCGTGGCCACCCTGTCCACGTCATCGGGCGTATCGACCAGGTCCAGCAGATAGCCGTGCCCCGACTCCAGTTTCCAGTCGCGGGGATTCGGCGTGCTTGCTCCATGCGGAATGATCCAGCTCGCCCTGCCACCCCAGTCGAGCAGCGCCGCCAGGGCCGTGGTCGCCTTTCCCGTCTCTGCCGCGCCACTGAGCAGGACCAGGCGCTGACTGTCGAGCAGCCTGAGCGCTTCGGCTTGCGACTGGGTCGGTACCAGCGTTCGCCGTAGGTCCTCGATCTCGTTTTCCGTCAGTTCGTGGATCGTCGCTGTCGGTTGCGGCCGCCCCTGGCCTACGTGTATGTCGCCCTGGGCGAACCAGATATTTCCCTTCTTGACTCGGTTGCTCACCCGGCCTATCAGGTCCCGGGCGCCGGAGCTCGGCAGTTCGTCGGCGTACAGGTCGTCCAAGCTCTGCCGGCGTTCCTGCCACTCCTGCCGGGAGACGGTCATTTCATGACGGATTGACCGCCTGTCCGGTTCGTCGAATTTTTCGTCTTCCTCCTCGGGTGATGTGTCCTCGACCTGGGGTTCATCCGGTGGCGTGGTCTCGGAATTCGACTTCTCAGGTGGGGAGTCGCTCATTTCTTCCTCCGTTTCGAATAATGAGTGATGTTGAGGTCCCCTTGCGCGAAGAGAATGTCGCCTCTTTCGACCTGGTTCGTGATCGACCCGCTCCGCGGCGGCGGCTGTGACGGAGCCTCCTTTCGGGACGGCTTGGGCTCCGGAATCTCCATGTCATGAACGTCGAAGTGCGGCACGTACAGGTAGGCCGGATATTTCTGTCTCTTCTCCGCTACGGCGACCTCCAGGAACTCCGATGGCCTCGGCCGTCCTGGTCCCTGTGACACGTAGTCGCGGAACACCTCGCGCGAGATGATCAGCGCAAGGTCGGCGTCGCGGAACGTGTCGAGTGCGGCCCGTATCGGCGCCGAATCACGCAACCTCGCAGGCTGCACCGCATGTTGCCCAGGCCATCCGGCCGCGCCGTCCAACTGCAGCGGCCCGACGTGAACGGCCAGCCGTAGCCGCATCCGAGCCCAGGTGGGATCGGCGCGCCGGCTGTTGTGCGCTGCGATCGCCATGTCCAGCTCGGTCAGGAACTGGTCAAGCAGGAGCGGAATCGTGATGAGAGGACCAGGCTCGGCGGGAAGGACGGCGGTCATCGAATCACCGGCAACTTGACGGCACCATGACTGATGGTCCAGCTGAACGCTGTCCGCCGCTGTCTCGATGGCGCTGATGAGGCCTGACTGGAGGGTTCGCTGCTGAGCGTCGGTGCGGCCGCCGTAGTTCTCGATGTCGCCTGTGAGCAGGACACGGTAATCGTGTGTGACCATGGCATCTCCAATGAGCGGGTGGGCTCAACGGTGAGGCACGGCCCGGTGGGAGAAGCCTTAGAAATATGGCTTGGCGAGGAATGGGAGGTCGGCGAGCGTGGTCAGCCTCTCCAGGTCCTTCACCACCACGTCGCGATGCCCTCGCCGGATGACTCCTTCCGCGGCCAATTCGCGCAGGGCCTTCTGCGTCGTGATCTCCTTGGCGCCCACCAACATGCCCAGCTCGGCTCTTGTGAGCGGGACGCCGATGCTCACGCCGTCATCCGTCGCGCGGCCGTGCCTCGAGACCAACGCGATCAGTACGCGTGCCAGGCATATCTTCGTCTCGTACCCCGCGAAGTCGAGGCGCCGCTGATTGGCCCAACGTAGCCGCTCGGCCACGACTTGCGTCAGCGCCAATGCCACGGCCGGGCGCCGGCTCACGAACGAGCGGAACACCGGACCCTTGACGTGTTGGCACACCGCGCGCCCGCAGGTGGTCACGGTTGCCGACCGTAGCGACCCGTCCATGGCGGCCATGTCACCCACGATGTCACCCGAAACACGGATTGCCAGAGTCGCCTCCACGCCGTTCTCGACACCAGCGGTCACCTTGACCAGCGCGTCCAGGAGGATCCAGATCGATGTGCCGCGATCTCCCTGCCTGATCAGCACGTGCCCGGGCGGGACCGTACGCAAGGTCCCGAGCTCAAGAAGCTCCGCGCGCAGCTCGTCCGTCAGACGGTGCATGAAGGTGCCGGTCGGCCATCGGTTGGGTGGCAAGGTCTCCTCCAGCAGACGATGTCCCACACATATGCCAACCGCGTTCTGCCGACAAGGGAGTCGTACATTCGCGGATGTTCGGCCACATCTGTTGGTTATTGCACTGGTGGTCCACAATTCTGTGAGTATCAATCAGAACCAAAAGCCTGTGAACGCCTCCGGTTGAAAACCCTTCTCCCGTCCGAAGTCGATTAGCGGGTCCAGCGGGCCATATGAGGCCCTCGTGCTCGAAAGGGCACAGAATCACCCAGAACGCCGGTGGCTGTGGAGCTATTGGCCGTTCAAAGCTGGTGACCAGAGGCAGGGCCGGCCATTGACGCGATGTGCCTTCGGCCACTCGTCCGGTCGTCCAAGGTGTACAGCGGGCGGCGGTCGATGCGGCGGCGGACCTCGTCCGTGCCGAAGTGGTAGTCGATGCGCCGGGTCGCCTCGGCCCAGTCCTCCATCGAGCGGACCGCCGACAGGGCCTCCACCACGAACGGGTCGCTCCATCTTTCCTTGACGCGCTCCCACAGTGTGCCGGCGTCCTCGGTGAGGAGGTTGCCGACGGTGCCCTCGTAGATCGGCATCGCGCGTACCTCGCCGTCCGGCTCCACCTGCAGCATGGGGAAGCCGTGCCGCTGCACGAGGTCCGGGTGCATCATCAAAATCATGTTGTTCGACGTCATGAGCTGCACCGAGCGGGGGGCGAGGGAACGCAGCCGTTCGACGTGCTCGCGGCTCACCAGGGTGCGCAGTTGGCCGAAGTCCAGCAGCTCGTGTTCGGCGAATTCCTTCCTGCTCGCGAGTCCGGACGGCACCGCGGCGGCGAAGGTGAGAAAGCGCAGGTGAGGGAACCGGGGCGCGACCGCGCGGCAGAACTCCTCCAGCTCATCGAGGTTGGACCGCACAACCGCGTAGTCGACCCCGAACTCGACCGGATCGGCACCGCGCTCCCCGGAGACCTCGTCCAGGATGGCCAGCGTACGCATCGCCCGCTCGAACGAACCGGCCCGTCCGCGGATCCGGTCGTGCACCCCGGCGCTCGCCCCGTCGACGCTCACGGTGATCCGGGAGAAGACCTGGGACGCCTCTTCGGCCCACCGTCGGTCGAACGTCCATCCGCCGGTGTAGAGGTTGACCGCCACCCCCGCTCCGCTGATCCGCTCGGCGACCTCCAGGAGGTCTCTGACCAGCAGCGGCTCGCCACCGGCGAACTCCACCGCCTGCGGACGCAGAGAGACGATCGCGTCGGCGGCCCTGAGCATCTCGTCCCGGTTCAGCTGCCGGGCCGGTCGTCTGCCGGACTCGGAGTAGCAGTGCACGCAGCGCAGCGGGCAGGCGTACGTGATGTCCCAGATGACGTCGCTGGGCCCCTGTGGGGTGCTCATGGCGTGGTCCTTTCCTCGTCGCCTGACGCGGCGTTGCTCTCTTCGCGATGGTTCGATGAACGGCGGTCCCGTTCCGGGACGACGAACGTCCAGGAACGGGACCACCTCCGGTGCTCAGCCCCGATCAGGGCCGAGCACGCTGGTCACGACCGCCGCCTCGTCAGGAGGTGAAGGTGGCGTAGCAGGTCCAGTCGCAGAGCCAGGTGCTGACACAGGGGTACAGCTCCGACTCCTGGTCGGCGGGCAGCATGTCGAGGGCGTCGATGTTGAGCTCCATGGTGCTTTCCTTTCGTCAACCGTTGTGCCGCTCGTGTTCGAGACGGCCTGTCCACCGGCCCCATCACGACGATGAGGCCGGAGCCTGTGGGCCTGCTAGGCGGGCACGGACGTGCCTTGGTGCAGGATTCGAGTGGCCCCTTCGCTCAGGAAGTCGATGAGACGGTCGGCGACCAGATGTCCCTCGCTGGAGACCAGCGGGTCGTGGTCGGATCCGGGGATCTCCAGGTAGACCGGTGCCACCGGGTGGGCGGCCGCCAGCAGCCGGCTGTGCAGCCGCCGGGAGTGGGCGACCGGGATGACCGGGTCCTGCTCACCATGCACGATCATGATCGGCAGCCGCATGCGATCCGCCAGCCGGGCCAGGTCGCGCGGGCCGAGCTCGTCGTCGAGCTCCACCCGGCCGCCGAGGCGGTCGAGCAGCGCGCGTACGCTGGGCGGCCCGTCCCGGTACAGCTCCCCGCCGGACAGGAAGGGGGCGATGACGGCGGCTCTGGCCCACAGGTCCGGCTCCGCGGCGACGGCGAGCAGAGCCAGGTAGGCGCCGTAGCTGATGCCGTACAGCATGGGCCGCCGGCCCGGGCCACGGGCGTCGGCCAGCGTGCGCCCCAGACGAAGGATGTCCGCGAGGTCCGGGCCGCCCCACGCGCCGCGGATGGCGTCGCGGTGCGCGGCGCCGTAGCCGGTGCTCCCTCGCTGATTGGGCGCGACCACCGCCATGCCCGCCGCGGCCATCCGCTGGAACAACGGCTCGAAACCGAAGTGCCAGGCGGCCTCCGGGCCACCGTGCAACGCCAGGACCACCCGCTCGCTCGCCACCGGATCGCCGTACACGATGGCCTCGACCGGCCCTGGATAGTCCACCGTTCGCGCAGCAATCCAACGTCCCGGCTGCTCCTCGGCGGTTGCCCGTACCCGGGACCGGAGCGGATCGGGCAGGGTGACCACGCCGAGCGGGCGGTCCGGCGTGGTGTGCAGCAGGTGCAGTCCGCCGGTGGTCCAGCGGGCCGTGGGCTGCAAGGTCCCGGCCGGCAGCTCCGCCTCGACGGTGGTGTCCGCCACGAGATCGTGCAGCAGCAGGTGGGAGCGGCTCCGGCGGGCGACCGACAGGGCCAGGCACCGTCCGCCGGGATCCAGGGCCAAGGGGGTGACGCTGCCCTCGATGCGGTTCAACCGCTCGGGGAACACCGTCGGCGCCGGGTCGTCGCGGTGCCGTACACCGAGACGGAACGCGCCGTCCCGCCGTGCCGCGGTGAGAAGCACTCCGGTACGAGGTGCGGCCATGAGCAGGTGTTCGCCGTCCGCCACTCCTTCGAGCGGCGCCGAGAGACCGGTGGCGAGGTCGAGGACGAACGTGCCACCTGCCCCCGGCTCGGGACGGGCCAGCGCGAGACGCCGGCCGTCCGCGTCGAGCCAGACTCCGCCGCCGGCCGGGCCGGTCAGCTCGGCGACCGGCTCAGGAGGTTCGGCATGCCCTGACACCCGCCACACCTTGGTACGGCGGCCTTCGCCGTTCTCGAACAGCAGGGCGGCGGTGCCCGGCGCGATGCCGCCGACGAGCCCGAGGCCCGGGCCGCGAGAGGCGAACAGTTCGTGCTCCTCGGCCGGCGCCCCGTCCGTCCCGGGGACGGCGAGCAGCAGCCGCGTGGACTGCTTGCCGTGGCGGCAGAGCAGCACACCGACGTCCCCTGCGGGCAGCGGGAAGGTCCAGGAGTCCTCGCCGTCCCTGGTGGGCAGCAGGCGTGGCCGTGGCGCGGGGCCGGTGAGGTCCCACAACTCCGGCATGAGCCGGGCGCGGCCATGGGCGGCCAGGCAGGCGACATGCTCCCCGGTGGCAGAGAACCGGAAGTTGATCCGTCGGGTGGTGGCCGTGGGCGGGGGGCTCATGACGCCCTCCCGGCGGCGGCCGCGAACGCCTCGGGAGCGGAGGCCGTACCGATCGCGGCGTCGGCCATCCACGGGCGGGGACCACCGTGACGCAGCCGCCACAGGAAGGCGAGCACGCCGGCCAGCCCGGTGTTCCAGCCGAACGTCACCTCAAGGCCGTTCTCGTCGGGCACCACGAGCAGCCCGTCGCGCATCGTGGCTCGCGCCCACACCATGCTCGCCAGCTCCCCGGCCTGCTCGCGGTAGACCGGCTCGCCGGTAAGATCCGCCATGTCCAGCAGGAACTGCCCGTCCCCGGCCAGTCCGTGACAGGCAGCGGTGCCGGAGCGCAGCCGGTGGCCGTGCACGGCGACGGCGGCGGCCCGCGCCATCTCCAGTGCGCGCCGGTCACCGGTGGCCGCGTGCAGGCGTACCAGGAACGTCCCGATCCCCGAGGACCCGTTGCACCAGTGGGTCAGCTTCGCCCCGCCGCGCGGGCCCTCCGCCCACAAGGCGGCCGCGCCCTGGTGGTCGGCCGCGTCCATGAGGGTACGACCGGCCAAGGCGGCGGTTTCCAGGCAGTCCTCGCGTCCGAGCGCGACGCCGGCCGCCAGCAGGTACGCGCCGATCCCGGCGACGCCGTGGGCGAACCCGTAGTGCACCACCCCCGCCAGCGCGGAGTCGAAATCGCGCGGGATGGGCCACAGCACCGTGTCGGGAGTACGTTGGGCGACCTTGAGCAGTTCGTCGGCGCATCCGCTGGCCCGGTCGCGGAACCTCGTGTCACCGGTGACGTTCCACAGGTGCAACAGCGCCATCCCCGTCCCGGCCAGGCCATGGCAGATGTCGGGGTTCGGCCAGCTGACCGGCAGTTCGAGGGCGAGGCCGAGCCCCGCCGAGCGCACATCGTGGTCGTCGAGCGCCCTGCCCGCCTCGTACAGGGCCCAGGCCATGCCCGCCCGGCCGAAATACAGCCCCGGTGACGGGCGATGCTCACCCGCGAGACGGCCGATCATCCATCCGGCGCCGTCGCGCAGACCTGTCGTCAGCGGGACGCGCAGCTCCTGCGGCAGGCTCGCGGCATGGGGCCCTACCACGGAGGCCATCAGGTGGAGCACGCCGGCCGCACCGTACTGGACGCCCCAGGGATCGGCGCTGACGCCGTACCCGGCGCCGACGGGCCACAGCCGCGCTTCCGGCCCTGTCCCGCCGTCCGGGGGCTCTGCGGACATGCTGCGCCAGGTGTACGCCAGTCCGTCGTGCAGCAACCGGTCCTGCTCGGGGGTACCGAGCCGGTGACGCCCTCCCGCCACGGCGGGCGACCGCGGACCCAGATCGGACAGGAATGCGCGGACCCTGGCGAGATCCCACCGCCGGGCAGGATCCTCCGCCATCAAACCCAGGATCATGGGAGCCAGCTCAGTGGCCAGGGGATCGCCTGAGACGGCCACCTCGACCAGCGTACGGACTCGGGAGTCCCACGATCTGGCCTGCTCTCCCTCGTCGGGCGCCAACATCGGCTGGCATGCGGTCACCAGGTAGAACACGGTCGCGCCCAGCGCGTACAGGTCCACTTCGACGCCGGGGCAGGGCCCATGGGCGGGGGCCCGCTCCTGCTCCGGGGGAGCGTACCCACGGGTGCGGGCCCGCCCGACCGGAGTGCCGGGCACCGCCGCAGTCTCAAGATCGATCAGCCGGACGTCGCCGTCCTCTGTGACGATGACGTTGTTCGGAGTCAGATCGCGCACGATGTAGCCCTGCTCGTGCACCGTCGCGACCAGGTCGACGAGCCGCCCCACCAGACGCAGCACTGTCTCGCGCCGGCGCTCGCCCGCCCAGGCGGTGAGCACGGTCCCCTCGACGCGCTCCTGCACCAGGAACAGGCTGTCGTCCTTGTCGAAGAGCGCCACCCTGCCTGCGGTGATGCCCAGCGGCCCGAACAGGCCGAGCATCCGCCACTCGTGACGTAAGTTGTCGCGCTCGTCGCGCCCGCTCATCTTGGCGCCCATGTGCGGCCGGGCCTGCTTGACGATCACGTTCCCGCCGGTGTCACGGTCCTCGGCCAGGAACACCCCGCCCTTGGCGCTGTGCCGGACGGCCTGGCGCACCACGAACCGGTCGGCGAGCAGCACGGCCTCCGGCGCGGCCGACCGGACCGGAGCTCCGCCCGACTCGAAGGGGCAGGACGCCCACGGCGGTGGTGAGTACCAGGGGTTGCGCTTGTCGGTCACCAGCGTGCCGTCGGGAGCCGTCAGCCGGGAGGCGTAGGAGCCGTCGTTGTCCAGGACGAGAGGCGCCGAGAACACCCCATAGCGGTAGTGGACCAGGCTGCCCGGCTTGTAGACGCGATCGGACAGGATACGCGGCCCTGGCAGGCCCATGGTGGCCTCGTGCAGTTCCTCGGCGATCGCGGTCGCGGCCCGGTCGTCGGGCGGATAGACGGTGACGAACTTGCCCACCGCTCCGCGGTCCTGCTCCCTGGACACCAGATTGGACAGTTCGGCCAGCGTCGCCGCGAACTTGAAGGGGCAGCGGCGCCGCGCCAGCACCTCCACCACGCGGGCGAGCACCACGGGAGCCGACAGCGGCGTCGCCGAGACGTGCAGCTTCCAGCCCTGCGCCTGGCGTGTCACGCCGTCCGGCGTCACGTACATCCACGGTCGGCGATGACGGAACTCCCAAGTGGCGGCGCCCTCCTCCCCGTCCACCGCCGCCAGGTCCGCTCGCGCCAAGGCCGCTCTGGCGATGTCCTCCAGCACGTGCCGATCGACGTCGATCTCGTCTTCACGCGCCTTGCGCCCGTCCATGCCGTACCCCCACATGCGTCATCCCTTGGCGAAGCCGCCGGACGATAAGCGGGGCGGGCGTCGGCGTTAATCCGCCGGCCCACCGCAGATATCGACAGGTCGCCCCGATGTCTGACCGGCTTCAGGTATAGGTACGGCGACTTGGAACTGTCTTGGAGATGAATGGCGTCGGCGGCGAGTTTTTTGGCAGTCAGTTGCAAGTGTCGCCCAACCGGTAAACACCGACGAATCCGTGAATGCCCAGGTCAGAGCTATTCAACATCAACAGCCTGCGACGGGATGTCGGCGGTGAGTTATCAAACTTGTTCACAAGTCGCTCTGAGTGACGTTCCAGTCGATTCCTAGTGTCATTGAAGTATTACGTGGAGTGATTGCGGCCGGAGGCGTTCATCGAAAGGCGGATGCTGTGCTCGCATTTCAGGCGAAGAGCCTCGGGATTCGCTCTGGGACACAAATGTCTGTAGGCGCCTTCACGTACATGGATCGCGGTACAGAGGTTGAGGTTCCTCGGCGTGATTGCGTGCCTTTCGGCCGGTCGGTGACCATGCCGGTGGGATGCGGTATCCGGATGGTGGCGGCCTGACCCCGCCAACGGGCACCGGGGCGACCTCCCAGAGCCGGCGCCACCACCCGCAGCATGGACGGCAGTGGCGCTACGCGCCCACCGTGCCTGCTGGTCAGGCCGGGAACCTGCTCGGCGAAGGTGCGCTTGGCCCAGGCGGCCTATCCGACGCACCCGCTCGACACGAAACGGCGGCAAGATGCGGAAACACGACCTCCAACAGCTCCGTGATCGACACAGAGCAGCGTCCCGACACCTGCACCGGCCCGCATCCGGTTCAACATGATCGTGATCTCGAAGTGCGGCCGATCACCTGGGCCGGGAGCGAAGGCCGCACGGCTGTGCAGTGGAGTGGAGCGCGAGCTGCCGCCGCTACGGCACTCATTGCTTCCCGGGAAGCCTGTGAGCACTCAGGCGTGCAGTCAGCAGAGCCCTGGGGGTGAGGTGAGGCGGCAGCACTCTTCCCCCGAGCACCCTCGGCTTGGCCTCCGGGGCGAAATGGGGCGGCGGTGACGGTTCGGATCCGTCCATCCCCATCGACTTTCTGGCGGCCGGAGCCTCCGGCCACAGGGCTCCGCCACAGGCGGAAATGGTTCCGTGCTCGCGACGGATTAGATGCGTCCCCTTCTAGGTCGGTCGCAGCCCATCCCGGCCGGGTTCACGGTGATCCCTTCGGCAGCGAGGACCAGTACTCCAGTACTTGAATAATGTCATCGATGCCTGTGACGCCCAAGAATGTGAATATGGACGCCGCCATGCCAGACAACACGGTCCAATATGTCCCCCAAGACATTCTCCCTCGCAGTGCTTCGATGCGAAAGATCTCTGCGATCCGAGTGGAAAGAATGCAAGGAGCCACAAATATTCCCAAAGCAAATATGCCCTGCTCAACCGACACTTTCTCCCCATGGGCAAGCCGGGCGTATTGCACGTATTTTGTCACCAGGACCACCCCGACGATAGCCCCTAGGATCATCCAGATCACGTCCAGGACATCGTTTTTGCTTTCATCTATATTTTCGCCGGCGCCATCCGCCATGCGCCCACTCCCCGTTTCGAATTGATCAAACTGCGAAGCCTTCCGTCGCGGGTACGTCGCACAGCAAGCGGCGTACGTCGAGCACTAGGCCCACAGCCAGGGCGGCGACGACCTGGTCCATGAGTGCCGGTAGCTGCTGATCTTCCGGCCGCCAGATGAGACCCCCTCTAATGGAGTCTTGTTTCCATGCCCGTCATTCTGGCCCCATGTGAGTGGATCGCGCAGGGATTCCGTCGATGTGAACACGGAGACCGGTATCGGTGCCGGGCGGGCTGTTCGGTCACCTGTGCGCGCGCCGACGACCTCCGTACGGCATGTCGCTTCGGAAGCGAGTCCACCCCGTCGATGCCAGTGCCGATCTCCGGTGGAGGCGGTCCGTGACTCCGGCGTCGCCGACGAGATCGACATTGAACGGCTCGGACCGTCGGGCCAGACTTGTGCTGGCCGCAGGGTTCCTGGCCTGCGTCGTGCTCGGCATCTGGTCGAACGCCTGGGGCGGCGCCCCCGAAAGAATTGAGAGGGGCGACGGAATCAACAAGGTTTTACGGCTGCATACGGGTGCTTTCGGCGGCCATGAAGGATCAGGAACGCAAAGACCTGCGGCTGAGAAACCGCAGGTCAACGGGTGAAAACCCTGGTCGAAGAGAGTGCCCCGGCAGGATTCGAACCTGCGGCACCCGCTTTAGGAGAGCGTTGGCGTTATTCATGGCTCAAATGGTCTGACCTGCCCGCATGTTTGATTGCGTGATTGTGTCGCGCTTGATCATCCCGCGTATGCCCCCAACTTGACTGCCACTCGCCCGGAAAGCAGACCAGACGAGGGAGTGGAACGGGAGGTGTGACTCCTAAAGCGATGATCGGGAGTCACATCGACTGTCCCGAAGCCGAAGTGCCGAATGAGACCACTGCCAGCCCGCCTGCGGTCATTCCGCCAGGGGTGATCACCTCGAATGCGATTTCAAGCAGAGGGCAATGTCGTCGAGGAAGGACGGGTCGTAGCGGTCGTCGACGTGGTTGCTGTTCCATAGTCCGGAGCTGCGTACTTTGGGGTTGGCGGTGTGCAGGCCGAGCCAGCCAGGGGAGGGCGGGTCGACCGCTCCGGTGCGCTGAGATAGAAGCGCGATGGCGTTTGCTTCGATGGTGCCGCGTTGGTCTCGGTCCGGTACGTCGAGCCAGAGCAGTGGCATGGCGGCGATCTGGGCGGTGACCGCGAGTTCGAGGGGGCGTTCGGCTTGTCGTTGCTGGGAGGTCACGTGGTTCTTCGGCCAGGATTGCGCTATCTCGGAGGGCCAATGGCCGGTGGCGAGGAGCGCGGTGCCGACATGGCGGCGGAATATCGAGCCGCGTTGGTTGCCGCCGCGTGGATTGGTTCCGTCGATGGGGCCACGGTGTTGAGCGAGTCTGGTCCACAGGGTGGTGTGTGAGGTCGTGGTCAGCGCGTGGGTGCCTATCCGCACGACGCGGGGCCGATTTCCGTCGGTGCGGGTCTCGCCGTCTTCGAAGAAGAAATACACGCCGCGCTGTGGCCAGCCGCTGGCCGCAGAACAGTTGAAGAGGCGGCGTGTCCCACCGATCTGCTCAGCGAGCGCGTCAAGGAGGGAGTAGAACCGGTCGGTGTCTTGTTGGCGTTGTGCTGCGACGTGGTTCATGTCAGGCGCTCCACGGTGATGCTCGCTGGATAGTGCTGGGTGGGACTCCGCATCCAAAAGCAGGCAAAAGCCTGGCCGAGCCGACGTGGCGTCTCCCGCATGGCGATCTCGCCCTGGGCTATGCCGGTGACGGTGACTAGGAATCCGGTAAGGCCGGCGCGCTGCCAGGGGACGCGTCGTAGCAGCCGCGCATAGTCGGTGCTGGCCGCGGCAAAGGCCATGACGGTCGGCACGCGAGCGTGGCGCGCCTCGGCGATCAAGAGGTCTTCCAGCAGGCCCCGCGGCCAATCCGCCAAATGCATGATCTTGTTGTACGAGCCGATCGGTTCGTCGGCGCGCAGCAGGCCATAACCGCCACTGAGGATAACGAGCGGCGCGTTCTCGGTTACGGCACTCGTGAGAGCATCCTGGGCGGCCGTGTAGAACTCCCCGGAGTAGCGGCGCCAGGCGGGGAGCACGTAGCGTTCATCCAAGCGGGCCGCCTCCCTATTGCGTTCGCGGGCCGAGACAAGAGCAGCTGGCCACTGGGACGCACGTCCGCTCCAAGCCTCGCCACCATCACGCTTGCGTTTCGAGCAGGGGATCACGAGTAACACGTCGCGGGGCATGATCTGTTGCAAGATCCGCGCGCTGCCGGTGGGCGTGGTCGCGGTCGGCGTCGCTGATTGTCGCGGCACCGTGAGGCTGGACGGCCGGATCGGGCTGCTGCGGCGAAAGATGACCGCTCGCCCTGGCTCCACCCGTACGAGGGTATAGCCGGCGGCACGCCAAGCACGGGTGTGGGAACGGTCGCCGTGCCACCACTGCGGATGGTGGCGGATCGCCGAGGCCGGAATCGTACCGACGATCCGGCCCAGCTCGCTCCAGGAGAGGCTCACCTCATCGTCGGATTGGGCGGACAGGAATGCGGTGAGCTTGGCCCAGTCGGCCCGCCCACCCTCAGTCGGCACGGCGGCCTGCTTGCCAGACGTGGTGGCACCTATGGCAACGGTAGACGTCCCAGTCGACGTAGTGCCATGGTGCCGAGCTGTCGTCAGCAGCGGCGTCGGGGTCGTCGTAGGCCCAGCCCTGGTAGGTGCCGATTTCGACATCCGCAGATCCGCACCGTCGGCAGGGATTTCGGGGTGTCCGCGACCAGCGATGGCCACAGGCGGTGCACACCAGGCGGATGCGTCCATCAGGCAGTCGGCTACCTCGCACGTCCTCCTCGGATCCACACACCGGGCAGTCCAGGTCCGTGCGTGGCCCCGCCAATGGTGCCTCGCGAGGAATGAGTTGCGGCACACCGTCCTGGTCGATCTCAATATTGAAGGCACGTCGTACGCCGGGTGCCACCGCCCAGAACACCTGGGCACCAAGCCTCGACAGCGCAGCGATCTTCCGCTGTGTCGTGTTCGCCGGTGCCGCGACCTGGCGCGCCGTTGCGGCACGCATTTCGGCGAGCATGCGGTCCAGCGACGCGGTGTCGCGCTTGGCCTCGGCCACCACCACGGGCCGTCCGCTGCCGTCAAGGGTCGCCAGATCCAGCGCGTCGTACTCGAACGCCACCCGCCGCGCTGGCCAGCGGTGCTCGATCACCAGCTCGGCGAACGCCGCGATCTGTACCAAGTATTCGCGGTTGAGTAAGGGGGCCGGGCCTTGCGAGAACAGGTTGTAGGGCCCCTTGTTCCGCGCGGCGCCTACGAGCCGGAACACTCCATCGGGCTGTATCTCCACTAGGCCAGCGCCACGAGCCAGGGCCAGCCCGTTGGCCTCGTCCACGTTCAGCGGCGGCCGGAGCCGCAGCGCTTGGTCGGGCAGCCGTCGCTCACGGGCGAACGCAGACGCCCATGTGCTCAGCTGACTACTGCACGCCGCGAGGAGATCATCCATTTCTACTCCCGATGTCCGCTCTGACCATAAACCGGTCCACCGACAAAAGCCCGCTGTACGTCTCTGCTTTGGCCCTGTCGCTCGGGCTCAACGGGAGTGGGCGGACTTGCCCGCCGTACAGATCACAGGCATTGCCACGCAGCGACTCGTGTTTGACCGGGAGGCTTCGCCATAACTCGACCTGCAGATTCTTGATCGCCCCGACCACGGACGAGCGCGCCGAAGTACGCGATCGTCACGGCCTCGGTCCCGCTATCGCGGCTCAAGCTGGTTGTAGCGCGCAGACGCGACGTTACACGTGGGTAAGGCATATGATTTATACCTTATCTCTTACCCAGAAGGGACAGAAACTTCGATGAGCGCCTTGTCGTCCCGCACCCTAGGACTCCTGGTTGACATCTGTCAGGACCCGTATACGAAGAGTGATCTGTCAACACTGCTGATGCGAACGGGGTTGTGGGATTACGGCGCAGAGGATTTCAATAAACAAGAGTTGGTTCGATCACGGCTTCTGGGAGCCAAGAAGGCTGGCGAGCAAGGTGATAGTGACGCAACCGATGCGATGTTGCGATATCTGACTCTTGTGGTGAAGTATCTCGTTAAGGACCCTAAGCGTGCGCCGGACTGGTTCAATGAATTGACCGAAGACCTGCTTGCGGATGGATATGAGTTGAAGTGGACGGAGGACTTCGACTTTCAAGAGGGAGATCTTGTTCCCGTGTTTGAAATTCTTCCTACCGACCCAGCCCCCGTTCCCCTAGGAGGGCAGATCACAGCTCTCGAAATGGACCTTACTGATCGAAGCTATTCCGTTGTCTTGACTCACTATGCACAGGCCGTTAGCAACCTCGGCCGTGGTAACTATGAGTCGGCGAACGGGCAGCTACGGGCTGCGCTCGAAGGCTTGGTGATGCAGCTTGCGACTGAACAGGGCTATGTAGGCGGGGGGCGGGCTGGCGAGGGCGGCAAAGCTATTGCCCATCTGATTGACAACAACCATCTGCCGGAGGATGACGGTGGGATTTACCTCAGAAGCCTTTGGAAGATGACCCATACCAATGGACCTCATCCCGGCCAGTCCGACGCTGACGAGGCTCGTTTTCGGACAGTGACGATCACCGCCGCCATGCGGTTCCTGCTGAATTACTTTCCCCCCAAACAGTAAAGCATCAGTCCGAGTCCAGGATTAGCGGCCTCGTCCTCTCCTCCGCTGCGGCACCGAGTTGGAGCCGGGCTCCACAGGCTGAATGCGTGCAGTCTTCGAGTCGTGACGAATCGTTTTCGGTGCGGTACGACCGTGCCATGCGGTATGGGCGAAGGGGTGGGTACACGCCGTGGAGCGCGGGCGGTGGTCCACGCCAGGCCCTCCTCGGCGATCTTGCCCGCGCCCGCGGCAGCCCAGATGTCGGGCACATCGCGCTGCTGGCAGAGCGATGTGCCCGCCCTGGCCGCGGGCCGGCCGCTGGTCCAGCACCAACACCTGGATCCCCCACCCGGACGGGAGCGTGTACGGCTGCAGGCGGCCGAGTGGTTCGAGGCCGGCGAATCGACCAAGACGGTCCCTGCGCGGTTACGGGTGCACGAGCGATCGGTGACCCGCTGGCGCAAGGCCTGGTGGGAAGGCGGGACCCAGGCGCTGCTGTCCAAGAGCCGCTGGCCTGAGGATACGACGAGGATCAGTGCTGAACGCTGGGCTGGGTTATGAGACTGAGCGAGGGGCTGTTGCATATTGGCTACACCATCGAAGGCATGGGCAAGCTGCTCCACCGGCACGGCTGGTCGGTCCAGGTGCCGAAATGACCCGACCCCGCTGTCGGACAGCGGTTGTGAAACTGTCCGGTCACTAGACTCAACCTGTACAAATGCACTGTGAGGCGTGCCTCTCGTGCCTAACATCCCGTGTATTTCCCGTCTGCCCACGGTCTCGCTACGGTCGCGGCCAGATGATGGTGAGGCGCTGTCCCAGTGCAGCAGAACGAGTAGTGATGGCTTCATCGGTCCACGTGTCCGGGTGGGCCGCTACTATCTCGGCGTTGAGCTTCAGGGTTGCATGCTTGAGGAGCAGAGTTCGCTTGCCGATGGTCGGGACCGGGTCGGAGAGAGCTTGCGCCTCAACCTCTCCGTCGGTCCATGGTCGGTTCGAGAGCTTGGGATTGAGACGGTCATTGACGAGGGTCAGATTCCCCAGCGTCTGGACGAGGTGGTCACGGCGTTGGCGAGCAGGGTGATCGGCGACGCCGCTGTCCCAGTGCTCACCCCAGCTCTGCGGCATGACGTGCTCGATTGTGAGGCATCCGCGTGGGCAGTGCTCATGTTCTGACCACTTTCCTCTGGCGTCGTCCTCCAGGGCTTCGAGCACCATACGAAGGCGAGTGCGGGTAAGGTCCTTGTACACCTTGACCGTCTGAACGGCCTCAATGACTTCTTGGTCGGAAGGCCAGTAACCGGCGGTGGCTGTACCCCTCGCGAAGAAGGCCTCCGTGATGTCTCCTGCGACCTCTGGTCCGTTGCGGTCCAGCGCTTGGAGAAGCTCGACAATGATGCGGTTGTAGTTCTTAGTCGTCAACTTGCAGAGCATGCGGCGAACAAGCCAGCTCTCCATCGCACGCAGTGCCTTGAGACGCTGCTCGATCGGCATTCGCTTCTCTGGCCACCGCAGGATCCACAATAGGAATGGTCCAACGACTGAGGCCTCCATGACGTTGATGACGCGATAGTAGAAAGTGCCTTCGGGCGAGTCCCAAGGGAGGTGTTCAAGCTCCGCGTATACCTGTGCATCGGCGGCGAGATCCCGCATGACCTCCCAAGCCGCGAGTTCTGAGGTGCGGATGTGATCGCGGAACTCGGTGAAGACGCGATCGGCAGGTATGTCACGGAGCCGCCGCATAGTCAGCCAGTAGTTAATGAAGATGTCGACATAAGGCCTATAGAGCCGTCCCTGCCGTACAGCACGACGCCAGTGGTTGGAGTCAAACGGTTTCCAGTACTTTTTGTAGAGGCCCTCCAGATCCTCATTCTGAGCCGTAGCCAGCTGGAAGACCATGTTTTTGATCAGATCGGCGGCCAGAAGTGGTGTGCCACGGTAATTCAGGGTCTCGAAGATGACCTGTGCGTTGTCACCAGGTTCGAGATCGATGACGACCAGCCTGAGGTAGCTCCGGAGCGCATGCGTTAGTGCAGTGATCCTGCGCTTGCACTTGTCCGGGTCGCCGTCCGGATCCGCCCACTCATTGATTTCCTCCATGAAATACACGTGCGCCGCCGCGATACTGCTGCTGGCAAGCTCACCTGTCACCTCTCGCTCGTTGTCCATGACGGCGCGGAATGCGTCCTGATCACGATCGGTCGGCCATACCTTGAAGATTTCGTCGGGTTGCTGTACCAAGTCCCTGTTGTTGAGGACGAGTGCTTCTAGAGCTTTTCCATCGATGGCCGAGCCATGTTGCTCCGCCACGAGCTGCGCGGCATCCAGGAGGATTTGCAGGGTCGTCAAACGCTGTTGCCCGTCGATGACATGTCGTACGGGTATAAAGGCGGTCGGCGTCAGCTGCTGTTCCAGGACGATCGCGCCGAGAAAGTGTGGAGGTATCGGAGATCCTCCGTAAAGCGAGTCCTTAGTATTTAGCACTTGCTCGGCGACGGCGCGCACGTCGTCCCACAGAGGCTCCCACTGGTCGGCCTTGTTCCAGACATAAGGGCGCTGGAATAGAGGGATCAGGTATCGGATAGGGCTAGCGAAGATTTCGGCTGGGGTGCGAGTGTCTGCTTTCATGGTTCCTCGGGGGGAGGCGCTGATACGGGGGTGCCTACAGGGGAAGGTGCTCAACCTCCATGATTCTTACACTCTGGGTCCCCTCTTGGAGGCAAGATCTACGCTGACCAGAAGCAGACATTCGGCAGATCCGTGACGCTGCGCGAAAGCAGCTGGTCGGTGGCCGAAGGTACGGGGGTCTCGGTCTGGAGGTAATCTGCTGCGAGACGGTCCCAGTTGCGTCCACGGGAGCGATGTACGAGTTCGGCCTGGTCACAGGTGTGGCGTCATGAAATGACGCCAGTCGTGCCGTTACGGGGATGGATTGCAGACGCAGATCGCTCGCGGAAGCTGCGCAACGGCTGCGACGAGGTCGCAGCTGGGCGGGCTGAGCTGCGAGGCGATCAGCATGCCGGAAAGCTCCGCTGGCCAGCATCACCGCTGCGCCCACGGTGGCCACATGACCCGTGAAACTGACCGTTACCCGGCCATCATGCACCCTGAGCTGGCAAGCAGGAGGAGTCCCCTGACCGACGGTCTGCCCCCGGTCAGAGGCCTGTTTGCCTGGTGGAGGATGATACTTTGTGCCGCCGGCAGGATTCGAACCTGTGGCACCTGCTTAGGAGAGCGAGGGTAGAGCAGCCCGATAACCTGTGTTGACCTGCGTAAACGTCCTGCATGGCCCGTATCGCTTCTTTGATCATCCCGCGCCTGTCCCGCCGCGGCGTCATGGCATCTGCTCGCACGCAATCGACGATGGTAGCCGGATGCCGCTGCGGGATGGGCGAACGCCCTGCTATGGGGGACCGTACGCCTCACCTGGCCTCACGAGATCGCTGCCGCCGTCCTGCTCGGTGTCTCCAACGGCGCCAGCGGCTTCACAGATTACTTACCTTGGCGGTGTTCAGGACTCTCAGCTCTTGCGGGAACGGCAGCCACAGGCTTGATCTTTTCGAGATACTCTGGAATCACCTCATCGGGCTCCCGTGCGAGAGCTCGGAGGTGGTCGTCGAGCAGCGAAGCGTCTTCCTCTGGCAGTTCGAGCAACGGGCGCCGGAGCCGGATCGACCACGCACCGGCGCGCTTGTCTGGGAATGCGTTGAGCTGCGGGACTAGGCTGACCACATCCAGACCTCGTAGGTAGGGTGCGAGGCGCCTAATCCGGATATCGCAGCCACGCGTGAAGTCGCGACCGGCGATCGTCACCGGTTCGTCATAGCCCTTGACGGGTGTGGTAACGGTTGCCCGGCCGATGACCCGAGTTCGATCGCGGCCGGGGTTATGCCAACAACCGCGAGTCGTAAGCACAAAAAGCTCGTCCCCAACCTTGAGGCGGGTCACTTCGGCACGGCTCCGTGGCGGAAAGGCCATCCGTGACTCCCGCAACACCCAAGCCACAGCCTCGCGTTCACCAAGGATCAGCAGATACGAGCTCACGGTTGCCACCGTATCGAACGATAGATGCGGCCAGTTCACGAACCGCCTCCAGCAGTGCGGTGGGTGACAGCGTCAGGTCCAGGGCATGCTGCATAATTTCGATGCCTGCTCCATGAATGACATGCCGGTACGGCTCCGCGTCGCCTTTGGCGTAAACCAGATGCCCTTGGTCCAGGCCGAGGACAGTGCAGTAGGCGAGCATCTGGTAGAGGTCGCTGCTGTGGCCGTCCGGCCCCTTCGCAATCTTGTATTTGCTGTCCACGACCGCGTTGGGCCGTTCGGCCCCATCGACGCCGATCCTATAATGGACGAGATCCGGCCTGAGGCGCACCCGCCGGTCGTGGTCAAGGTGGTGCCCCGTGTCCTGAAGAACGCTACGCCCGCCATACGTGCGGAAGGCTTCTGCGAGCGCCACCGTCACGAAGTCCTCGAAGACCCGCCACATCTCCAGGAGAAGTCCATCCACGCGTACGGTCGTACCATCGTCTAGCTCGTACGACGCGCCGCGTAACACCAGCTCGGCCAGGCTGAGCGCGGTGTGGTACCGGCTGTTCAAGCGGCTGGGCCGCCATCCCGAGAGCGGGCGGCCGGGGACGAGCGCCGACACCCCGGCCAACCGGGTGATCATGTGCCGGAGCATCTTCCGAGTCGATACGGCAAGGCCAGGGAGACGGAGCAGCCGGGTGGCGGCAGCGAGCAGGAGCTGGTTCTCGGCGATGTCCACGGTGAAATCGTCGTAGCGGACTTCAATGGGCAACGGCAGTCCGTAGCGGCGCCGGACCTGGTCGGCCTCGCGGATCCGCCCGCGAACCACCGGCAGCGCTTCCTCCAGTTCCAGATACCCCTGGAGCACCCCTTGCCGAAGCGCACGGTCTGCGGCTCGGGCGTAGGCGTGGGCCAGAGCCGGCAGCAGGTCACGATGCTCGCCGGCGTTGACTTCTTCCTGTCGCCAGTGGAGTGGGTGCTGGGCGTAGCCGAGCAGGAAGAACACTCGATCGACAGGCGTCTTCGGCGTGATCCGGATCGGGAGATCACCGATGACAGCCGCCCCAACGTAGCCGTTGTCCCGGACCCGCCACAATCCGCTACGTGGCCCGGGCGTCACCTGGATCACTTTGGAGGCGGCCAACGCCGACGCCTGCTCGGGTGAAAGGCCGAATTCCCGAGGGGACGCTCCCTCGACAATATCGATCACTTCAGACCCAGCTTGTGTCGAAGGACGTCGAGGCCGTAGCGCTGGTGGACGTCGATGCCGTCGCCGTAGTGGTGCTCCTCAAGCAGCGGCAGAATCTGCGTCCGCCATACTCGAGCGAACCCGGCCGGGTCGTTGTGGATACCCGGTCGCATGAGGTAGGAAGGACCGATCTTGAAGTCACGGTCCTCGATTCGAGCGTTCAGCTCCTCCAGTAGCCGGGCTGCGTCATCGGGGAGCTCCTTGGCGGCCAGCCAGCGCCGCAGCACCTGGGAGGTGGGCTGAGTCTCAGGGTGGAGTTCGACGAACGCGAAGCGGCGGCGCATCGCGGCATCGACCAGAGCGATGGAGCGGTCCGCCGTGTTCATGGTGCCGATGATCAGCAGGTTCTTGGGCAGCGTGAATGGCTGCCCAGTCTCCTCAGCGGAGGAGTACAGCAGGTCGATGGCCTTGTCGCGGTACTCCAGCAGGAAGTACAACTCGCCGAAGATCTTCGCGAGGTTGCCCCGGTTGATCTCATCGATGACCAGGATGTGCGGCTCTTCGGGGTGCTGTCTGGCCGCGTCCACAAGCCGGAGCAGCGGCCCGGGCAGTGGCTTGAAGACGACTCCCTGGCCGTCGGACGTCTGAACGGGGCGGAAGCCCTCGAAGAAGTCCTCGTAGGAGTAGGCGGGGTGAAACTGGACAAGCTTGACGTTCTCCGGTCTGCCGCCCACCAGATGTTGGGCAAGGTGCTGCGCGATGTAGGTCTTGCCTGTCCCCGGTGGACCATAGAGGATCAGCTGTGGCCGATCTTTGAGTAGCTCCACGCACTCCTGCACCCAGTCCTCGTCGACGAGAAGTTCGCGAGCCACCGCCTCGGTCGCGTCGGGCAGCACGAACTCGCGTGCCGAAGCCCGCGCCGGGCGAGGCTCGACGAGAGCCTCCAAATCTTCCAGGAACTCTGTCAGATCGAGCACGTCGTGCTGCGTGGCGAGCTTCGCGGAGATCTCGTCGGGCAGATCGTCAGCGAAGTCCAGCGGCTTGTCAGCGTTGATCCACTCGACCGGACGTTGCAGGTTAGCGCGATTGCCCACGCTGGCGCGGAAGCCCGGCCCACCGCGGACGTAGCCGATGTAGATTTTGCCGCCGTCGTTGCTGAGGACGATGTCGTCCTCGCGCATCCGGGTGAGGAATGTGTAGAACTCACTGGTCTTCTTCTGCCGGTCGTTGAAGGAGCCGTGGGCGTAGTCCTCGTCAACCGCCGCACGGATCGCTTCCTGCGGCGCGCCGGGCGGTAGCTCCCGGAGTTTGGAGGCGGCCAGCGAACAGTACCCATCGGCCAGCCAGTCCGCCATCAGGCTGGTCCCCTGCACGTTCGACCCTCGGACCAACCACGCCCGCCGAGGCCGGTCCTCCGCGTCTGCACTACCGTCGTCATGGAGAAGATGGTGGAGGTCAAAGCCGAGGATGCGCCGCTCGGACTGGACCATCCCCAGCACGACACGAAGCCCGTCCTCCTCGAGCAGTTCGGTCCACTGATGCCGAAACCTCTCATCCGCATGGACGGCGTCGGGAATGCCGCCATCGGAATCGAGCACCCGGTGCCACCCCTCGGGGCGCTCCCCTTGCAGCCACGCCAGCAACTTCTCTTCATCGAGCCCGGTCTGCTGGGCAAGATCCCGCCCTGCGATCCAAGCTCCCTCCGGTACGGCTTCCGTGATGCGTTCAGCCCGTTCGAACTCGGCCTTGTGCTTCTGGGCGTAGCCGTAAGCAGCGCGATAGGCCTGGTGAAACAGCTCGGGGCTGGTGTACTTCGCCAACGCCTGCCGGCCCAGCGAAGTCAGGAACCAGCGCTTGTTGCTGCGAGTCAGCCAACCTGCCTTGACCAGCTCGATACTGCTGAGGCGGAAATACTGCAAGGGCGAGGTAGAACCGGACGACTCAGACAGCTCCCACTGCTCTTCGAGATCGGGAATACGCGCCTCGATGGCCGTCCACAACTCGCTCGGCCGTAGTCCCTCCGGGTGTCCCGCCAAAATCTGAGACCCAACCAATAGGGTGCGCGCCGTGATTTCACTCCAAGTAGCCACGGCCATCTGATCGTTTCGCGCCAAGTATTCGTTACATCCCACTTCGGGCTACTTGTCCAGTTCCCTGAATCTTTCAAGAAGCATCAAAGGCTTGTACTCTATGATATGGATCATAGCGACAAGTCGCCGCATTGTGGAGGGCTGCCCTGGACGGTCAGACGTACCTAGACAGGTACAACCACCAGGGCTGGTATGGCGAGTGCTTCATCCAGGTCCTCGCCTCCGCCGCTGGCCTCCAGGCTTATAAACCCATCCCCGACTGCACTGGCGTCGACCTTCAGATTGGCTTGCCCAGTGAGATCGAAGACGACTTCCCCCGCATGGAAGCCCAGGTCAAAACTTGGTCCACGCCCAAACAGCGTAACGGCTGCTGGCAGTACGGTAGGATGGACGAAAAGCGCTTCAACCTGCTGACTGGCAAGCGGACCATTCCCCGCTTCCTGTTCGTCGTCATCGTTCCGCCCGAAAGCGGTAGCTACGCGAGCGTCGACCCCACTGCGCTCACCCTCGCCCACGCCGCATACTGGGTTTCCCTCGCTGACAAGACGAAGATCCCCGACCCCAGCAGCAAGAGGCCCGTCATGGTGTCGATCCCCACCACCAACTTGCTCACCGTGGAGAGCCTGATCCAACTGTTCGACCCCCTGCGCACGGTGGAGTCGCCATGAACGAACAGGCACCCACCATTGGCCAGGCCGAACTGACCGGCTACCTCGCCAGCCGGGGGTGGCAGCACGAAGGCTCCTGGCGCGGTGCCATGGTATGGACCTTGGGTTCCTCCGGCCGCCTGCTCGTCCCCGCTCACCGCGATGACACCGAGTACGCCGACGATGAGGAACTCCTCGTCATGGCCTTGCGCAAACTAGCCAAGCTTGAGGACCGCCCCGAACGCGAGGTTCTGCTCGACATCACCGAACCCGCCATCGATACCCCGAGCTTCCAACTCGAACCCGAGACGCCTTCCGGAACCATTCCACTTCCCGAAGGGCTCCGCGCGCTCCAAGGCATTCACGATCTCCTGCGAACCGCCGCCCAAACCGTCGAAACAGGCCCCCGTCTGCTCTTCACGGGCCCGCGATCCCGGCAGATCGACACCTTTCTCGGTCGAGTACGGCTCGGCACCACGCGACCTGGCAGCTACATCTTCGACGCCCGAATCCCCATCACTCAGCCACCGTCCCGCTCCACGGCCATCTCATGGAACGACGAACTTGCGGGCCGCGACGTCATGGTTACCCTCCATAAGGCGTTACACGCCGCACACGCTGCCGCCACCTCATTCCAACCCGAAGCATTCGACGATCACGTGGAGGAGGGCGTCTCCGCCAATCTGTGCACTGCCCTGGCGCAACTCAGCAGTACCAGACCCTTCACGATCACCTTCGGCTGGGCCCGCGCCGAACCGGCCAACCTCAGTCCGGCTCCGCTGCACTTCACCGAACAAATGGCCCGTGCCATCGCAACCGCCGGCAAGGAGTTGGAACGAGTTTCCAAAACGGGTAGGGCGACCATCACCGGTGAGGTCAAGACCCTTCACCCGGATCCCGGCAACGAGTGGCGCGTCAAAATCCTCGGCGATCTGGTCAGCGCCGGGATTCGGACCCGTCGCTCCATCTGGGTTGCCCTCAGCCGAGGTAACTACCAGCGGGCCTTCCACGCGCAGCAGCAGGACCGGCTGATCCGAGTAACCGGGCAACTGGATCCGAACCAGCGGCGTCTCACACTCCGCCCAGATCCCGAGGGCTTCGAGATCCTCTGAGTTTTACCCGTGGATCCCACGATACCCCGCGACATCCGGAGAATCGAACAGTTCGAAAGACGGCGGCGGAGGTCGGGATCGACACGAGGGTCCGGCCGGCCTGGACGCCGTCAGTGGGTGTCGATCTCATCGGCGGGCTCGGACGCGAACAGCGTGCGCAAACGAATCTCGAAGGTTATCTTCACTCTCCAGCATCGGGGCAACTGCCGCCCGAAAGGTATGGATCGCTTCATTGAGATCAGCATCCTTCCAGCGACCTCCCTTGCTGAGAAGTGCCTCTAGACACGTCGGGGCATAAGGAATCACTTTTTGGACGATAGGATCCCATAAAGCAATCGCTAACTCGCCATTGGCGGGATCGGCTAACTCTAAATCGAATTTACTTGACTTAAGGCCTGGAGCCAGGTCATCGCTACATGCCGCAATGGCCGACGTTGCGAGCCAGATTGAACCTTGGCGGTCGAGAAAGTCGAGTTGCTTACGCCGGCCATCTGAAAGCTTCGCCGCTGCCCGAAGGCCCTGCTTCAGTCTTTCCAGCGATTTGGCTAGCCCCCAGCAAATAATGAGGTGACGGGCAGACAAATCTTCACAGAAATAGCGCCGATACATGGACTTTTCTTCCCAGATCCATGCTGGATTAAAGTGAGCAATGACCGGATCGCCATGAAATGCTACTAGGGCGCGTGCTGCATACGTGGCGAGGATTGCGGCCGGATCAGTTCGGCGAATCGCATCACGACTGCCGCCTCGACGGATCTTCCTGTAAGTCCTTATCCCAAGGGCCTTGAATTCCTTGGCTAGACGGCCCTGGACGGGATCATTGCTTCGATAATCCCCGATTGAAACACTGTTCTGGCGGTTGTTGAATCTGATAATCTTGTTAATGATCTGGCGATTCTCGCACATGATAAATCTAATGCTAACCTGCGCGTCATCCAGTGCGAGTCCGTCCGACCCTTGGAGCACGCCTGTCGTCTGTGCTCCATTTACAATAGAGAGTCCTTTGAGGATCAAGAGCTCTTCGTCATCCAGGCCCCGAATGATCTCAAACTCTTCCGTGAGTGCGGTGACTCCGTTGTTGTAAACGAAGAAGTTCTCCGGCTCCTCTTCCAGAGTCGTCCTGATGCCCTGATTGATGTTATTGGGGGAGTTCATTCGCCCTAGGTAGTCCCGAACATTGGCGGAGAAAAGACGCTGACGAAAGGCCCAGAACTGATCGGCTAACCACTTCAGCGGAACTACGGTCTGGGCCGCCTCCCAGCCGGGCCCAACGATTCGTTGCCCACCCTTCCAGGGGAGGACCAAATCGTCCTTGACATCGATCACCGATGCGTAGCCTGCATACCATTCGGAAAGGCACTCGTCCGAGACTTCCAGGACCTCCACCACAACATTATCGGCAACATCCTTGAACCGGGCGTCGAGGGCGTTCCTTGCTGCTTCGCCAGCCCCATTCAGGGCCTCATGAATCTGTGGTTGATTCTTGAGATTGTGGACGAACCAGATCTTGAAATGCCGAATCTCGCCATCGCGAAGAGCCGCCCTCGCCTGCTCGATGGCGGATTCCAGAACCATTGGGAGACCACGAAGTTGCTGCGACAGTACCCAGTCGACCGCTTCATAAAGGCTGTGGACCTTCTTGGCGGCCACCTCTTGCTTGACCGTTGCCTCATATGCCTGAGCGAGGAGGATTGTGGCCGAGTCGCGATCCACATAGAGGAAGTCACACGAGCGGTCGCCCGATCCGTCAGTCAACGCATCTTTCGCGACCACGTGGATGTCGTCGATTCCTAAGATCACCTGTGCCGCAAAGAGTAGGCGCTTGCTGTGTTTGTACTGATCCAGATCAGTACGGCCTGCCAGCCCTCGCGACAAGGCGGATCCGGGGGTGGTCCTGCTCATCTCCTCGTACGCCCTCACACGGAAGGCTTGGCCGGATGGCGAGGGCCATGACCAGGAGGCGGATTGAGCGGGGTCTGGTACGGCTTACGCTCATTAACGGCGTCTTGCATGGCGTCGTAGAGCTCGAGGATGAGGCGTTTGGTGCGGTATTCGCCGTACTTGGCCTCGTCCTTTCGCTTGACGATGGGGAAGGTGCCCAAGATGTAGTCGACGTCGTGGCGAGTGACGCCGTAGAGGTGGAAGAACGCGGCATCGAGCTCGGCCCGAATGGACGCCCGCCTCTGCTCATCCCAGACAAACGGTCCGCCCACATCTCCGAGATCCCGTGCGAATGGCTCCATATCGGAAGCGCTGTAGGCAAGTTCCAGTGTTCGGAACCTGACCCAATCCCCGACAGAGTCCTCACCTGACCATGGCGCCTGTTTCGCAAATACTGTGGGTGCTGGGACCGGAAGCTGCTCGGATGTTCCTTGAGGAACAGACGGTTGTGAAAGGGCGTTTCGCAATGTGAAGTCGTAAGCGAATGAGTTATAGGCCGCTACGACTACGGCGAGGTCTTCAGCCGCCGGGCCAGCACTAACGATCCAGCCGTAGGAGGCGGGACCCCAGGGGAGCAGCGATGCTATAGCGGTCCGCTCATCTGTGCTACGAGCAACGCGTCGATGTCCCAGCAGTGCCGAGTTACAGTCGAATCGGCGTCGCCCCAGCCGCTCCGCCGCAAGCGCCTCACTTACCCAGTAACGGGATCGAGCACGTACCCCGGGATCACGGTCAACGGTCTGCAGATCAGTATCACCGGTTCCGTAGAACTCGGCTGCACGGTGATCATATTGATGCCCCATCTTCCCCTCGTAGAGCGGGAGGAAGCGCTCCTTGCCTTTGACGAGGATGTTGCCGTCGAGTGTCCAGCCGTCGGCGAGCATCGTTTCCAATGTCTCGCCGTTCGCCTCGTTAGGGCGGAAGAGGTGGGAGTCGTTCGACATGTGGAACATCGTCATGAACTTGATGCCCCAGGGGTTGCCGTCCGGGTCGCCCTCCTTGAGAAGGATCGGAACGCGGCGGTAGATGCCGAGGGTGATTTCGGCGTCGCGGCGGGTGCGGAAGACCGGGCAGGTTCCGGTGTTGGGGTTGAGCAGGGTGATCTCTTTGGGCGTTAGGGTGAATCGCTTGCCCTCGTCTCCGAGCTGAGAGGCATCGTGGAGGAAGAACGCGAACTCGGCCTTGTCCTCCTGGCGCTGGATGCCAGCCAAGGTCAGGAGGCTGAATTTCACGCGACTGTCGACCTGGGCGAAGATCTTCTTACGGTTCTCGAAGTCGTAGAGCGAGGCAAGGGACTTCTTCATGACAAGGTCCTTGAAGAAGAACTGCGTCGTGGCGTCGGTCGCGATGCCGGTCGGCACGATGATTCCGAGCCGGCCTTTCGGGTGCAGGACGGCCCGGTTGTTCTCCGAGAAGATCGCGTAAGTGTTCACGTCGCCGCGCGCCGTGAGCGGGTAACGCTCTGACGCGCGGAGGAAGTGGCTTTCGCCCTCTGCTCGGCGCTTGGCGTCCGTGAACGCCTCGTAGAGTGCCTTGCCGTCATCGGAGTTCGCGAGCGCCTTGATCAGCTTGTCGCGTGCGTTCTTGTTACCAGCGTTCGCGATTTCATCGTTGCGCCCGGCGAAGAACTCCTTCTCCGAGAGCTTCACTTTCTCCCACGGCGGGTTTCCAAGCACACAGGTGAAACCTCCGCGCCACCCCGTGAGGGGATTGGTCTCCCCATCACTGGCGAATACCTCAGGGAACTCCAGGTGCCAGTGGAAGAACCGATACTGATCGACCAGCTTGCGTAGTTCTTTCTCCTGCCGGGGAGACAGCGCGCCACCGCGATCCAGGCTGCGGAGGGTCGCGGTGGTGATAGCCGGTGGCGCGTCCTCATGTTTGCGCCAGACGAACGCCGCGCACCAGGCGTCGGCGATCAGGCGCTCGTGAGCAAGCTTGGGAGATTGGTCATATTCGCGGAAGCGCCGCTCCTGCTCGCGGACGTCGGCGACGCTGAGCACTGGAACATCCGCATATGCTCTGACTCGGCCTTCCAGAGCCTCCGTGAGTCCCTCTACCTCGGCGTCGTCGAACAACGTGCTCATCCCGGCCGAGGAACGGCCGGAACCGCGGCCGACCGTACCGGAGAGAGCCTGCTTGTTGGCCTTCTTCAAGTCGGCGACGACACTCCCGCTATCTCCCACCAGCGCCTTGAAGGCGCTTTCGGGAACACCGGCTATGATGCGTCTCGGGGTTGAGCCGATGAGGGCGTTACCAACCTTGATGTGGGCGTCGAGGAAAGCGAGCGGCCGGCCGGGTGCCAGCGACTCGATCCAGAGCGACACCTGAGCGAGTTCGACGGCCTGCGGCTGGAGGTCCACGCCGTAGATGCACTTCTCGACGACCTTGTGCATGGCTTTGCGCACCTCGGACGGAACCGGTTCGTCTTCGCCGGTGACCATGGCGGCGTAGCGCTTGGCGATGCGGCGGGCCGCACCCACCAGAAAGTGCCCGGACCCGCAGGCCGGATCGCACACAGTGATCTTCAGCAGGTCTTCGGGATTGCCTGAGGCGGCGTGCTCGTCGATGATTGGCTCGAGCGCGGTGTCCAGCAGCGACTCGATCAACGACGTCGGAGTGTAGTAGGAGCCGGTCAGCTTCCGGTCATTACCAGAGACCTTCTCCCGCAGCTCAAACCGAGGATTGCCGTTGGAGGTGGCATACGGAACCAGCTCCAGCAGCGACTCGTAGATCGACCCGAGCTCCTCGGCGCCGAGGTGCTGGAAGTCGACATCCCGGGGTCGTCCGTCCTTGGCGCGGACGGTGGACATGTTCCGGATAGCAGTGAGGAACGCCTCGTTGGGGAGATCACACCAGAGTAATTGGTCGGGGAAGGGCTGATCCCCCAGAACACCGGGGGCGTCGGCCGTACGGAAGAAGAGACCTCCGAGGCCGGGTAAGCCCAGTTCCGGAAGACCCTCGTCAGCGCCGAGAGCCTTGATGACCATGACAGCGGTCTTCCAGAGATCCTTGTGGCGGTCGCCGGAGCGGCGCACGGCAAGCCTGCGCAAGCGGTGGCTGGAGAACCAAGTATTGTAGCGATCCCGGACCTCGGTAGTCGCGGATGGGTCGAGCAGGGCGTTCCGGTCTTCGGCAACAAAGATGAAGATGAGCTGGTAGGCCAAACGCAGGAGCTCATGGCGGAAGTCGTCGCGAGTGAGCGCGCCGGATTTGAGCTGCTCGCGCAGTTTGGGGTTAGCCACCAGGAAGCCAGTGCCGAGGGCCTCCATCGCCTCCTTGAGACCATCGCGGAGCTGGTCGCGGGCGCGCATGCCGGTCTCGGCGGCGAAGACTCGCCATTTCTCCAGCCAGCAGTCGGCGCAGGTGGGTGAGCCCTCCTCCGGAGCGATCAACTCGAAGCGAGAGGCGTGCAGAAGCGTGTAGAGGACGACGAATTCGGAGTAGAGCTCGCCCTCGAAGATGGCCGCGAGATCGAACTCAACGTAGGCGGAACCGACGAGCGCGGTGGAGTCCCGCAGGATACGGAGCTGACGGCCGTTGGAGAGCACAGCCCAGAGGTGGTCGTCGGAGAGGTTGAGGAATTCCTGCAGCATCGACTGCGGCGCTCGCTTGGTAACACCGGAAACGCTCTTGTCCAGGTCAGATCGCCAGCCGAGCAGGTGCATGGGCACGCTGTTCCACAGATGGGAGATCGGGAAGTCCTTGCCGCCGACATGCATGCTGCCGTGGTTGAACGGCACCCGCCCGAAGCCGAGTTCCTGGAAGAGAATAAGCAGCCAACGTTCGCGAGTGAGCGTGGTGGCAGCGTCGGATTCGGGAAGCGCGGCCAGCTTGTCGCGGAAGGCGCGGTACGCGCCCAGAAGGTAATCCCAGTGGCGGCTGGCGGCGTCGCCCAGCCGTTCGGAGGCGGCGAGGTAGTAGTCCTCCGGCCGCATTCCCGGTAGCTCACGGTCTCCTGCGGCGATGCGGGAAAGCACGTCCTGGGGAATCAAGCTGCCCTGGACGTCGACAGCAAGGTATCCGCCCCTCATCGGGCACCCCCGGCGGGCAGGTAGACATAGACGCCGAGCAGGTCGGCCGGGCGATTGGCGGTCACCTTCAGTCCTCTCGTCCCGGCGCCGACCGCGCCGCGGACTCGCTGGTGGGCATCAGCAAGCCGGGCGGCGAGCGCGTCGCCGCGCACGCCCAGCTCGGTGGCGAACCCGGGGGCCAGTTTGCCGGCGTCGGTTACGAGCTCCCCGAGGACCCGTTCGGCGGTGCGCTGAACCAGTTCGGGCAGGGTGTTCACCGGTTTGGCGGCCAGCACCTCGATGATCTCATCACCGGTCAGCCATTCCCGGCCATCTGCTCCCACGCGGTAGCCCACGATCTGGGCATCCTCGGCGACCAGGTTCTTGGGCCGGGTACGACCCGGCAGGGTGACGTGGAAGCGGTAGCGGACCAGCAGCAGCACGGTCCTGGAGGTGACTGTGTCCGTGCGGATGACGCCGAGGCGCCGTGCCGGTCCGGTTCCTTCGAGTGCGTGATCGAGCACGGTTCGGGCCAGATCGCGGACCATGGGGTCGGTCCGGACCAGGGCGTGGCCGCCGACCGGAGCAGGGATGTCGTTGTGGAAGACGAGCTTCTCGGTCTTACCGTCGAAACTCAGGCCCAGCGCGTGCCGTACCGGAATCGGAAGCTGACGGATATCGGCGGTGAACCCGTCGGAGCGGGCGTCGATGAGCGCGTCGAAGCCAGACAGCGCGTCTCGAGTGAAGCGGGCCACGTCGGCGCGGGTGCCCAGGGCGTCGCGGATTTCGGCGACTTCCTGCTGTACTTCTTCCAGCTTGATGCCGGAATGTGCGTACTTGGTGAGTGCCTTGGACTCGCGGTCAGCGGCGCTCTCCCATGCTCGGTGGACCTGGTCGCGGGTCTTGGTGACACCGATGTCCAAGTCGAGCTGATCCTGGTTCTCGTCGTTACGGAGAAGCAGCCCTTCGACGAGTGCCTTGATGACCTCATCGCCACCGGTGGGAACGGGTACGGCGACGCCGGTCTGGCGGGAGATAATGCGGTGCTTGCGGATGAGCACGTCGAGCACTACGCCGTCGATGCCGTTGTCGAGGCCATAGAGGGTGACGGCGCGGACGGTCTGATGGCGCTGTCCGAAGCGGTCGACGCGTCCTTCGCGCTGCTCGTGCCGGGTGGGGTTCCAGGCCAGGTCGTAATGAATGACGGCTTGGAACGATTCCTGCAGGTTTACACCCTCTGAGAGGCAGTCTGTGGCCACCAGGACGTGACGGCCGGCTTCGGCGGTGAGCTCGCTGATGACTTCCTGGCGTGCTTCCGGCGGCAGAAGGCCGGTGACGGCCCGGACGTTGGCCTTCTTGCCTAGTGCCTTGGTCAGGTGCTCGGCGACATATTGGGCGGTGGGAATGAATCGGCAGAAGACGATCGGGTCGTAGCCGTCGGCGAGCAGCGCCTTGATCTCTGCGATAAGCGCGGCCAGTTTAGCGTCGTCGGCCGGACCTTCGATCTTCTCGAAGGCCCTGGCCAACCGCTGGAGCCGGTCATCCTTGGAGTTCTCACTGGTCTGGCCGCCGGCGGTGGCGTCGATGCCCTCGATGGTCTCCTGGTCGGTGAGGTCGAGGACGCTGTTGCGGCCGAGCTGCTCGACTTCCGGCTCGGTTTCGGCAGCGTCAGGAGCGGAGCGGGTGCGCAGTGTCGCGGCAGCGGCACGGGGTGAGGAGGCAACCGAGCGCAGCAGCGCCAGGGCCGACCACCAGGAGACCCGCTGCCGGACGCCGTCTCCGGGCTTGCGGACGGTCTCGCGGGCGTATTGCAGCGCCTGGCGGGCGAGTTTTGCGTATTCGCCGGTCAGGGCGTAGGAGACGTCGCGGACCTGACGGTCCTTCGGGAAGGGGGTTTCCTCATCGAGGTAGCGGCGGATGTCGCGGCGGCGGCGCTGGACGAAATGCTTGGCCAGCTGCTCGCGGCCCTTGACGCTGTCCAGGTCGACGCTTTCCAACTCTGGGTCGAGCAGGCTGATCAGGTCTCGGAAGGCGTCTTCCTTGCCACTGTGCGGGGTGGCGGTGACCAGCAGCATGTGGCGAGTGGGTTCATCGGCGAGCTCTTGAAGAAGGCGGAAGCGGAGCTGGCTGCTCTTGCTGCTGGATCCTGCCGAGACGCACGTGTGGGCTTCGTCGACGATGACGAGGTCGGGGCAGGTGCGGACGAACTGCTGGTAGCGGCGGTCTGACTTGATGAAGTCGGTGGAGACGACGGTAATCGGGTAGCGGTCGAAGATCTGTTCGTCGAGCCGGAGGCCGCGTTCCAGGCGTGTCACGGTGGAGGGCAACACCAGGGCGGCCTCGATGGCGAATTTGTCTCTCAGCTCGGCGACCCACTGCTCGGCGAGCGCGGGGGAGCACAGGACGGTCAGGCCCTTGGCTTCGCCACGCTCCAAGAGCTCTTTGGCGATTAGGCCTGATTCGATGGTTTTGCCGATGCCGACGTCGTCGCCGATAAGCAGGCGGACCGTGTCCATCCGCATTGCTAAAAGCAGTGGGACGAGTTGGTACTGGCGGGGTTCGACGGCGATGGAGGCCAGGGAGCGGAACGGTCCCGCGCCGGAGGTGAAACCGATGCGCAGTGCCGTACGGAGCAAGCCGGTGGCGACGCTGTCACCAACCTCGCCAATTGAGGGCGGCGGGAAGGTGGCGTCACTCACTTCATCAAGGAAGAGGCACGCCTCGAAGTCGGTGTCCCCGTTGAGCGGACGGACAACGAGGAAGTCGTTGGCGCTGCCGGGCTGGACGACCCATTCCCGTCCCCTGGCGGCGACCAGGGATCCCGCAACGTACGTCATTTGTTCCCCCGCCCGGTGCCGAAGACACTGGAGTACTTCTTCACGATCTCGCCCCACTGACTGTCGTAGCGGAAGCGGATGACGAGCCACCCCAGGTCCATCAGTCGATCCTCCGCTTGAATGTCGCGTTCGATCACATTAGTGGCATCGTGGTGCGGTCCATCAATAAAAATCGCGACATTCCCCGATTTGATGCGGTAGACGAAGTCTGGTCGAGCCTTCGCTCCAGCGACGTACTCCTGGGCGGCACTCGGCAGGCGGTAGTCGTGCTCCCGAAGGAAGCCGAGGAAGTCACGCTCGAGGCCGCTTTCCGACGACTCCGTCAGCTCGTTGACGTGCTCTTCGACGGACTTGTGCCCCTCGGTAGGCTCCGTGGTTGAGGCAGCCAGGTCTAGCAGAAGGTCCTTGACACCCTGCCGGTCGATCTCTTCGTGCCAGCGCTGGTTTGAGTAAGACAGCAAGCAGTCGTAGCAGCCGCGTTCGCACCGCTCGCGGGCGCCTTCGGCTTTGTCCCTGTCCTCGCCGGTCTCGGGGTCGAAGTGGAGGATCTCCAGAGCGCGATGGGCGACGCGGCTGAGGGCATCCTTCTCATCGTGCAGGCGGCGCAGGACGCCGGCGCCGCCCTCGGCGCTCTCGATGAAGAGCATGCGGGCCCGGTTGCGGGGGTCAGGCAGGGGTTCGCTGTGGAGCTCGACGTCTTCGAGTTGGAACTCTGCTTCGATTCCCCGTTCCAAGGCGTAGCGCAAGGTGGTCGCCACCCCATCACGCACCGGGGCTGCCAGCCGTACAACACAAATATTCTTGTGATCTTGAACGTAGGGGACCACGCGCACGACGCGCTGAGCCTTGTCTAAGGCTTGCAGACCCTCGTCTTCGGGAGCCTGGTTGTTTTTGTCCGAGTCCTTGGTCCACCGGCCTCGCAAAGGATCGAGCAGGTAGCCCACCTCGTTGCGGTTCTTCCGGCCGCGCCGTCCCTGGTTGATGATGCGGACAGTGGCGGTGTCGCCGTAGACGAGTTCGGCGATCACGTCGTCACCGCGGCGGATCTGAGCGTCAAAGCGGCCATGGTGACCGTGCTCGCTGAAGCGGTAGGTGGTGAGCAGGTCAAAGCCGGCGCGGCGACGCTCCTCCTCATCAGAGGAGATGCGTTGGCGGCGGATGGTTTCCACGGTCTGCAGGTGCATGAGCCCGGACTGAGACCCGGGGAGCTCAGCGTCGCATTCATCGCAGACATCAGTCCCGGCCTGCCGGTCATGCCAGTAGCCGCACTGGGCGCAGATTCGGGCCTCGGCCGTGGTGACCTCGCCCTCCTCGCCGGTCGGAACCTGGATCTTGGCAACCTCGTAGCGTTGACCCTCGTGATAGATGAGCGCGCCCGGGCCGAATTCGTTGATCGCGATGAAACGTGGCCGCTGGATGTAGCTCGCCTTGTTCCTGGTGCCTGGGACGTAGGCAGCCAGCGGGAGGCGCGGGAAGGAGTAGCCCGGCAGGAAGCCTTCGGAGGCGAAATAGCGGTAGGTGTAGAAGTCGCTGAACTGCCGGTCGGAATCCTCGTTCTTCAGCAGCCGGAGCTGGTTCTCGGCCTGCTGACGACGTCGTTGGGCAACCCTCTTGGCATCCGGGGAGGTCGAGTGATCCATCACCCGGCGGTTCTGCTCGGCCTGCTCGGCGGTGGCCGCCTGGAAAAGTCCTCGCCAGCGATCACATGCGGCGTCGAAGCGCTTGGCCGCGCCGTTGAGCATGTCCTTGATCCAGCCGTCGTACCACCAGCTAGGCCGGTGAATCTCGGATCCGAGGATATCGGCCAGAACCCGGGTGGCCCTGGGTACCGCACGGCGAATCGCTCCCTCGTCCTCCAACTGCGTGCGTAGGGTCTCCTGCAGCGGAAGTCTGGGGTCTGCGACGTTCACGACGTCAGACATGCTCGAATGCAGCGGCGCGCGCGTTTCACCCAGCCAAATCGCGTGCACGTGGGATCGGATCAGGTCTTCATTGGTGAGGTCCAGTCGGGGCGCCTGCACACTGCCGGCCACCATTAGCTCAGAGCGGCGGAAGTAGTACTGATCGTGCGGACTACCTGTTGAACAGTACGTCGTGATCAACGCGGGCTGCCCGCTACGCCCGGCGCGGCCTGAACGCTGGGCGTAATTGGCCGGGGTAGGCGGGACGTTACGCATGGCCACGGAGTTGAGCGTGGCGATGTCCACCCCAAGCTCCATCGTGGGCGAGCAGTAGAGCAGGGGAAGCGGGACTCCGTCGCGGAAGTCCTTTTCCCGCTGCTGCCGTACCTCGGCCTGGACCTGGGCGGTGTGTTCAGCCGCGTGGATGCCGACGAGCTCCCCGGCGGCCGTGGCGTAGAGATCGCGAAAGAATTCGTTGACTCTCGCCCCGACTTCGGCATCGACGGTCTTGCGGAGCGGGTCGGGAGCTCCGGTCTTCCCATCTCCGGCTCGCCAGATCAGTTCTGAGGACTTGAGCCGGTAGCCGCGGGCGCCGTCTCTGGTCTTGGCCACTTCGACGAGCAAGCCGTACTTCTCCAACGCCCAAAGGAGATTGCCGATGATCTGTTGAGCATCGTCAACAGTGAGCTTCATCCGCGGGTAGGCAGTGCGGCGTAGGTAACGGCCGAGGGCGGAGCGTCCGGTGAAGTTGATACGGTCACGGCTCTCGCCGGGGCGGCCGGGCTGGGCGAAGACTGTGGTCGCCTTGACGCGGCCTTCCGGCTCGCCGAGCGCCCAGACACCGGTCAGGTGCTGCTGGGACTGGTTCCAGAGGCGTTCATAACCCTCTTCGGTAAGGGGATCGACATCCACGGCGAGAGCGCGCCGCATCTCATCCAGAACGATGCGCGCCAGTTCGGCTCGATGCCCAGGTTCGTCGTCACGCAGGGCCGGGTGCGTCGTCTCCCACCATTCGTCGTCGTCGGCGATCTCGTCGAGCGCGACGTAGTCGAAGCGAAGCAGGCCAGTCTGCTCCAGGTTGGGCATGGTGATGCGCCAGCCACGTGCCAGATCCACGTAGATCAGATAGGACAGAGCACCACGCAGGGCCTTCTGTACGTGCTCGCGCTGGCCGAACTTGACGTCGGGATTCTGCGCGAAGGCCGTCAATGGCAAGTCGAGAGCTTTGGCGACGCGCTGAGCTACTTCGTCGTGCTGCAGTCCTTCCTCACCTGCTGATCGCGCAGCCCGATAGAGGGCACCCCGGACCTGCGTGACCTGGACAAAGTCGTTAAGGTGACCTGCCTGCAAGCTGGCGTCTTGCCGGTTGTCGACAAACGTGAGGAGTTTGCGGGCTTCGTCGCTCAGCTCCGCTTGCTTGCGCAGATTCCGGACGATGCTCGTGCTGATCAGCGACATCGCCGAACTGCGGCCTTCGGAGTCGAAGGTGGCCAATTTCGCGAAGTCACGCCCACGTACCTGCTCATACGAGACGCGGCACCGCAGACAGAACTTGAACGGCTCGCGGAAATACCAAGCTCGCTGTCCTTCTCCGGCAGGCGTCTCGCTGCCGCCCGGGCCAAGCCAGAGCTCCTTGGGCAGATAATCCCGGTTGGTGTCGCGGACCTGGGTGCTGCCGTCGGCGGCGGGCTCCAGCCAGGAGTCGGGCAAGCGACCTTCGAGCACAGGGTCGGCGGGCCACGGGTGCTCGGAGCTGATGTAGAGGTAGCCGTTGACGGCCTCGCCCCCGGCCACGTCGGCTTCCTGCCGGGCGCTGTAACTGCCGTCCTTACGCTTGGCGACCACGAGGTACTCCTGGCCACACTCGCGGCAGAAGGCCAGGGGGACGAGGCTCTTCTCCCGATGCCCAGGCACGCTCACCTGATATTGGCTGGTGATATGCCGCTGGTTCTCCGGTTCCAGGCTGACGTAGACGGTGTCGCCCTTCGACAGGAACTGGTGGAGCCGGAAGGCGAACAGCGGCTGGCCCGTCTCCAGGTTCTTGGCTTTCGATCCTTCTTGCAGCACGGCCTGGATGATGCTCGAGCACTCCTCGGGCGCCCGGCCGGTAAGCGTAGCCAGGGTCTCGGACGCCTGGGCGACAGTCGTCGGCTTGCGGCGGATCAGCCGCTGAGTACCGGTCTCACGGGTAAGCCCGAAGTACGACTCGACCCAGATCGCCAACGGATCTCGGCCCAGCTCGTTATAGCCGCGGCCGGTGCCCACACGGTCCATGGAGTCAGCCAACTCGCCGGGATCTGGCTGCTCGTCCGCCGTGGCTCGGACCAAGGTTTCGCCAATGACGCGGTCGGGAGTTACTTCCGTGCCGAACAGCCGGCTCGCGACGTCGGCCACGACCTTCTGGGCTTCAGCGAAGGTAGCGGTGGTCGCCATGGTCGCCGACGTGCCCACACACTGCAGGTTGGGCGCAGTACACGCGTCACGTAGGCGCCGCACCAGAAGAGCGACGTCAGCGCCCTGACGCCCCCGGTAAGTGTGCAGTTCGTCTAGGACCAGGAAGCGAAGTCCTTGGGCCGCATCAATCAGGCCCTGCCGTTCCGCGGGCCGGGTGAGCAGGTATTCGAGCATGACGTAGTTGGTCAGCAAGATGTCCGGCTTGCGCTTCAGGATCCGGTCACGGTCCTCATCGGATTCCTGTCCGGTGTAGCGGGCGAAGGTGACCGGCTCCTCGTTCCTGGCCAAGCCCCACCTGAGATACCGAGTGAGCTCCTCCATCTGACTGTTCGCCAGGGCGTTCATCGGATAGACCACGATCGCCTTGACCCGACCCGGATCGGGATCACGAAGGATGGAGTCGACGATCGGGATCATGTAGGAGAGACTCTTGCCTGATCCCGTGCCGGTGGTGAGCACATAGCTGAGTTTGTTGCACGCGACTTCGATCGCGTCGCGCTGGTGCTGACGCAGTGTGATCGTGGTCGTGCCAGGGTCGTTCTCATGGCGCTTGAGCCGGAACAGTCGCTCACAGCCGGGGTGAAGCAGGTTCTGCCTGATCAGGTCGGTGATGGTGCCGCCGTTGGCGAAGCTCGGGTTCAGCGAGACCCACGGGTACGGCCAGCGGACTCGGGCTTCGCGCTCCTGCTGGAGGTGGGATGCGATGCGCGGATCACGGACATTCACCAACGATGTGGTGAACTCGTCGTAGTCCTTGACGAGCTGCTCGTGCACCTCGAAGACATCCACACTTGCTCGCTTTCCACGTCCCAGCTAACGCCCCAACTACGGCGAACGTACCTAATCATCCGTCACGAACGGATTCATCGTTACATTGATCTAGCGCGGCAAAGTTGACTAGAGTCGCATGTATGATCACGCGCAGCAGCATGAGGTAAGCTGCAGGAGCGGCATGGCCAGGCATGGTGTGTACCGGGACCTCTTCCGCGTTTCCTCAAGCTGGAGAAGCACGTAATTCCTCCGCTGGCCGCTCGTCATCCCACACCTCTGGCAGTCGACCACCGAGGTGTACGCTCGCGGTCCCCACGATGCGTGCGACGAACGAGTGGTTGAAAAGCCGCAGCGAGGAGGGCCGAGCGCGTTATTACGAGTGAGAACACGATCGTCCAGAGCTGTGAGGCGACATTGCCTGCTCAAGGCCCCCTCAAGCCCGGGCGTATCCACCAGCGTCCATGATCGTCCAAGACCCTTGGTAAGTGCATGCGATAGCAGGCACTGACCTCAGCCGTCATGCTCAGTGGCAAGGGCCGGCGAAGCCGGTCCGCGGCAGCCGATCGCCCCGACCTGTACGCCGAGTACCGAAGTGAGCGATCGTCACGGCGGGACTGACGATTGCGTAACGGGATTGGTCGGCCGAGGCCAAGGCTCTGCTGGTCAAACAGGAGGCCATGGCCATCCACGGGGAGTTGGCCGTCACCTACCCGACTTCGCCAACTCCTTGCCCAACCTCGGCGTAACGTTCTTGAGTTGGGCCGGGTTGAAGCAAGAGAGATGCAACGAGAAGCCGAAACGGTTCTGCCTGAACTGTGGCGATTCCTGATCGCTACATGTCTGCGGGTCTGTGTCGCCAGAGACCTATGTGCGCGTGGGCGGTGCTGGCCCGGACCGGCCGGAGAGCCGCAGCCGGGCCAGCTTGCCGCCCACGCGCGGCCGGGGCGCCACAGGCGGCGCGGCCCTTGAAGACGTGGAGATAAGTCTCATCCGGTGATCTTCCTGTATGGCTGTGCTGTCCCGGGACATGCTTGACGGATGAGTCCCAGGACATGGGCGACAGGTGCTGTCATCGGTGTATGCGGCCATCTAAAACTCCAGGTCGGCGGACAGGTGACTCCAGGTAGATGGCCAGAAGGGTCCCGGTAGGCGGACATCGGAAATCCTGGTCGATGGCCACGTAATCTCTTGATCTTGCTCGTGTGTCCCGGGCGCACAGCGACGCCTCACCCGGTTGGAGTGGCGGACGAGGTAACCAGCCGTTTCGACCGGGAGGAACCTTGTGACCAAGTCCGACGCGGAGTTGATGGAGATCTTCAGCGCCTACGATCTGACTGGATGTGCCTGGTCAGCGGCGCAACTGGTCGGGTGTGACCCCAAGACGGTGCAGCGCTACGTCACGATGCGCGATACGGGCGGCGTCCCGCCGGAGCGAACCTCGCGGGCCCGGTCGATCGACGCGTTCCTGGCCAAGATCGAGGAGAAGATAGAGCGCTCGGGCGGCAAGGTCCGCGCCGACGTGGTGCACAAAGACCTGGTGGCGATGGGCTTTCGCGGCTCGGAGCGGACCACCCGGCGAGCCGTGGCAGCGATCAAGGAATCGTGGCGGACCGGCCGACGGCGCGTCTACCGGCCATGGGTTCCCGAGCCGGGCATGTGGCTGCAGTGGGACTGGGGCGAAGGGCCACGCATCGCCGGACGCCGTACCCAGCTGTTCTGCGCCTGGCTGGCCTGGTCGAAGTTTCGGGTGGTGCTGCCGGCCTGGGACCAGACGCTCGGTTCGCTGACCGCCTGCCTGGACGCGGCGCTGCGGACCATCGGCGGAGCGCCCACCTATCTGCTGACCGACAACCCCCGCACGGTCACCGTCGAGCACATCGCCAAGATCCCGGTCCGGCACCCGCAGATGGTCGAGCTCGGCCGCCACTACGGATGCGTGGTGCACACCTGCGAGCCGTTCGACCCCGAGTCCAAGGGCGGCGTGGAGAACACGGTGAAGATCGCCAAAGCCGATCTGGTGCCCACCACCACGAACCTGCGCTCCAGCTACGGCAGCTTCGCCGAGTTGGAGGACGCCTGCGCCGGCTGGACCGAGCAGATCAACCACCGCTCGCACCGGGCCACCCACCGCCCGCCCATCCACATGCTCGAAGAAGAACGCGCTCACCTGCACCCGCTGCCCGCCGAACCCTACGCACTCGCGCTCGGCGAGGAACGCCTGGTCGGCGAGGACCGCACCATCCGCTGGGGCGATGTCCGCTACTCGGTGCCGCCCGGCCACGAGGGCCGCAAGGTCTGGTGCCGAGTCCACGGCGACGAACTGGTCATCGTCGGCCGGCGAGCAACCGACGGGCCGGGCCAGCAGATCGGCGGCGCAGGTCTGGCCGAACTCTGGCGGCACCAGCTGTCGACCCCGGGCCGGCCCCGCATCGTCGAGGCGCACTATCCCGACCATCCCGGCGGCAACGGGCCGCGTCAGCCCAGACCGCGCCCGCAGACCAAGGCCGAAGAGCGCTTCCTGGCCATCGGCCCGGGCGCCGAGGCCTGGCTGATCGAAGCCGCGGCCACCGGCGTGGCCCGCATCCGCGCCAAGATGGCCCGCGCGATCGTGCTCGCCTCGCTGGTCGGCATCAAGCCTGTCGACGCCGCGCTCGGCCTGGCCGCCATCCACGGCCGCTTCGGCGACAGCGATCTAGCGTCCATCTGCGACCACCTGGCCCGCAGCTCGACTATCGGCCCCACATCCAGGGCCGATGAAAACCACTCCGCCCAGCCCGGCACCGCCTCCTGGGCCGCCATCCGAGCAACACCTCAGGATCGCGGCAACAGGGACTGACCAGGAACCGATCAGGCCGCCGATATCAACCACCATGCCGACTCGGCGGCCTGACCACTCATCAACACTTGGAGATTACACATGAGCGTTTCGCTGCCCAAGGCGCCACCCATCCCGGCCGAGTTGGAAGTCCTGTTCACCCGGATGCGCTTCCCCTACGCCCGCAAAGCCGCACCTGGGGTGCCCGCTGACATCCGGACACAGACCTAAGTAGGGTTCTGGAAGTCCGGAAGGTAAGGGTCAATGTCGAAGAAGCCCAGGCAGTACTCTCCCGAGTTGCGGTCCGAAGTCGTGTCATACGTGTTGGATGGAAATCACACGGTCGCGCAGGCCGCTCGCGCATACAACCTCGTTGCGGAAACGATCCGCAATTGGGTGAATGCCGAGAAGGAAAAGCGTAAGGGTAGCACGACAGAGGCGCGCGACTCGGTCGACCGAGCCCGCCTCGCAGAGCTGGAGCGCCGAAACAAGGAACTCGAAAACGAGATCGCCTTCCTAAAAAAAGCGGCGGCCTACTTCGCGAAGGATCAAGGGTGAGCGAGAAGTTCGCCCTGATACGTGCGGAGAAGGCCAACTTCGACATCGCGATGATGTGCCGGCTGCTCGGTGTGTCAACGTCCGGGTATTACGAATGGCGCGATCGGCCGCCGTCGGCTCGGGCACGGCGGCGCGAGATGCTCAAGAAGCGGATCCGCGATGAATTCATCCGCTCGGAGCGGACTTACGGATATCGACGGGTGCACGCTGAGTTAGCTCGTCGGGGTGTCGAGTGCGATGACGAAACGGTGCGGCTGCTGATGAACGCGATGGGGCTGGTCCCGGTGCAGGTCAAGAAGCGCAGGAGCCTGACGGTGGCGGACGCGGCGGCCGGGCCGATCCCTGACCTGGTCGGACGGGACTTCACCGCGCGCGCACCAGGCGAGAAGATGGTGGGCGATATCACGCAGATTGATACTGGCGAAGGGGCGCTTTTTCTGGCGACCGTCATCGACTGTTTCTCGAAATCGGTGATTGGCTGGTCGATGGACACGCGGTATCCGGCGAGCTTGGTGGGCGCGGCGATCGATATGGCTGCTGGACGGCTGGAGTTTCCCGAAGGCGCTGTGTTTCATTCGGATCGAGGAAGTCAGTATACTTCGTTCGAGTTCGGTCAGCAGCTGGCGGCGCACGGTGTCCGTCGCTCGGTCGGAAGAACCGGTATTTGCTTCGACAACGCGATGGCGGAATCATTTTTCGGGAAGCTCAAGACCGAGCTGGTCTACCATCGGAAGTTCGACACCCGGGCCGAGGCGCGCCGGGCCGTTATCAAGTACATCGAGGGGTTCTACAACGCTCGGCGACTTCACTCCGCGCTTGGTTATCGCGCGCCGCTAGAAGTCCTTGATGAATGGTTTGAGGATAGACAGGCGGCGTGATAGAGTCACGCATATATTTGCATTTGGGACTGTGTCCGGAATTGCCCGGGCTCCTCAACCCGACGTGCTGGCCACCGCCCGCGCTCAGCGCTGGGATCCCGCCGAAGTGGTGCGGGTGCTGCTCGCCGAAGAGGTCGTCGGCCGGGACAACGCCACCCGGCGCAGCCGCCGCAAGAGCGCCGGCATGCCCAACGGCAAGACCTTCGGCTCCTGGAAGAGTGAACTGTCGTCCATCCCGCAGGCCACCCAGAACGCCCTGCGCACCCTGGAATGGGTCAGCCGCCGCGAGAACTGTGTGATCTCCGGCCCGTCCGGCACCGGCAAGAGTCACTTCATGGAAGCGCTCTGTCACCAGGCCATCGACGCCGACCTGCGCGTGTCCTGGTTCACCCTGGAAACCTTGGCCGTCACCATCGGCCGGGCCCACGTCGACGGCAGCATCGCCCGGACCATCGCCAAGATCTGCCGCTCCGACATCATCGTGATCGACGACATCGGCTTGCTCCCGGTCGGCCACGAGACCGCTGAGGCGTTCTACCGGCTGGTGGACGCCGCCTACGAACGCCGCAGCCTGGCTGTCACCAGCAACATCCATCCCTCCGGCTTCGACACGATCATGCCCAAGACCATGGCCACCGCCACCGTCGACCGGCTCATGCATCACGCCCACATGGTCGAGACCAGCGGTGAATCCCATCGCCTGGCCGAAGCACTCGCCGGAAAGGGTGTCGTCCCTCTCACCTGACCGTCCACCTGGACGTTACGTGTCCGTTTACCTGGAGATTTCATGGCCGCCAGCCTGGATCAGGCTGGCCGCCCACCTGGAGAAATTCCTGACCGTCCACAATCGGCCAGTCTGGCGTGCGTCGTTGCGGCGTCGTGCGTCAGGAGGCCGGGATTGGCCCTGGTGGATATGTCCGTGGTGGAGCAGCGGTATCGGGCTGTGCTGGCGGTGCTGGCCGGTGGTTCGGTGACCGAGGTCGCCCGCGATGTCGAAGTTGGCCTTCTCCGCACGTATCAGGGCGAACTTCTCGCTCACCCTTGATCCTTCGCGAAGTAGGCCGCCGCTTTTTTTAGGAAGGCGATCTCTTTTTCGAGTTCCTTGTTTCGGCGCTCCAGCTCTGCGAGGCGGGCTCGGTCGACCGAGTCGCGCGCCTCTGTCGTGCTACCCTTACGCTTTTCCTTCTCGGCATTCACCCAATTGCGGATCGTTTCCGCAACGAGGTTGTATGCGCGAGCGGCCTGCGCGACCGTGTGATTTCCATCCAACACGTATGACACGACTTCGGACCGCAACTCGGGAGAGTACTGCCTGGGCTTCTTCGACACTGACCCTTACCTTCCGGACTTCCAGAACCCTACTTAGGTCCGTGTCCGGATGTCAGCGGGCACCCCAAGTGGCGCTATGGCGACAGTCCAGCTCTCGAACCGCAGCTCCGACCTCGGGTAACGCCTTCAAGATCATCCCCCGTATGTCCCCAGAACGCTGTCCTACAGCTGCATTCGGGTGCCCTCGGCGGCCCACACAGGGTCTGGGAAGCAAAAGACCTGCGGGTGAGAAACCGCAGGTCAGAGGCCAAATTGCCTGGTCGAGATGAGTGCCCCCGGCAGGATTCGAACCTGCGGCACCCGCTTTAGGAGAGCGGTGCTCTATCCCCTGAGCTACGGAGGCGGACAGACCAAGCCTAGCGAAAGTCCGGCCCTCCGTGTGCCACCCGGCCCCCGTGACTTGCCGGAGCCCAAGTCATGGGTGGTGTGAGCTGCGGTAAAGCCCTGGCAAGTGATCACCTTTCGGGACAGGTGACGCGGATACCGTCCCACCTGTGGATGCGAGGCGACGGAGGCAGGCGCGCAGGCGGCCGGTGGTGCTGTTTGCGGCGCTGCTGGCGCCGGCGATCTTCGCTGCTGGGTTGGCGGCCGGGGAAACGGGGCGGGACGAGCGGGTGGGTGGTCGGCGGGGTGTGGTGGCAGGGGAGAGGCCGGTCGTGTTCGGGCCGGTGGTCGCGCCTGCGCCGGCTCATCCGGTACGGGCGTTCGCGGCGCCGGTGCCTGCTCAGGTGGCACCTGCTCCGGTCGTTGAGGAGGCGCCGGTGGTGAGGGCTGTGGTGGCGCCCAAGGTTCGGTCGCGGACTCGGGAGCCGGAGGACGTGGTGACGGAGACGTCACGGGGCAAGCCGTCGCCGACTGCGGAGGCGTGTCCGGAGGAGTGGGAGGACACGTGGCTGTGGGAGTTCTGCCGGGAGCATGAGCGGAGGGTGGCGGCCGGGTCGCGGCGCCGTGACTGACTCCCGGTATGGGGGTGGCTGGGGCTCGGAGCCGCGTCCTGAGCCCCAGCAGCCTCCCTGCCCCAGAAGTCCCGCTGTGCCAGAAGCCGAGGTACGTCAGAAGCTCAGGTGCCCGAAACCAAGCCTCCCGGAAGCTCAGGTGCCCGAAACCAAGCCTCCCGGAAGCTCAGGTGCCCGAAGCCGAGCCTCCCGGCAGTCGGGGGTGCCGGAGGCCGGGAGTGCAGGAGGCCCAGGGCGCCGAAGGCCAAGCGTGCCGAAAGCCGAGGGCGCCGAATGCCAAGCCTGCCGGAAGCCCGGCCGTCCAGAAGTCCAGCGCGTCCAGAGCCCAGCCGCCCCGATTCCCGCTCGCCATAGAACCGCAAGCCCGCCCGCCGCGTACTGACAGACAAGGGCAGCGGTCGTCTTGAAGGGGCAAAAGCGTCGTTCATGTCATAACGGCTCTCCGGAGTTCGGTCCGGACACTCAGAGGGCTGTAGTAACGTGCGTGCCGGACCCGCGTCACGAGTTTGCAAAGCGGAGGAGTCGAACGTGCCAGCCCCTCGGTCAGCAGGTCTGATCGCGGTTGTCATGACGATGACCTCCCTGGCGGGCGTGCCCGCGGCCGGGGCGGCCCAGGCCACCGGACCTGCCGCACATGCCGGTCAGCAGTCCGTACGCGAGGCCGCAGCGAACAAGAAGGCGAACAAGAGGGCGAACGAGAACCCGAAGGACCTCACCGCGCTGCGCAAGGAAGCGCAGCGTTCCGCCCAGGAGCTGGAGGACGCCACCAAGGCTCTGGAGAAGCGCCGCACGGACTTCGCCGCCGCCGAGAAGGAGCTCAAGGAGAAGCTGAAGGCCCTTGAGGTGGCGGAGCGGCAGCTCGCGCAGGTGCGGCGGCCGGTGTCGCAGCTGGCCGAGCTGCTCTACCAGCAGCCCGTCGGCGCCGACGGAGTGGCGTCGTTCCTGGCTGGCGACTCCAACAGCGATACCCTGCGGGCGCTGGCGAACGTCAACCACATGGTCACGGTGCGGCAGCACGCGGTGGAGGAGACGAGCACGCTCACCCTGCACACGCAGCGGCTGGCCGGCGACGCGCAGGAGTTGCGGGCGGGCAACCTGCTCGCCGAGGCGCAGATGGCGGCGGAGATCGACCTGCTCAGGAAGAAGTCCGACAAGGTCGTCAAGTCGCTGACCCAGCAGCTGGTGAAGCTCGGCATCAAGATCGACAAGGTGGAGAAGGCGGCGCTCGGGTGCAACCCGCTGCGGGCGGCCACGGCCAACGACTACCCCAACGGGCTGATCCCGACGAGCATGCTCTGCCCGTTGCAGCAGAAGGGGCACAGCCTGCGGGCGGACGCGGCCATCGCGTTCGTCAGCCTGAACGAGGCCTACCGCAAGCAGTTCGGCAGGCCGATGTGCGTGACGGACGCCTACCGGAGCCTGGCGGAGCAGCAGTCGGTCTACTACCGGCGGCCGGGGTTCGCGGCCGTGCCGGGGAAGAGCAACCACGGGCTGGGGCTGGCCGTGGACCTGTGTGGCGGGGTGGAGAGGTTCCGGTCGGCGGAGTTCAACTGGCTGGAGAAGTACGGCAAGAAGTACGGGTGGATCCACCCCGACTGGGCCTACCGCAGCCCGTTCGAGCCGTGGCACTGGGAGTACGATCCCGAGGCCGACTCGGTGCTTTAGGGCTCTTCACGCGTGCTCGTCGCCGACGCGCTGATGGTCTGCTCGATGCTGATCAGAGCTTCCAGTTGTTGTGCGGACAGCGACGCGGTGAAGTGGCGGTGGATCGAGGCGAGATGGGCCGGGGCGGCCTCGGCGTAGACCTGCCGGCCTGACTCGGTGAGCACGACGTCGTCGCCGCGGCCGTCGAGTTCGCAGGCTTGGCGGGCGATCAGCCCTCGCCGTTCCATCCGGCCGAGTTGGCGGGACAGCCGGCTGTGGGCCCAGTTCATCCGGGCGGTGAGGCCGTTCACCCGGATGCAGTGCTCGTCGTCGGACAGCGCCGCCACCGCGTCCAGCACCTCGTAGTCGGCCATCGACAGGCCGGTGTCCCGCTCCAGGTCGCGCGCGATCTCCGCGTCCACGAGCAGGTGCAGCCTGCGGTAGGCCGCCCAGGCCTGGCGCGCGGTCTCTTCTTGCGGTCGCGGTCTCGTCATGGGGATCAGTGTAAGGAATTTTCGTGACATGTAACGAGACTTCCTCTATCGTCTTCGTTACATGTAACCAAAGAGCGGAGGCGTGATGTCGTTCGAGCAGCGCATGATCGAGGTCAACGGGGTCGAGCTGAGCACGGAGTCCTTCGGCCGGCCGGAGCATCCCGCGATCCTGCTGGTCCATGGCGCGGGTCACTCACTGCTGGCATGGGAGGAGGACTTCGTCCGGCGACTGGTGGCCGGGGGCCGATACGTCATCCGCTACGACAGCCGGGACGCCGGCCTGTCGACGAACTATCCGGCGGGAGCGCCGGCGTACGGGCTGCGGGACCTGGTCGCCGATGCCGCCTGCCTGATCGAGGCCCTCGGCCTGACCAGTGCCCACGTCGTCGGCATGTCGCAGGGTGCGGCGGTCGGTCAGCTTCTGGCGCTCGATCACCCCGGCCGGGTCGCCTCGCTCACCCTCGCCTCCGCCACGCCCGGCGGGCCCGGGCACGAGCACCCGGACCTGCCGCGGATGTCGGCGGACCTTCAGGCCCTGTTCGCGGAGGAAGACCCCGGGCCCGACTGGTCCGACCGGGCCGGTGTCATCGACTACCTGGTGGAGGCCGAGCGCCCGTTCGCCGCCGCCTCCAGGCCGTTCGACGAGGCGGGCATGCGGGCCATGGCCACCCGGGTGGCCGGACGCACCAGGAACGTCGCCGCCCAGCTGACCAACCCCTTCATGATCGATGCCGGGGAGCCGTGGCGGGGCCGGCTCGGGCAGATCACCGCGCCGACGTTGGTGCTGCACGGCACCGAGGACCCCATGTTCCCCATCGAGCACGGACGCGCCCTGGCCGAGGAGATCCCCGGCGCACGCTTCGTGGCGATGGAGCAAACCGGTCACGAGGTCTTCCCTCGCGCCCAGTGGGACACCGTCGTCGACGCCATCCTTGATCACACAAGGGCCATCAGGCCGGTTTGATGGCGATGGACAGGTAGCCCGACGCCTGGGCGCCTGCCAGGGACTCCGCCTGGGTGAGAGTGGTGGCCAGGACGACGAGGGCGCCGTGGTCGTCGTCGGCCGACGGGATGGTCAGCACGGTCACGTCGTCGGCGACCAGGGAGGCGGTCTGGGTGTCGCCGGCGGCGAGGACGCCGATGCGGGAGCCGGGGGAGATCAGGCGCACGGCGTCGGGGTCGGAGATGCGTACGGGGGTGGCGACCATGCCGGGCGGCAGGCGTAACCGGTCGAGGAGGCGGGCGTCGGTGAGCGGCTCGCCGCGGCGCATGGGGGCGGCCAGGACGCGGCCGGTGGCGCCCGTGCGGAGGGCGCCGTCGGGCGGGGCGGGCATGGGCACGGCGCGCAGGTCGCCGGGGCGGAGCACGCCGGGTGACAGGTCGCGGGCGGCGACCAGCACGGCCGGGCCCGCGGGCGGGCGCAGCGCGAGGTGGCCGCACAGGACGCCGAGGGCGGCCAGGACCGCGGCGATGAGGCGGCGGCGCCGCTCGCACAGCCGCAGCCAGGCGCGGATCATGGCAGCTCGAAGGGAAGCTTGATGCCGTCGAGGGCGGAGCCGCAGGAGCACGTGCGCTCCTCCGGCAGGGCCTGGACCGTGTCGGAGACGAGGGTCCGCATGCGGGCGACGTTGCGGGCGAAGAACGCCAGGACCTCTTCGTGGGTGACGCCCTCGCCGGCCTCCACGCCGGCGTCGTGGTCGGTCACCAGCGACAGCGAGGTGTAGCAGAGGGCCAGCTCGCGGGCGAGCGCGGCCTCGGGGAAGCCGGTCATGCCGACGATGGTCCAGCCGTTGCGCTGGAACCACTGCGACTCGGCCCTGGTCGAGAAGCGCGGGCCCTCGATGACCACGAGCGTGCCGCCGTCGGCGGTCTGCCACTCGCCGGCGCGGGCGGCGGCGACGGCGACCTCGCGGCCCGACGGGCAGTAGGGGTCGGCGAAGGAGACGTGGACCGCGCCGCCGGCGTCGTAGTAGGTCTGGACGCGGCCGGAGGTGCGGTCGACGAGCTGGTCGGGGACCACGATCGCGCCGGGGCCGAGCTCGGGCTTCAGCGAGCCGACCGCGCTGGGGGCGAGGACCTGGCGGACGCCGAGGGAGCGCAGGGCCCACAGGTTGGCGCGGTAGGGGATGCGGTGGGGCGGGAACCGGTGGTCCCGGCCGTGGCGGGGGATGAAGGCCACCGGACGCGAGCCGATGCGGCCCACCGTGACGACGTCGCTGGGCGGGCCGTAGGGGGTGGCGACCTCCACCTCCTCCGCCTCGTCGAGCAGGGAGTAGAAGCCGGAGCCGCCGATGACGCCGATGTCTGCGCGAATGACCATGGCGCTGAGAGTAGCGGGCGGGGGAATGGGGTCGAAGAGGCCGAATCTCGTTCTGTGGATATCGCGGGCGGGCGGGGTGAGGGCTGTGGACAAGGCGCGACCACCCAACGTGGCCGATGCGATACGCGGCGTATTATCGGCGCATGCGGCAACGGGGCCTCGGGCTGATCATCATCGCGCTGATGCTCGGCATGCTGCTGGCCGCGCTCGACCAGACCATCGTGTCCACGGCGCTGCCCACGATCGTCGGCGACCTTGGCGGGCTCGATCACCTGTCGTGGGTGGTGACGGCCTACATCCTCGCCTCGACGGTGTCCACGCCGCTGTGGGGCAAGCTCGGCGACCAGTACGGGCGCAAGCGGCTGTTCATCGCCGCCATCGTGATCTTCCTGACCGGCTCGGCGCTGTGCGGGCTCAGCCGTAACATGGGCGAGCTGATCGGCTTCCGCGGCCTCCAGGGTCTCGGCGGCGGCGGGCTGATGGTGCTGGCCCAGGCCATCGTGGGCGACGTGGTCTCGGCCCGCGACCGGGGGAAGTACCAGGGGTTCTTCGGCGCCGTGTTCGCCGTGTCGAGCGTCGTCGGGCCGCTGGTCGGCGGCCTGTTCGTCGACCATCTGTCGTGGCACTGGGTGTTCTATGTCAACCTGCCGCTCGGCGCCGTCGCGCTGCTCGTGATCACCGCCGCGCTGCCCGGCGACCGCCAGCGCGCCCGCCACACCATCGACTACGCGGGCGTGGTCCTGCTGGGCGGCGCGACGTCCTGCCTGGTGCTGATCGCCACCTGGGGCGGCACCGTCTACCCGTGGGCCGACCCGGTGATCGTCGGGCTGGCGGTGGCGGCGGTCGTGATGCTGGCCGGCTGGGTGGCGGCCGAGCGCCGGGCGCGTGAGCCGGTGCTGCCGCTCGCCCTGTTCAGGAACCAGGCGTTCGCGGCGTCGTCGGTGGTGGGGTTCGTGGTCGGGTTCGGGATGTTCGGCGCGCTCACGTACCTGCCTCTCTACCTGCAGGTGGTCCACGGGGTGAGCGCCACGCTGTCGGGGGTCTACCTGCTGCCGATGATGGCCGGCATGCTCACGCTGTCGATCGTGAGCGGGTTCGTCATCTCGAAGACCGGTAAATACCGCTTCCTGCCGATCGCGGGCACGGGCATCGCGACCGTGGGGATGTTCCTGCTGTCGACGCTGACCGAGTCGAGCGGCATGCCGGCCCTGGCGGTCTACCTGCTGATCCTCGGCGTGGGCATCGGCATGACCATGCAGGTGCTGGTGATCGTGGTGCAGAACGCGGTCTCGTTCAAGGACCTGGGGGTGGCCACGTCGGGGGCGACGTTCTTCCGGTCGATCGGCGGGTCGTTCGGGGTCGCGGCGCTCGGGGCGGTCTTCACCGGGCGGCTCGCGCAGGATGTGCGCGAGGTGCTGGCCAGGTCGTCGCTGCCGCCGGGGTTCGACCCGGCCGAGGTGCAGAAGGATCCCACGGTGGTCCGGCGGCTGCCGCCCGGCCTCGCGGCCGAGTTCCTCCACGCGTACGCCGACTCGATCGCCATGGTGTTCCGGGTGGCGGCGCCGGTCATGCTGGTGGCGTTCCTGCTGTCGTGGTTCATCCCGCAGCAGCGGCTCAGGGAGACGACGAAGGCGGCCGACCTGGGCGAATGCCTGGGCGCGACGTCGGCCGAGCGTTCGTCGCTGGAGGAGGTGGAGCGCGGCCTGGTCCGGCTCGCCGACGCCGAGCTGCGCACGGGCTACTACACCCGGATGGGCGATCTGGCCGGGCTGGCGGGCATGAGGCCGGAAGGGGTGTGGATCATCGCCCGGCTGGGCGGCAAGGGCTGGGTGTCGGCCGCCGCCCTGGCGGAGCGGGCGCGGGTCAGCAGGGAGCAGGGCAGACCGTACGCCGACCAGCTCGTCGACGACGGGTTCCTGGAGCGTTCGGCGGACGGCGAGATGCTGCGGCTCACCGAGCGCGGCCAGGAAGCCGCGCTGCGGCTGCTGCGTTGCTCACGCGAGGCGCTGAGCAGGTCGGTCGCCGACTGGGGGCCGCATCCGCAGCTGGAGGAGCTGCTCGACCGGGTCGCTCCGGATCTGCTCGGAGCCCTGGTGGACCGCCCGCGCTAGTTGGAGGCGGCGGCGGGGGCGGGGGCCGACTCGGCGGGCTTGCTGTCCGACTTCGACTCGGACTTCGAAGAGGACGAGCTGTCGGACTTCGAGGAAGAGGACGAGGAGGAGCTCGACGACGAGCGGTTGTCGGTCTTGTAGAAGCCCGAGCCCTTGAAGACGATCCCGACCGCCGAGAACACCTTGCGCAGCTGCCCCTCGCACGCGGGGCACACGGTCAACGCGTCGTCACTGAATTTCTGAACGACCTCGAGCTGCTCGGCGCAGTCGTTGCAGGCGTACTGGTAGGTCGGCACGCGTTCCTCCTAGCAGGCTTTGGCACTCATGCCTTGCGACTGCTAATGGTAACCGATGCGGTCAAACGCCTATTCCAATCCCCGGTCCCCGTACCATCCGGCGAGCTTGCCGCGGCGGCTGACGGCGCGTAACCGGTGTTCGACCTGGTCACGGGTGGCGGCGGTGGTGACGAGCAGGAGCTGGTCGTCGGCCCTGATCTGAGTGGTCTCGCCGGGCACGAACGACCTGCCGTCGCGCACGACCAGCGTCACCTGGGCGTCGCGCGGCAGCCGCAGCTCGAAGATCTCCACCCCGTGCAACCGTGACCCGGGTGGCACCGACACCTGCAGCAGGTCGGCGTTCAGCTCCTCCAGCGGAGCCGCCTCCACCTCCAGCTCGTGCGCCTCGACGGGTGTGGTCACCTTGAGCAGGCGGGCGGCCCACGGCAGCGTCGGCCCCTGGAGCAGGGTGAACACGATGACGATCACGAACACCTCGTTGAAGATGTCCTTGGAGCCCTCGACCCCGGCGGCCCACGGGATCGTGGCCAGCACGATCGGGATCGCGCCGCGCAGCCCCGCCCACGACAGGAAGGCCTGCTCCCGCCACGGCACCCAGCCCTGCCCGATCAGCCGCCCGAGAGACGCGCTGACCAGCACCGCCAGCGGCCGTGCCAGCACCACCATGACCGTGCCGGCGATGAGCCCCGGCACGATCGCCGACGACATCTCCATCGGGCTGGCCAGCAGGCCCAGCATCACGAACAGCCCGATCTGCGCCAGCCACGCCATGCCCTCCGCGAACCCCCGGGTGGCGGCGCGGTGCGGCAGCTTCGAGTTGCCCAGGACGAGCGCGGTCAAGTAGATCGCGAGGAAGCCGGAGCCGTGCAGCAGCGCCCCTCCCGCGTACGAGAAGAGGGTGAGGCCCAGCACCGCGATCGGGTAGAGGCCCGAGACGGGCAGCGCGATGCGGCGCAGCGCGAACGCGCCCGCCGGGCCGATCGCCAGCCCGACGGCGGCGCCGATGGCCAGCTCGCTGCCGGTCTCGACGAGGAACGAGCCAAGATCGGGCGACGCGTGGACGGTGCCGCTCAGCAGCACCACGGCGAGCACCGTCGGGGCGTCGTTGAAGCCGGACTCCGCCTCCAGGATGCCCGCCAGCCGGGGCGGCAGGGGCAGCCGGCGCAGGACGGAGAACACCGCGGCGGCGTCCGTCGGCGCCAGCACCGCGCCGATGATCAGCGCGGTGATGGTGTCGACGCCCAGCAGGTAACGGACGGGGATGGCCACGGCCAGGATGCTGACCGCGACGCCGACCGTGGCCAGGATCAGCGCCAGCGGGACCGATCGGCGGACCTGACTCCAGTTCGTGGTCAGGCCGCCCTCGGCCAGGATCACCGCCAGCGCCAGGAAGCCGATGTCCTTGGCCAGGCCGGGATCGGCGAACGGGATGCCGAACCCGGCGTCTCCCAGGACCAGCCCGAACCCGAGGAACAGCAGCAGACTGGGCAGCCCGCTGCGGTGCGCGACCCGTACCGAGATGACGGCGGCGATGACGATGACGGCACTGACGAGGAGCCAGACATCCAGCGTCATCTGGCCCCCTTTGATCACCTGTGTCTAGGTAAGTTTAATTAGTCCCGAAGGTGTGATCGCAAAGCGGACGGCCCGATCGTGCGGTTCCGCCGGGATGTCGTCCCTCAGCTCGCCCTCGTGCAGCGGCGCGACGGTCGGCACGTTCGGCCCGACCCGGGCCAGCGCCCGGTCGAACGACCCGCCGCCGCGGCCCAGCCGCACCCCGGTGCGCCGGTCCACGGCCAGCGCGGGCGCGATCACCAGCGCGGCCGTGCGGATCGCGTCGACCCCGCGCCGCGTGTCGACCGGCTCCATCAGGCCGAACCGGCCCGGCGCCAGGGTGTCAGGCCCGTCGTACACCGCCCAGTCGAGGTCGTCGTCCTCGCGCAGGACCGGCAGCATCACGGTCGCGCCGTGCTTCCACAGCGCGAACACCAGCCCGTGCGTCCCGGGCTCGGCGCCGATCGACCAGTAGCAGGCGACCAGCCCGGCCATCTGGACCCAGGGCTGGTCGAGCAGGGTTTCGCGGACTTTGGTGGCGTTCGCGCGGAGCTGATCGGGGGTGAGCGAGGCGCGCGCCGCGAGCAGTTCGCGACGCAGGTGCGGCTTGTCCACAGGTACCTCCACTAGGGTCTAGGCATGGCTGACTTCGACCCTGTGACGAAAGCCGTCGTGCCCGCCGCGGGTCTGGGCACCCGGTTCCTTCCGGCGACCAAGGCGACACCCAAGGAGATGTTGCCCATCGTCGACAAGCCCGCCATCCAGTATGTCGTCGAGGAGGCCGCCTCCGCTGGCCTGCTCGACGTGCTGATGGTCACTGGCAAGAACAAGCGGTCCATAGAGGATCATTTCGACCGCGCGTACGAGCTGGAGGACGTGCTCGAGGCGAAGGGCGACGAGCACCGGTTGTCCCAGGTCCGCGAGCCGGCCTCACTGGCGACCCTGCACTACGTGCGGCAGGGCGAGCCCAAGGGGCTCGGGCACGCGGTCCTCTGCGCCAAGCAGCACGTCGGCGACCACCCGTTCGCCTGCCTGCTCGGCGACGACCTGATCGACCGGCGCGACCCGCTGCTGCAGCGCATGATCGAGGTGCGCGGCGCGTACGGCGGCAGCGTGATCGCGCTGATGGAGGTCCCCAGGGAGCAGGTCTCGCTGTACGGGGTCGCGACCATCGAGGCGACCGGCGAGGACGACGTCGTCAAGGTCGTCGACCTGGTGGAGAAGCCTCCGGTCGAGGAGGCGCCCTCCAACTGGGCGATCATCGGGCGCTACGTGCTCGACCCGGAGGTCTTCGCCGTGCTGGAGGAGACCCCGCCGGGCCGCGGCGGCGAGATCCAGCTCACCGACGCGCTGCGCACCCTCGCCGGCCGCGACGCCGACAAGGGCGGCCCGGTGCACGGCGTGCTGTTCCGCGGCCGCCGCTACGACACCGGCGACAAGCTCGACTACCTGCGCACGGTCGTGAAGTTCGCGGCCGACCGGCCCGACCTCGCCCCCGACTTCCTGCCCTGGCTGCGGGAGTTCCTCGATGAAATCGGTTGACGCGCACCTGGCCGACATCCTCGCCACGGTGCGCCCGCTCGCGCCGCTGGAACTGGAGCTGGAGCAGGCCCTCGGCGCCACGCTCGCGGAGGAGATCACCTCCCCGGTGCCGCTCCCGCCGTTCGCCAACTCCGCCATGGACGGATATGCCGTACGAGCGAGCGACATCGCGGACGCGCCGGTCACGCTGCCCGTGATCGACGACGTGGCGGCCGGGGCCGGCGAACTGCTCGCCGTCGGCCCCGGCCACGCCGTCCGCATCATGACCGGTGGCCCGATGCCCTCGGGGGCCGACACCGTCGTGCCCGTCGAGCTGACCGACGGCGGCACCGTCCAGGTCCGCATCGACGAGACCGTGCGGGAGGGCAACGCCATCCGCCTGGCCGGCGAGGACGTGCAGGCCGGCGCGGTCGTGCTCAAGCCCGGCACCGTCATCGGCCCCGCCCAGCTCGGCATCATCGCCGGCGTCGGCCGCCGCCGCGTCCTGGCCCGGCCCAGGCCGCGCGTCGTCGTGCTCGCGACCGGCGCCGAGCTGATCGAGCCGGGGCTGCCGCTCGGCCCCGGCCAGATCTGGGACTCCAACAGCTTCACGCTCACCGCCGCCGCCCGCTCCGCCGGCGCCGACGGCTTCCGCGCCCCCACCGTGGGCGACGACCCGGCCGCGTTCCTGGAGCGTCTCGACGCCCAGCTCGTCCGCGCCGACGCCGTCGTGACCAGCGGCGGGGTGTCCATGGGCGCGTACGAGCCGGTCAAGGAAGCCCTCGGCCCGCTCGGCACCGTACGGTTCGACAAGGTCGCCATGCAGCCCGGCATGCCCCAGGGGTTCGGCACCGTCGGCGACGACCAGGTGCCGATCTTCGCGCTGCCCGGCAACCCCGTCTCGTCGTTCGTGTCGTTCACGCTCTTCGTCCGGCCCGCGCTCGACAAGATGCGCGGCCTCCCGGCGGGGCCGCCCGCCACCGTCACCGTCCGCACCACGGCGTCGCTGCGCTCCCCTGCCGGCAAGAGGTCGTTCCTGCGTGGCATGCTCGGTTCCGACGGCTCCGTCGCCCCCGTGCACGGCCAGGGATCACACCAGCTCGCCGCCCTGGCCTCCGCCAACGCGCTCATCGTGGTGCCGGAGGACGTGACCGAGGTGCCCGCCGGCGAGCAGGTGGAGGTGATCAGGCTGTGAGCGAGCTGACGCACGTCGACGAGACCGGCGCCGCGCGCATGGTGGACGTGTCCGCCAAGGACGTCAGCGCCCGCACCGCGACGGCCACCGGCCGGGTGCTGCTGTCGCCCGAGGTGGTGGCGCTGCTGCGGTCCGGCGACGTGCCCAAGGGCGACGCGCTCGGCGTGGCCCGCATCGCCGGCATCATGGGCGCCAAGCGGACACCCGACCTCATCCCGCTGTGCCACCCCATCGCCATCCACGGCGTCAAGGTGACGCTCGACGTGGCCGACTGGGGGGTGACGATCACCGCCCGGGTCAAGACCGCCGACCGCACCGGCGTGGAGATGGAGGCGCTCACGGCGGTGTCGACGGCGGCGCTGGCGCTGTTCGACATGGTGAAGGCGGCCGATCCGGCAGCGGTGATCACCGACATCCGGGTCGAGGAGAAGACGGGCGGCAAGACCGGCGAGTGGAGGCGGGCGTGATCAGGGCGCTGGTGGTGACGGTGTCGAACCGGGCGTCCGCCGGGATTTATGCCGATAAGTCAGGACCGCTCCTGGTTTCCCTGCTCACCGAGGCCGGCTGCACCGTCGAGGGCCCGGTGGTCGTCCCCGACGGCGACCCCGTCGAGGCCGCCCTGCGCGACGGCGTCGCCCAGGAGTACGACGTGATCGTCACGACCGGCGGCACCGGCCTCACCCCCACCGACCTGACCCCCGAGATGACCGCCCGCGTGATCACCCGGGAGATCCCCGGCATCGCCGAGACCATCCGCGCCGCCAACCGCGACCAGGTGCCCACCGCGATCCTCTCCCGCGGCCTCGCCGGCCAGGCAGGCCACACCCTCATCGTCAACCTGCCCGGCTCCAGCGGAGGCGTACGCGACGGCGTCGCCGTGCTCGCCCCCGTGCTCAAGCACGCCGTCGACCAGATCCGCGGCGGCGACCACCCACGCTGACCTCAGATGCGCCACCAGACCCGTGGCGGCATCGCGCCGAATCGGGGGATGATGTCAGATGTGGATCGACTACGCGGCTGGCCTGCGACGCTGACCGAGGGCCCGGTGTCCCTCAGGCCGCTCCGGCTGAGCGACGTACGCGTCTGGCGCGACACCCGGGTGCGCAACGCCGACTGGCTGCGCCCCTGGGAGCCGAGCAACCCCGAGACACCGCTCTTCCGCACCGGGCTCGGCCCGTACATCACCATGGTCGCCACCCTGCGTCGCGAGGCCCGGCAAGGCCTCGCCCTGCCCTGGGTGGTCACCTACCGCGGCCGCTTCGCCGGGCAGCTCACCATCGGCGCCATCGTCTGGGGCTCGGCCCGATCCGCCCAGGTCGGCTACTGGATCGACGGCGCGCTCGCCGGCCGCGGCATCACGCCGACCGCCCTCGCCATGGCCGTCGACCACTGCTTCTTCACCACCGGCCTGCACCGGATCGAGGCGAACATCCGCCCCGAGAACCAAGCCAGCCGTAGAGTGGTTGAGAAACTGGGCTTCCGGGAAGAAGGCATTCGGCGTCGCCAACTCCACATCGACGGAGCCTGGCGCGACCACATCTGCTACGCGCTGACCGCGGAGGACGTCCCCGGCGGCCTGCTCGTACAGTGGCGTCGCGCCCGGTCGTCCGTGGAAGAGGTTTGACGATCTCGCGACACACCGCATCGAATGCTCGTCAATCAGTGACACGCGGTCTTACGGTGCGTGACGTGAGCACAATGAGAACGCCCGACGCACCGAGGCGTTCTCGTGCTGCCCGGAGGTGCCTGTGAGCGGTGCTCTCCTCTACCTCGCCATCGTCATCATGTGGCTCTGCGTGCTGGTGCCCATGTGGCTGCGCCGGGACAAATCCAACCTCGCCGAACTGGCCGAGCTCGAAGAGCACTACACCGGCGAACACCAGATCCCCGACCTCACCACCGCGCCCGACGAGGAGCCGGTGGAGACCGAACGCGTCGACCCGCGCCAGTTCCGTTACCGGCGGCGGGCGATCATCGTAGCGCGCCGGCGGCGGTTGCTGTTCTTCACCGTCCTGCTGGTGGTGGCCTCGGTGGTCACGGCCTCGGTCCAGATGATCCCCTGGTGGGGCGTCGCGCCGTCCGGCGCCGTCATGTTGCTCTACCTCGTGTTCCTGCGCATCGCCGTCAAGGTCGACCGCGAACGCCGCCAGCGCGCCCTCCAGGCCCGCGAGCGCACCCGCCGCATCCGCGCCCGCCGCCGCGCCGAGGAACTCGCGGCCAGGGAGGCAGAGGTCATCGAGTTCACCGGGGCGCAGGAGGACGTTCTCTTCGACCAGTACGCCGAACCGCCTCGGCGAGCGGTGGGTGACTGAATACTGTGGCGCGAGGACCCTCGGTTGTTTGCTAATCTGGTCGAGGTCTTGGGGATGTAGCGCAGTCCGGTAGCGCACTTCGTTCGCATCGAAGGGGTCAGGGGTTCGAATCCCCTCATCTCCACCCAGGTCAAGGGCCACTTCCAGTCATCGGAAGTGGCCTTTTTGATCTTCTGAGTGACAAAGTGAGTGACTATCTGTTCTGCGACGATGACCACCATGTCGCGGATCGAGTTCTCCTATGGAGCGCCAGAGCATGGATGGTCTGTGGTCACCATCGCCCATGAAGGGCGTGAGGCCCGGATGGTCGTGTCCTATGTGACCGATGCTCTCCGGGACCTCCTGTACAGCCTGGTGCGGGTCACTCAGGGCGACGACATCCGCTTTTCTTGGGATGACGAGCTCACCGAGTACCGATGGATGTTCACGCATGAGGACGATACGGTCCGAGTGCGCATCCTCAGGTTCCGTGACGGGAGGAGATCCGAACCGGACGAGGCAGGGCGAGAGGTGTTCGCGCTGCAGAGCGAGGTAGGCCCTTTGGTGCGAGCGGTAGTCCGCTCGATCAGGCGACTGCTCTTCGAGATGGGCGAGGAGGAGTACGCCCGGCAGTGGGGAGGACAAGCCTTCCCACTGCGCGAGCTGAACGTGCTGGAATCCTGGCTCAAAGATCACTGACCTGGGTCGAAGATCCGGTCCATTGCCTCGACGCCCCAGAAGGACGGGGCGGAGCTGCTTGCGGTAGACGGTCTCCGTCACGCTGGTGTTGCGATGGCCGACCAGCCGTGAGATGGCCTCGATGGGCATGCCGGAGTCGGAGAGCAGCGAGACGAAGCGGTAGGTCTCGGCGCAGGCTGGGCAGCGGGGGCGCGGCGGCCGCCTACGCCAACGAGCCGGGAAAGGCCGACAGGCTCCTCACCCAAGCTGGGGCCGGTGAGCATCGCCTACCTGGTCGAGCAGCAGTAGCGGAACAAGATCGACAGCAGTGCAGGGCGAAGCGTGATTCAAACCTTCCCTACGTCATCAAGCCGCCGCACTTTGGGCGGCGGGCGGCCGGGCGGTCCGGGCGGGCGTGCGGACTCTCCGGGCCGGGCCCCGCCCGGCCACCCGTCGCGTACGGACGTGGCTGGAAGACGTACATGTCTCTGAAGGGGTGCAGGAACACCTCCGCAAGCCGTAGTCGCGTTGATCACGAAGACCTAGGCTGTTCGCCATGCCGCGACGAACGTTTCGGGAAGTTGATGGGGAACGGGTCGAGGGCGTGTCACGGCCGGTGTTCATCCGCAACGCCGGCCGATACTTCCTGACCGATCTGGTGATCTATGCCGATGGCGCAATCGACGCCTGGGGCCTGACGGATCTGGATGGGCTGCGACGGCATTTGGAGACCGGCTGGGTCGCGACGTCGCTGAAGCCAGGGCAGTGGGCGTCCGCTCATCAACTTGCGTCCTGGAAGCTGGCGGAGCCGTCGATGTCCGTGACGGCGGACGACCTGTTGGGCCAGGTAGCCGATGCGATCGAGCAGCTCAACGGGCGCCCGGACTCCTCCCGGCGGTGCTGGCTGGCGATCGAGAAGTACTTGGACACCAGGTCCGAGGAGGTTCGGCGTGCGCTGCGGCAGGCGTACCAAGCCATTCCGGAGATCGATCGGATCTATGTTCTGGGGGACATGGACCGCAAAGACGTGCCGCTCCGGGTCTTGATCGCTGAACTCGGTGAGCCTCTGCCGGTGCAGTGGCAGCCATACGACCCCGAGGTGGTGACCGAAGACTACCGGGCAGAGGCGATTCGCTACTTTGAGGAGGTTCTCAGTTATCGGAAGACTCCGCGGCCTGCTCCGCCTGATGACCCCGAGCCCGTAGAAGCAGGCGCGATCACCCTGTACCAGACCGTCTTCCCGCACGGGTGGCCGGAAGATCCGGGCATCCTGGTCCTGCGCAACGAGTACCCGGCCGACATCGAGGTCGGGAGTGTTTCCTATCCGACGGTCACCCATGCCTATTGGGCCCTGTCCACGGCGGACCAGGCGGCGCGCGAGCAGATCATGACGGCCGAGCGCCCTTACGACGCTGAAACCCTCGCCAAGGAGACCGACCGCGTCGACGGTTGGGCGACCGTCCGGGCAGCCGTCATGATGCGACTGCTGCGCGCCAAGTTCACTCAGCATCCGGCCCTTGCTGAGATCTTGGTCGGCACGGGGACCGCCCGCATCCACTACACCGGCACGGGGTCGGACTATTGGCACGAGGCAGGGGAGCGGGGCCGTAACTGGATGGGCCGCCTGCTGGAACTGGTCAGAGCTGAACTCCATGCCGAACGACTTGGGCTCGCGACGGATGGCTGAGTCTGCGAATAGGGCTCAGTAAGATTCTTAATCGGTACTCGGTGATGAGCTGTGGCCGTGACGATCGCCGACTACGGCTCCCACGCCGCCGTGTGTCGCGAGTCCCTGGGCGCCACATCCGCGAGATCATCGCCCTGCTCGCGCGTCTACGAGAACGGATCGATGTACGGGCGGTCTCTTACCCGGTCATAGATGCGGCGCAACCACGGCTGCTGAACCGCCGTCAGCCGCTCCAGCGTGCGGAGGAACACTCGCCCATCGGGACAGAAAAGAGTGTGTGGCAGCAGCGGGGGCGGATCATCACGGCGAACGACGGCTGGCATCCCGTACGCCGCCGGCATGAGCCGCCGGTCATCGTTGAAGGCAAGGTACGTCCACACGTCCGCAGCCAGCGGCACCACCGTTCCTGCGTCACACGGCCATATCTCACCGGTCTGCGGATGCTTCGGCGCCAGTGCGATGTCCGTGATCGCGGCGGACAGCCCGGGCCCGGCCAGGACGAGGTGTCGTTCCGGTGATCCCGGAGGGAGAAGACTGTCGATCGCCCGGCGAAACGCCTCTGCGACAGGCCCATCAGGGAGAGACGCCCGCCTACCACCCGAAACCACCAGCAGGTGCGCCAGTGCCACCGCGACCGCGGCCTCCCACACCGGGCTCCAGAAACCACGCGAATCAACGGGCGGGGTGCTCGGCAGTTCCGCCCAGTCCATCACCCGCTGGACGGGGCCATCGACGGCGACAGGACATACGGCGTCCGGCTCCAGCCACACCACCTGCCAGAACCCGCAGTCGTCGACGCGCGTCGCCACCGGACAGCCGCACTCCGCGCACGCCAGGTTGGGACCGTACTGGCCGTCCCAGCCACAACAGCAGCCGCCTAACCGCTCCGGGATGAAGACGGTTCCGCGGACGTCGCCCGGCGCGATCCCGATCCTGTTCGGGGGTCCCGTAATGCCGTACATCTGGAGTCGGACGCCATGCTCTTCCAACTCGGGCTTCCTTGGTTCCCAAGGCCGGTCGTCTCCAGGGTCCACCGCGTACGTTCCTGGCTCCAGAAGACCGGGGAGCAGGTCATGGCTGTACTTCTGACCAGAGTGGTCGGGAAGCGCCACCCGCGCCACCCTCGCGGTCATCACAGCGCCGCACCCCGCACAGGAGAAAACGACCAAGCAGCCTCCTTCGTCGTAACAAGGCGATCATGGTGGCACAACATCCCGCCTCGCGTGGAAGCGTTCAGAATCACTGTGTCTCAAGGCCGCCCGAGGATGAAAAGGCTTCAGTTATCGCGAAGTATTGGTCGAGTACTGAGATGAGCAGGTCGGCCAACCCTGGGGTGGTGACCGCCGCCCATTGCTGGGCGAGGCCGAGGAACCCGGAGAAGTGCTGTTGGGCTGTAGCGAGCAGGCCGGAGAGCTCGCCGCGAGTAATCTCGATGGACGGAGAGTCTTCATCGTCCTGCCGGAGCTGGATGACGTGACCCACGTGTGTGATGTGTGGCGTGGGGTCGTGCCCGAGCCAAGATTCTTGCCCGCGAGCCACGTCCCACCAGTGTCAATCCCCTCAAACCGTGGAGACGGTCCTATGCCACAGCGGCCCTCACCAGGGCCGATGATGCTTGCCTCGTCTCGATCATCTGACGCTCGAATGTGACAGGCGGCAGCCCGTCGTTGGCGCTGTGCCTCCGCTTGACGTTGTAGAAGTCCGCGATCCAGGTCGCGATCTTCAGCCGGGCCTCCGCCCTGGTACGGAAGTGGTGACGGTGCACAAACTCGACCTTCAGCGTGCTGTTGAGCGACTCGGCAGCCCCGTTGTCGAGCGCGCACCCGACCCGGCCCATGGACTGCACCACCCCGTGCTTGCGGCATTCGGCCTGGTAGCGGGCAGCGGTGTACTCCGACCCGCGGTCCGAATGGAAGATCACCCCGTCCACGTCGCCGCCCCTGGTGGCGACCGCCATCTGCAGCGAGGCGACCGTCAGCGCCGCGTCGTGATGCTCGGACATGGCGTAGCCCAGCAGCCGACGGGAGAACAGATCCTCCACCGAGGCCAAGTACAGTGGCCCCTCATCGGTGTGGATCATTGTGACGTCGCCGACCCACAGCACGTCCGGAGCGACCGCGGTGAACTTCCGCCGCACCAGATCCGGCGCGGCCGGCCGCTTGCCCTGCCGGGTCAGCGAACGAGGCTTCTTCGGCGCCCGCCCAGCCAAGCCGAGTTCGGCCATCCGCCTGGCCACGGTGTTCTCTGACACACGCCAGCCCGCCTCGTGCAGGTCCTGGGTGATCCGCGGTGAGCCGTACGTACCGCCCGAGGCCGCGAACAGGCGCTTGATCTCCGCATCTAACCGGGCCCGCCGCTGCTGGCGGGCGGTCGGCGAATTCGCCCCGATGCGGTTCTTCCACTTGTAGAACCACGACTGGGAGACCTCCAGCGCCCGGCAGGAGATCGCGTGGTCGATGCCGTAGTCGGTCTTCTGGGAGCAGATGAAGGCCGCCACGCTCACCGGCCCATCGCCTCTTTCACCCACAAGACCACGGAACGCTTGAGGACATCACGCTCGTCCTCCAGCTCCGCGCGTTCCTTCTCCCAGGCCGCCTTCTCCTTGGCGTGCTGCCGGGCCAACTCGGCCTTCTCCCGCCGCAGCCGCGCCAGCTCCTCCTCCGCCGACTCCTTCAGCGTCCCGCCTCCGCTGTCGCCACCGGCCTGCCCTGCCGCGAGCCGGTCCATCTGCACCCAGTTGTACAGCGTGTACTCGTTGATGCCCAGATCCCGCGCGACGTGCGCGACGGGCTTGCCGGTCTCCCTGACGATCCTCACCGCCCCAGCCCGGAACTCCGGATCAAAGCGACGCCTCGTGACTCCTGCCACGACCAAACCTTTCCTGGTTCGGTCTCCACGTTACGAGGGGAAGCCCACCAGTCCCGCCAGTTCTCCAAGCCGAAACAGCAACCGGGCGAGACGGTGACGTTGGTGGTGGTGTCGCGGAAGCGCAGACCGCCCGGAGCGCTCAGGCCTTCCGCTTCGGCGAGATGTCCTTGCAGATGCATCTCGGTCAGGTCGCCGGCGTGCGTGACGGGGATGTTGTTGTAGCTGAAGATGACGGCCATGGCCGTCCCGACGTCGGCGAGAGACATCCGCTCGGACAGGGCGAGAAGGCAGTCACTCAACGGCTCCGCGATCGGCCAAGCCGTGAAGTCCACCGCGTCGTCGGTCTCCAGGACGACTTCAACGATGACCATGGCTGGCAGTATCCAGGCATAGCGCGTACGTGTCGTTGCTGGAGGTACGAGGAGGGCTCGCCGGCAGGTTGGAAGGTCAGGGGAGCCAGCGAACTTGCTGACACGGGAGCGCAGTAGAGAGCAACGGATGCCATCCTCTCGGCACTTGACGACGGATGGCGTTGCAGAACTCAGGCCCATCACGACCTGGTGCCGGGCGCGCGGCCGGGCAGCCCCCGCTACCCCTTCGGGTGGGACGACGGCAGACGGGCAGGCAGGAGTGTCGCACACCCTTTAGCGTCAACCGCTCCTTGACGCTCCAGCTCTTTAGGATCGTGCAGTCTGCGAAGACCACGCCTGTCAAGGCGACCATGATCTGTACCGCAGGGCGGTGGGACATTCATAATGGCGCCTCATGACGACAAACGGACGGTGGGTCTCATACAGCCTGCTCGGGTTCGCAATTCTGTGGCTTGCCGCCACGTTCCAGTTAGTCCGACAGCTCCATGGCATGATCGACATGCCTGACCCGTTGATTACAGCGACGGGGTTGGTGTGGCTGTTTGCTCCACCGCCAGCCTTCGTGCTCGCCCTCATCTATCGCAGAGACGCTGCCGCCATCCTGTCCGGCATCGCCATGGGCCTGGTGGGTCTGCTGCCCCTATCGTTCGTCGCATCCCTGGACTGATGAATCGATCGGGCAAGCACTGGATTGATTGACAAACTGAGTGATATCAGGGATGCCTCAGGCCACTCAAACATGCACGTCGATGCACACAGGCAAACCGGTTGACCTGCTCACGCCAGGAAAAGCGATCAATCCGAGTGTTTCGCATCGAAGGGGTCAGGGGTTCGAATCCCCTCATCTCCACCAGACACAGCAAGGCCCGTCCGGGGTGATCGGACGGGCCTTCGTGCTGTTCAGAGGGGCTTGCTGGGCTACCCGGGGGTTGCTGGTCTCGACGCCCCATCCGGCTGCTGACCGGCGCCACTTCGGGGGTTTGTAGTACGCCGACGACTGGGTTGAACTTCCCCTCACCGGTAGCCCGCTCTCGATCCGTTCCAGCGCATGCCGTTGGAGACGTTCCTGGGTGAGGCCGAGGTGCGTCACGCCGTATCGGGCCCAGCCCATCGTCTTGTGACGTCCGGGGTCTGTCGGTTCCGGCTGGCAGCATGACGACATGACCATGCAGCCCCCCGATATTACTTGGCTCTGCGGCGAATACGCCGAGGAGTTGTACAGCTTCATCTACGTCCGTGCCACGCCCGAACAGGTGATCGCCCGCCTCGGCGGCCGATGGGAGGACTTCACGCCGGGTCCCTTCCCCGACGACCCGGATTACTACTCGCACGCTGGACCTCTCGGCGTCGCCTCCATCGGTGATTGGACGTTCGTTTTCGACCCCGACTGGCTCGGCACCCGCGAAGACGTGATCACCAGACTCTCCGAGGGCACTCGCCTTGTCTCTCAAGCCGCACTCGCCATCAAGTGCCTGGACTACTTCTACTGGTGTGAGGACGGCGAGATCCGATGCGCCTGGGGTGGCGATGAGGGATATCTGACGGAGATCCCGGCCGAACTGGTCGACACGATGGCGGAGATCGACAGGCTGTACCCATCGGGTCCCCGCCTCTACAAAGGGCCGGCCTTCCTGCTCGTCGAGCACCTGACCGGGATCAGGGTGACGGAGCAGCTGCTCAAGAGCTCCACGTTCATGTGGGGTGTCGTTCCGGAACCGGCCACGTCGTGACGTTGATCAATGGTGAGTCTTTCCTCCTGAAGCCGTATCACCGGCGGGCCGCCGAGTCCAAGCAGCTCCACATCAGGCGGACGCATAGACCAAGGACCTGGACCCGTGAGATGGGCTTCGCCATCCGGTTCGGGACCTTCCCCACGTCATCAAGCCGCTCCGTCCCCGGCCCGCTGCCGCTACGCGGTGAGTGCGACATCCGTTCACGGCGACACGAGTTTGATGGAACACTGGCTGCCCTCTGATCATCTTTGTGGGAAGTATGCCATGTCGCGATGGCGCTATCTTCGATGGTGGCTGGCCGCATTTGTGGTCAGTCTGCTGAGCTTTCTGTCCTTATGGCTGCCCGCGCTCTTCGAGGGTGATGGAGCGGTGGGTTGTGCGGGTTATGGCCCTCTTCCATCGGGTCTGACGAGGTTGTGGTCGGTCTTGGAAGTCATGTGGCTCGATGTCAGGCAGGAGATTGCGGGTACGCACGGGCGGTATCTGGTTCTGAACGGTGCGCCTATGGTGAGCGTCCTGCTCTCTGGTTTGGTCGCCGCATGGTCGAAGCGGTGGCTCGGGACGGTAGTGGGGCTGCTGGGAGCCCCGGTCGTGGCGGGGGTCGCGCTTCACTGGGCGTTCATGGCGTTCTCGTATTGGCTGATGCTCAGCTGTGGGGGGTGGGAGGGACGGCTCCCATGGATGATGTGGCGTTTGCTTCTGATGGTCAGTTTCGGCAGTGTGGTCGTGCTGTTGATCGGCGGAGTTCGGGTTCGTGGAGCAGCGTTGGCCACCCACGCGCGATCCTGATGATCCCGATGGCACATCGATGGAGCCCCGCTCACGTCAGGACGCCACAGGTGGCGAGGTGGACGAATCGGCGGTAGACCTCTTCCGGGGCGAGGTCGGGCCGGGTATCCAGCCACCAGATGAGCAGCCCCATCAATCCGTTGACCAGGAATGCCACGGTCGGTTCGAGCTCGATTGCGTCCGTAGCCGGCCGTGCTCGCCGCAGGTGATCGGTGAAGACCTCGGTCAGCATTCCTTTCGCGATGGAGACGACCTTGGCACTACCCCGGCCTCCGATCAGGGACTGGTAGAGCTGACGGTTGGCCCCGGCCAGCCGGAAGATGAGCAGCGCAGGAAGCAGTGGATCGTCATCGGCGGCCGAAGGATCGCCTGGACCGGCAGAGGCTTTGGCGATCATCGCGCGGAGATGATCGCTGCCGCTCTCGACCAGGAGGTCGTCCTTGCTGTTGTAGTGGCTGTAGAAGGTGGATCGGCCGACATCGGCGTGGTCGAGGATGTCCTGCACGGTGACGCGTGTGTAGCCCTTGGCCATGATGAGCTCGATCAGAGACTGGTGCAGGAGTGCGCGAGTCCGGCGCACTCGCCTGTCGCCGTCTCGCTGCATGGCTTCCTCCGCCCGTTCAAGGCCAGTTCGGGAGATCTGTCCGGTAGCGGACGGATCCGGCGAACTGCTTCTTGAGCTCACCTCCGAAGCACATCAATCATGAACAGTATGTTCACTAACCGTACTGATGTCCATGAAGGCGCCCGCCCGTCGTCCTTCGTACCCGCCCTCGGCCACGCGGCGCTCACGCCGCTCTATGCGGCGCTGAGCGGGATGACAAGGCCGACGCTGCGCCGCTTCCTGCGTCGAACCGGCATCGAGCCGGATATGACGGTCCTCGACCTGGGCTGCGGCACCGGGACACTCGCTCTGCTGATCAAACAGGCTTATCCGACGACGAGGGTCATCGGGCTCGACGTGGACCCGGCCGTCCTCGAGGTCGCTCGCGAGGTGCTCGCACGCGCCCATGTCGACGCCGAGCTGCATCAGGGCACGATCGAGACCGCTGAGTTCCCGCCCAGGTCCTTCGACCGGATCCTGACGACCTTCGTGCTGCACCATCTGACCACCGAGGAGAAGCGGTCGATGCTCGCCGCCTGTCAGCGCCTCCTGCGACCGGGCGGACAACTGCACGTCGCCGACCTCGGACCACCCAGCACAGCGCTGATGAAGCTCGTGTCCCTCCCTCTGCGCGCACTCGGCGGCGAACGCGTCGCGGCCAACGTCTCAGGGGCGATCCCTACGCTGATGCGCGCGGCCGGCTTCACCGAGGTGTCCCAAGTCAGCGCGTCCAGCAGCGTCCTCGGCACCATGACGCACTGGAGGGCCACGCTCCCGGCACAGGCCGACTCCGTGCGTCACGGCGATCACCAAGGGCGCACGCGATGACGACGCAGGAGACCCGGGCCTTCCGCTGGACTCCGGCGCACGTGGTCGGGCTGCTGGTGCTGTGTACGGCCCAGGTCCTCGACGGCGTCGACGTGACGGTCGTGAACGTCGCACTGCCCGCGATCGCGTCAGACCTCGGCTTCTCGGAGGCAGCCCTCCCCTGGGTGATCAATGCCTACATGGTCCCCTTCGGCGGGTTCCTCCTGCTCGGCGGACGACTCGGGGACCTGCGTGGCCGTCGCAAGGTGCTCGTCGGCGGCATCTCGCTGTTCGCTGCGGCCTCGCTAGTCAGCGCTCTCGCGCAGAACCCGGAAACCCTCATCGGCGCGCGAGCGGTGCAAGGACTCGCGGCCGCACTGATCGCGCCGATGACTCTCGCGCTGATCGGAGTCATCTTCCCATCAGGGCCGCCGCGGAACCGCGCCTTCGCCGCCTGGGCGGCCTCCTACGGCGTCAGCAGCGCTCTCGGCCTCCTGCTCGGCGGAGCACTGACCGACGGCCCGGGCTGGCGGTGGATCTTCTTCGTCAACCTCCCGATCGGCGTCGTCCTGCTCGTGCTGACCATGCTCTTCGTGCCCGCCGACCAGCCACGCCGCCGGCACCACCGCTTCGACATCGTCGGCGCTGTGACGTCGACGGCGGGGATCGGGCTGCTCGTGTACGCGGTCCTCGACACCGCCGATCACCCCTGGGGATCGGCCAGGACGATCGGGCTCGTGCTGGTGTCGGCGGCTCTGCTCGGCTGGTTCGTGATGAACGAGCTCCGGGTGGCAGAGCCGTTGGTCTCGTTCACGCTGTTCCGGCTGCCCGGAGTGGCCGGAGCGACCATCGTCTCGGTCTTTCGCGGCTCAGCGATGTTCGCACTGTTCTACTTCGCCACGCTCTACCAGCAGCAGGTGCTGCACCTGTCCGCATTGCAGACCGGACTCAACTACCTGCCGATGACCGTGATCCTCGTCGCCGCCTCGGCACTCGGGCCGACGCTCGTGCGCTGGATCGGCATCCGCATGGCAGTGGTCCTCGGCTCTCTGCTCGCGGCGGGCGGGCTGGCGCTCTTCGCCACCATCGCGCCGCAGGGATCGGTCTGGAGCAATGTGATCCTGCCGTCCCTGATCGTGTGCACCGGCCTCGCGATCGTCATCGTCCCGTCCACGATCGCCGCCCTGAACGACGTCCCGCAAGCAGACACCGGCATCGTGTCCGCGCTGCAGAACGTCAGCCTCCAACTCGGCGGGGCCCTCGGCCTCGCCGTTCTCTCCAGCGTCGTCACCACCCGCACCACGGACCTGCTGGCCGCCGGGGAATCACCGGCGCTCGCCCTGACCTCGGGCTTCGGGGTGGGTTTCGCCATGACCGCCGGGCTCATGGTCGCCGCGGCGACCGCGGCGGCGCTCATGCTCCGCGACCACGGGCGCGGCGAGCGGGTGGACATGAGCAGGCTCAGCCAGCCCGGTTTCGACGAATGACCCAAACGTGGCTTCCTCCGGGACTCGATCGGCACCAGCGACTCGGCCTTGTCCAACGGCTATGCGATCGGCCAGGCCGTGAAGTCCGCCGCGTCAGCCGGCGCGGTCGAGACGAGAGCTGTTGTCGTACGACTCGCGGGCGTCGAGCAGTTCGTCCCAGTGTTCCTGCGTCCAGGCGCAGGCGATCGCCATCGGCCCGAGCATGCTACGGCCGAGCGGGGTCAGCCCGTACTCGACATGCGGGGCGGCGCCGGTGTAGACGGTGCGTTCGACCAGACCGTCCCGTTCGAGGGAGCGCAGCGACTGGGTGAGGACCTTGGGGGTGACGCGGCTCAGCGGCACACGCAGCTCGGAGAACCGGCGCGGCCCGTGCTCGAGGCAACGGATGACGAGCGCCGCCCACTTGTCGCCGAACCGAATCGGATTGAGCGAGGACGGGCACAGCTCGTCGAACATGTCGGCGGGCAGAGGTTCCCTCATGGCCTCACGATAACCGGTATCCCCGTGGTAACCGCAGCCCTCGGTAGCGTCCGGGAAGCGGCCGGGCGAACGGGACCCGGCCCCGGTGAAAGGCGGTTCTCCATGAACATCGTGGTCTTCGGCGCGGGCGGCAGAGCCGGTAGGCAGGCCGTCGCCGAGGCGTGCCGGCGGGGGCACCGGGTCACCGCCGTGGTGCGCGACCCCGCGAGCCACGGCGATCTGACCGACGTACGCGTGGTGGCGGGTGACGTCACGGACGGGACGAGCGTCGCACATGCGGCCGCGGGCCATGACGCGGCCATCAGCGCCGCCGCTGACCTGTCCGCGCCGCCTCACGAGTTCTTCACCGCGTCGGCCCGCGCCCTGACCACCGGTCTGGCGAAGGCGGGCGTGCGCCGGCTGGCGGTGGTCGGCCTGGCATCGATCATGCCCGGGGCTTCGGGTGCTCCGCTGATGGACGAGCCCGGTTACCCCAACGAATACCGCGCCTTCTACCTCGGCCACGCGGCGGGTCTCGCCGTGCTTCAGGAGTGCGACCTCGACTGGGCGTACGTCGCTCCGGCAGGCGACTTCGACCATGCCGGAACGCGCACCGGCCGGTACCGGATCGCCGACCATGCGGACCCGGCCAGCAGGATCACGTACGCGGACTTCGCGGTGGCGCTGCTCGACGAGATCGAGGCCCCGCATCCCCGCCGTGCCGCCGTCAGCATCGGGGAGGCGTGATGCCCTAGGTACATCCAGGTGGCTTCCGACCGCGGCGCGGACCGCCATCCGGCGCGAACGGGTCAAGACGGGGACCCCGGTGGCAGGAAACCCAGCAGATCGCTCAGGCGGGTACGGGCTCCTGGTCGGCATCGTGAAAGGGGGGATAGTTCTCGCCGGCCATGCGCTCGGCCGCATCGATGTAGTCGGCAAGAGCGACGCGGGATTGGGCGAGCCGGTCCATCTGATCGTCCAGTCGCCGCAGCCGTGACCTCATCGCGGCCAGCAGCTCGGGACATCCGAGCAGCTCGGGGGCCTCTCCGACCGCACAGGGCAGCAGGTACGCGATGTCCTCAGAGGACAATCCGGCACCGAGCAGGTGCCGGATCTGCTTCACCCGCAGCACGGCGTCCTCGTCGTACTCGCGGTAACCGTTCGCGCCCCGGTCTGCCGCCAGCAGCCCCTGGGCTTCGTAGTAGCGCAACTGATGGGCGTTCACACCCGTCCGGCGACTCAATTCCCCGATCAGCACCGAAACCTCACTTGACCTTCATACCGGTATCAACGTTGACGATGCTGCCATGGACAGCACAACCAATGCACCCGTGACAGTCATCGGACTCGGACTGATGGGCCGCGCGCTCGCCGGCGCCTTCCTGAAAGCCGGGCATCCCACAACCGTGTGGAACCGTACAACCTCCAAGTCCGACCAGCTGGTAGCCGAGGGTGCGCGGCGGGCGCCGACGGTCGGTGACGCGCTCAAGGCAAGCTCCCTGACGATCATCTGCGTCACCGATTACCAGGCCATGCACGAGCTGCTCGGCGCGAGCGACATCGAGCTGGACGGCACGATGGTGATCAACCTGACCTCGGGTGACTCGGCCCAGGCCCGGGCGGCCGCTCGATGGGCCGAGCAGCGCGGCGCCCGCTACCTGGACGGCGCCATCATGGCCATCCCGTCGGCGATCGGGACCGCCGAAGCGGTGATTCTGCACAGCGGGCCGCAGCCGGACTTCGACGCGCACAAGTCAACGCTCGACGCTCTCGGCACCGTCACCTACCTTGGTGCGGACCATGGGCTGGCGTCCCTGTACGACGTGGCCGGCCTCGCCATGATGTGGAGCGTCCTGAACGCCTGGCTCCAGGGCACGGCCATGCTCAGAACGGCCGGTGTCGACGCCGCGACGTATGCGCCGTTCGCGCGGCAGATCGCTGCCGGTGTGGCCGAATGGCTGCCCGGGTATGCCGAGCAGATCGACAGCGGCTCCTTCCCGGCCGAGGTGTCGGCCCTGGAGACCGACGTGCGGGCGATGGCACACCTGATCGAGGAGAGCGAGGCGGTGGGTGTCAACGCCGAGCTGCCGAAGTTGATCAAGGCTATGGCTGACCGCTCGATCGCCGCAGGACACGGCGGGGAACAGTATCCCGTGCTGATCGAAGAATTCAGCAAGCCCCGCGACTCGTGAACACCCCATCAGGTCGGAAGGTCCGGTTCCGGAATCTTTTCAGCGGTGGGCGAAGCCTGTGCGGTAGGCGAAGACCACGGCTTGGACGCGGTCGCGTAGGTCCAGTTTGGACAGGATTCGGGAGACGTAGGTGCGGACGGTCTCGACGCTGATCACCAGTTCCGCGGCTATCTCGGCGTTGGACAGGCCGCGCGCGATCAGGCGCAGTACCTCGCGTTCGCGGGGGGCCAGCGCGGCCAGCGGGTCCTCGGCCGGGGTGGGGTTCGCCGGGTGGACGCGCTCGGCGAAGCGGCCTATGAGGGTGCGGGTCACGGCGGGGGACAGCAGGGACTCGCCGCGGGCGACGGTGCGGACGCCGTTCACCAGCTCCAGCAGGGGGGCGTCCTTGAGCAGGAAGCCGCTGGCTCCGGCGCGCAGGGCTTCGTAGACGTACTCGTCCACGTTGAACGTGGTCACCACCAGCACCTTCGGCGGGGCGACGACACCGGGGCCGGCGATGCGCCTCGTCACCTCGATGCCGTCCATCAGCGGCATGTGGATGTCCATGACCACCACGTCCGGTTTCAGGTTCGTGACCACCTCGAGCGCGGCTGGGCCGTCGGCGGCCACGCCGACCACTTCCATGTCCGGCTGTGCGTCGAACGCCGTCATGTAGCCGGTGCGGACGATCTCCTGGTCCTCGCAGATCGCGACGCGAATGGTCATTCGGCACCGCCTACGGGGATCGACGCGTGCAGCCGGAAGCCGCCGTCCGGTTGCTCGCCCGCGGTCAGCTCGCCGCCCAGCGCGCCCACCCGGTCGCGCAGTCCGGCCAGGCCGCGGCCGCCGGAGAGGTCGCTTCCGGCGCCTACGGAAACCGCGGCGGCGGCGTTCGTCACTTCGACCTCCACCCGGTCGTCCCGGTAGTCGACGCGCACCGTGGTCGGGCGGCCTTCGGCGTACTTGACGGCGTTCGTCAGGCCCTCCTGCACCACCCGGTACATGGCCAGCCCCACGCCGGCCGGGAGTGCGAGCCGGTCGCCGTCCCCCACCAGGTCGACCGGTTGGCCGCCGTTTCGGGTCTGTGCCACCAGATCTCGCACGGTTCCCGCGACGGGCACGGCCGACTCTCCGGTCGCCTCCAGCACCTCCAGCAGGTACCGCAGTTCGGCCAGGGCTCGGCGGCCGGCGTGGCCGATCGTGGACAGTGCGGTGACCACGCGGTCCGGCGACGTGGCCAGGAACTGCGTGGCGTCGGCCTGCACGACGATGCCGGTGACGTGGTGGGTCACCACGTCGTGCAGCTCCCGGGCGATGCGGGCCCGCTCGGCGGCGGCCGCGGCCAGGGCGGCGCGCCTCCGTTGTTCGGCCTCGTCGAGCCGTCGCCCGCGTACGACGACGCCGAGCACCCAGCAGGCGACGAGAACCAGGTAGAACACCAGGAACTCGCTCAGCGCGTTCGGTGAGCCGAGCAGGTGTACGGCCACGCACAGCACGACGTACGCGGCCGACGCCACGACGGCGATGAGGCGCCGGAACCGCTCCTGGTGCGCGCCCACCGAGTACAGCGCGAGGTAGATCGTCACGGTGCCGAACTGGTGCGGGTAGCCGGCCGCCTCGTGGACCGCGAACGACGCGCCGATGATCGCCAGGCACGCGGCGGGCCACCGGGTACGCATCGCGAGGGGCAATGTCTGTGCCAGGACGAGGACGATCGCGAACGCGTCAGCCGGGCGTCTTGGCAGGTCACCGAGCTGGGCGCTCATGACCGACAGCGCCGGGACGAACGCCAGCCCGGTGAACGCGACGGCCGGCCACAGGTCCCTCACCGCGGCGTCGTGGACGCGCCACCGGTCCCGCAACCTGCGCGACAGGTCGCCGACCCTGGTCCCCCCCATGGTGCTGAGCCTAGCGATCTCTGGCCTCCGGTTTTACCGCGTTTGTCCCTCAAATGAGCTACACGGAATGTCCGCAGCGCGGTGATTCGGGACAGGGCTCTCAACTCCTACCTTTCTTGCCAGCGGCCGGAACCACGGTCAAACCGCGAACCAGGTCGCGGCACAACGGCACTTCGGAGGAGAGCACCATGGGAAGCAGCAACCGCGGACGAATCGTCGTCGCCGGCATCCTGGCCACGCTCGCGGCGACGGGGGCGACGGTCGGCGGACAGCCAAGGAGCGCCGCGGCCGAGGTGGGCGCCGGCCACGTCCAGACCTCGATCAAGTGGGGCGGCTGTCCGGAACTCGCGCCGGGCGTCAAACGGGACCCCAGGCAGACCTGCGGCACGGTCAAGGTGCCCCTGGACTACCGCCATCCCCAGGGAGAGACCATCACCGTCGCGGTCTCCAGGATCGCCACCGCCAAGCCCGGCAAGAAGCGCGGCGCCTTGCTGTTCAACCCGGGCGGCCCGGGACTCGGGGGCCTGGACATGCCCGGCAAGATGGCACCCACGCTGCCGAAGTCGGTGCTGAACTCCTACGACCTGATCGGGTTCGACCCACGCGGCGTCGGCCACAGCACCCCGATGAGTTGCGGCCTGACCGACTCCGGCTTCCTCAACGTGTTCGCCTACCCCGGCGCCGGCGGCTCGATCGAGGGCAACGTCACCAGCGCGCGCGCCGCCGCCGAGCAGTGCGCCGCGGTCGGTGACAAGCTCCGGTTCTTCACCACCGCGAACACCGCCCGCGACATGGACCGGATCCGCCAGGCACTCGGCGCGCGGAAGATCTCCTATTGGGGCCAGTCCTTCGGCACCTACCTCGGCGCGGTCTATACCTCGCTGTTCCCTCACAACACCGACCGGATGGTGCTGGAGAGCAACGTCGACCCGAGCAAGGCGTGGGCGAAGATGCTGGACACGTGGAACCAGGGCATGAACGACCGGTTCCCGGACGCCGCCCGCGTCGCCGCCGCGAACGACACCGAGCTCGGGCTGGGCGGCACCGTCGACGAGGTCACCGACACCTTCCTCACGCTGGCCGACCACCTCGACCGGAAACCGGCCGCGGTGCCGGGCACGCCGGCGGCCGTCAACGGCGCGCTGCTGCGCGCCATCACCTACCAGATGTTGCTGCACAACGAGACGCTCGCCCCGCTCACCCAGTTCTGGAAGGCGGCGGCCGACCTGTCCGCCGGCAAGGCCCCGACAGACGCGGGCGTCGCCGTGCTCAAGCAGGTCTTGGCCGACGCCGTAGCCGAGCCGGGCGTGCCGGTGGACAACCAGGTCACCATGGCTCTGGCCCTGATGTGCGGGGACACCACCTGGTCGCGCGACGTGGACTCCTACGCCGGCGCCACCTCGGCCGCCCGCGCGAAGTACCCGCTGAGCGCCGGCATGCCCAACAACATCCGGTCGTGCGCGTTCTGGTCCACCAAGCCGGTCGAGCCGCTGGTCAAGGTCACCTCGCACGGTCCGCGTAACGTCCTGATCCTGCAGAACCGCCGCGACAACGCCACGCCGTGGGCCGCGGGGCGGGGAATGCGCGAGGCACTGGGGGATCGCGCCGGCTTCGTCGGTGTCGACAACGGCGGTCACTACGTCTACGGCACCGGCTCGACCTGCGCCGACAAGGCCACCGTCGCGTTCCTGACGAAGGGAACCCTGCCGGGCAAGGACCTCGCTTGCGTCGGTCCTCGGTCCTGACCGTCAAGCCGTGGCCCCGCCCTTCAGCCTCCGGTCCACGACCGGGGGCGGCGGGAGAGGTTGGGGTGCTATGCCCTGGTGAGCCAGGTGACCTGGGCGCCGTTGTCGAAGGACTCGCGCCGGGTGGGGGTGAACAGGGTCGGGCTGAACTGTCCGGAGAACATGGGGATGCCCGCGCCGGCCACCACGGGGTAGCTCTTGAGAATGATCTCGTCGATCTCCGGGAGCAGGGAGGCGGCGAGTTTGCCGCCGCCGCAGAGGTAGATGTCCATGCCGGTGTCCTCGGCCTTCAACCGCCGGATGAGCTCGACCGGGTCGCCGGTCTCCACCCGCACCGTGGGGTCGTCGATCGTCAGCGTGCTGGAGACGACGTACTGGCGCAGGTGGGCGTACGGGCTGGTGGTGGGGACTTCCAGGGCCGGCTCGTAGGTGCCGCGGCCCATCACCAGGGTGTCGAAGACCTTGTTGGGCGTGCCTTCCAGGCCGACGAGCTTGCGGACATGGGTCGGGAGCGTCTCGGGGTAACGGTCGTTGATCCAGGCGGCCATCTGGTCCGACACGGGGTAGAAGTCGAACTCGGCGTTGGGGCCGGCGATGTAGCCGTCGAGCGAGACGGCGATGTAGTAGACAAGCTTTCGCATATTCAATCACTCTCGATGTAGTACTCTGCTTGGAGTGGTCAGAACGTAGTACTACAAACGGAGTGGTGTCAAGTGCGGAGGAATCCCGAGCGGCGGCTGGCGCTGATCGACGCGGCCATCGAGGTGCTGGCCAAGGAGGGCGCGCGAGGGCTGACCTTCCGGGCCGTGGATGCGGAGGCGGCGGTGCCCCCTGGCACGGCGTCCAACTACTTCGCCAACCGCGACGACCTGTTCACCCAGGTCGGCGGACGCATCTATGAGCGGCTGCTGCCCGACGAGGCCACGATGGCCCGCGGCATGGAGGGCGTGCAGGACGAGACCCGCTACACCGAGCTCATGCACGAACTCGTGGAGCGGGTCTCCGCCTTCAACTCCGGCTACCTGGCCCTGTTGGAGCTCCGGCTGGAGTCCACCCGGCGCCCTGAGCTGCGCGCCGTGCTGACCAAGCGCATCCGCCAGGACATCGACGACAACATCGGCTACCACGCGGCCTCAGGGCTGCCCGGCGACTCGACCGGGGTGGTGCTCCTCTACCTCACGCTGAACTGGCTCATCGTGGAGCGGCTGACCCTGCCCGACATCTTCACCGAGCAGGAGATGCGGGAACTGGTGGACGCCGCCGTGCGCAGGTCGATGAAGGCCTGACCTGTTCTCTGCGGCGATTCAACAGTCCGACCCGGCGGAGTGCTCTATCCCAAGACGAAACCGTGGAAAGGCGGAGCTCGTTGGATGAGCGCTACGAACGGGAACTCCGCATGACCGACGAGCTGGAGTCGTATCTGCGCACGAAGCTCGGACGTGCTGCCGAGCGTGCCCCGAAGGCGCCGCCGCGTTTCCCGGCCGAGGTGGTCTCGCGTTCGCGCAGGCGTAGGACGACAAGGAACGCGCTGGTGGCAGGGATCTGTGTCGCGGCGATCGCCCTCCCGGCCGGCCTGATGGCCGCGTACGGAACGGAGCGCGGCGACGTCGCCACCATCGTCCCCATCACCCCGACTGTGCCTCCCAAGGACTACACCGGCGACGAGTACCGGATCGGCGAGGTCCTGACGATCGACAATCCCTCCCAGAAGCGCCCCATCTCCCTTTGGTACGCCAGGACCGACAACGGGACGGTCCTGTGCGAGCGGGTGCACAACAGGACCGGTTCCCTCTCGGCGGGATGCGGCCGGCCTCTCGGCGCCGAGGAGGCGACCGAGCAGGGCTCCACAGAGACTTTCCCCGCCCCGGCCACAGGGCTGGTGATGTACTTCGGCACCGCGGGGGACAGGGTCGCCCGCGTTACCGCTCTCACCGACGCGGGCAAGGTCAACGGGACTGTCCTGCAGCCCGAGGACACCCCCCAGGGCATCTGGACGGTGACCGTTCCCTCGGACAGGACGGTGACGGCGTTCGAGTTCGCGGGCCGCGAGGGCGAGACGATCACGCGGATCGAGCGGCAGCAGCGGTTCGTCATTCCGGAAGCCGACGCCAAGCCGCTGGGCCCGACCGTGGAGATGCCGGGCAAGCTGGTCGCGGGCCTGTACGAGACACCCGGCGAGACCCTGATCTGGAAGCTGAACGGTCAGGCCGTCGGCCCCATGCACGTGATCGAGAGAGGCGGACCCGGCGAACCCTTGATCGACATGGACGGCAAGCCGACGAAGGTGGAACTGGGCGACCACGAGGAGCACTGGTTCGGCATCACGAGCACCGAGACCGTCCGCGTCGGACTGGTCTTCAAGGACGGCACGACCGTCAAGGCGGGAACCAGACGGATCATCGGCTACGACAAGGACGGCGCCGAACTCTGGCACGAGGACCACGGCGCATCGTGATCCGAAAAGGACAGTGGCGGCGCACCGATACGGAGGCCCGTCAGGTTCGGGTCGGGCGGTCGTACTGGAGGAGATCGCCAGGTTGGCAGTCGAGGGCGTCGCACAGGCGGACCAGGGTGGAGAAGCGGATCGCTCTGGCGTGGCCGTTCTTCAGGATGGACAGGTTGACGACGGTGATCTGGACCCGGTGTGACAGCTCGGTGAGCGTCATGCCGCGTTCCTTGAGGAGTTCGTCCAGTCGTACCCGGATGGTCGGGTCGGCCATCAGATAGTGGCCTCGACCTCTTCGAGCAGCACCAGGCCCCGCCGTACGATCTCCGAGACGGCCAGCACCGCGACTCCTGTCACAACCCCGGCCACCTCTTCGCCCGACGGGGGGTAGAACGAGTAGCTCTTGGCCAGCAGCATGGAGGCCAGAATCGGCTCGGCCACCATACCGAGCAGACCCGTGGCGAGCGAGCCGACGATCAGAATCCAGCCGAGGCGCCGCAGGTGAGCGGCGGTGACCGCGGAGAACAGCATCCTGTCTCCCGATCTGGCCCTGCGCAGCGCGCGCACGACGGTGAACATGGCGAGCAGGGTCGTCGTGACGCCCGGCGCCCACACGAGCAGATAGAGCAGGCCGACCAGCGGCGCCGGACCCTGATGGCGGACCGTCACGTCGGCGCTCGCGCTGATGATCGCGGCATCCGGGGCCGCCATGCCGGTGACCGGTACGTCGAAGATCCGCAGGGGGACGCCGACGCCGCTGGCGGTGCCGCTGAAGGCGATCAGGCCGGTGGAGAGCAGCAGGCCCAGGGCGCCCAGGCAGGCCAGGACGAACAGGAGGGTCAGTAAGTTCTCGAGGCGGGTGAGCCATTTCGTGGACATAACGATAATCGTTATGTCCACACCTAAGGGCGGGGTCAGTGGGAGCCGGTCTTCTTGCCGCACACGCCGGGAAGGCCGCATACCTTCTTCGCCATCTTTCCGGCCTGACCGGTGATCTCCTTCTTCGCTCCCCGGCCCCTGGCGTTGGCGGTGTAGAGGAACAGGGCGGCGCCTCGACGGCCGACGACAGCCAGGTCGTCGGACGGAGACAGGCGCCGGCCCTTCGTGTCGTAGTCGTAACCGGCCACCGACAGGGCCTCGTCTCCCACGCGCAACGGCCTGCCCACGTAGCCGAACCGGTCGCGCTTCACCACGGCCGGCTTCGAGCACCTGGCCAGGTCGGCGCGGAGCTTACGGAAGGCGGCCTGGGCGGCTCTGGCATTCCTGTACAGCACGAGCTGTTCGCCGGCGCTCGATGGTGCGCTGGTGAGGTGGGTGATGGTGCGCATCGCCACCCGGCCGTCGCGGGATTTCCGCTTCGAGCGGCAGGGATTGAATGCGAGCTGCCGGGACAGGCTGTCGCTGATCTTCCACCACTCCTCGTCCTCGACGACCGTTCCCTCGGCGGCCGTGCGCTCGGTCAGCAGGAAGTTCTTGGGGATCTTGGTGGCGGTGGCGTGGACAGCGCTCGTTCCCGCCAGGGTCGAGCCGATCGCCAATGCCACGACCATCGTCTTTTTGATCACGAATCATGAGATGTGCGGCCTTCGCGACAAGTTCGCATGATCACCGTACGCGGGAGATTCAGGGGAACCGGTACCCGCGCCCACGGCAATCACTGATGTCAGCTGAGATCCGAAAGGCATGGACATGCGACATCAGAGCGGGCACCCGGCAGGCGTGACGGTGACCGACGACGCCACGGTGATCGCCCGGTCCCGGGACGACCCGGAGCACTTCGCCGTCCCCTTCGAACGGCACGCGCCGGTTCTCGCCGCTCATTGGACGGCGCCGGCTTGGCTGAGAAGGTTCTGGTACCAGGTGGCGTACGGGTGATTGGTGGCCGGGAAGTTGGCCAGCGGATCGGTCGCCTGTGAGGCCGAGTCCAGGTTCCAGCCGCGGACGAGCCGTCCGGCCTGCCGGGCCGCGGTGATGAACGACGACTGACTGGCGGGGGCGGCGTAGTACAGCGCGCCCTGCTGGAGCTCGGCGCTGTCGCCCTGCTGGAACTCGTCGAAGGCGATCTGCTGGTAGCGGATGCGGTCACCGGTGCGCTGGGCCGTGTCGACGCGCAGGGTCTGGGCCGGGGTCGGGCCGTCGGCGCCGGTCCAGACGCGCACGCTGGACTCGCCGGCGGCCGAGGTGGTCTTGTCGTAGCGGGGGTCGGCGGTCTTGGCGTTGCCCGTCCAGGTGACCGTGCGCGCGGCGGGGTCGAGGGCGCCGGCCCAGGTCCAGTTCTGGCTGTTGCTCTGGCTGCGGTGGATCTCGCGCAGCCGGGTGCCCGTGGCGTCGAACCGGATCGTGGGCAGGACGCCGTTGTCGTACTGGCGGCTCGGTGACCAGGTGATCTCGCCGTCGGCGGCGAGCCGCCCGACGCGGTACCACAGGGTGGTCGCGTTCTGGGAGCGGTGGACCTCGACCAGGTCGCCGTCGTCGTTGAGGGCCACGGCGGGGGTCATGCCGGAGTCGTAGCGGCCGTGGCGCAGCCAGGTCACCGTGCCGTCCGGCCCGTACGTGCCGCTCCAGTACCAGAGGTCGCCCGAGCCCGAGTCGTGCACCTCGACGACCTGGCCGCGCCCGTTCATCGCGACGGCGGGACTGGTGCCGGAGTCGCGCTTGTAGAGGGCGCGGGTCCTGGCGTTGCCGGAGAGCAGCGCGAGGACGCGGCCGCGCAGCGCGCCCACGGTCGGCGGGGTGGCCGGGTAGTCGGACGCGCGCAGCAGCTTGGCGCCGAAGACGGAGACGAGCTCCTGGTTGAGCGCGGCGAGGTTGCCCGCGGCGTACGAGGTGTTGTCGGTCAGGTCGTCCTTGATGTCGAGCGCGACGGTGATGGGCGCGGCGGTGGGATGGTTCGTGGACCAGGTGTCGATCACGGTGAGCCAGTCGCGCAGGAGGTTCGAGGCCGGGTTGCCGGCGCGGTCCACGAGGTCGCCGGGGGCGTCGTGGCCGATCGCGTAGTCGCGGGCGGTGGCGTAGCCGTTGTCGTGGATGTCGAGCTCGATGAAGCGGACGCCCTGGTCGAGCTGGCGGGTGATCGAGCCCCTGGTGCCGTCCAGGTCGCCGGAGTAGCTGTTGTGGGTGGCGCGGAAGATCGCCGAGGGTAAGGGCGGGTCCGCCGCCGCGCCGGCGGGACCGGCGGTCAGCAGGGCGGACAGGAGCACGGTGGCGAGCACAGCGGCGAGCGCTGTGAGGGGCTGGGGCATCGGCTGTCCTCAGGTCGGGGGGGTGCCTCCAGAAAACACGATCATGGTCTTCCGGCCAACCCCCTCGCCCCGGCACGCTCAGGCCTCGGGGAGAGCGGCGTTGTGGCGCTGGTAGTGGCGGGCCGCGCGGGCTCGGTTGCCGCATGACGGCTTGCACCACTCCTGCCGCCCATGGCTCTGGACGAAGTAGCGCACGCAGCGAGGCGCGTCGCAGGCCCGCAGGCGCTCGCGCTGCGGGCCGCTCAGGAAGTCGATGGCGGCCCGCGCCAGGGTCGCGATCAGCCGGACGTCGGCGTCGGGCTCGGCCGACAGCACCCCTGTGCTGGGCTCGGCGTCCGAGGGCCAGTGCAGTTGAGGGACGATCGCCTCGCGGGCGGCCGCCGCGTTGAGGAGAGCCAGCGCCTGCTCGGCGGGCATCAGCCGGTGGGCGTCGGCCCGGCTCGGCGGCGCCGGGCTGACCGCTCGCGCGAACAGCGCCCGCACGGCCCGGCGCAGTTCGACCATCTCGCTTCTCAGCTGCTCGTCCCCGGTGAGCTGCGCGACGTCGACGTGGCCGGCCAGCAGCTCCGCCTGCCGGCCGATCCAGCGGGTCATGCTCTGCGGCGTGGCCAGGTCGTCGGTGACACCACCGTTACCGTCATGGCGGATCGTGCTCGCCAGTTCCAAGGCCGGCCAGCGTTCCACTCCAACCCCTTCCGGTTGCCCGCTCCTCTTCCGTACCCTACGGTCTCTAACGGTAAATTTTATTTAACCATTAGACGAAAGGGTGACACGATGACGTTGTTGCTGGCTCAGATCAGCGACCTGCACCTCGACGGCACCGACCGGGCGACGCGGCGCGCCACCCGGGTCATGGACCACCTGCGGGCGCTTCCTCGCCCGGTCGACGCCGTGCTGGTCACCGGCGACATCGCCGATCACGGCGAGGAGGCCGAGTACGAGCAGGCCGCCCGGATCCTGGCCGCCCCCTTCCCGGTGCTCACCTGTCCGGGCAACCACGACGCCCGCCCGGCCTACCGCAAGGCGCTGCTGCGGAAGCCGCCCGGCCCCGGCCCCGTCAACCAGGTGCACCACATCGCCGGCACCGCCATCCTGATGTGCGACTCCACCATCCCCGGCCACGACGAGGGCCGGCTCGACCCCGAGACCCTGGCCTGGATGCACGCCACCCTCGACGGGCTCGCCCCGGGCACGCCCGCGCTGATCGCCTTCCACCAGCCGCCCGTCGAGCTCCACCACCCGTTGCCCGACTCCTCCCGGCTGGAGGAGCCCGGCGACCTGGCCGCGCTGCTCGACGCCCACCCGCGGGTCGCCGCCGTGCTCACCGGGCACGCTCACACCGCGGCCGCGTCCACCTTCGCGGGCCGCCCGCTGATCGTCGCGCCGGCCGTCACCTGGACCCTGCGCCTGCCGTGGGAGGGTGACCGGCCCGCCGACCGCGAGCAACCGCCCGGCCTCGCCTTCCACGTCCTGGACGACGACGGCCGCCTGACCACCCATTTCCGCGTCGTGCTCCAGGCATGATCCACCCGTCCGCGATCGCCGCGTTCCTCCTGGCGATCCTGCCCGTCATCGCCACCCCGGGAGCCAGCCTGACCCTGCTGATCCAGCGCGTCACCGCCGGCGGGCGTCGTCAGGCTCTCCCCGTCATCCTCGGTACGGTCACCGGCCTGTACGGGCACGCCACCCTGGCCGCCGCCGGGCTGTCGGCGCTGGTCATGCACTCCAGCCAGGCCTTCACCGCCGTCAAGCTCCTCGGCGCGGTCTATCTCGTGTGCCTGGGTCTGTGGACGTGGCGCTCGACATCCCTGCCCTCGCCTCCCGCGCTGACGGACCAGCCGGAACGGTCCGGCTCCGGCTATACGCAAGCCCTGCTCGCGAACGTGCTCAACCCCAAGGCGGCCTCGATCTATCTGACCCTGGTCCCGCAGTTCGTCCTGCCCGGCCGTCATCTCGGCGGGCAGATCCTCACGCTGGCCACCGCGCACGCCCTGCTGATGGCGGTGTGGTTGCTGACCTGGACGGGCCTCCTCCACCGAGGGGCGCACCTCGTGCGCGGGGCCGGATTCAGGCGTGCGGTGGGCAGGATGTCGGCGGTCGTCCTCGTCGTCCTCGGCCTCCGGGCCGCCGCGGCGTAGGCGCCAGGGCGGCCGCCTCGCGCGGTCAGTCCGTGGTGGAGCGGGGGGTGAAGGACAGGAGGTCGCCGGGCTGGCAGTCGAGGACCTCGCAGAGCTTGCTCAGGGTGGAGAAGCGGATCGCCTTGGCGCGGTTGTTCTTGAGGATGGAGAGGTTCACGTTGGTGATGCCGACCCTGTCGGCCAGCTCGACCACCGTCATGCCGCGCTCTTCGAGCAACCTGTCCAGGTGCACCTCGATGGTGTGCTCGGAGTTCTCGGCGGGCGACATCAGACTGTTCCTTCGAGTTCCTCGCGCATGTGCGCGCCGACGCGTACGACCTTCGACATCACCACGAGCCCGAGCCCGGCGAGCAGGAACGCCCACGGGACGTTCCAGCCGAACAGGGCCATCTCCCACACGTCCCTGATGGAGCCGGCCACCATCGACACGGCCAGGCCGGTCTCGACGAGGGTCGTGTAGAGCGACGCCGCGACTGTGCCGGCCATGAGGAACACGCCGAGGAACCACAGCCTGCGGACGACCACCTTATCGAAACCGTTCTCCCGCCGTACGCCTCTGATCAGCCGGTCGAGGAGGAGGATCGATACGAGCAGGACGAGCTCGGTGGCGAACCGCGACGTCTGGTACAGCAGCTGCGTGCCGAGGCTGGAGTCGTCCTTGCAGATCCGGGGCAGCTCGTAGAAGAACTCGACTCCCTTCTCCACGGGATAGGGGTCGACTTCGAGGCCGTCGGTCGCCTCCACGGCCTTCCGGCGTTGGGGGTCCTCGGCGACGTTGCCCTCCACGTCGAGGATGTTCGGTGATGACACGCACACCAGGCTCTGGGTGCCGAGAGAACCCCACGCGTTCTCTCCGCCGGTCAAGACCGCGCGCCCGACCTCGGAGGCCGTGGTCACGGCGAACAGCACCAGGAAGACGCGGACGACGATCGCCGTCCACTTCAGGGGGTTGGATCTGTTGAGGGGCACGGTACGGCTCCACATCGTTGTTCGATATTATTGAGATTCGATAGTATCGAAAAACGATATGCAGTCAAGCCTGTCGCCGGAGGCGGAACCGGCGGGCGTACTCCTTGACGGCCAGAGCGGCGGCGAGTGTCTGAGGGCTGAGGAGCAGGGCGGCGCAGAGGAGGGCGTACCAGAACCGGCCCGTGAGAGGGTCGGGGGCCAGACCGGCGGCGGTCCACTGGAGCACGGTCTCGAAGACGAGCAGCATCATGCGGCGGTCGATCCCGAACCGGGACCTGACCCCGGCCGCGCGGGCGGCCAGCCAGTGCCCGCACTCGTGCAGGGCCGTCGAGACCAGGGCGAAGGGCGCGAGGAGGAGCGCGCTCAGGCCGATGTCGCCGAGCGGGAACGCGTCCCGCGCCGGCTGGGGGAACAGCGAGGGCGAGAGGACGAAGACGCCGGCGGAGAACAGGGCGCAGGCGGCGTAGACGGTCCAGGCCACCGGGCCGAAGAACGGGCGGGCCGGCCTCTGGCTCACGCCGCCCATCCAGCGGCGGAACTGGATGGGTGCGGTGCGTACGGCTTCGCGCTCCTCGCCGGGGCGGTCGTCGCCCTCGGGCACCAGGGTCAGCGCGGATGAGCCCAGGGCAGCGGCGGGCCCTGGAGCTCCTGGTCGAGTACGGACGACGGGAGCCGGAGAAGTGGGGCCGGTGACCGTCTTTCAGAGCTTCCGTGGAAGGTAAGGGCTGAAGTGGTCGGCGACGAGCTCGGCGATCGCGGCGGCGTCGCGGGAACCGTCGACCTCGATCACACGGATGCCGATCCGCTGGGCGGTGCGGACGGCGTCCTCCGCCACGAGGCGATCACGGGTGAGGCGGTTGGCCTGCGCCCGGGCCGGGTCGCTGACGCGGTGCCCGAGGGAGGCGGCCCGGGGGAGCTCCTGGACCTGGCGCAGGCGGAACTCCGGGGTGGGCACGATGACGACCATCCGGCGTGGTGAGTCGATGACGGGCGCGACGAGTTCGGGGCGGAGCCCCCAGCCTTCGGCGATGATCGGGTGACCCGAGACGAGTGCGCGCAGGTCGTCCAGGGCCCACTCGAACCGGTCCGGGAATCCGGCCAGCGTCTCGGCGGCCATCTTCTCCGGAGTGGTGTGGACCCACATCCGGTCCGGGTCGGGACCGGTGACCGGCTCGCCGCGGCCGACGCGGCGGGCGATCCGGCGGTCGTTGTGGCCGCGCGCGTCGTGGTAGTCGTAGTGGTAGACGGTGACGCCGTACTGGACGGCCAGGAGCCGTGCGACGGTCGACTTGCCGGCCCATTGGCCGCCGCCGATCCACAACGCGCGGCGCAGCGTGCCGAAGGGGTCCCAGGTCTGGGCGTCGTGGCTGGTCACCAGGTTTCCTCCTGTGGTGGGGGCGCGACGGTGCGGGAGCGGGGCTTGAGTCTCAGGCCGCTTGAGACTCCATAGTGACGGGCATGGACGACAACGAGACATACCCCATCGGGGACGTGGCGCGCCGGACCGGTCTGAGCGTCAGCGCCATCCGCTACTACTCCGACGCCGGGGTCATCGCGCCCACCCACGTGACCGAGGCGGGCTACCGACTGTACGATGTCCGGGCCATCGCCCGGCTGGAGCTCATCCGTACCCTTCGGGACCTGGACGCGGGGCTGGACGACATCCGCCGGCTGCTCGGCGGCGAGACGTCGCTGCACGGTCTCCTCGCGACGCACCTGGAGCTCGTCGAGCGTCAGGAACGTGACCTCCGGGCCAGGCGGGCCGTGCTCAGGACCCTGGTCAAGCAAGGCGGCACGGCCGCCAAGGTCGCCCTGATGCACAAGCTCGTCTCGATGCCCGACGAGGAACGCGAGCGGCTGATCGACGACTTCTGGAACGAGGTCGGCGAGAACCTGGACGTGCCTCCCGGCTTCGTCGAGCGGTTGCGCACGATGCGGCCGCGCCTGCCGGAGGACCCCACGGCCGCCCAGCTCGAAGCCTGGATCGAGCTGGCCGACCTGGTGCGGGGCGAGGAGTTCCGCGGCGCGGTCCGCTCCTGGCTCCAGGACACCTACGGCACGTTCCCGGGACGGCGGCTGGCCGACGCGCCGGTGTGGGACTTCATCCACCAGGAGGGGATGGAGATCGGGAAGGAGGTCCTGGAGGCGTATCGTTCGGGGCTGCCGGCCGACTCCCCGCGGTCGCGGGAGCTGGTCGTCGGCATGGCGGACGCGACCGCCGGGGCCCTCGCCGGCGGGCGCTCCACGGCCGAGTCACGTGAGCGGCTGGCCACGGCCTTCCTCATGGTCGAGGAGATCCAGCGCTCGGATGCGGAAGAGAACGCCCGGTACGACGCCACCCACGGCAGATACCTGTCCCTGGTGGCCGTGATCAACGGGACCCCGCCCGACACGGGCGACGACGGCCCCGCGCTCTTCGCCTGGATCGCGGCGGCCCTCCGCGCCTCGGCCCGTTGAACCTGGCGCAAGCTGATCTGGAGCTGTCACCCTCTTCGCCGTTCCCTGCGATGTGCCGCACTCGGCCGAGTTCGCCACCACGTACGTCCTCCCGGAAGGGCCGTATCCGGGAGCGGAGATGACGCCGCACCAGGACCGTGTACTGCCTGGCCGCCCCCTTGGACGGGCAGAAGATCACGGGACGCGTGGTCAAGTGACCCGTCCATGTGGCGGCGTTGTGGAGGTATCGGGCGGATAGCGTGCAAACGGCCGGATGGGCGGGGTGCCGCGCCTAACGTCGCAGGATATGCAGACAGTGGACGTACTCGTCGTGGGCGCGGGCCTGGCCGGCCTGCACACGGCTCGCCTGCTCGCGCGGCGGGGCCTGGACGTGATGGTGGCCGACCGCCGCAGGTCGCTGTCGGCCGGGATCCGTACGACGGGGATCTTCGTACGGCGCACCCTCGACGACTTCGACCTGCCGGACCGGCTGCTCGGGCCCGGCATCAGGGACGTGCTGCTGTATCCGCCGTCGCGGCGGTCGCCGGTCCGGCTCACCAGTGACCGGGACGAGTACCGGGTGGCCGACATGGCGGCCGTCTACGAGCACGCGCGGCGCGCGGCGGAGTCGGCCGGGGCGCGGGTGCTGCTGGGCGTACGGTACGACGGCATGTCGGCGGGGCTGGTGCGGTTCGTGGGTGCGGAGCCGGTGACGGCCCGGTTCGTCGTCGGCGCCGACGGGGCCCGGTCGCGGGTGGCCCGTGATCTGGGGCTCGACGTGAACCGCCGCCTGCTCGTCGGCGCCGAGATCGTCCATCCGATCGCGCCGGGCGCGACCGCCCCGGCCTTCCACTGCGTGCTGGATCCGCGGGTCGCCCCCGGATATCTGGGCTGGGTGATCGACGACGGATGGCATGCGCATGTCGGGGTCGCGGGGTATCCGGGCGCGATGCGTACCGGGATCCGGCACCTGCTGGACGCCTTCGCCGAGGACGCGCCCGGCCGCTCGGCGCCGACCGGGCCGGTCGAGCGCCGGGGCGGGCCGATCCCGGTGGGCGGCGTGCTGCGGCGGCTGGCGTGCCCGGCGGGGCTGCTCGTCGGGGACGCCGCGGGCGCGGTGTCGCCGCTGACGGCCGGTGGGCTGGACCCCTGTTTGCGCATGTCCGAGCTGGCCGCGGCGGTCGCCGCCGACTACCTGCGTACGGGGGACACCCGCGTGCTGAGCCGGTACGACGGAGGCGCGTTGCGTGCCCGGTTCCGGGGGCGGCTGCTGCTGCGCCGGGTCTTCGCCGGCATCCGGTCCCCGGCGGCGGCCGAGGCGGCGGTGACCGCGCTGCGCGGCCGTGCCGGGCGTACGCTGGCGGCGCGGATCTTGTTCGGCGACGGTTCGTTCCCCGATGTCGGTCCACGGCTCGCGGGCCCGGTCCGAAGCGCCTGAAGTCATGTGCTGTGTCGCGGTCAGGGGGACATGTGCGGGAAGAGCGGTTGCCGGGAGGGTTCGTCAACGAGGTCGTCCGGGTCGGTGACACCGTGCGCCGGGCCCTGACGCCCCGGAGCGGCTTCGTGCATGAGCTGCTGGAGCTGTTCGAGCGTCGGGGGTGGGCGGGGGCGCCCCGGTTCCTGGGGACGGACGGGCAGGGCCGGGAGATGCTGGGCTACCTGCCCGGACTCGTCGCCTGGCAGCCGGATCAGAGCCTGCGGGTGGCCTCGGAGGCCGGCCTGGTCTCCGTCGTGGAGCTCGTACGGGAGTTCCACGACCTGACGGCGGGAACCCCGCTCGCCGAGGGCGGGGAAGTGGTCTGCCACAACGACCTGTCGCCGAAGAACACCGTGTACCGGGAGCGCGACGGCGGCCCGCGGGCGATGGCCTTCATCGACTGGGACATCGCCGCGCCGGGCGCGCGCATCCATGACGTCGCGCACGTGTGCTGGCAGTACGTGAACCTGGGGCCGGAGATCGCGGACGTGGGCGAGGCGGCGCGGTCGCTGCGGCTGGTCTGCGACGTCTACGGCCTGGACGGCAAGGAACGGCTCGTCGAGACGATCCTGTGGTGGCAGGACCGCTGCTCGCTCGGGATCGCCGCCGGTGCGGCCGCCGGTGATCCGGCGATGACGCGCCTGAGGGACGAGGGCGTCGTCCGTACGGTGCGCGACGCCCGGCGATGGGTCACGGAACACCGCCACGCCCTGGAACGGCACCTCTGACAGCCGTCGTTCACGGCCGGGGACCAGCGCCTCGGCGAACCTCACCGGCGTTGGACGCGGCCCTTGTGGCGGAGCCGGGCGGCGTCGAGGTCTTCGAACTCGCCTCTGATCGTCACTCTGGACAGCTTGGCTCCTCTCGTACGGCATAGCGCAGGATCCGGTCGCCGAGCAGGCTCTCGATGACGTCCAGCAGCTCCAGCACGGCGTCGGCGATCACGTCGGGACGCTCGCCCGCCGACGTCCGCCTGCCGATCTCGGTCATGACCAGGGCGTGCAGGGAGCCGATGTGCCAGGCGACCGTGCGGGGGAGTGGGTCGTCCTGGCGGGTCCCGGTCTCCTCGGCCAGCACGATCGCCAGGGCGTCCGTCATCTGGCGGCCGAGGTCCTCCAGGCGGGCGGTCAGCGTGGGCGCGGCACGCATCATCTCCAGCACGCGGCCGAACCCGGCGGTGAGGCCGACCCGGCGTTCCCGGTCGCGCACCTCCTCCCGGAGGCGGGCCAGCACCGCGCCGGCCGCCGACTCGCCCGGCCGGCGCTGCCGGACGATCTCGGCCAGCCGTCGCGGGGAGGCCTCGTCAGGCGGCAGGACGAGGTCCTCCTTGGTGTCGAAGTAGTTGTAGACCGTGTTGACCGACACCTCGGCCGCCGCCGCGACCTCGGAGATCGTCACCTGCTCGAAACCGCGCTCCACGAAGAGCTCGAGGGCCGTGTCGGAGATGCGCTGCCGGGTCTGCCGCTTCTTGCGCTCCCGCAGTCCTTCCGTACCCATGCGTGGAGTCTACGAGGAAATTGGAGTGCGCTCCAAGTTTGGGGAGCGTTATGGTCTTCGCCGACACATGAGGGGAAACGACGATGCGACGTGATCTGCTGCGCTGGCAGTTCGACCTGGTCTGGTCCTTGTTCGACTACCACCTGGAGCGGCTCAAGCCCGAGGACTTCCTGTGGGAGCCCACGTCCAACTGCTGGACGGTGCGCCGGACCGCCGACGGGACATGGGCGCCGGACTGGGAGGACGCCGAGCCCGAGCCGGTGCCCGTTCCCACGATCGCCTGGGTGAGCTGGCACATCGGCTGGTGGTGGAGCGTGACCCTGGATCACGTCCAGGGGCGGGAGCCTCGCGAGCGGGCGGAGATCGCCTGGCCGGGAGACGGCGATGCGGCTGTCGCCTGGCTGCGCGACCTCCGTCAGGAGTGGCTGACCGCCCTGGACCGGCTCACCGACGCCGACCTGGACGCCACCGCTCCCTTCCCGTGGCCCGATGACACCGGCCACACGGTCGCCCACATGATCGGCTGGGTGAACGCCGAGCTGATGAAGAACGTCGCGGAGATCGGGCAACTCCGGCTGCTCCGCTGTGAGTGAATCAGGCTGGATCTCCGGCCGGTCGGGCTGCTTGGGTGTCGGGATGGATGTCTTGGTGCTGGGTGGCACGGCGTGGGTGGGCAGGGAGCTGTCGCGGCTGGCGATGGAGCGCGGTCATCGGGTGACGTGCCTGGCGCGCGGCGAGAGCGGGGAGGTCGCGGCGGGCGCGACGCTGGTGGCCGCCGACCGGCGCGATCCCGCCGCGTACGACGCGTTGCCGGACCGTACGTGGGACGCGGTCTTCGAGGTGTCCTGGCAGCCGGGGTTCGTGCGTGAGGCGCTCGGCGCGCTGGGCGGCCGGGCCCGCCACTGGACCTACGTCTCCTCCGGCAACGTCTACGCCTCCCATGCGACGCCGGGCGCCGACGAGTCCGCGCCGCTCCTGCCGCCGACCGACCGGCGCGAGGTCGGCCGGGAGCTGTACGGGGAGGCGAAGGCGGCCTGCGAGCAGGCGTCCGCGGACGCGGTGGGCGACCGGCTCCTCGTCGCGCGCGCCGGGCTCATCGGCGGGCCGGGTGACCACAGCGGGCGCTCCGGCTACTGGGTGGCCCGGGCCGCCCGTGACCCGCGAGGGCCGATGCTGGTTCCCGACACGCCGGACATACCCACGCAGGTGGTGGACGTACGGGACCTCGTGGCCTGGTTGCTGGACGCGGCGGAGAAGGGAACCGCCGGCACCTTCAACGCGGTCGGCCCGGTCGTGCCGTTCGGGGAGTGGATCGAGCTCGCCCGCGCCGCCGCCGGGCACACCGGGCCGGTGGTCACCGCCGCCCCGGCATGGCTGCTGGAGAACGGCGTGACCGAGTACATGGGCGACGAGTCGCTGCCGATGTGGCTCGTCGAGCCGGGCTGGGAAGGGTGGTCGGCCCGCGACGGGTCCGCGGCTGTCGCCGCCGGGCTGCGTCATCGGCCCCGGGCCGAACTGCTGGCCGACACCCTGCTGTGGGAGCGCGAGCAAGGGCTGGAGCGGGTCAGGCGGGCCGGCCTGAGCGCCGGGCGCGAGCGCGAGCTGCTCGACGCGCTCGGGCGCTGATCGCCGCACGTAGGTACTTTTCACAAGTTGTCACGAAATTTGCTGATCTCTGTGATTCTGGATCATCGTGTGATCGTGGAATCCCAGAAGGGAAGTACTACGTGCGACTGTTAACCCGTTCGATGGCGGTCGCGGCCTCGGCCGTCATCGCGTTATCAGCGGCGCCCGCCACCGCGGCGCCCCAGCTCGTGGTCAACGGCACGTTCGCCGCCGGCACCGCACCCTGGTGGAACTCGGCGAACACCTCGATGACCGTGGAGTCCGGCCGGCTGCGCGTCAACGTGACCGGCGGCACCGCCAACCCGTGGGACGCGATGGTGGCCCAGAACGCCATCCCCCTGACCCAGGGCAAGTCGTACACCCTCTCGTTCGACGCCTCGGCCTCGGCCCCGGTCAGCGCGGTCACCACCGTGCAGCTCGCGGACGCCCCGTACACCAACACGCTGACCAAGGCGATCTCGCTCACCACCACGAGCAAGCGCTTCAGCTTCCCCTTCACCTCGGGCCTCGGCACGCCGGCCGGGCAGGTGTCGTTCCAGCTCGGCGGCGGCGCCGGTTTCAGCTTCTTCCTGGACAACGTGTCGCTGACCGAGCAGGGCGCCTCGGGCCCGGTCGGCATGACGAACGGCTTCTACGTCGACCCGAACTCCAACCCGGCGACCTGGGTGCGGAACAACCCGGGTGACTCCCGGGCGGCGCGCATCCAGTCGTCCATCGCGTCCAAGCCGATGGCCCGCTGGGTCGGCGGCTGGAGCGGTGACGTCGGCGCCTCCGTCTTGGCGTACGTGTCCGCCGCGGACTCGGCCGACAAGCTCCCCGTCCTGGTCGCGTACAACATCCCGGGCCGCGACGCGTGCGGCGGGCACTCCGGCGGCGGGGCCGGCAGCGAGGCCGAGTACCGGGCGTGGATCTCCGCGTTCGCGTCCGGCATCGGCGACCGGCCGGCGGTCGTCGTCATCGAGCCCGACTCCCTCGGCGACTTCGCCTGCATGGACGCCGCCGCGATCCAGGCGCGCAACCGCATGCTGACGTACGCGACCGAGCAGTTCCGCGACCGGGCCCCCAACACCTGGGCCTACCTCGACGCCGGCAACGCCGGTTGGGTGCCGGCCGCGACGATGGCGGCGCGGCTGGGCGATGCGGGCGTCGGCAACATCCGAGGCTTCGCCGTGAACGTCTCCAACTACTACCCGACCGGCCAGTCGGCCACCTACGCGTCCGCGGTCAACACCGCTCTCGGTGGCGGCGCGAAGTGGGTGATCGACACCAGCCGCAACGGCAAGGGCTCCAACGGCGAGTGGTGCAACCCCGCCGGCCGCCAGATCGGCACCCCCGCCCAGCTCGGCGGTGACGGCGGGACGGAGATGCTGCTGTGGGTGAAGATCCCCGGCGACTCCGACGGCAACTGCGGCATCGCCCCGGGCACCCCGGCCGGGCAGTTCAGCCCGGACATCGCGATCCGCCTGATCGACGGCACCTGACCCCCGCGAGGCCCGTCCGGCTGCCCGGACGGGCCTCTGTCCGGGTGCAGTAGATTCGCCCGCATGGGTGTGCTCGTCGACTACTTCACCGCGGCTTCCGACCAGTCCGCCCGGCTGGCCCTCGACGGCGGGCCGGCGGGCGCGAAGCTGCCGTACGTCGACTGCAAGGGATGGCTCGACGAGCTCGACACGCTCGCCGCCGAGCTGAGCGGACGCGACCTCAGCGAGTTCGGCGACAGCGAGGTCCTGGCGGACGACGGCGAGTCGGCCGGCCTGGAGCGGATGACGGCCGGGACCGTCGCCGCCCTCGCCGCGGTGGACGACGCGCGGCTGCGCGAGTATGCCGAGGAGGAGCTCCTCGACGAGTACGAGCGCGAGCGCGTCACGGCCCTGCGGGACCTGGCCCGCGAGGCGGCCCGGCTCGACCAGGGGATGTATCGCTGGACGTGCGCCTGAGCGCCTCGAACAGCTCCTCGCGGAGCGCGGGCGGCAGTCTCCTGCCCATGTCCAGCGGGCTCACCAACGCCTGGTCGTCGTTGTACTCCAGGGCATGGTCGGCGAGGAACTCCAGGCTGGAGTCCGCCTCCTCGCGGTGGCGCTCCTCCGGCAGGCGCTCCACCAGGGGCAGCACCGCCTCCACCCGCTCGCTGATCCGGTCGAGAAGCGCGTAGCGGGGCGGCCCCGGCAGGCGCTGGGCCCGGAGGTCGATGTGGTGGAAGCCGACATAGTCGATCTCCGCGCCGGTGAAGTCGTTGCCGGTGAAGTCGTTGCGGTCACGGCCCAGCGCGGCCCGGTCGTCGTCGTGCGGACGGCCCCAGAAGTTGACCTCCCGTACGCGGCCGAGGAAGACGCAGTCGACGAACTCGGCCTCGAACGTGGATGTCTGGTCTCGCAGCCGGGACCGGTCGAACAGGCACTTCTCGAACCGGGCGTTGCCGAAGAAGGTGTGCGGCGCGAAGCGGGTGCGGCGGAACACGCAGCCGCGGAAGACCGACCGCGGCCAGCGGGCGCCGTCCCACGGTCCCCGCAGGCACGTGTCGCCCAGGGACAGCTGGTCGAAGGCCGCGCCGGTGAAGTCGCAGCCTTCGAACTCGCTCCCGTGGACGCGGAACTCCGAGAACCGCGTGCCGGAGAAGTCGACGTTCGTCAGCCGCGCCCGGTCGAAGGTCACCTCGGTGCCCCCGGCGGGCGGCTCGAACCGCTGGTCGCGGAGCTCGCCGCGGGCGATCCAGGAGGTCTGCCACGGCTCCGGGCCGGGCTGGAGGCTGAACGGGGTGTCCGCGCAGGGAGGTTCGCGCATGCGCGGAGTATCGCAGTCAGCCCCGACAGAACGCTTTCGATCACGATCAGGGCTGATTCCGGATACCCTGCCGGACGTGCGGCGATTGATCACATCTCGTGGGGTATGGCTTGCGCTGTCCGCTGCCGTCGCGGCGGTGGTGATCGTGGCGGTCGTCCGCTCCCGCCGCCCGAAGGCAGTCGTCCCGGACCCTCCCCCGGCTCCGCCGCCCGTGGCGCAGTGGCCGCCCGTGCCGATCCTCGGCACGCCCACCGCCGAGGATCTCCGGCGTTACGTCCACAGGCCCTCCTTCTTCGACCGCCCCGCGGTCGCCAAGTTCCTGGAGCCGCGCGAGCCCGGACCGCCGCTCGACGCGCCCACCCGGCGCAACCTGACCAGGTGGGGCGTCGCCGGGCTCGCGCTCGCCGTGCTGGCCGCCGGCACTTACCTGATGGAGTCCGCGGTCTTCTCCAAGGAGGACGCCGACGTGGTCGCGGAGCCCGTCGTGATGTCCCCGTACGCCCAGGTGCCGGAGGACGCCGCGCGGTACACGGAGGTCCGCGAGGCGTACGTGGAGGACCCGGCCGACGCGGACTGCGGGCCCGGGAGCGCCACCCCGCGCGTGCGGAGGCCCGACCCGAAGGTGACCCGGGCCGTGAACCGGCAGTGGCGGCGGATCGAGACCTGGCTGAAGGCTAACGCCCCCAGGAGCTACCGCACGCTGGGCAAGCCCGCGAAGGCCGGGACCATCGCGGTGGCGGAGGCGCAGATGGGCCTGCGGTTCCCCGACGACCTGAAGGCCTCGCTGCTGCGCCACAACGGGGTCGTGCCCGTCCGGGACACCTGGGGGTTCGGCTTCCTGGGCAACGGGAACATGGGCGTCCGTGAGATCCGCGACACCTGGCGGATGCTCTGCGAGATCGACAGCGTGGACCGGGCCGGGCCGCGCGACGACTGGTGGGACGGGCGGATGATCCCCGTCGGCGCCAACGGCTCGGGCGACCACCTGGTGGTCGACTCGGCGCGGCGTGACATCGGCTACACCGACCACGAGGGCACCATGAGCTTCGAGCCGGGCGGGACCCGGATCCGCTCGTACCACGCCCTGCTGAGAACCACCGCCGACGCCCTGGAGAGCGGCGGTTCCATCGGCTGGTGGAAGCCCGAGGTGGTCGACGGCGAACTCGAATGGAAGGTCCTGTAAGCCGCTGCCCGAGGCGGATGAAGGGGCTCTTCAGGAGGGGGGCTTTGCATAACCATACGCCACAATGCATACTCTTCTCTTATGTCCAAGGTTCTCACCTCTCTGCCCATCGGCGAGCGTGTCGGCATCGCCTTCTCGGGTGGTCTCGACACCTCCGTCGCCGTCGCGTGGATGCGCGACAAGGGCGCTGTCCCCTGCGCCTACACGGCCGACATCGGCCAGTACGACGAGCCCGACATCGCCTCGGTGCCCGGCCGTGCGGTGGCGTACGGCGCCGAGGTCGCCCGGCTGGTCGACTGCCGCGCGGTGCTGGTGGAAGAGGGGCTGGCCGCGCTCGCCTGCGGCGCGTTCCACATCCGCTCCGGCGGGCGGGCCTACTTCAACACCACGCCGCTCGGCCGCGCCGTCACGGGGACCCTCCTGGTGCGGGCGATGCTCGAGGACGACGTGCAGATCTGGGGCGACGGATCGACGTTCAAGGGCAACGACATCGAGCGGTTCTACCGCTACGGTCTCCTCGCCAACCCGCACCTGCGGGTCTACAAGCCCTGGCTCGACGCGGACTTCGTGACCGAGCTCGGCGGCCGCAAGGAGATGTCGGAGTGGCTGCTCGCCCACGACCTGCCCTACCGTGACAGCACCGAGAAGGCGTACTCCACGGACGCCAACATCTGGGGCGCCACCCACGAGGCCAAGACGCTGGAGCACCTCGACGCCGGCATCGAGACCGTCGAGCCGATCATGGGCGTGCGGTTCTGGGACCTCGGGGTGGAGATCCCGGCCGAGGACGTGACCATCGCCTTCGAGCAGGGCCGCCCGGTGTCGATCAACGGCAAGGAGTTCGCCACCCCGGTCGACCTGGTGATGGAGGCCAACGCCATCGGCGGACGGCACGGCCTGGGCATGTCCGACCAGATCGAGAACCGGATCATCGAGGCCAAGAGCCGTGGCATCTACGAAGCGCCCGGCATGGCGTTGCTCCACGCCGCGTACGAGCGGCTGGTCAACGCGATTCACAACGAGGACACGCTGGCGTACTACCACAACGAGGGACGGCGGCTCGGCAGGCTGATGTACGAGGGCCGCTGGCTCGACCCGCAGGCGCTGATGCTCCGCGAGTCGCTGCAGCGCTGGGTCGGCACGGCGATCACCGGCGAGGTCACGCTGCGGCTGCGGCGCGGCGAGGACTATTCGATCCTCGACACCTCGGGCCCGGCCTTCAGCTACCACCCGGACAAGCTGTCGATGGAGCGTACGGAGGACTCGGCGTTCGGCCCGGTCGACCGGATCGGCCAGCTCACCATGCGCAACCTGGACATCGCCGACTCGCGCACCAAGCTGGAGCAGTACGCCAGCATGGGCATGGTCGGCACCAGCCACTCCGCGCTCATCGAGGCCCCGCCGGCGGCCCCGACCGAGCTCATCGGCGACATGCCGGAGGGCGGCGCCGAGGCCATCGCCTCACGCGGCGACGTCGCGGACGACGACGAGCTGCTCGACCGCGCCGCGATGGAGTTCGGCACCGACTGACCGCGAACCGGGCCGTGCCCCGCGGGCCGGCCCGGCCGTAATGGCGGTATGCGTACAATTCCGGACATGCACTCCGTGGCGCTCGCCCTGTACGACGGCGCCATGCTGTTCGAGGCCGCCGCGGCCGTCGAGGTGTTCGGGATCGACCGGTCCGACCTGGCCGAGCCGTGGTACGACTTCCGCGTGTGCGGCCCGAGCCGGGGCCGGGTGGGCGACTGGCTGCGGGTGGACACCCCGCACAGCCTGGACGCGGTGGTGGACGCCGACACGGTGGTGGTGTCCTCCTGCGACGTGGAGATCGGGCCGCCGCCGGGTGACGCGGTGGACGCCGTCCGGGCCGCCCACGAGCGCGGGGCCCGGATCGTGTCGCTGTGCACCGGGGCCTTCGTGCTCGCCGAGGCCGGGATCCTGGACGGGCGGGGGGCGACCACCCATTGGATGCACGCCGCGCTGCTCGCCACCCGTTATCCCCGCGTACGGGTCGATCCCGACGTCCTCTACATCGACGAGGGGACCGTCCTGACCTCGGCGGGCAAGGGGGCGGGGCTCGACCTGTGCCTGCACGTCGTCAGGAAGGACCACGGCGCGGCGGTGGCGAACGCGCTGGCCCGCCGCCTGGTCGTGCCGCCGCACCGGGCCGGCGGGCAGGCGCAGTACGTGACCGCGCCGGTGCCGGACCAGGCCGGCCAGTACGGGCTCGCCGACGTCCTCCAGTGGGCGCAGGCCCACCTGCACGAACCGCTGACCGTACGCGACCTGGCCCGCCGCGCCGGGATGAGCACCCGCAACCTCGCCCGCCACTTCCACCGCGCCCTCGGCGTCACCCCGCTGCACTGGCTGCACGCCCAGCGGGTGCACCGGGCACAGGAGTTGCTGGAGACCACCGACGCCGGCGTGGAGCAGATCGCGGCCCGCACCGGGATGGGCACGGCGGCGACCCTGCGCAGGCACTTCACCCGCGCCGTCGGCGTCTCGCCCGACACCTACCGGCGGACCTTCCGCGCGCCCGGCTGACTACGGAAACTGTCGGCGGCGTGGGGCATGCTGAGCGCGGCGAAGGGAGAGACATGGCCGAGGTGCTGTTGTTCCATCACGCCCAGGGGCTGACGTCCGGGGTGCGGGAGTTCGCGGAGGAGCTCAGGCGGGCGGGCCACACGGTGCACGTGCCCGACCTGTACGAGGGGCGCGTCTTCGAGTCGCTCGACGAGGGCGGCGGTTACGCGCAGGAGACCGGGTTCGAGACGATCATCGAGCGCGGGGGGTCCTTCGCCGCATGGCTGCCGGGCGAGCTGGTCTACGCCGGGTTCTCCCTCGGGGTGCTGCCGGCGCAGCAGCTGGCCCAGACGCGGGCGGGGGCGAAGGGCGCGCTGCTGTTCCACTCGTGCGTGCCGGTCACGGAGTTCGGCGAGTCCTGGCCGGAGGGCGTGCCGGTGCAGGTCCACGGCATGGAGGGCGACCCGTTCTTCGTCGGAGAGGGCGATGTGGAGGCGGCTCGCGCCCTCGTGGAGTCGACTCCGGGCGCGGAGCTGTTCCTCTACGAAGGCAAGGACCACCTGTTCGCCGACGGCAGCCTGCCTTCCTACGACGAGCCGGCGGCCAGGCTGATGATGGAGCGGGTGCTGGGCTTCCTCAACCGGATCCAGTCGTAGCAACCGCCGCCGTTGTTCACCGACGCTTCGAGCGAAACGGCGTACGCCCCGGGCGGATCGACGAGGACCACCGACAGGGCTCTGGGACACGCTCACGATCTCGTCGTCCTCCTCGCAGGAGTCCCGCGGCTCCCCGTCGCGGCGGGCGCCGGGCGGGCGGGCGTCGAGGATGGGGTGCCGGGCCAGGCCTCTCGCCACCATGTCCTCTTCGCTGCCGCAGCCGTCCGAGAATGGGCACGATCACCGGGGCCGGTCGAAAACGTCTGGCGATCGGGGGAGGGCAGGCGTAGGTTCCTGAGCTGTGGCCTCTTGAGATCGCCTGCGACGAGTCCGGCTCGGAAGGGGAGAAGCTCGTCGGTGGCAACACCGCCGTCTTCGCGCATGCCGCCGTGCTCCTGGGCGCCGAGGCCGCGGCGGAGTGCGTCCGCGAGACCCGCGCCCGCATCCGTTCCCCCGCCACCGAGTACAAGGCCAACCACTTGCTCCGCGGCAAGCACCGGGCGGTGCTGGTCTGGCTGCTCGCCCCCTCGGGGCCCATCTACGGCCGGGCGCGGGTGTTCCTGGCCGACAAGGCCTACTTCGCGGTACGGAAGATCGCCGACCTCATCGCCGGGGACGTGGCGTACACAGGCGCAGGCGGGGACCGGGCGCTCGCCGCGGACCTCTACCGTGAGGGGCCGGTCAGCCTCGGCCCGGAGCGGTTCACCGCGTTCCTGGAGTCGTTCAACGACGTGATGCGCCGGCGGGCCCCCGCCGAGCGGTTCTTCCTCACCGTCGAGGAGCTCGCCGGGGCCGGCGGGCGGGTGGGGGAGATCATGCGCCTGCTCGACCGGTCCAGGCAGCCGCTGGAGGACTTCCTGGAACGGCCGGGCGAGATGCCGGCGCTGGACCCGCTCATCCCGGCCATCATGCGGGCGGTCGTGCACTGGGGACGCGACCGGCGGCCGGTGTCGATCCTGCACGACGAGCACAACGGCCTGACCGAGGAGCGCGTCGCGCACCTGAAGCGGGTGGTGGATCTGGCCGGGCTGCGGCTGGCCGACTCCTTCCACGAGCCGCGGGTGCAGGTCGCCGACTTCCTGGCCGGGGTGGCCAGGCGGATCGCGGAGGACGAGCTGGGCGGGCACGGCGACCCCGAACTCGTCGCGCTGCTGCGCCCGTACGTGGATCCGGCCTCGGTCTGGGGCGACGAGCGGAGCTGGGCGCTGCTCCGCCCGGCCGGCTGAGGGGCGTCAGGCCGTCGCGGCGTCGCGCAGGCTGCTCAGCACCCAGGGCGGGCAGGCGGGGTCGGCCTCCGCCTCCGCCGTCGTCAGCCAGACGAACCCGGCCACCTCGGCGGGCGCGGCCGCGACCGGTTCGGCGTGCGGTGGCATCGGGGCCGCGAACACCACGTTGACCACCGGGTCGCCGTCGTCGGTGACGAAGAACCCGCTGGAGGCGTAGGTGAGGGGAACGCCGGTCAGGTCGACGCCGATCTCCTCGGCGACCTCGCGGCGGGCGGTCTCCTCCAGCACCCGCTGACCGGCGCCGTCCGGCTCGGCCTTGCCGCCCACGCCGGCGAGCGTGCCGGGGGCGTGCGACTCGCCGTCGCCGCGCCTGATGAGCAGCCAGCGGCCGTCGCGGCGCAGGAACACCTCGACGTTGACGACGAAGGCCGGGCGGCCGTTGGCGGTCATGGTCATGGGACGGCATCTTGACGGCCCATACTGGATAGTGTCACTATCTAATTACTGGATAGTGCTGCTATCGAAAGGATTCGAGATGTCACTCGTTCTGGTGATCGCCACCTTGGTGTTCCGGCTGCTGGGCGCGTTCGGGGTGCGGCGGTTCGCGACCTGGCGGGTCAGCGCGGCGCACGGGCTCGCGCTGTTCCTCGTCATCACGGGCAGCGCCCACTTCGCCCCCGAGGGCAGCGGCTTCACCACGACCCACGCCGACCTCGTGGCGATGGTGCCGCCGTTCGTGCCGTTCCCCGCCTTCATGGTGTACGCGACCGGCGTGCTGGAGATCCTCGGCGCGGCCGGACTGGTGCTGAGCCGCACCCGGCGGGCCGCCGGGCTGTGGCTGGCGGTGATGTTCGTGCTGCTCCTGCCCGCCAACGTGTACGCGGCGCTGGCCGGGCAGGACGTCACGCCGCTGTGGCTGCGGGTGCCCGAGCAGGCCCTGTACATCGCGGTCGCGCTGTGGGCCGCTCTCGGGACGCGTACGGTGGAGCGTGCCGGAGATCATGTGCGCGTGTGAGCCCCGCGAGGGGGCGTTCCCCGATTCGAGCCGGAGGCGTTGGGACTGTGACCGCGGGAGCACGGACCACGGGTGCGAACACCGCGCTGGCCTGGGGCGTCGTCGCCAGCGCCGCGCTCACCGGGCTCGTCTGGCTGGCCGGGCAGCGGCTGGCCGGCATCGCGTTACTCCCCGACCAGGGGGCGTCCTGGTACTACTGGAAGCTGCCCGAGCCCACCGTGTGGACACGGCTGTCGGCCTGGCTCGGCTACGCCGCCCACCAGGTCGCGTTCTGGGGCCTGATCTACTACGCGCAGACCCGGGTCCGCCGCTACACCGGCGGCCTGCACCGGGTGAACGTCGTGGCCCTGGCGGTCAACTTCGGGTTCATCCTGCTGCACCAGGCGCAGACCCAGGTGTTCTACGACGGGCTGGCGCAGGACGTGTCCATCTTCAGCTCGCAGGCCTCGGTGGTGCTCCTGCTGATCGTGGTGCTGCTCATGGAGAACCGCCGCCGCGGCCTGTTCGCCGGCCGTCCTGCGCCCATCTCGGCGGAGGTCACGTCCTTCGCCCGCCGGTACCACGGCTATCTGTTCAGCTGGGCCGCCGTCTACACGTTCTGGTATCACCCGATGGAGACGACGAGCGGCCACCTGATCGGGTTCTTCTACATGTTCCTGATCCTCTTGCAGGGCAGCCTCTTCCTCACCCGCGCGCACACCAACCGCTGGTGGACCCTCACCCTGGAGCTCCTGGTCGCCGCGCACGGCACGCTGGTGGCCTTCATGAACACCGGCCCCGACGGGGCGTGGCCGATGTTCCTCTTCGGCTTCCTGGGCGTGTTCGTCCTCACCCAGATGCACGGCCTCGGCCTCGGCGCCACGACCCGCTGGATCCTGGCCGCCTGCTACGCCGGGGCGGTGGTGGCGGTGTACGCGGTGCGCGGCATCGGCGAGGTGACCGAGGTGGTCCGCATCCCCGCCATCGAGTACCTGCTGGTGGGCGTTCTGGCGGTGCTGCTGTGGGCGGTCCTGCGCCTGGCGCGGCTGAGAAGCCCGGCGGGGACGGTCCCGCGCCGGTAGGTTCTGGGGGCATGCCGAGAAGATCGCGATTATGGGTGGGTCCCGCTGTTCTGGCTCGGTGGGCTGGCAGCCTGGGGACCGTCCGTTGACCAGGCCGGTCCTGGTCGCCCACGACCCGCGTCACGGCCTTCCGCCGGCGCGGCCCGCCGCTGGAGGGTTACGCGGGAGCCCGCCTGGCGACGAAGGCCGTCAGGCTGGGCAGTTCGTGCCGTGTGACGTCGTCGAAGCGCTCGCGCAGGGCCGCCTCCAGTGTGGCCAGCACCTTGTCCGGCAGGCGCAACCCCCGGGCGAGCCGCGACGGGGCGTCGCCGCCGTGCCAGGCGATCACCAGGCGGCCGCCCGGCTTCGTCACCCGGTGCAGCTCGCGCAGCCCCGGCTCCAGCTCCGGCCAGATGGCCACGTTGTTGACCGAGACGACGCAGTCGAACGCGGCGTCCGGCTGGTGGGTGCGGTCGGCGGTACCCAGCCCCGGCTCGGTCCCGGGCGCCTTGCGGACGGCGAGCGCGCGCATCTCGGGTGACGGGTCGACGCCCGCCACCCGTCCGGCTCCCGTACGGCTCAGCAGCCGCAGCAGGGCGCCGGGGCCGTAGCCGACCTCCAGCACGTGCTCGCCCGGCCGGATGTCGAGCAGCGGCAGCAGGTCCCGCTGGCGGTTGGTCCAGAGCATGACGCGGCCGGCCAGGCGGCCCATGAGGCCGGAGGGGGCGGCGAAGGACGAGTCGTGTTCGCGGCCGGTGACCCAGGATGTCGTGGTTCCCATGCACCACAGCAAAGCGGTTCAAGCTGACTTGAAGTCAAATGGGAACATGAACGAATTCATCCCGATCGGTGAGGCGGCCCGGATGCTCGGCATGAACGCCTCCGCGCTGCGCTACTACGAGGAACGCGGGCTGGTGCCGCCGGCGGGGCGCCGGCAGGGGCGGCGCGTGTACGGCAGGGACGAGCTGCGCCGGCTGGTGTTCCTGCAGAGCGCGCAGCGGCTGGGCATCCCGCTGGACACCGCCGGCGCGGTGCTGGAGGCGCCGGGGGAGCAGTGGCGGGCCACCGTCGGCGAGCGGATCGAGGCGCTGGAGGAGCTGATCGAGCGGGCCAGGACGGCGCAGGAGTTCCTGCGCCACGCGATCGACTGCCCCGCCGAGCATCCGGTACGGGAGTGTCACTTCCTGCGGGGGATCCTGGACCGGATGCTGGAAGGGCTCACACTGGAGCAGGTCGCCGCGGAGCACGCCCTCATGGACGCGCGGCCCACCGCTTAGGCGGGGGGACGGCGCTGTGATGCTCGGGTCACCAGGTGGATTTGACGTACTCGGTGAAGTCGCGTGGCTCGCGGCCGAGGACCTGCCGCACGCCGTCGGAGAGGTGGGCGTTGGTGCCCGCGTCGATCGACGCGAACAGCCGGTTCACCAGCGCGATGTGGTCGGCGTCGTAGCCGCGGGCGGCGAGCCGGGCCGCGTGCTCCTCCGGTGAGACCGGCACGTACGTGATCGACCGCCCGGTCGCGGCGGCGATCTCGCCGATCGCGTCGCCGAAGGACAGCAGCCGGGGCCCTGACAGCTCGTAGGTCCGCCCGGCGTGGCCGTCGCGCAGCAGCACCTCGGCCGCCACGTCGGCGATGTCGTCGGCGTGCACGAACGGCTCCAGCCCATGGCCGGCGGACAGCTCGACCAGCCCGGCGTCCACCGGGTCGCGCAACATCGGGTCCTCGCTGAAGTTCTGCGCGAACCAGGTCGGCCGCAGGATCGTCCACGCGCCGCCGGACGCCTTGACCGCCCGCTCGGAGGCCAGCAGGCGGTCGTCGCCGAGCTTGGGCCAGTCACGGGACGACAGCAGCACCAGCCGCCGCACCCCCCGCGCGACCGCCGCCCCCGCGAACGCGGCCAGCAGCCCCGCCGCGTCAGGCCCCTGCGAGTCGACCAGGTAGGCGGCCGAGACGCCTGACAGGGCCGGTTCCCACGTGTCGTGGTCGTACCAGTCGAAGCGGGTCTCACCGCGACGCGAGGCCGCACGGACCTCCGCACCGCGCGCCCGGAGCCGAGCGGCGACGCGCCGGCCGGTCTTGCCGGTGCCGCCCAGCACCAGGATCGTCGACATGCCCCCAGTCAACACGCCCACCCGCCGCCACGCGACCGCCAAAGACAGGAGACACCCTTCCGAAGTCCGCGAAGCGCGCCGTCGGTACACATACCGCGGAGCGGACCTCCAGGCAGGCGCGGACAGTGGGTTTCGGCGGCGCGACTCGCGGAGCGGGCCTCCAAGCAGGTGCCGTCGGTGGGTTTCGGCGGCGCGGCTTGTGGAGCGCGCCGCCGGCAGGTACGGCGTGGGTGAAGCTGGGTCAGGTGGCGTTGACGTACTTTCTGGGGCGTAGCGCGTGGGCGCGTAGCGCTGCCAGGGCGGCGAACTGGCCGCCGCGGGTGAGCCGCACCGCCAGGGGGTCGGCGAAGGCGAGGTCGAGCGCCGCGAGTTGGTCGACGAGGCGGGCCAGCGCGGCCGCGACGTCGTCCGGTCCCGACGCGGGGTGCCAGCCCTCGCCGCCGACCACCTCCGCCACCTGCTCGCGGAGCTGGGCGGGGGACAGGAGCTCGCCGTCGGCCAGCAGCATGAGCGCGGCCTCCCTGGCCGACAGCTCGAACTCGTCGCCCCCGGCCAGCAGCAGCTTGGTCACCGCGTCCCACATCAGCTCCGGCGCGGAGAGCAGCTGCCGTCCGAAGCCGGTCACGGTCAGGCGGGTGCCTTCGCGGCTCAGCGCGCCCAGCTCGTGCTCGGCCAGCTCGCGCAGCCTCAGCGCCTCGGGTGACGGGGCCAGCCGGAGCGGGAGGGTGCCCTCGGACGCGGCCAGCGACAGCAGCCGGTGCAGCGCAGGGAGCGGCTGCGGGGTCACCGGCGCGTGCAGCCGCACCTCGAAGGGCTGGGCCAGCTTCCGCCTGGCCGGGCCGCGGCCCAGCACCCAGCGGTTGAGCCGCTCGCCCTGCACCCGGTGGAGCCAGCTGTCGCCGCCCAGGTCGGCGCGCGGCTCGGTGAGCCAGCGGCGGGTCAGCGCCACCCGGTCGACACTATCGCCGGCCAGGATGGAGAGCTCCAGGGCCGCCGAGCAGGCCACGTGGGCGCCCAGCTCCTCTGGCCCCATGATCATGCTCCACTGCAGCTCCGGCACGTCCGGCGGGAGCACGCCCGTCTCCTCCAGCGCCTCGTGGTAGGCGCGGGTGCCGGCGTCCTCGCCGTCGCGGGCGTACGCGCGCAGGATCCGCGTCGTGGTCTGCGAGGTGCACAGCGCCGCGTACCGTTCGAGGCCGCCGAGCTGCAGCAGCCGCCCGAGCGAACGCGCCAGCCGCTCGTGGTCACCCCCCACCTTGAGGGGCAGGGTGTACCAGAGGAACTCGCAGACATCGAGCTGCGTCACCGTCTCCAGCGGCTCGCCGCCGGTCAGCCACTCGACCGCGGTCCTGGCCTCGTCGGCGAGGTCCGGGTGGGACCGCTCCAACTCCGCCAGCAGCGCGGCGACGTCCGGTGCACTCATGCCTCGAAGTTTGCCGTATGGACCCCAGCCCTGACGATGACCGAATCCCGTGCGTATTGGGTCTAGCACAGCGACAACCCTATGAAATCACTATGTAATGGACGGTGACTGAACTAGATCCATCGTTTGTCGAAGAGCATCCTGACCTTCCACTCCGCGTAGGGGATCAGCTCGGCCGACAGTACAGGATGCAACCACCAGAAGTTGATCAATGCGAGCAAGGCGAACCCGCCGACCGCCGCCGCCCCGTACGTCCGCCTGGCCGGGATGCTGCCGTCGGCCAGTCTCGTGGCCGGGCCTATCAGCCAGCCGGCACAGAGCGTGATCGCCAGGATCATGAACGGCACCATGGGGATCGCGTAGAACAGGAACATCGTCCGGTTGCTGGAGAACGCGAAGTAGAACCACGGCAGCCAGCCCATCGCGTAGGCGAGCAGCACCGCCCCGGCCCGCCAGTCGCGGGTGGCGACGTACCACGCGATCAGCGCCACCAGCGCGGCCAGCGCGCCGAACCAGATCACCGGCGTGCCGACCCCCAGCACCGCTTCCGAACAGGAGGAGGCCCCGCAGCCCGTCTTCTCGCCCTCGTAGTGGAAGGCCACCGGGCGTAGCAGCAGCGGCCACGTCCACGGCTCGGACATGTAGGGGTGGGACGTCTCCAGGCCCTCGTGGAAGGTGAAGACCTGCCACTGGTACTGGACCCAGGAGCGGGCAGAGTCGAGGATGAAGAAGAACGGGTTGCCCGACGAGGTGGCCTGGTCCCAGTTGCGCCCGTAGCCGGTCGCGGTCGAGAACCAGCCGGCCCAGGTCACCATGTAGGACACGAACGGCACGGCGGCGAAGCCCACCAGCGCGTTGGGCACGTCCTTGGACAGCGCGCCGCCGTACGGGTTGCGCAGCCCGACGGCGCGGCGCGCGCCGAAGTCCCACATCACCGACATGGCGGCGAAGGCGACCGCGAAGAACAGCCCGGACCACTTGACCGACATCGCCAGGCCCAGGCACACGCCGGCCGCCATCCGCCACGGCCGCGCCCCCAGCCAGGGGCCCTGCGGCGACAGCGGCGAGGTCTCGTACCAGTCGACCAGCCGCTCGCGTGTCCTGTCGCGGTCGACGACCAGGCAGGCGAAGGCGGCCAGGACCCAGAACATGAGGAAGATGTCGAGCAGCGCCGTGCGCGACAGCACGAAGTGCAGGCCGTCGAGCGCCAGCAGCAGGCCGGCGAAGCAGCCGAGCAGCGTCGAGCGGGTCATCCGCCGGGCCACCCTGGCGAGGACGAGGATCGACAGCGTGCCGATCACGGCGGCGGCGAAGCGCCAGCCGAACGGGTTCATCCCGAACAGCCACTCGCCCGCGCCGATCATCCACTTGCCGAGCGGCGGGTGGACGACGTAGGAGGCGCACGGGTCGAGGCTGCCGTCGGCGCACTTCTGGAAGATGTCGGTGTCGCCCGCCAGGATCGCCTTGTCGGCGTCCTTGACCGTGGTGCGCTCGACGCCCCAGTTGATCAGCGAGAAGCCGTCCTTGGCGTAGTAGGTCTCGTCGAAGACCACCTCGTGCGGATGCCCCAGGCCGATGAAGCGGAGGATGCCTCCGAAGATCATGACGAGCAGCGGGCCGATCCAGCCCCACAGCACGCTGCCGCGCATCGCCGGAATCACCCGGTCACGCACGGAAAGCGCGCGGGGACTGCTCTCGTCAGACTCCGGGCCGCCGGAGGTCTGGTACGGGAAATCGGTCACCGCCATTCGGACATCGTACGGGTCTCAAGCCGGTGCTTCCCAAGAAACACGGCTCAATTCGGGCCGCCCCCGAGGCTGCCACAATGGCCGGATGACTGGTGAGGGCAGGCTCGTGCTGGCGGGGGCGCCGATAGGGCAGGCGGGCGACGTGTCGCCGCGGCTGCGCGAGGCGCTGGCGGGCGCCGACGTGGTGGCGGCCGAGGACACCAGGAGGTTGCGCAGGCTGACCGTCGAGCTGGGCGTGGAGATCGCCGGCCGGGTGGTGTCCTACTACGACGCCAACGAGGCGGCCCGCGCCGAAGAGCTGCTGGAGGCGCTCCTGGAGGGCCGCACGGTCGTGGTCATCACCGACGCGGGCATGCCGGGCGTCTCCGACCCCGGCTACCGGCTGACCCGCCTGGCCGTCGAGGCGGGCGTCACGGTCACCGCGCTGCCGGGCCCGAGCGCCGTCACCACCGCGCTGGCCGTCTCGGGGCTGCCCAGCGACCGGTTCTGCTTCGAGGGCTTCCCGCCGCGCAAGCCCGGCGACCGGGCCCGGCGCCTGGAGGCGCTGGCGCGCGAGGAGCGCACGATGGTGTTCTTCGAGGCTCCGCACCGGCTGGCCGCCTCGCTGGAGGCGATGGCCGGCGCGTTCGGCGCCGACCGCCCCGCGGCCGTCTGCCGCGAGCTGACCAAGACGTACGAGGAGGTGCGCCGCGGCGGGCTGGGCGAGCTGGCCGCGTGGGCGGAGGCGGGCGTCAAGGGCGAGATCACGGTCGTGGTCGCCGGCCACACCGCCGCGGACGAGGAGGCCGACCTGCCCGCGCTGGTGGCCGAGGTAGACCGGCGGGTGGCGGCGGGGGAGCAGCGCAAGACGGCCGTCGCCGACGTGGCCAAGGCGGCGGGCGTGCCCAAGCGCGAGCTCTATGACGCGGTTCACAGGCGTTCCGCCACCCCATAGTGTGCCCATGGTGAGGAACTGGGGGGTTTCGCGGCACCGCCTTGTCCCGCCGATGAGGGGAAGCGCGCTCTGGGGGTGGGTGGGGCCCGTCCTCGTCGCGATCTTCGGCGGCGTCCTGCGCTTCACCGGGCTCGGCCGGCCGCACGCGGTGGTGTTCGACGAGACGTACTACGCCAAGGACGCGTACGCCCTGCTCCGGTACGGGGCGGAGCGGGCCATGCTCGGCGACTCCGACAACCCCATCGCGGACAAGCGCCTCATCGCCGGCGATCTCGACATCTTCCGCCGGTGCGCCGACTACGACCAGTGCGCCTCGTACGTGGCGCACCCGCCGCTCGGCAAGTGGATGATCGGCGCGGGCGAGTGGCTGTTCGGGATGAACCCGTTCGGCTGGCGGTTCGCCGCCGCCCTGGTCGGCACGCTGTCGATCCTCATGCTCGCCCGGGTGGCGCGGCGGATGACCCGCTCGACGCTGCTGGGCTGCTTCGCGGGGTTACTGCTGGCGCTGGACGGGCTGCACTTCGTGCTGTCGCGGACGGCGCTGCTCGACATCTTCCTCATGTTCTGGGTCCTGGCCGCCTTCGCCTGCCTGGTCGTCGACCGGGACAAGGCCCGCGAGCGGCTGGTCGACTGGTGGGAGAGCGCCGCGGTCTCCACCACCGGGCCGCGGCTCGGGCTCCGGCCGTGGCGGGTCGCCGCCGGCCTCTGCCTGGGCGCGGCGTGCGCGGTCAAGTGGTCGGGGGTCTTCTTCCTGATCGCGTTCGCGGTCCTCGCCTTCGTGTGGGACATGGGGGCCAGGCGTGCCATCGGGCTGCGCGAACCGTACCGGGGGGCGTTCTCGCACGACCTGCCGCCGGCGGCGGCCGCGTTCGCCGTCGTGCCCGCGTTCGCGTACGCGCTGTCGTGGACCGGCTGGTTCGTCACCGACGCCGGCTGGGGGCGCGGCTGGGACCAGGCCACCTCGTCCGGGCCGCTCTTCTTCGTCGTCGACTCGGCCCGGTCGTGGCTGAAGTATCACTTCCAGGTGCTCGGCTACCACAGCGGGCTGGACCTCCACCATCCCTACATGTCGGAGCCGTGGACCTGGCCGGTGCTCTTCAGGCCCGTGTCGTTCCACTACCCGACCGGCCTGCCGCCCTCCGCGTGCGGGGGCGACGCCTGCTCGCAGGCCGTGATCGGGGTCGGCACCCCCGCCCTCTGGTACGGGGCCGTGCTCGCCCTGCTGGGCTGCGTCGCCTGGTATGTCACCGGGCGCGACTGGCGGGCCGGGGCGGTGCTGCTGACCTACGCGGCGGGCTGGCTGCCCTGGTTCTCCTACGCGATCGCGCAGAACCGGACCATGTACCTGTTCTACATGATCCCCCTGGTGCCGTTCATGGTGCTGGCCGTCACGCTCATGGCCGGGCTCCTGCTCGGGAAGACCGACGCGCCGCCGCCGAGGAGGGCCGCCGGGGCGGCGGTCGTGGGGGCCTTCGCGCTGATCGTGCTGATCAACTTCTGGTGGCTTCACCCGGTGTTGTCGGCTGAGACCCTGACCCGGGCGGAGTGGTGGGACCGGATGCTGATGACCTCCTGGGTGACCCCCGCACCCAAGTGACGCCGTGGCGCAGCGTGATGGCCGCCGCGATGCACGCCAGCGGCACGGCGGGCAGCACGTACCGGTAGTCGAACTCGGCCGTCGCGGCCGGCGCGAGCAGCAGCCCGAACGCGCCCAGCCAGGGCAGGACCACCGGCCCGCCCAGCTTGCGCCAGCGCACCGCGATGCCGTAGAGGCCGATCAGCATGATGCCGCCCAGCACGATGCCCCGCAGGTAGAACACCTTCTGGTAGCCGCTCATGATCTCCGCCCAGGGCGAGACGATCCGCGTCTCCGGCGGCCCCTGCTCGTAGGCGAACGCGTCGGTGTCGGTGCGGCCCTGGTAGGACGGCCAGTTGGGCAGGCGCTTCGGGTTTCCGGTGCTGTCGAGCTCGTAGTACGGCTTGAACTCGTACATGTTGTAGGTCGCCGCGTCGGGGAAGCGCGGCCGGGTCCAGTGGAAGCTGCGCAGGAAGTCGCGGAGCACCACCTGCAGGTAGTCGCCCGGCTGGGAGGTGATCGCGCGCATCGCGAACGCGCTGGCCGCCTCGTTGGTGATGTCGGTGAACTTGACGCTGCCCCAGCGGTGGAGCACCTCGCCGGTGCCCTCGCCGTCGCCGCTGCCCTGACCCCACAAATACCACTGCGCGTAGTCCTTGCGCTCGCTGACGGGGTCGTTGATGCACAGCAGGACCAGCTCGACCTCCTTGTAGGGGTCGATGCTCATCTTCTCGCAGTCGGCGAAGATCGCCGTGCGCATGTAGAGGATGAGCCCGTCGCTGTTGGTCATCGCGAACTTGCCGTACGCGGACGCGAACCAGCCCATGTAGGCCGCCACCGGGATGGCGCAGGTGGTCAGGACCGCCACGATCGGCTTCCACCCGGTGCGCTTGACGAGCAGGTAGGCCAGCACGAGCACGAGGATCGGCAGGCCGATCGAGCGGGTCAGCCAGGTCAGCGCCAGCAGCAGGCCGACCACGGCGCCCATCCGCCACGACATCCGCCGGTGCCACAGCACCAGCGTGATCACCGCCACCACCAGCAGCGTGAACTGCGTGTCCGACATGATCAGCTGCTCGAGCTGGATCTGGTAGGCGTCGAACAGCACCGGCGCGGCGGCCAGCGTCGCCCCCCACTTGGGCAGCGCGAACTTCCGGCGCAGCAGCGCGTAGATCAGCACCGCCGTGGCCAGCCCCATCAGGTGCTGGGTAAAGGTCACCAGGGCGAAGCTGTGAAAAGGCTTGAGCAGGATCAGCCAGAACCCGTAGCCGTCGGGCCGGATCGGGTGCGGCCTCGGGTGCAGAGCTACCGACACATACTCGTACGAATCGTTGAACCACATGGCGGGCCCGTAGCCGAGCATGGTGAAGACCCGCAGCAGCGCACCCGCGGCGAAAGCTGCTGCGAACACCCGATGACGGCGCGGAAACGAGAGCACGCGCGCCATCCGGCCAGGGGCGGAGTGGTCCACAGAAGTGCCCTCCGCGACGCTCACCATGCTGTAAAGAATGCCAGTCGTTTGGATGACATGCCGCGACCATTGCCGGGCACACGGCATGATGGTGGGCTGTGAAGAGCCGTAACTGAAGGGTTGAGACGTGGAACTGACGGTGGTCATGCCCTGCCTCAACGAGGCCGAGACCGTGGAAGTCTGCGTGCGCAAGGCTCTTGCGTGCATGGAAGAGCACGGCATCGAGGGCGAGGTGCTGATCGCCGACAACGGCAGCACCGACGGCTCGCAGCAGCTCGCTCGCGACGCCGGCGCGCGTGTGGTCCACGTTGACGCGAAGGGCTACGGCAACGCGCTCATGGGCGGCATCCGGGCCGCGCGCGGCAAGTACGTGATCATGGGCGACGCCGACGACTCCTACGACTTCGGCGCCCTGATGCCGTTCGTGGAGCAGTTGCGCGACGGCGCCGACCTGGTGATGGGCAACCGGTTCAAGGGCGGCATCGCGCCGGGCGCCATGCCCCCGCTCCACCGTTACCTCGGCAACCCGGTGCTGTCGTTCGTCGGGCGGCTGTTCTTCCCGTCGAAGATCGCCGACTTCCACTGCGGGCTGCGCGGCTTCCGCCGCGACTCCATCCTCAACCTGGGCCTCCAGACCGGTGGCATGGAGTTCGCCAGCGAGATGGTCGTGCGCTCCACCCTGGCCGGCTACGACGTGCGCGAGGTGCCCACCACGCTCTCGCCCGACGGCCGCTCCCGCCCGCCCCACCTGCGCTCCTGGCGCGACGGCTGGCGCCACCTGCGCTTCCTGCTCCTCTACAGCCCCAAGTGGCTGTTCTTCTATCCCGGCATCGCGCTGATGATGATCGGCCTGGTGGCCGGCACCGCGCTGACGTTCGGGCCGGTCAAGATCGGCCAGCTGGCGTTCGACGTCGACACGCTCGTCGGCGCGTCGGCCGCGATGGTGATCGGCTTCCAGTCGGCGCTGTTCGCGCTGTTCACCAAGGTGTACGCGGCCGAGGAGGGATTCCTGCCCGAGTCGCGGCGGGTGCGCAAGCTGATCAGCATGGTGACGCTGGAGCGCGGCCTGGTCCTGGGCGGCCTGCTCGCGCTGGCCGGCCTCGTCGGACTGGTCATGTCGCTGGTCCACTGGCAGGTGCGCAGCTGGGGCGCGCTCGACCCGCGCGAGTCGCTGCGCATCGTGGTCCCGGCGGCCACCGCCCTCATCATGAGCTTCCAGACGATCTTCGCGTCGCTGTTCGTCAGCATCCTCGGCATCCGCCGCACCCGCGAGTCCTCCGTCGACGTGGCGGCCCGCGCCGCCGAGGAGGCGGCCGAGGCCCTCTCGCGCGAGGAGAGCGCCGCGGCCACGCCCCAGGTGTAGCGGTTCGGTTCGAGACGCGCGGCGGCGGCCCGTAGGCTTGGACCATGTCCCAGCACATTCTGACCGCCGTCGCGTGGCCGTACGCTAACGGCCCCCGCCACATCGGGCACGTCTCCGGGTTCGGCGTGCCTTCCGACATCTTCAGCCGCTACCAGCGGATGGCGGGCAACAAGGTGCTGATGGTCTCCGGCACCGACGAGCACGGCACTCCTATCCAGGTGCAGGCCGACAAGGAAGGCGTCACGGCCAGGGAGCTGGCCGACCGTTACAACCGGGTGATCGCCGAGGACCTCACCGGGCTGGGGCTGTCCTACGACCTGTTCACGCGCACGACCACGCGCAACCACTACGCCGTCACGCAGGAGATCTTCAAGGGTCTCCACGCCAACGGCTACATCTTCCCCAAGACCACGATGGGCGCCATCTCCCCGTCGACCGGGCGCACGCTCCCCGACCGCTACATCGAGGGCACCTGCCCCCTCTGCGGCTACGACGGCGCGCGCGGCGACCAGTGCGACAACTGCGGCAACCAGCTCGACCCGATCCAGCTGATCAACCCGGTGAGCCGCATCAACGGCGAGACGCCGGTCTTCACCGAGACCGAGCACTTCATGCTCGACCTGCCCGCCTTCGCCGAGGTGCTCGGCACCTACCTGCGCTCCAAGCAGGGCGAGTGGCGGCCCAACGTGCTCAAGTTCGCCCTCAACCTGCTCGGCGACCTGCAGCCCCGGGCGATCAGCCGCGACCTCGACTGGGGCGTGCCGATCCCGCTCGACGGCTGGCGCGACCAGCCCAACAAGCGGCTGTACGTGTGGTTCGACGCGGTGATCGGCTACCTGTCGGCGTCCATCGAGTGGGCCAGGCGCTCCGGCGACCCCGAGGCCTGGCGCCAGTGGTGGCAGAATCCCGACGCCCGGGGCTACTACTTCATGGGCAAGGACAACATCGTCTTCCACGCCGAGATCTGGCCGGCGATGCTGTTCGGCTACAGCGGGCAGGGCGACAGGGGCGGCACGCCGGGCTCGCTCGGCGCGCTCGACGTGCCCTCCGAGGTGGTCTCCAGCGAGTTCCTGACCATGGAGGGCAAGAAGTTCTCCTCCTCCCGGCAGGTCGTCATCTACGTCCGCGACTTCCTGGCCCGCTACGACGCCGACGCGCTGCGCTACTACATCGCCGTCGCCGGTCCTGAGAACCAGGACACCGACTTCACCTGGCAGGAGTTCGTCAACCGCAACAACGGCGAGCTGGTCGCCGCGTGGGGCAACCTCGTCAACCGGTCGATCTCCATGGCGGCCAAGAACTTCGGCGTGATCCCGGAGGCCGGCGACCTGACCGACGCCGACCGGGCGCTGCTGGAGCGCTCGCGCAACACCTTCGGCCCGGTCGGCGCCGAGCTGGCCCGCTCCCGGTTCAAGAACGCCATCACCGAGGCGCTCGACGTGGTCCGCGACGCCAACCGCTATCTCGCCGAGCAGGAGCCGTGGAAGCTCAAGGGCGACCCGGAGCGGCAGAAGTCCATCCTGCACGTCGCCCTCCAGGTGGTCGACGACGCCAAGACGATGCTGACGCCGTTCCTGCCCGGCTCGTCCAACAAGGTCCACGCGATGCTCGGCGGCGAGGGCGTCTGGTCCGGCATGCCGGAGATCCGCGAGGTCGACGAAGACGGCGGCGCCGCCTACCCCGTGATCACGGGCGAGTACGACGGCGCGGCCCGCTGGGAGCACCGGCCGATCAAGCCGGGCATCCCGCTGGCGCCGCCCGTGCCGCTGTTCAAGAAGCTCGACCCGAAGGTCGTCGACGAAGAGCTGGCCAGGCTGGAAGGCTGATCCCGTGACCAAGCCGCCCGCCCCGCCGGAGCCGCTGTCCGCGCCGGTCTTCGACAGCCACTGCCATCTCGACATCATGGTGGGCGACCGGCAGGCGTCCTCGGGCGACCCGGTGGCCCAGGCCGCGCAGGCGGCCTCGGCCACCGTGCGCGGCATCCTCGACGACGCCCGCGCGGTGGGCGTCACCCGGCTGGTGACGATCGGCTACGACCTGCCGTCCTCGCGGTGGAACGCGGAGGTGGCGGCCGCCCACGCCGACGTCCACGCCGGCGTGGCGGTCCATCCCAACGAGTCGCACGCGGCCACCCCCGAGGTCCTGGCCGAGATCGAGGAGCTGGCGGGGCGGCCGGAGGTGCGCGCCGTCGGCGAGACCGGGCTCGACTACTTCCGCGACTGGGCGTCCAGGGACGACCAGCACGCCAGTTTCCGCGCGCACATCGAGATCGCCAAGCGTACGGAAAAGGCGCTGGTCATCCATGACCGGGAGGCGCACGACGACGTGCTGAAGGTGCTGGCGGCCGAGGGGGCGCCGCCGGTGGTGGTGTTCCACAGCTTCTCCGGCGACGCCGAGATGGCCAAGAAATGCACCGACGCCGGATATTTCATGTCATTTTCCGGGCCTGTCACGTACAAGAAGAACGACGCGCTGCGGGAGGCCGCCCGGGTCGCGCCCGCCGAGCTGATGCTGGTCGAGACCGACGCGCCCTACCTGCCGCCGGTGCCGCACCGCGGCAAGCCCAACGCCCCCTACCTCGTCCCGATCACGCTGCGCTGCCTCGCCGAGGTCAAGAACGTCCATCCTGACCGGTTGTGCGAGGCCATCAGCGACAACGGAGTCACCGTTTTCGGCGAGTGGTGACCATGTTCCGGTGAAGCGGTGATGGCGGCGTGGCGGCCGCCACTACTGTCGGGCGCCTCAGGAGACGTACCGGAGGTCCCCCGTGCGAGGAAAGAGACGTGCCCCGCGCCCCCGGATCCCGTGGCGCTCGCCGTGGACGCCCCTGGCGTGCCTGGCGGGCCTGCTCGCCACCGGCGCCATCGCGGTCCTCGGCGGCATGGCCAAGGACGTGGTGCTGATCGTCGACGGTCGGCGGCAAGAGGTGCGCAGCTTCGCCGACTCCGTCCACGAGCTGCTCGCCGACCATGACGTGCCCTTCGGCGACGGCGACCTGGTACGGCCCGGCGCGCGGGCGCCGCTGGCCGACGGGGTGCGCGTCGAGGTCCGCCACGCCAGGCCCATCACGCTGACCGTCGACGGCCGCACCAGCCGCCGCCTGGTCACCGCAACCACCGTGCGCGACGCGCTGGCCGAGCTGGACATGGCCGCGCTGCGGGGGAGGATGTCGGCGCCCAGGTACGAGCCGGTGCCGCTGTCGGGCATGGCGCTGATCATCTACACCCGGCGGACCGTGCACATCGTCGCCAACGGCACCCGCCGCGACGTGACCACCACCGGCAGGACCGTCAGGCAGGTGCTCAAACGCGCCGGGATCTCCTACGAGCCCGGCTCGCTGATCCGGCCGCCGCTGCGCGCCTTCCCCGGCGAAGGCTCGGTCATCACCGTGCTGCCGCCCCGCACCGAGCCCGTCGGGGACGAGGTCATGCGGCTCGACTGGGACGCGCTGGCCATGTGCGAGTCCGGCGGCGACCCCACCGCCTACAACCCCAGCGGCCCCTACTACGGGCTCTACCAGTTCAGCCTGCCGATGTGGCAGCTCGTCGGCGGCACCGGCATGCCGCACGCCTGGCCGCCCGAGGAGCAGACGTACCGGGCGCAGCTCCTCTACCAGCGGGTCGCCGGCCGGTGGCAGGAGCAGTGGCCGAACTGCGGAGCCCACCTGTTCGGCTAGCCGAGCGAGACCCCGAAGTCGGCGCCCTTCGGCGGCTGCACGGCCCGCAGCTCGTCGGAGTTGCGCGCCGCGACGGTGACCTTCCCGTACGGGGCCGCGTCCGGCTGCCCGACGAACAGCTTGTTGCCGCTGAACGCCAGCGACCAGCCGAACAGCCCGTCCGCGGGCGGCAGCCGCCTGTCGTCCTTGCCGTCCGCGGCCGTGACCACCCGGACGCCGCCGCCGTACGGGGCGCCGATGGCCAGCCTGCCGTCGGCCGAGGCGGCCAGCGAGAACCCGAACGCCTCCTTCCCCTCCTGCCGCACCCGGGCCTTCGGGGCCAGCTTCTCGTCGTAGAGCTGCACGTACCCGGCACCCGGGGCGCCCACGGCCGGCCCCGCGCCGTCGACCCAGGCCACCGCGTACCCGTACTTGTCGCCCGCCTTGTCCGTGGGCGAGTCCAGCTTGGTGCTGACGATCTTCTCCGCCAGCACGTCCTGGATGACCACCACGGAACCCGAGTCCACCTTGCCGGAATCCACCTGCTGGCCCTGACCGTCGTCGTTCTCGTACGGCACGCCGACCACCACGCCGTTGCCGGGCCCCATGGCCAGCGAGTAGCCGAACTGGTCACCCACCTCGCTGTTGCCCCGCACCTCGACCGTCGCCTGCGTGACCCGCCGCAACGCGCCGCCGCCCTTGAGCGCGTAGATCGCCCCGGCGTCCGCCAGGTCGCCGTCGTCCTCGTACGGCGCCCCGATCACCACGAGGTCGCCACGCGCCGCCAGCGACCAGCCCAGCCGGGCGCCGCGCTGCGGCTCCGCCGCCACCAGCCGCCGCGGCTCGAGCGCGCCGCCGCCGTAGATCACGTACGCGGTGCCCGCGTCGGCGTTGCCGTCCACATCCGTGTACGGGGCGCCCACGACCAGGTCGGCGCACTCGTCGGCGTTCACCTTCGCCAGCCGCACCGACCAGCCGAACGCGTCACCCTCCGCCAGCCCCTGCACGGTCACCGGGATGGAGGTATCGCCGGAGAGCACGTGCACCGCGCCCTTCTGGCCCTCGGCGAAGGGGTCGCCCACGGCGACGTCGTCCACCCCGTCGCCGTCGAAGTCGCTCACCCCGGCGCAGGCCGTGCCTGTCACGTGTGTGACCCCCTGCCCTGACACACCCAGCAGCACCGCCAGCAGAATCGCGCGGATCTTCACAGTTTGACCTCGATCTGCTCGCCGTCCTTCAGCATCGTCGCCGACAGCTCCACCGGCTTGCGGTACGGCGGCAGGTCGAACACGAGCACCCCGTCGATCCGGTCGCCCGGCGCGATGGCCGCCGGCGCCGCACCGTCGTCGATCGGGTCGTGGCGGCCGCCCCGGTCGTCGCGCAGGGTCACCACGGGATCGCCGATCTCCCACAGCCGGCCGCCCGGGTTCAGCATCACCCAGCGCACCACGCACAGCTGGCCCTGGGTCTGCGTCCTGCCCTCGTACTCCCGCAGCCCGCACCGCGGCGCCTCCGGCACGATCACCATCGGGTCGTCGAACGCCGGGCCGAGCGGGAACCGCCGCCCGACGTCGTTGGGCTGTGCGGTGGCGGCGGCGGGGGAGCCGGTCGCGGTGGTGCCGGCCGGGGTGTCGCGGCCCGACGTGACGATGAGCACGGCTCCGGTGACGGTGATCGCCAGCAGCGCGGCGGCGGCGGCGATCAGCCATCGGGTGCTGCGGGGACGCTGGTAGCCGGGGTCGGTCGGTTCGCCGCCGGGCGGCGGGATCGTCTGGGGAAGCGCGGCAGACTGCCAGCGGGCCAGCTCCTCCCGCGCGGCCAGCTCCTCCCGCCTGCCCAGCTCGGTCACGGAAACCGGCTCGCCCGCATGGTCCTGCTGTTCGGGAGGGGCGTCCGTCGTGGTCGCGTACGGATCGCCTGGGGCGCCTGCCCCTTGAGACGGCGCGGGGCTGCGCTGCGTGGTCTGCTCGCGGGCGGGCGCATGCACCTCGTCGCGTGGGGGAGCGTGGTGCTCTGCCGGCGTCGGAGGGCGCTCGCCCGCACCGGTGGGTAACAGCCCTCCACCCGGTACGGCCGCGCCGCCGGGTAAGGAGCCGCTCGGGAGGGCCACCGGCGGTGAGGAGTCCTGTGAAGGGGGACCCTCCTGGCCGCGGGACGGGATGAGTCCCGCGGGCCGCTTCCCCGAAGGGTCCCGATCCACCATGGTGTCACTGGGCGGGGGCGTCGTGAAGGTCGCGGTGATGTCCGGTTCGTCGACCACGTTCCTGGGCGGCTCCCACTCCGCCATCAGGTCGGTCGCCACCAGGGTCGGCGGGTTCGCCGTCGCCGCCGGTGCGGGCGCGCTCCCGCCGACCAGCGCGATGAGCAGCTCCTGAGCCGTGGGCCGCTGCTCCGGCTCCATCGCCGTGGCCCGCCGCACCAGCTCGTTGAGCGGCGCGGGCAGCGCACCCAGGTCAGGCTGGCTGTGCAGCACGCGGGTGGCGAGCGTGATGGGGTCGCCCCGGCCGAACGGGTGCCGCCCGTTGCCCGCGTAGGCCACCAGGCAGCCCCAGGCGAAGATGTCGGCCGCCGGAGTGACGGTGTGTCCCCGTACCTGCTCGGGAGCCCACCACCCGGGGCTGCCCAGCAGCTCCCCGGACATGGTGAACCCCGTCTCCCTGTCGAGCGCCCTGGCGATGCCGAAGTCGATCACCCGCGGCCCCGACAGCGAGAGGATCACGTTGGCCGGCTTGAGGTCGCGGTGGACCAGCCCGGCCACGTGGATCGCCGCCAGCGCCGCCGCCACGCCCAGCGCCACGCCGTGCAGCGGCCCGGGATCCAGGGCCCCGTAGGTGGAGATCTGGTCGGACATGGGCGTGCCGGCGATGTACTCGGTGACCATGTAGGGCCGGCCGTCGCCGGTGTTGCCGTTGTCGAGCACCTGCGCCGTGCAGAACGACGCCACCCGCCGGGCGTTCTCCACCTCGGCGTGGAAGCGGGCCGCGAACCCCTCCTGGTTGGCGAACTCGGCCTTCACCACCTTGACCGCGACGAACCGCCCCGTCGGCGCGCGGGCGAGGAAGACAGTCCCCATGCCGCCTTCACCCAGCCGCCCGAGCATGCGGTACGGCCCGATCTCCCGTAAGTCCGTCGGGCGAAGCGGGGCGGCGCCCGTTGGCTCCATGAGGGATGTCCCTTCCTGTTCCACCCATCCTCCCCTCACCCGGCCCCCGTGCGCCATCGCAGGTTCTTCGATGCGCGACACTTATTGGATGATGAGGCTCCTGGGCCCAGCAGAAATACGTATTTTGGCGAACAAGCTAGATCTGCGACCCACCAAAAAGCTAGGCCAGAACTTCGTGATCGACGCCGGCACCGTCCGGCGCATCGTCCGCGTGGCGGGGGTGACCTCGGACGATGTGGTCATCGAGGTGGGTCCCGGCCTCGGTTCCCTCACGCTGGCGTTGCTGCCGGAGACCCGTCACGTGGTGGCCGTCGAGATCGACCCGGTGCTGGCGGCGCAGTTGCCGAAGACGGTCGCCGAGCGGGGCCTCGCCGACAAGCTCACGGTGATCCAGGCCGACGCCATGAAGGTCACGCCTGACGACCTGTCCGGCCACACCCCCACGGCGCTGGTGGCCAACCTGCCCTACAACGTGGCGGTGCCGGTGGTGCTCCACCTGCTGGAGGTGCTGCCCTCGCTGCGGAGGGGCCTCGTCATGGTCCAGGCCGAGGTCGCCGACCGGCTCGCCGCCGCGCCCGGCTCCAAGGTGTACGGGATCCCGTCGGTCAAGGCCGCCTGGTACGCCGACGTACGCAGAGCCGGTCCCGTCGGCCGCACGGTCTTCTGGCCGGTGCCGAACGTCGACTCCGGCCTCGTCTCGCTGGTGCGCCGCGACCCGCCGCCGACGACGGCCACGCGCGAGGAGGTGTTCGCGGTGATCGACGCCGCCTTCGCCCAGCGCCGCAAGACCCTCCGCGCCGCTCTCGCGGGCTGGGCGGGCAGCCCGGCGGCGGCCGAGCAGGCGCTGCGGGCGGCGGGGGTGGACCCCTCGGTACGGGGCGAGCAACTGGACATCCACGCCTTCGCCCGCATCGCGGAACACAAGCCCTGATCGGCTCAGGGGAGGTCGAACTCCCCCTTGGACACCCCGTCCAGGAAAGCCCGCCACTCGTCCGGCCCGAAGGCCAGCACGGGTCCCTTGCCCTGGTCCTTGGTGTCCCGGAGCAGGACGCTGTCATCGGGTCGCCGCATCACCTCGACACAGCTCCCGCCGTTTCCCCCGGATGCCTTGGCTTTGGTCCACACACCCACTGCCAGACCACCTGCGTCAGCCATAACTCAACATCACCTCCCGAATCGTTTCCCGACTTTTGTCCACGGGGTTCGCCATGCTGGAGAGGGCTTCCCACCGCACCATAAGCGTTTGTGCTGTTGTCGCGCGATTCGTTACTCGCCCCTCCTCCGCGCTCTCCAGGTAGGCGTGATCCGGTCCTCCTTCCTGGAGGGTGGCTACTTCGAAGGCGCCGAGGCAGCCAATCGTGAGCCCCGCTGCGAGAGGCACGATCCTTACCGTGATGTACGGAGGATTAAGCACCTCGAGAATCTTGCCCAACTGCTCTCGCATCACCTCCCTCCCGCCTACGGGGCGATGAAGGACGCTCTCGTCGATCAAGGCTGAGTACAGAGGAGGACGGGACTGTGCGAATACAGCCTGCCTGTGCAAGCGGAAGCGGATGGCCTTCTGGGCTTCCTCCTCGATGGCCCCTGGTTCCCCGAGAAACACCTGTCTGGCGTAGCTCTCCGTCTGGAGTAGGCCAGGGACGAGCATTGGCTCCCAAATCCGGATGGTGTGCGCGAGCGCTTCGACTTTGGGCCATTCCCGGAACCATCTCGGCCCCATCATGTTGCCGTGGATCGGCGGCACCAGTCGCATGAGCTGCCCGTCAAGCCCCAGGGCCTTCTCTATCTCGCGGGTGTAGTGCTCGGTCGGCTTGCGCATGAGACGTTCGACGTGCCCCACCGCGCTCTCGCTGTAGGCCACCTTCTCCGCGAGACGCTCCTGGCTCAGCCCTTGTTCCATCCGGTATTGGCGCTGCAACCTGGCGAACTCCTGCCACGCCTCTCTGTCTTGCGCCATATCGCGTCCTTTCGCGAGGAATGGTCACTTAGTGGAGTGGCCTACTTACTGTAAGGAACGGTACGGCTGATTAGAGCGGCGCGCCACCGGTATGGAATCCATGCTGTGAGGGATCCACCTCGTCCCAAGGACGTGGACCCGCAGCCGGGTGCGTACAGCTTCGAGCGAGAGATGTACGCCCGTGATTCCGAGGTGACCATGCGCGTGACCGTGAAAGAGCTGCCGTACTCGGGCGTCAAAATCTGGACGCGGAGAGATTTCCCCGCGCCGCACCGACTCCCCGGGCTGGCCCGGAAGGAACTCCAGGAGTGGATGGGACCGGGTCATCCTGCTTTGGACGATCTGGCTCTGATCGCCTCCGAGCTGGTGACCAACGCCGTCCTCCATGTCCCCGCCGCCCCATGGGTGCGGATGGGTCTGGAGCTCACCCTGAAGGGCGTACGACGCTACTGGCGTCTGGCCGTCACGGATCCGGGCGGCGCTCCCACCATCCCCATGCCGCGCACGCCAGAGCTTTCGGAGCAGTGCGGCAGGGGCCTGTGGGTGGTGGACTCCATCACTCACGGATGTTGGGGGACGGAGCTGACCAACGCGGGGGAGCGGGTCGTGTGGGCTGTCATCCCTCCCGGCTGTGGATAACCCTCCTTTTCCCCAGAACCCCGTTCGGCCCGTTGGCGGGCATGCCGTGCGGATGATCCTGGCCTCCCCTGATCACGAGGAGGCCGACCATGAAGTCACGTACCCGCCTGATGGGGCTCGCTCTCGCCGGTGGGCTCGTCTCCGTGCCCGTCCCCGCCCACGCCACCGCTCTGTGTCCCGCGCCGGGCAGCGGCTTCTTCGACCACCCGTCCCTGTGCCATCTCTCTCTGCCCGAGGTGAGCGGCTTGGGCGAGGCGGGGCGCGCCACGAAGCCGGACAGGGCCACCAGACCGGACACCGGCTCCAAGCCGGACACAGTCACCAGGCGCCTCAAGGGCGAGGTCGCGGCGGCCGCCGCCCTGGCGCGGGTCGGCACCCCGTTCTCCTGGGGCGGCGGGTCCCGCTCCGGCCCCACCAGGGGCATCGGCAGGGGAGCCGCCACCGTCGGCTTCGACTGCAGCGGCCTGACCATGTACGCGTGGGGAAGGGCCGGGGTCCGGCTCGGTCACTACACCGGCACCCAGTTCCGGCAGGGGCGTCGCGTCCCCCTGTCCCGGCTCCGCTCGGGCGACCTGGTCTTCTTCGGCGGCGGGACGGGTGACCCCTCCCACGTCGGTCTCTACCTCCGGGCGGGTCTCATGGTCCACGCCCCCAAGACCGGCGACGTGGTCAAGGTCGTCCGCTTCCTCCGCTCGCCCTACTTCGGGTCGGTCTACCGTGGAGCGGTGCGTCCGGGCTGACCGGCACACGCCTCGACCAGCGCCTTCACCACGGGCGCCAGCACCTCCCGATCCTCGGGCCGGCCGGGCTCATACTCGGTGATCCCGAGCCCGGCCACCTCGAACCGCTCGCCCAGAGCCGTCACCATGCGCACGAGTTCCTCCGGCAGGAACCCGCCCGGCACCGGGCTTCCCACGCTCCCGAACACCTCCGGCTCCAGCACATCGAGGTCCACGTGCACGTAAACCACCGGGTCGCGGTCCTTCTCCGCATTCATGTCGTGCGCGCGGGAGCCTGCCGGGAGCGGGCCGGTCGTTCCGTGCGCGTGCACGTTCCCCTCGTCCCGCGGACCGGACGAGGGGAACCGGCCAGGGGAGCCGACGCCTGGCGGACCCGCGGCCGTCACCGCCTGCACGAGCGCGTCCGGGTCGGCGGTCCTCACGTGCCCGACCCCGGCCTCGGCCACGAACGCGGCCTCGCCGGGGTCGAGCTCCCGCACCCCGGCCAGCACCACCCGCCGGGGATCGACGCCGGGATCGGCGGTCAGCCCTCGCGGCCCCTCGTCCACCAGCGCCCGCAGCACCATCCCGTGGAACGCCCCCGAAGGCGAGGACTCAGGAGTGTTCAGATCCCCGTGCGCGTCGAACCAGACCACGACCAGCCGATCTCCGTACGCGCGCCGCGCCGCCGCCACCGGCTCCAGCTCCACCCCGCAGTCGCCGCCCACGGTCACCACGAAACCGCCGCCGCTCCCCGCCGGCGCCTCCCGCGCCCGCGACGCGGTCACCACGAGACCGTCGCCTACCGCCGACAGCGCTTTCCGCACGCGCGACGCGGTCACCACGAGGTCGTCGTCCGCCTCGACCCGCACCCGCCTGTCCGCCGGCACCATCTCGCCCAGCAGTCGGGCCCCTTCCACCAGGCGCTCCGCCGTCGCCGCCCCGGACCCACGCCACTGCGGCACCTCGATGACCGTCACTCCACCCACGACGCATTCCTTCCATGAAGTCGCCGTCGATCAGATCGGGCGGCGACCGGCCTCCACCCCAGGATTCACGGCGGGCGGTCGTCGCGGCTATCTGGTTTCAAGTTGCGGCAGCGATCCTGGACACATAATATCCAGGATTATGAAGATGGGCGAGGGCGTGGAGTGGGCGCTGCACACGTGCCTCAACCTGACGTGGATCGAGGACGGCCGCCCCGTCCCGGCCGCTGTCCTGGCCGACTACTTCAAGCTGCCTCCGGCGTACCTCAACAAGCAGTTGCAGGCGCTGGCGAGGGCGGGGATCGTGTCGTCGGTCTCGGGCCCGCGTGGCGGGTTCCAGCTCGCCCGTGACCCTCGGAAGATCACTGTGCTGGACGTGGTGGTGGCGATCGAGGGGCCGGAGGACGCGTTCCAGTGTGCCCAGATCCTGCGCGACGCCCCGGACGGCGAGCCGGGGATCGACTACCGGGAAACCTGTGTGATCTCCCAGGTCATGCGGAAGGCGGAGCTGCTCTGGCGGGCGGAGCTGGCCGCGCGGACTCTCGCCGATGTGAAGGCCACGGTCGAGTCGCGGTTCCCCGGCGTGCCGAACGAGACCCGCCAGGGGCTGCGAAGCCGGCGAGCTTGAATCCGCGCTCGTGAAAGGGCGGAGGGCTCCTCTCCCGGAAGCGGCTTTCTTTGGAGAAAATCCTAGATGTTTCCTATCCAGATAAAGGAAAAGGTGCAAGGGTGGTCAGCGGTTTCGGCGGTGACGCTGGGGATCTTCGTGTTGATGACCTCGGAGCTGCTTCCCGTGGGCCTGCTCACACCGATCGGCGAGGCACTGGACGTCTCGCCGGGCACGGCAGGGCTGATGGTCACCGTCCCCGGGCTCGTCGCCGGACTGGCCGCCCTGCTGCTCACGGCGCGGGCCGGAACGGTGGACCGGAAGGTCATGCTGGCCGGGCTGATCGGGCTCATGGCGGTGGCGAACCTGGTCTGCGCACTCGCCCCGCACTTCGCCGTCGTGCTGGTGGCACGGCTCGCTGTCGGGGTGAGCGTCGGAGGCTTCTGGGCCATCGCGGGCGGGCTCGCGGTCCGCTTGGTGCCGCCCGGACAGGTCGCCGCCGCGACCGCCGTGATCTTCGGTGGCGTCTCCACCGCGTCCGTGCTCGGCGTCCCGGCCGGGACGCTGATCGGTGAGCTGACCGGCTGGCGCGGCGGCTTCGCCGGCGTCGCGATCCTGGGGCTGGCGGCGCTGGCCGCTCTGCTGCTTCTGGTGCCTCGCCTGCCGGCGCAGCGCACGATCGGCCTGCCCGACCTGCCCGCCCTGCTGCGCGCGAACACGGGTGTGCGGATCGGCGTGATCGTCACCGCCCTGCTGATCACCGGGCACTTCGCCGCCTACACCTTCGCCCGCCCCCTGCTGCACGACCTCGCCGGGATCGACGACGGGTGGATCGGCGCGTTGCTGATGGCGTACGGGCTGGCGGGCGTCGTCGGCAACTTCCTCGCCGGCCACCGGGTGCGCGCGCACCTGCGCGGCACGCTCGTCCTGATCGCCGCCGTCCTGTCCGCGGCCACTGCTCTGTTCGCGCTGACCGGGGGCCCGTTCGCGGGCACCGTCCTGCTCGTCGTCTGGGGACTGGCCTACGGCGGGGTGTCGGTGACACTGCAGACCTGGATGCTCAAGGCCGCGCCCGAGATGACCGAATCGGCGTCGTCGCTGTTCGTGGCGGCCTTCAACCTGTCCATCGCCTTCGGCGCCGTGCTCGGCGGGTTCACCGCTGACGGGGTCGCCGTCGCCGGTGTCCTGTGGGTGGCCTCAGGGCTGGCCCTGGCCGCCGCGCTCATCGTCGGCGTCAATCGGACGCGGCACATCCAGAAAGGAACACGATCATGAAACCCACCATCATCAACCCCGGCACGCTGCACGACCCCACCGGTTTCGGTTACAGCCACATCGCACGAGCCTCCGGGGACCTCGTCCTCATCGCCGGCCAGTACGCCTCCGGGCCCGACGGCCACGTCACCTCCGGCGACTTCGCCGAGCAGGTCAGGCAGTCGTTCGCGAACCTCGGCACCGCGCTCGCCGCGGCCGGCTCGGACTACGGCCACGTCGTCCAGATCCGGACGTACATCGTCGGCCACGACGCGGGCAAGCTCGACATCCTCTTGGAGACCGTACGGGAGATCTGGGGTGAGCTGCCGCCCACGCAGTCGCTGATCGGAGTGGCCGCGCTCGCCCTGCCCGACATGCTGTTCGAGGTGGACGCCGTGGCGGTCGCCGGCTGAGCGCCGTCCCGTCGGTGCGCGCATCGCGTCCGGTACGCGGAGTGTGCGGGCGCGGATACGATCGAGTGTCCTCGACCCTCGCAGCGACGGAAGTGGCAGAAGATCTGATGAGCTCGGTGACCGTACGGGTGCCCGCGAAGGTGAACGTGCAGCTCTCCGTCGGCCCGCTGCGGGAGGACGGCTTCCACGACCTGGTCAACGTCTTCCACGCCGTGTCGATCTTCGACGAGGTGGTGGCCAGGGAGGCCCGCTCGATCACGGTCTCGGTGACCGGCGGCTGGGCGGCCGAGGTGCCGCTGCACGACGGCAACCTGGCGGTCCGCGCGGCCCGTGCGCTGGCCGCGCGGGCGGGCCTCGATCGGGGTGCCGAGCTCGTCATCCACAAGACGATCCCGGTGGCGGGCGGTATGGCGGGCGGCAGCGCCGACGCGGCCGCCGCGCTGGTCGCCTGCGACGAGCTGTGGGGGCTCGGCCTGCCCCGCGAGGAGCTGATGGAGATCGGCGCCGAGCTGGGCAGCGACGTGCCGTTCTCGCTGATGGGCGGCACCGCGCTCGGCACGGGGCGCGGCGAGCGCCTGGCCCCGCTGCCCGTCGGCGGCCCCTTCCACTGGGTGTTCGCGGTCGCCGACACCGGGCTCAGCACTGCCCACGTCTACAAGGAGTGCGACCGCCTCAGGGAGGGCTCGCCCGTCCCCGAGCCCCGGCCCGACCCGGCGCTCCTGGCGGCGCTGCGCGACGGCGACGCCGCCGAGCTGGGCCGCCGCCTCGCCAACGACCTGGAGCCGGCCGCGCTCGCGCTCCACCCGCCGCTGGCCGACACCCTGCGCGCCGGTCGCGACGCGGGAGCCCTGGGCGCGATCGTCTCCGGCTCCGGCGCGACCTGCGCCTTCCTCGCCGGTGACGCCGCGCACGCCGCGGAGCTGGCCCGCGCGCTCGCCACCACCCCCGGCACCCGCGCCGCCGTCGTCGCCGAAGGCCCCGCCCCGGGCGCCACCCTCGTCTGACCCGCGCCCGCGAACTCACCCGACGTCCGTCCCGCGCCGGGTGGTGTGCTCGTCGCGAGCCGATACCCTGGGGATGCGATGAATCTGGTCAATCTCGAGTCGGTCTCCCACGCCTACGGGCCCAAGCCGCTGCTCTCCGACGTCTCCCTCGGCATCGAGGACGGCGAGCGCATCGGCGTGGTGGGCCGCAACGGCGGCGGCAAGACGACCCTGCTCCGCGTGATCGAGGGCGGCGTGAGCCCCGACAGCGGCCGCGTCACCCACACCCGCGGCCTGCGCGTCGGCTTCCTCTCCCAGCAGGACCCGCTCGACCCCGGCATGACCGTGCGCGACCTCGTCCTGGGCGACATGGCCGAGCACGAATGGGCCGGCGACCAGCGCGTCCGCGAGATCCTCGGAAACCTGATCGGCGACCTCGACCTCGACTCCAAGGCGGGCGACCTGTCCGGCGGCGAGCGCAGGCGCACCGCGCTGGCCCGGCTGCTCATCGTCGAGCACGACCTGATCATGCTCGACGAGCCCACCAACCACCTCGACATCGAGGCCATCGCCTGGCTGGCCGGCCACCTGTCCGGCCGCAGGAGCGCGCTGGTCGTGGTGACGCACGACCGCTGGTTCCTCGACGCCGTCTCCACCCGCACCTGGGAGGTCGTCGACGGCCGCGTCGAGCGCTACGAGGGCGGTTACGCCGCCTACGTGCTGGCCAAGGCCGAGCGGGCGCGCGTCGCCCAGGCCGCCGAGGAGCGCCGCCAGAACCTCATGCGCAAGGAGATCGCCTGGCTGCGCCGCGGCCCGCCCGCCCGCACGTCCAAGCCCAAGTTCCGGGTGGACGCGGCCCAGGCGCTGATCGCGAACGAGCCGCCGCCGCGCGAGACCGTCGAGCTGCTGAAGTTCGCCAGCGCCCGGCTCGGCAAGACCGTCTACGACCTCGAAGACGTCACCCTCCACGCGGGCGGCCCCGGCGCCGGCCCGAAGGTGCTCGACCGCTGCACGTGGCAGTTCGGCCCGGGCGACCGGGTCGGGCTGATCGGCGTCAACGGCTCCGGCAAGTCGTCGGTGCTGCGCCTGCTCGCCGGCACCGTCGCCCCCGACTCCGGCCGCGTCGTCGAGGGCCGGACGGTCCGCCTCGCCCACCTGTCGCAGGAGCTGGCGGAGCTCGACCCCACCCGGCGGGTGCTGGAGACGGTCGAGGAGATCCGCAAGTACGTCCAGGTCGGCAAGAAGGAGTGGACCGCCTCCCAGTTGCTGGAGCGCCTCGGCTTCAAGGGCGAGGCGCAGTGGAAGGTGGTCGGCGACCTGTCGGGCGGCGAGCGGCGCCGCCTGCAGCTGCTCAGGCTGCTCATGGACGACCCCAACGTGCTGCTGCTCGACGAGCCCACCAACGACCTCGACATCGAGACGCTCAACGAGCTCGAAGACCTGCTCGACGGCTGGCCCGGCACGCTGATCCTGGTCTCCCACGACCGCTACTTCCTGGAGCGGGTGACCGACCGCAGCGTGGCCCTGCTCGGCGACGGCAGGCTGTCGCTCCTGCCCGGCGGTGTGGACGAGTACCTGGAGCGGCGCGCCGCCGGCACCGCGCAGACGGCCCGGGTGGCGGCCCAGCCGGAGGCCCGGCCCGAGCCGTCCGCCCCCGCGGCGCCCCAGGGGCTGTCGGCCAAGGAGGAGCGGGAGCTGCGCAAGGAGCTCAACCGCCTGGAGCGGCAGCTCGACAAGCTGGCCGGCCAGGAGGCCAAGCTGCACGCCGAGATGGCCGGCGCGGCCGGCGACTACGAGAAGCTCGGCGACCTCGACGCGCGACTCCGCGACCTGCTGGCCCAGAAGGAGACCGTCGAGGCCGAATGGCTGGAGACCGCCGACCGCCTCGGTGACTAGCCGCCAGGGAGCGCCGCGGCGATGCCGTCGAGCAGGCGGTCCAGGCCGTACGCGAAGCGCTCGTCCGGGTCGGCGAGCTCACGCCCGCTCTCGGCGACCACCCGGGCGAACAACGGGTGGTCGCCGCTCTTGAGCAGCGTCTCCAGATAGGGGGCCTGGCGCGCCATCCACTGCTGCACGTCCAGGCCGGTGCGCCGCCGGGCCTCCAGCTCGCCCATCTCCGCGGCCACGTACCCGTTGACGTAGGCGAACACCGACCCCACCAGGGCGAGCATGACGTCGATGCTCAGGCCCAGCCCGTCGACCACGGACAGGGCGCGCTCGAAGGTCCGCACGCCGTTGGGGCCGCTGGACTGCCGGGTGGCGGTCACCCGGGCCATCCACGGGTGCCGGTGCATCGCCTGGCGGCCCTGGATGGCCAGGGCGCGCAGGTCGGCCCGCCAGTCGCCGCTGGGGACGTCAGGCGGGAGGAACTCCGCCGAGACGGCGTCGACCATCAGGTCGATCACATCGTCCTTGCCGGAGACGTACCGGTAGAGCGACATCGTGCCGGAGCCGATCTCGGCGGCGAGGCGGCGCATCGAGATCGCGTCGAGCCCTTCGGCGTCGGCGACCCGCAGCGCGGCCTCGGTGAGCTGGGCCCTGCTGAAGCCGGGTCGAGGCCCCCGAGCGGGCCGCTCGGGCCGCATCCACACGTTTTCCATATTGCGTACACCGTACCGGGCTGGAAAACTAGGTACACCGTACCCGGTTGTCCTCGAAGGAGCATGCATGGCCGCCGCCCCCGACTTTCGTGCGCCGTCCCCGGACGACCTGTTCGAGTTCCCCGCGCTGTGGCAGGGGTGGGTGACCAAGCCGGTGCTGCTCGCCGTACTCGGCGCGCTGGCGGTGTGCGCGTTCGCCTGGGCGGCCTACTCCCGGCCCAAGCTGGTGCCGCGCGGGGTGCAGAACGTGGGCGAGTACGTCTACCTGTTCGTGCGCGACCAGATAGCCAGGCCGTTTTTGGGCCGGGACGCCGACCGCTGGATGCCGCTGCTGCTCAGCCTCTTCCTGCTGATCCTGGTCTGGAACCTGCTGGCGGTCGTCCCGCTGCTCCAGTTCCCCGTGACCGCGCGGGCGTCGTTCCCGTGGGTGCTGGCGATCGCCGTCTACCTGGTCAAGCTGTATGTGGCCTTCACCCGGCACGGGGTGTTCCGTTACCTCAAGGGCATGATGTTCCCGCCGGGGCTGCCCAGGGCCCTGGCGATCGTCCTGTACGCGCCGCTGGAGCTGGTCTACTTCTTCGTGACCGCGCCGTTCACGCATGCCGTGCGGCTGCTCGCGAACATGTTCGCCGGGCACACGCTGCTGGCGTTCTTCAGCGCCGTCGGGTTCTGGTTCCTGATCGAGCGGCCGACCCTGCCGGGTTTCGCCGTGGGCGTGCTCGGGGTGGCCATGACGATCGTGCTGACGGCGTTCGAGATCTTCATCCAGTTCCTGCAGGCCTACCTGTTCACCATGCTCGCCGCCATGTACGTCGGCTCGTCGCTGCGGCCCGAGCACTGACCCCGCGATCAGGTGTCGAAGGGCGCCAGCATCGTGCGCAGCAGCCCGGCCAGGGCGTGTTGCTGGTCCGCTTCCAGACTGCTGAGCAGCGTGTGCTCGCGCCTGATCAGGTCGGTGAAGGCGGCGTCGACGCGGGCGAGCCCGGCGTCGGTCAGGGAGACCAGGACGCCGCGGCGGTCCTCGGGGTCGGGGCGGCGCCGTACGAGACCCGCCTGGGCGAGGCGGTCTATGCGGTTGGTCATGGTGCCGGAGGTGACCAGGGTGGCGCGCAGCAGCGCGCCGGGGCTCAGCTCGTAGGGCTGTCCGGCCCGCCGCAGCGCGGTGAGCACGTCGAACTCCCAGGGCTCCAGCCCGTGCTCGGCGAACGCCGCGCGCCTGGCCCGGTCGAGGTGCTTGGCCAGGCGGGAGATCCGCGAGAGCACCTGCAGCGGCTCGACGTCGAGGTCGGGCCGCTCCGCCCGCCACGCCGCGACGAGCCGGTCGACCTCGTCCTGCGCTTCCGTCATGGCCCCGAGTGTACTGTCTTGACATCGAGATAAATAGCTCGATATCAATTATCTCTATGTCAAGAGATATGTGGGACCCTGACACGTACGCCCGCTACGGCGACGAACGGTCGCGCCCGTTCTTCGATCTCGTGGCCAGAGTACGGGCCGAGAGCCCGGCATATGTGGTGGACGCCGGATGCGGCAGCGGCGAGCTGACCACCGAGCTGGGCCGGCGCTGGCCCGGGGCGGAGGTGCTGGGCTTCGACTCCTCGCCTGCCATGATCGCCAAGGCGCGGGAGCTGGGCGGCGGGGTCTCCTTCGCCGTCGCCGACGTGGCCACCTGGCACCCTGACAGGCCGGTCGACGTGATCGTCTCCAACGCCGCCCTCCAGTGGGTGCCCGAGCACCGCGTCGTCGTCGAGCGGTGGGTGGACGCGCTGAGCCCCGGAGGCTGGCTGGCCTTCCAGGTGCCGGGCAACTACGACGCCCCGAGCCACGCCGCCATCCGCGAGCTGTGCGCGTCCCCCGGCTGGGTGGACCGGCTCGGCGACCTCGATCGGGGCAGGCCCGTCGGCGACGCGGTCGAATATCTGGACCTGCTGAGCGGCTTCGGCTGCCGGGTGGACGCCTGGGAGACCACGTACGTGCACGTGCTGGAGGGGGAGGACCCGGTGCTCGGCTGGGTCTCCGGCACCGCGCTGCGGCCCGTGCTCGACCGGCTGGACGACCGCGAGCGCGCGCGGTTCACGGCCGAGCTGGCCGAACGGCTGGCGCGGGCCTACCCGGCAGGGTCGTACGGGACGCCGTTCCCGTTCCGCCGGATCTTCGTGGTGGCGCAGAAATGATCACTGGCCTGCACCACGTCCTGCTCGCCGCGCCGCCCGGCAGCGAACCCGAGCTGAGGGCGTTCTACGCCGGGATCCTCGGCCTGCGTGAGGTGCCGAAGCCGCCGGAGCTGGCCAAGCGGGGCGGCGTCTGGTTCCGCGGCCCCGGCCTGGAGGTCCATCTCGGGATGGAGGAGGACTTCCGCCCGCCGCGCAAGGCGCACCCGGCGTTCCTGGTGGACGATCTGGACGCGCTCGTGGCCCAGCTCCCCGGCGCGGTGCCCGACGACCTGTTCCCGGGCTTCCGGAGGGTGTACGTCGAAGATCCGGTAGGGAACAGGATCGAGCTGCTTCAGGCCATGTGACGAGCCTGCGTAGAGTGGCATTATTGTCCGAAATCCGACCTTTTTGTGAGGTGTCGTGGGCATCGAGATCGAGGACAAGTTCGACGTCACCGCCGATTACCAGCTGCCTGACCTGAGCGGCCTGGCCGAGGTCGTCGGCCCGAAGAGCTTCCAACTCGTCGCCCTCTACTACGACACCCCCGACCTGCGGCTGGCCAGGCGCGGCGTCACTCTCAGACGCAGGCGCGGCGGCGCCGACCCCGGCTGGCACCTGAAGCTGCCCAAGGCCAAAGGGGTGCGGCAGGAGATCGCGATCCCGCTGACCCGCAGCACCAAGGTCGTCCCGGCCGAGCTGGCCGAGCTGGTGCGCGCCTACACCCGGGGCGCCGAGCTGGGCGTGGTGGCCGAGCTCGACACCCGCAGAAGCGTCACCCTGCTCAAGGACGGCGACCGCAAGCTGGTGGAGATCGCCGACGACCGGGTCAAGGGCACGGTGTACGGCACGGACCCGCCGGCGGTGATGCGCTGGCGCGAGGTCGAGGCGGAGCTGCTGGAGGGCGACGAGAAGCTGCTGGCCAAGACCGGCAAGCGGCTCAGGAAGGCGGGCGCCACGCCGTCGCCGGCCACCAGCAAGCTGGCCAAGCTCCTCGACCCGCCGCCCGCCCCCCACGCCGGACTCGAACCGGGAACCGCGGGCCACACCGTCATGGCCTACCTGTCCGGTCAGGTGACGGCCCTCCTCTCCCAGGACCCCCGGGTGCGCCGCGAGGAGGAGGACGCGGTGCACCAGATGCGCGTCGCCGCCCGCAGGCTCCGCAGCGCGCTCAAGGCGTTCAAACCCGTCGTCAGGAACACCAGCGAGATCCAGGACGAGCTGCGCTGGCTCGGCGGCGTGCTGGGCGAGGTCCGCGACCTGGAGGTGATCAGGGCCAGGTTCGCCCGCGAGCTGGCCGGGCTCCCGCCCGAGCTGGTCGTCGGCCCCGTCCGGGCCCGGCTCGGCGACGACCTGCTCAGGCGCGAGCGGGGAGGCTACGACACGATCAGGGAGACGCTCGGCGGCGAGCGCTACTACGCCCTGCTCGACGCCCTCGACGCGCTGGTGTCCGAGCCCGAGCTGGGCAAGGCCGCGGCCGACCCGGCCGAGACGCGGCTCGCCGACGTCGCCGCAGCCAACTGGAACCGGGTGACGAAGGCGTACGAGACCGCCCAGGCCATCGACGACCCCGAGCAGCGCGAGATCGCCATGCACGACGTGCGCAAGGCGGCCAAGCGCGCCCGCTACACCGCCGAGGCGCTGCGCGACACGCTCGGCAAGCGCATGGGCACGCTGGCCAAGCTGGCCGAGGACGTGCAGGAGGTGCTCGGCGCCCACCAGGACGGGGTCGTCGCCCAGGAGACGCTGGCCGAGGAGGCGGGGGCCGCGCGCCGGGCGGGCGAGGACACCTTCACCTACGGCGTCCTGGCCGGGCTGGAGCGCGCCGCCGCCGAGCGGGCGCACGAGGACTTCCCCCGCGTCTGGTCGGAGACCATGGCCGGCGTCGAGAAGGTGCTATAGCCCGTACCGCTCCGCGCAGACCACCCGCTCGCCCACCCGGTGCAGCACCGCGAACGCGCCCTTGCGCAGGCGCACGTCCCTGCCGCTGAGCGCGGCGATGAGAGGGGGCAGCACCTTGCCGTGGCTGCACACGGCCGCGCGCTCCGTCAGCTCGCCGACCAGGGCGGTGGTCTTGCGCGGGTCCTGCCCCTCCTCGCTGAGCAGCGGCTCCAGCCGCAGGTGCGAGCTGTACGGCGCGAGCGTCTGGACGCACCTGAGACTGGGCGAGCTGAGCAGGACGGCGGGCCGGTACGCGGGCAGCACGGTGGCCAGCGCCGCCGCCTGGGCCAGCCCCTCGGCGTCGAGCGGGCGCAGCGAGTCCGCGCCCTGCCAGGTCTGGCGCGACCCGGCGGAGGCGTGCCGTACCAGCACCAGGGGGACGGTGGCGAGCGGCGCGGCCGACAGCGCGCGCAGCAGGCCCGCGTCCCACTCGTAGGTCAGCAGCTCGCGGGCCCGGTCCACGGGGAGCCAGCGCAGCTCGTCGACCTCGTCGCCGGCGACGAACGGGCCCTCCTCCGCCACCCGGCCCGCCCAGTAGTCCACCCGCTTGAGCCGGGTCCCGTGCAGGTAGTGCACGGGCGGCAGGGCGCGGTCGAGCGCCACGGTCAGCCCGGTCTCCTCGCGCACCTCGCGCAGCGCGGCGGCGATCACGTGCTCGCCGGACTTCAGCTTCCCCTTGGGGAAGGTCCAGTCGTCGTAGCGGGGGCGGTGGACGAGGGCGACCTCGGGGCGGCTCTCCTCGCCGCGCCAGATCACGGCTCCGGCGGCGCGGAGCGGGTCAGTCGTCAACACTCCTCCAGCGGCGCATCCCGATCATGCGGCTCTGCAGGTCCTCGCCCGGGTGGCGGACCCAGTTCCCGTCGCCGTTCAGCCACCAGGTGTTCGTCGTGTCGGCCATCACCCGGTCCATCAGGTCCACGAGGTACGCCTTGTGCTGCTGCGCGGTCACCTTGACCAGGGCCTCCACCCGGCGGTCCAGGTTGCGGCGCATCAGGTCGGCGCTGCCGATCCACACCTCCGGCCGCCTGCCCAGGCCGAACTCGTACACCCGGGAGTGCTCCAGGAACCGGCCCAGCACCGACCGCACCCGGATGGTCTCCGACAGGCCCGGGATGCCTGGGCGCAGCGTGCACACGCCGCGCACCCACAGGTCGATCGGCACGCCGGCGCGCGAGGCGCGGTAGAGCGCGTCGATGATCGGCTCGTCCACCAGCGAGTTCGTCTTGATCCTGATCCGCGCGGGGCGGCCCGCCCGCTGGTGGGCGATCTCCCGCTCGATCCTGGCCAGCAGCCCGCCGCGCAGCGAGTGCGGGGCGACCAGCAGCCGCCGGTAGGCCGAGTGGTGGGAGTAGCCGGTCAGGTGGATGAACAGGTCCGTGACGTCCTCGCCGACCAGCGGGTCCGCGGTGAGCAGGCCGAAGTCCTCGTACTGCCTGGCCGTCTTGGGGTTGTAGTTGCCGGTGCCGATGTGGCAGTAGCGGCGCAGCTCGCCCGACGGCTCCTGCCGCACCACCAGCGCCAGCTTGCAGTGGGTCTTGAGCCCCACCACGCCGTAGACCACGTGGCAGCCGGCCCGCTCCAGCTTGCGCGCCCAGGAGATGTTCGCGTGCTCGTCGAACCTGGCCTTGATCTCCACGACCACCACGACCTGCTTGCCGGCCTCGGCCGCGTCGATGAGCGCGTCCACGATCGGGGACTCGCCGCTGGTCCGGTAGAGGGTCTGCTTGATCGCCAGCACGCGCGGGTCGGCGGAGGCCGCCTCGATGAAGCGCTGCACGCTGGTGGCGAACGAGTCGTACGGGTGGTGCAGCAGCACGTCGCGCTCGCGCAGCACCGCGAAGACGTCATCGGCGGCGCCGATCGCCTCGGCCGGCACGAAAGGGCGGTAGGCGAGCTCACCGCGGTCCAGGTCCGCGATCACGTTCAGGCCGGTCATGTCCAGCGGCCCGGGGATCCGGTAGATCTCGTGCGGATCGAGCTCCAGCTCCTCCACCAGCAGGTCGAGCACCTCCTGGGAGATCGTGTCCTCGACCTCCAGCCGCACCGGCGGCCCGAACCTGCGGCGGCGCAGCTCCTTCTCCAGCGCCTGCATGAGGTTCTCGGTGACGTCCTCGTCGACCTCCAGGTCCTCGTTCCTGGTCACCCGGAAGACGTGGTGCTGGACGATCTCCATGCCCTTGAACAGCTGCCCCAGGTGGGCCGCGATCACGTCCTCCAGCGGCACGAACCGGTTCGGTGACGGCTGGACCAGCCGCGGCAGCTGCGAGGGCACCTTGACCCTGGCGAACACGGTGTGGTCGTTGGACGGGTTCCGCACCACGACGGCCAGGTTGAGGCTCAGACCCGAGATGTACGGGAACGGATGCGCGGGATCGACGGCCAGCGGCGTCAGTACCGGCCTGATCCGCTCCCTGAAGAGCTTGCGCAGCTCCGTGCGCTCCTCGCGGCCCAGCTCGTCCCAGCGGACGATCTCGATGCCCTCGGCGGCGAGCCGCGGGCGGATCTGCTCGTGGAAGGCCGCGGCGTGCCGTTTGGCGAGCGCGTCGGCCACGGTGGCGATCCTGGCCAGCTCCTCGCTCGGCTTGAGCCCGCTCTTGGTGCGCAGCAGCAGGCCGGTGGCCATGCGGCGCTTCAGGCCCGCGACCCGTACGCGGAAGAACTCGTCCAGGTTGCTGGCGAAGATGGACAGGAAGCGGACCCGCTCCAGCAGCGGCAGCGACGGGTCCTCGGCCAGCTCCAGGACCCGTTCGTTGAACTGCAGCCAGCTCTCCTCGCGGTTGAGGAACCGCTCTTGCGGAAGGGGCAGGTCGTGGTCGGGCGGGAGTGGCTCAACGGACATATCTGAAATATGCCCACTTAGGTTGAACGGGACGTTAACTCTCCCGCAACGACTTATTCGGGTGGTTCGCCCTGCCCCAGCCGGGCGGCGCGCTCGGCCAGCCGGGCCTCGCGCTGGCGCAGCCGCTCCTCGCGCTCGCGGGCCTTCTCGGCCTCCTTGAGGACCTTCTCGCGCTCCTTCTCGGCCTCCTTGAGCTGGCGCTCGCGCTCCTTGAGCTCGCGGAGCCTGGCCTTCTCCGCCTCGCGCAGCTCGCGCTGGCGGGCCTTCTCGGCCTCCTTCAGCTCCTTCTCGCGCGCCTTCTCCAGCTCGCGCAGCTCCTTGTCGCCGGCGCGCGGCTTGGCCGGCACCTGCTGGCGGGTGGTCGCGGAGAGCGCCGGCTGCGGGTTCAGCCCGGTCAGACCGTTCCAGGCCAGGTTGACCAGGTGGGCCGCGACCTCCTCGCGGGCCGGCTTGCGCGCGTCGAGCCACCACTGGCCGGTCAGCGCCACCATGCCGACGAGCATCTGCGCGTACATCGGCGCCAGCTTCGGCTCGTAGCCGCGCTCCGCGAACTCGTCGGCCAGCACGTCCTCCACCTGGCTGGCGATCTCGCTGATGAGGCTGGCGAACGTGCCGGTGCCGGAGGCCGCGTGGGAGTCGCGGACCAGGATGCGGAAGCCCTCGCTGCTCTCCTCGATGTAGCGCAGCAGCGCCAGGGCGGCGCGCTCCAGCTTGACGAGGGCGTGGCTGGCGGAGAGCGCCTCGGTGATCATGCTCAGGAGCTTCTGCATCTCCCGGTCGACGACCACGGCGTAGACGCCTTCCTTGCCGCCGAAGTGCTCGTAGACCACCGGCTTGGAAACCTGCGCCGTCGCGGCGATCTCCTCTATCGAGGTCCCGTCGAACCCCTTCTCGGCGAACAGCGTGCGACTGATCAGGATCAGTTGCTCTCTGCGCTCTCTACCGGTCATGCGCCTGCGCGAACGGGATTCGGTCACGGTTCCCATAATGGCGGTGACAGGCGGATCACCGGCCACCGCCGTCGAAATATCAGACAATCCGCTTCGCCGCCAGCCTCTCCGGCGACGGCCAGCGGACGTCGTGGGCCCAGCCGAGCTTCTCGAAGAGCCGGATGATGGCCGCGCTGATGTCGATCTGGCCCTTCAGCGCGCCGTGCCTGGCGCAGGTCGGGTCGGAGTGGTGCAGGTTGTGCCAGGACTCGCCGAAGGACGGGATGGCCAGCCACCAGACGTTGCGCGACTTGTCGCGGACCTGGAACTCCTCCTCGCCGAACACGTGGCAGATCGAGTTGATCGACCAGGTGACGTGGTGCAGCAGGCCGATGCGGACCAGCGTGCCCCAGAAGAAGGCGGTCAGCGCGCCCTGCCAGGACCAGGTGACCAGGCCGCCGATGACGGCGGGCAGCACGATCGAGGTGAGGGCCAGCGCGCCGAACCACCGGTGCAGCCTCATCACGTCCGGGTCCTTGACCAGGTCGGGGGCGTACTTCTCGCGGTTGGTGCGCTCGGCGTCGAACAGCCAGCCCATGTGGGCGTAGAGCAGGCCCTTGGACATCGACCTGAAGCCGGGCCCGAAGCGCCAGGGGGAGTGCGGGTCGCCCTCCTTGTCGGAGAACTTGTGGTGCTTGCGGTGCGTCGCCACCCAGTCGAGCACGGACATCTCCAGCGAGAGGCTGCCGGCGACGCCCAGAGCGATCTTGAGCGGCCGCTTGGCCTTGAAGGAGCCGTGCGTGAAGTAGCGGTGCAGCCCGACGGTCACGCCGAGCCCGGAGACCACGTAGAAGACGCCGGCGATGGCGATGTCGGTCCAGCCGAGACCCCATCCCCAGGCGAAGGGGACCGCCGCCGCGATCGCGACCAGGGGGAGCCCGACGACGAGCGCGAAGGTCACGAGTTCGGCTCTGGTGCGTGGCTCTGGTTCGAAGTCGGGCTTCGGGCCGGGTGTCGAGCGCTCGGCAAGAACGGTCATGGGCAACCTCTCTGGATCTTTCCGGGACTAATGTCCTTCCTACGTCACCGTAACCTACGCAAACGTAAGTTAGGAAGACCTCAATGTGCCGGACTGCCCCGGCGTGTAGCCGGTATTCGGGGCGCGGACCCGGGCGCGGGGTCGGTATCGTAGGAATGTGTCGGGCGCCTGACGTCTGACCGGTCCCGGATCGTCTAATCGGCAGGACAAGTGGTTTTGGTCCACTTTGTAGGGGTTCGAATCCTCTTCCGGGAGCTTTACCGCCGCTCCCCCCATAGGGGCGCCACATGGCGGGCAGGTATTCTCACGGTGTCGGGAGGGTGGCGGTGCGGTAGCCGCGCCTTTGCCCTGATCAATCAATCCACAGGGAGCCTCAGTCCGTGAGTGTGCCGCGCCCGGCAGCAGTCATCGTCCTCGCCGCGGGCGAGGGCACCCGGATGAAGAGCCAGACCCCGAAGGTCCTGCACGAGCTGTGCGGCCGAGCCCTGGTCGACCACATGCTCGCCGCCGCCCGTGACCTCGGCCCCGAGCGGCTCGTCGTCGTCATCGGCCACGCGCTCGAACGCGTCGGCGGCCATCTCGCCCGCACCAGCCCCGACGCCCGCGCCGTCGTCCAGCGCGAGCAGCGTGGCACCGGCCACGCCGTCCGCACCGTCCTGGAGGAGGTCGGCACGATCTCCGGCACGGTCCTGGTCACGTACGGGGACGTCCCGCTGCTCCGCGCCGAGACCATGGCCGAGCTGCTGGAGCGGCACGAGTCCGACGGCAACGCGGTCACCGTGCTCACCGCCGAGGTCCCCGACCCCACCGGCTACGGCCGCATCGTGCGCGACGCGGACGGCGCCGTCATGGAGATCGTCGAGGAGAAGGACGCGAGCGCGGAGCAGCGCGCGATCAGGGAGATGAACTCCGGCATCTACGCCTTCGACGGCGAGCTGCTGGCCGACGCCGTCAAACGGGTCTCCACCGACAACGCCCAGGGCGAGGAGTACCTCACCGACGTGCTGGCGATCCTGCGCGGCGACGGCCACCGCGTGGGCGCCTGCACCGTCGCCGACCACACCGAGGTCGAGGGCGTCAACGACCGCGTCCAGCTCGCCTTCGCCCGCAAGGTGCTCAACCGGCGGCTGCTGGAGCGCCACATGCGCGCCGGCGTCACCGTCGTCGACCCCGACACCACCTGGGTCGACGTGGACGTCGTGATCGAGCCCGATGCCGTCATCCACCCGGGCACCCAGCTCCACGGCCGCACCCTCGTCGAGGCCGGCGCCGAGGTCGGCCCCGCGACCACGCTGACCGCCACCCGCGTCGGCGCCGGGGCCGTCGTGCGCAACGCCGTCGCCGACCAGGCCGAGATCGGCCCGGAGGCCAGCGTCGGCCCCTACTGCTACCTGCGCCCCGGCACGGTCCTCGGCCGCAGGTCCAAGGCCGGCACCTTCGTCGAGATGAAGAACTCCAAGGTCGGCGAGGGGTCCAAGGTGCCACACCTGACCTACGCCGGCGACGCCGACATCGGCGACGGCGCCAACATCGGCGCGGCCGTGGTCTTCGTCAACTACGACGGCGTCGAGAAACACCGCACCACGGTCGGCGACGGCGCCTTCGTGGGATGCGACACCATGCTCGTCGCCCCGGTGACGATCGGCGACGGCGCCTACACGGCGGCCGGCTCGGTCATCGACGGCGACGTGCCACCCGGGGCGATCGGGGTGGCGAGAGCGCGTCAGCGCAACATCGAGAAATGGGTCTTGCGCAGGCGCGCGGGCACGAAGTCGGCAGCGGCCGCCGAGCGGGCGCTGGCCGAGCAGCAACAGCGGGAGAATGGCTCATGACCAGCATCAAGCAGCCCGGAGAGAAGAACCTCATGCTCTTCTCCGGGCGAGCGCACCCGGCGCTGGCCGAGGAGATCGCCGAACACGTCGGCGTCTCCCTCACCCCCACCAAACTGACCGACTTCGCCAACGGCGAGATCTACGCCCGCTACCTCGAATCCGTACGAGGCTGCGACGCCTTCGTGATCCAGGCTCACACCGAGCCGATCAACCAGTGGATCATGGAGCAGCTCATCATGGTCGACGCGCTCAAGCGGGCCTCCGCCAAGCGCATCACCGTGGTCATGCCGTTCTTCGGCTACGCCAGGCAGGACAAGAAGGGCCGCGGCCGCGAGCCCATCACCGCCCGGCTGATGGCCGACCTGTTCAAGACCGCCGGCGCCGACCGGCTCATGTCGATCGACCTGCACACCTCGCAGATACAGGGCTTCTTCGACGGCCCGGTCGACCACCTGTTCGCCATGCCGGTGCTGGAGAGCCACCTGAAGAACCGGCTCGACCTGGCCAACACCACCGTGGTCTCGCCCGACACCGGCCGGGTGCGGCTTTCGGAGCGCTGGGCCGACACGCTCGGCACCCCGCTGGCCTTCATCCACAAGCGCCGCGACCTCGACGTGGCCAACTCGGTGAAGGTCAACGAGGTCGTCGGCAAGGTGCGCGGCCGCACCTGCGTGCTGATCGACGACATGATCGACACCGCCGGCACCATCTGCAAGGCCTCCGACGCCCTCTACGAGCAGGGCGCCACCAACGTGATCGTCGCCGCGACCCACGCGGTCTTCTCCGACCCCGCGGTCGACCGGCTGAAGAACTCCCGCATCTCCGAGGTCATCGTCACCAACACGCTGCCCCTGCCGCAGGAGAAGCAGTTCGACAAGCTGACCGTCCTGTCGATCGCGCCGCTCATCGCCCGCGCCATCACCGAGATCTTCACCGACGGCTCGGTGACCAGCCTGTTCGAGGGCGACTCCTAGCCACCGGCGGCGGGCCCGGCAGCCGACGCTGACGGAGCCCGCCGCGCGACGCTATAGACTGACCAGGTTGCGCTCGTAACGCCTTCCGCTAGGGCGGGTGAGGGGGAGCGCAGTAATCCGATCTCTGCATCCCTAGGAGATGTCGTGTCTGAAGTCCGTATCGCCGCCGAGCCGCGCACCGTGTTCGGCAAGGGCGCCGCCCGCAAGATCCGCCGTGACAACAAGGTGCCCGCCGTCCTCTACGGGCACGGCATCGAGCCCAAGCACCTCACGCTGCCCGGCCACGAGGTCCTCCTCGCGCTGCGCACCGCCAACGTGCTGATCCGCCTGGAGGGCGACGGCGTCAACGAGCTGGCGCTGCCCAAGGGCGTCCAGCGCGACCCGATCAAGGGCTTCGTCGAGCACGTCGACCTGCTCCTGGTCAAGCGCGGCGAGAAGGTCACCGTCGAGATCCCGGTCAACACGGTCGGCGTCGTCAACCCCGAGGGCCTGCTCGACCTGCAGTTCACCACGCTGTCGGTCGAGGCCGAGGCCACCAACATCCCGACCGGCGTCGAGGTCGACGTCGAGGGCATGGAGGTCGGCGCCTCCATCACCGCCGCCCAGATCCAGCTCCCGGAGGGCGCCTCGCTCAAGGAGGCCGACCCGGAGACCGTGATCGTCCAGGTGATCGCCAAGCCGACCGAGGCCCCGGCCGAGGAAGAGGGCCCCGTGGTCGAGGAAGCGGCGACCGCCGAGGCCGCCGCCGAGTGACGTCCGGTGACGGGGCAGCGGGCCGTGCGCCCGCTGCCCCGTCCCGTTCTGAGAGGAACACATGGACCGCTGGCTGATCGTCGGGCTCGGCAACCCCGGTCCCGGCTACGCGGGCAACAGGCACAACGCGGGCTTCATGGTGCTCGACGAGCTGGCCGCCCGTGCGGGCGGGCGGTTCAAGGCGCACAAGAGCCGGGCCGAGGCGCTGGAGACGCGGGCCGCCGTCCTGGCCAAGCCGCTGACGTACATGAACCTTTCCGGCGGGCCGGTCAAGGCGCTCGCCGACTTCTACAAGATCGGGCCCGACCGGCTCATCGTGGTGCACGACGAGCTCGACGTGCCGTACGGCGCGCTCCGCGCCAAGCTGGGCGGCGGTGACAACGGCCACAACGGGCTCAAGTCCATCACCAAGAGCCTCGGCACCCGCGACTACCTGCGGGTCCGGTTCGGCATCGGGCGCCCGCCCGGCCGCATGGACCCCGCCGCCTTCGTGCTGAAGGACTTCGCCACCGCCGAGCGCAAGGACCTGCCCTTCCTCGTCGACCGGGCGGCCGACGTGGCCGAGTCGCTGATGGAACGCGGGCTCGAAGCCACCCAGAACGACTTCCACCGGTCAGATCTCAAGATTTCCGGCCCTCCTCGCTGATCCCCGCATAGAGACGTTCGCGGGCGGCGCCCCTCACCCACCGCTACGATCTGGTGACTGTGTGTCAACTATCGGTCACGGGGAGGGCGCGTGCGTGAGGGATCTCGTGGCGAAGGGCTGGCCGTCGTCGAAGCCGGCCCTTCCCTCGCCTGGCCTGCGGGGCCCAGGCGGCCCACCTGGGTGCGCGGCTACCAGATCCGCGCCATGGCCGCCGACCTGCTCGCCGCCTGCCTCGCCGCCACCGCCGCCTTCTGCTGCAGGTTCGGCGACGTCACCGCCTACGCGCTGCCGTACCTCCTGCTCAGCGCGGTGCTGCCGGCGGTGTGGGTGTGCGCGGTCGCGCTCAACAGGGCGTACGAGCCGCGCATGATCGGCATCGGCTCCGAGGAGTTCCAGAGAATCGTGCGGTGCGGCGTCGGGCTCACCGCGGCCCTCGCCGTCGGCTCGTACCTCACCAAGGCCGACGTCGCCCGCGGCTACGTGGTGCTCGCGCTGCCGCTGGTCACCCTGCTGACGCTCGGGTTCCGGTACGCGCTGCGCCGGAGTCTGCACCGGCGCAGGGCCGGAGGCGCCTGCATGCGCAGGGTCCTGGCCGTGGGCCACGGGCCGTCGATCGACGAGCTGGTGCGGCTGTTCCGGCTGGAACGCCACCACGGGCTCGACGTGGTGGCGGCCTGCCTGCCCGACGGCGCGTCGCCCGGCGGCGTGACCCAGGTGCCCGTGGCCGGCCACTTCAGCGACGTGCCGCTCGTCGTCGACCAGGTGCAGGCCGACACCGTGGCCGTGCTCGCCTGCCCCGAGATGGACGGTGTGGCGCTGCGCCGGCTGGCCTGGCGGCTGGAGGCGACCCACACGGAGCTGGTGGTGGCCCCGGCGCTGATGGACGTCGCCGGGCCGCGCACCACGATCAGGCCCGCGGCCGGGCTGCCGCTGCTGCACGTCGAGCACCCGCAACTGGCCGGCGCCCGCCAGCTCGTCAAGAACGTGTTCGACCGCCTGGTGGCCGCCTCGCTGCTGGTGCTGCTTTCCCCGCTGCTGGCCGGGCTGGCGATCGCGGTGCGCGCGACCAGCCCGGGGCGGGCCCTGTTCCGCCAGACGCGGGTGGGGCGCGACGGCCGGCTCTTCACCATCCTGAAGTTCCGCACCATGCGGCGCGGGTCGGAGCGGCAGAAGCTCACACTGGTCAGCGACGGCGACGGCCCGCTGTTCAAGGTCCGCCACGACCCCCGGGTGACCCCGCTCGGCGTCTACCTGCGCCGCTACTCGCTCGACGAGCTGCCCCAGCTCATCAACGTGCTGCTCGGCCACATGTCGCTGGTCGGGCCGCGTCCGCCGCTGCCCGAGGAGGTGGCGCGCTACGGTGACGACGTGCGCAGGAGGCTGCTCGTCCGCCCGGGGCTGACCGGGCTCTGGCAGGTGAAGGGCCGGTCCGACCTGTCCTGGGAGGAATCCGTCCGACTGGACCTGCGTTACGTGGAGAACTGGTCGCTCACGCTCGATCTCCAGATCCTGTGGAAGACTTGGTCGGCCGTCGCACGTGGGCAAGGAGCATATTGATGACGAATCGCGACGACCACACCGTCGCAGCCGATCTGGCGACCGAGGCGGGAGCTCTCCTGCTGGCGGTCCGCGAGCGCGAGGGGTTCGGCGACCCCGGCGCGCTGCGCGCGAAGGGCGACAGGGCCGCCCACGAGTTCCTGATGGAGGCGCTGGCCCGGCTCAGGCCCGACGACAGCGTCCTGTCGGAGGAGGCCACCCGTGAGGAGCGGCTCGACCCGCGCAGGCTGAGCGCCGACCGGGTGTGGATCGTCGACCCGCTCGACGGCACCCGCGAGTTCTCCGAGGAGGGCCGCGCCGACTGGGCCGTGCACGTCGCGCTGTGGGAGCGGGGCCGGCTGGCGGCCGGCGCCGTCGCCCTGCCCGCCCAGGGCCGCACGCTCACCACGGCCGAGCCGCCCAAGCTGCCCGCCGCCCCCGAGGGCCGCTTCCGCATCGCGGTGAGCCGCACCCGCCCGCCGGAGTTCGTGCGGCGGCTGGCCGACCACGTCGGCGCAGACCTGGTGCCCATCGGATCGGCGGGCGCGAAGATCTCCGCCGTGCTGACCGGAGAGGTCGAGGCCTACGTGCACGCCGGCGGCCAGTACGAGTGGGACTCCGCCGCCCCGGTGGCCGTCGCGCTCGCCGCCGGGGCGCACGCCAGCCGCATCGACGGCACGCCCCCGGTCTATAACCAAGCCGACCCCTCACTACCCGATATCCTGGTTTCCCTACCCGACTTGGCGCGATCACTGCTCGCCGGGATCCGGGACCTGCACCGCTGAACCGCCGGAGGAAGACCCTCATGCTCCAGCGCGACTACACGACGTCGCAGCTCGACGTACTCGAAGCCGAGGCCATGCACATCATGCGCGAGGTGGCGGCCGAATTCGAGCGACCCTGTCTGCTCTTCTCCGGCGGTAAAGACTCGATCGTCATGCTACGCATCGCCGAGAAGGCGTTCTGGCCCGCGCCCATCCCGTTCCCGCTGATGCACGTCGACACGGGCCACAACTTCGAGGAAGTGATCGAGTTCCGCGACCGGCGGGCCGCCGAGCTCGGCGCCCGCCTCGTCGTGGCGAGCGTCCAGGACGCCATCGACAGCGGGCGGGTCACCGAGGACACCGGCAGGCGGGCCTCCCGCAACCGGATCCAGACCGTCCCCCTGCTCGACGCCATCGAGGAGCACGAGTTCGACGCCGTCTTCGGCGGCGCCCGGCGCGACGAGGAGAAGGCCAGGGCGAAGGAGCGGGTGTTCTCCTTCCGCGACGACTTCGGCCAGTGGGACCCGAAGAGCCAGCGCCCCGAGCTGTGGAACCTCTACAACGCCCGCATCCGCAGGGGCGAGCACATCCGGGTCTTCCCGCTGTCCAACTGGACCGAGCTCGACGTCTGGGACTACATCCGGCGTGAGGGCATCGAGATCCCCTCCATCTACTTCGCCCACACGCGCAAGGTCTTCGAGCGCGACGGCATGCTGCTGCCCGACAGCGACGTGGTCCAGCGCGGCGACGACGAGCCGCTCTTCGAGGCCGTCGTACGCTACCGCACCGTAGGCGACATGACCTGCACGGGCGCCGTGCAGTCGAAGGCCGCCACGGTCGAGGAGATCATCGAGGAGATCGCGGTCACCCGGATCACCGAGCGCGGGGCCACCAGGGCCGACGACCGCGCCTCGGAGGCCGCCATGGAGGACCGCAAGCGGGAGGGCTACTTCTAATGGACATTCTTCGCTTTGCCACTGCGGGGAGCGTCGACGACGGCAAGTCCACCCTGATCGGGCGGCTCCTGTTCGACTCCAAGGCGATCTTCGAGGACCAGCTCGAAGCCGTCGAGCGCACCTCCCGCGACCGCGGCACCGAATACACCGACCTGTCGCTGCTCACCGACGGCCTGCGCGCCGAGCGGGAGCAGGGCATCACCATCGACGTGGCCTACCGTTACTTCGCGACGCCGCGCCGCAAGTTCATCATCGCCGACACCCCGGGTCACATCCAGTACACCCGCAACATGGTGACCGGCGCCTCCACCGCCGACCTGGCGATCATCCTGATCGACGCCCGCAAGGGCCTGCTGGAGCAGTCGCGCCGCCACGCCTTCCTGGCCTCGCTGCTGCGGGTGCCCCACCTGGTCCTCGCGGTCAACAAGATGGACCTCGTCGGCTACTCCGAGGACCGCTTCGAGGAGATCCGCGAGGAGTTCACCGCCTTCGCCTCGAAGCTCAACGTGGGCGACCTGACGTTCATCCCCATCTCGGCGCTGCACGGCGACAACGTGGTGTCCCGCTCCGAGAACATGCCCTGGTACCAGGGCTCCTCGCTGCTCCACCACCTGGAGAACGTGCACATCGCCTCCGACCGCAACCTGGTCGACGTGCGCTTCCCGGTGCAGTACGTGATCCGGCCGCAGAAGGCCACCGACCACGCCTTCCACGACTACCGCGGCTACGCCGGCCAGGTGGCCGGCGGCGTGCTCAAGCCCGGCGACGAGGTCGTCCACCTGCCGTCCGGGCTCACCACCCGGATCGCCGCCATCGACACCTTCGACGGGCCGGTGGAGGAGGCGTTCCCGCCCATGTCGGTGACGCTGCGCTTCGAGGACGACCTCGACATCTCGCGCGGCGACATGATCGCCCGGCCCAACAACCAGCCGCAGGTCGCCCAGGACCTGGAGGCGATGATCTGCTGGATGGGCGACGGGGCGAAGCTGGCGCCGCGCTCCAAGTTCGCCATCAAGCACACCACCCGCACGGCCCGCGCGCTGGTGCGCGACCTGCAGTACCGCCTCGACGTCAACACGCTCCACCGTGACGAGGAGGCCACCTCGCTGGGCCTCAACGAGATCGGCCGCGTCACGCTGCGGGTCACCCAGCCGCTGTTCGTCGACGACTACGGGCGCAACCGCCTCACCGGCGGCTTCATCCTGATCGACGAGTCCACCAACGGCACGGTCGGCGCCGGCATGATCATCGACTCCCGCTGACCTTCACGTCGCGCCGACAGAGCGGCCCGGGCCTTCCGCCGAAGGCCCGGGCTTTCTGTCGCGGTGGGTAGATCCTTTTTACGTTTCGCGATCGTACGATTACTCTCCGCGCTAGAGTCTCCACGTTCCGTGTCCGCGAGGTGGAGCTCCGTCCGTGACCCCACGTGTGATCTTCCTGGGCGGCCTCGGCCGCAGTGGCACCACCCTGCTCGAACGCCTGCTCGGCGAGCTGCCGGGGGTGGCGCCGCTCGGTGAGGTGGTGCACCTGTGGGAGCGGGGTGTGCTGGCCGGTGAGCCGTGCGGGTGCGGGCGGGCGTTCCCGGCCTGCCCGTTCTGGCGGCAGGTGGGGGAGAGGGCCTTCGGGGGGTGGACTCCCGGGCTGGCCGGGCGGGTGATGGCGCTGCGCCGCCGGGTCGACCGCACGCGCCGGCTCGGCCGCGCCCACGCCGACCTCCCCGAGTACGTCCGGGCCTACCGCCTGCTCTACGAGGCCGCGGCAGGCGTCGCGGGAGCCGGGCTGGTGGTCGACTCCAGCAAGCATGCCTCGCTCGCGTACTGCCTGCTCGAAGGCGGGCTGGACCCGCACATCGTCCAGGTCGTGCGCGAGCCGCGCGCCGTCGCCCACTCCTGGGGCAGGACTGTCGAGCGCCCGGAGAACGGCAGGCCGATGACCCGCTGGGGTCCCGTGCGCACCGCCGTCCACTGGACGGCCCAGAACCTCGCCCTGGAGCTGCTCGCCCGCCGTGGCGCCCGCGTCACCCGGGTCCGCTACGAGGACCTGGTGGCGGCGCCCGGCGACACGCTCGGGGCGCTGGCCGGCGAGCTGGGGCTGCCGCCGTCCCGGCTGCCCTTCCTGCACGGCACCACCGCCCACCTGACCACCGCCCACACGGCGTCCGGCAACCCGATGCGGTTCGGGGCGGGGCCGATCGAGCTCTCCCGCGACGACACCTGGCGCCACGGGCTGCCGCGCCGCCGCCAGAGCCTGGTCGCCGCCCTCACCTGGCCGCTCAGAGCCCGCTACGGGTACGGGAGCGCGACATGACAGCTTCACCGGGAGGCCCTTGGAGGGGTGGCTCCGCCCCGTCGGTCGGTGTCGTGATCTGCACCCGGGGCGACCGGAGTGAGTGGTTGCGGGAGGCCGTCCAGGGGGTGCTGGCGCAGGACTACGCGGGGGCGTGCGAGGTGGTGGTGGTCGCGGACGGGGTCGACGTCCGCGTGGTGGAGGACCAGGTGGCGGGGCTGCCGGTGCGCGTCCTGCCCAACCGGCTCAGCCCCGGGCTGCCCGGGGCGCGCAACACCGGGATCGCCGCGTGCGGCAGCGACCTGGTCGCCTTCTGCGACGACGACGACGTGTGGCTGCCGGGCAAGCTGACCGCCCAGGTGGCGGCGATGGACGCCGGGGCGTGGTTCGCGAGCTGCGGGATCGAGGTCGAGTACGGCGGCCGGGTGGTGCCCAGGCAGGCCGGGACCGAGACGGTGACGGCGGCCGACCTGGTGAGGTCGCGGATGGTGATGGTGCACTCCTCGACGTTCCTCTTCAGGCGCGGGGTGATCTGGGTGGACGAGAGCGCGCCCGGCGGCCAGAACGAGGACTGGGACCTCGCCCTGCGTGCCGCCAAGAGCCGCCCGATCGCCTGCGCCGACCGGCCGCTGGTCCGCGTCCGCTGGGGCGGCTCCCACTACGCCTCCCGCTGGTCCGACCGGATCGCCGGGCTGGAGTGGATGCTGGCCCGCCATCCCGAGCTGACCGGCGACTCCCGAGGCGCCGCCCGGATCTACGGCCAGTTGGCCTTCGCCCACGCCGCCCTGCGCCGCCGCCGCGCCGCCGCCCGCTGGGCCGCCCGCACCTGGGCCGCCCGCCCCGCCGAACCCCGCGCCCTGCTGGCCCTGGCCGTCGCCGCCGGTCTCCTGCCGGCCTCCGCGGTCCTCTCCCTCCTTCACCAGCGAGGACGTGGCATTTGACCGCCCAGACCCGGTCCCGTACGCCGGAGACCCCGAAGACCCGCGTCCACGGAGCGGCGCCGCCTCGTGCGCCGAGGGTGGTCGTGGGCGGGGTGGGGATCGACCCCGTCGGCGAGGACGAGGTCGTGGCGTGGGTGGCCGGCGAGCTGGCGGCGGGGCGCGGAGGGCGGATCGTGACGCCCAACGTGGACATCTGCCGGGCCGTGCGACGGGATCCGGGGCTCGCCGAGCTCGTGGCGGGGGCCGACGTGGTGGTGGCCGACGGGATGCCGCTGGTGTGGGCGGCGCGGCTGCGCGGGACGCCGCTGCCGGGGCGGGTGACGGGAGCGGATCTGATCTGGTCGTTGAGCGCGATGGCGGCGCGCGCCGGCTGGCCGGTCTACCTGCTGGGCGGGCCGCCGAGAGTGGCCGAGGCGGCGGCCCGGGAGCTGGCGCGGCGCTGTCCCGGCCTGGAGGTGCGCGGGGTGGACGCGCCGCCGTACGGGTTCGACCGGACGGCGGAGGGACGGGAGCGGGTGCGGCGGAAGGTCGTGGCGGCGCGGCCGGCGATCGTGTTCGCCGGCTTCGGGTTCCCCCGGCAGGACCTCCTCATCGCCGAGCTGCGGCGCGACCTGCCCGAGGCGTGGTTCCTGGGGTGCGGGGCGGCCATCGGGTTCGCGGCCGGGACGGTGTCGCGCGCGCCCGCCTGGATGCGCCGCCGAGGGCTGGAGTGGCTGCACCGGCTCATGACCGAGCCCCGGCGGCTGGCCAGGCGCTACCTGGTGGACGACCTGCCCTTCGCCGCGCGCCTGCTCGCCACGAGCGCGCTGCGCCGCTGCCTGCCGCGCGGACGGCGCGCGTAGCGGCCGGGGCGGCTCAAGCTCGGACGGTGGTCGTCTCCGGGCCGGTCAGCTCCCGGACGCGGGCGATCTCCGCCTCGGTGAGGCCGCGGGAGCCGGAGCGGGCGGCGAGGCGGGAGTCCATGGGACGGTACGCCGTGCGCGAGAGACCCGACCAGGCGAAGCCGCCGGCGGGCGGGCCGCCGCCGGTGCACGCCTGGACGATCCGGCGTTCGGCGGCGGGGCTCCAGCGCAGGCCGGCGTACCCGTACAGGTCGCGGAAGCCCGGCACCGGGTCGGCGGCCAGGTCGTCGTAGGAGGTCACCAGGATGCCGGGGACGCGCGACAGGATCGTGCGCGTCACCCGCCACAGCGCCGCCGCCTTGGCCACCCGGTCCTGAGAGCCGACCAGGGCGCGCAGGCGCAGCACCTCGGGGTGGTCGCGGACGAGCAGCGGTTGTTCGAGCAGCTCGTGGAAGTAGATCGTCCAGCCGAGCCGCTGCCAGCTCGCCACGAACGCCACCGGGTCGCGGACCAGGGCGATCACCCGGCACCCCAGCCGCTCGGCGAACCAGGCCGACGACAGCACCGCGAACGGGTCGTCCAGCAGCGCCCGCCGCCCCGTCAGCTGCCCGAGGGTGAACGCGGCACCGTACCGGACCATGCGCGCCAGATCGTACGGCGTGCGGTTGACCCGGAGTTCGGCGGCCCAGCCGTAGCGCAGGGCCACGGTGGCGCGGAAGGCGGGCAGCCAGGCGGCGGAGTTGTCGTCGCAGATGTACTGGAAGCGGTGCGAGACCCGGGCGCGCAGGACTCCGGGGCAGCGGCCGGGCGGGTGCTGCGGGTTGAGCGGCTCGTTCACGTAGACCAGCTCACCGCCGGCCGCCAGCATCTTGCCCGTCCAGCTCGTCCCGCTCCTGGGCAGCCCGGTGACCAGCACGGGCGGGCCGCTCACGCCGCCGCCCAGGTGCGCGGGCGGAGCGCGGCCAGGCTGTGGCGGCCGAACGGGCGCAGGCCGTAGCGGTGGTGGAGCTGCCAGAGCGGCAGCGCGTTCTTGACCAGCACGCCGCCCGCCCAGCCGATCGCCGCCCCCAGCGCGCCGTGAGAGGGGATCAGCGCCAGGTCCAGCGCGAGTGTGCAGGTGACGGCGGCGGTGAGGTTGAGCAGGCTGGCGGTGGTGTGGCCGGCCGCGGTGAGCACCACGTCGACCATGCCGCACCCCGTCGCCGCCATCATCGTGGCCGCCAGCACCAGCGCCACCGGCACCGCCGAGGCGTAGCCGGGACCGAAGACGCGCAGCAGCCACGGCGCCAGCACGGCGTACCCGAGCCAGATCGGCCAGGTCGCCAGCACCAGCCACATGGTCGTCACCTGGTAGAGCTCCCTGACCCTGGACAGGTCGCCGTCGGCCAGCGCCTTCACCAGGCGGGGCTGGGCGGCCTGGGCGAGGCCCTGGCCGGCGAGCTGGCCGACGACCTTGAACCGGGTGGCGGCGGTGTAGACGGCGGCCTGGACCGGGCCGCCGAGCGCGGCCACGATCACGATGTCGAGCCGCTGGAACACCGCCTGGATCGCGCCCGCCGCCGACCGGGGCGCGGTGTGCCGCCACAGGTCGCGTGCCGTTCCCGGCAGGTAGGGGGTGCGCGGCGCCCGGCCGCGCAGGGCGAGCGCCGCCAGCGCCACGACGGGCAGGTACGGGAGCGCCCAGGCGAGGGGGAGCGAGGCGCCGGAGAGCCCGGCCAGGGCCGCGGCCGCGACCAGGGCGAGCTGGGAGAGCGGCAGCAGCACCCCGTCCAGCAGCACCGTCGGGCGCATCGAGCCGAAGCCCCGGCAGGCGGCGAGCAGCACGTCGGCCACGGCGATGGCGGGCGGCACGAGCGCGAGCACGCCGAGCACCGGCCACAGCAGGAGGCCGGTGGCGGTCGCGACGACCGCCACCGGCACCAACGCCGCCCTGACATATCCCGAAACGCCGTGATATCCGTAGGTCTCGGCGCGGGCGATGAAGAACACCAGCCCGTTCCCCGCGTCCAGCTTCGCCACCCCGGCCACCATCAGCGCCAGCGCGATCGAGGTGAAGAACGCCCCGGCGACCTCCACCGGATAGGCCCTGGTCACCACCACGACCAGGAGGAACTGCGCCAGCGCCCCCACCGCCGCCCCGGTGACCCCGGCCAGCCCGCCCCGGGCGACCCGTCTCAGCACCGCCACGACGGCTCACCGCCCAGCCAGCGGACCAACCTCCGGTCGTGCTCCTCGAACCCGTCCATGAGCTCCCGCCGCAGCGAGTCGGGCAGCTGCTTGGGCCGCGGCCGCCAGTTGTGCCGGGAGAAGCCCGGGTAACCGAACCGCGCCACGCCGAGGAAACGCAGCAGCCGGTCGTAGACGGGCTCGGGCTCGGCGAAGAACCGGTGACTGTCGATCACCATGATCCGCTCCCGCCCGAACAGCGGCTCCAACCGTTCGAGCTGGTCGGCGTAGCGGCCGCGGGCCAGGTAGGCGAGGTGGCGGTGGGCGTGGTGCACGGCGTGCGGGCCGGTCCGCAGCAGCTCCTCGGCCCCGGCCACCCGCTCCTCCTCCAGCTCCAGCGCCCGCTCGAAGCTCTCCTCGGTCTCGAACCCGCGGGCCAGTTCGTGCGCGTGCGCCGAGCAGGCCCGCTCGACCGGGTCGCGCACCAGCACGATCAGCTTCACCCCCGGCAGATCGGCGGCGATGCGCTCGGCCGCCAGCGGGTGGAACAGGTAGTAGGGCGACGACTCGAACGCCTGCGGAAGCCCGCCGAACCGGCGGGTGAGCAGCGCCGTGCCGACCTTCAGCGGGAAGTGCGCCCGGTACCACTGCAGCCCGCGCCAGTAGTCGGTGTCGAAGTAGTGCACGCCCTTACGCAGCACCGGCTTGTAGAGCAGCGGATGCTGCGCGAGCGCCCGGTACATCGAGGTCGTGCCGCACCGCTGGGCGCCCATGATGAGGAACGACGGCAGGATCCGCGCGGCGGAGGTCATCCGCCCGGTGGTCCTGGACACGGACAGCGCCGTCTGCTTCGCGGTCTTCACAGCAGGGCCTCCTGATAGTCGACGAGGGGGTTCAGCCAGTCGCCCGGCGGGCCGAGCGGCTCGTGGCCGTCGGCGGCGTGCCGGTCGGCCAGCGCGATCAGGTAGCGCAGCGCCGTCTGCCTGGCCTGCGCCGCCGACAGACCGAGCGGGGCCAGCGTCCGCCCCGACCGGGCCAGGCAGGCACGCGCCGCCGTGGCCGGGTCCATGCGCCGCAGCGCCCGCTGGAAGAGGTGGTGCAGGGCGTCGAACCCGTACGGGACGCCGGTCTCGTACCGTTCCCAGTCCCACACGAGCAGCCGCCCGTCACCGGAGGGCGCGAGGTTCCACGGTGAGAGGTCGCCGTGCCAGGCGTGCCCGCCGGCGTCGCCGGTGGCCGCGATCTCCTCGACCGCGCGGGTCAGCAGCGAGGCGGGCACCCGCCCCCGGCGCACCGGCAGCGGCGACAGCGCCAGCACGGTGAGACCGTGCCAGCTCCCGTGGTGGAGCACCGAGGGCACGACGACGGTCTTCAGCGCCCGGCCGGCGAGCCGGTCCAGCGCGGCGGCCTCGTTGGCGACCAGGGCGCGGCTCCGCGCGGTGTCGCCGATCTTCACGTACGCGATCCGCTCGCCCCCGCGGTACGCCTCCAGCACCGGCTTACGGTTGGCCCGGCGCGCGGGCCGTACGTGCACCACGGTCTCCACCGGGGCGCCGAACACCTCGCCCAGATGCTCGGCGATCGACCCGTGCGTGGGCAGCGCGAGCGGCCGGCCCGGATGCCACCAGCGGCGCGGCGCCAGCCGGCGCGGCAGCCGGGCGTGCGGCAGCAGGGTGTAGGCGCGCTGCCCGCCGGGGCCGGGGTAGAGCAGGTCGATCGTGCCGGCCAGGTAGATCAGCCGAATCCGGGCGTCGTTCATGAGGTGTTCCTCCACAGCAGCGCGAACGAGATCGCGTAGAGGCTCAGCGGCGTGACCAGGCCGTCGTAGACGAGCATGTAGAAGAGGACCAGGCACATCACCAGCACCCCGGCCAGCCCGATCGGCGAGCGGTCGGCCCAGTGGCGGCGGATCGCCCCGGCGAAGAACGCCACGTAGAGCACCGCCCCGGTGAGCCCCTGCGAGATCAGCAGCAGCCAGAGCTGACCGTCGCTGCCCAGCGGCGGGTGGCCGCAGCCGGGGCACCACGAGGTCTTGCCGGTGGTGATCGAACGATGGCTGCCCATGGCGCGCCGGGTGTTGCCGTAGCCGATGACGGGGGAGTGGCCCGTCGCCGCGACGGTGGCCGAGACGGTGAAGGCCCGGATGTCGTTGGAGTGCGGGCTGTCCAGCCGCTTCGCCACCAAAGGAGCGAGCGGGCTGAGCACGAACGCCAGCGCCGCGGCGGCCGTCACCGCGCAGAGCGCCATCCGGGTCCGGCCGCCCACCCGGAGGGCGAGATAGAGCACGGCCAGCCCGAGCGCGATCCACAGCCCCCGGTTGAGCGAGTACACGATCGGCACGGCCGCCACCGCCACCAGCGCCACGGCCAGCATCCGGCGGCGGCGCGAGCCGTACACCCACCAGCCGACCACGAACCAGATGAGCAGCACCGACAGGTTGCCGCCCCAGGCGTTCGCCCACTCGAAGGGCGCCTCCGGCCTGGGAAGCGCGTGGCCGAGCACCTTCTGCGTCTGCCCGGCGGTCGGATGGACGAGGTTCTGCACGAACGGGTGCTCGGAGATCCAGTCGGGCAGCACCAGCTCCAGCGGGGAGGTGAAGGAGAGGCCGGGCACGAACACGCCGAGCAGCCCGCCCGCCACCGCCGTGAGGAACAGCACGCCGAGCATCCGCACCAGCCGCAGCTGCGGCAGCTCCCGCTCGGTGAGGTTGCCCAGGTAGACCACCAGGATCAGGGCCGCCACGTACAGCGCCAGGCGCATCCCGTAGCCGATCAGCCGGCCCGCGCCGAGCTCGCCGTAGGTGCCGGGCGGCATCTCGTCCAGCATCAGGCCGCTCAGCAGGTAGCCGGCGATCAGCAGCACCCACAGCCCGAAGCCGGGCGGCACCCTGACCGGCCTGCGCCGCCACAGGATGACCGCCATGGGCACGGCCAGCACGACCACCGACAGCCCGCCGAACCCCAGCGCCCACCAGAGCGGGTAGCCGAGCAGCAGCGCCGCGACGGGCCATGCGGGTCCTCTCACGTCGCCGAGCCGGGGGGCCGCCGCATCGGGTGCATGGGCGCGGTGGTCCTGGCGCCGATGCCCGTCTCGATCTCGCCGCTGGCGACGAGCTTGCCGAGCGAGGTGTGCTGGCCGCGCGGCGCCCGGACAGGCTCGGGCGTCAGGTCGGTCGTGGTGACCGCGCCGATGATGGGCACGCTCTGCCTGCTGAGCAGCCGTACGACGGAGGCCACGTCGGAGGCGTCGGCCCCGTCGAGGCCGATCAGCAGGAGCGCCGCGTCCGCTCTGGCCAGGTCGCCCACGTCGGTGCCGTCGAGCACGGCCAGCGGCACGTTCGCGGCCAGGGGCACGGCCACCGGCGTGCCGCCGAGCGCCGGGGGGACCGCCTTGACCAGCAGCCGCTTGCCGGGGCACGAGGCGAGCACGGCCGAAGACAGCTCGTGCAGCGCGCCGTGGTCGAGCGGGCGGGTCACGTCGGCCAGCACGGGCAGCCCGGTCAGCCGTTCGACGTCGGCCGCCGTGCGCAGCCGGGTGTCGAGCCGGTCGCGCGCCTGCGCGGCCGCCGCCCCGATCAGCAGCCCGGCCATGAGGCCCGACCCGAGGTGCAGCGGCAGGCTGGGCGAGCTGGGGTCCTGGGGAGGGGTGGCGGCGCTGATGACCTCTCCGGGCGTCACCGTGACCGTCTTGAGCGCGTCGTACTTCTGGGTCAGCACGGCGACCTGCCGGGAGAGCACGGTCTGCCGGAGCGCCGCGCGGGTGTGCTCGGGGCCTCCTCTGGGCAGCGCGGGCAGCTCGCCTATGACCGTGGACAGGGCGGCGTTCGCCTGCCGCAGCTTGACGGCCACGAGCTGCTGCTGCGCCGCGATCTCCGCGCGCGCGCTGTCGGCGCGGTGTTCCAGGTAGGCCTGCGCGTACGCCCGTGACTGCAGCGCGGCGTCGCCGGGCTCGGCGGCGGTGACCGAGATCGTCAGCACCGACGAGTTGGGCGGGACGGACACCTCGACGGGTTCGAGGTCGGCGGTGCCCGCCTGCGCGGCGGCCCTGGTGGCGACCACCGCCGACTGGGCGATCTGCGCCTCGGTGTCGAGGTTGAGCTGCTCGCGCTGCCGGCTGGTCACCTGGTTGCCGGGCTCCGGGACGCCCACCGAGGTGACCAGCACGTAGGTGGTGGCCGTGTAGGCGGGCGGGGTGACGCGCATGATCGCCAGCCCCACGGTGCCGCCCGCGAGGAAGCATCCCAGGAACAGCAGCCAGCGCCGGCGGAGCAGGGCGAGATGGTCTCCCAGTTCGGCGCCGGAACGGTGAACCGGACGGTCCGGCGGCAGGCTCATGAGGCGAGTCTCCCTGAAGTGTGTGCGGATAGTCGCTTACTGACGACTCTGCGTCACGCGCCGTGGTGTGCGCCCACTATAGGGGCGCGGGTTATCGGTCACGCGAGATCCGCAAGATTTTCTCTCGTACGGGCGCGGAATCGTACCTTTATAAAGCGATTTTTCGGCGTTTGTCGGGGCGGTCGGCGGGTGGGTTGAGCTGGGAGGAGTTCGGCTCTGGCTGAAGTTCCGGGAATGGCGTGGCAAGGTTCAGGTTTGATAGGGCGGGGGTCCTGGGAAAAAGGGGGCGACGATTGTGGCTCGACGGGTATTTCCGTATAGAGCAGCTTTCTCCGGATTGGCGGTGGGGCTGGCCGCCGTGCTCGCCGCCTGCTCGACGGGGCCGGGCGGCGCCGTTCAGAAACCCGCCCGCGCCGGCAACCCCCCGCTCGTCGCCGACTCGCCCGACTGCGCGGTCACCGGCCGGCTGATCCCGTCATGCGGCGCCTGGTGGGGCATCGCCCCGGAGATCTTCACCGGGCTCGACGTGGTGGAGGCGGTGGCGAGCGCCGAGCGGCGGATGGCCGCGCCCGCCGACATCGTGCACGTCTACCACCGGGGCAAGGAGCTGTTCCCGAACGAGAAGGAGATCCGGCTCGCCCGCGATCCCGAGCACCCGCGGCTGCTGCTGATCAACTGGAAGCCGTCGCTCACCCACACCTGGGCCGAGGTCGCCGGCGGCGCCGTCGACGACCGGATCGACCGGCTGGCCGACCATCTCAGGCGGACGTTCCCCGAGCGGTTCTTCCTCACCATCCACCACGAGCCGGAGAACGACGTCGGCTCGGCGGCGGGCTCCGGCATGCGGGCCAAGGACTACGCGGCGATGTTCCGCCACGTGGTGCTCCGGCTGCGCCACAAGGGCGTCAAGAACGCGGTCACCGTCATGACCTACATGGGCGCCCCCAACTGGGCGGTCAAACCCTGGTTCGAGGAGCTCTACCCGGGCGACGACGTGGTCGACTGGGTGGCCATGGACCCCTACGCCGACCACCGGGTGCAGGACTTCGGCTCCCTGGTGAACAAGACGCGCGCCGACTTCGACGAGTGGCCCGGCTTCTACCGGTGGATGCAGTGGCGCTTCCCCGGCAAACCGGTCATGATCGCCGAGTGGGGGGTGTTCGAGCGGCCCGACGACCCGGCCTTCAAGCGGGCGTTCTTCGAGTCGGTGCGCCACCAGATCCGCCGCTACCCGCAGATCAAGGCCATGGTCTACTTCGACTCGCCGCACGCGCCGCGGGGCGACACCAGGTTCGACACCGCCGAGACGGCCGGCAAGGCGTTCACCGAGCTCGCGAGAGATCCGCACTTCCGCGCGACGCGCGTGCCGCGGCCCTGACCCGCAGGCGCCAGCCGACCACGATCACCACGGTGGCGACCGCCAGGGCGGCCAGCGTGATCATGTTGTCCACGTTCAGCAGCTTGAGCGCCGAGGCCAGCAGCACGATCGCCAGCATCGCCCTGATCAGGCCGCCCGGCGCGCGGGACGAGATCCGCGCGCCGAGATAGACGCCCGGGATCGAGCCGATCAGCAGCGAGACGGTCAGGTCGAACTGGAAGTCACCGAAGAGCAGGTGGCCGAGCGCGGCCGAGACGACCAGCGGCACGGCCTGGACGAGGTCGGTGCCGACGAGCTGGTTGGCCTTGAGCGCCGGGTAGAGGGCCATGAGCGCCACGATGATCAGCGAACCGGAGCCCACGGAGGACACTCCCACGATTAATCCGCCTACCATACCGACCAGTACGGTCGGGATGGGGCGCACGCGGATCTCGTTCGCGCCCGCCGTGCCTCCCCTGTCGCCCATCAGCGTCTTGGCGGCCAGCCCCGCGACGGCCAGCAGCAGCGCCACCCCGAGCGCGTACTTGACCCCGTCGCCCACCGCCCACGCCCGCGCCAGGAACACCCCGCAGAACGCCGTCGGCACCGACCCCGCGCACAGCCACCAGACCAGCCGCAGGTTGACGGTGCCGTGACGGAGGTGGACGAAGCTGCCCACCGGCTTCATCACGGCCGAGGCCACCAGGTCGCTGGAGACCGCGGCCAGCGGCGGCACGTTGAAGAACAGCATCATCATCGGCGTCATGAGCGCGCCGCCGCCCATGCCGGTGAGCCCCACCACGATCGCCACCAGGAAGGACCCGACGATCAGCGGAAAGTCGATCATCGCACCCACCCTCCGGCGCGCAGCGTGCCCAGCACCCGCTCGACCGCGGCCTCGACCGAGACGTGCGTGGTGTCGACCACCAGCTCGGCGTCGTCGGGTTCCTCGTAGGGATCGGAGATGCCGGTGAACTCGGGGATCAGCCCGGCCCGCGCCTTGGCGTACAGGCCCTTGCGGTCGCGCCGCTCGCACTCCTCCAGCGGCGTGGCCACGTGCACGAGCAGGAAGTCGGCGCCGACCGACTCCACCATCTCCCGCACCTCGGCCCGGGTCGCCGCGTACGGGGCGATCGGGGCGCAGATGGCCAGGCCGCCGTGGCGGGCGGCCTCGGCGGCCACGAACCCGATGCGGCGGATGTTGAGGTCGCGGTCCTCCTTGGAGAACGACAGCCCCTTCGACAGCAGCCGCCGCACCACGTCGCCGTCGAGGTAGGTGACGGTCCGGGTGCCCAGCTCCAGCAGGGCGTCGCGGAGCCCGCGGGCGATCGTCGACTTGCCCGACCCGGACAGGCCGGTGAAGAACACCACCAGCCCGCGCCGGTGCGGCGGGCCGGGGATGCGCACCGGCTCGGGCCCCGCCAGGTGCTCGGCCGCGCCGTAGGCGGACGCGACGTGCTCGCGCAGCTCCAGGTCGATCTCGGGCTCCCCGCGTGGCGCCAGCGGCACCGGGACGACGAGCGTGCCCGCCGGCAGCCGGTCCCTGGCCCGCAGCGCCGCCCTGACCACGCCGGGGCCGTCCTCCCCGTACGAGAGAGGCAGCAGCACGATCACCGCGCCGAGCTCCTTGGCGGTGGCCGCCACCTCGTCCAGGTCGTCCAGCGGGCCGCGCATCGTGACGGCCAGCGCGGGGCGCCCGCCCAGCTCGTCGCGTACCTGGGCAGGGGTGCGGTGCAGGCGGGCGAACGGGCCGTGCTCGGGCGCGCCCAGCCCCTTGACCGGCCCGGCGGCCAGCCCGTCGGGCCCGTGCTCGGTCACGGTGAGCGTGGCCAGCGGGACGCCCTCGGGGTCGAGCAGCGTCACCTCGCCGCCCGCGTCCTCGGGCAGGTGGAGCGTCACCGGCGCGGGCCAGGGGGTGCCGTCGGCGAGGGTGCCGCGCTCGTGCACCGCGTGCACGTCGTCATGGCCCAGGAACCCGGTCAGCGGCTGGAACGCCCCCGACAGCAGCAGTTCGAGATCGGCCAGCTCGCGCGGCTCCGGAGTCCACTCCACGGTGATTGATCCCAACTATCCCGACTGCAATGGTAGGCAACCCTACCCGCTGGCGCCGGGGAGATACTAGATGAGACGGGCGAAGTGGTAGTGCGGCTTCCTGATCACCATGGTGATCTCGTCGTGACTGGCGGGATAGCGGCCCCGCGTGAGCTGCGCCGTCACCGCCACCGCCGCCGACCCCACCCGGCCCATCGCCGGCCCGCTCGTCGCCCGCTCCTCGTCGGTGACCATCAGGCCCCGGGCGAGGCAGTACGCGTGCATCCCGTCGGCCGAAGCCAGCGTCCCGTACCTGGCCGGCAGCGGCCCCGGGGTGCCCTCCGCGACCAGCCGCCGCCACAGCAGCCGCCGCACCCACGACGGGGTCAGCCGGTCGAGCAGCCCGTAGGCCGACTCGCGGTCACGCATCCGCAGCAGCACCAGCCCGCCCGGCCGCAACGCGTGCAGCAGCCGGTCGAACACCAGCTCCGCGTGCTGGATCCGCTCCAGGAGGAACGACAACTGGACCACGTCGTACGAGCGCGGCGGCAACGGCGCCGACCGCAGATCGCCCAGCGACCACGTCACCAGGTCGGCCCGCTCCTCCACCACCCGCCGGATCTCCGGCAGGTCCTCGTCGACCCCGGACACCCGGGTCTCGATCCGGTCCAGCACCAGCGGCTCGTCGTGTGCGCACCCGGCGACCAGCACGTCCAGCCGCCGGCCGAGCTGCCCCGCCCACTGCTCGCGGATCCGCTGACTGAACAGACCCCCACCCCGGGCCACCGCCCGTACCTCAGACATGTGACCCACAGTAATCACAGGAACGCCAATAGTGGCGCATCTTCGGCAGGATCTGGCGTGGAACCCCGGGCGTTTACGCCTGGGAGGAAACGACAGCGCGGGAGGGCCCTCAGGCCCGAGCGGTGCCGTGACGGCTGGCTTCGCGTGAGCGGCTCAGCCCGGTCGCTTCTGATTCTCGATGTACTCCTTGATGATCGACAGGGGTGCGCCTCCGCAGGAGGCGGCGAAGTAGCTGGGCGACCAGAAGTGGCCGCCCCAGAGATAGCGGCGGACATGAGCGCTGTACTCCTTCCGCAGCAGCCGGGCCGAGACGCCTTTGAGAGAGTTGACCAAGGTGGAGAGCGCGACCTTGGGCGGGTAGTGAACCAGCAAGTGGACATGGTCATGCTCGCCGTTGAACTCGACCAGTTCGGCGCCGAAGCTGTCGCATACCTCGATCATGATTTCTTCACAGCGGCGCAGAAGTTCGTCGGTGAACACTCCACGCCGATATTTGGGTGTAAAGACCAAATGGGCATGCAGGGCGTAGACGACTGTGCGCCCACGCCGGATATCGGGATTGGGTTCCCATCGCGGTGACATAGACCAAATGTTAGTGTGTTCGATATGAAGCTGGTGGTGCAGGTGCGACTCCTGCCGACGCCCGAGCAGGCGGCGGCGCTGGAGGCGACCCTGCGCGCGGTCAACGCAGCCGCCTGCCAGGTCTCTACGCTGGCCTACGATCAGCGGGTCTTCCGCAACTACGACCTGCGCAAGCACGCCTACACGAGCATCAAAGACCACTACGGGCTGGCCGCCCAGGCCGCTCAGCACGTCATCAAAAAGGTCGCCGACGCCTACGCCGTCCTGCACGCCAACCTGCGGGCCGGGAACCTGGGCAAGCCGGGCTCAGCGCGACGCCTCAAAGCCGAATCCAAGCCGATCGCCTTCCGGCCCGACGCCGCTCAGCCCTTCGATGACCGATGTTTGTCCTGGCAGATCGACGCGCGGACGGTGTCGATCTGGACGGTTGCCGGGAGGCTGAAAGACCTGACGTTCACTGCCTCCGCCGAGCAACTCAAGACCCTGTCGGCCTACCGGAAGGGCGAGTCCGACCTGGTCTGCAGGGACGGCGTGTGGTTCCTGATCGCGACCTGCGACCTTCCCGACCGGCCGGTGAGTCTGCCGGACGGCTTTCTGGGCGTGGACCTGGGCATCGCCAACATCGCCACCACCAGCACCGGCACCCGGCATTGCGGCAAGAGACTGAACGCGGTCCGCCACCGGCGGCGCGAGCTGCGACGCCGGTTGCAGGCCAAGGGCACCAAATCGGCCAAGCGGCTGCTGAAAAAGCGGCGCCGGGCCGAGGCGCGGCTCGCCGCCAACACCAATCATGTCATCGCCAAGCAGATCGTGGCCGAGGCAGAACGCACCGGACAAGGGATCGCCCTGGAAGACCTCCAGGGCATCCGCGACCGGGTACGGCTTCGCAAGCCCCAGCGGGTCACGCTGCATGCGTGGAGCTTCCACCAACTCGGGAGCTTCATCTCCTACAAGGCGGCCCGGGCCGGGGTCGCCGTCATCCACGTCGACCCGTCCTACACCAGCCAGCAGTGCTCGGCCTGCGGGCACGTGGACAAGAACAACCGGCGCGACCAGGAAACCTTCTCATGTACGTCGTGCGGCTTCGCTGAGCATGCCGACGTCAACGCAGCCCGGAACATCGCCTCACGCGGTGAGACGGGCTGGGCAGTGAGTCACGCTGCCTGACGCGGACCGGACCGTCGAAGCCATCGACGGCGAGGAACTGCAAGCTCGGTCGTTCACGGCCGGGAAGCTGACGAGTCAGAGGCGGGATCTAGGGGGTCCAGGCCGGATCCCTGCCGGTGACGCCGAGCAGGCGGTCGAGCGGCGAGGCGTCGTCCGGCACCGCCACCGCAGGCCCGAAGACGCCGCCCTGCCTGCCCTTCTCCGCCATCTGCTCGGTGAAGCTCAGCGCCCGCGCGACCGTCTCGGGGTCGGGGGCGTACTCCTGGCCGGTGGCCCTGGCCAGGTCCCAGCCGTGCGCCACCATGTCGACGAGATACATGTGGGCCAGCGTGGTCATCGGCATGCCCATGCCCTGGCTGACGCCCTCCCACGCCTCCGGCCGCGACCAGGCGGCGAGCGTGCGCTCCGCCCGCTCGGGGAAGTCGCCCGCGTACGGCCCCTGCTCGGCGGGCGCCTCATGGCGAGCCAGCGACGCGAACATCTCCGCCACCCATTCGAGGTGGTTGACCAGATCCTTCACGTCGTACTTCTCGCACGGGGTCGGGAGCCCGAGCTGCTCCTGCCGCACCGCCCGGACCAGGCTCGCGGTCTGTTCGGTGGCACGCGTCATCAGCGGCATCATGTCTTCCATGGCAGCGATGATGCCGGACCGGCCCGCCGCGGGGCTTGTAAAAACACGACTGCGAGGCTGGGTCGACCCGTACGCCGGGCTCGCCGCCTTCGACTTCGCCCGGCACGCGCCGTCCCCCGCGCTCGCTCCCTACGTCGACCACTTCTGGGTCGTCACCTGGACCGATCTCGCCGAACCGTACGAGCAGCGCATCGTCTCCCACCCGACGGTGAACATGACGATCACTCATGACTTCCACCGGATCGCCGGGGTGATCAGGGGCGGGTTCTCGTACACCATGCGGGGCAGCGGCCGCGTCCTCGGCATCCGCTTCGCCCCCGGCGGCTTCCGGCCGTTCCTCGGCGGTCCCGTGCACCGGCTGACCGGCCGCTTCCACGAGATCGGCGAGATGTACGGCGCCGCGGGCTCGTCGATGGTGGAGCGCGTCCTGGCCGAACCTCGTATTCCGGCCGCCATCGCGATCGTCGAGACGTTCCTGCTGGGCCTGCGGCCGGAGCGGGACCCGCTCGCCGAAGAGGTGGCGGCGCTGGTCGTGGTGGCGGAGAACGACGTCACCGTGACCAGGGTCGACCAGTTGGCCGCCCGGTCGGGGCGATCGGTGCGCTCGCTGCAGCGGCTGTTCAGGGACTACGTCGGCATCGGCCCCAAATGGGTGATCCGCCGCTTCCGGCTGCACGAAGCCGCGGAGCGCGTCTACCAGGGCCTCGACCTCGCCACCCTGGCCGCCGAACTCGGCTACACCGACCAGGCCCACCTGACCCGCGACTTCACCGCCGTGGTGGGCATGCCTCCAGCCGCCTACGCCCGACTCGGCCCGGCGCGCTGACGCGGTTCTCGCTCGAAGGCTTTCCGAACGCTCTGCAGGCGCCGGACGCTCACCCAACGGCATGGCCCTCGCAACCCAGGCGCTCCGCGCCGATCGTCTCGGACTGTGCTCAGCGGGGAGCCGAGCTCCCCGCCCCCCTCGCCGGGGGCCTCCCGGCCCCCTGGACCCCCGTGCGTGAGATGGATCAAGATGTGAGCATGTCGGGGCGGTAAGGCACCCGGGCAGGGGCATCACATGTCGCGCTGTCCACATTGCTCTGGACCCGCTACGACGAGATAGCCGGTGCCTTGTCGCGCTGGTCGAGGCGGGAGGGATGGACCGGCGGGCAGCTTACGCCTGGGCCGTGCTGCGCTCGGTGGAATACTGGTTGTGGGGGCTGGGCGCCGGTCTCACCGAGGACCCGGTCCGCTGCGCACGCATCGTCGAGGAACCGGTGTGATCCCGGGCGTCGCCCGCGGGTGCTAGCGTCCCCGGGCGTGGTGGAAAGGGATGGGTCCCCAGCGGAGGACGACCGGGTGTACGTCGGCAACGCCGGCGTGGACGGGCCGCTGGACGGCGGGTGGCTGCTCGGTCATTTCAAGCCCCCGGGCGACGTGCGGCACAGCGAGGCCGTCGAGATCAAGTGGGGCCTGCACAAGCCCGGCGACGAGCGCGCCCGATGGGTCACCGGCGAGAACCGCACCGCCCTGCTCATCCTGATCAGCGGCCGGTTCCGCGTCGAGCTCCCGGGGCGCAGCGTGCTGCTGGCCGAGCGGGGCGACTACGTGGTGTGGGGCGAGGGCGTCGACCACTCGTGGCTGGCGGAGGAGGAGTCGGTGGTCCTCACCGTCAGATGGCCCAGCGTGCCCGGCCACAAGGTGCCTCAGGGGTAGCCGAGCCCAGCCTGGTGGGCGGGTGTGCCTCGCGTCTTCACCTGCGAAACCCCGTCTCACATACAGAGGCACCACGCAAGAGGAGCCCGGCTCCCCACCGGACACAGGCCCGTGGGGTTGGACGGGGCGGGGGCGCGAGCAGGGGGCGGGTGGGAAGTAGGCTGGATGTCATCACCCCCGCGCTCCGCTTGGCCGGGGGTAGTCGTGTTGCCATCGTGGGGCTAACTGATGAGTCTTTCCGGACTACTTGACCTTGTCGTCGCCGACCCCGAGCTGACCGCCGCCCTCGACAGGGGCGGTGACGTCGCGCTGGTGGCGCCCGCCGCGCTGCGGCCGTTCGGCGTGGCCGCGCTGGCCGGGCACGATCAGCGCACCGTGCTGGCCGTCACCGCGACGGGGCGGGAGGCGGAGGATCTGGCGGCGGCGCTGAGCAGCCTCATCGACCCCGGGTCCGTGGCGGTGTTCCCGGCGTGGGAGACGCTCCCGCACGAGCGGCTGTCGCCGCGGTCCGACACGGTGGGGCAGCGGCTGGCGGTGCTGCGGCGGCTGGCGCACCCGGTGAAGGGCGACAGCGCGGCGGGCCCGCTGAATGTGGTCGTGGCGCCCATCAGGGCGCTGCTGCAGCCGATCGTCAAAGGGCTGGGCGAGCTGGAGCCGATCCGGCTGAGGGCGGGCGACGACGCCGACCTGGACGAGGTGGTGACGCGCCTGGTGGAGAACGGCTACCACCGGGTCGACATGGTGGAGCGGCGCGGCGAGGTCGCGGTGCGCGGCGGGCTGCTGGACGTGTTCCCGCCGACGGAGGAGCACCCGCTGCGGCTGGAGTTCTGGGGCGACACGGTCGAGGAGATCCGCTGGTTCAAGGTGGCCGACCAGCGCTCGCTGGAGGCGGCGGAGGAGGGGCTGTTCGCGCCGCCGTGCCGGGAGCTGCTGCTGACGGCGGAGGTGCGGGAGCGGGCGCGGGAGCTGGCGGAGCGCTATCCGGCGCTGGCCGAGGTGCTCGACCAGCTCGCGGAGGGCACGCCGGTGGAGGGCATGGAGGCGTTCGCGCCCGCGCTCGCCGGTGAGATGGACCTGCTGGTCGACCATCTGCCGGTGAGGTCGGCGGTGTTCGTCTGCGATCCGGAGCGGATCAGGAGCCGGGCCGAGGAACTCGTGCGCACGTCGCAGGAGTTCCTGGAGGCGTCCTGGATCAACGCGGCGGCGGGCGGGGAGGCGCCGATCGACCTGGACGCGGCGGCGTTCCGCACGCTCGACGAGATCCGCGGCCACGCCGAGGCGCTGGGGCAGCCGTGGTGGACGATGGCGCCGTTCGGCGGCGGCGTGGAGCTGGCCGCGCACGACTCGGAGGCCTACCGCGGCGACACCCGCAAGGCGCTCGACGACATCAAGGGCTGGCTGGCCGAGGACAAGGCGGTCGTGCTCATCAGCGAGGGCCACGGGTCCGCCGAGCGCATGGTGGAGCTGCTCAAGGGCGTCGACGTGCCGGCCCGCCTGCAGCGGTTCGTCGACAAGGCGCCGGAGCCGAAGGTGGTGCACGTCACCACCGGGCTGCTGGAGCACGGGTTCGTCACGCCGGGTCTGGCCGTGCTCACCCATCTCGACCTGGTGGGCCAGAAGGCGTCCACGAAGGACATGCGCCGCCTGCCGTCGCGCCGCCGCAACATGGTGGACCCGCTGCAGCTTAAGGTGGGCGACCACGTGGTGCACGAGCAGCACGGCGTGGGCCGCTACATCGAGATGGTGCGCCGCACGGTCCAGGGCGCCACGCGCGAGTACTTGGTGATCGAGTACGCCAAGGGCGACCGGCTGTACGTGCCGACCGACCAGCTCGACGAGGTCACCCGCTACGTCGGCGGCGAGTCGCCGACGCTCAACCGGATGGGCGGCGCCGACTGGGCCAAGGCCAAGTCGCGGGCGAAGAAGGCGGTCAAGGAGATCGCCGGTGAGCTGATCCGGCTCTACTCGGCCCGCATGGCCTCGCCCGGCCACCCGTTCGCGCAGGACTCGCCGTGGCAGCGCGAGATGGAGGACGCGTTCCCGTACGCGGAGACCGCGGACCAGCTGGAGGCCATCGACGAGGTCAAGCGCGACATGGAGCGCGGCGTCCCGATGGACCGGCTGATCTGTGGCGACGTCGGCTACGGCAAGACCGAGATCGCGGTGCGCGCGGTGTTCAAGGCCGTGCAGGACGGCAAGCAGGTGGCGGTGCTGGTGCCGACGACGCTGCTGGTGCAGCAGCACATGTCGACGTTCACCGAGCGGTTCTCCAGCTTCCCCGTCACCATCAAGCCGATCTCCCGCTTCCAGAACGACGCCGAGGTCAAGGGCACGCTCGACGGGCTGCGCTCCGGCGCGGTCGACGTGGTGATCGGCACCCACCGGCTCCTCAGCCCGGAGGTGAGGTTCAAGGACCTCGGGCTGATCATCATCGACGAGGAGCAGCGGTTCGGCGTCGAGCACAAGGAGGCCATGAAGCACCTGCGCACGCAGGTGGACGTGCTGGCCATGTCGGCGACGCCGATCCCGCGCACGCTGGAGATGGGCCTGACCGGCATCCGCGAGATGTCGACCATCCTCACCCCGCCGGAGGAGCGCCACCCGATCCTCACGTTCGTGGGCCCGTACGAGGAGAAGCAGATCGGGGCGGCGATCCGGCGCGAGCTGATGCGCGACGGCCAGGTGTTCTTCGTGCACAACCGGGTGGCGTCGATCAACCGGGTGGCCGCGCGGCTGCGCGAGCTGGTGCCGGAGGCGCGGATCGCGGTGGCGCACGGGCAGATGAACGAGCACCAGCTTGAGAAGATCATGGTCGGGTTCTGGGAGCGCGAGTACGACCTGCTGGTCTCGACCACGATCGTGGAGTCCGGGCTGGACGTGCCCAACGCCAACACGCTCATCGTGGACCGGGCGGACAACTACGGCCTGTCGCAGCTCCACCAGCTGCGCGGGCGGGTCGGGCGGGGCAGGGAGCGCGGTTACGCCTACTTCCTCTACCCGCCGGAGAAGCCGCTGACCGAGACCGCCCACGAGCGGCTGGCCACGATCGCCCAGCACACCGAGATGGGCGCGGGCATGTACGTGGCGATGAAGGACCTGGAGATCCGCGGCGCCGGCAACGTGCTGGGCGCCGAGCAGTCGGGCTTCATCGCGGGCGTGGGCTTCGACCTGTACGTCCGGCTGATGGCCGAGGCGGTGCAGGAGCAGAAGGCCAAGCTCGAAGGCGTGGCGGCGGCCCCCGAGCAGCACGACGTCAAGGTCGAGCTGCCGATCAACGCGCACATCCCGCACGACTACGTCACCTCGGAGCGGCTGCGGCTGGAGGCCTACAAGCGGATCGCGGCCATCGCCGAGCCGGCGCACATCGACGAGGTGCGCGACGAGCTGACCGACCGCTACGGCAAGCCGCCGGTCGAGGTGGAGAACCTCCTGGAGGTCGCCGCGTTCCGGCTCAGGGCGCGCAAGGCCGGGCTGACGGACGTCACGCTGCAGGGGCAGTACATCAAGTTCGGCCCGGCGCGGCTGCGGGAGTCGCAGCAGATCCGGCTCGACCGTCTGTACAAGAAGTCGGTCTACAAGCAGGCCGCGGAGACGCTGCTGGTGCCGGTGCCCAAGACGAAGCCGCTGGGTGGGCAGCCGTTGCGCGACATGGATCTGCTCAAATGGTGCGGCGACCTGGTCGAGGCGATGTTCCTCGAACTCGCGCCGGTAAGCTGACTGGGGTTTTTGTCGGAAAGGGACACACGTGAAGTCGATACGAGTGGCTGTGGCCGCCGCGGCAGCCGGGGTGAGCTTCCTCGGCCTGGCCGCCTGCTCTACCCCTGTCGAGGCCGGAGCGGCGGCGATCGTCGGTGATCAGCGCATCTCCTCCAGCGACCTGAACGCGAACGTGAAGAGCTACCAGGCCGCGCTGGAGAGGGCGAACATCGGGCCCGACCAGCTCACGGCGCCCGTCGCGCAGTTCGTCCTCTTCAGCATGACCAACCAGCTCCGCTACCAGCAGCTGGCCGACAAGCACGGCGTCACGGTCAGCGAGACGGAGATCGACACCGCGCTCAAGGACCCGGGCGAGTTCCAGGATCCGCAGATGAACCTGCTGTCCAAGGGCGTCTCGCCGGCTGACGCGCGCGACTACGTCAAGGCCGAGGTGGGCATCCGCAAGGTCATGGACAAGTTCGGCGGCGCGGGCAACCAGCAGGCCGCCGCCAAGGTGCAGCAGGAGTTCAACTCGATCAAGACGGTCTTCAGCCCCCGTTACGGCACCCTCCAGCAGGGTCAGGGCTTCGTCGACCCGGGCCGCTTCGGCAAGCCGGCCCAGACCGCGCAGCAGCCGCAGGGCTGACATGCCGCTCGTCGTCGTCACCACCTCGCCGCGCGTCGCGCCTGGGCTGCTCAGCCACCAGGCGTGGCAGGCGTTCCGGTCCGGCCCGGTGCTGACGGGCTCGCCGGACCATCCGCAGCTGCCGTACCTCGCCGAGGCGGGGGTGGAGGTCGCGGTCGTCACTCCCGACCCGGCAGGGCTGGTCGCGCGGGCGGCGGGGGAGACGGTGGTGTGGCTCGCCGCCGACGGCGACGAGGACTTCATGCGCGCTCTCGGCCACGCCGCGATCGCGCTCGACGACCCGCCGCTGATCGAGGTGGTGCCCGGCTCGTACGACCTGCCGGGCGCGCGCGTGCTCGATCTCGTACGGGTGATGGACCGGCTGCGCACCGAGTGCCCGTGGGACCGCAAGCAGACGCACGAGTCGCTGGTGCCCTACCTGCTCGAAGAGGCTTACGAGGTGCTGGAGACGATCGAGGAGGGCGACCACGACGCGCTCCGCGAGGAGCTCGGCGACCTGCTGCTCCAGGTGGTCTTCCACGCCCGCGTGGCGGAGGGCTTCGACGTCGACGACGTGGCCGACGGCATCGTCGGCAAGCTGGTGCGGCGCCACCCCCACGTGTTCGGCTCGGTCAAGGCGGAGAGCGCCGACGAGGTGAACGACAACTGGGAGGCGATCAAGGCCGCCGAGCGGGCTTCCCGGGGCGACGAGTCGCTGCTCGACGGGGTGCCGATGGGCCAGCCGGCGCTGTCGCTGGCGGCCCAGCTGCTGCGCCGCGCCGAGCGGTCGGGCGTGCCTGACGGCCTGTCCGCGGCGGTCGGCCAGGGGGTCGCCCGCGAGCTGTTCGACCTGGTGAAGCGGGCGCGCTCGGCGGGCGTCGACCCGGAGGCGGAGCTGCGGGCCGCGGCGCGGACGTATCGCGACCGGGTGCGCGCGTGGGAGTCGCGCCGGTCGTGATGCCCTCTACCGATAGGCTCTGAACGCATATTGCCTATCGATTCAGGAGCGCATCCCGTGGCTACCATCGAGGTCGTTTACGCTCGCGAGATCCTCGACTCCAGGGGCAACCCGACGGTCGAGGTCGACGTGGTCCTCGACGACGGCAGCACCGGCCGGGCGGCGGTGCCCAGCGGCGCGTCCACCGGCCAGTTCGAGGCCGTCGAGCTGCGTGACGGCGACGACCGCTACGGCGGCAAGGGCGTACGCAAGGCCGTGCTGGCCGTGACCGACGAGATCTTCGACGAGATCCACGGCATCGAGGCCGAGGACCAGCGCATCGTCGACCAGATCATGATCGATCTGGACCGTACGCCCAACAAGGCCAAGCTGGGCGCCAACGCGATCCTGGGCGTCTCGCTGGCCGTGGCCAAGGCCGCCGCCGACAGCGCCGAGCTGCCGCTCTTCCGCTACCTCGGCGGCCCCAACGCCCACGTGCTGCCGGTGCCGATGATGAACATCCTCAACGGCGGCGCGCACGCCGACACCAACGTCGACATCCAGGAGTTCATGATCGCGCCGATCGGCGCCGAGTCGTTCGGCGAGGCCGTGCGCATGGGCACGGAGGTCTACCACGCGCTCAAGAAGGTGCTGCAGGAGAAGGGCTACGCCACCGGTCTCGGCGACGAGGGCGGGTTCGCGCCCAACCTGCCGTCCAACCGCGACGCGCTCGACCTGATCCTGGTGGCCATCGAGCGGGCCGGCTTCACCCCCGGCGCCGACGTGGCGCTGGCGCTCGACGTGGCCGCCACCGAGTTCCACAAGGACGGCGTCTACACCATCGACGGCAAGGGCCTGTCCGCCCAGGAGCTGATCGCCTTCTACGCCGACCTGGTCGACAACTACCCGCTGGTGTCCATCGAGGACCCCCTCGACGAGGAGGACTGGGAGGGCTGGAAGGCCATCACCGAGGCACTCGGCGACCGGGTCCAGCTCGTCGGCGACGACCTGTTCGTGACCAACCCCGAGCGGCTGGCGCGCGGCATCGGGTCGGGCACCGCCAACGCCCTGCTGGTCAAGGTCAACCAGATCGGCACACTGACCGAGACGTTCGACGCGGTCGACCTGGCCCACCGCAGCGGCTACCGGTGCATGATGAGCCACCGCTCCGGCGAGACCGAGGACACCACGATCGCCGACCTGGCGGTGGCGACGAACTGCGGCCAGATCAAGACCGGCGCCCCGGCCCGCTCCGACCGGGTGGCCAAGTACAACCAGCTGCTGCGCATCGAGGAGATCCTCGACGACGCCGCCCGTTACGCGGGTCGCGCGGCCTTTCCGCGTTTCCAGCAGTAATTTCGGGTAGCTGCCCGCGGCGGTCCGATGGCGCCGCGGGCGGTTCGTACGGGGAGGTGGGTGCCGGAGGTGGCGAAGAAACCGCAGTTGACGGGGCGGGCCGCGATCCTCGCGGTGGTGGTCTGCGCGATCGCCATGAGCCTGGCGTACCCCGTCCGCACCTACATCGCCCAGCGGCGCGACATCGCCGAGCTCCGCGAGGAGAAGGCCAAGGTGGAGGCCGAGCGGCAGCGGCTGCTGGCCGAGAGCCGCCAGGTCGGCGACCCCAACTGGGTCAGGCGCACGGCCAAGGAGCGCCTCCACTACTGCGGCCAGGGCGAGAGGTGCTTCGTGGTGATGGACCCCGACCCGGGCAAGGGGCAGGCGGCGGCCCAGCGGCCGGCGCAGCAGCCGCCGTGGTACCAGACGCTGTGGGAGTCGGTCCAGGCGGCCGACGACGGCACGGGCCGGCGCGCGACCGAGCAGTCGCCCGGCCAATCGGCAGGGCAACCGACCGGACAGCCGGCAGAGCAGCCCACCGAGCAGCCGGAGAAGCAGCCGGAGAAGCAGCCGGAGAAGCAGAAGGAGAGCGTTGGACAGTAAGGACGCCGAGGCCGTCGAGAAGCAGCTCGGGCGGCCGCCCCGGTCGCTGCGCCGGGTGGCGCACCGCTGCCCGTGCGGCAACCCCGACGTGGTGGAGACCGCGCCCAGGCTGGCCGACGGCAGCCCGTTCCCCACGCTCTACTACCTGACCTGCCCGAAGGCGGCCTCGGCCATCGGCACGCTGGAGGGCTCGGGGCTGATGCGCGAGATGCAGGACAGGCTGGCCGGCGACCCGGAGCTGGCGTCCGCCTATCAGGCCGCGCACGACGCCTACCTGGCCAGGCGCGACGAGGTCGCCGCGGAGGAGGGGCTGGAGCCCCTGGCGCCCGGAATGCAGAGCGCCGGCGGCATGCCGCTGCGGGTCAAGTGCCTGCACGCGCTCGTCGCGCACGAGCTCGCGGCGCCGGGGAGCAACCCGTTCGGCAGGGAGGCGCTGGAGGCCCTCCCCGAGTGGTGGAGTGACGGACCATGCGTGTAGCCGCCATCGACTGCGGCACCAACTCGGTGCGCCTGCTCGTGGCCGACGCCGGCGAGGCCGCGCTGGCCGACGTCGAGCGGCGGATGGAGATCGTACGACTGGGCCAGGGCGTCGACCGGACCGGGCGGCTGGCCCCGGAGGCGCTGGAGCGCACGTTCGGTGCGATGCGCGCCTACCGCAAGCTGATCGACCAGCACGGCGCGAGCGCCACCCGCGTGGTCGCGACCAGCGCGACCCGCGACGCGGCGAACCGTCAGGAGTTCACCGACGGGGTGCGCGAGATCTTCGGCGTGGAGCCGGAGGTGATCTCCGGGTCCGAGGAGGCCGAGCTGTCGTTCACCGGCGCCACCAGAGGGCTGGTGCGGCTGTCGCCGGAGACCGAGGTGCCGCAGGGGCCGCTGCCGCCTTACCTGGTGGTCGACATCGGGGGCGGCTCGACGGAGTTCGTGGTGGGTTCGGAGCACGCCGAGTCGGCGATCTCGGTCGACATCGGCTGCGTGCGGCTGACCGAGCGTCACCTGCGCGACGCCGGTGACCCGCCGTCCGCGGCAGCGCTGGAGGCGGTGGTGGCCGACGTCGAGGCCGCGCTCGCCCGCGTCGAGGACGAGGTTCCGGTACGCGACGCGCGCACGCTCGTGGGGCTGGCCGGTTCGGTGACGACGGTGGCGGGCGTCGCGCTCGACCTGCCCGCCTACCTGCCGGAGCGGATCCACCACGCGCGTCTCTCCAGCGAGCAGGTGCACGACGTGACCCGGCGGCTGCTGGCGATGACCCATGACGAGCGGGCGGCGCTGCCGGTGATGCACCCGGGCCGGGTGGACGTCATCGTGGCGGGGGCGCTCATCCTCGACCGGATCGTCCGGAGGTTCGGATTCGAGCAGGTCGTCGTGAGCGAACACGACATCCTTGACGGAATTGCCTGGTCTCTCGTCCGTTAAGTCGCCAAATCTACACATATAACCGGCGTGTTCGTATTGAATGCGCAATGCCCTTGTGCTTTAGTGATCGTTGCAGTAACGGGGGCTTTGCCATATGGCCGGGCAGAGATGAATGTCGGCGTGGCAACCGTCTCCGTGTGCGTTCTTACTCTCACGGAATGGAGTCACTCTCCTATGAAGTCCTCTGCCTTAGTACGGAAGGTGGCCGCGATCGCGTCCACCGCCGTGCTGGCCGGTCTGGTCGCCGGTCTGGCTGCTTCCCCCGCGCAGGCTGCCGCCAAGCCGCGGGTCAAGCCGAAGGTGTCGGTCTCGACGCCGAAGGCCTCCGATCGCGACTACCAGGGGTCGTGCCCGGCGAACATCACGTTCTCGGCCACGGTCAAGGTCAAGCTCAACGGCAAGACCACGGTCGCCTACCGCTGGCTCCACGGCGACGGCTCCAAGAGCAAGGTCAAGACCGTCAAGGTCTCGGCCAAGGGCACCAAGTCGATCAAGCTCTCGGAGAAGGCCACCTTCAAGGGCGACGTCAAGGGCTGGCAGCGCCTCGAGGTCCTGAGCCCGCGCAAGGTCGTCTCCAAGAAGGGCTACTTCTCGGTCGACTGCGTGCAGGCCAAGGACGTCACGCGCACCCACCTCGACAAGCGGGTGTCGGCGAAGGCATGGGCGAGCCCGTCCACGTACGTGGGCTACTGCAACCCCGGCTCGAAGATCGACTTCGTCGGCCGGATCAGCGTGGAGCGCCCGTCCTGGGTCCGCTACCGCTGGGTGGTCAACGGCAAGACCGTCGACTACGGCAAGGTCAAGGTCCGGGACTCGCGTAAGGTCGGCGTCGGCTTCTCGCCGCGCCACAGCCACAGCGGCTCGGCGGTGCTCGAGGTCCTCAGCCCGGACCGTGCGGTCTCCAACCGTGCCTACTACAAGGTCCACTGCAAGGACTACACCCCGGCGCCCGCTCCGCGGGTGAAGGTCGACGCCTCCAACCTGGTGACGGCGACCAACCACGACGGGTGCAAGGTGAGCGCGCACGCCAGGGTCAGCGCCAGCGGCTCCGACCGCGTCCGCTGGGTGTGGTCGGTGAACGGCAGCACCGTCGACTCGGGCTCCACCACCTTCCACCGGGGCGGCGCGAAGACCGTCACCCTGTCCGACACCGCGCTCTCGGGTGCGGCGAAGAACGGCGGCACCGTCCGCCTGTCGGTGTTCGGCTCCAACGACCGCGACAGCATTGCGCAGTCGTACGCCGCCTGCCAGGCTCCGAAGCCCTCGGTCTCCGTCTCCAGCGTCTCGGTGGCCGGTCAGCGCAACGAGATGTGCGCCGACAACCGGGGCCCCGGGGTCGACTTCAAGGCGACCCTGACCAGCACCGGCCCGGCGACCGTCCAGTACTACTGGGTGGTCGACGGCAAGCGTGACCACAACACGCTCGAGCGCCAGGTCAACGGCAGCCTCGACGTGACGTGGGGCGTCGGCGGCACGCGTGGCGCCTCGGTGACCGCGGGCTCTGTCGAGCTCGTCGTCGTCAGCCCCAACGCGACCTCCTCCGGCACGTCGCAGTTCAGCGCGACCTGCCCGCCCAAGGAGGCCCCGCAGACTGAGAAGCCTGCCTGATCAGTCGAGCTGAACCGGGCGGTGTCCACGTGACGCCGCCCGGTTCTTCGTTGTCCGGCCTGGTTCGTGGCGGTCCCGGACATCCGGCACCATCGATGTCATGAGCTTCGTACCTCCCGGCACCGGGTGGCCGGACGACCCGGCCACCGCCGACACCCCGGTCGCCCGAGACCCCGGCGGCGTGCGCCGCCTCGCGGAGAGCAGCGCCACGCTGGCGGAGCTCACCGCCAGGCAGTCGGTCTGCCGGGCCTGCCCGCGCCTGGTCGCCTGGCGCGAGGAGGTCGCCGAGGTCAAGCGGCGGGCCTTCGCGGACGAGACCTACTGGGGGCGCCCCGTCCCCGGGTGGGGCGACGAACGTCCGCGCGTGCTCATCGTCGGGCTGGCCCCCGCCGCGCACGGCGGCAACAGGACCGGCCGGATCTTCACCGGCGACCGCAGCGGCGACTGGCTGTTCGCCTCGCTCCACCGCACCGGCCTGGCCGCGAAGCCGACCAGCACGCACGCCGGCGACGGGCAGGAGCTGATCGGCGCCAGGGTGGCGGCCTCGGTCCGCTGCGCGCCCCCCGCCAACAAGCCGCTGCCCGAGGAGAAGGCCGCCTGCTTCCCGTGGCTGGCCCGTGAGCTCGCGCTGGTGGCGCCGGACGTCCGGGTCGTGGTCGCGCTCGGCGGCTACGCCTGGCAGGCCATGTGGCCCGCGCTCAAGGAGGCCGGCTACGCCCTGCCGCGCAGCCGCCCGCCGTTCGGCCACGGCGTCGAGCTGGCGGTCTCGTACGGGGACGCGCCCGTCACGCTGCTCGGCTGCTACCACCCGAGCCAGCAGAACACGTTCACCGGCAGGGTCACCGCCGAGATGCTCGACGCGGTCTTCATACGGGCGGGCGAGCTGTCGGTGTGACGCATCCCATCACGCGGAGATTGGCGTCCGGGGAGAGGCGGACGTAGGCTTGTGAATGCTTTCACAAGCACTCCACGAGGGATGGGGCTTCAGGATGAACAAGCACATCTTGATCGTCGGCGGTGGGTACGTCGGCCTCTACACGGCACTGCGCCTGCAGCGCGGCCTGCGCCGGGAGCTGCGCGACGGCTCCGTCAGCATCACGATCATCGATCCCCAGTCCTACATGACTTACCAGCCGTTCCTGCCGGAGGCCGCGGCGGGCAACCTCTCGCCCCGGCACATGGTGGCCCCGCTCCGGCGGGTGCTGCCCAAGGTGCGGATACTCAACGGACGGGTGACCAAGGTCAACCACGCGGCCAGGACCGTCACCTTCCAGCCGCCCGAGGGCGACGCGCGCGACCTCGCCTACGACGTGGTCGTCATGGCGGCGGGCTCGATCTCCCGTACGCTGCCGATCCCCGGGCTCACCGACATCGGCATCGGATTCAAGACCGTCGGCGAGGCCATCGCGCTCCGCAACAGGGTGCTCCACCTGCTCGACGTGGCCGAGTCGACCGACGACCCCGAGGTGCGCCGCAGGGCGCTGACCTTCGTGGTCGTGGGCGCGGGCTTCGCCGGCGTGGAGGCGCTGGCCGAGCTGGAGGACATGGCCAAGGACTCCACCCGCTACTACCGCAACATCAAGCCGTCGGACGTCCGCTGGGTGCTCGTCGAGGCGACGAACCGGGTGCTGCCCGAGGTCGGCCCCGAAATGGGCAAGTGGACGCTGGAGCAGCTGCGCGAGCGCGGCATCGACGTCAGGCTGGAGACCCGGCTGGAGTCCTGCGCGGGCGGCCACGTGGTGCTGTCGGACGGCACCGAGTTCGACGCCGAGACGCTCGTGTGGACGGCCGGCGTCAAGCCCAGCCCGGTCGTCAGCTCCAGCGACCTGCCGCTCGACGAGCGCGGCCGGATCAGGACCCTGGCCACCCTCGCCGTCGAGGACACCCCCGGCGCCTTCGCGGCGGGCGACCTGGCGGCGGTGCCCGACCTGACGAACCCGGGCGAGTTCTGCGCGCCCAACGCCCAGCATGCGGTCCGCCAGGCCAAGGTGCTCGGCGACAACATCGTCCGCTACCTCCGCGGGCAGGAACTGGCCGAATACAGCCACAAGTACGTCGGATCGGTCGCCGGTCTGGGCCTGCATCAGGGCGTGGCCAACGTCTATGGCATCAAGCTTCGCGGATTCCCTGCATGGTTCATGCACCGCACTTACCATCTGTCGCGGGTGCCGACGCTGAACCGCAAGGTCCGCGTCGTCGTCGACTGGACCCTGGCCCTGTTCTTCAAGCGGGAGACCATCTCCCTGGGTGAGATGGAACACCCGCGCGAGGGCTTCAGGGCCGCGGTCGCGACGATGCGCCGCTGAGCCCGGATCGGCGACGCGCCCCGGTGAGCGCCGGGGCGTGCCGGCGCCCACCGGCCGATCGGAGGGGGATCGCGGGTGGGGCTGTCAGCGGTGACCGTGCTGGGCGTGGACCGGCCGGGAGTGATCGCCGCGGTCACCGGGGCGCTGGCCGGGTGCGGGGCCAACATCCAGGACTCCACGATGACGTTGCTGGGCGGGCACGTCGCCATGATGCTGCTGGTCAACGGCGAGCTGAGCGCCGACGAGCTGACCAAGCACCTCACGGCGCCCGACCTGGTGGTGACCGCCGCCGCCGTCGCGGCCCGCCGCGACTTCCGCCGCCGGGAGAACGGCCTCGGCTACGTGCTCACCGTGCACGGTCCCGACCGGCCGGGCATCATCTCCGGGATCAGCACCGTGCTCGCCGCCGACGGCGGCAACATCACCGGGATGAGCACCCGGCTCACCGGCCGCCTGTACGTGCTCATCGCCGACGTCGAGCTGCCGGAGAAGGTGGACGTGGCCGACCTGATGCGGCGGCTGGCCGCCGTCGGAGCCGGGCTCGACTCCGAGATCACCTTCCGCCCCGTCGAACCCGATCTGCTGTGACGGGCTCCGGGGCGCCCGGGGCGCAGACTTCCGCCGTGACGGGGACGGCGCGGCCGGTGCTGCCCGCCCCCCACCCCGTCCTGTCGTCGCCGGCCGAGGAGGTCGACCCCACCGCGCCGGCGGTCGTGTCCGCCGCGGCCGATCTCCTCGCCACCCTCCGCCGCGAGCCCGCCACCGGGCTGTCGGCGCCCCAGATCGGCCTGAGCTGGCGCCTGATCGCCTTCGACGCCCGCAGCCACCCGCGGACCCGGTCCTGGGCGGGAGAGCTCGTGGTGGTCAATCCTCGCCTCGCGGAGGCCGCCCGCTGGGACTCGGGGCGCGAGGGCTGCGCCTCCGTCGCGGACCTCACCGCCGATGTCCGGCGGGCCACACATATCACCGTACGTGGGCGTTTGCCAGGAAGCGGAGAGCCCGTCACCATCGAAGCTGACGCATTCGAAGCCAGGTGTATTCAGCACCAACTGGACCATCTGGACGGCATACTCTTCCTGGACAGAGTGTCCGGAGCCCTATCACTTCACCGCAGACTTCACAGATGTGGCGGGTGATGCGAAGTTGTGCCCACCGGAAGCATGGTCCGTTTCGTATGATTGCGGCGCCCCCGTAGCCCAATGGCAGAGGCAAACCCCTTAAAAGGGTTGCGGTGCGGGTTCGAATCCCGCCGGGGGCACCGGCTCTCTACCACGGGAAATGCAGGGAATTCGGCTTTACCTCGTCGGGAACTTCCGGAGCGTCACGTACGTTGACCTCCCTGCTGAAGTCTCGAAGCTACATAGATCTGAGCGCTAGTTGACCTAGGTGCCGCCCGGTCCCATAGGCTCGGCGCAGGAGGCAGCGATGCAGAGCAAGAACCCCGTATTCAGTAGGTCACAGTCGGCAGGCTGGGGCAGCCAGGCGACCCCGACCCCACAGCAGTTGCAGAACATGTACGACTCTCCGTCGTACGCCCCCCCGGCGCAGCCCGCCTACCGCACGATGACCATCGACGACGTGGTGGTCCGCGGCTTCATGACGCTGGGCACGCTCGTCGTGGCGGCGGCCGCCTCGTGGTATCTCGACGTCCCCCTGGCCGTGGCCATCGGCTCCGCCATCGTGGCCCTGGTCCTCGGCCTGATCGCCTCGTTCACGATGAGCACCAACCCGGCGCTCATCCTGGGCTACGCCGCCTTCCAGGGCGTCTTCCTCGGCGCCGTGAGCAGTGTGTTCGACTCGCAGATCAACGGCATCGTGGTCCAGGCGGTGCTCGCCACCGCCATGGCGTTCGCCGGCACACTCGCCGTCTACACGCTGCGCATCATCCGCGTCACCCCCAAGCTGGTCAAGTACGTCGTCGCGGCGGCGGTCGCGGCGCTCGGCCTGATCCTGGTCAACCTGATCGCCGGCTTCTTCGTCGAGGGCGGCCTGGGCCTGCGTGACGGCGGCCCGCTGGCCATCGTCTTCAGCGTCGCGATGATCCTGCTCGGCTGCTTCTTCCTGCTCCTCGACTTCGACTCGGTCGAGCAGGGCGTCAAGCAGGGCGCCCCGGAGAAGTTCGCCTGGCAGTGCGCCTTCGGCCTCACGCTGAGCCTGGTGTGGATCTACATCGAGATGCTCCGCCTCATCAGCTACTTCACCAGTAGCGACTGACACCGTCAGCACCAGAGGGCCTCGCCGTTCGGCGGGGCCCTCTCTTTGTGCGACCGGAAATCCACCTGCCGTAACAAAAGGATCGCGAACTGGGGTCTTGCCTTTCCGCAAGTGGTGTTGCAGTGTCAAGCAAAGGACCTTAATCCGTGGAGGTGCCCATGTCCTTGAACCACTCACCGGAGACGCAGACGAAGCTGATCGCCAGAGTCCCTGCCATCACGGGACGCGAACTCCCAGAGTGGTTCCAAGCCATCGACAACGGCCCGTCCTTCCTGAGGTGCGCCGAGCGGGCCAACTGGCTCGCCGACGAGCACGGGCTGACCCACGGCTACGCCGCCGCGATCGTTCACGAGCACGAGCGGTTCCGCCGTAACCGCATGGGCTTCATCTAGAGCCCCCACCGCCTACCCTGCGCCCGTGCCGCGGCACGGGCGCAGGCATGCCCCCTCGGGACATCACGACGGGATCACGACGGCACGGCGACCTCCTCCACGACGCCGCTCCGTACGATGATCCCCATGGATCTGCAGACAGCGCGAGAGTTCCTCGCCCGCAACCACAGGGCCGTCCTGCTGACCCGGCACGCCGACGGACGGCCGCAGATGTCACCGGTCGTCGTCGGCGTCGACGCCGAGGGCCGCATCGTCGTCAGCTCCAGGGAGACGGCGGTCAAGACCCGCAACGCGCGCAGGGACCCCCACGTGGCCATCTGCGCCTTCACCGACGCCTTCTACGGCCAGTGGATCCAGGTCGAGGGCACCGCGGAGATCATCTCCCTGCCCGAGGCCATGGACCACCTGGTGTCCTACTACCGCGACATCTCCGGCGAGCACCCCGACTGGGACGACTACCGCGCGGCCATGGTCCGCGAACGGCGGGTGGTCCTGCGCATCACGCCGGAGCGGGCCGGGCCCGACTTCCACGGCTGAGCCCGGCTTCCGCTCGCGGTCGTCAGCTCAGGCGCTCAAGGAGCAGCGCCATGCCCTGGCCGCCGCCCACGCACATGGTCTCCAGGCCGATCGTCTTGTCGTGGTGCTGGAGGCTGTTGATCAGCGTCGAGGTGATGCGGGCGCCCGTCATGCCGAACGGGTGCCCGACCGCGATCGCGCCGCCGTTCACGTTGAGGCGGTCGACGTCGATGCCGAGCTCGCGGTAGGACGGGATGACCTGGGCGGCGAACGCCTCGTTGATCTCCACCAGGTCGACGTCCTCGATCGCCATGCCGGCCCTGGCGAGGGCCTGCTTGCTGGCCTCCACCGGGCCCAGGCCCATGATCTCCGGCGACAGGCCGGAGACCCCCGTCGAGACGATCCTGGCCAGCGGGGTGATGCCGAGCTCCGCGGCCTTCGTGTCGCTCATCACGACCACCGCGGCCGCGCCGTCGTTGAGCGCGCAGCAGTTGCCCGCCGTGATCGTGCCGTCCGGACGGAAGACCGGCTGCAGGGTCGAGACCTTCTCGTAGGTGGTGCCGGCGCGCGGGCCGTCGTCCTTGCTGACCACGGTGCCGTCGGGCAGCGTCAGCGGCGTGATGTCCTTCTGCCAGAACCCGTCGGCCAGCGCCTTCTCCGCGAGGTTCTGCGACCGCACGCCGAACTCGTCCTGCTCCTGGCGGCTGACGGACTTGAGCTGGGCGACGTTCTCGGCCGTCTGGCCCATCGCGATGTAGACGTCGGGCACCTGGTCGTCCTCGCGCGGGTCACGCCAGGTCTTGCCGCCGGCGGCGTACGACTTGGTCCGCTCACCGGCCTCGCCGAAGATCGGGTTCATGGTGTCGGGCAGGGAGTCGGAGTTGCCCTTGGCGAACCGGGAGACCGCCTCCACGCCGGCGGAGACGAACACGTCGCCCTCACCGGCCTTGATCGCGTGGAACGCCATCCGGGTCGTCTGGAGCGACGACGAGCAGTAGCGGGTGACGGTGGTGCCGGGCACGTCGTCCAGGCCCAGCATCACCGCGACCACGCGGCCCATGTTGTAGCCCTGCTCCCCGCCGGGCAGGCCGCAGCCCAGCATGATGTCGTCGATGGAGTGCGGGTCGAGCTGGGGCACCTTGGCCAGGGCCGCCTGGATCATCTGAACGGTCATGTCGTCGGGGCGCATATCCTTCAGCGACCCCTTGAAGGCCCGCCCGATGGGCGAGCGGGCGGTGGCTACGATGACGGCCTCGGGCATGGCCCCTCCTTTGTCGGCACAGTATTAGAACTATATTCCAATACCATTTCCCCGACATCAGGGGCCCCGCCCTCTTCTCGCGATCGAGCCCTGCGGGTCAGCCGTACATCCCCGGAGTGGGCGCGGTGCCGTCGTGGACGGCGTGCATGGCGCCCTTCTCGTCGCGCCACAGCCGCCAGCCCTGCTGGCTGCCGGTGAACCAGGACGGCGGGGCGGACGCGTCGGCGATCCGCTTGCCCGACGCCAGGTCGAACTCGCACACGGCGGCGATGGAGTAGAAGCCGGGCGCCTGCCCGCGCAGGGGCAGCGGCTTGGGGTCGGTCACGCAGAAGGACCACCCGCGCTGGTCCTCGACAGCCACCGGCTTCCCGCTGACCAGGTCGAACGCGGTGCCCTTGTGGCCGTGCTTGAGGAAGCCGAGCTTGTCCATGTGGTTGGGGAACGCCAGCCACCAGCCCGAGCCCGGCACGTCGGCGGCCGTGATCTGGCCGATGACGCGCCCGTTGCCGGCGTCGAGCCTGGCGAACCCGCCGTAGGCGCCGCGCTGGTCGACCGGCCGCACCACGGGGGCGTAGCCGGGGCTGCCGCTGGGGTAGACGCGCACCACCGAGGGCCGCATCCAGTTGATCGTGCCGTCGCTGATCTTCACCGAGAACAGCCCGAACGCCGAGGTCTTCTTCGTCTGCGGGTTGGTGTAGGGGGCGACGTAGCCGATCAGGTCGTCGCCGCTGGCGCCGAACGCCCAGCCGCCCGACAGGTCGATGCCCGGCCCGAGCGCCTGCTCGATCGGCTGCTGCCACCGCAGCTTGCCGGTCTTGAGCTCGTACGACTCGAGCGTCGGGTTGGCGGCCAGCCGGAGCATCACGACCTGCTGGGAGTCGGACCACTCGACCTCGGCGATGCCGGGCAGCTTCCACAGTTGCTTGCCGGTGGCCGGGTCGAGGACCACCACGCGGGCCGAGGACAGCGCGGTGTGCTCGGACATGCACAGGTAGGGGCCGCAGCGCTGCGGGCCGAACGTGGAGTGGACCGGGCGGGTCCACTTCTGCTCGCCGGTGCGGGCGTCGCGGACGATGAGCGTCGCCTTCCAGCGGCCCTTCTTCGCCGGGTCGAGGGCCGCGACGATCGCCTGGCCGCCCGTCGTCTCGACGATGGCGGGGGCGGAGACGCCCATGCCGGGGAGGCGGCCCGCCATGGTCGCGGGGTGGGCCCAGAGCTTCTTGCCGTCGGACAGGCCGAGGGCGACGGTCTCCAGCGTGCCGTCGGACTTCATGGAGGTGGTGGTCACCACCCCGCCGGCCGTGGCCATCCGGCTGACCGCGTTGACGGCGGGGTTGTGCCAGGTCGGGAAGTCGGCGGTGGCGGCGTCGCTGCCGGAGCAGCCGGCCAGGGCCAGGGTGCCGGCGAGGGCGAGAGCGGAAGGCCGGAGCACGGGCAAATCCCTCCAAAGGGACACCGAGTGACGGCTCCGGCTCGGAGAGTGACCGGATCTAGGCGTCGTTGAGCTGCCCCCCGAGCCGACGGCGGCGGAACAACGTCGCCCACCTGCCGTGGGTGCCGGTCGTCCGCCCGTCGACCTGGGTTGCCGAAACCTCGGTGCCGGGCTCCTCCGCGGCCGTCGCCGCCGCGATGTAGATCGGTTGCAGTCCTTCGCCGGGCTCGGGTCGCGGCTCGGGCCACAACCCCAGCGCGGCGCATACAGAAGGTAGCACCGCGTAAGCAGCCTGTGCATAACCTCGGTCAGATGGATGGAAACGATCCGGTCCGAACATCTCGCCCGGATTTGCGTGGAATTCCTTGCCCAGGAGACCGGCGAACGCCACCGTACGCCCGCCCGCCTCGACCACCGCGACCGTCTGCGCGGCGGCGATCTGGCGGCTCCAGCGGCGCGCCACCCAGCGCAGCGGCTGCGCGATCGGCCGGACCGTGCCCAGGTCGGGACAGGTGCCGACGATCACCTCGGCGCCCGACTCGCGCAACCGCCGCACCGCCTTGATCAGGTGGCGGACGGCGGTGGCCGGCGGCGTCTTGGTGATGACGTCGTTCGCGCCCACGAAGATCACGGCGACGTCGGGCCGCATCGGCAGCACCGCGTCCACCTGCTCGCCCAGCTCGGCGGAGGGAGCCCCGGACTTGCCGACGACCCGCAGCTCCACCGGCCGCTCGGCGACGGCCGCGAGCCCGCAGGCGATCAGGACGCCGGGCGTCTTGCCCGGATCGGTCATGCCCAGCCCGACGGAGGTGGAGTCGCCGAGCATGGCCATCTTGAGCGGCGGGCCCGGATAGTCGCCGTAGACGCCGTCGGACGACGGGCCGTACAGGCCGTGCGGGGTGCCGATCGTGCGGCGGGCCAGCAGGCCCTCGGCGATCAGCAACGCGTACGCGGTCGCGCCGAGAGCCGTGAGCCCGCCGCCCCCGAGCGCCGCCGCGGCCGCGATCCTGCGCGCGGCCCGCGCCGCGCCCGCTGCCCACACCACGTGCGTTTTCCCCTCCACCCCAGCTCGGCGGTAGCGTTTGGTTGAAACTAGCTGAGTGCCCGCCACCCTCACGGGTTCCCGGCCACGAATCGGCTGACCAAGCTTCGGCAAAGAAGGTGAACACCTCAGTGCGCGTACATGATTCCCTGGTCGAGCTCATAGGCAACACGCCGCTCGTCCGCCTGCACAAGGTCTCGTCGGGGCTGCCCGCTCAGGTGCTCGCCAAGGTCGAGTACTTCAACCCGGGCGGCTCGGTGAAGGACCGCATCGCGGTCCGCATGATCGAGGCCGCCGAGGCCTCCGGCGCACTCCGGCCCGGAGGCGTCATCGTCGAGCCGACGTCCGGCAACACCGGCGTGGGCCTGGCCATCGTGGCCCAGCAGAAGGGCTACCGGTGCCTGTTCGTGGTGCCCGACAAGGTGGCCCACGACAAGATCGCGGTACTGCGCGCGTACGGGGCCGAGGTGGTGGTCTGCCCGACCGCGGTCGCGCCCGACCACCCCGAGTCCTACTACTCGGTGTCCGACCGGCTGGCCGCGGAGATCCCGAACGCCTGGAAGCCCGACCAGTACTCCAACGTCGACAACCCGGAGTCCCACTACCACTCCACCGGCCCCGAGATCTGGGAGCAGACCGAGGGCCGGATCACCCACTTCGTGGCCGGCATCGGCACCGGCGGCACGATCAGCGGCACCGGCCGCTACCTCAAGGAGGTCTCCGGCGGCCGGGTCAAGATCATCGGCGCCGACCCCGAGGGTTCGGTCTACTCGGGCGGCTCCGGCAGGCCCTACCTGGTGGAGGGCGTGGGCGAGGACATCTGGCCCGACACCTACGACACCGGCATCTGCGACGAGATCATCGCGGTGTCCGACAAGGACTCGTTCAACATGACCCGCAGGCTCGCCCGCGAGGAAGGGCTGCTCGTCGGCGGCTCGTGCGGGATGGCCGTGGTGGCGGCGCTCCGGGTGGCGGCCAAGGCCGCGCCGGACGACGTGATCGTGGTGCTGCTGCCCGACGGCGGCCGCGGCTACCTGTCCAAGATCTTCAACGACGACTGGATGGCCGACTACGGCTTCCTCACCACCTCCTCGGAGGAGGAGCTGGTGGGCGACGTGCTGGCCCGCAAGGGCGAGGGGCTGCCCAAGTTCGTGCACGCCCACCCGCACGAGTCGGTCGGCACCGCGATCTCCATCATGCGCGAATACTCGGTCTCCCAGCTCCCGGTCATGAAGGAGGAGCCGCCGGTCATGGCGGCCGAGGTGGTCGGCTCCATCGTGGAGCGCGACCTGCTGGAGGCGCTCTACCGCGGCAAGCTCTCCTCCGACGACCCGATCGCCGACCACATGTCGTCGCCGCTGCCCATGATCGGCAGTGGCGAGCCGGTGTCACGGGCGGTCGAGGCGCTGGAGAAGGCAGACGCCGCGGTGGTGCTGGAGGACGGCAAGCCCGCCGGGCTCCTCACCCGGCAGGACCTGCTCGCCTTCCTGGCCAGCCACTAGTCACCGGGGAACCCGCTCACGGAGCTGAGCGGGTTCCCTTCACCCCGGCTTCCTGATCGACTCGACCACGGCGGTGATGCCCTCGTGGCCGTGTCCCTCGGCGTCGGCGCGGGCGAACAGCCTGTGCAGGGCCTCCGGCACCGTGGTCTCCAGCCCGGCGGCGCGCAGCGTCTCCACCACGTGGCCCATGCCGACGGCCTGCATGTGCAGGCTGTTCTCGTCGCCCGGATAGACGCCCGACTCCAGCTCCTCGCTCAGGATCTTGATGTAGCCCATGGGGCCGTCGGCGGCCAGCTCGCCGTGGAGCCCCTGGGCGAGGGGCGCGAACGCCGTCGGCCGCACCCCCGCCGTCCCCAGCAGCGCGGCCGCGTACATGAAGCTCGTCAGCGACGACCAGAACATCAGCAGCTGGGCCTGGTAGTACATCATCGCCAGCCCTGGGTCCTCGCCCACGTACGTCACCTCGGACAGCGCCTCCAGGGTGCCCGCGTACCGGTCGAGCGCCTCCTTCGGCCCGCTGTAGAACGTGTACGCGCCAGGTTGGCCGATCCCGGGCGGCGGCACCATGATGCCCGCCGTGACCAGCGTGCCGCCCCGCTCCGCCACCCACCCGGCCGCCTCCCGTAGCTCGTCGGGGGTGCCGGAGCTCAGGTTGACCAGCGTCTTCCCGTCCAGCCTCGCCTCGCCGAGACTCTCGTACATCGCCTGGTAGGCGGTCTGGCTGATCACCAGCAACTCGCCCGTCGCGGGTCCGGCCGCCCGCGTGGCGCCCTTGGCCACCAGCGGGTCCGCCTTGTTCGCGGTACGGTTCCACACGGTCACCTCGTGACCCGCCGCCAGGAACGTCTCGGCCATGGCCGATCCCATCGGCCCCAGGCCGATCACTGTCACTTCACTCATGGGTCCAGACTGTTGCGGGCCCCTTCGGAAATCCTTACGGCCTGCCACGGGTTGACCATGACGTGGTGCGCATCGGAGTGCTGGGGCCGCTGGAGGCGTGGTCGGACGCCGGCGCGCCGCTGCGGGTGCCCGACCGCAAGGTACGCGTGCTGCTGGCGGCCCTGGTGGCGCGCGGTGGCGGCCCGGTTCCGGCGGATCGCCTGATCGACGACCTGTGGGGCGACCGGCCGCCGCGCGACCCCGCGGGCACCCTCCAGGCCCGCGTCTCCCAGCTCCGCCGCGCCCTGGGCTCGCCGTCGCTGGTGCGCCACGGCCCTTCCGGGTACCGCCTCGACGGGGTGACGGTGGACGCGGCCCTCTTCCGTACTTTGCTCAGCTCTCGCGTCCCCGCCTCTTCTGGGGGAGGAGCGCCGGGGCGCGCCGCGGTCGTCGAGGAGGCCCTCGCGCTGTGGCGCGGGCCCGCGTACGCCGACTTCGCCGACGAGGGCTTCGCCACCGCGGAGATCGCCCGCCTCGGCGAGCAGCGGTTGACGGCGCTGGAGGAGCTGTCGGAGATCCGGCTGACCCTCGGCGAGCCCGTCGACCTGGGCGCCCTGGTGGCGGAGCAGCCGCTGCGCGAGCGCCTCACCGCCCTCCACATGCGGGCCCTGTACCGGGACGGCCGCCAGAGCGAGGCCCTGGCGGCCTTCGCCGCCTTGCGCGCCCGGCTCGCCGAGGAACTGGGCGTCGACCCCGCCCCCGAGGTGAGGGACCTGCACCAGGCCATCCTCCGCCAGGACCCGTCCCTCCCGACCCGCCGCCCCACCCCGTCTCATGTCGCCCTGTTCCAACCCGGCGCTTCTCGTACGGTGGACGGTTCTCCGGGTGCGCGCACCAATCTGCCCGCACCCGTCACTGATCTGATCGGCCGGGACGGTGACGTGGCCGAGGTGCGCGCCCTGCTCGGTGAGAGACGGCTGGTGACGCTCGCCGGGCCCGGCGGGGTGGGCAAGACCCGGCTGGCCGTGGCGGCGGCGGGCGGGCTGACCTCGCCGGAGGTGTACCCCGGCGGCGTGTGGCTGGTCGAGCTGATCGGCGCGGGGGACGTGGCCGAGGCGATCGCGGGAGCGCTCGGGGTGCGGGACGACGCGTCAGGGCCGCTGCTGCCCCGGCTGGCGCGCGTGCTGGCGGCCCGGCGCACGCTGCTGGTCGTCGACAACTGCGAGCACCTGGTCGAGCAGGCGGCCGAGGTGGTCTCCGCGCTGCTCAAGGCCGCGCCCGGACTGGACGTGCTGGTCACCGGGCAGGAGCCGCTCGGCGTCACGGGCGAGCACGTCAGGGTGGTGCCGCCCCTTTCCGGGGACGCGGCGGTGCGCCTGTTCACCGATCGCGCGGGGATCGAGCCCGGTCCGGCCGTGGCCGCCATCTGCGAGCGGCTCGACGGCATCCCGCTGGCGCTGGAGCTGGCGGCCACCCGGGTACGGGCGCTCGGCGTCGAGGCACTGGCCGCCCGGCTCGACGACCGGTTCCGGCTGCTGAACTCCGGCATGCGGGACGCGCCCGCCCGGCAGCGGACGCTCCGGGCGATGATCGACTGGAGCTGGGAGCTGCTGTCCGGGCCCGAGCGGATCGTGCTGCGGCGGCTGGCCGCGCACGCCGACGGGTGCACGCTGGAGGCGGCCGAGGAGGTCTGCGCGGAGCCCGGCGTGGACGTGGTGGACGTGCTGGTACGGCTGGTCCAGCGGTCCCTGGTCACCCCGGGACCGCGTTACCGGCTGCTGGAGTCGGTGTCGGCGTACTGCGTGGAGCGGTTGCGGGAGGCGGGCGAGGACGACCTGATCAGGGAGCGGCACGCGCGCCACTACACCCGGCTCGCCGAGCGGGCCGAGCTGCGCGGGCGGCGGCAACGCGAGTGGCTGACCCGGTTGGACCAGGAGAGCGCCAACTTCCGGCGCGCCCTCGCCGGGCCGGACCCGCTGCGCCTGGTGAACGCCCTCGCCTGGTACTGGTTCCTGCGGGGCAGGCTGGGCGAAGCCCGCCGCTCCCTGGCGGCGGCCCTCGCCTCCACCGGCCCGGCGGCGGGCGTGGGCAGACAGGAGCGGGCGCGGGCGGCCGTGTGGCTGGCCGGGGTGACGATGGCGACCGGGGAGACCGCGACGCCCGTCCCGTACGAGGATCTGGACCTGGGAGGCCGGGCGCTGGCCGGTTGGTTCCTCAGCCACGTGCGGTGGGCGTACGGGGACCTCGCCGCGCACGAGGAGGCGGCGGGGCGGGCGCTGCGGGCGTACGAGGAGCTCGGCGACCGGTGGGGCGTGGCCGCGGTGCTGGCACTCAGGTCCAAGCTGGCCGAGCGGCGCGGTGACCTGCCGGGGATGCGCCGCGACGCCGAGCGCAGCCTGGCGATCTTCCGCGAACTCGGTGACGGGTGGGGGCATATCGAGGCGATGGACAGCCTCGACCGGCTGGCCGAGAAGCGCGGCGACTACGCCGAGGCCGAGCGGCTGCGGCACGAGGAGCTGAAGCTGGCCGAGGAGCTGGGCTCCGAGGTCTCGTTCAGGCTGTCGGCCGTCGGGCGGATCGCGCTGCTGGCCGGGGACCACGCCCGCGCCGACGACTACCACGAGCGGGCCCGCCGCCTGGCCGTCGAGCAGTCGTACAAGTCGGCGGAGGAGCACGCCGAGCTGGGCCTGGCCATGAGCGCCCGGCGGCAGGGACGGTACGAGCGTGCCGAGGAACTGCTGGTGCGATGGCTGGGCTGGCTGCGCGAGGTGGGGGGCACGCCGGGCCTGGCGTTCTTCCTGGCGGAGCTCGGCTTCGCCGCCGAGCAGCGGGGCGACGCGGAGACGGCCCTGGCCCTGCACCGGGAGGGCTACGACGCCGCCCTCGGCGAGCCCAGGGCCGAGGCGCTCGCTCTGGAAGGGCTGGCTGGAGCGTACTCGCTGGCGGGCGACCCCGGCCGCGCCGCGACGCTCCTGGGCCGTGCGGCGGCGCTCCGTGAGGCCGTGGGCACCCCGCTCGCCCACGGCGAGCGCCACGACGTCGACCGGATCACGGCCAGAACCCTCGCGGCCCTGGGCGAGGAGCGGTTCCGCCAGGCGTACGGGTCAGGCTCCTGACCAGGAGAGCGGGAACTCGGCGGTGACCTGCCAGGCGCCTTCGGGGGTGGGGCCGGCGTGCAGGCGGCCGCCGAGGGCTTCGACGCGTTCGGCCATGCCCACCAGGCCGAAGCCGCCGCCCAGGCGGGCCAGGCGGGGGTTGGCGGCCGAGCCGTGGTTGCGTACGCGCAGCACCACCGCCGTGTCGTGGCGCCGCAGGTCGGCCTCGACCCACGCGGTCTGCTGGGCGTGCTTGCGGATGTTGGTGAGCGCCTCCTGGAGCACCCGGTGCAGGGTGGTGAGGACCTCGGGCGGCAGGGTCCGGTCGTCGATCCCGGAGCCGATCTCGAACGCCACCTTGGGCCCCTCCGCCGAGAACCGCTCGGTGAGCAGCCGCAGGTCCGCCAGTGAGCTGCCGGGCGTGCGGGCCGCCTCCTCGGCGCGGAGCACGGTCACCATCCGGCGCATGGAGGTCAGCGCGTCGCCGCCCGCCGCGGCGATGGCGTCCAGCGCGGGCAGGACCGCCTCCGGCCTGGTCGTGGCGACGGTGCGCGCCGCCTGGGCCTGGACGACGATGCCGGTGATGTGGTGGGCCACCAGGTCGTGCAGTTCCCTGGCCAGCTCCAGCCGTTCGGCGCGCCGTACGGAGTGCACGGCCTCCTTGCGGCGCTCCTGCTGGAAGCGGAGGTAACCGCCGACGCCCGCGATCGTCGACCAGCCGGCGAACAGCATGAACGAGTAGGCGAGCGATTCCATGGTGGACGCCCGGCCGATGGACTCGGCCATGAGCACGATCAGCCCGGCGACGGCGAGCATCGCCGCGTCCCTGACCGGCTCGACGTGGCGGAGCACGCCCAGCATCAGGATGAGCAGCGCGCCCGTCTCCGCCGCCCCCGGCACGCCGGAGGTCTCGGTCACGCCCATGAGCACCGACACGGCGAACGACAGGCACAGCATGATCCCGTACGTCTCGACGCGGTGGCGGCGGCGGAGGATCACGGCGGCGATGCCCGCGTTGCCGGCGCCGAACACCAGCCACTGCAGGCCGCCGCCGAGGCCGCCGGCGGCGACCGCGAGGTCGGCCAGGAGCATCAGGCCCAGCCAGCCGAGCATGGCGATCTCGCTCAGCCGGCGGACCCAGTACACGACGCGTTTGGAGTCCCCCACGCCCTTGAGAGTAAGTCGCAAGTCGGATAAGTCGTATCAGTCATTCGGCTGACCCCCCACCGTGCGGACCGGCACTTCAGCCGAGGCGCCGCAGCCCTCCGTTGCCCGATTCTGGATATGTCCGAGAAGGGGGCAAGAAATGGTGACGATCGGATTCGTCCTGCTGGGTGCCGGGCTCCTCGTCGGGGTGCTGCTGGCGCTGACCGACCCCGTGCTGCTCTCCCGCATCAACGGCGAGCCCGCCCAGGGGGCGAGCGGCCGTTACATCGACCAGGACCGCGTGGTGCCGCTGCCGCGCCGCGAGACCCGCCTGGCGGAGGAGCACACGGCGGCCTGAGAGACGGGCTCGCGCCTTCGCAGGGGCCGCGAGCGTCCATGGCGCCGTCGGGGAACGGCGCCGGGGCCCGGCCCGCGATCCGCAGGGGACCGGATCGCGGGCCGGGTCCGTTACCGTGGCGGTATGACCAATGGTTTCGAAACTTTGGCGATCCACGCAGGTCAGGACCCGGACCCCGTGACCGGCGCGGTGGTGCCGCCCATATACGCCACGTCCACCTACAAGCAGGACGGCGTGGGCGGCCTGCGCAACGGCTACGAATACAGCCGCTCGGCCAACCCCACCAGGACCGCGCTGGAGGAGGCGCTGGCCGCGGTGGAGGGCGGGACGCGCGGGCTGGCGTTCGCCTCCGGCCTGGCCGCCGAGGACGCGCTGCTCCGCGCGGTGTGCCGGCCGCAGGACCACGTGATCATCCCGAACGACGCGTATGGCGGCACCTACCGGCTGTTCTCGAAGGTCTACGAGCGCTGGGACCTGCACTTCGACCCGGTGCCGCTCGGCGACCTCGACGCGGTGGCGGCGGCGATGACCCAGAAGACGAAGGTCGTCTGGGTGGAGACGCCGACCAACCCGCTGCTCGGCGTCAACGACATCGCGGCGCTGGCCCAGCTCGCCCACGACAACGGCGCGCTGCTGGTCGTCGACAACACCTTCGCCTCGCCGTACCTCCAGCAGCCGCTCGCGCTCGGCGCCGACGTGGTCGTGCACTCCACGACGAAGTACATCGGCGGCCACTCCGACGTGATCGGCGGCGCGCTGGTGGCCGCCGACCGGGAGCTGGGCGAGGAGCTGGCCTACCACCAGAACGCGATGGGCGCGGTGGCCGGGCCGTTCGACGCGTGGCTGACGCTGCGCGGGCTCAAGACGCTCGGCGTGCGCATGGACCGCCACTGCGACAACGCCGAGCGGGTCGTCGACCTGCTGCTGGCGCACCCGAAGGTGACCGAGGTGCTCTACCCGGGGCTCGCCGAGCACCCCGGCCACGAGACCGCGGCCAAGCAGATGCGGCGCTTCGGCGGCATGGTGTCGTTCAGGGTGGCCGGCGGCGCGCAGGAGGCCGTCGACGTGTGCGGCCGCACCGAGCTGTTCACGCTGGGCGAGTCGCTCGGCGGCGTCGAGTCGCTCATCGAGCACCCGGGCAGGATGACGCACGCCTCGGCGGCCGGCTCCCCGCTGGAGGTGCCGGACGACCTGGTGCGCCTGTCGGTGGGCATCGAGACCGTCGACGACCTGCTCGCCGACCTCACCCGGGCCCTCGGCTGATCACTCAGGCACGATCATCAGGACCAGGATCACCAGCCAGATCAGCGCCAGCAGGCCGCCGATCGCGGCGATCCGGCCGTTCTGGACCTGCGCGTCGTCACCGGTGTCCTCGCTGGCGAGGGCCTTCGTGGCGGCGCGCAGGTCGCGGTCGATGAGGAACAGCAGCACGATCCCGACGATGAACAGCGTCATCGAGGCGCTCATGTACCACCGGCCGAGCACACCGCCGCCCATGACGATGCCGAGGACCAGGCCGAACACGAACACGCCCAGCGACGCGAAACCGTAGATCCGGGTCGTGCGCTCGATGTTGCGCAGCACGGGCACGTTCTTGCCCCTGATGGCACGCGGCGCGGCCATCAGGGCCGCGGTCAGCGGGCCGAGGGTGAAGATCGCGAACCCGACGTGCAGCAGAAGAAACAGGGTCGACATGCGGGAGAGACTAGTCCCCGACGATCTCGAAGGGAGACTCGACACTCTCTTTGCCCTCGGGGGAGCTGCGCATGATCAACTCCATGGCTGTGACGGCGACGACCATCAGCACGATCAAAACAATCATGGCGAACATAGGTGCTCCCTCCTTCCCCGTAAACGAAGCGAATATCGCCCGTAATGACTAGATGCGCGGGCGACGGCATCCGTTCATCGCGGGTAGGGTTATTGACCGCTGCTTTTTCCTTACTCTTAGGGCACAAGGGGGTGCCGTCCGTGGCCATCAGGCATGTCGAGCCGTACTCGGACGAGTGGCTTCACCAGCCGAGCCGCTACGTGAGCCGGGTCGTCGAGGAGCTCGGGGCCGAGGCCGGCGGATGGTGGGAAGGCCCGTGCGAGCCGCGCGAGGCGACGATCCGTCTCGCCGACGGCGCCGCGCTGGTGTGGGACGAGGAGAGCGGGTGGCGGCTGGGCCGCCTCGTCGCGGGCGAGGCCGGCGGCCGCACCGAGCTGACCGGCGTCCGCTATCTCGGCAACGGGCTGGTGCCCCGGCCGGAGCGGGTGCCGGAGGCGCTCCGCGACGCCCGCGCCGGCCTCGGCTCCAGCACCGCCTGGCGCCCCTGCTACCGCTCCCACCGCAACTGCCGCGACGGCTTCGACGTGGCGCTCGACTACTACACCGCTAGCGCCAGCGCGCCCGGCGCACTCTCAGGAAGTCGCTGACCACATACTCGCCCAGCCGGTCGGCGCTGGGGGAGAAGACGCGTCCGCCGTTGCGGCGGGCCACCTCGTCGACGAAGTCCTTGAGCCGGTCGTCGCCCGCCAGCATGAACACGTTGATCGTGGCCCGGCGGCGGGTCATCTTGTCGACCTCGGCCAGAGTCAGCTCCAGCGTCTCCGGCGACGGCGGCCACTCGAAGGCGGAGTGGCCGTTGCGCAGCAGGTGGGCGGTCGGCTCGCCGTCGGTGACCACGAGCACCACCGGCTCGAAGTCGGGGTGGCGGTCCAGGTGGCGGCCGGCGATCAGCAGCGCGTGGTGCAGGTTCGTGCCCTGGACCATGTCCCAGTCGAGGCCCGCCAGCTCGTCCGGCTGCAGCACCCTCGCGTAGTTGGAGAAGCCGATGATCTGCACGGCGTCCTGCGGGAACTTGGACGACACCAGCGCCTGCAGGGCCAGCGCGGTCTGCTTGGCCGCGGCCCAGGTGCCGCGCAGCGCCATCGAGTACGACAGGTCGACCAGCAGGCAGACGGCCGCGGCGGTGCGCCGCTCGGTCTCGGCCACCTCGAAGTCGTCCACCGACAGCCTGACGGACGGGCCGTCGCCGGTGGTGCGCAGGCCGCCCGCGCGCACGCCGTTGACCAGGGTCCGCACCACGTCGAGCGGCTGCTCGTCGCCGAACCGCCAGGGCCGTGACGAGCCGGTCAGCTCGCCGGCCGAGCCGGCGTCGTGCTGGTCGTGGTCGCCGCGCCGGCCGGCGTCGAGCGAGGAGAACACCCGGCGCAGCGCGGTCTCGCCGAGCCGCCGCACCGCCTTGGGCGTCAGCTCCAGCTTGCCTCGGCGGCGCAGGAGATAGCCCTGCTCCTCCAGCTCGCGTTCGATGCGCTTGAGCGCCTCCAGGTCGTCCACCGCGGAGCGGCCCAGGGCGCGGCGGACCGCGGTCTCGTCGATGTCGTCCAGCCGCGCGCCGGGATAGTCCTGGCGCAGCGCCGACTCCAGCCGGCTCAGGTCGGCCAGCTCCTCCAGGGCGGTGACGGCGTCGCCCATGCCCAGCGGCTCGTCGCCGGTCATCCGCTCGGTGGAGTCCCACGCCAGGTCGGGGCGGCGGGCGTGCAGCGCCTCGCCGAGGCGGCGCATCTGCTCGGACAGGCCGGCCTGGTCGAGGGTCTGGTTGATCAGGTTGCCGAGCTCCTCGCGCTGGCGCGGGGTCATGGAGGCGAGCATGCGCTGGGTGGCCGCGGCGCGGCGGGCCAGGACGTCGACCAGCTCGCCGAGGTTGCGCGGCTTCTCCGGGAACATGTCGCCGTATTTGGCCATGAAGGCGTCGAAGTCCGCCTGGGTGTGCTCGCCCCTGGCGTCCTTGTCCAGCATGTCGTTCAGGTCCGTCATCATCTGCCGGACCCGCTCCATCGCCTCCGGGTCCGGGTTGGCCAGCGCGTCGCGCATCCCCCTGAACTGGCTGTCGAGCACCTCACGCCGCAGCAGGTCGCGCAGCTCCTCGAAGGTCCGCCGGGCCGCCTCCGAGCGCCATTCGTACGAGCTCAGCTGCTGGATGGCGCTGGCCGTGTCTTCCGGCAGCGAGTCGAGCTCGGCCTCGCGCATCCTGGCGTCGTCGGCCGGGTCGGGGAACAGCTCGGCCCGCTCCTGGCCGACGGCCTTGTCTAGCAGCGCCCTGGCCCGTTCGAGCGTGCCGTCGAGCCGGCCGCCCTCGCGCAGCTCGCGCCGCCGCCGCCGCACCTCGCGCAGCATGTCGTCCAGGCCGCGGCGGTCGCGGGCCCCGGGCAGGCCGCGCTTGAGCAGGTCGCGCAGCGCGTGCACCGGGGTCGAGCCGGACAGGATGGCGTCGCCCATCTCGTCCAGCGCCGCCCGCACGTCGTAGGGCGGAGCGAGGGGATCCGGGCCGTCGTGGTACTCGCCGTAGCGGTAGGCCATCACGAACCCACGCTAACCCGAGCCGGGATGCCCGTCATGTCCGGTAGACCGTGACCCCGTCGAGGTCGTCCTTCGACAGCCGGCGCATCAGGTAGAGACCCTCCAGCGTGAACTCCAGGGCGGCGGCCGCGTGACCGGGCGACTCGTCGCCGGCGCCCATGCCCAGCCTGGACATGATCTTGGCCAGCCCCTGGACCGGGCCGATGCGGCGGAGCAGCTCTCCGGCCGGCACCAGCTCGCCCGACTCCACCTGGTTGCCCTCGGCGAACTTGTCGGTCAGCGGCGACAGGTCCATGCCCCCCAGCCGGCTCCTGAACGTCTCGGCGACGGCCCGGCGCAGCAGGTGGGCGAGGATCTCGGTCTCCCTGCCCTCCTCGCTGACCTCGAACTCCACCTTGCCGCGCAGGCTGTGGACGCCGGGCCCGAGGTCGCACACCCGCGCCACCGGCTGCTCCTCGCCGGCCAGCGCGGCCCGGCGCACGGCCGAGGCGGCGGCGGTCTCGGCGGCCGCGATCGAGAACCGGGCCGACACGCCCGACCGGGCGTCGACGGCGGTGGACTCGCGTACCAGGCGGGTGAAGCGGGCGATGGCCTCGACGAGGTGCTCGGGCACGTCCGCCCCGATGTCGGGCACGGACTCCTGGCGGATGAGCGTCAGCTCGTCCTCGACCGACGTCGGGTAGTGGGTGCGGATCTCGGCGCCGAAGCGGTCCTTCAGCGGGGTGATGATCCGGCCCCTGTTGGTGTAGTCCTCGGGGTTGGCGCTGGCGATGAGCAGGATGTCGAGCGGCAGCCGCAGGTTGTAGCCGCGGACCTGGATGTCGCGCTCCTCCAGCACGTTGAGCAGCGACACCTGGATGCGCTCGGCCAGGTCGGGCAGCTCGTTGACGGAGAACACGCCGCGGTTGGTGCGCGGCACCAGGCCGTAGTGGACGGTCTCCGGGTCGCCGAGCCGCCGGCCCTCCGCGATCTTGATGGGGTCGATGTCGCCGATCAGGTCGCCGACCGAGGTGTCGGGCGTGGCGAGCTTCTCGCCGTAGCGCTCGTCGCGGTGCTTCCACGCCACGGGCAGCTCGTCGCCCAGCTCGGCGGCCAGGGCCTGGCAGCGTCCGCAGACCGGCGCGTACGGATGGTCGTTGATCTCGCAGCCTTCGACGACGGGCGTCCACTCGTCGAGGAGGCCGGCGACGGTGCGGATGAGCCGGGTCTTGCCCTGGCCGCGCTCACCGAGCAGGACCAGATCGTGACCGGCGAGCAGCGCCCGTTCGAGATGAGGCAGGACAGTGTCGTCGAAGCCCACGATGCCGGGAAAGCGGGGCTCGCCCGCCCGGAGCTTGGCCAGCAGGTTTTCGCGGACCTCGGCTTTTACGGTGCGATGAACGTGGCCGCTCTCTCGCAACTCGCGCAGAATACGAGGCTGATGCACGGGATCGAGACTACGTCCCCCGGACGCGATGCGGCAGGGAGTTTCGCATCTGGTGGAGATATCAGGATCTCGGCTATTCCGTCACGGTTCGTATGCGTGCTCGGTCCGTTAGTGGGGAGAATCGGGCCTAGGGTACTTGGACCAGCAGAGGGAGGCGAGACGCGTGGCAGTGATGACAAGCCGCTTCGCCGACGGCCTCGCCGTGGACTCCGACCTGGTGGGAGCCGCGGAGAGGGCCGTGAACCAGGCCCTGTCGCGACTCAGCGGCCAGGCTGACCTGGTCTGCTTCTTCGTGTGCGGCGACGACCCCGACGACGTGGCCAGAGCGGGCGAGCGCGCGATGCGGATGGCGCCCGACGCGCACGTGATCGGCTGCAGCGCCACCGGTGTGATCGGCGGCGACACCGGGGTGGAGCTGACGCCCTCCGTGAGCGCCTGGGCGGCCACCCTGGAGGGGGCCGAGCTGACCACGTTCGCGCTGGAGACGCTCACGGCCGAGGACCGGTTCGTGGTGGTCGGGCTGCCCGAGCGCAGCCCCGACGACCATGTGGCGATCCTGCTGGCCGACCCGTACTCGTTCCCGGCCGACGCCTTCGTCGAGCGCTCCATGGACGTGCTCGGCGACCTGCCGCTGGTCGGCGGGCTGGCCAACGGGGTGCAGGGGCGCGGCTCCGTGCGGCTGTTCGCCGACGGCGAGATGTACACCGAGGGCGCCATCGGCGTCCTGATCAGCGGGTCTGTCAACGTGACCACCGTGGTCAGCCAGGGCTGCCGCCCGATCGGGCCCAACATGGTCGTCACCCGCGCCGAGGAGAACCTGCTGCTGGAGCTGGCCGGGCAGCCCGCGCTGTCCCGGCTGGAGGACATCGTCACCGACCTGGACGAGGACGACCGCGAGCTGGTCGCCGCCGGGCTGCAGATCGGGCTCGCCATGGACGAGTACGCCGAGCGCCACGAGCGCGGCGACTTCCTGATCCGCGGCGTGATCGGCATCGACCCGGAGCGCGAGGCGGTGGCCATCGGCGACATCGTGGAGATCGGCCGTACGGTGCGCTTCCAGGTGCGCGACGCGGCCACCGCCGACGAGGACCTGTACGACATGCTCGACGCGCACCGGCAGGAGCTGGGCAGGGTCGACGGGGCGCTGCTGTTCTCGTGCAACGGGCGCGGGTCGGCGATGTTCGGCACCGCCGACCACGACCCGCTGGCGCTGCGCGACACGCTGGGGCCGATCGGCGTGGCGGGCTTCTTCGCGGCCGGCGAGGTGGGGCCGGTGGGCGGGCACAACCACGTGCACGGGTTCACGGCGTCGGTCCTGGTGTTCTCCTCGGCGGGCGGAGAGTGATCCTGGCGGTCGACGTCGGCGGGACCAAGCTGGCGGCTGCCCGGGTGTCCCCCGAGGGTGCGATCGTGGAGACCAGGCGTGCGGCGACCCCGCAGGACGCGGACGCCGAGACACTCTGGCGGGCCCTGCGCGAGGTGATCGGCCCGCTCTCCGACGGGGTCGCGGGCGTGGGCGTCGGCTGCGGCGGGCCGATGGAGTGGCCGTCCGGCGTGGTCTCACCTCTCAACATCCCCGGCTGGCGGGGCTTCCCGCTGCGTGCCCGGCTCTCCGGGCTGTTCCCCGGGGTTCCGGTACGGGTCCACAACGACGCCATCTGCCTGGCGGTGGCCGAACACTGGCGCGGCGCCGGGCGGGGCGTGGCGGACATGCTGGGCATGGTGGTCTCGACCGGCGTCGGCGGCGGCCTCGTCCTGGGCGGGCGGCTGGTCGACGGCGGCACCGGCAACGCTGGGCACATCGGGCACGTGGTGGTGGAGCCGGACGGCGGGCCGCCGTGCGGCTGCGGCGGCCACGGCTGCCTGGAAGCGGTCGCGCGCGGCCCCGCCCTGACCGCCTGGGCGCTCGGCCGCGGCTGGACCCCGGGCGATCCCGCGGCTCAGGGGGACTACCGGGAGGAGCGGGCCGTCACCGCGCGGACGCTGGCGGCGGACGCGCGGGCGGGCGACGAGGTGGCCGTGGCCGCCATGCGCAGGGCGGGCCGGGCGCTCGGGATCGCCATCGCCTCCGCCACCCACCTGTGCGACCTGGACCTGGTCACCATCGGCGGCGGCCTGTCACAGGCCGGGGAGCCGCTGTTCGGCCCGCTGGAGGAGGCGCTGCGGGAGCACGCCCGGATGGAGTTCGCCCGCCGCCTGCGGGTGGTGCCCGCGTCGCTCGGCCAGGACGCGGGCCTCATCGGCGCCGCCGCCCTGATCCTCGCGAGCGACACGTACTGACGGTTCGCCGGTCACCGCTCGCGCTGCCGCCTTCAGTGACATGTACTGACGGTTTGCCCGGTCAGCGCTCGCGCTGCCACCCTGGTCGGATGCCCGCCGCTCTGCTGATCACCGGGACCGTGGGGGCCGGCAAGACGTCGGTCGCGGACGCGGCCGGTGATCTCCTCGCCGCCGCCGGGATCCCGCACGCGGTCATCGACCTCGACTGGCTCCGCCGGTCCTGGCCCGCCCCGGCGGACGACCAGTTCCACCTCGAACTCACCCTGCGCAACCTGCGCGACGTCGCGCGCAACCACCTGGAGGCCGGGGCGCGACGGCTCGTGCTGGCCGGCGTCGTCGAGTCGCGGGACGAGCGCCGGCGCCACCAGGAGGCCGTCGGCGTAAACCTCACGGTGTGCCGGTTGCGGGTCCCGATCCCCGTCGTCCACCAGCGCCTCGCGCGACGCCACGAGGGTGACGAGGCGGGGTTGCGCTGGCATCTCGACCGCTCCGGCGCGCTCGATGACATCCTCGTGGCGGCCCGGGTCGAGGACGTGGTGGTGGACGCGGGAGAGCGCTCGGTGACCAGCGCGGCCGCGGCCGTCATGAAGGCCGTCGGCTGGTGCTGAGCGCGGCGGCGGCGGCGGTCGCCGTGCCGACGCTGATCGGCACCGCGAGCGCGGCCTGCGCGGTGAGCGAGAACACCGCATAGGCCGGGCTACGCGGTGAGCGAGAACACCGCCGGCACCGATCCACGAGCTGCGGGACGCGGGCAAGCCCGGCGAGTGGTCAGGCCGCCGGGCGGCGGGGCTGGAAGAGCCAGGCGTCGAAAAGGGAGTCGAGCTGCTTGCCGGACAGCCGCTCGGCCAGCGCCGTGAACTCCTCCGTCGTCACGCTGCCGTGCTCGTGCTCCGCCGTCCAGGTCTTGAGCAGCCGGAAGAACGTGTCGTCGCCGATCTTCTCGCGCAGGGCGTGCAGCGTCATCGCGCCACGGAGGTAGACGGACTCGTTGAACAGGTCGTCGGGCCGGGCGTCGCCGGGCGGGTAGGACCAGATCGGGTCGCCCGCCGGCCGGTCGTGGCCGGCCCGGAAGCGCTCGTCGGCCGTGTCGCCGCCGGTGTGCTCGGTCCACAGCCACTCGGCGTAGGTGGCGAACCCCTCGTTGAGCCAGAGGTCCTCCCAGCGCTCGATGCTGAGGCTGTTGCCGAACCACTGGTGGGCCAGCTCGTGCGCGATGATCGACTGGTCGGGCCTGAAACCGCCGTACATGGGCTTGGTCTGGTTCTCCAGCGCGTAGCCCGCCGAGAAGTCGTCGACCACGCCGCCGGTGGACGAGAACGGGTAGGGGCCGAAGACCGTCACCCAGTGGTCGGTGATCTGGCCCGACCTCGTGTAGAGGTCGCCGAGCTCGCCGGCGAAGCGCGGGTCGACCGCCGCCAGGTTGCGGATGCCGCCCGGGGTTCTGCCCTCGCGGAGCTGGAACTCGCCCATGGTGGCCGTGGCCAGGTAGGTGACCATCGGGTGGGACTCGCGCCAGGTGAACGTGGTGCCGCCGCCGGCGGCCGGCTCGCGGCTCACCAGCTCGCCGTTGGCCAGCACGGTCACCCCGGCGGGCACCGTGATCTCGAAGTCGAAGGTGGCCTTGTCGGCCGGGTGGTCGTTGGCCGGGAACCAGGTCCTGGCGCCGTTGGGCTCGCACGCGACGAACGCGCCGTCCCCGGTCGGGATGAACCCGTAGGAGCCGAGATTGGACGAGCCGCGCACCGGCCGCGGCACCCCGGAGTAGGTCACCTTCACCGCGAAGGCGGCCCCGCGCGCCAGCGGCCGGGCGGGAGTGACGGACAGCTCGTCGCCCTCGCGGGAGAACGCGGCGGCGGCGCCGTCGACGGACACCCCGCTCACCTCGAACCCGCGCAGGTCGAGGTTGAAGCGCGACAGCGACTGGGTGGCCGTCGCCCGGATCGTCGCCTCGCCGTCGAGGTGCTTGCTCTCCGGCACGTAGCCGATCTTCAGCGCGTAGTGGGCGACGTCGTAGCCGCCGTTGCCGTCGAGCGGGAAGTCGGGGTCGCCGATGCCGGGCGCGCCCCGCGTCGCCCCGGCCGGCGCGGCGGTCCGGGGGGAGCCCGAGTCGGCACCGGTCGCCCCTTCGGACGGCCGGTCCGTCGCGCCGCACGCCAGCAGGCTCAGCGTGGCCAGCAGCGCGGCGGCCCGCTGTGTCATCGACCCCATGAGCGGGAGCGCCCCCTTCCGATCAGTGATCAGAAGAGTACGCTCGGTCAACCTCTGATCGCCACCCGCTCACGGGAACCCGGTTCAGAGGTTGCCCCTGCGCTCCTGCTCACGCTCGATCGCCTCGAACAGGGCCTTGAAGTTGCCCTTGCCGAAACCCAGCGAGCCGTGGCGCTCGATGAGCTCGAAGAACACCGTGGGCCGGTCCTGCACCGGCTTGGTGAAGATCTGCAGCAGATAGCCGTCCTCGTCCCGGTCGACCAGGATCTTGCGCTTCTTCAGCTCCTCGATGGGCGCGCGCACGGTGCCGATGCGGGCGCGCAGCTCGGGGTCGTCGTAGTACGAGTCAGGAGTGTCGAGGAACTCGACCCCGGCCGCCCGCATGTGGTCGACCGTGGTGAGGATGTCGTTGGTCGCCAGCGCGACGTGCTGGACGCCCGGCCCGCCGTAGAACTCCAGATACTCGTCGATCTGCGACTTCTTGCGGCTGACGGCCGGCTCGTTGAGCGGGAACTTGACCTTGCGCGAGCCGTCGGCCACGACCTTCGACATCAGCGCCGAGTACTCGGTGGCGATGTCGTCGCCGACGAACTCGGCCATGTTCGTGAAGCCCATCACCTCGCGGTAGAACGCCACCCACTCGTCCATCTTGCCGAGCTCCACGTTGCCGACGCAGTGGTCGACGGCCTGGAACAGCCGCCCCGACCTGGTGGCGGGCGGGGCCACGAGGGGTCGCGCGGGCGCGTAACCAGGCAGGTAGGGGCCGGTGTAGTTGGACCGGTCGACCAGCGTGTGGCGGGTCTGGCCGTACGTGGCGACGGCGGCGACCACCACCTTGCCGTGCTCGTCCTCCAGCACGTGCGGCTCGGCCAGCCCGTGGGCGCCGTGGGCGACGGCGTGCCGGTAGGCGGCCTCCACGTCGGGCACGTCGAGCGCGAGGTCGATCACCCCGTCGCCGTGCTCGGCCACGTGTCCGGCCAGGTCCGTACCCGGCCGGAGGGAGGCACGGAACTCGAAGGTGGCGCCGCCGGAGCTGAGCACGTAGGCGGCCTCGTCGCGGCTGCCGTTCTCCGGCCCGCGGTAGGCCACCAGCCTCATGCCGAACGCGGTCGAGTAGTAGTGGGCGGACTGCTTGGCGTTGCCGACAGCGAAGACCACGGCGTGCATACCGTTCACCGGAAAGACATCACTCATACCGACAACTTTCGATATACCTGGACGAGTTGCGCAAGAGTTGCTTGAATGAGTGGACAATCTGCTCAGTTGCTGGGCCCGTACCGCGGAGAATCTGTACATCATGACGATCGACGAACTGGACGCCCGGCTCATCGCGCTGCTGAGCGCGGAGCCGAGGCTCGGCGTCCTGGAGTGCTCGCGCCGGCTCGGCGTGGCCAGGGGGACCGTCCAGGCGCGGCTGGACCGGCTCATGTCCAGGGGCGTCATCACGGGCTTCGGGCCGGACGTCTCGGCCGTGGCGCTCGGCTACGACGTGACCGCGTTCGTGCTGCTGGAGATCCGGCAGGTGTCCGGCCACGACCCGGTGGCGCACCGGCTGGCGCACATCCCCGAGGTGCTGGAGGTCCACACGGTCACCGGCGGGAGCGACCTCATGTGCCGGGTGGTGGCGCGGACGAACGCCGATCTCCAGCGCGTCATCGACGAGATCGTCGAGGTCCGGGGCGTGCTCAGGACCTCCTCGATCGTCGCCCTGGACACTCCCGTTCCCTACCGGGTGCTGCCGTTGGTCGCCGATGTCCCACGCCGGGCGATGCGCGAGCCGTAGCATCACCCGAAGGGACGAGGCACCGTTATCGAGCGCTTACCCTTGACGTTCGCCCAGATGACGGGGGGTCGGGGAGGCGTGACCGGGTGGTGAAGACGGCGATGCGAAAACGGCGAGTGCTCCGTTGGCTGCTGATCGTGGTCGCGGCGGGGGTCCTGGTGCTGGCGGCGCTGTTCGGCGTCGCGTGGGCGCTGACGCCCATCCCCGACAGCACGCAGGAGGACGCGACGGCCCAGGGTTCGGTCATCTACTACCGCGACGGCAAGACCGTCATCGCCCGGCAGGGCATCGACCGCAGGAACGTCGAGCTGGCCAAGGTGCCCCGGCACGTGCGCGACGCCGTCATCGCCGCCGAGAACCGCTCCTTCTACGAAGACAGCGGCGTCTCGGTCAAGGGCACCGCGCGCGCCCTGTGGTCCACCGTCACCGGGCAGCAGCTCCAGGGCGGCTCCACCATCACCCAGCAGCTCGTGCGCAACTACTACAGCGGCCTGAGCCAGGAACGCTCGGTGGTCCGCAAGGCCAAAGAGATCATGATCTCGATCAAGGTCGACCAGTCCCAGTCCAAGGACTGGGTGCTGGAGCAGTACCTCAACACGATCTACTTCGGCCGGGGCGCCAACGGCGTGCAGGCAGCCGCCCAGGCCTACTTCGGCAAGGGCGTCGACGATCTCGACGTGGCCCAGGGCGCCTACCTGGCCTCGGTGATCCAGCAGCCGTCCCGGTTCGCCGACCCGGAGGGCGCCGACCTCGACGCGGCGAAGGCCCGCTGGCAGTCGGTGATCAGGGCCATGGCCGAGACGGGCGCGCTCGGCGCCGACGAGGCGGCCGCGCAGCGCTTCCCCGAGCTCAAGGAGCCGAAGAAGCCGTTCCAGCTCAAGGGCCAGGCTCAGTACATGCTCCAGCAGGTCACCGACGAGCTCAACCGGCGCGGCTACAGCGACGAGGACATCAACGGCGGCGGGCTGAAGATCGTCACCACGTTCGACAAGAAGCTCATGGAGGCGGCCGAGCGGGCCGTGAAGGGCACGCTGCCGCAGGCCACGCCGAAGAAGGTGCGCACCGGGCTGGCGGCCGTCGCCCCCGACACGGGCGAGGTGGTCGCCTTCTACGGCGGCAACCCCGACAAGTCCCAGTACGACAACGCGTTCTCGGCCAAGGTCATGGCCGGGTCCACCTTCAAGCCCTACACGCTGGCGGCGGCGCTGGACAACGGGCTGAGCCTGTCGACCAGGGTCGACGGCAACTCGCCGATGCGCGTGGCGGCCGACCCCGACCATCCCATCCCCAACGACGGCGGCCGCTCCTACGGCCAGATCGACCTGGTGAGCGCCATCCGCAACTCGGTCAACACCGCGTTCGTGGACCTGGCCCAGAAGGTCGGGCCGCGCAAGGTGGCCGCCACCGCCGAGGCCATGGGCATCCCGGCCGAGCAGCTCGAACAGCACGTGGACGCCGCCTCGTTCCCGCTCGGCGTGGCCTCGGTCAGCGCCGTGCAGAACGCCGCCGGCTTCGGCACCCTCGCCAACGCCGGCGTCCACATGGAGACCCACGTGATCAAGTCGGTCACCGACGCCGACGGGGTGAAGGACGTCGTCAAGCCCGCCGCCTCCCAGGCGATCGGCAAGGGGGCCGCCGCCGACGCCGTCTACGCCATGCGGCAGGTCGTCGAGTACGGCACCGGCACCGCCGCCCGCCTCTACGACCGTCCCGTGGCGGGCAAGACGGGCACCACCGACGACTCCAAGGCCGTGTGGTTCAACGGGTTCACGCCACAGCTCGCGACCGCCGTCAACATGTTCCGCGACGACAACGAGACCGTGAACATCCCCGGCTACGGGGTGCAGTTCGGCGGCCAGCTGCCCGCGCAGGTGTGGCGGGCGTTCATGGCCGAGGCCATGGACGGCGAGCCGGTCGAGCAGTTCCCCGAGCCGCAGGGCGTGGGCCACGCGCCCGGCTACGACCAGCCGCGCGACCAGGATCGCGGCTGGCGCGACGACACGCCGTCCCGCGAGCCGGAGCAGTGGGACGAGGGGCCCACGGCCGAGCCGACCCAGCCGCCGTTCACGGACGAGGAGCCGCCCGCCGACCTGGAACCTGAGGACGACGCCCGCCGGTCAGAAACGTTCGACCAGGACTTCGGGCCGCCTTCCGTCGAGGAGTCCGTCCCCGAGCCGACGGCCGCCACCGACGGCGACGGCGGCCCGCGTTTCGACTGAGTTCCGGCGCCCTCACCGGCTCAGCTGGGCGCGCAGCTCCTCCGCGGTCGTCACCGGCAGCTCGCAGGTGAACCCCCGGCACACGTACGCCGCCGGCGCCCCGCCGATGAGGTCGCGCCCCAGCAGCAGCGGCACGGCGTCGTCCGGGCCGGGCCCGGGAGCGACCACGAGGCCGGGGGAGCCGGACAGGTAGGCCTCCCGGTGCAGGGCACGGGTGCGCGGATCGCCGGGCGGGCCCACGACCGCCACCTCGACGGGCCCGTCGAGCGCCGCCCTGGCCACCGCCAGCCCCCACCCGGCGAACCTGGCGTGCTTCCCGGCCAGCACCGACACCGTGCCGAGCGCGGCGTGCGCCGCCTCCCGGTGGCGGGCGGACCCGGTCAGCGCCGCGTACGACAGCAGCGCCCCAGCGGCCGCGTACTGGCCGGAGGGCGTGGCGTTGTCCGTGGGGTCCTGCGGGCGCTGGAACAGCCGCTCGGCGTCGTCGGCGGTGTCGTAGAACCCGCCGGTGCCGTCGGCGAACCGGTCGAGCACGGTGTCGAGGAGCGTGCCCGCCAGCCGGAACCAGCGCGTCTCCCCGGTCACCCCGTAGAGCGCGATGAGCCCTTCGGCCAGGTTGGCGTAGTCCTCCAGCACGCCGGCGTTGCGCCCCGCCCGCCCGTCACGCGAGGTGCGCAGCAGCCTGCCGCCGTCGACGTGCACCTCGTCCAGCAGCACCGCCGCGGCCGTGGCCGCCTCCACCAGATCGGGCCGGTCGAACACCACGCCGGTCTCGGCCAGGGCCGCGATGGTCAGCCCGGTCCAGCTCGCCACCACTTTGTCGTCGCGTTCCGGACGTACCCGCAGCTCCCGCGCGGCGAGCAGCCGCTCGCGCACCCGCGCCAGCCGTTCGGGGTCGTCGGGCTCCTCCGGGAGCTGCAGCACCGACGTGCCGTGCTCGAACGTGCCGGTCACCTGGAAGACCCGCACCGCCCAGTCGCCGTCGTCGGGCCCCAGCACCTCGCGCAGCTGCTCGGGAGTCCAGACGTAGAACCTGCCCTCCTCGCCCTCGCTGTCGGCGTCCAGCGCGGAGGCGAAGCCGCCCTCGGGGGTGCGCAGCTCGCGCAGCAGCCAGCCGGCGGTCTCCAGCGCGACCCGGCGGGCCAGCGGCTCGCCCGTCGCGGTCCACCAGTGGGTGTAGACCCGCAGCAGCAGCGCGTTGTCGTAGAGCATCTTCTCGAAGTGCGGCACCACCCAGCCGGCGTCCACGCTGTAGCGGGCGAACCCGCCCGCGAGCTGGTCGTAGATGCCGCCGCGGGCCATCGCCTCCAGGGTCCTGCCGGACATCTCGCGCTCGCCCGAGCGCAGCAGGAACTCCAGCACCATCGACGGCGGGAACTTCGGCGCCCCGCCGAACCCGCCGCGCACCGGGTCGAACGACTCGCGCAGGTTGGCGAGGGCCTGCTCCAGCGTCTCGGCCGTGGGCAGCGGGCCGTTGGGCAGGGCGGTGCCGGAGTTGAGCACCTCCACCACCTTGGCGCCCTGCTTCAGCACGTTGTCGCGGTCGGTGGTCCAGGCGTTGTGCAGCCCCGTCAGCAGCCGCTGGAACTGCGGGCGGGGGAAGTAGGTGCCGCAGTAGAACGGGTGGCCTTCCGGGGTGGCGAACACCGTCATCGGCCAGCCGCCCTGCTGGGTCATCGCCTGGGTGGCGCTCATGTAGACGGCGTCGACGTCGGGCCGCTCCTCGCGGTCGACCTTGACGTTGACGAAGTGCTCGTTCATCAGCCGGGCGGTCGCGGGGTCCTCGAAGCTCTCGTGAGCCATGACGTGACACCAGTGGCAGGACGAGTAGCCAACGCTGACCAGCAGGGGCACGTCACGCCGCTTGGCCTCCCGCATCGCCTCCTCGCCCCAGGGCCACCAGTGGACCGGATTCCCCGCGTGCTGAAGGAGGTAGGGAGACGTCTCACTACCGAGCCTGTTCATGAGTTCAGGCTCTCACACGGTCCTCCGGGCGCGGGTCAGCGGACCTTCGCCGCGGCCTGCGGGCTGACGCGGACGACCCCGGCCAGGTTGCGGGTGCTGACCGGGACGATCTTCACCACGTCGCCGGTGCGCGGGGCGTGCAGCATCTTGCCGTCGCCCCAGTAGATCGCCACGTGGGAGATGTAGCCGGGATTGGTCGGGTCGTGCCGCCAGAACAGCAGGTCGCCCGGGTGCGCCTGCGAGAGCGGCACCTGTGGGCCGGTGACCCACTGCTGGTGCGTCACCCGCGGCATCCTGATGCCGGCCTGGGCGAAGGCCCACTGCACGAGCCCGGAGCAGTCGAAGCTGTCAGGCCCTTCGGCGCCCCACACGTACGGTCTGCCCAGCTTGGAGGCGGCGGCCCGCAGCGCCACGGTGAGCTGGTCTCCGGTCATGAACGCCCCGGTGGGCCAGTCGCGGGCCTTGACCTGCGGCTGCGGCCGCACGGGGTTGACCAGGGCCGCCTGGGTGCCCTTGGGCAGCAGCTTGAGCACCCGGTCGCGGAGCCTCGCCGAGTCGGCCTTGGGCGCGCTGATGATCAGCGCGTTGTCGCGGGGCAGCCCGAGCTCGCGGCCGGTGTCCTTGGACACGACCGCGTCCACCGCGCCGAAGCCGGTGGTGGCGTAGGCGCCGATGCGCAGCGGCCCGGACGGGCCGTTGATCTTGCGGTGCAGGCTGAGGCCGCCGTCGTTGCCGAGCACGAACGAGACCGCGACGTCACCCGCGGCCACGTTGTTCCACAACGGGTCGGAGGTGGCCGTCACCTTCGGCGTGTAGGCGCGGAAGGTGGACGGCTCGACGGCCAGCGTCTGCACCCGCTTCCCGTCGAGCATGACGCTGGCCGCGTCGGCCAGCTCCATCGCGCGGATCCCGGACAGGCGGGCGATCTTCTGTAACTGCTTCTGGCTGAACGGCTTGCGCGTGACCACGAACACGTGCGGCTTGTGGAGCTTGCCGACCGGCGCCACCGGCCGCACGGTGTGGGCGTCGGCCATCAGGCTCTGCTGGGGCGTCTGGCGGGCACGTACGGGCTCGGCGGCGGCCGGTTCGTCGGCGGCCTCACGGTTCTCCGTGAGCAGCAGCACGTCGGCCGTGAGCACCGCGACCAGCGTCACCACGATGAACGGGATCAGACGGCGGTGGTCACGGCGTCCGCGGGACCTCAGCAGGAAGCCGAGGTCCTGACGGATGCCGGAGCCACCGCGCGTGAGATCCGCCGGGCCTGGGTGGGCCCGGCGGTGCCGTTCGGGGTGCATCAGTTGCCGATGTAGGGCACGGCCTCGAGGATCTCGACGGTGTTCTGGCGGCCGTTGGGCAGGCTGTAGGTCGCCTTGTCACCGATCCTCTTGCCGTTGATCGCGGCGCCGAGCGGTGACTTGGGGGAGTAGACGTCGATCGGCGCGCCGCTCTCCTCACGCGAGGCGAGCAGGAAGGTGACCTCGTCGTCGTCGCCGACGAACCGGATGGTCACGGTCATGCCCGGCTCGACTATGCCGTCGGCCGCGGGCGGCTTGCCGGCGCGCGCGTTGTCGAGGATCTGGCGCAGATGGAAGATCCGCGCCTCCATCTTGCCCTGCTCGTCCTTGGCGGCGTGGTAGCCGCCGTTCTCGCGCAGGTCGCCCTCTTCCCGGGCGGCCTCGATCTTCTTGGCGATATCGACGCGCCCGGGCCCCGAGAGATATTCGTACTCGGCCTTCAGGCGGTCGTACGCCTCCTGCGTCAGCCATGTGACGTTCTCATCGCGAGAGTCGGCCACGGGTTCTCCTTGCTTGCCTAGGGGGCCCTGAGATCACTGAAGGTTACGTACGGTTGAATTGCGAAAGGCTAACAAGTCAGTCGCACGAACGCTTCCCCAAATGTCTCACTATACGAGATTGCAGTACTGGATGTGGACGGAAGTCGCCTCGGCGCTGGTGCCCAGGCGTTCCTTGACCTGCTTCGTACCCTCACCAGGCCGGATTCTTACTTCTTTGCTGCCCACTTCCACGTGGTGGACGTCCATCGCACGGATGCGGCACACCGCCTCGCGGTCGTCGGGCTTGCTCACCGTGAACGCGATCTCGGCCTCTGACGGCCCCCGCACGTGGAATGAGACTACCTGGGCGATCGCCCCGTTGGCGCTGCCGTTCATCGACCACATGACGTAGCCCCAGCCTCCGGCGATGATGGCCACGAGCACGCCGATGACGACGTGCACGACGATCCGGCCGCCTCGCTCGGGACGGTCCGGGAAGTCGTCGGGTGTGCCGAGAACTGGGCCGTTCCCGGCATCTCTGGTGGCCATGGTGGAATCTCCCTGCACTCCCTCGGCGTTATCCGAGACAATTGTCGCCCGCGGGGGTCATGCCCTCGCGACCGCCCAGCAGAAACTAGCCTCTGTGGGCGACTGATCGGTCCATGTGTCTGAGGAGACGTCGAGCCCGTGAGTGCACCGCTGAGGTTGATGGCCGTCCATGCCCACCCCGACGACGAGTCGAGCAAGGGCGCCGCGACGATGGCGCGCTATGTCCGCGAAGGCGTTGACGTCTTGGTTTGCACCCTCACGGGTGGTGAACGCGGCTCCGTGCTCAACCCCAAGATGGACCGGCCCGAGATCGTGGCCGACATCGCCCGGGTGCGCAAGGCCGAGATGGACCGGGCGCGCGAGATCCTCGGCGTGCGGCAGCGGTTCATGGGCTTCGTGGACTCGGGGCTGCCGGAGAGCGAGGAGGAGGAGCTGCCCGAGGGCTGCTTCGGGCTGCAGAAGCTCGAAGTCGCGGCGGCCCCGCTGGTGGCGGCCGTGCGGGAGTTCAGGCCGCACGTGATCCTCACCTACGACGACGACGGCGGCTACCCGCACCCCGACCACATCATGACCAACAGGGTGTCGGTGGAGGCGTTCGAGGCGGCCGGCGACCCCGACCGCTACCCCGGCACCGGCGACCCGTGGCAGCCGCTCAAGCTCTACTACCACATGGGCTTCCACCGGGCCCGGTTCGAGGCGCTGCACGAGGCCATGCAGGAGCGCGACATGGGCTCCCCGTACGGCGACTGGATCGCCCGCTGGGAGGACCGCCCCGCCAAGTGGGAGGTCACGACCCGGGTGCCCTGCGGCGACTACTTCCAGATCCGCGACGAGGCGCTCATGGCGCACGCCACCCAGGTCGACCCCGACGGCTGGTGGTTCGTCTGCCCGCGCGAGCTGCAGCAGGAGATCTGGCCGACGGAGGACTACCACCTGGCCCGCTCGCTCGTCGACACCGGTCTGCCCGAGGACGACCTGTTCTCCGGCATCCACGCCGAGGAGACCTCTCCGGCCTGCCACTGATCCGGAGGTCCGGGCACGACCCCCGGGTGGCAGACTGGAAGGGTGATGGTTCTAGCAGCAGGTGAAGTCAGCCCGGGCCTGCTCGGCTTCGTCGTGGTGGCCCTTCTCGGGTTCGCTCTCTACTTCCTGGTCAAGTCCATGAACAAGCAGATGGGCAAGATCGAGGTGCCCCACGAGCGCGACCTCGAGGACGAGGAGCGCGAGCTCGAGAAGAAGGCCGAGTAGATGTCTGAAGAGGTCGTCGACAACCCGGGGAAGAGCCGCTTCGAGATCCGCGTGGACGGGAAGGTCGCCGGGTTCGCCGACTACCTGCTGCTGCCCACCAAGGTCGTCTTCACCCACACCGAGGTGCTGCCCGAGTACGGCGGGCAGGGGCTCGCGGGCCGGCTGGTCGCGCACGCGCTCGACCTCACCCGCGACACCGGCCTGAAGGTCGTGCCCCGGTGCGAGTACGTCGCCGGCTACATCGAGCGCAACCCCGCCTACAAGGACCTGCTCGATCCCTCAGTCACCGGCTGACCAGGCGCGCTCCAGCGCCTTGGGCAGGCCCCACCAGCCGAGCGGCGTGAGCACGTCGTCCTCGTCGACGATGCCCAGCTGGGCCCAGAGCGCGACCACCGGCCTGAAGAGGCTCTCGGTCGAGGCCAGGTCGTCGGAGTCCTGCTCGTCGGCGTCGATGTCCTCCGACTCGGCGATCAGGCGGGCGATGCGTTCCGGCGAGGCGAGCGCGCCGGGCCCCATCCGGGCCAGCGCCGTCACGGCGGCGAGCCAGTCGGCGTGCTGGATGGCGCAGATGTGGGCCATCATCTCGTCCTCCAGGCTGACCTCGCCGTTCAGGTCGGCGAACTCCTCCAGCAGGTCGCCCTCCTCCGGCAGGTCCGAGACCGGCCCGGCGACGCCGGCGGCCACGGTCAGCCACAGCTCCACGTCGTCGTCAGGCATCGGCTCGCCCTCGAAGCCCGCGCAGGCCCGCAGCACGTTGCCCGGATAGCCCGCGACCGCGAGCAGCTCGCGCAGGCGGGTGACGGCGCGGTCGAGCTCGGCGATCGGCAGCTCGGGCTGCTTGACCAGCTCGCCCAGGATGCGCCGCAGCTCCGACAGCGCGAACTCCTCCTCCTCGTCCCAGGCCGCGAACAGCTCCTCGTCCTGCTCGTCGCTCACGGAGAACCCCGGCACCCGCCCGTCGGGCAGCGGCGTGGCCAGCCAGCTCTCCTGCAGCTCCTCGTACGCCCTGCGGGCTTGAAGATCGCCGGACGCGAGCGCGTCCGGGTCGATCTCGCCCGCGCGCACCCGCTCCTCCAGGTGGGCCACGAGCCGGTCGTGCATCTCGTGGGCCACCGGCCCGCGTTCGTTCTCCTCCGGCCAGACGAAGTAGCTCGGCGTCATCAGGATGGGTTCGGTGCCCGTCGACTCGACCCAGCGCTGCACGTCACCCACCGTGGCCGCGCCGGACTCGATGGCGGCGAGCGTGGTCCTGGCCGACTCCCAGAACGGGCGGGACAGCGGGTTGCCCGCGGCCATCATGGCCCTGCGCAGGTCGGGCAGCGCCACCAGCGCCACGCCCGAGGGCACGGCCAGCAGCGCCCTGGCCAGATCTCTGCGGGTCAGCGCGGCGGCCGGGCGGCCCGCGTGGCGGCTGACGAATTCCAGGTCCACGCTCCGTAAACTACGCCCCCACCCCCGGCCCCCGCACCTGCCAGGACCGCGCGGGGAGGGGGTGCTTTTTCCTCGCAACTGTGTAATGGTGATTACATGGCAAGCGACGATGGCACCGCGCAGGTGCGCGGATGGTTCGCCGGGCGGCTCCCCGAGGGCTGGTTCACCGGCGCGCCCGAGATCATCAGGGACCGCGAGGAGATCGCGGTTCTCGGCACGCTGCCCGACCCGCCCGGCGAGATGGACGAGGGCGAGCGGGCCGCGCTCATCGACGGCCTGATCGGGCGCTTCCGCGAGGAGACCAGGGAGCGGCGCGTCGAGATCGCCAAGGAGGCCGAGCGGAGGTTCCGCCAGAAGGTCTCCTGGGGCGTCACCTGCGGCGGCCAGGCTGTGATGTTCACCACACTGTCCGTGCCCGTCATGACCAGGCTGCGGCAGCCGGAGCGTCAGGTTCTCGACACGCTGGTGGCCGCCGGCGTGGCGCGCAGCCGCAGCGACGCCCTCGCCTGGTGCGTCCGGCTCGTCGGCCAGAACGCCGACACCTGGCTGGCCGAACTGCGCGACGCGCTGCAACATGTCGACCGGGTGCGGTCCGAAGGGCCCGACGTGAATTCCCGGAGAATGGACTAAACCATTTGCGGAATTGGTTTAGACCAGCCGCATTGGTATATACCAGTGGGCTGGTGAGTTCTTTTTAAACCCTGTCGCGATGGGTAGGGTCCCCCAGTCGTCAAGGCCGCTGCCTGCGGCGACGCCCGAGGCCAAGAGGTCTACGCCAATTGGCTTCCGGGTGTCCTCGTCGTTAATGATGAGCGAGCCCTGAGAGAGTGGAGGAGCCGCTGTCGTGTCTGTAACCGTGGAAGTTCCCGCCCCGACCAGCAACGTCGAATTGGTCACCTGGGTCAATCAGATAGCCGCGCTTACCCAACCGGACCGGATCGAATGGTGTGACGGTTCGGAGGAGGAGTGGACGCGCCTGACCAACCTCCTCGTCGACCAGGGCACGTTCACGCGTCTCGCGAAGCGGCCCAACAGCTTCTACGCCGCCTCCGACCCGAGCGACGTCGCCCGGGTGGAGGACCGTACCTTCATCTGCTCGGAGCGCGAGCAGGACGCCGGCCCGACGAACAACTGGATCGCGCCCGCCGAGATGCGCGAGACCTTCGGAGAGCTCTTCAAGGGCTGCATGCGCGGCCGCACCATGTACGTGGTGCCGTTCTGCATGGGGCCGCTCGGCGGAGAGATCTCCCAGGTCGGCGTCGAGATCACCGACTCGCCGTACGTCGCGGTGTCCATGCGGATCATGACCCGCATGGGCGACAGGGCGCTGCGGCTCATCGAGGAGCGCGGAGCGGCGCGAAAGGCCGGAGAGAGCGAGGAACGAGCCAACGGAGGCCGCAGCAAGCGCGACCATGAGCACAGCAGCTTCGTCAAGGCCGTGCACAGCGTCGGCGCGCCGCTGGAGCCGGGCCAGGAGGACGTGCCCTGGCCGTGCAGCACGACCAAGTACATCAGCCACTTCCCGGAGACCCGCGAGATCTGGTCGTACGGGTCCGGCTACGGCGGCAACGCGCTGCTCGGCAAGAAGTGCTACGCGCTGCGGATCGCCAGCGTCATGGCCCGTGACCAGGGCTGGCTGGCCGAGCACATGCTCATTCTCAAGCTGACCCCGCCGTCGGGCGAGGTCCGCTACATCGCCGCCGCCTTCCCGAGCGCCTGCGGCAAGACCAACCTGGCCATGCTGCAGCCCACCATTCCCGGCTGGAAGGTGGAGACCATCGGCGACGACATCGCCTGGATGCGCTTCGGCGACGACGGGCGGCTGTACGCCATCAACCCGGAGGCCGGGTTCTTCGGCGTCGCGCCCGGCACCGGCGAGGTCACCAACGCCAACGCGATCAGGACGCTCTGGGGCAACAGCATCTTCACCAACGTCGCGCTGACCGACGACGGCGACGTGTGGTGGGAAGGGCTGACCGAGGAGCCGCCCGCTCACCTGACCGACTGGAAGGGCCGGTCCTGGACGCCGGACAGCGGCGAGCCCGCGGCCCATCCGAACGCCCGCTTCACCACCCCGGCCTCCCAGTGCCCGACCATCGCACCGGAATGGCAGGACCCCAAGGGCGTGCCGATCTCGGCGATCCTGTTCGGCGGGCGCCGCGCCACCGCGGTGCCGCTGGTCACCGAATCGCTGAGCTGGCAGCACGGCGTCTTCCTCGGAGCCAACGTCGCCTCCGAGAAGACCGCCGCCGCCGAAGGCAAGGTCGGCGAGCTGCGCCACGACCCGTTCGCCATGCTGCCGTTCTGCGGCTACAACATGGGCGACTACTTCGGCCACTGGCTGAAGCTGGGCCGGCGCGAGGACGTCGTGCTGCCGCGCATCTACTACGTCAACTGGTTCCGCAAGGACGCCGACGGCAGGTTCATCTGGCCCGGCTTCGGCGAGAACAGCCGCGTGCTCAAGTGGATCGTCGACCGGCTCAACGGCGAGGCGAAGGCCGTCCCGACGCCGATCGGGCTGGTGCCCGAGACGCTCGACACCGACGGGCTCGACCTGTCCGAGGAGGACCTGCGCACGCTGCTCGGCGTCGACCGCGAGGTCTGGCGCGAGGAGGCCGCGCTGATCCCGGCCCACTTCGAGAAGTTCGGCGCCCAGCTGCCCAAGGAGCTGTGGGAGGAGCACCAGGCGCTGCTCGACCGCCTCGGCTGATCGATCATCGCGGCGCCGGTCGTCCCCGTGACGGCCGGCGCCATCGCGTTTCCGCTTCGGCGGGAACCCTCTCCACACGGGAGGAGTTCTTTGTGACTCCTCCGCTCCCTCAGGGAGCGGCTTCTCGCTCCCCGGACTGAGAGGCGACGGACAAGCCCTGCCCGTTTCGAACGCAGGAATCATGTCAGGAAAGCGATTCTGACGTCGGGTGAACGTGGTAATCCGGGGACATCCGGCGCGACGCCCACCGCACCGGGCCCGGCCCCGCTCCGTCCGCCGGCCTGGACGTGTACGAGCTGGCCTTCCTGGCCGGCGGGCCGTGGCGGGTCGCCGAGACCGCCGCCGCCGTCCTCATCGCGGACGAGGCGCTGCGCCTCGACAGGACAGGCGACCTGCACGCCGTCGCCGGGGCCGCGGAGCCCGCAGCCGACGTCGAGCGCACCCTGCTCGCCGCCGTACGGGCCTGCCGCGGCGGCATGGACGCGGGCCGTGCCCTGCGGACCGTCGCGCGTGGGCCCGAGGTGGCCGGGCTGCGGCGGCGGCTCGTGAGCGCTGGGCTGGTGCACCGGCCGTCCGGCACCGGCCCGGTACGCGCCAAGCTCGCTCTCCTGCTGGCCGTCCCCGTACTGGCCTGGGGCATGGCGGCGGCGGGGGCCGTCGCGTCCGTGCTCGCGCCCGACGGGTTCATCGGCCTGAGCGCGCTCGCCATGGCCGCGACCGGCGTCATCGGCTTCAACAGCCACGTCAGCGAGCGCCGCGCGCTGCGCGACGCGCCCACGTGCGCGGGCCGCCAGGTGGTGGAGTGGTACGGGAGAGACACGCTGACGGCTTCCCAGGAGCGGCTCGGCACCGCGATCCCGGTGGCCCTGCACGGTCTGGACGGGCGGGACGAGCCGCGGTTCACTGAGCTGGCCGCGTCGTTCCGCCATCACAAGGCGCCGCCGGTGTCGAGCGGCGCCGCATGCGGCTCCCACGGCGACTCCGGCGGCGGGGACGGCGGCGGGGACGGCGGCGGGGGCTCGGGCTGTGGAGGAGGTGGCTGCGGTGGCGGCGGCTGAGCTGCCCAGGCTCGGGCTGGGGATCGGCTGGCGGGCCGAGATCGACCTGACCGTCGAGCGGCTGCCCGGGGTGGAGTTCGTCGAGGTGGTCGCCGAGCACATCCGGCCGGCCCGGCTGCCCGAGTCGCTGCGGGTGCTGCGCGGGCGCGGCGTGCCCGTGGTGCCCCACGGCGTCGGACTCGGCGTCGGAGGCGCCGAACCTCCTTCCCCCGCCCGGCTGGCCCACCTGGCGGAGTGCGCCCTGGCGCTGGACTCGCCGCTGGTCAGCGAGCATCTGGCGTTCGTCAGGGCGGGCGGTGTCGAGGCCGGTCACCTGCTGCCGGTGCCGCGCACCCGGGAGGCGCTCGACGTCGTCACCGAGAACGTGCGCCGCGCCCAGGACGCCCTGCCGGTGCCGCTCGCCCTGGAGAACGTGGCGGCCCTGTTCGGCTGGCCCGACGACGAGCTGACCGACGCCGAGTTCCTGGCCGAGCTGGTCGAGCGCACCGGCGTGCTGCTGCTCGTCGACGTGGCCAACCTCTACACCAACCAGGTCAACCTCGGCCTGTCCGCCGTCGAGGCGCTGGACCGGCTGCCGCTCTCGCGGCTCGCCTACGTCCACGTCGCGGGCGGCGAGGAGCACGGCGGGCTCTGGCACGACACCCACACCGCCACGGTGCCCGAGGCGATCCTGGACGTCCTGGCCGAACTCTGCGCCCGCGCCGCCCCGCCGGGCGTCCTGCTGGAATGGGACGACGCCTACCCGAGCGACGCCGCGCTCGCGGCCGAGCTGTCCCGCGTCGCCGCCGCCATGACGAGGATCCCCTCGTGAACGAGGAGCCGCGGCGGAGGCTGGCGGAGCGGCAGGGGCGGGTGGTGGCCGCCCTGGTGGCCGGGGGCGAGGTGCCGGAGGGGTTCGACGCCGAGCGGATGCGGGTGCAGGCCCGGAGCCTGGTCGCCAAGCGGAGGAGCGTGGTGGCGAGGCTGCGTCCGGACGCCGCGGCGGCGGCAGGGGAGGACCTGGCGGCGCTGTTCGCCTCCTACGCGGCGGAGCGGGCCGAGCCGCCGTCCGGCTACCGGGCGGACGCCGACGACTTCGCCGCCTGGCTCCGGCGGCGGGCGAGGACACGGCCCGCCGGTAGCAGACTCTGGTGGTCACGGCTGCTGCGTCGCTGACTTCCCGGCGAGACCATGGCATAAGCAGGCACCTCTCCGCCGGAGGTCATCATGCCCGTCATCCTGGCGCTGTCGATCGCTCTGGTCGTCTGCGTTCCCGTGTACTGGTCCGTGTCCAGGGCCGCCGCCGTCGTCGAGGAGGCCCGCCGGCGGATGCGCGACGCGGTGGGGAGAGAGGACGGGCTCGGCACGTACGAGCTCGCCTACCTGGCCGACGGGCCGGCGCGGGTGGTGGACACCGGCCTGGCCGCGCTGGTCGGCACCGGGCGGTTACGGGTGTCCAGGGACGGGACGCTGCACCGGGTGACGGACGCGGACCCGCCGGCCGACGACGTCGAACGGGCCCTGCTCGACGCCGTCGGCGAGCGGGGCGCGCGCACCGCGGCCGATGCGCGGTTCAAGGTGGTCCGGGGCCCGGAGGTGGAGGCCGTCCGGCACCGGCTCGTGGCGATGGGGCTGGTGGTCCCCGACGAGGCCGTGGTGTCGTTCCGTGCCTTGCTCGCGAGGCTGCGGCGCCGGTCCACGACGGCGCTGGTCGCGGCGGTGATCATGGCGTTCTTCGCGATGGCGTCGATGACCGGCACGTACGCCGCGGTGACGGGCGTCCTGGCCGTCGCCGCTCTGGCGCTCGGGGTGATCGGCGTGAAGGGACGGCGGCGGCTCCGGCGCGCGGAGTCGGAGCTGGCCGACCACCGCACGGACGCGGGTTCGACGCGGCTGGCGAGGATGTACCGGGGCCCGGCGGATCTGGCCTACTCCGGGGTCGCGCTGTACGGGCTGGGCCAGATGGACGACCGCCAGTCGGCCGAGGCGCTGATCGGGGGCGACACCTCCTTCGGCGGCGGCGACTTCGGGTCGGGAGGCGACGGCGGAGGCTCCGGTTGCGGAGGCGGCGGCTGCGGCGGCGGGTGCGGGGGATGCGGCGGGTGACTCTTGCCGGGGGCGGTGCAGAGATCCTAGGTTTTCCCTGTGATCGTGGACGCGCACCAGCACTTCTGGAACCTGGAGACCGTCGAGTACCCCTGGCTGACCCCCGCCTCCGGCGTGCTCTACCGCACCTACGCTCCCGAGGATCTGATCCCTGAGCTGCGCGCCACCGGGGTGGATCGGACGGTGCTGGTGCAGGCCGCCGACTCCCGCGCCGAGACGGACGCGATGCTCGCGCACGCCGACGCGCACCCGTTCATCGCCGGAGTCGTCGGATGGATCGACCTGACCGACCCGGGCGAGGCGGCGAAGGCCCTCGACCGCTACCGGCCGCACCCGAAGTTCGTCGGCGTCCGCCACCTGATCCACGACGAGCCCGACCCCGACTGGCTGGTCCGCGACGGGGTGCTGGAGTCGCTGGGGCTGCTGGCCGCGGCCGGGCTCGCGTTCGACGTGGTGTCGCTGCTGCCCAGGCACCTGGATCACGTGGTCACGGTGGCCGGGCGCCATCCGGGGCTGAAGCTGGTCGTCGACCACCTGTCGAAGCCGCGGATCAGGGACCGCGCGTGGGAGCCGTGGGCCACGAAGATCGCCGCCGCGGCCGCGTACCCGAATGTCTTCGCCAAGGTGTCGGGCCTGGTCACCGAGGCCGACCACGAGCGGTGGTCGGTGGAGGACCTGCGGCCGTACGTGGAGCACGCGGTCGCGTGTTTCGGGCCTGAGCGGCTGATGTTCGGCAGCGACTGGCCGGTCGCCCTGCTGGCGGCCGACTACCGGACGGTCCTGGAGGCGGCCCGCGCGCTGCTCGGCGGCGCCGGCGCCGAGCAGGTCTTCGGCGCGACCGCCGCCCGCGTCTATGGCCTTGACCAGGAGATTCACCCGCCTTCGTGAGGGAAGGGAACCGGCGTGGTGGGACTACGCTGCGCCGACGGCTCCTTTCTCTCCGTGACACCGGTGCTCTGCAACGACAGCGCGGGCATGCCGTACGAGGTCACGCTGGAGCTGTGCCACGACGGCGTCCCGTACGGGACCGTCGGCGAGCGGTGCGCGTGGCGGCTAGCGCGCCTGGCGCGCGGCGTGGAGGCGGCCCGGCGCGACCACGGGCAGGCTGGTCGGTGGCCGGATCCCGACGACCGGTTCCCGCCGGAAGAGGGCGGGGCCGAACTCTTCTCGTTCCGGTACCGCAGCAGGTGGGGCGGCGTCGCGGGCGGCGAGCTGCGCTGTCAGCTGCGCACGATCCCCCTCTGGACACCCCGGCCGGAGCAGCGCGGCGAGTGGCGGCTGACCCGCAGGGCCTTCGTGGAGGCGTGGGGCGTGGGCGGCCTGGGCACGCGGGCGATCCTCACCTCCGGTGAGCTGGCGGGGTTCGTGCGTGCTCTGGTGGACGAGGCCGAGGGCTGCCTGGGCAATACGGACCCGGTCAAGGTCCGCGTTCAGGGCACGGGCACGGGCGAAACACGGTGATAATGGCCTGTCGGGTCTTCCGACCTGTACATGGCAGCGCTGGGGAGGGACTCCGTGAGCCTGCGCGACCTGGTCTACCGGCTGTACGAGCGCCGGCTGGAGGCCAAGCTGTCCAAGGACAGCATCCCCCGGCACGTCGGGGTGATCATCGATGGCAACCGCCGCTGGGCGCGTGCCATGGGCATGACCGATGTCGCCAAAGGGCATCGCAAGGGCGCCGACAAGATCTCCGAGCTGCTCACGTGGTGCCGCGAGACCGGGGTCGAGGTCGTCACCGTCTGGATGCTGTCCAACGACAATCTCAACCGGCCGCCCAACGAGCTGGAGCCGCTGCTGCGCATCATCGAGGACGTCGTCCAGGAGCTGGTCGACCAGGGCTGGCGGATCAGCCCTGTGGGGGCGCTGGACCTGCTGCCGGACCGCACGGCCAATGTCCTGAAGAACGCAAAAGAAGTGACATCGCACCGTCCCGGCCTGATTGTGAACGTTGCAGTTGGGTATGGAGGAAGGCGTGAGATTGCCGATGCGGTGCGCTCACTCCTGCAGGAGCAAGCGAGCAGGGGCGCGAGCATCGAGGACCTCGTGGAGGGTCTCGATGTCGAACACATCGCTGAGCATCTCTACACTCGCGGCCAGCCCGACCCGGACCTCCTCATCCGGACCTCGGGCGAGCAGCGCCTGTCGGGCTTCATGTTGTGGCAGAGCGCTCACTCTGAGTTCTACTTCCACGAGGCCTACTGGCCGGATTTCCGCAGGGTGGACTTCCTGCGAGCCCTGCGGGATTACGCCGCGAGACACCGGCGTTACGGTTCATAACGGGACATCCCGGCACTTGGGACGTAACGTTGGAAGTGTCCGGTCAAAGGCCGGACATTCCGGAAAGGGCCCGCCTTTGCGCCGATTCGAGCCGAGGGGGCCGGAATCCGGCGCCGGCGGCACGTCGCGGTCGGGGGCACGGGTCCGGTCCGAATCCCGCCTCGTCTGCAGGGTGCCCGTCCGCACGGGCGCCCGGGGGAGAACGTGTGGCAGTGTCCTCGAGCAACCCTACGACCAGTCCCGCCAAGCGCACCTACGTGCTGGACACCTCGGTCCTGCTGGCCGACCCGGCGGCGATGACCCGCTTCGCGGAGCACGATGTCGTCCTGCCGATCGTCGTCATCACGGAGCTTGAGGGGAAGCGGCATCACCCGGAGCTGGGCTACTTCGCGAGAAAGGCCCTGCGTTACCTGGATGAGCTGCGGGTCGAGCACGGCCGGCTGGACGAGCCGATGCCCACAGGGGAAGGCACGATCAGGGTCGAGCTCAACCACAGCGATCCGTCCATCCTGCCCGTCGGCTTCCGCCTGGGCGACAACGACACCCGCATCCTCACCGTGGCCCGCTCGCTGGCCGCCGAGGGCCAGGACGTCGTGCTCGTCTCCAAGGACCTGCCGATGCGGGTCAAGGCGGCCTCGATCGGCCTGGCGGCCGAGGAGTACCGCGCCGGGCTGGTCATCGAGTCCGGCTGGACGGGGATGGCCGAGATGCAGGTGACGGCGGAGGACGTCGAGTCGCTCTTCGACTCCGGCACCGCCGACCTTGAGGAGGCCAGAGAACTGCCGACCCACACCGGCCTGCGGCTGCTGTCGGCCAACGGCTCGGCGCTCGGCCGGGTCCAGCCCGACAAGTCGGTGCGGCTGGTGCGCGGCGACCGCGAGGTGTTCGGCCTGCACGGCCGCTCCGCCGAGCAGCGCATCGCGCTGGAGCTGCTGATGGACCCGGAGATCGGCATCGTGTCGCTCGGCGGCCGGGCCGGCACCGGCAAGTCGGCGCTCGCCCTCTGCGCGGGCCTGGAGGCCGTCCTGGAGCGCCGCCAGCACCGCAAGGTGGTCGTCTTCCGCCCGCTGTACGCGGTCGGCGGCCAGGAGCTGGGCTACCTGCCGGGCACCGAGGGCGAGAAGATGGGCCCCTGGGCGCAGGCGGTCTTCGACACGCTGAGCGCCGTCACCTCGCCCGAGGTGATCGAGGAGGTGCTCGACCGCGGCATGCTGGAGGTGCTGCCGCTCACGCACATCCGCGGGCGGTCGCTGCACGACGCTTTCGTGATCGTGGACGAGGCCCAGTCGCTGGAGCGCGGGGTGCTGCTGACCGTGCTCAGCCGCATCGGCGCCAACTCCCGCGTGGTGCTCACGCACGACATCGCCCAGCGCGACAACCTGCGCGTCGGGCGGCACGACGGCGTGGTGGCGGTGGTGGAGAAGCTCAAGGGCCACCCGCTGTTCGCGCACGTCACGCTGACCAGGTCGGAGCGCTCGCCGATCGCGGCGCTGGTGACGGAGATGCTGGAGGACATCACCATCTAGTCGTCCGGCGGGCTCACCGGAGCTCGCCGCACGTGAGACCGCTCTCCGTCACCGGAGGGCGGTCTCCGAACTTCTGCACGATCTTCACGCCCTCGATGGCCGTGTCCTGCTGGGCCGTGCAGACGATCTGGGCCATCGCCGTCTTGCTCAGCGTGCCGTCGCCCCTCACGTACACGGTCAGGGTGGAGGTCCTGGGCAGCTTGACCTCGTCGCGCTGGATGGGGTTGAGGGAGTCCTCGATGCCGTCGAAGACGAACCCGTGCAGGGCGGTGTCCAGCTTGCCCAGCGGCTGGGTGGAGGCGGCGAAGAGCGCGCGCAGGAGGCTCTCCACCGAGGCCGAGCTCACGTCGGCGGGCTCCATGGTCAGCTCGCCGTCCTTGAGCAGGTAGATGGTCTTGGACGGGGGCGGGACCTCTATGACGGGCGCCGCGGCCCGCTCGATCACGTCGGTGGGCGGGATGCCGCAGGCGGCGACGCCGACCACCAGCGCCGCCGCGCCCAGGAGCTCGCGTGCCGCCCTCATGCGTGCGGGAGCCAGACCGTGAACAGGGTGCCGGGGTTCTGCGCGCGTACGGAGATCGTGCCGCCGTGCAGGTGCACGTTGGCGCGCGCGATGGACAGGCCCAGGCCGCTGCCCTGGCTGCGGCTGCGGCCCGCGCCCGCCTTGAAGAAGCGGTCGAAGACGTGCGGCATCGCCTCGGGAGGGATGCCCTTGCCGTGGTCGCGCACCTTCACCTCCAGGCCGTTCTCCGTGCCCCTGGCGTTGACCAGCACCGGCGGGGCGCCGTGCTTGAGCGCGTTGCCGACCAGGTTGGCCACGATGACGTCGAACCTGCTCGGATCCAGGTTGACGACGAGGCTGCGGGAGGCGTTGACCCGCACCTGCTCGGTCCAGCCGCGCACCTCCAGGCAGTCCTGGATCGTGTCGGCCACGTTCACCGGCTCCAGGCTGAGCGTCGCGGTGCCGGCGTCGAACCGGCTCACCTCGATGAGGTGCTCGACCAGCTCGCGCAGCCGCTCGATCTCGTGCAGCACCAGCCGTACGGCCTCCGCCGGGGCGTCGGGCAGCCGGTTCGCCTCCTCGTACAGCATGTCGGCCACGGCGGTCATCGCGGTGAGCGGGGTGCGCAGCTCGTGCGAGACGTCGGCGACGAACCGGCGCGACATGGCCTCCAGCGAGCGCAGCTCCGACACGCTGAGCTCCAGCGCGGCCGCGGCGTCGTTGAACCGGGCGGTCAGCTCGGCCAGCTCGTCCTGGCCGTGCACGGGCAGGCGGGTGTCCAGGCGGCCCTGGCCGAGCGCCTGCGCGGCCGCGCTGAGCCGCCCGACGGGCCGCAGCACCTGCCGCGCCGACGCCAGCGCCACCACCAGGGCGATGAGCACGATGGCGCCGCCGCCCTGGGCCATCGTGGTGCGCAGGGTGACGAGCTGGCTCTGCTCGTCGCGCATCGGGAAGAAGACGAACGCGCGCAGGCCGGTGGCCTCGGGCTCCTGGCCGTTGTCGCGGTAGACGGCGGAGCCGACGATGAGCCACAGCTCGTTGCGCACCACCTTGCGCTGGGTGACGACGAACCGCTTGGCCCGGCCGTGCAGCTCGTTGGGCACGTCGTTCAGCGTCATCGGGCCGTCGGAGTGGAGCAGGTCGCCGTACTCGATGACGACGCTGCGCCCCGGCCCGTCGAGGGCGTCCGCGAGGTCGGCCAGCTCGCTCATGCCGGGCGCGGCCTCGCCCTGCCTGAGCCTGCCGATGGGGAACGTTATCCGGTTGAGCTCCCTGGTCACGAGGTCGATGGCGGTGTCCTCGGCGCGCTTCACCAGCGCGGACTTGGCCAGCTCGAACCCGATGGTGGCCACCAGGACGGAGGCGGTGATGGCGACCAGGGTGAAGGTGAAGACGAGCCGGGCGCGGAACCCGGTGGGGAACCTGATCACGAGCCGGTCACGGAGGGCTGAACCGGTAGCCGAAGCCGCGCACGGTGTGGATGAACACCGGCTCGGCGGGCCTCGGCTCGATCTTGGCCCGGACCCGCTGCACGCACGCGTCGACCAGCCGGGAGTCGGCGACGTGCGTGTGGTCCCAGACCGAGCGCAGCAGGTAGCGCCGGTTGAGCACCTGCCCGGGGTGGCGCACCAGCTCCAGCAGCAGGCGCAGCTCGGTGGGCGTCAGGTGGATCTCCTTGCCGGCCAGCGTCACCTTGAGCGCGCCCCGGTCGATGACCAGGTCGCCGAAGGTGATGCGGTCGGAGGCGGCGGACTCGGCCCTGCGCAGGATGGCCCTGATGCGGGCGTCCAGGACGCGCGGCTCGACCGGCTTGACCACGTAGTCGTCGGCGCCCGCCTCCAGGCCGACCACGATGTCCAGGTCGTCGCCGCGCGCGGTGAGCAGGATCACGGGGAGCTGGTCGAGTTTGCGGATGCGCCGGCACACCTCGACGCCGTCGATCCCGGGCAGCATGACGTCCAGGATGGCGATCTCGGGACGGCGCGCCCTGATGTGGTCGAGGGCCTCCTCGCCTGTGGTGTACGAGGTGACGGAGTGCCCTTGGCGGGACAGCGCGAGTTCGAGCGCCGTGCGCACCGAGGGATCGTCTTCGACGAGGAGAATGCCAGCCACGGCCACATTATTGTGCTATGTCGGGTATGCCCGCGTTCTGTAACTAAACTGTGACGTGCCGCGCATGCCATGAACAACTGGCTGACCGACCCTGAATACCGGCCTTCCCTCCGGAATCGGGTGCCCGGAGGGCAGGCCGCCCTGTGTGACCAAAATCACACAGGGGAGAAAGTCGGGCCTACCTGCTGGTTGGCCAAGGGAGTGCCAAGCGAATTGACCGATTCGGTTGCGGAGCACCCCCCAAGTCAGGGCAAGCTCATGGACCGTGAGTCCAGGTCCGACTTTGAGCGAACGTCCCACGCGCCAGGCCGCCCGGGCGGCGCGCAAGCGTTCGCGGCTGAGCCCCAAGCGGGTGATGATCATCGGCCTGTCCGCCGTGGTCGTGTTCGGCGGCGGCGGTTTCGTCGTCCACCGCGCCATCGAGAACGCCAACAGGCCACCGGTCGAGGGGCCCACGCTGGAGGAGTTCGCCCGCATCGCCAGCGGCGACCTGTCGGGCGCCGACCCCAAGACCGACCAGCTCAAGGCCGCCGCCGTGCAGGCGCACAAGGCCGACAGGCTGAAGCAGTCGCGCCAGGGCAACGACCCGCTCGACACCATCATCATCAAGAAGAAGGCGCCCGGCGGCGACGGCTTCCCGCCCGCCAACTTCCCGCCCGGCAGCACCCCCTCGCCCGGCTCCAACAAGGCCGTCGCCAAGGAGATGCTCGGCTCGTTCGGCTTCGGCACCGACCAGTGGGGCTGCCTGGAGAGCCTCTGGCAGAAGGAGAGCGGCTGGAACGAGCGGGCGATGAACCGCTACTCCGGCGCCTACGGCATCCCGCAGTCGCTGCCCGGCACCAAGATGGCCAGCGCCGGCGCCGACTGGCAGACCAACCCCGCCACCCAGATCAAGTGGGGTCTCGGTTACATCAAGGGCCGCTACGGCACTCCCTGTGGAGCCTGGGGGCACTCCCAGGCCAGGGGATGGTATTAACAAGGCATCTTTCCCCCTGTAATCGGCAAGCCGTCACGCCCGTCCGGGAAGGACCCCGCACGCTGGCCGCATGGGTGTGAAGGTCAGTGTGATCGTCAATGTCCACAATCCGGGTGACTCAGCCGATCCGTGCATCCGGTCGACGCTGGAACAGACCCTCCCAGCGGACGCGTACGAAGTGATCTTCGTGGACGACGGGTCCACGGACGGGATAGCCGAGCGGCTCGACACCATCGCCGCGGTCCGCAGGAACGTGCGCGTGCTGCACCTGCCGCACACGGGCTCCCCCATGCGCGGCCGGAACGTCGGCGTGGCCGCCGCCAAGGGCGACTACGTCTTCATGCTCGGCCAGCAGGACCGGCTGGCGCGCGACGGCCTGGAACGCATGCACGAGCGGGCCGTGGAGGCCGACGCCGACGTGCTCGTGGGACGTCTGGTGCGCGACGGCGGGCCGCCCATGACCGCCTTCGACCGCAACAAGCCCCGCGCCGACATCCTCCGCGACCGCCTGCTCACCCTGCTCACCCCGCACAAGCTCTACCGCCGCGCCTTCCTGGAGGAGCACGAGCTCGGCTTCGCCGTGCCCGGCGGGGTCATCGCCGAGCAGGCGTTCGTGGTCCGCGCCTACCTGCGCGCCAAGATCATCGCGGTGCTCGCCGACCAGGTCTGCTGCCACCTGGGCGCGCGCGAGGTCGCCGCCGAGGAGCCGCGCACCGCCGTGCGCGAGCTCCGGTCCCTGCTCGGCGACATCGACGGGTACGTGGGCGAGGGCCGCCAGCGTGACCGGATGTACGCGTACTGGTTCCGCTCGGCGGTGCTGCGGCCGTTCCTGACGACCGCGTTCGCCGGTTCCTCGATCGACCGGGGCGCCTACTTCCGCATGGTCCAGGAGCTCGTCGAAGAGCGCTTCCCCGAGCGGCTCGACCGCTACCTGCCCGTCCAGCTCAGGGCCGTGGCCGCGCTCATCAGGGCCGGACGGCTGGACCAGCTCGTCCTGCTGGCCAACTCCGGGCGGCGGGCCGGGCTGCGCGCCGACCTGACCGAGGTCCGCTGGGACGCGCACGTGCTGGCGCTCGGGCTGAGCGTGGAGGTGCTGAGCGGCGAGGGCAGGCCCGAGCGGTTCCTGACGGACGGCGACCGGCTGTTCTGGAAGCCGCCGCGCGCCGTCGACGCCAGGCTGCTGCCGGAGAGTGTCACCGACGTCACCGGCGCCGTCGAGCGCGCCCGCATCGAGGTGTACGTGCGCCACGCCGAGACCGGTGACGTGCACTTCCTGCCCGTCGCGTACCAGGTGGACAAGGTCCAGGACGGGCGCCGGCACGCCCGCGTGCGCATCCTCGGCGAGGCCAGGGTGGACGTGACGACGGCCGCGCACGGCGAGCCGCTCAGGCCCGGCCAGTGGGAGGTGCACGTGCGCATGTTCGGCGGCGCCCACCAGGCCAGGAGCCGGGTGCGGCGGCCGGACGGGCCGCTCAACTGCCTCGGCGTGCTCGCCCAGCGGCCCAGGACGCGGCTGGTGGTGCCGTGCTGGACGGACACGGGGGAGCTGGGGCTGGCCGTAGAGCCGCGCTCGTTCACCGAGTCGATCGCGCTGGTCTCGCCCGGCGTGAACGTCAAGCTGCTCGGCGAGCATCTGTGGGTGGTGCTGCCCGTGCCGTACGTGCCGCCGAGCGGCGGGCCGCCGCTGGAGCTGGTGCTGCGCACGGGCGGGCGGCGCGAGCGCGAGCTGTCGGCTCCCGCGCTGGTGGAGGCGGGCGTGCCCGGCAGGCTGGCCGGCCAGCTCGTGGCCAAGGTGCCGATCAAACGGCGGATGCCCGGCAGGGACAACCTGGGGCCCGGCGTCTGGCTGGCGTCGCTGCGCGGCGCCGAGGAGGAGCTCGGGCTGCGGTTCGCGGTGGAGCTGCGGCACGGCAGGGCGGTGGTGCGGCCGGCCACGGCCGTCACCCCGGAACGGCGTTTCCCGCTGGCCCGCGACACCGCCTGGCTGCGGCTGGCCCGCCGCCTGCCCGGCGCGCGCCGGCTCATCCGGCTGGCGCGCGCGGGCAAGCACCGCTACCTCAGGGACTGAGAGGGGTCAGGATCGGGCCTCCCTCAGGTGTCCGGCCAGCAGGCGGACGAACGCCTCCGGGTGCTCCAGCTGCGGGCTGTGGCCGCAGTCGGCCAGCACCGCCTCCCGGTAACGGCCGTAGCGGTCCAGGACGGCCCTGGTCTGCGTGACCATCGGCTGGGCCGGGGTGCCGGGCGAGCCGGGCACCAGGCCCAGCGCGCCCAGGTGGGCGAGGTCGTACATCGAGGTGTCGGAGACGATCTGGTCGTCGGCGCCCCTGATCCACAGGATCGGCGGCTTCGGGTCGATCTCGTGCAGGTCGTCCAGCCGGAAGCGGGTCGGGGCCATCGCGTTGAGCACGCCCGTCTTGCCGGGCGCGACGTGCGGCCAGGCTTCCGAGGTGGCCGCGTCGCCCGGGTAGTTGCCCTCGCCGGTGCGGGTGGTGAGCATGGCGCGGACGTAGAAGTCCTCATCGGGGACCGGGTTCTTGACGTACGTGGCGCGGAAGACCGAGCGCGGCGAGGTCATCGCCTCGTCCGACAGGTCACCCGCCGCCAGCCTGGCCACGAAGTCGGGGTTCACGCCGCCCGCCCCCGAGCCGGCGCCGTCGGGGTGGGTGAGCCGGCCGCCGGCGCCCTCGGTGCCGCCGAACCCGTACGGCGAGACCGGGTTGACCAGGGTGACGCTCCGGACGGCGGCCGGGCGCTCGCGCAGCAGGCTGAGCACCACGCCGCCGCCCATGCTCCAGCCCACCAGGTGCACGGGGGCCAGGTCCAGCGCCTCGACCAGCTCGGCCAGGTCGTCGGAGAAGTCGCGCGCGCCGCGGGTGGCGTCGACCGGGAGGGAGTCGGTCTCGCCGAACCCGCGCAGATCTACCGCGAGCGGCCGGAAGCCGCCGGGCAGCGCGGCCATGGTGTCGCGCCAGAACGCGCTGGAGGAGACGTTGCCGTGCACGAACAGCACCGGCTCGCCGGTCCTGCCGTCGACGGTCCTGACGTGCTGGGTGAGCCTCGGCGTGGTGACCTTCACGCGCGTATCCTCTCGGCCAGGTCGCGTCCCTGCGTCTCCTTGGCGGCGTAGACCGCGACCAGCGTGATGACCGCCGCGGCCGCCAGGTAGATGGAGATCGGCAGGCTGCTGCCGAAGTCGCGGAGCAGCGCCACCGCGATCACCGGCGCCAGCGCACCGGCCACGATCGCCGACAGCTGGGCGCCGATCGAGACTCCTGTGTACCTCATCCTGGTCCCGAACAGCTCGGAGAAGAAGGCCGCCTGCGGGCCGTACATCATGCCGTGGAACAGCAGACCCACCGTGACCGCGAGCGTGATCGCCAGGAAGTTGCCGGTGTCGATCAGCGGGAAGAACGCGAAGATCCACACCCCGACGCCGGCCGCCCCGGCGAGGTAGGTCGGGCGGCGGCCGATCCGGTCCGACAGCGCGCCCCACATCGGGATCGTGACGAAGTGGATGGCCGAGGCGAGCAGCACCGCGTTGAGCACGGTCGAGTTCGACACCCCGGTGCTCTTCGCGTAGGTGATGACGAAGACGGTGAGCAGGTAGAAGGAGATGTTCTCCGCCATCCGCGCGCCGATCGCGATGACGACGTCCTTGGAGTGGTGCCGCAGCACGCCGACGATCGGCGGCGCCTTCTCCGGCTCGGCCTGCTGGAAGACCGGCGACTCGGTGATCGTCAGCCGGATCCAGAGCCCGACCAGCACCAGCACGCCCGACAGCAGGAACGGGATCCGCCAGCCCCAGGCGAGGAACTGCTCCTCCGGCTGCCAGGCGGCGAGCGCGGCCAGCACGCCGGTCGCCAGCAGGTTTCCGCCGGGCGCGCCCGCCTGGGGCCAGGACGCCCAGAAGCCGCGGCGCTTGGCGTCCCCGTGCTCGGAGACGATCAGCACCGCGCCGCCCCACTCGCCGCCCAGCGCGAAGCCCTGCACCAGGCGGAGCGTCGTGAGCAGCAGCGGCGCCGCCGCGCCGATCGCGGCGTGCGTGGGCAGGAGGCCCATGAGGAACGTCGCGCCGCCCATCATCAGCAGGCTGACGACGAGCAGCGTCTTGCGGCCGAACCGGTCGCCGTAGTGGCCGAACACCAGGCCGCCGAGCGGGCGGGCGACGAAGCCGACGGCGTAGGTGAGGAACGCCAGCAGCGTCCCGGTGAGCGGATCGGACTCGGGGAAGAACAGCTTGTTGAACACGAGTGCGGCTGCCGAGCCGTACAGGAAGAAGTCGTACCACTCGATGGTGGTGCCGATCAGACTCGCGCCGACGATCTTCTTGATGGATGTGGTGGCCATGCCGTCACGCTAGGGAGTGACCGGCGTCACTCATATGGGCTGAGAACCCACACTGTCGCCGGTGCCTGTGTGGCCGAGCCGGTGCAGGCGGAGGGCGAGCTGGATCTCCAGCGCCCGGTCCGGCTCCTGCCAGCCGTCGCCGAGCAGCTTGCCGATGCGGTCCAGCCGCTGGGTGACGGTGTTCACGTGGATGTGCATGGTCTCGGCCGTGCGCGAGGGGGAGCCTCCGGCGGCGAAGTATGCCGCGAGCGTGGCGGCCAGCGCGGTGCCGCGGCGCGTGTCGTACTCGATCACCGGGCCGAGCGCGGACATGACGAAGCCGGGCACGTCGCGGCCTTCGCCGATGAGCAGCCCGACGAACCCCAGCTCGGCGGTGCTCGCGCCGTCGCCCGCCCGGCCGAGCGCGACCAGCGCGTCCGCGCAGCGCCGCGCCTCGCGGTAGGCGCCCGCGACGTCTCCGGCCCGGGCGGCGCCGGCCGTCGCGGGGGCGTGCAGCGAGACGCTCAGCTCCGCGGCCACGCGCCGGGCGAGCGGGCCCGCGTCCGTGCCGGGCAGCAGCAGCACCACCTCGTCGCCGCGCCCCGCGGCCAGGCCGTGCCGGAGCGCCGCCTCCGCCGACGCCCAGAACGCGGCCCGCTCACGCTGCCCGTCGTGCCGGGCCACGACCACGACGTGCGGCGCCGACAGGTCGACGCCCAGCCGCAGGGCGCGGTCGCGCAGGCCGGGCGAGCCGGGCCGGGAGATCAGGTCGTCCAGCAGCTCGCCCCGTACGCGTCCCTCGGCCTCCGCCACGCTCCTGCGGAACAGCAGCAGCAGCGCGCACACCAGCGCGGCCCGCTCCAGGATGCGCTCGTCGGCGTCGTCGCTGCGCAGCACCAGCGTGCAGAGCGGCGCGCCGCCGACGTCCACCGACGCGATGCGCAGGTCGCCCCTGCGCACGGTACGGCCGAGCGCGCGCGAGGCCTGGGCCGCCTCGAACACGCCGGCGTCGAGCCCGGCCGCGTCGCCCGCGAGCGGCCTGCCCAGGTCGTTCAGGACGGCCAGCTCGCCGCCGAGCACGTCCGTCACCACGGCGGCCACGTCCTCGATGCCGCCGCCGCGCAGCACCAGCGAGGTCATCCGGTCGTGCGCCGTCGCCGCCCGCTCCACCGCCTCGGCGTGCTCCCTGGCGACGCGGTGCGCCTGCGACAGCTCCTCCAGCGCGTTCCTGGTCTCCTGCAGCAGCCGGGCGTTGTCGATCGCCACCGCGGCGTGCGCCGCGAGGCTGCCCAGCAGCGAGACCTCCTCCTGGTGGAACGGCCGGGCGCTGCGGTTGGCCGCGAACAGCACGCCGATCACCCGCTGGCCCAGCCGCAGCGGCACCCCCAGGATCGCGACCAGGCCCTCCTCGGTGACGGCCTCGTCGATGTCGTGCTTGTGGCGGAATCGGGCGTCGGCGAAGTAGTCTGCGGTCGCGTACGGGACCGCGGTCTGCGCCACCAGCCCGCCCAGCCCCGACCCCATGGCCAGCCGCAGCGATCGGAACTTGGCCGAGATCGAGCCGTCGGTGACCCGCATGTAAGTGTCGCCGCGGGCCGGGTCGTGCAGCGTCAGGTAGGCGGTGTCGGTCGCCAGGAGCTGCCTGGCGCGGTGCACGATCGCCTCCAGCACCGCGTCCAGGTCGCGCAGCGCCGACAGGTCGCCCGCCGTGTCGTACAGCGCCGACAGCTCGGCCTCGCGCCTGGCCCTGCGCCGCAGCAGCGCCCGCACCTTGAGCGCCTCGACCTTGGCCCGCTCCAGCTCCTCGACGGCGGCCGGATCGGCGCCGGCGGCCCTGGCCTCGATCACCGGCCCTTCGAACTCGACCGCCGAGGCCTCCCTGGCCAGGAGCTCCAGGAAACGTTTGGTCATCGCCGCCGCCCCGGCCGTCGTGAGGGCACTACCGCGCCGTCCAGCCGCCGTCGACCGGCAGGGACACGCCGGTGATGAACGAACCGGCCGGCCCGCACAGGTAGGCGGCCAGCTCGGCCACCTCCTCGGGCTCGATCAGCCGCTTGATCGCGGCCGGCCGCAGCATGATCTCCTCCACCACCTGGTCCGGGCCGACGCCGTGGACCCTGGCCTGGCCGGCGATCTGGCCCTCGACCAGCGGGGTGCGCACGTACGCGGGGCAGACGCAGGTGGAGGTCACGCCGTGCGGCGCCCCTTCGAGGGCCAGCGTCTTGGAGAACCCCTCCAGCGCGTGCTTCGCCGTCGTGTAAGCCGACTTGTACGGTGAAGCGCGCAGTCCGTGCACCGAGGAGATGTTGACGAAACGTCCCCACCCTCTCTCGTACATGCCCGGCAGCACCCGGCGCGCGATCAGGAACGGCGCCTCGACCATCACCTTGAGTATCGCCGAGAACACCTCGGGCGGGAACTCCTCGATCGCGGCCACGTGCTGGAACCCGGCGTTGTTCACCACGATGTCGACCGGCTCGTCCGGCAGCGCGCCGACGAACCCGGGGTCCGTCAGGTCGGCCACCACCGCCACGCCGCCGACCTCCGCGGCGACCTCGGCGGCCGGCTCGGCCAGCCGGTCCACGACCAGCACCCGCGCCCCGTCGATGGCCAGCCGCCTGGCGCACGCCGCGCCGATCCCGCTCCCGGCTCCCGTCACCAGCGCAGTCCGCCCAGTCAGCTCCTTCGCCATGGGTCCGACCCTAAGCGTCGCCCCTCGGGCCACGGCATGGGTGCTCACGACATAGATCGGTGCAGCCCTATGTGTGGGCGCTCTCCTGATACTCTTGCGCTCATGACCGCGTACCCGATGCTGTGGTGGCCCGCCTTCTAGGCGGTCCTGCAGCGCGCGTACGCACCCCGGCCGCCTCGACGAGGCGGCCACCCGGCAAGGGGCGCCCCCCGTCGAGCATTCGAGACGAGAAAGGGCGTCATCCATGACCGGCACCACCACCTGGCCCGCACTGCTCACCACGCTCCTCGACGGTGAGCCGCTCAGCTCGGCCCAGACCTCCTGGGCCATGTCGGAGATCATGTCGGGCGGGGCCACGGACGCCCAGATCGCCGCCTTCGCCGTCGCCCTGCGCGCCAAGGGCGAGACCGTCGCGGAGCTCTCCGGCCTGGCCGACGGCCTGCTCGCCGGGACGTCCGCGATCAGGATCCCCGGTGAGACCGTCGACCTGGTCGGCACGGGCGGCGACCGGGCCGACACGGTCAACGTCTCCACCATGGCCGCCGTCGTCGCCGCCGCCGCGGGGGCCAAGGTGGTCAAGCACGGCGGCCGGGCCGCCTCCTCCAGCACCGGCGCCGCCGACGTCCTGGAGGAGCTGGGCGTCGTCGTCGACCTGCCGCCTGCCGCCGTCGTGGAGGTGGCCGAGGAGGTGGGCATCACGTTCTGCTTCGCCCCCGTCTTCCACCCCGCGCTCAAGCACGCCTCACGCCCGCGCCGCGAGCTGGGGGTCCCCACGGTCTTCAACTTCCTCGCCCCGCTCACCAACCCGGCCCTGCCCACCGCCTCCGCCATCGGCGTCTACCACCCGACGATGGCCGAGACCATCGCCGGGGTGCTGGCCGAGCGCGGCGCCTCCAGCCTGGTCTTCCGCGGCGACGACGGCCTGGACGAGCTCACCACGTCAGGCCCGTCCACCATCTACGTGGTACGCAAGGGCACCGTCAGCCGCACCCGCTTCGACCCCGCCGACCTCGGCATCCCGCGCTGCGATCCCGGCGACCTGCGTGGCGGCCCGCCGGCCCGCAACGCCGAGGTGGCCCGCGACACGCTGTCGGGCGTGCGCGGGCCCGTCCGCGACATCGTGCTGCTGAACGCCGCCGCCGCCCTGGTCGCCGCCGAGGGCGCGCCGGGGGCCGACGACCTCACGCCCGCGCTGGAGAAGGCGTACGAGCGAGCCAGGACGGCGGTCGACAGCGGAGCCGCCACCGACCTCCTCGAACGGTGGGCCGCCGCCACCCAGCGGCAGACCGCCCGTTAGGACGGGCGGGTCATCGACAGCACGTCGAGTGCGGCGTCCAGCTGGGCTTCCGTCAGGGTGCCGTCAGCGACGTGACCGCGCTCGATGACCACCTCGCGGATCGTCCTGCGCTCCGCGAGGGCCTGCTTGGCGATCTTGGCGGCTTCCTCGTAACCGACGTACCGGTTGAGCGGGGTGACGATCGACGGGGAGGACTCGGCGTACTCGCGCATGCGGTCGACGTTGGCCGTGATGCCGGCCACGCAGCGGTCGGCCAGCAGGCGGGAGATGCCGGCCAGTAGGCGCACGGACTCCAGGATGTTGCGGGCGATGACCGGGAGCTGGACGTTCAGCTCGAAGGAGCCGGAGGCGCCCGCGAAGGTGATGGCGGCGTCGTTGCCGATGACCTGGGCGGCGACCATGGCCGTGGCCTCGGGGATGACGGGGTTGACCTTGCCCGGCATGATGGACGAGCCCGGCTGCAGGTCGGGCAGGTTGATCTCGCCGAGGCCCGCGCGGGGGCCGGAGCCCATCCACCGCAGGTCGTTGGCGATCTTGTTGAGCGAGACGGCGACGACCTTGAGCTGGCCCGACAGCTCCACGATGGAGTCCTGCGTGCTCTGGGCCTCGAAGCGGTCGGCCGCCTCGCGGAAGTCGATGCCCGTGGCCTCGCGGAGCTTGGCGATCGCCTTCTCGGCGAAGCCCGGCGGGGTGTTGATGCCGGTGCCGACCGCGGTGCCGCCCAGCGGCAGCTCCAGCACGTGGCCGAGAGCCCGCCGCACCCGGACCACGCCGTGCTCGATCTGGGTGGCGTAGCCGCCGAACTCCTGGCCCAGCGTCACCGGCGTGGCGTCCATCAGGTGGGTCCGCCCGGCCTTCACCACGTCGCCGAACTGCAGCTCCTTGGTCCGCAGCGCGACCGCCAGATGCTCCAGCGAGGGCAGCAGGTGGAACGAGACCTCCGTCGCCGCCGCCACGTGGATCGACGTCGGGAACACGTCGTTGGACGACTGCGAGGCGTTGACGTGGTCGTTCGGGTGGACCGGACGGCCCAGCCGCTCCTCGGCCAGCGTCGCGACGACCTCGTTGACGTTCATGTTGGAGGAGGTGCCGGAGCCGGTCTGGAAGACGTCGACGGGGAAGTGGGCGTCATGCTCGTTCTCCGCCACGTCGGCGGCCGCCTGGGCGATCGCCTCGGCCAGGTCCTTGTCGATCACCCCGAGCTCGCCGTTGACCTCGGCGGCCACCGCCTTGATCAGGCCGAGGGCGGCGATGTGGGACGGCTCCAGGGCACGACCGGAAACGGGGAAGTTCTCCACCGCCCGCTGGGTCTGCGCGCGCCACTTGGCGCTGACGGGGACGTGCACCTCGCCCATCGAGTCGTGTTCAACGCGATACTCGGTCATGCCTCCCAGTCTTACCCACAGCGGGCGGATCAGTTCGTCAGCAGTGCCACGACGAGGATGGCGATCACCACGGCGGCCGCGGCGGCCACCCCCATGAGCACCAGCATGCCGGTGCGGTTGCTGGGGCGTTGCTCGGGGCCGACGATCGAGAACAGGTCGGTGCCGAGACCGGGCGCGTCGTCCGGCTCCGGCGGCAGGGCCGGCGGGAACTGCTGCTGCTGCTGCCGACGCGGCGGCATCTGCTGAGGGCCCGACGGGTGCGGCATCTGCTGCGGGCCCTGGCCGGGCTGCTGCTGCGGCGGGGCGGGCGGGTAGACCTGGAGGCCCGGGGAGTTCGGCTGGGGGCGGGGGAGACGGGTCGTGGTGAAGGCGCCCTCGTCGGAGTGCGGCCCGCGCTGCGGGGGCGGGCCCTGCGGGCTCGGCGTCTGGGGGAGCGGGGTCTTCGGGCGCATCATGCTGACGGTGCGCTCCGAGTCCTGCGGACGCTCCTGCGCGGGCGGGCGGCTGAACGCGTCACGTCCGGCGCCGTACGGGTTCCCCCCACCCGGTCCCGCGCCGTACGGGTCGGAACCGCTCGGTCCCGTGCCGTACGGGTCGGAACCGCTCGGTCCCGTGCCGTACGGGTCGGAACCGCTCGGTCCTGTGCTGTGGGGGTCGGACCTGCTCGGTCCTGGGCGGCCGTGCGGGTCGGTGCCGGCGTAGGGGTTGGCTCCGGCGGGGCGGGGGGCGCCCGCACCGGGGGAGGGGGGCGTCTGCGCGGCCGGGGCCTGCGGGTACGGGCGGTCGCCAGGAGCGGGACCGGGGCCGAAGTGACTGGGCCCGCCCGACGAGCCGGGGAAACCGGCGGGAACGGGGCCGGCGCCCGTAGGGACCGGGCCGACCTGCGGCGAGGCGCCGGGACGGGGGGCTTGGGGCAAGGAGGGCTCCTGGTCGGCGAGTGACTCGGCCGTGATCACCGGCATCTCGCTGGTCGGCGTGTCTGCGACCATCCGCAGCATGGTCTCCGCCTGGGCGGCGTTCAGCCGGCGCTGGTGGTCCTTGTTGAGCAGACCGTCGAGCACGGGCCGCAGCGGGCCCGCCTGGGTGGGCGGGTCGGCGCTCTCACTGAGCAGCGCCGCCAGCGTCTCGGCGATCGTCGCCCGCTCGTACGCGGGACGGCCCTCGACGGCGAAGTAGAGCGTCGCCCCGAGCGACCAGAGGTCGGACTCGGGGCCGGTGTAGTCGCCTCTGGCACGTTCCGGCGCGGTGTAGCCGGGCGAGCCGATGACCATGCCGGTCCTGGTCAGCTTGGAGTCGCCCTCGGCCTTGGCGATGCCGAAGTCGGTGAGCACCACGCGCCCGGTCTCGGTGATCAGCACGTTGCCGGGCTTGACGTCGCGGTGGGTGATGCCCTGGGCGTGCGCGGCGCGCAGCGCGCCCAGCAGGTCGACGCCGATCTCCGCCACCAGCCGGGGCGGCAGCGGCCCCTCCTCGTCGATCACCTGTTCCATGGAGCGGCCCTCGACGAGCTCCATGATGATCCACGGCCGGTTGGCGTGCACGATGACGTCGTGGATGGCCGCGACCGCCGGATGGCTGATGCGGGCGGCGAGGCGCCCTTCGCGGACCATGCGTTCGCGCAGCTCGGCGCGCTGCTCCTCGGTCAGCCCCGAGTCCTGGCGGATCTCCTTGACCGCGACCTCGCGGCCGAGCGCGCGGTCACGGGCCCGCCACACGGTGCCCATGGTGCCGCGGCCGAGCGGCGCGAGGAGCTCGTAGCGCTCCGCGAGCAGGTGCGTCTGCTGTTCCGGCATGAGAAGAAGATATCGATTCTCGCTTGGGAAGTGCTTTACCCTCGCTTGCGAAGTTCTCTAGGCCAGAACCGCCGAGGAAGGAGCAACTTTATCACCGTAGCCATGAAACGGGCATAAGTGGATGGCATTGGACGGGATTCGACCCGCCTGCGGTGGACACCCTCACCCGGCCGGCGTTCCTGACGCTGGGGGGGAACACTCAACGGGGGTGTGGTGACGTCGGCCCGGTGGAGGCCGCGGTGGGTGGGCCGGCGTGCGAAAGCGGGCGCGCTCGGCACCATCGCGGGACGCGGGAGCCTGCGCGGGGTCAGCGGCTCCTCGGCCGAGCCGCCCCCCGCGACGCGGGTCAGCATCAGCGAGGCGCGCACGGAGTCGAGGCGGGTGTGGGGGTCGATGCGGAGCAGCGCGTCCAGGACCGGCGCGAGCGGCCCCGCCTTGCTCATCGGGATCGGCTCGCCACTGGTCAGCGCCGCGAGCGCGGCGGCCGCCGTACGCCGTCCGTGGAGGCCGCGGCCCTCGACGGCGGTGTAGAGGGTCGCGCCGAGCGACCACAGGTCGGCGGCGGGGCTGGCCTTGGAGCCGAGCACGCGCTCCGGCGCGATGTAGCCGGCCGAGCCGAGGACGATGCCCGCCTGGGTGATGGAGACGTCGCCTTCGAGCGCGGCCAGGCCGAAGTCGGTGAGCACCGCGCGGTCCTCGGTCACCAGCACGTTGCTGGGCTTCACGTCGCGGTGGAGGATGCCCTTGGCGTGGACGGCGCGGAGCGCGCCGAGGATCTGGCGGCCGATCTCGGCCACCCTGCGCGGCTCCAGCGGCCCCCGCTCCTGGATGAGCTGCTCAAGGGACCTGGCGCGGAGCAGCTCCATGACGATCCACGGCCGGTCGTCCTCGGTGACCACGTCGAAGACCGTGATCACGGACGGGTGCGCCACCATAGCGGTCGCCCGGCCCTCGCGCTCGGTGCGCGCGCACAACTCGGCACGCAACTCCTCGTCGAGGACTTTGGGCAGGCGGACCTCCTTGACCGCCACTTCACGATTGAGCAGCTCGTCATGTGCCCGCCACACGGTGCCCATGCCGCCGCGTCCGACCGGCTCCACGAGCCGGTAGCGCGCGGCGAGGAGGTAACCGGAGGGCGCACGCATGCCTGGCAGCTTACCTATTCGTGTAAACCGACCAGTAGAGGCCGGGCCGATTATTTGTTGCGAATCCAAGTCAACTCGCCTGACTGGTCGGGTCAGTGACATGTCATGGCGCTTTCCCCGCGAGTGGTCCGCAGCCCTTCTGAAAGGCGCGCACACGACACCGTCAGCAGGTTGTAAGGCTGTGGTAAGGGCGCGGGGGCATCGTGGGCGCAACGGGCAGGGATCCTCAGAGGAGGCCGGAAACTGTCGGTGCCGGTCGTCAGAATGAAGGCATCCGCCCGAAGGTCGACCGACGAAGACCAGAGGACGTGAGGAAGATGCGCCAGATCCGGGTTCGGCGCCGGCCCCGCAGGCCGAGCGCGACCTCGCTGGACCTTCGCACGCCGTCGGGGCGCAAGCTGCCCTACTGAGACCAGGACAACCAGGAGCGCCACCTGAGAGGTGCGAGATGTGCAGTCACTTCCCCGAATGTCCCAGCGCCGGCTCATTGAACCGTGAGGCCGCTCACGTGCTCAAGGCCCACCCCGACCAGGGCTGGAGCCTGCTCTGCAACGGTGTGGTGCTGTTCGAGGACACCGGCCTGCTGCTCCCCGACGGCTCGGTCGTCGCCCCCCACCGCACGCTGCTCGCCGCCTGAGCGGCCGGTGCCGGGCGTCACCCGGCACCGGCCACGGGTCAGCGCCGCCGGCCGATCGACAGCACCGGCCCGGTGGTGTCGGTGAAGAAGTCGTTGCCCTTGTCGTCGACCACGACGAAGGCCGGGAAGTCGACGACCTCGATCTTCCAGATCGCCTCCATCCCCAGCTCCGGATACTCCAGCACCTCGACCTTCTTGATGCAGTCCTGCGCCAGCCGGGCGGCCGGGCCGCCGATGGAGCCCAGGTAGAAGCCGCCGTACTGCCCGCAGGCCTCGGTCACCTGCCGTGACCTGTTGCCCTTGGCCAGCATCACCATCGAGCCGCCGGCGGCCTGGAAGCGCTCCACGTACGAGTCCATCCGGCCCGCGGTGGTCGGCCCGAACGAGCCGGACGCGTACCCTTCCGGGGTCTTGGCCGGGCCCGCGTAGTAGACCGCGTGGTCCTTCAGGTACTGCGGCATCTCGCCGCCCCCGTCGAGCAGTTCCGCGATCTTGGCGTGCGCGATGTCGCGGGCCACGACGAGCGGCCCGGTGAGCGACAGCCGGGTCTTGACCGGATACTTCGACAGCTCGGCCAGGATCTCCGGCATCGGCCGGTTGAGGTCGATCGAGACGACGTCGCCGGACAGGTGCTCGTCGGTGGTGTCGGGCAGGAACCGCGCCGGGTCCGTCTCCAGCCGCTCCAGGAACACGCCCTCGGGAGTGATCTTGGCGAGCGCCTGCCGGTCGGCCGAGCAGGAGACGGCGATGGCCACCGGGCAGGAGGCGCCGTGGCGCGGCAGCCGGATCACCCGCACGTCGTGGCAGAAGTACTTGCCGCCGAACTGCGCGCCGATGCCGAGCTTCTGCGTCAGCTCGAAGACCTTGGCCTCCATCTCCAGGTCGCGGAAGCCGTGGCCGGACTCGGAGCCCTCGGTGGGGATCGAGTCGAGGTAGCGGGCGCTGGCGTACTTGGCGGTCTTGAGCGCGTACTCGGCGGACGTGCCGCCCACCACCACGGCCAGGTGGTAGGGCGGGCAGGCGGCGGTGCCGAGGGAGCGGATCTTCTCCTCCAGGAAGGCCATCATCCGCTTCTCGTTGAGCACGGCCTTGGTCTCCTGGTAGAGGAACGACTTGTTGGCCGATCCGCCGCCCTTGGCCATGAACAGCAGTTTGTACTCGTCGGGGTGGCCGTGCGGGTCCTCGGCGTAGAGCTCGATCTGGGCGGGCAGGTTGCTGCCGGTGTTCTTCTCGTCCCACATGGTCAGCGGGGTCATCTGGGAGTAGCGCAGGTTGAGCTTGGTGTACGCGTCGTACACGCCGCGGGAGATGGCCTCGGCGTCGCGGCCGTCGGTGAGGACGTGGCGGCCGCGCTTGCCCATGACGATCGCGGTGCCGGTGTCCTGGCACATGGGGAGCACGCCGCCGGCCGAGATGGAGGCGTTCTTCAGCAGGTCGAGCGCCACGAACCGGTCGTTGCCGCTGGACTCGGGGTCATCGACGATCTTGCGGAGCTGGGCCAGGTGGGACGGGCGCAGGAAGTGGGAGATGTCGTGGATGGCGGCCTCGGTGAGCTGCCGCAGCGCCTCGGGGTCCACTTCGAGGAACGTGCGCCCCGCCGCCTCGACCGTCCGCACCCCTTCCGATGTGATCAGCCGGTATTCGGTGTCGTCGGCACCCAGCGGGAGAAGGTCGGTGTAGTCGAAGTCGGCCATGTCCATCCTTTCGATCCGCTAGAAGGGTACGCCTTTGCCGGTCACCGTCCGTCCCTTGGGTGGCGCGGGGGTCGCCTCGGAGGTACGGGAGCGCGCCCCGCTCAGCCCGACCAGGATGCCCGCGATCACCAGCCCCGCCCCGGCCAGGTCGTAGGCGGACGGCGTGGCGACGCCGAGCACCAGCCCGGTGACGATCGCGCCGACCGGGATGAGCCCGGCGAACAGCCCCGCCCTGCCCGGCCCCAGCCTGGGCAGCGAGCTGTACCAGAGCAGGAACGCCACCACGGTCACCACCACGGCCAGATAGCCGAAGCCCAGCGCCTCGGCCGTGGTCGGCACCCGGAGCATGCCCGGCCCCTCGCGCACCACCCCGATCGCCGCCAGCATCGGCACGGCCAGCACCGTGGAGTACGTCGACACCCGGATCGCGCCGAGCTTCGGCAGCAGCGGCAGCGCCAGCACGGAGAAGCAGACCTCGCCCGCCAGCGCGCCCAGCGCCCACAGCAGGCCGGGCAGGTTGCCGCTGCCGAGCCCGGTGGCGAGCGTCGCGCCCGCCACGACCACGGTGGCCCCGGCGAGCAGGCGCGGCGCCGGTCGGCCGCCGGCGAACGCCAGCCAGAGCGGCACGGTGCCGAGGACGGTGCCGACGAGCGCGGGCCCGGCGGCGCGGGCGGACTCGACCACGAACACGTTGAACAGCGCGAGCCCGGTCAGGGCCAGCGCGCCGAGCAGCAGCCACTCCCGGGGCGTCAGGCGGATGAACCGCAGCCCCATCACCCGGGTGATCGCCACCAGGATGACGGCCGCGACCAGGTAGCGCACGGCCTGCCCGCCGTACACGGGATAGTCCCCGACCAGGTCGGACACTCCGGCCAGGGTGCCCACACAGAACATGGCCGCGGTGGCCCCGGCGACTCCGCTTCTCATGGCTGCCAGGCTAGGGACACAATGGTCCGCGTAAACAGTCCAATCCAGTGCTGCGACAGAGGGCCAATGTGGCCGACCTCCATGTGCCGATAAATCGGGAAAAAGGGGGGATCGCCGGGCAGATCGCCTCCCATCTGCGCGACTCCGTCCGTCACGGCCGCCTCGCCCCCGGCACCCGCCTGCCCGCCACCCGCGACCTCGCCGCCGACCTGAGCGTCTCCCGCGGCGTCGTGGTCGAGGCGTACGAGCAGCTCGTCGCCGAGGGGTTCCTCGTCTCCCGCGTCGGCGCCGGCACCCAGGTCGCCGCGACCGCCGCGCACCGCGCCGAGCCCTCGCCGGTCCAGGAGGGCGCCCCCTACTACGGGCACCGCCCGACCTCGCCTGACCTCGGCTTCTTCCCGAGGGAACGCTGGCTGGCCGCGATCCGCCACGTCCTCGCCACCATGCCCGGCGACGCGCTCGACTACGGCGACCCCGGCGGCGTCCCCGAGCTGCGCGAGGAGCTGGCCGGCTATCTGAGGCGGGTGCGGGCCGCCGACGTGCGCCCGGACAACCTGGTCGTGGTCGGCGGCGTGGCCCAGGGGCTGAGCCTGATCCTGCGCGTCCTCGCGGGGGCCGGCCGGCTCCGGCTCGCGGTGGAGGACCCGGGCAGCCACCGCCAGCTCCCGCTGCTGCGCCGCGCGGGCGCGGACCCGGTGCCGGTCCCGGTCGACAGTGAGGGGCTGGATGTGACGGCGCTGCGGGACCGCGCGGACGCGGCGCTGGTCACGCCGGCGCACCAGTTCCCCACGGGCGTGGTGCTCTCGCCCGCGCGCCGGGCCGCGCTCATGGAGTGGGCCCGCGACGGCGACCGGGTCATCCTGGAGGACGACTACGACGCCGAGTTCCGCTTCGACCGCGATCCGGTCGGCTGCCTCCAAGGGCTCGCGCCCGACCGGGTGATCCTGTCCGGCAGCGTGAGCAAGGCGCTGGCGCCCGGCCTGCGGCTGGGCTGGGTCGTCGCCCCGGCCCGCCTGGCCGAGGCGGTCCGCCGCGCCCGGGGCGAGCTGGACCTGGGCTCCCCGGTGATCGAGCAGTACGCGCTGGCCCACTTCCTGCGCACCGGCGGCTACGACAGGCACCTGCGGCGGATGCGCAGGGAGTACCGCCGCCGCCGGGACGCCCTGGTCGAGTCGCTGGCCCGCGAGCTGCCCGAGGTCCGGGTCCTGGGCATCGAGGCGGGCCTGCACGTCTACCTGGAGCTGCCGCAGGGCTGGGACGAGGACCGGATGGCCGCCGCGGCCCGGAAGCTGGGCCTGGTCGCCGAGCCGGTCGGTGGGATGCGCTTCGGCGCCGGCCCGCCGGCGGTGGTGGCCGGGTTCGCCCGGTTGCCCGCGCGCCGCGCTGCGGAGACGATACAAGGGCTTAAAGTCCTTATGTCTGGACAAATAGAGATCTGAGGGTTACAAAGAAGGCCGATCCCAACGGGAGGTGCCATGCGCGTGGGTTTGCTGGGGCTGGGACGGATCGGCGCGTTCCACGCCGCGACGCTGGCCGCGCACCCGCTGGTCGACGACCTGATCGTGGCCGACCCCGTACGGACGTCGCCGCACGGCAGGCCCGGAGACCCCTTCGAGGCCGACGCGGTGGTCATCGCCACCCCCACGAGCACCCACGCCGAGCTGCTGCTGGAGGCGTGCCGCCGGGGCGTCCCGGCCTTCTGCGAGAAGCCGGTGGCCGGCGACGTCAAGGGCACGCTGGAGGTGCTGGAGGCAGCCGGGGGCAACCGGGTGGTGATCGGGTTCCAGCGCCGGTTCGACGCCGGGTACGCGGCCGCGGCGGCCGCGCTGCGCCGGGGCGAGCTCGGCGACCTGCACCGGGTGCACCTGATCACCGCGGACCCCGCGCCGCCGCCCGCCGGGTACATCCCGCTGTCCGGCGGCATCTACCGCGACTGCCACATCCACGACTTCGACATCCTGCGCTGGGTGACCGGCCGCGAGGTCGTCTCGGTGTACGCGACGGGGGCGAACCGGGGGGCCGCCTTCTTCGCCGAGGCGGGTGACGTCGACACCAGCGCCGCGCTCCTCACCCTGGACGACGGCACGCTCGCCACCGTCCAGGGCTCGCGTTACAACGGCGCGGGGTACGACGTCCGCATGGAACTGGCCGGCACCAGGGGCACGAGGGCCGTCGGCCTGAGCCCGCGCGCCCCGCTCACCTCGACCGAGGGGCTGACGCCGGAGGGTGAGCCGTGGCCCGACTTCGTCGCCCGGTTCGCCGACGCCTACCGGGCCGAGCTCGACGGGTTCCTGCGCGGCGCGGACGGCCTGTGCACGGTCGAGGACGCGCTGGCGGCGCTCTTCGTGGCGGAGGCGGCCGAGCTGTCCCGGCGCGAGCGCAGGCCGGTCGAGGTGGCCGAGGTCAGGCCGAGCTCACCGCGGTGAGGTGACCGCCTTCGGCTCGAACCCCCTGGCCAGGACCACGATCGCGGCGGCCAGCACCAGCGGCGCGGCGAAGCCCACGCGCATGCCGGCCGCGTCCGCGAGCCCGCCCACCAGGGCCGAGCCCACGATGAAGCCGACGTAGTTGAACAGGTTGACCCGGGCGATCGCCACCCCGGTGCCCGACGGGTCCAGCCGCCCGGCGGCCGAGAACGACTGCGGCGCCACCACCGAGAGCCCCACCCCGGTCAGCCCGAACGCCACGATGGCCAGCGGCTGGCCGGGCGCGAGCACGATCCCCAGGAAGCCCAGCGTGGCGATCGCCCCGCCCAGCCTGACGACCGCGGCGGGACCGTACCTCCTGACCACCACGTCCCCGGCCAGCCGCACCAGCAGCGTGGTCGCCTGGTAGGCGGCGTAGGCCAGCGGGATCACCCGGGCGTCGGCGGACAACTCGTCCTGCATGAAGACCGTGCTGAAGTTCGACACCGCCGCGTCGCCCACGTACAGGAATCCCATGGCCAGGCAGAGCGGGATGATCGGCCCCCACGGGAACCGGGTCCCGGCGGCGCGCTCCACGGTGCCGGCCCGCTCCTCGTCCGGCGCGTACAGCCGGGGACCGGCGTAGAGCGACCCCGCGACGGCGAGCACCATGGGGATCGCCATGACCGCCTCCAGGGGCAGCCCGTCGCCCACCGCCGACACCCACAGCGCGCCCGCCAGGCTGAACACGCTCCACAGGCAGTGGAAGCCGTTCAGCACCGCCCGGCCGTACCTGCGCTCGACCGCGACGCCCTGCATGTTCATGCCCGCGTCCACCGCGCCGACCGCCACGCCGAACAGCAGCAGCACCGGCACGAGCAGCGTCACGCCGGGAGCCAGGCCGGCGAGCACGACGGCCACCGCGACCGCGGGCTGGGCCAGGCGCAGCAGGAGCCGGCTGCCCAGACGGGCGGCGAACGCGCCCGCCGCCACGCTGCCCACCCCCGCGAACACCGGCACGATGAGCAGCAGCGCGGTCAGCCCCCCGGTGCTCAGCCCGTGTTTGTCCTGGAGGTGCGCGACCTGGGTGAGCAGGGTGGCGAAGGACAGGCCCTGCACCGCGTACACGGCGAAGGTGGCGAAGCGGGCCTGGCGATCACGCGGAGACGGCACGGCGGCCTCCTGAGTGGGGGGAAATCAAACGTGAGGCTGGGTCAGGTTAATCGCTGGGAACGCCGCTCCACCAGCACTCAGGCGAGGTTCTTCGGCCGGCTTTCCACCGCGCCCGCCACGGCGTGCTCCGCCGACAGCTTCTTCCCCGCCGCCCAGAAGCCGAGCGCCGCCACCGCAGCCACCTCCACGGCCGCCAGCCCGCGCTCCACCAGGCCGAGCGGCACGACCTGCCACCACCGCAGCCCGTCCTGCGCACCGAGCAGCACCAGCACGCCCAGCCCCGCCACGTACAGCAGCGAGCACACCCCGAGCCCGAACGCCACCAGCGACGCGGGGCGCCGCACGCCGCGCCGCCACGGCCTGGCGATGATCAGCGCGGCCAGGGGCAGGCACAGGAAGGCCACCAGGCTGCCCGCCCGGTGGATGCTGCCGCTCAGGCTCGGCCCCACCGACCAGTCGTGCTTGGGGAAGTAGGCCGCCACCAGCAGCCCGGCGCTCCACGCCAGCAGCGCGAGGGTGCCGACCGCCCCCGCCAGCCTGGCCCGCGCCAGTGACACCCCGATGGCCGCCGACCCCACGGCCAGCAGCGTCACGCCGAGCCCGAACAGCCAGCCCAGCTCGGTCAGGCCGTGCTCGCTGATCGTGCGCCGCAGCGGGTCGATCTCGCCGAGGGCGGCCACGTCGAGCCCGAGGACGACCACGACCCCGGCGCCCACCGCGCCCAGTCCCCAGCGTGCCGGCCGTCGCACGGCGCCCTCCCATGTCGATCTCTCCGGGTCCAACGGCTCGCGGACGCCGGGGATTCCGATCGGGCAAAGCTCGTGTTCGCCGGATATCGTGTTAGGCGTGAACGAACGCCCCGGATCCTGGCTCCCCCGCCTGCAGGAGGCCGGTGAACGGCTGGCCGAGGAGTGGGTGTCGGCCCGCCGCCCACCCAAGGACAAGCTCCCGCAGCCCGCCGAGCTGCGCGCGTCCGACGCCGACCGCGAGCGCATCGCCCAGGTGCTGCAGGACGCGCACGCCGACGGGCGGATCACGCTGGAGGAGCTGGAGGAGCGGCTCGGCGTCCTCTACTCGGCCCGCACGCTCGGCGAGCTGGCCAAGCTGACCGAGGACCTGCTGCCCGCCGACGAGCAGCCGCTCAACCTCGACGGCAGGCCGGTCTCCGCGTTCTTCCGCCAGCAGCAGCGGGGCGGGCGCTGGGTGGTGCCGGCGGAGCTGGACGTCACCGCCATGTTCGGCACCACCAAGCTCGACTTCCGCGACGCGATCCTGCAGAACAGCCGCGTCGTCATCAACGCCACCCTGGTCTTCGGCGGGCTGGAGATCCAGGTGCCGGAAGGGCTCGAGGTCATCCGGGTCACCAAGGACAAGACCGCACGGCTCACCAAGGGGCCCGAGGAGCCGGGCGCGCCCGTCGTCGAGGTGCGCACCACCAACTTCGTGGGTGACGTCTCGGTCAAGCAGCCCAAGCGCAGGCGCCGCCGCTGATCAGCCCGCGGTGTCGAAGTTGATCGCGCTGTAGGCGCGCAGCTTCCACAGCTGGTGCTCGCTCTCGATCTTGCGGATCGTGCCGGAACGCCCGCGCATCACCAGCGACTGGGTCATCGCCACGCCGCCGCGGTAGCGTACGCCGTCCATCAGCTCGCCCTGGGTGATGCCCGACGCCGCGAAGAACACGTCGTCGGACTTGACCAGGTCGTTCGTGGTCAGCACCTGGCCGAGGTCGAGCCCGGCGTCCAGCGCCTTGCGGCGCTCCGCCTCGTCGCGCGGCCACAGCTTGCCCTGGATGACGCCGCCCAGGCACTTGAGCGCGCACGCGGCCACGATGCCCTCCGGCGTGCCGCCGATGCCCAGCATCAGGTCGATGGCGGAGCCGCCGCGGGCCGCCATGATCGCGCCCGCCACGTCGCCGTCGGTGATGAACTTGATCCGCGCCCCGGTCTCCCTGATCTCCTTGACGAGCTGCTCGTGCCGGGGCCGGTCGAGCACCACCACGGTGACGTCGGCGGGCGAGCAGTGCTTGGCCCTGGCCACCGCCCTGATGTTGTCGCCCACCGGCCGTTCGATGTCGACCACGTCGGCCGCCTCCGGGCCGGTCACCAGCTTCTCCATGTAGAACACGGCCGACGGGTCGTACATCGAGCCGCGCTCGCTCACCGCGATCACCGAGACCGCGTCCGGCATGCCCAGGGCGGTCAGCCGGGTGCCGTCGATCGGGTCGACGGCCACGTCGCACTCTGGACCGCTGCCGTCACCCACCTGTTCGCCGTTGAACAGCATCGGGGCATGATCCTTCTCGCCCTCGCCGATGACCACCACACCGTTCATCGACACCGTGTTGATCAACTGGCGCATGGCGTTCACCGCGGCGCCGTCGGCGCCGTTCTTGTCACCCCTGCCCACCCAGCGGGCCGCGGCCATCGCCGCCGCCTCTGTAACGCGGACGAGCTCCAGAGCGAGGTTACGATCGGGGGCATGCTCGCCCGTGGCCAACGGCTCGGGCACCGAGGTCTGATCCGACATGATGTGTGAGGCCTCCTCGTGACGACTATCCCGATGGTAGTTGTCCCTGTATCCCCGGTCAGCGGAGGATAATGTGCCAACCATGAGCAGCGAAGCGCAACCGCCTGTGACAGGCCGCACATCCGAGCGTGGTGCGGCCACGCGCTCCGCGCTGCTGCGCGCCGCCAGAGACGTCTTCGTCTCCAAGGGCTTCGCCGAGGCGGGCGTGACCGACGTGGTGGCCAAGGCCGAGGCCAGCGTCGGCAGCCTCTACCACCACTTCGCCGGCAAGGCCGACCTCTACCTCACGCTGTTCGAGGAGTTCCAGACCCGGCAGGCGCAGCGCACCAAGCAGGCCGCGCGCGCCGCCCGCGAGGCCGGCGAGACCGACCCGATGCGGGTCTTCGTCAGCGCCGCCCGCGCCTATCTCGACGGCTGCCTGGCCGAGCGCGAGCTGGCCGCGCTGTTCCTGCGCGGCGACGGGCCGCCCGGCTTCGAGGTCGTCATGCGCGACCGGCTCCGCACGTGGGCCCGCCGCAACGCCGCGCTCTTCGACGACGACGAGAACGCGCTGGTGGTGGTCCTGACCGGCGCGCTGGCCGGCGCCGTCAGCGAGATCGTCCAGTCGGGCGACAGGAAGCTGGCAGAGAACGTCCTGGAGATCATCGGCCGGCTCCGACCCGCCGGGTCCGCGACCGGCCCCGCCCGCGGGTAACCTCGCTAACTGTGCGACGGTTCACCGAAGGTCTCCACGGCTACGTCGTGGCCGTGCTCGTCTGCCTGGCGGCGGTCGGGCTGTTCCTGCTGGTCACACCGAGAGGCCAGGCGGAGCACATCCCCAAGCGCGACTACTCCATCACGGTCGCCAACTTCTCCCGTACGGTCCCGTACACGGTGTGGGAGCCCGCCTCGGATCCCGCGGGGTGGATCTCCAACAGCAACCGGATCGCCGAGGGCGAGAACGGCGCCCAGGTCCTCCACATCGGCTACGCCACGGCCGCGCGCGAGCACGCGATGTTCATCCAGAGCGACGAGAAGCCCGCGGCGGAGTTCGCCAACCGCATGGCCAACTCCGACAAGGCCGTCGGCACCCAGCAGGTCGGCGGCGAGACGTGGGAGCGGCGCTTCCGCGAGGACAAGAAACAGCGCTCCCTGATCCGCGTGCTGCCCGACGTGACGCTGGTCGTGACCGGCACCGCCGACTGGCCGGAGCTCGGCCAGCTCGCGTCCGCGCTGCGAGAACGTCCCAAATCGGCCACCTGACCCGCCCCGGACGCTGCTAGCATCAGCGTCCGCGTGGAAGGACGCGCCTTGACGGGTGCCGGTTCTGCTGTCAACCACGTGCGAAGGCCCCCGCCCGAGGCGGGGGCCTTCCCTTTGGCGCGGCATTAGGGTGGGGAGCGTGGCTGACGAGAAGACGCCCTCGTACGAGCAGGCGCGCGAGGAGCTGACCGACGTGGTGCGCCGCCTGGAGGCCGGCGGGCTCACGCTGGAGCAGTCGATCGAGCTCTGGGAGCGCGGCGAGAAGCTGGCCGCCGTCTGCGAGGAGTGGCTGCAGGGCGCCCGGGTCAAGCTGGCCGCCGCCATGGCCCGCCGGGCCGAGCCGGGCACCCAGGACGACACCCCCTTCTGAACGCGGGCCCCGTCGGGGATGACCGGCCCGCCGCACTCCCCTTCCCGGCCCGCGGTCAGCTGAGCCGGGCGCGCAGGATGACCCGCCCAGCCGAGCCGGTCTGACAGGGCTGGCCCGCTCCCCGCACCTTCCAGACCGGCCCGCGGTCAGCTGAGCCGGTCTGACGGGGGTGGTTCGCTCCCCGCACCCTTCTTTGTTCGGCCTGTGGTCAGCTGAGCCGGTTGAGGGTGATGACGGGGATGACGCGGGTGGTCTTGGTCTCGTAGTCGGCGAAGCCGGGCGCCTTCTCCACCATGCGGGCGTAGAGCCGGTCGCGCTCCGGGCGGTCCACGACGGAGGCCTCGGCCTGGAACTCCTCGGTGCCGATCTCGACCTTCACCTCGGGGTTGGCGCGGAGGTTGTGGAACCACGCCGGGTTGTCGTCGGCCCCGGCCTTGGAGGCGATCACGACGAGCCGGCCGCCGTCCTCCAGGTACATCACCGGGCTGGTCACCTGCCTGCCCGACCTGGCACCCGTGGTGGTCAGCAGGAGCAGGTCGGCGCCCTCGAAGTAGCCGCCCACCTTTCCGCCGTTCGCCCGGAACTCCTCGATGACCTGCTGGTTGAAGTCGCTCATGGTTCCTCCTGTCAAGCGGAGAGCTCTCCGTATTGTGTCAACCGCGGAGCCTAACCGGAGATTCCTCCGGTTGCAACGCGCGTATGCTCGGATCCGTGTGCGGACGTCGCCAGCTGCCGGTGGTGGGGCAGCCCCAGCCGGAGCGCGCCGACGCGGCGCGCAACCGGCAGAAGATCATCGATGTCGCGGCCCGCATGATCGAGAGCCGGGGCGCCGACCAGCTCTCCCTGGACGAGGTCGCCAAAGAGGCCTGCGTCGGCGTCGGCACGGTCTACCGGCGCTTCGGCGACCGGGCCGGGCTGGTGTGGGCGCTCATCGACGAGCGGGAGCGCCGCTTCCAGGAGGCGTTCATGAGCGGCCCGCCGCCGCTGGGGCCGGGAGCGGCGCCGGCCGAGCGGGTCGGGGCCTTCCTCGCCGGTCTCGTGGACCGCGTCGTGTCGCAGCTCGATCTGTTTCTGCTGGTGGAGTTGGGCTCACCCAAGTCCAGGTTCGGCGGGCCCTATCGGGTCCACCATACCCACCTGGCCACGCTGCTGGCCGAGGCCAGGCCCGACGCCGACCCGCACTTCCTGGCCGACGCCCTGCTGGCCCCGCTCAACGCCCACCTGATCTCCTACCAGCGCGACGAGCGCGGCCTGACGGTCGAGGAGATCAAGGCGGGGGTCGCCTCCATCGCCGCAGCGGTCACGGCTCGGCCCGCACCGTGAGGCGGTCGTCGGGCAGCCGTACGGTGAGCTCGTCGCCCGGCGCGACCTCCCCGGCCCGGCGCACGACCTCGCCCGTCGGGCGCTGCACGATCGCATAGCCGCGCTCCAGCGTGGCCGCCGGCGACAGCGCCACCAGACGGGCACGCACGTGGCCGAGGTCGTCTCCGGCCCGGTCCAGCGAGCCCGACAGCGCGCGCCTGGCGCGATCGCGCAGCGCGTCGGCCTGCTCGGCGTGCCGCTCCAGCTCGCGCACCGGGTCGGCGAGCGAGGGACGCGAGCGCACGGCCGCCAGCCAGGACATCTCCCGGTCGAGCCAGCCGCTCACCACCCTGCGGCCGCGGTCGCGCAGCTGGCGCACCAGCGAGAGCTGCTCGCCCACGTCGGGGACGACCTTCTTGGCGGCGTCGGTGGGGGTGGAGGCGCGTACGTCGGCCACCAGGTCGAGCAGCGGGCTGTCCTGCTCGTGGCCGATCGCGCTGACGACCGGGGTGCGGCACGCGGCCACCGCGCGCACCAGCGTCTCGTCGGAGAACGGCAGCAGGTCCTCCAGCGACCCGCCGCCCCTGGCGATGACGATCACGTCTACGCCGGAGTCGGCGTCGAGCCGGCCCAGCGCCTCGGTCACCTCGCCCACCGCGTACGGGCCCTGGACCGCGACCTCCTCCACCTTGAACCGCACGGCGGGCCAGCGGCGCCGCGCGTTCTCCAGCACGTCGCGCTCGGCCGCCGAGTCCCGGCCGCAGATCAGCCCGACCGTGCCGGGCAGGAAGGGCAGCCGCCGCTTGCGCTCCGCGCCGAACAGCCCCTCGGCCGCCAGCAACTGGCGCAGCCGCTCCAGGCGGGCCAGCAGCTCGCCCACGCCGACCGGGCGGATCTCCAGCGCGGTGAAGGCGAACGAGCCGCGGTTGACCCAGAAGTCCGGCTTGACGTGGACCACGACCCTGGCGCCGTCGGCGGGCCTGGGCATGGCGGCCTCGTACACCCCTCGCGGGGCCGTGACCCGGGCGGACACGTTGGCCACCGGGTCGCGCAGCGTCAGGAAGACCGTGCCGCCGCGCGCGCTCAGATCGGTGATCTGACCCTCGACCCAGACCGTGCCCAGCTTGCCGATCCAGCCGCCCACCATCTGCAGGACCGTGCGGACCGGCAACGGCGCCTCGGGCGTGGTCTTGGACGTCATTCGCCCGCGCGCAGCTTGGCCAGGCGGTTCTCGTACATGCGGATCACCTCGGGCCGACCCGAGGTGGCCTGCTCGTACGCGAGGTACTCGGCGATCTGCTCGCCGGTCTTGCCGCGCATGCGGGCGCGCAGCGACGCCACCGACAGCGAGGCGAAGCCGGGCAGCGGCTCGGTCAGCTCGCCCGCGCCCAGGGCCGGCTCGTGCTCGGCGACGGCGGCGGGGACGGTCTCGGCGGCCTCGGCCAGCTTCGCGGTCTCCGGCGCCTTGGCGGGCGCGGCCTTGGCCTTCTTGGCCTTCGGCTTCTCCTCGGCCTGCTCGGGCTCCGGCTCGGTGACGGTCACCGGCTGGGCGACGGCCGGCTCATGGGCGAGCGTCGGCTCGGAAGCGGGCTCCGGCGCGGCGGCGGGCTTGTCCTCCGGCTTGGGCCGCGCCTCGGTCTTCGCCTCGGTCTTGGCTTCGGGCTTGGTCTCGGTCTTGAGCTTGGCCTCGGGCTCGGGCTTCGGCTTGGTCTCCGGCTCGGGCTTGGTCTCGGCCTCCGGCTTGGTGTCCGTCTTGGCGGCCGGGCTGAAGATGACAGGGTCCGGCTTGGTCTTGGCAGTGCCGTTGGGCTCGGCCGCCTCCGGCCTGGGGGCGAAGATGACCGGCTCCTTGCGGGCCGGCTTCGCCTCCTCCTCGGCGGCGGCCGGCTTCTCGGCCGTCGCGGGACGGGATTCGAGGTCGTCCTTCTTCTCCTCGTCCTTGCCGCCCCTGAGCGAGTTCTTCACCCGGTCGACCAGCATGAGCGTCTGACCGGCGGCGCTGAGCGTGGTCTGGACGACGAAGAGCGGCAGCTCGCGGGCCTTCTCCTTGAGCCTGTCCTTGTCGGTTACGGTCTTGGCGATGTTGCGTATCACGTCGCTGAGGGACATGTACGTCTCCCTGGGAGGTCAGTGTGGAACGGCCAGTCTGGCAAAACGCGGGCACACGCGCACGCGCGGGCCGGTCGGCCGCTCCACGTAGCATATGGACTATGGAGCTCCACACCCCTACTTCCCGCCGCGTGCTCGTGGCCAGGCCGCGCGGTTACTGCGCCGGAGTCGATCGTGCCGTCGTGGCGGTCGAGAAGGCGCTGGAGCAGTACGGCGCGCCCATCTACGTGCGTAAGCAGATCGTCCACAACACCCACGTGGTCAAGACGCTCGAAGCCAAGGGCGCGATCTTCGTCGAGGAGACCGAGGAAGTGCCCGAGGGGGAGATCGTGGTGTTCTCCGCCCACGGCGTCTCTCCCGCCGTGCACGCCGAGGCCGAGCAGCGCGCGTTGCGCACCATCGACGCCACCTGCCCGCTGGTCACGAAGGTCCACAACGAAGCCAAGAGATTCGCCGGTCAGGACTATGACATCCTGCTCATCGGTCACGAAGGGCACGAGGAGGTCGAGGGCACCAGCGGCGAGGCGCCCGACCACATCAAGCTCGTCGACGGCCTCGACGCGGTCGACCAGGTCGAGGTGCGCGACCCCGGCAAGCTGGTGTGGCTGTCGCAGACCACGCTGTCGGTCGACGAGACCAACGAGACCGTCGCCCGGCTCAAGCAGCGCTTCCCGGCCCTGATCGACCCGCCCAGCGACGACATCTGCTACGCCACCCAGAACCGGCAGGTCGCGGTCAAGGAGATCGCCGCGGAGTCCGAGCTGGTGATCGTGGTCGGCTCCGACAACTCCTCCAACTCCAAGCGCCTGGTCGAGGTGGCCAAGGAACACGGCGCCGCGGCCGCCTACCTCGTCGACAACGCCACGTTCATCCATGACGAGTGGCTCGACGGCGTCACCACGGTCGGCGTCACCAGTGGGGCGTCGGTGCCCGAGGAGCTGGTGGAGGAGGTGCTGGCGCGGCTGGCGGGCCACGGCTTCGACGACGTGACCGAGGTCGAGTCGGTGCAGGAGAAGGTGCGCTTCGCGCTGCCCCACGAGCTGCGCAAGGATCTGCGCGTCTCCTAGTCCTCGCCCCTGGGCGTGCCGTAGACCCGGGGCTCGAAGTAACCTTCGGGCTCCGGCACGTACGGCTGCGGCTGGCGCGGGCGCGGCACCTCCGCGCCCGCCCGGAGCTCGTCGCGGAGCTCCCGCACGTTGTCGCGCAGCCCGCGCGCCCACGCCACGCCGAGCACGATCGCCGAGCCGGCGAACAGCCAGGGCGCGCCGCGCGACAGCGAGCCGTAGAGGCCGAGCGCGAGCGACTGCAGGATGCCCACGGAGACGAGCGCCCGTCCCAGCTCGACGAAGAGGGTCGCGACGAAGAACACCAGCGGCGGCGTCACCACCAGCGACAGCAGCTCGCGCGGGTTGACCAGCACCACGCCGAGCACGCACGCGGCCACGAACGCCAGGCCGACCAGCAGCTGCATGTCGAGCAGGGCGGCCAGCACGTAACCGCCGAGCGTGGAGACGAGCGTGAGCGCGATGGCGCCGCGGGCGGTCAGCCTGACGGCGGAACGCTTGCCTGTGCCGGTCACCGGCCCCACCCCCCTTATTGCGACCCGTTGGCCAACTTACCGTTCGTGTGTGTGATGAGAGACGTGGTTTCGAGCAGTTCGGGGGATGCCAGGGGTCGCGGCACGCCCTCGACCATCTCGGGGGAGTCGAGCTCGCCGTCGACGACGCCCAGATCGTGCAGTTTGCGTGCCGTGACCAGGACCCGGCTCTCCAGCGACCCGACGGTCTTGTTGTACATCTCCACGGTACGGGCCAGCGACCTGCCGAGCGACTCCACGTTCCGGCCCATCGAGGACAGTCTTTCGTACAGCTCCTTGCCCAGCTCGAACACCGCGCGCGCGTTCTCGCTCAGCGCGGCCTGCTGCCAGGCGTAGTGAGCGGTGCGGAGCATCGTGATCAGCGTGGTCGGGGTGGCGATGTGCACCCGGCGGGCCATCGCGTAATCCAGCAGGGCGGGGTCGCGCTCCAGCGCGGGCGCCAGGAACGCCTCGCCGGGGATGAACAGCACCACGAACTCCGGCGTGGGAGCGAACGCCTGCCAGTAGGACTTGGCGGCCAGCCGGTCGACGTGCTCGCGCACGTGCCGGGCGTGCGCGTCGAGCCGGACCGTGGCCAGCGACTCGTCGCCCGCCTCCGCGGCCTCCAGGTAGGCGGCCAGCGACACCTTGGCGTCTACCACGATGTTCTTGCCGCCTGCCAGCCGGACCACCATGTCGGGACGTACCGGGCCCTCGGCGACCTGCTCGTCGAAGTCGCAGTGGCGCTGCATGCCGGCGATCTCGGCGACCCGGCGCAGCTGCATCTCGCCCCATCGGCCGCGCGCCTCCGGTCGCTGCAGCGCCCGCACCAGCGCCATGGTCTGGGAGCGGAGCTGCTCGTGGCTGTGGCGGACGAACTCCATCTCCTTGGCCAGCTCCGCCCGGGCCGCGCGCTGGCCGGACTCGGTGTCGCGCAACTGCGTCTCGACCCGCGCCAGCGCGTCGCGCAGCGGCTCGACCAGATGCTCGACGGCCTGCCTGCGCTGCTCCAGATCGCCCGCCGCCTCCGCCCTGGTGGCGGCGAGACGGGTCTCGGCCAGCTCCAGGAAGCGCACGTTGTTGACGTCGAGCGCGCGGGTGGACAGGGCCTGGAAGCGCTCGGCGAGCTGCTCCTCGACGTAGACGAGCTTCTCGCCGGCGGACTTGGCGCGCGCGTCGGCCTCGGCCACCCGCACCGCCGCCCTCGTCCTGGCCACGAGGAACCCGACGGCGGCGCCGATGAGCAGGCCGAGGAGAAGCGAGACGACATCCATCTGATCGATGATTGCAGCCCGTCCCGTCCGCATCGGCCCCCGACACGCCTGGCCGCCTTCGGGGAGCAAGTAAACTCGCTGGGCGTGAGCCTCTCCATCGGCATCGTCGGCCTGCCCAACGTCGGTAAGTCCACGCTGTTCAACGCGCTGACCAAGACCGGCAACGCCCTCGCCGCCAACTACCCGTTCGCCACCATCGAGCCCAACGTGGGCATCGTGGGCGTGCCGGACGAGCGCCTGCCCAAGCTGGCCGAGATCTTCGGCTCCGCCCGCATCCTGCCCGCCAAGGTGGAGTTCGTCGACATCGCGGGCCTGGTCAAGGGCGCGTCGGAGGGGCAGGGGAGGGGCAACCAGTTCCTCGCCAACATCCGCGACACCGACGCCATCTGCCAGGTGATCCGGGTCTTCGACGACCCCGACGTCACCCACGTCGACGGCGACATCTCCCCCAAGCGCGACATCGAGACGATCAACACCGAGTTGATCATGGCCGACCTGCAGACGGTCGAGAAGGCCATCCCGCGCCTGGAGAAGGAGTCTCGCCACAACAAGGACAAGAAGCCCGCGCTGGAGGCGGCCCAGGCCGCGCTCGCCGTCCTGGAGACCGGCAAGACCATCTTCGAGAGCGGGCTCGGCGGCCCCGACCTGCGCGAGCTCCACCTGCTGACGGCCAAGCCGTTCCTCTACGTGTTCAACGTCGACTCCGACGAGCTGGTCGACGACGCGCTGAAGGCCCAGATGTCGGCCCTGGTCGCGCCCGCCGAGGCGGTGTTCCTCGACGCCAAGCTGGAGTCCGAGCTGGCCGAGCTCGACGAGGAGGAGGCCATGGAGCTGCTGGAGTCCGTCGGCCAGCACGAGTCCGGGCTGAGCAAGCTCGCCCGGGTCGGCTTCGAGACCCTCGGCCTGCAGACCTACCTGACGGCCGGGCCCAAGGAGTCGCGCGCCTGGACCATCCCCAAGGGCGCCACCGCGCCGGAGGCGGCCGGGGTCATCCACACCGACTTCCAGCGCGGCTTCATCAAGGCCGAGGTGGTCTCGTTCGACGACCTCGTGGAGGTCGGCTCGATCGCGGCCGCCCGCGCGGCCGGCAAGGCCCGCGTCGAAGGCAAGGACTACGTCATGCAGGACGGCGACGTGGTGGAGTTCCGCTTCAACGTATAGCCGGTCTCCGAAAACCGGTTGTACGGGTCGATAGCGTCATTTCATGCCTGATCCGCACTACGCCGAGCCTCGGCTCGCCCGGATCTACGACGCGCTCGACGCCGACCGGAGCGATCTCGTCGCGTACGCCGCGATGGTGACGGAGTTCGGCGCGCGGCGGGTGCTCGACGTGGGCTGCGGCACCGGCGTGTTCGCCTGCCTGCTCGCGGCGCGCGGCGTCGAGGTGGTCGGCGTGGACCCCGCCGAGGCGTCGCTGGCGGTCGCCCGCGCCAAGCCGGGCGCCGGCCGGGTGCGCTGGATCCTCGGCGACGCCACCGTGCTGCCGCCGCTGCCGCCGATCCGGGCCGACCTCGCCACCATGACGGGCAACGTGGCCCAGGTCTTCCTCACCGACGACGACTGGCTCGCCACCCTGCGCGGCGTGCGCGCGGCGCTGCGGCCGGGCGGCGTGCTCGCCTTCGAGACCCGCGACCCCGCCCGCCGCGCCTGGGAGGAGTGGAACCCGGCCCGCACGCACGCCGTCACCGAGATCCCGGAGGTGGGCCCGGTCGAGTCGTGGAGCGACGTCCTGGACGTCTCGGGTCCGCTGGTGACCTTCCGCCAGACGTACGTGTTCGCGGCCGACGGCGCGGTGCTCACCTCGGACTCGACGCTGCGCTTCCGGGAGAGGGAGGAGGTCGGGCGCTCGCTGCGGGAGGCCGGCTTCCGCGTCGAGGACGTCAGGGACGCTCCGGATCGGCCGGGTCGCGAGTTCGTGTTCGTGGCCCGTGCCGCTGATGTGTGATCTGTCACAATTACCCGGAAGCTAAACATCTGATTGCGGGATCTCTTCCGCGTCAACCACTTGGGCCTCCCGCGCGTCGAACGGTCACGGCGGCCACGCTGACTCGGGAGGGCCTATGCTCCGTCGCATCATCAGGAACCGGCGTCCGGCGCCCAGACTCACCGGCATCAGCCTGGAGGAGGAGCTCGCGCTCCTGCGGGTCGAGCTGATGTACGGCCTGCGCGTCGACCGCGACGACTACCTCCGCATGAAGGCGGGCGAGCGAGAAGAGGTGGTGGCCCGGCTGCGCGGCCGCGACGCCGCCACGAGCGTGCTGGCGGAGCTGCGCGGCTCGCTGGAGCGCGCCGTTCACCCGGCCGGGCTCCGCGACCATCGCCCCGGCGAACCGGCCTGACGCCCCCCGCGGCCGGGCAGTCCGGGGGTGGGAGCCCCGGCGTCCCGCGTCGCCTCACAGCCGGATCTCCGCCGGCCGTGCCCCGATGGCAGACCGAGCGGGTATCGGAGCCTGAGAAAATCGCAGGTCAAAGCCATTGCTCCGCCATGAGGACAGGTATTCGTGGCGGTCGGGTTATGCGTTCTTAGGTCTCTGGCCTGGTCGAATGCCCTTTCGGCAGGGAACACACACAAATCGGCGCGCCGGGTGCGTCCTATGCGGACTCGGTTTGCCCCTGGACGGCGATGCTTGCAGCATGGGCGTGGCTTTCCTGGAACAATGGCGGAGACCGGATAAGGTGACTGCTTCACCGCGGATGATGGGGATCGGCAACGGACGACACCGCGCCAGCCGGGGCGATTGGCGCGAGCGGAGGCGTGATGGCTCGTAGGTCAACCGTCCAGCACGGTCCTCGGACCACTGGCGGGCCCGAGCTTTCAGCACACCCCGACACCGGATACGACGCGCCGCCGCCGCGCAGGCCGCGGCGCGGCGGTTGGTCGGGTGGCGGCGGGCGGTGGCTCGTCTGGACGGGCCGCATAGTCCTGTGGGCGCTTATCGTAGTAATCGTGGTAAATGGGATCCGTGCCCCATTCGAGCGGTTTACCGGGCAAAACGCCGCCGCTCCGAATGAGTCTGCGCAAGTGGGCAGCGGTTTTCCCGACGACCAGGCCATGGCGTTCGCCGCCCAGTTCGCCGGCGTCTACCTGAATTTCAGCCCGGAAGACGCCGTGAGCAGGTCCAGCAAGCTGGCCGCCTTCGTCGCCGAGGGCATGGACCAGCAACTCGGCTGGGACGGCAACGGCAAGCTGGGCGCCGTCGCCATCCAGCCGTACGACATCGAGGTCGCCGACGACGCCAACGCCGTCGTCACGGTGGCCTTCCAGTCCGGCCCGCGCAGGCTCCACCTGTCGGTGCCGGTCTACTACTCGGGTGGCGACGACGGCCGGCGGTTCGTCGTCTCGGGCTGGCCCGCGATCCTGCCCGCGCCCGCCCCCGCCCAGCTGCCCCAGGTGGCCGGGCCGGAGACCGACGACGCGGCGACCGCCGAGCTCAAGCCGCAGTTGGAGGGCTTCTTCCGCAACTACGCCTCTGGCAACACCGCCGAACTTCAGCGTTACGTCACCGCCGGCACGAGCCTGCCGAGCTTCGCCGGCGCCTTCAGCTTCGCCGAGCTCAAAAGCGTCGTGGTGCCTGTGGGGGGTGCCACAAGAGAGATCGAGGCGGTCGTGGTCTGGGTCGTGCCCGGCAGCGCGCCCGCGTCCACCGACCCCGACGTCACCGCCGAACCCGGCGTGACGGACGGCCGCCTCCAGCAGGCATACCGCCTCACAGTCGAGAAACAGGGCGACAAATGGTACGTCGACGACATCCGTGGCGCCGGTCGTGTCGTCGGATAACAGCGTCCTGCTGATCGGCACCCCCCGGGAGGACAAGAAGTGATCGTGAAAACCCTATTGCTCAACCTGATCGAGATGACGCCGACACCCGCACCCACCGGCGTCAACACAGAAGGGCTCGCCGCGTTCCTGCGCGCGTTCTTCGCCCCGCTCTTCCTCGTCGTCGTGTCCGTGGTCGCGCTGTTCTTCCTCTTCACGCGCGAGATCACGCGGTTCGTGCAGTTCCTCATCCTGGCCGTGGCCATCGGAGTGATCTTCTACGTACCCAACATCATCGAGGTGACGGCCAAGGCGATCGCGGGTGCCCTCGGCATCCAGTAAGGGTTGAGACCACTCTCCTGTGGTCATGAACGAGCGGGTGGAGAGGAGGACCGCGTGGACCTGCCCACGTACACGAACATCTGGCGTATCGAGAAGCGGCTCTACAAGCTGTACGACCTACGGCTGCCCATGCCGCTCCCGATCGTCTGGATCGGCGTGTTCGTCGGCGTCTTCGTCCCGTGGTCGCTCCTGCTCTGGGTCATCGGCGTGCCGGTGGCGATGCCCTGGCACGTGCTCTTCCTGGTGCCGCCGGGCATCGTGACATGGCTGTCCACCCGGCCGGTCATCGAGGGCAAGCGGCTCACCGAGCTGCTGGAGTCCCAGCTGCGCTACCTGGGCGAGCCGAAGGCGTGGTACCGCCTGGCCTCCCTGTCGGAGCCCGACACCGTCACCTTCTCGGCCCGCGTCTGGCGCGCCTACCCCGTACGGGTCAAGGCCGCTCGCAAGTCCCGCAAGCCCGCGCGCAAGCGCGCGCCGGCGACGGGTCCGCGGCAGGTCCGGCCCGCGGTGGCCGCCGCCGCTGCCGCCGCGGCCCAGGCCCCCGTGGCGGCCGCCCAGCTCACGGTCACGGTCGCGGAGTCGGCCCGGCTCCCCGCCACCGCGGTGGAGCCCGCCCGCACGGGCTGGGGCTCCCGGACCCGGCCCGGCGCTCCGCCCGCCCTCCCGTCCCAGGAGCCCGCGGCTCCGCCCGCCGACGATTCCGCTCCCGTACGTGAGCGGGCCCACTCGGGTGAACCTGCCGCTTCCCGCATGCCGGTACGGGAGCTTCGGCTGGTTCGCGACACCGAGACGCCGGAGCGCGAGGCCGGAGAAGTGGAGCGTCAGCCGGTTTCCGGGGGCGGGACCGTACCGGCGGTTCCGCCGTCCGACGTGCCGCCCGCGGCTTCGCCAGAGGAGGACTCTCGCGCGGACACCGGCGGACGCAGGTCGCGCCAGGAGACCGGGGCCAAGCCGATCGACACCGAAGCGCTGCGGCGGCTCCGCAAGCTGGCCGCCAGCGCCGACGGGCCCCCGGCCGGCGCCGCGCGCCCCGCGCCCGAGCAGGGCCGGGAGGACGAGGCCGCCAGGAGCCAGCACCGCAAGGGGCAGCCGCCGAAGCTCAACCCCGCCCTGCTCGCCGAAGCACAGCGGAGCTGGGCGCCGCTGACCCCCGACTCCCGGCCGGTCACGTTGTCCCGGCCTCTGCGCGGCTCCGACCAGGTGTTCCCCACCAGACGAGACGAGACCCCGAAGACAGCCGACACCTCCTCCGACCGGCCGTCCCCTCGTGAAGACAGCGCCCCCTCCGGGGAAGGCGCCGGTACGCCGGGTGGGCGAGTCTCCCAGCCGGTCGTACGGGAGTTCCCGCCCGAGGAGGTTGCCTCGTCGGACCTGCGGGATGGCGCGCCAGGTGCGGAGTCCCCGTCCGGGGAGGCCTCGTCAGTCGGGCGCGGTGGTGTTCCGGGTGCGGAGGGCCTGTCCGAGCGAGCCGGTGCGTCGGACGTGCGGGACAGCGCGCCGGGTGCGGAGGCACTGTCCGGGGAGCATGGCAGGACGGATGCTGAGGGCTCCCACGAGATCGGGGAGGGCGAGGGTGCGGAGAGCGCTCCCGGGCCTGCCGAGCACGAGGGGGACGGCGCGACGGCGCGGTCCGAGCGTGCGCGCGAAGAGACCGGGGCCGTCGAAGAGCAGGACTTGTCCGTAAGCCAGGAGGGTGCGGGCGAGATACGCCTCGTGGTGGACACGTCGGTGCGGCGCCGCGGGCTTCGAGCGGTGTCCACCGACCCCGAGCCTGCCGATCGCCCAGAGGCTCAGGCCGCCGGCGAGCATCCCGTCCCTGACCCGGAGACGCGGTCCGAAGCAGGGCAGGACACGGACACCGCTCGCGGGCAAAAGACGTACGCCGACGACGCGCAGCGCGGGACGCGTGCTGGGAGCGGACAGGAGGCAGCTCCCGGGACGCGGGCTGGCGATCGGCGGGATGCACGCGCGGGGACGGGTGTTGGCGACTCGGGGGACGCGGAGCGCGGGACGCGCGGTGGGGATGGGCGGGAGGCACATCTCGGGACGCGGGCTGGTGACCGGCGGGATGCACGCGCGGGGGCGGGTGCGCCCGATTCGCGGGACGCGGAGCGCGGGACACGCGGTGAGGATGCGCGGGAGGGACGCCTCGGGACGCGGGCTGGTGACCGGCGGGATGCACTCGCGGGGGCGGGTGCCGAAGACTTGCGGGACGCGCCCTCCGGGATGCGTGACGGTGACTTGCGGGATGTGGAGCGCGGGGTCCGGGCTGAGGGCGGGCGGGATGTGCGTGGGACGCGCGAGGGAGACTCGCGCGACGCGGAGCGTGGGTCGCGGGCTGGCGACCGGCGGGATGCGCAGCTTGGGACCGGGGATGAGCGGGACGCGTCTTCTGGGAAGCGCGCTGATGAAGCTGAAGGTGGGCGGGAGCTGCGCGATGGTGGGGTGCGGGACGTACGGGGTGATGGGGGTAGGCGGGATGTCGAGGGTGCTGATGGGGTGATCGTGCCGGGGCCTCGGGCGGGCGAGGCCAAGGTGCGGCGGGTCGAGTCCGTCGTGGGGCGGGACTCCGGCGGGTGGCGGCGGGTCGCGCGGGTCGTGGTCGGCGGGAACGGGGTGCGCGGCGACGGGTCCGAGATCGACGAGGCGCGGGCCAGGAGCGTGTTCAGCGGCAGCCGCCGGATCGTGGTGCTCGGCTGCACGGGCGGCGCGGGTCAGAGCACCACGGCGCTGATGCTGGGTCACACGCTGGCCCACTACCGCGACGACCGCGTGGTGGCCGTCGACGCCAGCAGTGGCGCGAGCACGCTGAGCAGCAGGATCGAGCCGGAGACGCCCGAGACGCTGACGTCGCTGCTGGCCGGGCTGCCCCAGGTCGGCGGCTACCTGAGGATGCGCGGCTACACCACCCGCACCTCCTCGGGCCTGGAGGTGGTGGGCGCCGACGGCGACGCGGAGGCCGAGCAGCGGCTGGCCGACCGCAGTCTCTTCTCGGACGACCGGCTGGGCGACGCCCTGGCCCTGCTCGACCGGCACTACAAGCTGACCGTGATCGACCCGGCCGCCGCGCTGGCCGCACGCGTGCTCCCGTACGCGGACCAGCTCGTGCTCGTGGTGCCCGCCAGCGAGGAGGCGCCCGAGGCGGTCGGGATGACGTACGAGTGGCTCGACGGCCATGGCTGCGCCGACCTGAGGCGGCGCGCGGTCATGGTGGTCAACGGGGTGAGCAGGCGTTCGATGCCGGACGTCGAGCAGGCGGAGGCGGTGGCCAGCGGCAGGTGCCGGGCCATCGTCAGGGTGCCCTGGGAGGACGACCTGGCCCCCGGCGGGGTGGAGGTCGTGGATCCCGGGCGGTTGCGCACGGCCGGCAGGAGGGCGTACCTGGCGCTCGCGGGGGTCGTGGTCGCAGGCTTCGCGGCACAGAGGATCCGACCTAGCGAAGAGGAGTTGGCGAGTGACCCCCCGGGCACGAGAATCGGTGAGCGTTAAGTGAACATCCGAGCAGGTCTGGCCCGTTCATGCGCTGAGGGGGCGGCATGAGCAGGGCGTCCCGTGCGCAGCAGCGCCTGGCCGTCCGCTTCTTCGACGACCGCATCCTGCTCACGGACACGTGCGCGTGGGCGTACTTCCGCCTTCCGACGGTCAGCTACGAGTTCGTCACGCCGGAGGAGCGCGAGGCGCTGGCCACCAACATCACGATCGCGCTGGCCGCGATCAGGATGCCCGACGCCGAGGTGCACCTGCGGGTGGCGCATCGGGCCTACCCGGCGGCCGAGTGGGCGATGGCGCTCAACGGCACCTCCGACGAGGGGCCTGGGTGGCGCGACTACCTGGAGGAGATGTACCGCCACGTCTGGGCCAAGGACTTCTGGACCAAGGAGGTCTATCTCGGGGTCCGGCTGGGGGCGCGGGGCAAGCAGCTCGGCGCGGGCGCGCTGGCCCAGCTTCTCGGGTTCTACCAGCGTACGGAGAAGGTGCTGGGCCTGGATGACGACCACGTGCCGGACGGCGAGATCACGCGCTGGACCGAACAGGCCGAACGGCTCGGGCGGGCACTCGCCTCCAGCGCCCTCTACGCCAGGCACGCCACCTCCACGGAGGTGGCGTGGTTGTTCCAGCACGCGGCGGCGGGCGGGCTCGCCGACGGGCCGCCGTCGGCCAGCCCGAAGCGGCGCTGGGGCAAGGGCGAGATCGAGGCGCTGGTCGAGGGGGAGATCCACAACGGCCGGTCGCTGCTGCGCGTCGTGCAGCCGCAGGGCGACTCGTACGTGGCCCACCTGTCGTTCGCGCGGTTCCCCGACCTGATGCCGTTCCCCGACGGCGAGCCGTGGATGCACTTCGCCGACCAGTTGCCGTTCCCGGTGGAGATCTCGTCCCGGATGCGGCTGATCCCGCCGGTGAAGGCGTCCCGCGACGTGGCGCGCAAGCTGGCGCACGCCCGTGACATGGACATCCACATCCGCGAGGCCGGCGCGGAGGCGCCGCTGGCGCTGGCGGAGCAGATCGACGCGGCCCGGATGCTGGAGCACGGCATCACCAAGGAGCGGCTGCCGTTCGTGTACGGGTGGCACCGGCTGATCGTGTCGGCCCCGACCGAGGACATCTGCGTGCAGCGGGTGGAGGCGGTCGTCGAGCACTACCGCGACATGGGCATCGACGTGGTGAACTCGACGGGCGACCAGTTCTCGCTGTTCTGCGAGTCGCTGCCGGGCGAGCGGGTCAAGATCAACGCCTATGCCCAGCGGCAGCCGCTGCGGACGATCGCGGGCGGCATGGCCACGGCGACCGTCGATCTCGGCGACCGGCTCGAACACGACGGCGAGGGCTGGCTGGGCCCCTACATCGGCGAGACCGTCGGCCGGGCCCGCAGCATCGTCCACTTCGACCCGCTGCTGGCCGCGAGCCGCAACCGGCCCACGGCGATCGCGATCACCGGCGAGCCGGGCGGCGGCAAGACCACGCTCGCGCTGCTGATGATCTACCAGATGGCGCTGCGCGGCGTCACGGTGGCGGTGATCGACCCGAAGGGCGACGCCGAGTCGCTGGTGCGGCTGCTCGACAAGCGGGGCCGCAAGGCGCGGATCATCCCGCTCGGGGCGGCCGCGCCCGGCCTGCTCGACCCGTTCTCGTTCGGTGACGACATCGCGGCCAAGAAGACGATGGCCACCGAGACGCTCAGGCTGCTGCTGCCGCGCATGTCGGAGGAGCGCGAGTCGGCCATGATCCAGGCGGTGGCGGCGGTGTCCAACCAGCCGGACCCGTCGCTCGGCAAGGTCGTCGACCACCTGGAGCGGGCCGAGGACGCCGCGTCGAAGAACCTCGGCGCGGTGCTGCGCTCGATGTCGGAGATGCATCTGGCCAGGCTCTGCTTCGACCCGTCAGGCGGTGACCAGATCGACAGCGAGGGCTGGACCACCGTGTTCACGCTCGGCGGGCTGACCCTGCCGGACGTGGCCACGACCAGGGACGACTACTCCTACGAGCAGCGGCTCTCGGTGGCGCTGCTCTACCTGGTGTCCCAGTTCGCCAGGCGGCTGATGAACGGGCTCGACCGGCGCGCGCCCAAGGCCATCTTCCTGGACGAGGCGTGGGCGATCACCTCCACGCCGGAGGGCGCGAAGCTGGTGCCCGAGGTCAGCCGGATGGGCCGCTCCCGCAACACCGCGCTGGTGCTCGTCAGCCAGAACGCGGGCGACCTGCTCAACGAGCAGGTGACGAACTGCCTGTCGTCCGTGTTCGCCTTCCGGTCGACCGAACGGGTGGAGGTCGACCACGTGATGTCACTGCTCGGGGTGGAGCCCCTGGAGGAGCACAAGGCCGTGCTCCGCTCGCTGGGCAACGGGGAGTGCGTGTTCCGCGATCTGGACGGCAGGGCGGGCCGCATCGGGGTGGACCTCATCTCGGAGGAGCTTCTCCGTTGGCTCGACACGAACCCGACGCACGACAAACCCGACGGCGACGGGCATGATGATCTTCAGGGGGGCATCGGCAGGGCGCAGGAGGTGCGGTCATGAAGATCCGGCTACCCAGGCGGTGGGCGCTCGCCGTGGTGACGGTGCTGCTCGGCTTCGTCGTGGTGCCCGTCGTGATCGGCGCCACGTCGCCGGCCGCGGCCGCGCCCTGCGACCTGTCGGGCGAGCTCGCGCCCGAGGTGATCGGCAGCGGCGTCGACGGCATGATCCAGCCACCGGTCCCCGAGGGCGGCGCGGCGCAGCCCGTCACCAACTACGGCCAGTTCGGCATGTCCGGGCAGTTCTGGCACACGCACGAGCTGGGCTGCTCCGACATCGCCGCCGTACTCGGCAACTCCTGGGCCAACACGATCTTCCTGTGGGCCAAGGCCATCGACCGGCTGACCATCACGACGTACCAGGCCGCGGCCACCGAGGGACCGCTCCAGGCGATCAAGGACGTGGTCGACGACATCGTCACGAACCTGTCGCAGGCCATGTACTGGCCGTATCTCCAGCCGGTCGTCATCCTCGGCGCGATCTGGCTCGCCTGGTACGGGCTGATCCGCAAGCGGGCCACCACCACCGCCGAGGGCGTGATCTGGATGGTGCTCGCGGTCACGGTCGCGACCTGGTTCCTCAGCCGGCCGCAGGACTTCACCGGGCTGGGCAAGGTCGTCACGGACAAGACCGGCGAAGTGGTCAACTCCGCCTTCTCCGGCCTGCCCGGCGCGGGCGGCGCGTCCTGCCTCCCGCCGCCCGGCGAGACCAACCCCCAGGTGCGGGCCGGCGGCTTCGGGCAGAACGGCACGCCCGGCGTCGACCAGAACGCCGACGCCCTCTGGTCCACGCTGGTGTGCAAGCCGTGGCTGATGGGCATGTTCGGCACCGCCGACCCCAACCAGCCGATCGTGCGCGACTTCGGCCGGGTCATGCTGGAGACCCAGTCCATCCCGGCCGCGACGGCCGAGAACCCGGCTCCCGACGTGGGCGCCCACCAGGCGAAGTACGCCGAGGTCGCCGACAAGCTGAGAAACGACTCGCGCTACTTCATCTTCTCCGGCCGTGACTGGACGAGCCGGCTGGGCGTGGCCATCGGGGCGCTGATCGCCGCCATGGTGGCCGGGGTGCTCATCTTCCTGGTGGCGGTGTCGCTGCTGGTGCTGAAGGTGGGCTTCCTGCTGTTGCTGATACTCGGGCCGGTGTTCCTGCTCATCGGCGTGCATCCGGGCAGCGGGCGGATCATCGCCATGCGCTGGGTGGAGATGCTCGTCGGCACGCTGCTCCGGCAGGCCGTGCTGGCGCTCGTGCTCGGGGTGCTCGTGTACGGGTACGCGCTGATCATCTCGACGGCGATGCCGTGGGGGCTGCAGATCCTGTTCATGGCGTTGCTGACGATCGCGGTGTTCTTCTACCGCAGACCGTTCCAGCACCTGTTCGCCTCGATCAACGGGCACACGCTCGCCACCCGGATGCTCGGCGAGGCGGCCAGTTCGCGGACCTTGGAGCGCTCGGCGAACGTGCTGCCGCCGGTGGCGTCGGCGCGGATCGGGCGCTGGGGAGTGCGCAAGGCCGAGCCGCTCATCACGGCCGCGGCGTCCGGAGGGGTGGCCGGCGCGGCCGCCGCCGGGGTCGCCCAGGGGCGGGCCAGGGGCGAGGAGGGCGAGGGCGCCTCGGGCGTGCGCGTGCCCGCGCCGCTGGACAAGGAGCAGCAGGGCGCCAAGGGCGTCGGCAGGGGCGTGCCCGAGGCGCGCAAGGGCGACGCGCCGCCGCTCAACCTGAACGGGGCGAACGGGCGGGGCGGCGCCCCCGGGCGCGGTCCCGTGCGGTCGGGCGCCGGTGCGGGCGGAGCCCGGGCGGCCGGTGGTCCCCGGGGCTCGGGCGGCTCCGGCTCGGGCGGCCCCCGGGTTTCCGGCGGGTCCGGAGGCGGTGGCGCCGGTGGGTCCGCCGGCTCTGGTGCGTCCGGCGGGGGCGGTTGGTTCGGCGGTGCCGGTGGTGGCTGGGCGCCGCGCGGCGGGGCCTCGTCGAGCGGTTCGCGCTCGCGCTTCGGCGGGTCGGGTGGCTCTGGCGGGTCCGGTGGCTCACGGTCCGGGGGTTCCGGATCGGGCCGGTCGCGGTCCGGCGGCGGGTCGTTGTTCGGCGGATCGGGCGGATCGGGCGGATCGGGCGGTTCCGGGTCGGGTCGGTCGCGGTTCGGCGGGTCCGGTGGCGGTTCCGGTTCCGGTGGGTCGTTGTTCGGCGGCGGGTCGCGGTCCGGCGGGTCGCGGTCCGGGCGCTCCCGGTGGAGCGACAACGGGTCCTCCGGCGGCGTCTTCGGCCGCAACCCCGACGGCCGCGTCTTCGGGGGCGGCTCGGGAGGCGGGTTCTTCGACCGCTCCGACTCCGACCGGCGCGGCTCCGAGCCGCCGCCGCTGTGGGGCAGCAGCTCGCGCAGGAGCGAGCCCGAGGTGCCCTTCTGGCTCAACCCCACCAACCCCGACAAGGACTAGACCGTGGCGCAGCCGGGTGACAGGCGAGGGCTGGTCTTCGCCGCCATCGTGGTGGTGGTCGCCGCCGTCGGCCTCTACCTGACCATGTGGCCGGACTCCCGCGAGCCCGCCGCCGAGGAGCGGGCCGCGCCCCGTATCACCACCTCGCCCGTCATCCCGGCCACGCCGCTGGCGACCGCCAGCGGCGCGCCGTTCGACGTCTACGCCTACCTGCCCATGTCGAAGGAGCAACTGGCCGCCGCCGCCGATCTGGCCGAGCGGTTCACGGCCGAGTACGCGACGTTCCGCCATGACGAGGATCCGGCCGCGTACGCGGCCCGGGTGCGCCGCTACACCACGGCCGACCTGGGCAACGTGCTCGCCCGTACCCTCACCTCGCCCGGCACCGTGGAGCAGAACCGCGCCGACCAGGTGGTCTCCACGGCCACGGCGAAACTCCGGGAAATCAGGCAGATCGAGAAGGCGTCCATCGTGTTCGTGGTCTCCGGAACGCAGCAGATCACCGCGAAGAGCGGCACCCGGCAACTGTCAGGGGACTACGCGGTCACGGTCAGCCAGCTCGGCTCCGACTGGCGTGTGTTCGACCTCCAGCCGGCGAGCGAGGGCCAGGAGGGGGACACCCAGGGGTGAACCGGACCCGGGCCGTCGTCGCGGCCGTCGTCGCCGGGGTGCTCGTGCTGCTCCTGGCCATCATCTCGCCGATGCTGATGACCTCGATCCCCTCGATCATCGGCTCCGGCGGCGAACTGCCCGACTGCACCGACGACGGCGCCGGCGTGCAGGAGGCGTCCGACTCGGCCGCCGCGGACATCCCGTCCGAATACCTGAAGCTGTACAAGGAGCACGGGGAGAAGTTAGGGGTCCAGTGGACGATCCTGGCCGCCGTGGGCAAGCGTGAGACCGATCATGGCCGGTCCACCCTGCCGGGGGTGAAGAGCGGCACCAACTACGCCGGGGCGGCCGGGCCGATGCAGTTCCTGATCAGCACGTGGGGCGGCAAGGCCAGGATCCCGGTGTCGTCGCGGTTCAACGGCTACGCCTCCGACGGCGACGGTGACGGCGTCGGCGACGTCTACAACCCGGCCGACGCGATCCTCGGGGCGGCCAAGATGCTCAAGCGCAACGGCGCCCCGGAGAACGTGCGGCGGGCGCTGTTCGTCTACAACCGCGCCTGGTGGTACGTCGACCAGGTCGAGGAGATCGCCCGCAAGTACGCCGAGTCCGGGGAGGTCGAGGTGCCGCCGGAGGCTGACGACGCGTGTGACGAGCCGCTGGTCGAGGCCGCGCCCAGCGACGTGGTGGCCAAGATTCTCGGCTTCGCGCTGGACCAGCGCGGCAAGCCGTACCTCTGGGGCGGCACCGGGCCGGACGCGTTCGACTGCTCGGGCATCATCTACGCCGCGTACCGGCACGCGGGGCTGTCGATCCCGCGCACCACGTTCGGGCAGTGGCCGTTCGGGGTGAAGATCCAGCAGGGCGACGAGCAGCCGGGCGACCTGGTGTTCTTCGACTCGGGGCCGGGCACGGGACCGGATCGGCCGGGGCACGTCGGGCTGGTCGTGTCGAAGGGCAAGATGGTGGAGGCGCGCTGCCGCCTGTGCGGGCCGATCAAGGTGACCAGTTACGAGGGCCGCGACAAGATCGTGGGCTTCACCCGGCCGCTGCAGAACCCCGACGTGCAGGGCCAGCTCGCCAAGCTGGGGGATCCCGCGCTATGACGGTGATCGTGGTGGCCGCGGTGATCGTCGGGCCGGGCGGTCGGGTGCTGGCCGCGCAGCGGGCCGAGCCGCCGGCGCTGATGGGCGGGTGGGAGTTCCCCGGCGGGAAGGTGGATCCCGGGGAGGGCGAGATCGAGGCCCTCGTACGGGAGTGCCGCGAGGAGCTCGGCGTGGAGATCGAGGTGGGCGAGCGGGTGGGCGGCGACTGGCCGCTGTCCACCGGCGGCTACGTGATGCGCGCCTGGCTGGCCCGCGTCGCCTCGGGCACGCCGCAGGCCCGTGAGCATCTGGCGTTGCGGTGGCTGGAACCCGGGGAGTACTACGACGTGGCCTGGCTGGCGGCGGACCTGCCTCTGATGGAGGCGGTGGAGAAACTCCTCGCACAGGATTGAGACGTCGCTCTCAGTGACATAACGATTACTAAGCGTTATTTCGTCGCGTCTGGGGGAGGCGTCACGATGAACCGTGGCTGGATGGTGGCCGGGGTCCTGGCCCTGGTGGCGGCCCCGGTCGTGCCCGCGGCAGCGGCGGGCGTGGCCATGGTGCTGGAACGGGTGGATGATCCCGCCGGCATGGTCAGGTGGATCAGGACAGGCGACGTGCTCCGGTACGAGGTGCGGCTGAGCGGCATGGCCGAGGACGCGAGCCTGGCGGTGGCGGCGACGCCCGTGCACTCGCTCACCGGGCTGTCCTGTGCTCGTCATGTCCCTCCATCCGACACGCCCGACCCCGGGGGCGCGGAGATCACCGCCCGGGCGCTGGCCGCCCGCGCGCTGACCGCGCCCGATGGGGTGGCGGTGCCCGGGGCGCAGGCGTGCCACTTGGGGGACGTCTCGTCGGAGAAGGCCGTACAGGTGGTGCTGTCCGTGCCGTCGGGCGCCGAGGAGGTGGAGGTGGCGGCGGTGGCCCGGCTGCGTGAGGGGGACGGCGGCCTGACGACCATCCTGCGCACCGCCACCACTTCCGTCGCCGATGAATCCTCCACCATGAACGGCCCTGCGGCCCCCGTCCCGGACCCGTGGGATGAGTCGCGGGACCCGCGCGCCGTCGAAGAGCGGGAGTTCGGCCGCTGGGAGGCGGGCGAGCGCGCGCGGCGCGAGACGTGGCAGGAGTGGCCCGGCGACCGGCGGCGGATGCGCGCCGCCGAGCCGGCGCGCCGGCCCGAGTACGGGGAGGACAGGGCGGCCTGGCGACCTGAGCGGTGGACTGGCTGGGAGAGGTCGGCGCGTGACCGCGAGGGTCACGTGGCCGAGCCTGGTCACGTGCGTGACCGCGAGGGTCACGTGGCCGAGCCTGGTCACGTGCGTGACCGCGAGGGTCACGTGGCCGAGCCTGGTCACGTGCGTGACCGCGAGGGTCACGTGGCCGAGCCTCGTCGCGTGCGTGACCGTGAAGGTTTCGGTCGCGCGGCCGAGTTCGGTGGAGCGCGTGACGCGGGGTCGGCGCGTCAGCCTGAGGGCGGGGAAGACGGCGCGGCCGGGCGAGGTGCGTGGGAGATCGGCTGGGAGGTGCCTGACGACGAGTCGGCGGGTGCTCCCGAGGGCTTGGGCCGCGCGGCGGAGCCGGGTCGGGCGCATATGGCCGGGCCGGCGCGTCAGCCTGGGGCTCGGGAGGATCGCGCGGCCGGGCGAGGTGAGCAAGGGCCTGGCCGGGGGGCGCCTGGCGCGGAGTCGGCGCCTGAACTCGGGGACCTGGGCCGTCCGGTCGAGCCTGGTCGGGTGAACGACGCCGAGTCGGCGCGTCAGCCTGGGGACCAGCGGGGCGGCGCGGAGGCGGCGGAGTCGCATGACCGGTCCGGACGGCCTGAGGCCGGTAAAGGCCGGGAGGAGCACGGGCGGGCCGGTAAGGGCTGGGGAGAGCGTGGGCGTGAGGCTGGTAAGGGCGCGGAAGAGTACGGGCGTGAGGTCGGCAAGGGCGCGGAGGAGCGCGGGCGTGAGGCCGGTAAGGGCGCGGAGGAGCACGGGTGGGGGGCCGAGCTTGAGGAGCCTTCGCTGGAGGACGGGGCGGGCGAGTGGCCCGCGGCTCCGGATCGGACGCATCAGCATGGCGAGGTGAAGCTGCCCGAGGTGGCTCCGCCGCCGGTCGAGGCCGCGCAGGAGGTGGTTCCCGGGGCGCCGCTGCCGAGGACCGTCGACGGGGCGCAGGTGAGTGTACGAGCCGCGGAGAGGACGAATCCGCTGGCCGGGGTCGGCGGGTTGCCGTACGTGGCGGGCGGGATCGGGGTGTTGCTCGTGGGACTCTGGGCAGTCGCCAAGGCACAGGCCCGGCGTATGCGGAGAAAGGTATTCTAGATCCGTCTTTACTGTTCCTTTGACCCGACTAGTATTCCCTTGACCGTGGATTCGCCAATCGCGGAGGGCACAGGTGGCACGCAAACGAGCGACGGCCGTCTCCGCCATGGTGCTCGCTATCGGGTTAACCGGCATCGGGGTCATCCCGTTCGTCGGCGCGGGCGCGACGGCTTCGGCTACGGCGCTGGACCCGGTGGAGCCGTGTGACGTCGGACAGGAGTGCCCGCCGCAGACCACGGTGACGATCACCACCACGCTCCCGACCCCGACCCCGGAGCCGGAGCAGCCCGAGACCACGATCACCAAGACGGTCACCGCGAAGCCCACCAAGACGACCAAGGCCCCCGAGCCGACGAAGACCAAGACGACCAAGGCCCCCGACCCGGCGCCGGTCACGCAGTCGGTGGCCCCGCCGCCGCAGCAACTGCCGGAGGAGACGCCGCAGGAGGTGCCGGACCCCGTCACGTCGTCGGCCGAAGAGTCGGTGCAGATGCCCACCGTGGCCGGCACCGACACCCCGACACCCGCGCTCTCCACCGACGCCGCCTCCGTCGAGAGCGACACGGTGCAGCTGGAGGTGCGCAACGCGGCGCCGGAGTACGACCAGCGCAGTCTCACCCAGCGGCTCAGCATCCCGGCGCTGATCATGGTGCTGCTGGCGTTGTTCGCGGTGCTGATCTTCGAGGGGCGGCTGCGCCGGATGGCTCACGCCGCGGCCGTGCGCAAGGCCGGTCCGCAGGCCGGGGCCTACCCCGGGGCCTATCCTCAGCAGCCCGGCCCGTACCCGCACCAGGCCGAGGGCTACCCGGCGGGGCCCGGTTACGCCACGGCGGGCGTCGCGGCCCCCGGCTACCCTGGCGGCACCGCGTACGCGCCGATCATCAGCTTCGTGCCCGTCCAGACGTTCCCGAGCGGGCAGGTCCAGTACGGCGCGGTCTACCACGACCCGAACGCCCCCCACACCGCGCCCGCCCCCATGCCCGAGCAGGGTCCCGTCGTCCTGGCTCCCGACCAGTACGGCTCGTACAGTCACCAGCCGGGCCAGCCGCCGTCGTCGGGTCACCAGCCGGGTGAGGCGAGCAGGGACTCGTCGGGTCACCAGCCGGGTGAGGCGACCAGGGAATCGTATGGTCACCAGCCGGGTGAGGCGGAGAGGGAGCAGCTCCGGGCGCCGTTCGAGCCGTTGATCGCGCCGGAGCCGCCGTCCTCCGACATCCCGCCGGGCGGCGCGGCCCCGTACGAGGACACCCCGGATCGTCCTCTGGGCCCGGCCTCGGCTGCCGAATCTGGTGACTCCGAGCCCTGGTTCGGCCCGCGGACGACAGGCAACCCGCCGTCCGACCTCGACCGTACGATCGTGCAGCGCTTCCCCGACGACGATCACGGTCCGGACGAGCGCGGACGCCACCCCCGCTGACACCCGCCTGCGGCGAGCACTGCGCGTTCCGGGCCGAGTGTGTCTGTTCACGGTGAGCGCGGCAGGTTCCGAGCGAGGGCTTGTTCACGGCGGCAAGGCGTGTTTCCGGCCGAGCGCCTCGTTCCGGGCTGAGTCCGGTGAACGCGGCGTGTTCCCGGCGGAGCGCCTGTTCCCAGCGGGACGGCGTGTTCCGGGTGCCTGCCGGTAGGACGGTGCTGGAGATGGGAAACGCGGCGGGAACAAGGGCCCGCCGCGTTTCCGAGGGTGTTACTTGGCGCGTTTGAAGATCTTGCTGCCGAGCCAGACCAGCGGGTCGTACTTGCGGTCCGCGACGCGCTCCTTCATCGGGATCAGCGCGTTGTCGGTGATCTTGATGTGCTCGGGGCACACCTCGGTGCAGCACTTGGTGATGTTGCAGTAGCCGAGCCCGTGGTCCTCCTGGGCCGACTCCTTGCGGTCCGCGACGTCGTACGGGTGCATGTCCAGCTCGGCGATCCGCATCAGGAACCGGGGCCCGGAGAAGGCCGGCTTGTTCTCCTCGTGGTCGCGGACCACGTGGCAGACGTTGTTGCACATGAAGCACTCGATGCACTTGCGGAACTCCTGGGACCGCTCGACATCGACCTGCTGCATCCGGTACTCGCCCGGCCGCACGCCCTCCGGGGGCGTGAAGGACGGCACCTCCCTGGCCTTCTGGTAGTTGTACGAGACGTCGGTGACGAGGTCCTTGATGACGGGGAAGGTCCGCATCGGCGTCACCGTGATCGTCTCGTCCTCGGCGAAGGTCGACATGCGGGTCATGCAGCTCAGCCGCGGCTTGCCGTTGATCTCCACCGAGCAGGAGCCGCACTTGCCGGCCTTGCAGTTCCAGCGCACGGCCAGGTCGGGGGCCTGGGTCGCCTGGAGCCGGTGGATGATGTCGAGGACGACCTCGCCTTCGTTCACCTCGACGGTGAAGTCCTCGAGCTTGCCCTCGCCGCTCTCACCGCGCCAGATCCTGAACTTCGCCTTGTAACTCATTTCGCGATCCTGTCGAACTCGTCCATCTCGTCGTCGGTGAGGTACTTGCTCAGCTCGTCGCGGTCGAACAGAGTGATCAGGTCGTCCCGCATCGCGGGCTGCTCCTGTTCTTCGACCGTGATGGACCCGCCGTCCTCGGTGGAGCAGACCAGCAGCTTGCGCCGCCACTCCGGCCGCATGCCCGGGTGGTCGTCGCGGGTGTGGCCGCCGCGGCTCTCCTCGCGCATCAGCGCGGCCTTGGCCACGCACTCCGACACGAGGACCATGTTGCGCAGGTCGAGCGCGAGGTGCCAGCCGGGGTTGTAGATGCGCGAGCCGCCCGCGCCGACGAGCTGCACGCGCTCCTTGAGCTTCTCCACGACCTCCAGCGCCTCGGTGAGCTCCTCGGCCTTGCGGATGATGCCGGCCAGCTCGTTCATGGTCCGCTGGAGCTCGTGGTGCACTTCGTACGGGTTCTCGCCGCTGGAGCGCTCGAGCGGCGCCAGCGCCTCGGTGCGGGCCGCGTCCACCTGCTCCTGGGCCACCTTGGGCCGGGCGGGCAGCGCGTCCACGTAGGCCGCGGCGCCGGCGCCCGCGCGCCGGCCGAACACCAGCAGGTCCGACAGCGAGTTGCCGCCGAGCCGGTTGGAGCCGTGCATGCCGCCGGACACCTCGCCGGCCGCGAACAGCCCGGGTACGGACGCGCCGCCGGTGTCGGCGTCGACCTCGACGCCGCCCATGATGTAGTGGCAGGTCGGGCCCACCTGCATGGGCTCGGCGGTGATGTCGACGTCGGCCAGCTCCTTGAACTGGTGGTGCATCGACGGCAGCCGCCGCTTGATCTCCTCGGCCGGGAGGCGGGTGGACACGTCCAGGTAGACGCCGCCCTGCGGGGACCCGCGGCCTGCCTTCACCTCGGCGTTGATGGCCCTGGCCACCTCGTCACGGGGGAGCAGCTCCGGAGGCCGGCGGTTGTTGGCCTGGTCGGTGTACCAGCGGTCGCCCTCCTCCTCGGTGGTGGCGTACTTGTCCTTGAACACCTCGGGGATGTACTTGAACATGAAGCGCTCGCCCTCGGAGTTGCGCAGCACGCCGCCGTCGCCGCGGACCGACTCGGTGACGAGGATGCCGCGCACGGAGGGCGGCCAGACCATCCCGGTGGGGTGGAACTGGATGAACTCCATGTTGATGAGGTTCGCGCCGGCCAGCAGGGCCAGGGCGTGACCGTCACCGGTGTACTCCCAGGAGTTCGAGGTGACCACGTAGGACTTGCCGATGCCGCCGGTGGCCAGCACCACGGCGGGCGCGTCGAAGAGGACGAAGCTGCCGGTCTCGCGCCAGTAGCCGAACGCCCCGGAGATCCGGTCGCCGTCCTTGAGCAGGCGCGTGACCGTACATTCCTGGAAGACCTTGATGTAGGCCTCGTAGTCGCCGTGCTGCTCGTGGTCCTCCTGCTGGAGGGCCACCACGCGCTGCTGGAGCGTGCGGATCATCTCCAGGCCGGTGCGGTCGCCGACGTGCGCCAGGCGGGGATACTCGTGGCCGCCGAAGTTGCGCTGGCTGATCTTGCCGTCCTTGGTGCGGTCGAAGAGCGCTCCCCAGGCCTCCAGCTCCCAGACCCGGTCCGGCGCCTCCTTCGCGTGCAGCTCGGCCATCCGCCAGTTGTTGAGGAACTTGCCGCCCCGCATGGTGTCGCGGAAGTGCACCATCCAGTTGTCGTCGGAGTTGACGTTCCCCATCGCGGCGGCGGCCCCGCCCTCGGCCATGACGGTGTGGGCCTTGCCGAACAGCGACTTGCACACGATCGCCGTGCGCTTGCCCTGCTGGCGGGCCTCGATGGCGGCACGCAGCCCGGCGCCTCCCGCGCCGATGACGACCACGTCGTACTCGTGACGCTCGATGTTGATCGAGTTATCCACTTGAACTGATCCTTACGCGAACGGGAAGGCGATGATGCCCTTGGCCACCAGGCGGACGTAGAGGTCGGCGCCCATGACGGAGAACATCGAGGCCCACGCCCACTGCTGGTGCTTGGCGTTGAGCTTGGAGACGAAGGTCCAGGCCCGGTAGCGGAGCGGGTGACGGGAGAAGTGGTTGAGCCGGCCCGCGGTGATGTGACGGCAGGAGTGGCAGCCGAGCGTGTAGCCGAGGATGAGCACGGCGTTGAGCATCAGGATCCAGCTGCCGAGGCCGATCGGCTTGTGCACGACGGCCAGCACGGCGTCGTAGGTGAGGATGGCGCCGATCAGGAGCGCGAAGTAGAAGAAGTAGCGGTGGATGTTCTGCATGATCAGCGGGAAGCGGGTCTCACCGGTGTACTTCCCGTGCGGCTCCTGCACCGCGCACGCGGCGGGCGACAGCCAGAACGAGCGGTAGTAGGACTTGCGGTAGTAGTAGCACGTCAGCCGGAACCCGCCCGGCAGGCCGAGGATCAGCAGCCCCGGCGGGAGCGCGTACCAGTCGCCGACGGGCGCCCACCCGAACAGCCGCGCGCCGTCACAGACCTCCTGCGTGGTCAGACAGGGTGCGGCGAAGGGGGCGATGTAGGGTTCGGCGAAGTTGCTCGTGTCGAGGATCGCCCACACACCGTAGATCAGAAATGAGCTGAGCCCGAGGAATACCAGCAGCGGGGTGAGCCACCACCGGTCGGTGCGCAGCGTGCGCACCTTGACCTGGGCACGCTGCTTTCTCGCTGGGGCATCGGGCGTCGTCTGGGTCATCGCGGACCTCTCCACCTCCCGCGGACCCCGCACGCCTGGGGTCCGGGTCGTTCTTCTAGGCGCGTTCGGCGGTGACTATGCCGCGCGGGCGCGCAGTTGGTGTGGCATACGTTACGACGAGCGCATCGCGATTTGTGAGGACGGTCACTCACTTTCTCCTGCTCACGCTGTGATTCCTGTCACGTATCCCGTCAGGGGCGCTGTCCCTGGTAAGGCAACTTCACCACAGTCACAAAAAAGTTATCGATTTGACAGACAACCCTTATGAATTGCCCAAAATCTGCGGGTTTAGCCACGTATGCATTGGCGTGCAGCCGGTAACTCCGGACGACGTCCTCCTCGGCCTTCGACGTCGTCAGGACGACCACCGGGATCGTCCTGAGTACCGGGTCGGCCTTCACCTCCCTGAGCACCTCCAGGCCGCTCTTCCTGGGCAGGTTGAGGTCGTCGTCCTCCACCAGGAGCACCTCGACAGGCCGCCAGTCAGGCATCGTCGTCACCGGCGGCGGGCAGCGTCCAGCGGAACGTGGTGCCGCGGCCGCCGGTCTCGCCCGAGTCGCCGTCGAGCCAGAGCCGGCCGCCGTGATAGTCGACGATCTTGCGGCAGAGCGCCAGGCCGATGCCGGTGCCGGCGTAGACGTCGCGCGGGTGCAGCCGCTGGAAGATCAGGAAGATGCGGTCGGCGTACTTGGGATCGACGCCGATGCCGTTGTCGGAGCAGCTGAACTCCCACATGCCGTCTCTCTCGACCGCCTCGATCCGGACGTGCGGCGGCTCGTCGCCGCGGAACTTGACCGCGTTCTCGATGAGGTTCTGGAACAGCTGGGTGAGCTGGCTGGGACTGCCCGTCACCCGGGGCAGCTCGCCCGTGGTGACCGTGGCCCCGGCGTCCTCGATGGCCGCCGACAGGTTGTCCAGCGCCGCCCGCACCGGCACGCCGCTGTCCATGGGCGCCTTCTCGCCGCCCACCCGGCCCACGCGGGAGAAGTCGAGCAGGTCGTTGATGAGCAGCTGCATGCGCTTGGCGCCGTCGACCGCGTAGTGGATGTACTGCCTGGCCCGATCGTCGAGCTCGTTCTCGTACCGCTGCTCCAGCATCTGGGTGAAGCTCGCCACCTTGCGCAGCGGCTCCTGGAGGTCGTGGCTGGCCACGTACGCGAACTGCTCCAGCTCGCCGTTGGAGCGGCGCAGCTCGTCGGCCTGGTCGGAGGCGGTGCGCCAGGCCGACAGGATGCGCCTGCGCATGGAGTCGATGTGGCTCGACAGCTCGGCCAGCTCCGCGGGCCGCTCGACGCCGAGCCGGTGGTCGAAGTCGCCGCCCGCGACCGTGCGCACCTGCTCGGTCAGCCGGGCGATGGGGTCGAGCACGGTGAAGCGCACGATGAACGCCAGCGCCACACCGGCGACCAGGATCACCACGAACAGCACCACGAGCGCGACGTTGAGCCGGTCGATCTGCGCGGCCACCTCAGGCTTGGGGGCCAGCTCGCGCGCCTGGGCGATCATCAGCATGATGAGCGCCACGCCGGCCAGGAACGCCACCGCGGTGGCCGCCCCGGCGAAGACGAACCAGCGGGCGATCGGCACCCTGCCGACGCCGGTCGGCGGCTTGGCGGGGGGAAGCGGATTGATGCTCATGTCTCGCCCCTGCTGACGATCACGGCCGCCAGATCGTCCTTGAGAGTCCCGACCTCGCCGATGAGCCGGTCGATGTCGATCGCGCCGTGCAGCCGTACCAGCTCGACGAGCCCCTCCACGCCGAGCAGCTCGCCGCCGACGGCGGCCTCGATCAGCCCGTCGGTGTAGAGCATCATCGACCAGCGCTCGCCCAGCGGCACGTCGAGCACCGCCCACTGGGCGTCCGGGAAGATGCCGAGCGGCGGGCCGGACGGCGCGCCCTCGACGACCTCGACCACCCCGCCGCGCACCAGCACCGGGGGCGGGTGGCCGGCCACCCGCATCCGGGCGCTCGCCAGGTCGGGCGCGATCGTGGCCATGCAGAGCGTGGTGAAGATCTCCGGGGCCCTGCGCTCGGCCCGCAGCAGCGTGTCGAGCGTGCGCAGCAGCAGGTCGCCGGTCTGCCCGGCGAGGACGAGGGTGCGCCAGGCGATGCGCAGCGCCACTCCGAGCGCGGCCTCGTCGGGCCCGTGGCCGCACACGTCGCCGACGATCACGTGGACCGAGCCGTCGGGCGTCTGCACCGTGTCCAGGAAGTCGCCGGCCAGCCGCTGCCCCTGCGAGCCGGGCAGGTAGCGGGTGGCGTGGCGCAGCTCGCGGGTGCGCAGCAGCGGCACGGGCAGCAGGCCGTTCTCCAGGCGGGCGTTCTCCTTGGCAGTCAGCTCCGCCTCCACCAGCCGGCGCTGGGCCAGGTCGGCGCGCTTGCGCTCCATGGCGTAGCGGATGGCCCTGGCCAGCAGCCGGGCGTCGACGTCCTGCTTCACCAGGTAGTCCTGGGCGCCCGCCTGCACCGCCGCGACCCCGACGTGAACGTCGCGTAACCCCGTCAGCACCAGCACCGCGGCGTGCGGCGCCAGGTCCAGCACGTGCTCCAGCGCCTCCAGGCCGGTCGCGTCGGGCAGCGAGAGGTCGACGAGCACGCACTGGATCTGCGGGCCGAGCTGGGCCTTCGTCTCCTCCAGGCTCCGGACCCAGGTGATCCGGGGCGGCGCCTCGGCCTGCTTCAGCAACTCCTCCACGAGGAACGCGTCTCCCGCGTCGTCCTCGACCAGGAGCAGCGTCAGCGTTTCGTTCAGAGTCGCGGTCACGCACGCCCTTCCGCAGATTGAGGCCGTGCTGCTCATTCTGCGATGAGCTCGACCCCTTGTGGAAGGGTGCCTTCCTGCCCTGCTTCGATCACGTAAGAGAGAAGCGTCGCCCGGAACGCCTGCGCGGCCCTGATCGGTTCCACGTCCTTGCGGTGCGCCAGCGCGATGGTCCGGCTCAGCCCGGGCGGCGCCAGCGGCGTGCCGGCCAGCCCCGGCCGCCCGTCGAGCACCATCGACGGCACCACGGCAACGCCCAGCCCCGCCTCCACGAACCGCAGCACCGCGTCCATCTCGCCGCCCTGGACCGCGAACCGGGGCTCGAACCCGGCCTGCCGGCAGGCCGCCAGCGTCGCGTCGCGCAGGTCGTAGCCGGTCCTGAACATCACCAGCGGCCTGCCGCGCAGCTCGTCGATGCGCAGGTACGGCTTGCGCGGCCGCTCGGCGGCGGGCGAGGCCACGACCAGGTTCTCGCGCAGGATCTCCTCCGTCACCAGCGACGGGTCGTCGTGCTGCAGCGGCATGATGATCAGCGACATGTCGAGCTGGCCGCGCGCCAGCGCGCGCACCAGGTCGCGCGAGCCGCCCTCCTCGACCAGCAGGCCGATCCCCGGGTACGAGTGATGGAAGCGGGCCAGGGCGTCGGCCATGAGCCCCGCGCAGAGCGAGGGCGTCGCGCCCAGCCGCACCTGGCCCCGGCGCAGCCCGGCCAGCTCGGCGACCGCCTGCCTGGCGGTGTCGGCGTCGGCCAGCATCCGGCGGGCCAGCGGCAGCAGCGCCTCCCCGGCCGGGGTCAGCGTGACGTTGCCGCGCGCCCGGGAGAACAGCGGCGCGCCCAGCTCGTGCTCCAGCGCCTTGATCTGCTTGCTGAGCGACGGCTGCGCGACCCGCATCCGCTCAGCCGCGTGGGTGAAGTGCCTGGTCTCGGACACGGTGACGAAGTACGCCAACTGCTGGAACTGCATGTGATTTTCCTCGCAACCGGCCAGCCCGGTGAACGTGCTTATGCCGTACAAACCAGACATCATAGCCGCTGGCTATCGAAACCAGGCCCCTCATGACTTGGACGGATCATCGCAGGCTACCTAGCGTCGATGAACGTGACTGCCACGATAGAGCGCGGCGCCGCCACCGCGCCCGTTATCCCCCCCAAGGGTGAAGAGAAGCCCAGAGCCAAGAGGCCTGGCGGATTCCTGACCTCGTCCAACGGCAAGAAAGCCGTCATGGCCGTCACGGGGGCCGTCATGGTGCTCTTCCTCGTCGGCCACATGCTCGGCAACCTCAAGATCTTCGCGGGCCGCGACTCCTTCGACGAGTACGCGCTCGCGCTGCGCACCCTGCTGGAGCCGATCGCCCCGTACCGGACCCTGCTCACCCTCGTCGAGATCGTCCTCGTGGTCTCGGTCGTCCTGCACATGTGGGCCGCGATCTCGCTGTCCCGCCGCGCGGCCGCGGCCCGGCCGGTGAAGTACGCGGCCAGGAAGAAGTCGCAGGCCAAGGGGTACGCGACGCACATCATGCGGTTCGGCGGCATCACGATCGCGCTTTTCGTGGTCTGGCACCTGCTCGACCTGACCTTCGGCGTGGTGAACCCGAAGGGCTTCGACTCCTCACCGGCCGACCGGATGATCGCCGGGTTCGACCCGTCCCGGTGGTACGTGACGCTTCTCTACATCGTCGCCGTCGCCATGGTCGGCCTGCACCTGCGGCACGGCATCTGGAGCGCCTTCCAGACGCTCGGCGTGGCCAACCGCGACAGGAACAGGGCGCTGCGCGCGGTCGCGGGGCTCGGCTCCGCCGTCCTGGTCATCGGTTTCCTCGCGCCGCCGCTCGCCATCACGTTCGGAGTGGTCCAGTGAATTTCGTCGAAGGCGCGGAGATCCGCGACACCAAGGCACCGGCCGGTCCCATCGAGGAGCGGTGGGAGAAGCGCAAGTTCGGCGCCCGCCTGGTCAACCCCGCCAACAAGCGCAAGCTCGACGTCATCGTGGTGGGCACCGGCCTGGCCGGCGGTTCCGCCGCCGCGACGCTCGGCGAGCTCGGCTACAACGTCAAGTCGTTCTGCTACCAGGACTCGCCCCGGCGCGCCCACTCCATCGCCGCCCAGGGCGGCATCAACGCCGCCAAGAACTACCGCGGCGACGGCGACTCGATCTACCGCCTGTTCTACGACACGGTGAAGGGCGGCGACTTCCGCGCCCGCGAGTCGAACGTGTACCGCCTGGCCGAGGTCTCGGTGAACATCATCGACCAGGCCGTGGCCCAGGGCGTGCCGTTCGCCCGCGAGTACGGCGGTCTGCTCGACACCCGCTCGTTCGGCGGCGCCCAGGTGTCGCGTACCTTCTACGCCCGCGGCCAGACGGGCCAGCAGCTCCTGCTCGGCGCGTACCAGGCGCTGGAGCGGCAGATCGCGGCCGGGACCGTCGAGATGTTCACCCGGCACGAGATGCTCGACCTGATCGTCTCCGACGGCCGGGCGCGCGGTGTCATCGTGCGCGACATGGTGACCGGCGACATCGAGCGGCACTTCGCCGACGCCGTGGTGCTCGCCACCGGCGGCTACGGCAACGTGTTCTACCTGTCCACGAACGCCAAGGGCTGCAACACCACCGCCATCTGGCGGGCGCACGAGCGCGGCGCGTACTTCGCCAACCCCTGCTACACGCAGATCCACCCGACCTGCATCCCGGTCTCCGGCGACCACCAGTCGAAGCTCACGCTCATGTCGGAGTCGCTGCGCAACGACGGCCGCGTGTGGGTGCCGCTGCGCAAGAACGACTCCCGCGCCCCCGGCGACATCCCGGACGCCGAACGTGACTACTACCTGGAGCGGATCTACCCCGCCTTCGGCAACCTGGTCCCGCGTGACATCGCCTCCCGCGCCGCCAAGAACGTCTGCGACGAGGGCCGCGGCGTCGGACCCGGCGGCCTGGGCGTCTACCTCGACTTCCGCGACGCCATCGGCCGGCTCGGCCGCGACGCCGTGGAGAAGAAGTACGGCAACCTGTTCGAGATGTACGAGCGCATCACGGGTGAGAACCCGTACGAGACGCCGATGCGCATCTACCCGGCCGTCCACTACACGATGGGCGGACTGTGGGTGGACTACGACCTGCAGTCGACGGTCCCCGGCCTGTTCGTGATCGGCGAGGCCAACTTCTCCGACCACGGCGCCAACCGGCTCGGCGCGTCCGCGCTGATGCAGGGCCTGGCCGACGGCTACTTCGTGCTGCCCACCACGATCGGCGACTACCTGGCCGACGGGCCGTTCGGGGACGTCGACGAGGAGGCCGTCGCGGCGGCCGAGGTCGCGGTGCGCACGAAGATCGACCGGCTGATGTCGGTGAACGGCACCCGCACCCCCGACTCCTTCCACCGCGAGCTGGGCAAGCTCATGTGGGACTACTGCGGCATGGACCGCACCGAGGAGTCGCTGCGCAAGGCCCTGGAGCGCATCCCCGAGCTGCGCCAGGAGTTCTGGGAGAACGTCAAGGTCACCGGCGTCGCCGAGGAGCTGAACCAGACGCTGGAGAAGGCCGGCCGGGTGGCCGACTTCTTCGACCTGGCCGAGCTCATGTGCCTGGACGCCCTGGTGCGCAGCGAGTCGTGCGGCGGCCACTTCCGGGCCGAGTCGCAGGACTCCGACGGGGAGGCGCTGCGCGACGACGAGAACTTCGCCCACGTCTCGGCGTGGGAGCACTCGCCGGACGGCACGCCGGTGCTGCACAAGGAGCCGCTCGAGTACGAGTACGTCAAGATGAGCCAGCGGAGCTACAAGTGAACCTGACCCTGAAGGTCTGGCGTCAGAGCGGACCCAAGGACCGCGGACGCATGGTGACTTATCGGGTGGAGGATGTTTCGCCCGACATGTCCTTCCTCGAAATGCTGGATGTGCTGAACGAGCGGCTCATCCTCGAAGGCGACGACCCGATCGCCTTCGACCACGACTGCCGCGAGGGCATCTGCGGCATGTGCGGCATGGTCATCAACGGCGTCGCGCACGGCGAGCAGGTGGCCACCACCACCTGCCAGCTCCACATGCGGCACTTCGAGGACGGCGCCACCATCACCATCGAGCCGTGGCGGGCCGCGCCGTTCCCCGTGATCAAGGACCTGGTCGTCGACCGGAGCTCCTTCGACCGCATCATCCAGGCCGGCGGATTCGTCTCCGTCCCGGCCGGCTCCGCCCCCGACGCGCACAGCGTGCCCGTCCGCAAGGAGGACGCCGACGCCGCCTTCGACGCCGCCACCTGCATCGGCTGCGGCGCCTGCGTCGCGGCCTGCCCCAACGGGTCGGCGTCCCTCTTCACCGCAGCCAAGATCACCCACCTGAGCCTGCTCCCGCAGGGCCAGCCCGAGCGCCTGTCCCGCGCCAAGGCCATGGTGGACCAGATGGACGCCGAGGGCTTCGGCGGCTGCACCAACACCGGCGAGTGCACGGCCGTCTGCCCGAAGGGCATCCCGCTGGACACGATCGCCCAGATGAACAGCGACTACCTCAAGGCCAACGCCAAGTAGCCCGCTTCTCCGGAAGGGCCGCGCGGTTCCCACCGCGCGGCCCTTTCCTGCTCCTGTTGGGGATAATCCGGTTCGGGACGGTTGAGTAGGCTGGCGGCATGACCGCCATGGCGCCGGGCCGCTCCGAGCCTGACCTGTCGTTCCTGCTCGACCACACCAGTCACGTGCTGCGTACGAAGATGGCGGCCGCGCTGGCCGAGATCGGCCTGACCGCGCGCATGCACTGCGTGCTCGTCCACGCCCTGGAAGAGGAGCGCACGCAGATCCAGCTCGCCGAGATCGGCGACATGGACAAGACGACCATGGTGGTCACCGTCGACGCCCTGGAGAAGGCGGGCCTGGCGGAGCGCCGCCCCTCCAGCACCGACCGGCGGGCCCGCATCATCGCGGTCACCGAGAAGGGCGCCGAGGTAGCCCGGGACAGCCAGCGGATCGTGGACGGCGTGCACCGGGAGGCGCTGGACGCCCTGCCGGAGAAGGAGCGGGAGATGCTCCTGTCGGCGATGAAGCGGCTGGCCGAGGGCCATCTCGCCACCCCGGTGGAGGTCGCGCCCGGCGCGCGCAGGGCCAGGCAGTCCCGGAAGTAGTTCTGTAGAGGATCGTCTATAACAAAACTATCTGTTAAGGTCTCTCCTGTTTCCCATGAACAGGAGGGGCCATGTCGCCCACCCCGCACCGCCGGCTCGCGTTGATCGTGCTGTCCGCGGCGAGCCTGATGACGATCCTCGACGGCAGCATCGTGACCGTCGCGATGCCGGCCATCCAGCACGACCTGGGCTTCACGCCCGCCGGGCTGAGCTGGACCGTCAACGCCTACTTGATCCCCTTCGGCGGCTTGTTGCTCCTCGCCGGGCGGCTGGGCGACCTGATCGGCCGCAAGACGATGTTCCTGGCGGGCAACACGCTCTTCACCGTCGCGTCACTGCTCGCCGGCCTGGCCACCACGCCCGGCATGCTGGTCGCCGCCCGCTTCCTGCAGGGCGCGAGCAGCGCCATGGCGGCGGCCGTGGTCCTCGGCATCCTGGTCACCCTGTTCACCGAGCCGGGCGAGCGGGCCAAGGCGATCGGCGTGTTCAGCTTCACCGGCGCGGCCGGCGCCTCCATCGGCCAGGTGCTCGGCGGCGTGCTCACCGACGCGCTCTCCTGGCACTGGATCTTCTTCATCAACCTGCCGATCGGGCTGGCCACCGTCGCGCTGGCCGCCCGCGTGCTGCCCGCCGACCGCGGCACGGGGCTCTCGGCGGGCGCCGACGCCCTCGGTGCCGCGCTGGTCACCGGCGGCCTGATGCTGGGCATCTACACCGTCATCAAGATCGAGGAGTACGGCTGGGCGGCGGCCCACACGCTGGGCCTGGGCGCGCTGTCGGTCGCCCTGCTGGCCGGCTTCTTCGTCCGCCAGGCCACGGCCCGCACCCCGCTCATGCCGCTGCGCGTCTTCCGCTCCCGCAACGTCTCCGGCGCGAACCTGACCCAGATGCTGGGCCTTTCGGCCATGTTCGCCTTCCAGATCCTCGTCGCGCTCTACATGCAGAAGGTCCTCGACTACAGCGCGCTGGAGACAGGGCTGGCCATGCTGCCCGCGGCGGTCGCGATCGGCGGGATCTCGCTGTTCCTCTCCGCACGGCTGAACGAGCGGTTCGGGGCGCGTGCCGTGCTCATCGCCGGCCTGGCACTGCTGATGGCCGCGATGGGCTGGCTCTCCCGGGTGCCGGTCCAGGCGTCGTACGTCACCGACCTGCTGCCGGCCATGCTGCTGATCGCCGGGGGCGGGCTGGTGCTGCCCGCGCTGGCCACGCTCGGCATGTCGGCCGCCAGGGCCGACGACGCGGGGCTCGCCTCGGGCCTGTTCAACACCACCCAGCAGATCGGCATGGCGCTGGGCGTGGCCGTGCTGTCCACGATGGCCGCGTCCCGCACGGGAGACCTGCTGGCCCGGGGCATGACGGACGCGGCGGCCCTCACCGGCGGCTACCGGCTGGCGTTCGGCATCGCGGCCGCCCTGCTGCTGACGGCCCTCGTGGTCGCGGTGACCGTGCTCCGCTCGCCCGCACCGGCCACGGAGCACCTCGTGGAGCGCAGGCCGGCCTGACGGCCTCCCCGGGGTGGGGAGGCCGTCGAAGAGCGGGTCAACTGTGCGGGCAGGTGTCGCGATACTCCTCGATGGCGGTGCCCCGGGGGGCCGGGCAGAGGAAGGGGTCGTAGCGGAGGTCGTCGTCCACGAAGCGCTTCAGCCAGGCGACCATCGACTTGGCCATCGTGGTGTTGGTGGTCTGCGGGAAGAAGTGGCTGGCGCCGTTCAGCTCCAGATACGCCTTCTCCGACGAGGCGGGGATGCTCTCGTAGAACGGCTGGGAGTGGGTGGTGACCGAGGCGACCGAGTCGTTCTCACCGCCGATGATCATCGTGGGGACGCGGACGCCCGACCAGTTCTTGGTCAGGTTCCACGGGGCCAGCGGCACGGCCGCCTGCAGGCTGGGGCGGTCGTCGGCGGCTTCGAGGCTGCCGCCGCCGCCCATCGAGTGGCCCGCCACCGCCAGCCTCGACGGGTCGATGCGGCTGCGCACCGCGGTCGGGCTGTCCTCCACCAGCCAGTCGAGCGCGGCCAGGAGCTGGCGGCCGCGGCTGGCCGGCTGGTCGTAGCGGCTGTTGGTCTCGATGCCGATGACCACGAAGCCGTGCGAGGCGATCCGCGGGCCGAGCCACGACAGGCTCGACCAGGAGGCGGTGTAGCCGGGCGAGATGGCGATCGCGCCGAACGTGCCCTGGCTGGTGTCGTTCGGGTAGTAGACGCGACCGCCGCCGAACCCGGTCACGAGCGAGGACACGGACTGGTCCGAGGTGCTGAACGGGCCGCGGCTCGCCTCCAGGAGGGAGTCCGTCGGGTTCGGGCCGCGCTCGAACGGTCCGGCGGCGCTAGCCGGTTGGGCCAGGGTGAGGGCGCCGCAGGCGAGGGCTGCGGCCACGGCGAGTCTGGCGATCGCGTTGCGGGGATACACGTCGGCAACTCCATCTGTGGGGGGTGCGAACGCCGCCATTGTCAGACCGGGCGGCGCGTCCCCGCATCGCGTGAATCGCCGGTGTCAGAACAGCAGCCGCGCCAGCTCCACCCGGGACCGCACGCCCAGCCTGGCGAACACGTTGCGCAGATGATGGTCGACGGTGCGGGGGCTGAGGAAGAGCTGGGCGGCCACCTCCCGGTTCGTCGCGCCCTCCGCCACCAGCCGGGCGATACGCAGCTGCTGGGGCGTCAGCACCTGCTCGGGGCCGCCGCCGGGCGCCGGGCGGGCCACGGTCTCGCCGGCCGCGCGCAGCTCGGCGCGGGCCCGCTCGCTCCACAGCCGCGCCCCCAGCCGCTCGAACGTCTCCAGCGCGCCGTGCAGGTGCTCCCGCGCGGCTCCCGGCCGGCGTTCCCTGCGCAGCGCGCCCCCGTACAGGAGCTGGGTGCGCGCCGTCTCGAACCGGCACGCGCCCTGCCGGTGCAGCTCCAGGGCCTCCTGGAAACGCTCGCCCGCCTCGCCGGGCGCGGCGAGCAGCGCCCGGCAGCGCGCGACGAGCGCGCGCCGGTCCGGGCTGCTCGTACTCCCGGCCCACCGCTCCAGCACCCGCAGCGCCGCCGTGGCGCGCCGGTCGTCGCCTGTACGGGCCGCGGCCTCGATGAAGTGCGGGCTGGCCATGACCCGTACGACGACATGGTCGTTGTCACGGTGCCCGCGCAGCCGGGCGGCGGAGTCGGCGAGCCTGCCGGCGGCCAGGTCGAGGTGGGCCAGCGCCCAGGTGCCGAGGGCGCCGGCGATGCCCAGGCCGTGCGACTCGGCCAGGTCGAGCGCGCGGTGGGCGCGGTCGCGGCAGGCGTCGGCGTCGCCCTGCACCGCGTCGGCGTGCGCCAGCCAGGCGAGATGCTGGGCGGCGGCGTTGGGCTGGCCGGACGCCTCGGCCAGCCGGAGCCCCTCCGCGGCGTGCGCGGCCACCGACGGGTAGCGGCCCAGCCAGAAGTGCGCCTGCACCACCGACTCCAGCAGTTGCGGCACGAGCGTGACCGCGCCGCGCCGGCGCGCCGTGTCGACCGCGCGCGCCGACAGCTCCAGCGCGGTCGCGTCCTCGCCCAGCAGCAGGCTCGCCACGCACGCCCACACCAGCGGGACGGGGCTGCGCACCGCCGGGGCGAGCCGCACCACCCGCCGCAGCGGCCCCGCCGCCGCGCGATGGTCGCCGCTGAACGTGGCGGCGATCCCCTGCAGATACTCGAACATGAGCTGCGCGTTCGCGCAGTCGTCGGGACGGCGCAGCAGGGCGACCTGCCCGGCGATGGCGTGGAAGGTACGGATGTCGCCGGTCAGATAGCTGGCCTCGGCCGCGTGCAGCAGCGCCTTGACGCCGTCGATCCGGTCGCGCTGCACCAGGCAGGAGGCGGCGGTCAGCAGCTTGTCCCTGGCGCTGTCGGCGTGACCGCTCAACAGCTCCAGCCTGCCGCGCATGAGCTGGGCCTGGCCCTCCAGAGGGTGCCTCGGCTGCGCGAGCAGCCACCTGGCCCGGGGCACGTCACCGGACACCCAGGCGTGGCGGGCGGCCGCGGCCAGCCACTCCGTCCTGCGCTCCTCGACGCCGGTCAGCTCGGCGGCGTGCTCGTACGCGGCGGACCTGCCCGGGTAACCCCGCGCGGTGGCGGCGGACGCGGCGGCGGCCAGCTCGGCGGCGAGCTGATCGGGCGGCCCGTCCAGGGCGTGCGCGCGGTGCCAGGCGCGGGCGAGCCGGTGCCGGTCGCCGTCGAGGAGCCTGCCCAGCAGGGCGTGCGCCGCGCGCCTGCGGGCTGGCGGCGCCTCCGCGTAGGCGACGGCACGCACCGTCTCGTCCGCGAACCCGTACCGCCCGCCCGCCGCCCTGATCAATCCCGCGCGCTCGGCCGGCGCCAGGACGGCGGGCGGCCCGGCGGCCAGGAGTTCGCGGTGCAGCCGCGCCTCGGCGCCGGACTCCTGGGCGGGTCGCCGGCGGAGAGTCTCGGCGTTCAGCCCCGGATGGGCGGCGAGCAGGAGGAGCAGGAACCGGGTGGCTTCCGGGAGCCGGGCCAGCCGCTCGGCGTGCGCGCGGTGCAGACGCCCGCCCGGCGGGAGGCCCGTGGGCGGCGCGGCCAGCCCGGCGAGCTGCTCGGGCGTCAGCGATCCGACGAGCTCGCGCCAGGCCAGCGGGTTGCCTCCGGCCAGTCGCGCCAGGCAGGTGCGCAGGTCGTCGGGGAGCGCGCCCGCCGCCAGCTCGTGGGCGAGCGCCCGGCACGCGGCGGGATCCAGCCCTTCCAGCACCCGTACGGGCACGTCCTCCGGCAGCCCGGCCGCGTCCCGCACCGCCAGCAGCAAGGCGATCCGCTCGCCCGCCACCCTCCTGGCAGCGAAGCACAGCGCCTCCCTGCTGACTTCGTCGAGCAGGTGCAGATCGTCCACGCACACCAGCACCGGCTCGGCCGCCGCCAGCTCGGCCAGGAACTCCAGCACCGCGGCGGGCAACGCCATCCCGTCCCCGGCCGTGCCCCGCCGCAGCGCCCGCGCCAGCACCGGCGACCGGACCAGCCGCGCCACCGGCCGCAGCAGCGCGTGCAGCCCGGACCCGGCCAGCCGCGACTCCTGCGGCACCCCGCGGGCGCGCAGGACGGCGAACCCACCGGCCATGGACGCGGCCCGGCCGAGCACGGCGGTCTTGCCGATACCCGGCGGTCCCGCCAATACCAGCGCGCCGCCGTCGCCGGCCCGCGCCGCGTCGAGCAGCAGCCGCACGGCGTCCAGCTCGGCGGCTCGGCCATGCAGCCCCTCTGACATGACCAGAGTGTGACTCGCGTTTGTCAACCGGAAAAGGGCCCAGCTGTAAAGTCGGCGAAATCGCCGATGGGGCCGCGTGACTTAATGAGTACGTTTCAGAGCGTACAAATGAGGTGGCACACGATGCAGAAGCCCCAGCGGGTACTGGCCCGCGAGATGGAATGGTCGGCGTTGACCAGCTTTCTCGAGCACACCCGGATCGCCGGCTGCGGCTGGCCGTGGTGTCCGGCAGGCGGCGGGTGGGGAAGAGCTACCTGCTGCGCGCCCTGGCCGAAACCGCGCATGGTCTCTACGTCACGGCGGTCGTGGAAGAGGGCGTGGTCCTCGCCAGGCGGCGGTTCGCGACGGAGATCGCGCGGTACGCGGGCATCGACCCCGGGCTCATGGCGGACGCCGGTTGGGAGACCCTCCTGACCACGGCCATCGAGTTGACAGCGGGCCGGGGTGGGTTGCTGGTGATCGACGAGTTGCCGTACTGGATGGCGCACTCTCCGGAACTGCCCGGCCTGTTGCAACTGCTCTATGACCGGTCGCAGGCGGGGGAGGGGTCGGAGGGCGGTCGGGTGATCGTATGCGGCTCGGCGCTCTCGGTGATGAACGAACTGTTGTCCGGCACCAAGGCGCTCCGCGGTCGCGCCGCCGTCGACCTGCGGCTGCATCCGTTCAACTGTCCACCATGGCTCGCCACTGGGGCATCGGTGATCCGCACGCGGCCCTGCGGGTGCACGCCGTCTACGGCGGCTCCCCGGGTTACCGCAACCTGGCCAACGTGCCACCGCCGCAGTCTCTCGCGGAGGTGGACGACTGGGTCGCGGCCACGGCTCTCGACTCCAGCCAGGCGCTGTTCTCGGAGAGCGAGAGCGAGTATCTGCTCCGCGAGGATCCCCGCTTCACCGGCAGCTCCCTGCACTACGCGATCATCAACGCGGTAGCCGGTGGGGCGACGAGTCCCAGCAAGATCGGCGGCTTGCTTGAACTGTCGCGTACGTCGCTGACTTGCCCCATCGAGGCGCTGGTCACCGCGGGTTACCTGCGGTACGACAGCGATCCGTTGTGGGAGCGCCGTCCGGTGATCAGCGTGGTCGACCCCATCGTACGGTTCCACAACCTGATCACCGTGCCGCAGCGCGACCTGGTGGAGACCGGACAGGGAGCGGAGGCCTGGCGCAGGGCGCGACCCGCCTTCGACTCCCGGATCCTCGGCCCGCACTTCGAGGAGTGCGCCAGGGGGTGGCTGCGGGGTCAGACGGCCACCGCGCTGCGTGGCGCCGCAGGTCAGATCACCTCGACCGTGGTCAACGACGGGAGGGGACGGGCCAGGCACGAGATCGACGTCATCGCGCTGGACAAGCGAGGCGGGCGAGCGGTCGTCGGCCTCGTCGGCGAGGCGAAGGCGACGATCACCAAGGGGGGCATGGCCGATCTCGACCGGTTGGACATGCTCGCGGGGCTGCTCTCACAGCACGGTCACGACACCTCGGCCGCCACGCTCGCGATCTTCTCGCTGACGGGATTCCACCGGGATCTCATCGAGGCGGCCCGCGCCCGAGGCGACGTGCTCCTCGCCGACCTGGAAACGCTCTTCGGGATTCGCGAGCCGGTGGTCACGCCCAGGGAAGGCTGAATGAGCCGGGCCGGAGCCGGACGGCTGCCGCGGCCGGTGAGGCCGGAACGGTCAGGCGACCCAGTCGGCGGTGTCGTCGATCCGCTGACGCCACAGCTTCTCGCCCTCGCCGCCCGGCTCCCACCGCGCGGCGAAGTCCAGCAGGTTGCGGCAGCGGTTGAGCATCGCCGCGTGACGCTCCTCCCACGACGGCACCGGCCCCCCGTACGCCTCGAAGAAGTGACGCAGGTGGGGAACGTGCTCCGGATGGTGGGCGCGCACGATCCACTCGCACCACGCCAGATCCTCCACCGGCCGGCCGGGATGCGCCCACTCCCAGTCGAGGATCGCCACCGCCTTGAACGTCTCCGGGTCGAACAGCATGTTCTGAGGCCCGTAGTCGCCGTGCACGAACCCCATCCGGTGCAGCCGGGACAGCGCGCGGCCGCACTCGGCGAGCACCTCGACAGGGTGACCCTCGTCGAGCAGGTCCTGACCGTGGACGCCCGGGATGTAGTGCATGCTCACGCTCGTGTCGGTCACCGCGTGCAGCTTCGGCACCGGCATCCGTCTGCGCAGCCGCCGCAGGAACCGCGCCTCCGTCCGGAGCCGGACGGCGGCGTCGGGCCCCTGGTAGCACTTGACGACGAGAGCGCCGTCTCCGACCGTGCTGTTGGTGTACCCGTGCTCCACGAGAGACGATTGTGGCGTACTCCTGAGGTCGGTGTGAGGGGGCACGCCCAGACTGACCCATCTTGTACGAAACGTCGGGTGATCGACACGCTGCGGGATAAATCAATTGCCGATCAACCAGGGACTTTGCCACTGTTGACTGGCTATGCGCTCCCTTCCTGACGCCGACCCCGGCCTGCCCGACATCCGCAGCCCGTTCCGCTATCTGTGGTGGAACGCGCGGCGGCAGAGCCGCGCCCTCCTGGCCGGCATCGCCTTCGCCACCACCTGGTGGCTGGCGCAGGCGCTGGTGCCGGCCGCGCTCGGCATGGGCATCGACGCGCTCAGGCTGAAGGACACCGGCGCGCTGCTCGCCTGGTCGGGCATTTTGCTCGGGCTGGGGCTGGTGCAGGCGTTCACCGGGATCATGCGGCACCGGTTCGCCGTCTACAACTGGCTGTCGGCCGCCTACCGCACGGTCCAGCTCACCACCCGGCAGGCGGCCAGGCTCGGCGCCACCCTGTCGAAGCGCCTGTCGACCGGCGAGGTGGTCAGCGTCGGCAACTCCGACATCGCGCACATCGGCAGCTCCATGGACATCCTGCTGCGCGGCACCGGGTCCGTCGTGGCGATCGTCGCGGTCACCGTGATCCTCATCTCGACCTCGCCCGTACTCGGGCTCATGGTGCTGATCGGCGTGCCCGTGATGACGGCGGCCGTCGGGCCGCTGCTGCGGCCCCTGCACCGCAGGCAGAAACATCAGCGCGACCTGACCGGCGACCTGGCCACCAGGTCCGCCGACATCGTGGCCGGGCTGCGGGTGCTCCGCGGCATCGGCGGCGAGCAGGTGTTCGCGGAGCGCTACCGGGAGGAGTCGCAGCGGGCCCGCCACGCGGGCGTCGGCGTCGCCCGGGTGGAGTCGCTGCTCGAAGGCGCCCAGATCGTGCTGCCCGGCCTGCTCATCGCGCTCGTGACCAGCGTCGGCGCGGCCTTCGCCGTCGACGACCGGATCACCGTCGGCCAGCTCGTCACCTTCTACGCGTACGCGGTCTTCCTGGTCGCGCCGATGCGCACGATCACCGAGGCGGCCGACCGGCTCACCAAGGGACACGTCGCCGCCCGCCGGGTGGTGCGGATCCTGTCGATCGAGCCGGAGGTGACCGGCGGCACGGGCAGCACCGCGGGCGGCGTGCTGCGCGACAGCCACAGTGGTGTCACCCTGCAGCCCGGCTCTCTCACCGCGCTCGCCGCGGCCCGGCCCGAGGACGCCATCTCCATCGCCGACCGGCTGGGCCGCTACTCCGACGGCGACGTCACGTTCGGCTCCGCCGACCTGGCGTCGCTGCCGGTGGAGGAGGTCCGGGCGCGCGTCCTGGTCGCGGACAACGGCGCCCGCCTGTTCACCGGGACCCTCCGGGCCGAGCTGGACGTACGCGGCACCGCGACCCCCGAGCTGATCAGCCGGGCCCTGCACGCGGCGTGCGCGGAGGACATCGTCGAGGCGCTGCCCGGCGGGCTCGACGCGCAGGTGGCTGAGGCGGGGCGGGAGTTCTCCGGCGGCCAGCAGCAGCGGCTCCGGCTCGCCCGGGCGCTGCTGGCGGACCCCGAGGTGCTCATCCTCGTCGAGCCGACCAGCGCCGTCGACGCCCACACCGAGGCGCGCATCGCCGACCGGCTGGCGGCGGCGCGACGTGGCCGCGCCACGCTGGTCTGCACGACCAGCCCGCTGGTGCTGGGTCGGGTCGATCACGTGATCTACGTCGAGGACGGCCGGGTCCAGGCGGAGGGCACCCACCGCGACCTCCTGACCACCTGCCCGGCATACGCGGCCACGGTCACGAGAGGGGAGACCTGACGAGATCCCGCACCCTTCGGAGTTTCGGACCTCCAAAGGTGGTCCTGAAGGGATCAGCGGCGAAGAGGAGAAAAGGCCCCCGACCAAGGACTGCGCGGGCGGCACGGCCCCCGGGAGGCGAAGGGTCGCACGTCGGGAGGCAACGTGTCCGCAGGAGGAGCCCGACGCAGAGCGGAGACAGGACAGGGCGGCATCGGGCGAACGGGGGGAGCGGTAAGTGCGGAGATGGGCTCGGGTGACTCCGGGTGCAACGGCGGGAGCGGTGACGGCGGAGGCAGGGCGGGTCGGCCCCGCGTGAACGGCGGGAGCAGTGACTGCGAAGGCGGGACGGGGTGGCTCCGGGTGAACGGGGGAGCGGTGAGTGCGGAGATGGAACGGGGTGGCCCCGGGTGCAACGGCGGGAGCAGTGACTGCGAAGACGGGACGGGGTGGCTCCGGGTGAACGGGAGAGCGGCGACGGCGAAGGCGGGGCGGGTCGGCTCGCGTGAGCGGTGGGCGCGGTGACTGCGAAGGCGGGACGGGGTGACTCCGGGTGAACGGCTGGAGGTTGGCTGCGGAGCCGGGACGGGGCGGCTCGGCGTGAGGGCAGGGGCCGGCCTCGGCCTCGGCGGAGGCCGGATGGGGTGGGTTAGGACGAAGGCCGGGCCGGGAGTCTGAGGGATCGGGTGGAAAGGCCGGCCGGGGAGTCTAAGGGATCAGGTCGAGGGGCCGGCAGGGAGTCTGAGGGATCGGGTGGGGGCCGGCAGGGAGTGGGACGAGAAGTGGATGTCGAGCTGAGAGGGGAGGGGTGACGGGGATGGCCCGCGAGATTCTTCCGGTCGCCGATCGGAAGCAGGTGCGCGCCTACGCGCGGCGGTTGACGTTGAAGTATCCGCGGCGGCTCGCCACCGCCCTCGCCCTGCACGCGCTCGCCGCCGTCGCCGGGCTGGTGGTGCCGTGGCAGCTCGGCATGCTGGTCGAGGACGTCGAACGAGGCGTCGCGGTGAACGTGGTGCTGTTCGCGGCCGGGGTCGCGGGGTTCCTGCTGCTGCAGGGCGTGCTGGTCAGGTATGCGGTGCTGGCCTCGGCCCGGCTGGGCGAGAAGGTGCTGGCGGAGCTGCGCGAGGAGTTCGTCGAAAGGGTGCTGGCCCTGCCGCTGTCGACGGTGGAACGGGCCGGCTCCGGCGACCTGCTCACCCGTACGTCGCGCGACGTCGACTCGCTGTCGAGGACGGTGCGGCACGCGGTGCCGGAAACCCTGATCGCGGTCGTCACGTTCGTCATCACCATGGGCGCGATCGTTCTGGTCAGCCCGCTGCTCATGCTGCCGATGCTGCTGGCCGCACCGCTGCTGTTCTTCTCCACCCGCTGGTATCTCCGGCGGGCCAGGGACGGCTATCTTCGCGAGAACGCCGCGTACGCGGAGATGACCGAAGGGCTGGCCGAGACCGTCGAGGGCGCCAGGGCCGTGGAGGCGCTCGGCCTGGAGCGGCGGCGGCGCGAGCGGGCCGACCGCGACATCGCCGGTTCGTTCGCCGCCGAACGCTACACGCTCGGGCTGCGCACCGTCTGGTTTCCGTCGGTGGAGCTGGGCTATGTGGTGCCGCTCGTGGCGACGCTGCTCGTCGGCGGCTTCCTCTATAGCGCCGAGTGGGTGACGCTGGCGCAGGTCACCTCCGCCGCGCTCTACGCGCAGCAGCTCGTCGACCCGCTCGACCGGTTTCTCATGTGGATCGACGAACTCCAGGTGGGCGGGGCTGCCATGGCGCGACTGCTCGGGGTCGCGAACGTGCCCGACGACCGCGAGCCCTCCGGCGTCCGGCCCGCCGGTGAGCTGCTGAGCGCCGACCAGGTGCGCTACGCCTACCGGGAAGGGCGGGACGTGCTGCACGACGTGTCGCTGACCGTGCGGCCCGGCGAGCGGCTGGCCATGGTGGGGCCGTCGGGCGCGGGGAAGTCGACGCTCGGCAGACTGCTCGCCGGCATCCACGGCCCCGGCGCCGGGACCGTCTCGGTCGGCGGCGTGCCGCTGGTGGACCTGCCGCTGGACGAGCTGCGCGGGCACGTCGCCTTGGTCACCCAGGAGCACCACGTGTTCAAGGGCACCCTGCGGGACAACCTCGTGATCGCCAGGCCCGGCGCCGACGAGGAGGCGGTGCGTGAGGCGCTCGCGGCCGTGGACGCCCTGGACTGGGTGCTCGGCCTGCCGGACGGGCTGGACACGGAGGTCGGCTCCGGCGGACTGGCGATCTCGCCCGCGCACTCGCAGCAGCTCGCGCTGGCCAGGCTCGTGCTCGCCGACCCGCACACGCTGGTGCTGGACGAGGCCACGTCGCTGATCGACCCGCGGGCCGCCAGGAACCTGGAGCGCTCGCTGGCGGCGGTGCTGGACGGGCGCACGGTCATCGCCATCGCCCACCGGCTCTACACGGCTCATGACGCGGACCGGGTGGCGGTGGTGGAGGACGGACGGATCATCGAACTGGGCTCCCATGACGAGCTGGTGGCGGAAGGCGGCTCCTACGCCGCTCTCTGGCAAAGCTGGCACGGCACCTCGGACCGCGCTCCGGTCTGAGCCGGTGCTGAGGTCCGAGGTGGTGCTTCGGTCGAGGGCGTTCAGTTCATCTCGTTTTGTCCGGCATGAACGAAGAACCCTTCGGAGAACCCCCTCGGACTGAGCGTGCCTGACGGTCCGCTCAGCCCGCCTTAGCCATGAACTGCTGTTGACCGCCGGAAGGTCAGCCGAGCAGGCCGGGATACTGGGCCAGCCGTCCCTGTATCTGCGTCAGCACGTCCTCGTCCAGAGTGCCGGTCCGATCTTCCAGCACGGACTTCATGAGAGGCTGCACCGCGGGAACCCGGATCCAGCACTTCTTGATCACGCCGCCCTGGCCCCTGGCAAGCTGCACGTCGAATCGGGTCCGCCGCGAAGTCGAGCTCGAAACAGGACAGACGAGGACGAACGGCCAGTCGGGGTCGCCGTTGGACTGCCCGCCGGTGACCACGACCACGGGGCGGCGTTCGTCGTGCACAACCCGCTCTTCCTCAGGGATGAGACGGAGAGTCTTATCGCTGACGAGGTAGACGCCTCCGGCCACGTAGGGAGCCGGCACTATTCCTCCAGTAGGTGCCGGGTCGCCTCTGCGCGGGGTTCGGCGAGGTCCTGGCTCTCTTCGAGGAGGTCCTCGACGCCGCCGGGTTCGTCGCCGGGTAGGGGATGGTCCTTGGCCCACTGGCGTAGGCGAGCCAGGCCCGATCCCAGATCGGGTAGTGGCGGTCCGCCGGCCAGATCGAGGCGCGCTTCCCGTCTGTGCTGCTTGACGGCCTCCTGCATGGGAGGCGTCTGGTAGGTGAGGTCGCGGAGTTGACCTGCGGACCATCGCCCGTAGTCGGACAGCACGCCGTCGACGATCCGGGCGAACTCCGCGTCGATGGCCAGCTGCGGTGCGTCCACCAGGTGAACGACGCTCTCACGGTTGCCGCCGAACGGGTCGGCGCTCTCTTCCACCAGGATGACGCCCGCCTCGCGCAGATCGCGCTCCACTTCGCCGAGACGAAGACTGTGGGGGCCGTAGTGACGCCAGCGCCACTCCGCACCAGAGCCCGGAGGGAGGCCACGCTCGACGGCACGGAGGTCGGCCAGGTAGAGAAGCTTGGCCAGCTTGGTGCGGTTGACGCGCATGCCGTTGGTCCGTGCGGCCGCCAGGAGATAGGCGATGGCCGCCGCGGGGCCGCGGAGAGGCGAAGGAACCGACACGATTCCCAGTGTAGGCACTGGCCACGTCACAGTCCGTGCCTCCTCGTTCGGCCTGCTATTGAAACTTGTTCGATTATGAGCATGCCGGATCCTGTGGATAGAAGTCGTCCGTTGGTCAGAGTCAAGGCCCCAGGTCTCGATCCGCCGTCTGGCGGTGAGCCGCGGTTGACGGCTGCGCCCATGGGCCCGCCGTCAGCACTTCGCCGGGGTCGGGGGCAGGGTCTTGTCGGTGAGGTAGCGGTCGATGTGGGTGCGGGCGCAGGGGTTGGAGGTGTAGAGGGTGTGGCCGGGGCCGTCGTGGGTGATGGTGACGCTGCCCGGGACCGTGCTCATGGCTCGGGTGACCGCGTCGGACTCGCCCCAGGCGCCGGCGCCCAGGAGGGGCGGGAGGGTCTTGGGCAGTGGGGCGGGCGGGTTGGTGACGGGGACGGGCCAGCCGACGCAGGCCAGGCCCGCGGTGGCCATGGTGTTGGCGGCGCCCGCGTTGGGGGCGGCCTTGCGCAGGCGGGCGGTCATGGCGTCGAGGGCGGACCGGCTCGTGGGGCGCGGCCAGTCGGTGCACTCTGTGACCCCGGTGGCCTGGTCGGGGTAGCGGGCGCCGCGGGTGGGGAGGAAGGCCGAGGCGTCGCCGCCGTGGGCCCTGCGGATCGCCTCGGCCAGGCCCGGCCAGGCGGCGCGGCCCTGGCGAGCCGAGGAGACGGCGAACGAGCGCAGGTCGCGGCCCGTGTAGGCGACGCCGTCGGCGGCGCGGACCGGCTCGCGGTCGGCCCCGGCGACCAATGAGCGCCACTTGCGGGGGACGTCGCGGCAGCCGCCGGTGGCGCACCAGTCGAAGAAGCGGGTCAGCGACCGCTCGTTGCTCCTGGCCATCGCCTCCACCTCCTTGCCCCAGTCGGCCGGGCTGTGGTTCCACGTGCCGTCGAGGACCATGGTGCGGACCTGGCCGGGGAAGAGGCGGGCGTAGGCCTGGCCGTAGAAGCCGGCGTAGGAGGCGCCGTAGTAGTTGAGCCCGCCGTCGCCGAGCGCCTTCCTGATCGCCTCCATGTCACGGGCGTGGTCGGCGGAGCTCATGTTGGCGAACAGCTCGGGGTCCTTGTGGCGGCACGCCTCGGCGAGACCGCGGTTGGTGTCGGACAGGCGCCCCCACTCGGCGTCGTCGCGCGGCGCGGCAGGGATGGGGACGCGGGTCCAGACGCACGGCAGGCCCGTGCTCCGGCCGCGGAACTGCTCGCCGTAGCCGCGGGTGTCCCACACCACGACGTGCATCCGCTTGCGCAGCCCGGCCCAGGTGTCGACGATCGGCTCGGTGTAGGCGATGCCGGGGGCGCCGGGGCCGCCGTAGGCGACGAGCGCGGAGCCCTCGGCCCGGCCGGTGGCCTTGAGCCGGCCGAGCTTGAGCGTGATTTGCCGCCCATCGGGCGTGGACCAGTCGACCGGCACCCGCAGGTCGGCGCACTCCATGCCGATCTTGTCATCGGGGCACGGGGCCCAGTCGAGTGGGGCCGTCTCCTGTGCGGGCGCGCCGCCCGAGAAAACCAGCGTCAGGGCCATCGCGATTGACTTCAGCATGCCGATCACGATGGCCGAACGCCCCGCCCTGCCACATCGGACCACGGTCTGGTTTCAGGAGGGCCGAATCAGACCGTGGTCTGTCATCCCGCTACAGGTGCAGCGACTTCTTCAGGAAGTCGACCTGGAGCAGCAGCAGGTTCTCCGCCACGATCTCCTGCGGCGTCATGTGGGTGACGCCGGACAACGGCAGCACGGTGTGCGGCCGGCCCGCCGCCAGCAGCGCCGACGACAGGCGCAGCGTGTGGGCCGCCACCACGTTGTCGTCGGCCAGCCCGTGGATGAGCAGCAGCGGCCGCTCCAGCTTGGCCGCGTCGCCGAACAGCGACGACGTGTCGTACACCTCAGGCTGCTCGTCGGGATGCCCGAGGTAGCGCTCGGTGTAGCAGGTGTCGTACAGCCGCCAGTCGGTCACCGGCGCCCCCGCCACCGCCGCGTGGAACACGTCGGGCCTGCGCAGCACCGCGAGCGCCGCCAGGAAGCCGCCGAACGACCATCCGCGGATCGCCACCTTCTCCAGGTCGAGGTCGTCGGGGTACTGCTCGGCGACCCCATGAAGAGCGTCGACCTGGTCCTCCAGCGCGGGCGTGGCCAGGTCGCCGAGCACCTCCCGCTCGAACGCGGGCCCGCGCCCCGGGGTGCCCCGCCCGTCGGCCACGACCACGGCGAACCCCTGCTCGGCGAACCACTGGCTCTCCAGGTAGCCGCCGCGCCTGTTGAGCACCCGCTGGGCGTGCGGGCCCCCGTACGGATCCATGAGGACCGGCAGCCGCCGCGAGCCCGGCTCGTGCCAGGAGGGCAGCACCACGGCGGTCGCCAGCTCGCGACGGCCGGAACGGCCGAGTGAGACGCGCAGGTCGAGGCCGGGACGCTCGGCGTAGGAGGGGATCGGGACGGCCACGCCGTCGCGGCGCACGACGGTGGTGGAGACGCCCTCGGTGTCGAGGTTCTGCTCGGTGAGCACGCCGACGCCGCCCGCCATCCGGCCGGTGAACACGCCCGACCGGGTGGAGACCGGCAGCAGCGAGTGGCCGTCCCAGGTCCACAGCTGGATCTCGGTCGGGTCGCCGCTGGCGCTGAACAGCACGCTGTCGTGGTCGACGTCGAGCACCGCGCGCACCTGCAGGGTGGGCGGGGTGACGGGGCGGTCGCCGACGAACAGCCGGTGGCCCCCGTCGGCGGCTGCCACCCAGACCAGCGAGCCGTCGTCGAGGTGGGCGGGCACGCCGGAGACGACGTCGACCCAGGCCGGGTCGGTGTCCTCGCGCACAAGGGTGGACTTCCCGGTCTCCGGGTCGACCGAGAGCAGGCGCATCGTCTTCTGGTCACGGGAGAGCGTCACGATCGACAGCGCGTGGGAGTCCCACGCCGCCGTCGCGAGGTATTCGTGCTCGTACGGGACCGCGACCCTGGACCCGTCGAGCCCCAGCACGAACAGCTCGGTCACGGCGTTGGGCGTGCCGGCGGCGGGATAGCGCTGGACGGCCGGGGGCCGGCCGGGGTTGGCCGGGTCGGCGATGTGCCAGGTGTGGACCGGCGCCTCGTCGGCCCGCTCCACCAGGAGGGCGTCGCCGGAAGGCGACCACCAGTGGCCGCGCATGCGGCTCATCTCCTCGGCGGCGATGAACTCCGCCAGACCGTACGTGACGGTCTCCGACTCGGGGGTGGCGAGCACGCGATCGTCGCCGGTGGACAGGTCGTGGACGTGCAGGGCGCCGCCGGTGACGTAGGCGACCCGGCGGCCGTCGGGGGAGAGCCGGGGGTCGATGACCGCGCCCGCCGTCTCCAGCCGCCGGGTGCGCGCGGCGGCCAGGTCGGTCACGTAGAGGCCCCCGGACAGCGCGAACGCCGCCGTGGTGGCCTCCGCGTCGGTCGAGTAGGACACCACGCCGCCGGCCTGCTCGCGGCTGCGCTCGCGCCGGGCGCGCTCCTCCGGCGGCAGGTCCTCGTCGCCGGAGTCGAGCGAGCGCGGATCGACGACCAGCCGCTCCACGTGGGTCTCGGTGTCGAGCTCCCACAGACACGTCACAGGGTCGGTGCCCGACTTGGTGCGCAGGAACAGCACCCGCGCGCCGTCAGGGGAGATGGTGAAGCCCCTGGGCACTCCCAGGGTGAAGCGGCGGGTCCTGGCCGACAGGCGCGGGAAGCTCTCACTCATGGGCCCAATCCTGCCAGTTGTTACGCTCGGAGCATGATTGACCGACGGCTGCTGCTCGTGCACGCCCATCCCGACGACGAGTCGATCGGGACCGGCGCCACGATGGCCCGCTACGTCGCCGAGGGCGCCCACGTCACGCTCGTCACCTGCACGCTGGGCGAGGAGGGGGAGATCATCCCCGTGGAGCTCTCGCACCTGGCGTCCGAGGAGGACGACGTGCTCGGCGACCACCGGATCGGTGAGCTGGCCGCCGCCTGCGAGGCGCTCGGCGTCGAGGACCACCGCTTCCTGGGCGGCCCAGGGCGCTGGCGCGACTCCGGGATGATGGGGGTCGCCACCAACGACAGGCCCGACGCGTTCTGGCGGGCCGACCTCGACGAGGCGGCGGGCGAGCTGGTCGCGGTCATCCGCGAGGTGCGGCCCCAGGTGCTCGTCACGTACGACGAGAACGGGCATTACGGTCATCCGGACCACATCCAGGCCCACCGCGTCTCCCGGCGGGCGTTCGAGCTGGCGGCCGACCCGGGATTCGGCGAGGGCGAGCCGTGGCGGATCGCGAAGTTCTACCACACGGCCACGCCGAGGTCGGTGCTGGCGCGGTCCAACGAGGCGCTGCTGGAGGCGGGCGCCCCGTTCACCGTCGCGAGCGTGGACGACATGCCGTTCGGCGATCCCGACGGGGTCGTCACCACGGAGATCGACGCCCGGCCCTGGCTCGGCCACAAGGCGGCGGCCATGCGCGCGCACCACACGCAGATCACGGTGTCCGAGCCGTGGTTCGCGCTCTCCAACCACGTCGGTCAGGAGATCCGGGGAGTCGAGCACTTCGTGCTGGCCATCGGGGAGCGCGGGCCCGCCGTGCCCGGTCCTCCGGTCGAGGCAGGAGGGCTCGGCGAGCCGTACCAGCGGGAGAACGATCTGTTCGCCGGCATCCACTAACCTCGACCGACATGGAGCAACGCAGCCAGGTCGAGTCGGCGCTGGGGGGAGCCGCCTACGGCATGCTCTTCGTGCTGGGCGTCGTCATGGGCGTGGTGGGCGGATTCACCCACAGCGCGTGGCCGGGTCTCCCGGTCGTCTCCGCGGTGCTCTGGCTGGTGCTGATCTTCGGTGTCTCCCTGGGGGCGGGCAAGCTGATGGGCGGGCGCGCGGCCGCCGCCGTCACGTCGGCCGGGTGGGTGCTGGTGTCGTCGGCGTTCTCGCTGAGGCTGGGCGCGGGGGATCTGGTGATCGCCGGGGACGCGTCCGGGCACGTGTACCTCTACGGCGGGATGGTGGCCGCGGTCGCGGCATTTCTGATGTTGCCCTCGTCGGGGGGATCGTGGCTGTTGCGCGGATATCCGGAAGAGGGCTCGGCTCCGCCGGGTAAAGTGCAGCAGGGCCGATGAAAGCGCTGCTTAATAGCGCGACAGGCATGTGAATGATCTGTCGCCGCGCGCTATATGAAATTCACTGGATTTAGCAATATGTTTCTCCCGGCCCGGCGGCTGAAGGGAGGCCGCCGGGCCGGGGAAACGTGATCACTGCGCCGGTGGCGTCACGGTCTCCGTCGGGGGCGGGGTGTCCGTGGGCACATCGGTCGGGGTGTCGGTCGGGGTGTCAGTCGGCAGGTCGGTGGGAACCTCCGTCGGGATCTCGGTCGGCTCCGGACATGTCGGGATCTCGGTCGGGCTGATAGTCGGATCCACCGTCGGGTCGACGGTCGGGGAGATGGTGGGATCCAGGGTCGGGTCAACCGTCGGGTCGACGGTGGGATCGACGGTCGGGTCCACTGTCGGGTCGACGGTCGGGTCGACGGTCGGGTCGACGGTGGGATCGACCGTCGGGTCCACTGTCGGATCGACGGTGGGATCGACCGTCGCTGTAGGCGTCAACGTGGGCGTTTCCGTCGGAGGCGCGGGCTGACAGGTGAACGTGACCGTCGCCGTGGCCGTCTCGGTGACCGTTTCCGTGACCGTCACCGGGGGTTCCGTGACCGTGACCGTGGGGCCGGGGAGCGGCCACATCCTGATCCTCGGCTTGCCGCGCAGCCAGTAGTCGCCGCGGCCGAGCCGCTTGGCGGCCTCGCCCGTGCCCGAGGCCACCGTGAGCCCGACACGCACCGTACGGCAGGACTTGCGCTTGCAGACCCGCTGCCTGACGCTGAACTTGGCCGCGGTCTCGTACGTGACGGCGACGTCCAGATAGGTCACGCCGTCTCTCTCGACGATCTCGGTCTTCGCCACGTACGCCCCCGGGGCGGTGGTGGCGGGTAACGCCGCCGCGGCGGCGGCTGGGGAGTCGGCGACGCGTAAGGGGACGGTGGCTGATGTCTGGGTGATCGCGATTCCGCCGGCTCCGGCCAGTGCCGCGGAAGCCAGCAGCGCGCCCAGGATGGTGAATCTCATAAATCCTGCTCTTCTGGGAGATTTCAGGACTCAGATCATTATTCCGATTTGTCAAGATTGGTCAAGACTGAGACGCATGGACAGGCGATATCGGTTCCGCCGAGTCATCAATTTTCTTAATCTCACCACTCCACTCGGCCTGCTCATCGCCGCGATCGGCGGCGCGACCAGGCGATCCGGCCCGGACGGGCTCGTGCTCGCCTGCGGCTACCGCTTCCGCTTCCCCATCGCCGGGGCGTTCACGGTAGGAAACGTCGTGATCACCAGACGTGACGGACTCGACGAGACCCTGATCGGTCACGAGAGCAGGCACGCCACCCAGTGGGCCTGGTGCGCCGGTCTGCCCATGCTCCCGCTGTACCTCCTGGCGATGCTGGTCTCGGTGATCGTCTGCGGCGACCAGGCGTCGTACAACCCCTTCGAACGGCTCGCCGGTCTGGACGAGGGCGGCTACCGGCGGGCGCAGCCCCGCTGGCGCGGACGCGCAGGTGAGCCTCCACGCGCGTGACTGATCCATTACGCGGGGCAGGGGATCTCCATGACGCAGATCATCCGTGCTCCGAAGAGACCCGAGAGCTATCGTGACCGCCTCACCGACACCCCGTCGGGGCTGCGGGAGGTGCTCAGCATCGCCTGGCACACCGCCTTCCCCCCTGACTTGAGCGAGGCCGCCCGCATCCCCGTGGCGGGCGGCGAGCTGCCTCCGGTCGCGCGGGGGGAGACGTCCGTGACGTGGGTCGGGCACGCGACCTACCTGCTCCGGACGGGCGGACTGTCGATCCTCACCGACCCGGTGTGGTCGCGGCGCATCCCCGGGGTGCGGGCCCGCGTGAGCATGCCCGGCCTGGACTGGGAGGACCTGCCGCCGATCGACGCCGTGGTCATCAGCCACGACCACTACGACCACCTGGACTGGCCCACCGTGCGCCGGTTGCCCAGGACGACGCCGATGCTCGTGCCTGCCGGGCTCGCCAAGTGGTTCACCGATCGCGGCTTCACCGAGGTGATCGAGCTGGACTGGTGGGAGTCGGCCACCGTCGGCGGCGTGAGCTTCGAGTTCGTGCCCGCCCACCACTGGAGCAGGCGCACGCTCTTCGACTTCTGCAAGACGCTGTGGGGCGGGTGGGTGATCGGCGGGTCGGTGTACTTCGCCGGCGACACCGGTTACGGCGAGCGGCTCGCCCAGATCGGCGCCCGCCACCCCGGCCTGGACCTGGCGCTGATGCCGGTCGGCGCCTACCAGCCGCCGTGGGCGATGGAGCCCGCCCACGTCAACCCGCCGCAGGCCGTGCGGGCCTTCCTGGACGTGGGCGCGCACCGGATGGCCACCATGCACTGGGGCACGTTCGTGCTGTCCGGTGAGCCGCTGCTGCGGCCCCTGGAGTGGATCCGCGAGGAGTGGGCCGCCCACGGCCTGGCCCGCGAGTGCCTGTGGGACCTGGCCGTGGGCGAGTCGCGCGCCTTCGCCACCTGAACGGTCAGGGGCGGAGCCGGAGCGTGTGCACGGCGGCCTTGGTCACCGAGCCCGCGTCCGAGCGCATCGGCAGCATCTCGCCCCTGGCCCACAGCTCCGCCTGGTCCCAGTAGTTCTCGTGGAAGGCGTGCCCCGACGCGCCCGTCAGGTTGATCCACCGCGACTCGTCCAGGTCACCCAGGTCCACGACCATGCGCATGGACGGCACCGTCGTGACCGCGTACCCCTCCAGCACGTTCCAGCCGGTGGCGTTCACCGCGTCCTTGCCGCCCGCCGAGGCCAGCGGCCCCCGGTTGAACAGCGCCTCGATCGGCGCGATCCCCGAGGTGCCGAGCGAGCCGTGGGTGAGCTTCAGCCCGTGCAGGTCGCCCCAGCGCCACGCCTTCACGTCGTCGCCGAGCAGGTCCGACAGCTCCTGGAAGGCCGAGGCCATGGCCTGGCGCAGGATGTCGTCGCGCCGCTCGGTGATCCCCTCGGTGCGGGTGTCGTCCCAGTACGGGTCGCCGGGGTCGCGCAGGAGCCCGGCGACGACCTCGTACCAGCGGTCGCCCCCGTTCGGCCTGGCGCCCTCCGGCAGTTCGTCGTGGAAGGTCAGCTCCAGCAGGTGCCGCCAGACCGCGTTGAAGTACGCCGCGGCGGCCGATCCCGCGTCCTGGGCGCCGTCCCAGCCGTCGAGCAGCCCGCGGGCCTCCTTGGCGGGCCCGGCCAGGTCCACGGCCATCAGCGAGGGCACCAGGGTCCCGGCGAACAGGTTGCGGTCGTCCCGCTGGACGCGCGCCATCGTCGCGGCGTCCACCTGGCCCTTGCCGATCTCCTCGCGCAGCAGGTCGAGGATGCGCTGCGAGCGGTATCCGTACGACCAGTCCTCCGTCAGGTGCGGCCGGTAGCGCCGGGGGTCGATGACGGCGTTGTTGGCCGTGACCACGAACCCCTCCGCCGGGTTGCGCACCGATGGGAGCTGGTCGTACGGGATGGGCGCGGTGTTCCAGTCGTACTCGCCGGTCCAGCCGGGCACGGGCACGGTGCCGTCGCCCGACTTGCGCACGGGGATGCGGCCGGGCGCCTGGTAGCCGATGGTGCCCGAGGTGTCGGCGTAGACCAGGTTCTGCGCGGGCACCTCGAAGAGCGCGGCCGCCGCCCGGAACTCGTGCCAGTCGCCCGCCTGGTTCAGCTCGAAGATCGCGTCGACGGTGCGGCCGGGCATGAGAGCGGTCCACGACAGGGCCACCGCGTTGGCCTCGCCGCTCGGTTCCACCGCGCCCATGACCTCGTTGACCAGCGGCCCGTGCAGGGTGCTGCGCACGGTGATGGTGACCGGGGCGCCGCCCGCCACCTCGATCCGCTCCTGACGGGTCTCCAGCGGGACCTGCTCGCCCTGGTAGAGGTACGTGTCGCCGTCGACCTTCTCCAGGAACAGGTCGGCCACGTCGGGACCCAGGTTGGTGAACCCCCAGGCGATCTTGTCGGTGTGCCCGATGATCACGCCGGGGACGCCCGAGAACGAGAACCCGGTCACGTCGTACGGGCACGCCTCGCTCGGCACGCGGCAGTGCAGGCCCACCTGGTACCAGACCGAGGGCAGCTGCGCCGACAGGTGCGGGTCGTTGGCCAGAAGCGGCTTGCCGCTCTTCGTGTGCTCGCCGGAGACCACCCACGAGTTGGAGCCGATGCCCTCCCGGTCCGTCGCGCCGATCGTGCTGGGCACCGCGTCGAGCGCCCGCGCCGCCTGGGCGAGGGCCCGCGCGCCGGTCCGCGTGTCCTGCCGGGTGCGCGGCTCGGCGGTCTGGTCGAAGCGCTCCCGGTCGATCGTGCCCCGGGTGACGATCGGCTCGTGCTCGTCGTACGGATAGCCGGGGTAGAGCTGGGCCACCCGCTCCGGCGGCAGCGCGGTGAGCGCCAGGGCGCGGTCGATCTCGTCCTCGAGGTTGGAGCGGAGGTCCCAGGCCATGGCCTTGAGCCAGGCGACGGAGTCGAGCGGGGTCCACGGCTCAGGGTCGTAGGCGCCGTTCTGCGCCTTGAGAATCGAGTATTCGAGACTGCGGTCGGAGGCGTTGGGGTTGGCGGCGGTCCAGGAGTTCACGCCCTTGGCGTAGGAGTCGAGGAAGCGCCTGGTGCGCTCGGTCAGCTCGGGCAGCTCCTGCTCGGCCACCTTGCGCCAGCCCATGGTCCTGATGGCCTTGTCGCTGTCGAGGGTCGTCGCGCCGAACAACTCGGAGAGCCTGCCGGCGGTCACGTGGCGGCGGAAGTCCATCTCCCAGAAGCGGTCCTGGGCGTGCACGAAGCCCTGGGCCATGAAGAGGTCTTCGGCGGTGTCGGCGTAGAGGTGCGGGATTCCGTATTTATCACGATAAATCTCCACATTCCCGGTTAAGCCGGGGAGCCGGACCGTACCCTCCACCTGCGGGAACGACTGCCGCACCGTGATCACGAGCACCGCCGCGAGCACCAGCGCGATCGCCAGGAGAACGGTAACCACCCGCGCGAACCACCGCAGCGGCCCCGGCATCCACGCGTACGGCCTCAACCTCACGAAAACCTCCATACTCCCCGGGCTGGCACCCAGTTTGGCAGCCCCCGCCGACTCCTCTCGCCGCCGTCACACCGCGTTTTCCTCCACGCACCGGGAGGTACCTCGCAACCCAGATGCAACCCGAGATCTGCCTATCGTTTCGCTTGGCGCGCTACCGTCCACACCCCCGCACCAGGACGGCGCCATCCCGGGCGGACGGCTCCTGCCATGCCGTCCGCCCGACCTCACACCGCGACGGGCCGCCCGCTCAGGGCCGGGGCTTGCCGATGTCGGCGGGCAGGTCGAGAGCCAGGACGTGGTCCAGGTGCAGGAACGACTCGAACTTCGCGCCCGGCGGCACCGCGTCGTCGCGCTCCAGCTCCTCCAGGACACGCAGCGCGGCAGGGGTGTCGAGGTCGTCGTCCAGCGCGGACTCGGCCCGCCGGACGTACGAGGCGGCCATCGGCGCGCTCGGCGACTCCGACCATTCGGCCACCCGGGCGCGCAGGCGTCGCAGGGTGCCGTCGGCGGCGCGCAGGACGTCCCAGGTGAGGTCCAGCGGGCCGCGGTAGTGGTGCCGCAGGAACGCCAGCCGCACCGCCAGCGGGTCGAGCCCGGCCTCCGCCACTTCGGCGAGCTCCCGCGGCCCGTCGCCGGGCGTCACCCCGTCGGGACCGGGCGCACTGCCGCCCGGCGCCAGCCCTGCGCTGTGCGCCCAGCGGCGGACAACCTCGTGCCCGGCCGCCGCGTCCGACTGGGCGCGCATGGCCTCGTGGTGCGGGAAGATCAGCTCGGTGCCGCCGGTCTGGATGTCGACCCGGTCGCCCAGCCGCCGCGACGACATCGCCGAGCACGCGACGTGCGGGCCGGGCACTCCGCGCCCCCACGGCGAGTCCCAGGCCGCCTCGCCGTCCGCGGGCCGCCACAGCACCCAGTCGGCCGGACGCCGCCGCTCCGGCCCGTCGTGGGGGAATCCATCCCCGCCGTCGTGCGGGGACCGCTCCCCGTCGTGGGGGAATGCATCCCCGCCGTCCGGGTCCTTCTCCCCGGACAGCTCGCCGTACGAGGGAGAGCCGGCGGAGTCGAAGAACACCCAGCCGCCGTCGGCCGCGTACGCGTGACCGCGCTCGACCAGCGCGGCGACCAGCTCGACCACCTCGGCGGCATGCTCGGCGGCGCGCGGGGACAGCTCGGGCGAGCGCAGGTTGAGCGCCGCCGCGTCGCGGGCGGACGCCTCCTCGTACGCCCGAGCGCTCTCCGCCGGGCAGCCCACGTCGTCGACGCCCAGGCAGACCACCATGCGCACCCGATGCCGTTCCAGGACCCGGCGGATCAGATCGGACAGCAGCGCCGGGCGCAGGTCGCCGAGGTCCGCCCGGCGGTGGACGGGCGGCGCGCAGGCGTACATCCGCAGCCCCCGGGCGGGCGCGATCTCCTCGACCTGCCCGGTCAGCGTGTCGTAGATCCGCAGCATGCCTCGACCCTAGCCGTCATCTCCCCAGGAAGCCGAGGATGTCGCGGTCACCCCGCTCGCGCAGCCGGGCGAGGACCTCCTCGCGGGTGGCGGTCTCGGGCAGCCCCACCCGCGCGCCGATCAGCCGCAGCCCCTCCAGCTCGGAGTTCACCGGCGCGGTGTAGCCGATGAGGTAGAGGGCCCGGTTGAGCGCGGGCATCCCGGGAGGGGCGGCCGGCAGGTAGCGGGTGAGCAACTCGCCGCCGTCGGAGACGGTGAGGAACACGTGGTCGCCCTCGCTCGCCTTGAAATCGGCGAGTACGTTGCGTATCGAGCCCATCGTCGGCTGGTTGTGCCAGCTGATGACCACGTCGCCGGAGGGCGTCGAGGCGGTGAGCGACCCGCCGGGCGCCATGCCCAGGTGCGCGGCGAACCCGGTCGGCAGCGGCGAGCCGGAGCCGCGCAGGTGCTCGGCGTTCACGTCCACCCGGTGCCACCAGCGCCCGTCGCGGCTGCGGAAGCTGCGCCGGGTCTCCGAGACGTCCTTGCGCGGCTGGTACGCGCCCGCCTCCCCGGAGGGCGAGGTGCCCGCCACCCGGATCCAGCCGCGCTGGCTGCGCTCGAACCCGGGACCGCCCGAGTAGGCGCGCACCGAGCTCTCGCTGACGTCGTAGCGGGAGGTCAGGTTGGCCACGATCGTGCTGACCGGGGCCTCGCCGCCGGCCCGCTCGATCTCCCTGACGATCATCTCCCGGATGCCCAGGTACTGGTCGCCGCCCCAGCGGGTCAGGCCGTACTTGTTCCTGTCGAGCCGCAGGAACCGGTCGTCGGCGGTGAGCTGGTTGCGGATGCCGACGAGGCTGTAGTCCTCGCCGATGCGTTCCTGGATCTCCTCCGGGGACATCGGCTTCCCGGAGACGGCCAGCACCGCCTCCGCCTTGTCGTTGATGCTGCGCGGCCACGGCACCACGTGCCCGTCGAGCACCCGCAGCTGCGGCACGGCGAGTATCCACCGCTCGGCCACGTCCTCGCGGACGCCGAGCTGGGTCACCATGGTCACCGCCTCGGCGAGCGGGTGCGGCCCGTCGGCGAACAGCTGGCGGGTCTTCTCCCGCAGGTCGTCGGCGCCGCCCGCGATCAGCCAGCCGTCGGTCTGCTCGTAGCCCGTCAGCAGCGTGCGCACGAACCGCCAGGCCGGGATGCCCAGCGTGCGCAGCTCGGCGCGGTGCCACGGCACGGCCGCCGTCAGGTCGTCGGCGGGCGCGGCCGAGCCGAGCCGGCCGCGCAGCCAGGTGACGTGCGCGACCAGCGCCGCCGCCTCCGGCCCCGCGAGCCACAGCTCCACGTGGTCGCGCAGGTCGCGCTCGATCTGCCGGATCCGCTCCCTGGTCACCGAGAAGCGCTGGGCCAGCTCGTCCAGGGTGGCCCGGTCGGCCGCGTACAGCCGGTCGCGGGCGATGGCCCGCTGCCGCTCGTCCAGCGCCGCGAACAGGGCGTCGACCAGCTCAGGCAGCGGCTTGTCCTGCTGGACGGGCGCGGCCACCGCGGCCGCGGGTTCGAGCAGCCGGTCGAGCACGCCGCCGAACAGCTTCTGCACCACGTCTTTGCCGAGCGTCTCGGGTGTCCGCTCGGCCTCGGCGGGGTCGGAGAAGCGCAGCAGCGGCAGGATGTCGCCCAGCACCAGATGCCCCCAGAAGGCCACGGCGAGGTCGGCGAGGCGGCCCGCCACGACCTGCGTGCCCACGATGGCGCACGCCCGGTCGAGCGGGATCGCCTGCCACCATGCCTCGGGCAGCTGTGGCTCCTCCGCGATCGGTGCGATCTGGCCAGGTGCGGTCCAGCGCAGTGGTGGCGCGATGTCGCTCAGACTGAGGTTCATTGGGGTCCAACCGGCAACGATAGATATCCGCAGTTCAGACTATGTGATCAGAAGGACAGAAAAGGGCTACCTCTTCCGGAATGCGAAATGTAGAGCATCGTCCGGGCCCGGGTGCACGCCACGAACAGCATGCTCCGTTCCCGTTGCAGCGCGCGGGCCCGGGCGCCCGGATCGTCGGGAGGGCGCTCCGGCACGACCCCCTCGGCCACGCCGATGAGCGCCACCCTGTCGAACTCCAGCCCCTTGAGGTTGGCGAACGTCGACACCCGTACCGGAACGTCCCGCAACACCCGCTTGGCGGCCCGTACCAGCCCCTGGTTGCGCGCCCCGACCGCGATCCGGTCGGCGGGCACGCCCTCGTCGAGCCAGTCGGCGACGGTGCGCTCCAGGCCGGCCAGCTCCGCCTCCTCGCTCTCGTACGCGCGGACCACCGGCCGCGGCCCGAACCGCCCCGACCGGAACCCGTACAGCGCCGACATGCCCTTGACCAGCCCGTCGGCGGGCCCGCCGCCGCGCAGCCGGACCGCGAACGTCAGCAGCTCCTGCGGCAGCCGGTGCGAGACCTTGAGCGTGTACTGGACAGCCGGGATGCCGACGGCGCCGAGCGCGACCCGCGTGTCGGTGACGCGCTGGTGCGGGTCGCCGACGATGAACAGGTCGTCCGCCGCGCGCGGCGCCGCCGCCCGCAGCAGCTGCCACTGCGCCGGGCTGACGTCCTGCGCCTCGTCCACCACGATGTGCCGGTACGGTTTGCGCCCCGGTTCGACGTCGTCGAGCAGATCTCCCGTGGTCCTCGACAGCAGCCGGAGCGCCTCGTCGATCAGCTCGTCCATGGTCCGCGCGCCCGGCCCGACCAGCGCCGGGCGGCGGCCCTCCACCTGGGCCACGATGCGCATCGCCAGCCGCTCCGGGTTGTCCACCTCGATGCGCTTGCGCATCGGCTCGTCCTGGACTAACTGGTCCAGCCGGCCGGTCAGCTCGTCGCAGAGCCCCTGGGAGAACGTCACCAGCAGCACCGGCCCGCTGCCGTGCGCGGCCAGGTGAGCGGCGCGGCGCAGCGCGAGCACCGTCTTGCCGGTCCCGGCCCCGCCCACCACCAGCACCGGATGGTCGTAACGGGCCCTGGACAGCCGGTGCTGCGGCGGATGCGGGAACACGCACCACTCGGGCGCCGTCAGCAGCCGGTCCAGCTCCGTCTTGTCGGCGGCGAACGCGGCCCGGCCAGGGCTGCGCAGCAGCGCCTGGTGGAGGTCCTCGGCGTCGACCGGCTCCTCGGGGTCCTCGTCGAAGGCGCGGCAGCCGTCAAGCTCCCGCCACGCCTCGGCCAGCGTGCCGCCCCTGGCCAGCACCGCCAGCGGAACGTACTGGGTGGGCGGCAGCAGCGGCTCGAGCGCGGCCACGTCCGCCTCGGTGGTGATGAGCCGGACCAGCGGCAGCGCGTGCACGTCGATGCCGAGGGCCAGCAGGTCGCCGTCGCAGATCGGGTCGAACAGCCTCGCGACGCCCGCCGACCGGCGTAACGCGGGCTCGACCCGCTCCAGCGCCTCGGCGTCCCACTCCTCGACCACGCCGAGCACCGGGTTGATCCCGTACCGGTGTCGCGCGGCGTACGACCAGGCCTCGGGGTCGGGCAGCACGGTGCGCAGCCAGTAGACGTCCCGCCGGCGCACCACCACCCCCCGGTGCCCCCCGGCGAGCCGGAGAGTCGCCACCCGGGGGTCCCTGGCGCCCCTGACCGACTCGGGATGCGGGGCGCCCGACACGTTCAGCAGGAACCGCCGCAGCGCGACCACGGCGTCTCGGCGCACCGGCTGTGCCAGTGCGCCGAGTTCCCTGGGAACCTCAGGGCCGATCGCGAGCCGCGGCACCGCATCAGTCCAGGAGTTGGAGAAGGTCGCGGTCCCCGCGCTCGCGGAGCCTGGTGAGCAGGTCCGGCAGCTTCACCGGGCCCGTCATGCCGATCCTCGTCGCGATCACCCGCGCCGCCTGGTCGCGGGTGCCGCCCGGGGCCGTGTAGCCGACCAGGCGGAGCGCCTTGGTGATCTTCTCCGCGCCGGCCGCGGCGACCGGCAGGTGCCGGGCCCGGAGCACGCCCTCGTCCGACAGCGTGAGGAACAGGTGACCGCCCTCCTTCGCGCCGACGTCCGCCAGCAGCCTGTCGATCGACTCCAGCACCGGCCGGCCGTGCCAGGTCATGGTCAGCTCGCCCGCGGCGCTCCTGGCCGCCTTGCTCTCGCCCGGCGAGAGCCCCAGGTACGCGGCGAACCCGGTCGGCAGCGGGCACTCGCCGCCGCTCAGCTGCTCGGCCGTCACGTCCACGCGCAGCCACCACCGGCCGTCGGGCTGGCGGAAGCAGCGCCTGGTCTGCGAGACGTCCTTCAGCGGCTGGTACGGCTTGCCGGCCGCGCCGTTCTCCTCGCTCTGCACCGGCACCGCCGGGGCGAACGCCTGGAACTGCGACGGCACCGGATCGGGCGGCATGAACCCGGGCGGCAACCCTGTCGGGGCCGGCTTCTGGACCGGCTTCGGTACTGGTTTCGGGGCCGGTTTCGGGGCGAAGGCGGGGGGCGGCGGCTCGGGCAGCTTGCCGTACGGCGCGCTGAACGCCGACGGCGACGCCGGCGAGCGCTGCGGCAGCGGCTGGTCAGGCAGCGTGGCGAGCACGAACTGCCAGGCGGGCACCTCCAGAGCCTTGATCTCCTTGCCGTGCCAGTCGGCGGCCTTGATCAGGCGCTCCTTGGGAGCGGACGGGCCGATCTTCTCGCGCAGCTCCTCCAGGTGCGCCCGGTACGGGGCGGCCTCGTCGCTGGCCAGCCACTCGTCGAGCATGGCGCGCAGCCGGTCCTCGGTGGCGGTGATCTCGGCGGGGGCCACGGCGAACAGCTTGGCGAGCTGGTCCACGGCCGACGGCTGGTCGGTGAACACCCGGTTCTGGGCGACCGCCCAGCTCTTGTCGTCAAGATGGGCGAACGCGGCCTCTATGAGCTGCGGCAGATCCGAGTCTTCCTCCGGAGCCCCAGGGGCGGCCTCCACCGGCTCCCCACCGGCCTCCTCCTGCCGCCCGCCCGAGTCCTGCACAGCGAAGAACCCCGGCGCGACGCCCTCCTCAGCCCCATCCTCCCGGCGGCCTTCCGGCGTCTCCGCCCCACCGGAGTCGCCACCTTCCTCGGCAGCCTCGGGCCGCTCGTCGTCGGCGGTGTCACCGTCCTGAAGATCGGCGCCCCCAGGAGCAAGCTCGTGCCCCGCCACACCCTCTTCACCGGCTTCGCGGCCCTCGTCGGAGCCGAGGTCCTCACGAGCCGCCTGCTCCTCGTCGGAGCCGGGCGCTCGGGGCTCCTGGGCGGGGTCGCCCTGGAGGTCCTCTTCGGGGGTTTCCGTCCTGTCGGGGGCGTCGCCGTCTACGGAGGCGAGCTCCTCGTGGGACGTGGGGACCTGTGCCGCCTCGGGATGCTCTTCGTCGGCGGTGTCGCCGTCTACGGAGGCGAGCTCCCTGTGGGACGCGGGGACCTCCGCCTCGGGTCGCTCGTCATCGGCGGTGTCGCCGTCCGTACGGGCCGCGTCGGCGCCGGCTCGGCCCGCGAGGTCGTGCTCTTCGCTGGAGGCGCGGTCCTCGTCGCGGCTGAGGTCCGCGTGAGGCGCTCGGTCGTGCTCGGGGGAGCGGTCCGAGCGAGGCGTCCGGTCCTCGTCAAGGGCGAGGTCCCCGTGAGGCGTTCGGTCCTTCTGCGCGGGGTCGCCCTGGAGGTCGTTTTCGGCCGCGTCGTCGACGGGGGTGAGTTCTCTGGGGGTGGCGCTGTGCGGGAGGGGCGCGGGTCCGTCCACCGGCTGTTCGGCGAGGAGGGACGCGGGTTCCCCGGCGGACTCGCGGACGAGCGGCCGGCCGGCCCCCTCGCCCGGGGCGGCGCCGGACGACGGCGACAGACGCACCAGGGCGGCGGAGAACAGCGCCGTCAGCACCGGCCGGGCCTGGACGAAGGGCTGGTCCCTCAGCTCCCGGCTGGTGAGCGCCAGCAACCCAGGCCACGACCCGGCCCGGTCGAGCGCGATCGCCACGTGCGGCTCGTCGGCCTCGTCCGGGTCGAGCATGTGCAGCGCCGGCAGCACGTCACCCACGGCGGCCGCGGGCCAGTGCTCGATGGCGATCTCGGTGAGCAGCTCACCCAGCGACTCGGGCCCGATGGCCGCGAGCACCCGCGGCATGGGCAGGCTGCGCCACCAGGCGTCCGGCAGCCCCGGCTGCCCGGTGAGCAGCGTGATCGTGGACGTGTCGCTCCACCTCAACGGTGGTACGAGGTCGCTCAGGCAGAAATTCATCCCGTTCCGTTCACCAGCCCCTCACGCCGCCGTGCCGTCGCGGGCCATGCGACGCCGTGTCGCGGTGCCATCATCGCGCCACCCACTGAAGAGACCATAGTCCGGCAAAACAGCCCTACGCATCCTGCACTACGCATCAGCGCCGAACGGCGGCAAACCGTAGGCGCACGTAGTCGGCCATCCAGCCGGACTCCCGGCGCAGCGCGGGCGCCGCGAGCTCGTTCACCCGCCGGAGCAGGGGATCGACGAGGCTGGGGGCCAGCCCGTCGAGCGCCGAGGACGCGAACATCCTCACCCAGTCGGCGGCCCCTCCAGGGCACTCCTCCAGCGGCGTCGGCCGGTCGAAGTACTCCAGCAGCCGCACGACGAAACCCTCGGACTCCAGCCGCCGGGCGTACTCGGCGGGGGAGGGGAAGTACCACGGCAGCTCGGGCTCGCGCAGCCCGTGCTCGCGCCAGGCGGTCAGCATCGCCGTGGTCAGCTCGGCGCAGTTGCCGGCCCCGCCCATCTCGGCGACGAACCGCCCCCCGGGCAGCAGCGCCTCCCGCACGCTGGCGATCACGGCGTCGGGGTCGCGGCTCATCCAGTGCAGCGCGGCGTTGGAGAAGACGGCGTCGTACGGGCGGGCCACGGTGAAGTCGTGCGCGTCGCCGACGATGAAGTTCATGCCCGGATACTGGGCGAGCGCCTTCTCGATCATGGCGGAGGACCCGTCGATCCCCAGCACCTCGGCGCCGCGGAAGGCGATCTGGGCGGTCAGCACGCCGGTGCCGCAGCCGAGGTCAAGGACGCGCTCACCCGGCTGCGGGTCGAGCAGGTCCACCAGCGGCGCGCCCTGGGTGGAGACGTAGCCGAAGCTGCTGTCGTAGGCGCGACTGTTCCACCGCTCCAGGCCCGGTGTGTCATATCGCAAGACGATCAGCTCTCAATCGTGAGACATCGGGCCCCCGTGGCCGTAGTGTCGGTTCACTTTAGAGCCAGTTTGTCGCAGCGACATACCTGATCACACCGGTATCACCCCGTGCTTTTTGCCCACTGTTTCTTCACGTAGGTCTTCCCGGCGTCGGTCTGCGGGATCGTCAGCAGCACGGGCGGCCCGGGAGCCTTCGGCAGCTTGCTCGCCTGCTCGGTGTCGAGCGTGCCGCGCATGAGCATCGCCTCGCCCCGCGCCGGTCGCGTCCACCCCTTCTGGAACAGGTTCTGGCCCTGGTCGGAGAAGAGGAACTCCTGCCACAGCCGGGCGGCGGCGGGGTGCGGCGCGGCCTTGTCGATCGCCTGCACGTGGAAGGCGCCGAGCGGCGCGTCCCTCGGGATCACCACCTTCCAGGCGGCCGAGTCACGGGCCTCGCGGGCGGCGTTGACGTGGTCCCAGGTCACGACGGTGTTGGCGGAGGCCGGACTGGTGAGCTGCCCGGCCTGCTTGAGCCTGGCGAACAGCGCCACCCCCTGCTGCGGCTGCGGCGAGCCGGCCCGCAGGGAGGCGGCCATCACGCCGGAGAACGCCGCCTGGGAGCGCAGCGGGTCGCCGTCGAGCGCCACCTTGTATCCGGGCTTGGCCAGATCGGCGAAGGAGGCGGGTGCGGGCACCGCGCGGGGGTCGTACCCGATGGACATGTAGCCGCCGTAGGCGGCGTACCAGGCGCCGGCCGGATCCTTGACGTGGTCGGGCACGTCGAGCCAGCCCTGCACCTTGTACGGCGCGAACCGCCCGCCGGCGCCCACCGCCTCCTCCAGGGTGAGGTCGAACACGTCGGGCTTGAGCTTGGCGGCGGTGTCGAGCGCCCGGCGGCTGCTGGCCCCCGGTTCGAGCTGCTTGACCTCGATGCCGTACTCCTCGGCGAAGGCGTCGATGATCTCGCCGTAGTTCGCCCAGTCGCGGGGGAGCCCGACGACGGTGAGCGTGCCCTCCTTCTGGGCCGCCTGGACCAGCCGTTCCATGGTGCCGAAGCCCTCTTTGAGGGAGGCGGCATGGACGTTGACGGGAGGCCCGGAGCCGGGCTGCTCAGCGGACGGCGACGCGCCGCATCCGGCGCTGGCGAGGATGGCGGCTACGGCGGCGCAGGTACGTACGGTCACACAATGAATACTTACCGTTACTTCCGTCCAGGTCGAGGAGGCGCGGCCGGAACCACCCTGCCCGCGACCAGCGTCTCCTCCGGGATCTCGACGAGAGTGCCGTCGCGCTTGCGGACGCGCAGCACTCCGCCCTCCCACGATTCGAGCGTGCCGACGGCGTCTCTGAACCCTTCCGGGACCCGCCTGCGCGTGGTGACGCGCGCTCCGACGTCGGATGCTGAGATAGTGATCACGAGGCGAGCGGCCACGAGTTTGCCACCCTCCGTTTCAGTCGCCTGGCAGGCACGGCAATACTAGGGCGTAGCAAACCGCGGTCAGAGTCATGCCATGGTGCGGAGAAGAAGGAGCTCGAGGTGACCTACGTCATCGCGCAGCCTTGCGTGGACGTCCTGGACAAGGCGTGCATCGAGGAGTGCCCCGTCGATTGCATCTACGAGGGCGAGCGCATGCTTTACATCCACCCCGACGAGTGCGTCGACTGCGGAGCGTGCGAGCCTGTGTGCCCGGTCGAGGCGATTTTCTACGAGGACGACCTTCCCGAGCAGTGGAAGGACTTCTACAAGGCCAACGTGGACTTCTTCGAGGACCTCGGATCGCCCGGTGGCGCGTCCAAGGTCGGCAAGATCGAGAAGGACCACCCGGTCGTGGCGGCGCTCCCGCCGCAGAGCGAGTAACCGGAGCGGCCCGCGCGCGGGCCGCTCACACGGCGGGGCGGCAGGCCGTTGCCGCACGCGCCGCGTGCCCGCCGTGCGGGTGCGCGGTCCCAGCCCGTACGTATGAGCCTGGAGAACCGTGAACAAGCTGCCTGACTTTCCCTGGGACCGGCTGGAGCCGTACAAGGAGCGCGCCCGCGCGCACCCCGGCGGCATCGTCGACCTCTCGGTCGGCACTCCCGTGGACCCGGTGCCGGGGCTCGTCCAGGAAGCGCTGTCCCGGGCGGCCGACAGCCCCGGCTACCCCTTCACCCACGGGACCCAGGCGCTGCGGCAGGCGGCGGCGGGCTGGCTGGCGCGCAGGCACGGCGTACGGGTCGACCAGCGCGACGTGCTGCCGGTGATCGGCTCCAAGGAGTTCGTCGCCTGGCTGCCGACCTATCTCGGCGCCAAGCGGGTGGTCTTCCCCGAGCTGGCCTATCCCACCTACGACGTGGGGGCCAGGCTGGCGGGGGCCGCGGGCACGGCCGCCGACGGGCTGCTCGCGCTCGGCCCGCAGCAGGCCGACCTCGTCTGGGTCAACTCGCCGGGCAACCCGACCGGCAAGGTGCTCCCCGTGGAGCACCTCCGCAAGGTGGTGGCCTGGGCGCGCGAGCGCGGCGCGATCGTCGCCTCCGACGAGTGCTACATCGAGCTCGGCTGGGAGGAGCGTCCGGTGTCGATCCTGCACCCGGACGTGTGCGAGGGGTCCCACGAGGGCCTGCTCGCCGTCCACTCGCTGTCGAAGCGGTCCAACATGGCCGGATACCGCACCGGTTTCGTCACCGGCGACCCCGCGCTGATCAAGCGCCTGCTGGAGATCCGCAAGCACGCCGGCATGCTGATGCCCGAGCCGGCGCAGGCGGCGATGACCGCCGCGCTGGGCGACGACCGCCACGCCGACGAGCAGCGCGAGCGCTACGCCGCGCGACGCGCCCTCCTGCGTCCGGTGCTGGAGCGGGCCGGCTGGCGCGTCGACCACTCCGAGGCCGGGCTCTACCTGTGGGCGTCCGACGGCCGGAACTGCTGGGATCAGGTCGGCAAGCTTTCCGAAACCGGCATTCTGGTCGCGCCCGGTGAGTTCTACGGACCGGCAGGTGGGCGGCACATCCGGGTCGCGCTCACGGCCACTGACGAACGCATCGATGCGGCAGTGCGCCGCCTCCAGTAGGATCGCCCCTCAAACGCCCCTCCCGTCGTCGGAAGGGGCGAGCCGGATAAACAGCAACACAAGTAGATACCGGGCGTTCGCCGAGGCGAACCGCGAGTGGAGCGAGCCGTACGATGAGCATGACCTCCATGGTCGTTCTCGGGCTGAGCATCGCCACCGTCCTCCTCCTGCTTGGGGCGTTCCTGGCCACCCTGCGCCAGGACAGGAAGGACCGCACGGCGGTCGAGCAGCCGGTCGAGGTCGCTCCCGCCGAGCCCCCGCTACCCGCGCCGGTCGCGGCGGCCGGGCATGCCGGCATCGACTACACCGACCCGCGCACGCTCAGGGTCGGCGACAAGATCGAGGTTCTCGGGTCGCCGGTGCGCGTGCTCGGCGCCCTGTACGTGTCGTGGCAGGGCCAGCAGTGGGTCGAGTACCGCCTGCGCGACGGCGCCCGCCGCGTCCAGTGGCTGACGGTCGAGATGCGCAAGGGCCAGACCCCCGACCAGCCGCCGCACCTGGAGGTGCTGCTCTGGACCGACGTGCCCACCCAGGGCATGGTCCCGGCGCGGAGCAGCCTGATCATGGATGACGTCGAGTTCCACCCGCTGGAGCGGGGCACCGCCGCGTTCCGGTCGGAGGGCAGCACGAGCAAGCCCGACAGGGGGCTGCTCGACTTCGCCGACTACCGGTCGACCGACGGGCGGCTGCTGTCGTTCGAGCGGGTGCAGGGCCAGGCGTGGACGGCAGCGTACGCGCAGCCGCTGCCGCCCGGCTCGATCGGCATCATCAGCCGCGCCTCCTCCTAGTCAGGCCAGCTCGACCTTCCGGCTGCCGGACGCGCTGCCGTCGACCCAGCCTTCCACCCGCGTGTCGTTGGACCAGCGGGCGCCGGCGTACTCCACCCGGCTCAGCCCGTACCTCTGCGCGTGGGCCACCGACCAGGCGGCGATCAGCCAGCCGCGCTTGCTGCCGGTGACGGTGGTGCTGCCGAGCGCCCGCTTGAGCTGGCGGCGGGCCTGGGCCGTCTTGGGCCGGGGCGCGGCGGCCTGCTCGGCGCCCGCCTTGCCGCCGCTCGCCTGCGCATCGCCGGCCTGGCCCGTCTCCGGCGGATACCAGCAGTGGACGGCGCGCGGGACGCGCCCGGTGAACGCCGCCGCGAGGATCTCCGCCTCCTCCTGGTGGGGGCCGTAGGCGTAGCCGGCCGCCGAGCGCTGCACCTCCTGGGCCGCCTCCGCGACCGGCATCTTGCGGTAGCCCTTGACCTTGACCAGGGCGGCGAAGAAGCGTTCGGTCGCGTAGACGGGGTCCATGATCTGCTTCTTGGTGCCCCAGCCCTGCGACTCGCGCTGCTGGAACACGCCGACCGAGTCGCGGTCGCCGTAGTCGAGGTTGTAGAGCTTGGACTCCTGCAGCGCCGTCGCGTACGCGATCACCACGGCTCGCTCCGGCAGCTTGCGCCGGGCGGCCACGGCCGCGATGGTGGCCGCGATCCGGGCCTGCTCGATGTCCATCTCCCGATCGCCGCCGGGGGTGCGCACGACGCAGTGGGCCTCGGGGACGGCCAGGGGCTTGGGCGCCCGCTTGAGCAACTGGTAGACGCCGAACGAGATGCCCACCGCGAGGATCAGCACGATCGCCGCGATGGTGATGACTCCCCGTGAGAAGCGCAGGTGCACGCTGTAGAACCTACCCGGCGGGATAGGCTCCGTGGCCATGACCGAAGTGAGCACCCTGTCACCGGCGATCGACCGGTTGTGGGCGCGGCGCGCCGAGCTGTCACCGGCCGACGCGGAGGCTCGCGCCGCGGTGGTGGCCGCCGTGGACCTGCTCGACCGGGGGCAGGCGCGGGCGGCGTGGCCGTCGGGTGACGAGGTGGTCGTGGACGAGCGGGCCAGGCGGGCGATCCTGCTGGCGTTCAAGGTGCTCGGCATGGCCAGGTCGCAGGTGGGCGACTTCCACCACCACGACAGGGTGCCGCTGAAGACCTCCTTCGACGGGGTCAGGGTGGTGCCGGGCGCGATCGTCCGCTGGGGCGCCTACCTGGCGCCGGGCGTGGTGCTGATGCCGTCGTTCGTCAACACCGGCGCCTACGTCGGGCCGGGCACCATGGTCGACACCTGGGCCACGGTCGGCTCGTGCGCCCAGATCGGCGCCGACGTCCACCTGTCCGGCGGGGTCGGCATCGGCGGCGTGCTGGAGCCGCCGAACGCGGCGCCGGTGGTGGTGGAGGACGGCGCGCTGATCGGCAGCCGGGCGATGATCGTGGAGGGCGCCCGGGTGGGCCGCGGCGCCGTCGTCGGCGCCGGCACGATCCTGTCGGCGTCCATGCCCGTCGTCGACGTCCAGACCGGCGAGGAGCTGGCCCGCGGCCGCGTCCCCGACTGGTGCGTGGCGGTGGGCGGCACCCGTCAGAAGGAGTACCCCGGCGGGACGTTCGGGCTGCCCTGCGTCCTGGTGCTCAAGCGCCTGGAGCCGGGGCGGCGCCACGACAAGGCAGCGCTCAACGAGGTGCTGCGCGAACACGGAGTGAACACCTGATGCTTGACCTGACGCAGGACGTCCGCACGCTGACGGCGGCCGTCGTCGACATCGAGTCGGTGAGCGGCGCGGAGGAGCACCTCGCCGGGCTGGTCGAGCGGGCGCTGACCGGGCTGCCGCACCTGAAGGTCGACAGGTCGGGCAACACCGTCGTGGCCCGCACCACGCTGGGCCGGGCCGAGCGGGTGGTGATCGCCGGTCACCTCGACACGGTGCCCGTCGCCGGCAACCTGCCCAGCCGGGTCGAGGACGGCCTGCTCTACGGCTGCGGCACCTCCGACATGAAGGCCGGGGTGGCCGTCGCGCTGAAGCTGGCGGCCACGGTGCCCGACCCGGTCCGCGACGTCACGTACGTCTTCTACGACTGCGAGGAGATCGAGGCCGCGCGCAACGGGCTGACCCGGGTCGCCCGCGAGCACCCCGGCTGGCTGGCGGCCGACTTCGCCGTGCTGATGGAGCCGACCGACGGCGTCATCGAGGGCGGCTGCCAGGGCACGCTGCGCGCCGAGATCCGGGTCACCGGCAAGCGCGCCCACAGCGCCAGGTCGTGGTTCGGGGTCAACGCCGTCCACGGCATCGAGCCGGTGCTCGCCAGGCTGAACGCCTACGAGGCGCGGCGGCCGGTGGTCGACGGGCTGGAGTACCACGAAGGGCTGAACGCGGTCGGCGTGCGCGGCGGCGTGGCGGGCAACGTCATCCCCGACGAGTGCGTGGTCACCGTCAACTACCGCTTCGCCCCCGACCTGACGGTCGAGCGGGCGCGGGCGCACGTGCGCGAGGTGTTCGACGGGTACGAGGTCGCGTTCGTGGACGCGGCGCCCGGGGCGCGGCCTGGCCTGACCCACCCGGTGGCCGCCGCCTTCACCGCCGCCGTCGGCGGCACGCCGCGGGCCAAGCTGGGCTGGACCGACGTGGCGCGCTTCTCCGACCTGGGCGTCCCGGCCGTCAACTACGGCCCCGGCGACCCCAATCTGGCACACCAGCAGGGCGAGTACGTGACGCTGGAGAAGATCGTGGAGGGCGAGCGGGCGATGCGCGCCTGGCTCACCGGGGGCCGGAAACAGTGAAAGTGGCTCTCCTCGCCGGCCATTTGACGGGGAGAGCCACTTTCAGTCCCGAGCAGCACCCTCGCCGGTTAGACGCAGGGGTCGCGAAATCTGGTTCCAGGTTTCCCGGGAAGTTTTTCAAGATTCTTCCGGCGGCCTTCCTGACGGCATCCCGGCCCCGTCCCCGCAGGGTAGGCAGATACCGGACATCCAGCGAACTGTTGAGGGATAGCGTGGTCCGTATGAGAGCGAATCGCCGCGAACGGCGGCAAGGCCAGGCGGTGGTGCGCGGGAACCTGGTGCCCGAGTCGACCCATGACCAGAGGCTGCTGGCCCGTCAGGGGCCCGCCGACTGGGTGCACCAGGACCCGTGGCGCGTGCTGCGGATCCAGGCGGAGTTCGTCGAGGGCTTCGGCCAGCTCGCCGAGCTCCCCCGCGCGGTCACCGTGTTCGGCTCGGCCAGGACCCCCGCCGACTCGACGGAGTACAAGGTGGGCCGGGAGCTCGGCAGGGCGCTGGCGCAGGCCGGTTTCGCGGTGATCACCGGAGGCGGGCCCGGCGTCATGGAGGCGGCCAACCGGGGCGCCACCGAGGTCGACGGCGGCGTGTCGGTCGGGCTCGGCATCGAGCTGCCGTTCGAGCAGCGTATGAACGACTACGTGGACCTCGGCATCGAGTTCCGCTACTTCTTCGTACGCAAGACCATGTTCGTGAAGTACTCGTGCGGGTTCATCGCGCTGCCCGGCGGGTTCGGCACGCTCGACGAGCTGTTCGAGGCGCTCACCCTGGTCCAGACCCACAAGGTCACCAGCTTCCCCGTGGTGCTGATGGGCTCGGAGTTCTGGGGCGGGCTGCTCGACTGGGTCAAGAGCCAGCTGTGCGGCACCGGCAAGATCGCCCCCCACGACCTCGACCTGATCACGGTCACCGACGACGTGGACGAGGCGGTGCGGATCATCACCGACTCCGAGCTGAACCGGTCGCGCCGGCGGGAGGACGAGGAGGAGTCCGTCAGGGCGCAGGTGGCCGAGCCGCAATAGGCTGGCTCTCCGTGAACATCTGCGTCTTCTGCGCCTCAAGCCGGCACATCGACGACAAGTATCTCCGCCTGGCGGCCGAGGTGGGGGGTGAGCTGGCCCGGCGCGGCCACACCCTGGTGAGCGGCGGCGCGACCGTCTCCTGCATGGGCGAGGTCACCAGGGCGGCCCGTGCCGCCGGCGGCCGCACGATCGGCGTCATCCCCCAGGTCCTCTTCGAGATCGAGATCGCCGACGAGGATTCCGACGAGCTGATCGTCACGGCCGACATGCGCGAGCGCAAGGGCCAGATGGACGCCAGGTCCGACGCCTTTTTGGTGCTGCCCGGCGGCATCGGCACGCTGGAGGAGCTGTTCGAGATCTGGACGGCCAGGGTGCTCGGCATCCACGACCGTCCCCTGGTGATCCTCGATCCCTGGGGGCTCTACCGGCCGCTCAGGGACCTGGTCAGCGGCATGTACGACGCCGGGTTCACCCGTGCCGGCGTCTTCGACGCCATCTCCTGGACCACCACGGTCGACGAGGCGCTGGCCCATCTCGAAGCCCGCGCGCAGCCTGTCCGGCCGAGCGTGGAGGAGCTGAGCGAGGCCGTCGACTGAGCGCCCGGCTGCGCACCGGGTGGGGCAAGTGCGGGACTCGTGCCCCGGTGGTATGAGTACGATGCCAATGTGCTGCTGGTCATCCTCGCCATCGCCGCGCTCGCCATCCTGGCCGGCGTGGTTCTGGTGTCCCTGGGCAAGGGCGGTGAGCTGACCGAGTTCCCGCCGGACGTGCCGCCGCTCAACCTTCCCGAGGCGGGCAATCTCGCGGCGGTCGACGTCCTGGCGTTGCAGTTGCCGGTCAACCTCATCGGTTACCACACGCAGAGCGTCGACGAGTCACTGCGCCGGATGGCCAACGCCATCAGCGCGCGTGACACCAGGATCGCGATCCTGGAGCAGCGGGTGTCGGAGCTGCTGTCGAGCAGGCTCTACGCCCGCCAGGAGGTCTACGCCGCGCCGGGCAACGGGCCGCGCACCGAGCACGAGCCGCCCGCCTCGCCCCTCGCGCTGACCGCCGAGAGCGGCCCGCCGTCCAACGGTCACGTGCCCCCGTCCGCGCTGGAGGCGCCGGCCGGCGTCGAGCACGAGCCGGTCTCCTGGGTGGGTCCCGACGGCCAGGACCTCGCCGCATCATCCGAACACGACGAGCCCGAAGACCCCGAGACCGAGCAGAGCCCGGCGGAGCGGGACGAGTCTGAACGGTCTGAGACCGAGCAGGGTCTGGCGGAGCGGGACGAGGCCGAGCAGAGCTCGGCGGACCGGGACGAGACGGGCGACGAGACACGGCGACGGTCTTCCGAGGGGTCCGGCGACGCAGGCGAGCTGGTGCGGGTCTTCGGCGGAAAAGACGGCGACGGCGGCGGGGACAAGACCGGCGGCGAAGACGGCGGCAAGGAGGGGGACGGGCGGGCGTGAGCGAGGTGATCCGCTGCTCGTGGGCGGGCATGGCCGACCCGCTCTACCTCGCCTACCACGACGAGGAGTGGGGCCGCCCGGTGCGGGGCGACGACCGGGTCTTCGAGCGGGTGACGCTGGAGGCGTTCCAGTCGGGCCTGTCGTGGCTGACGATCCTGCGCAAGCGGGAGAACTTCCGTGCGGCCTTCGACGGCTTCGCCATCACCAAGGTGGCCGCGTACACCGAGGACGACGTGCGGCGGCTGCTCGCCGACGTGGGCATCGTCCGTAACCGGGCCAAGATCGAGGCCACGGTCGCCAACGCCAGGGCGGCGATGGAGGTGCCGGGCGGCCTGTCCGACCTGGTCTGGAAATATGCCGACCCGTCCGCTCCGGTGCCCGCGACCATGGCCGACGTGCCCGCCGTGACCCCCGCGTCCAAGGCGCTGGCCAAGGAGCTGAAGAGCCACGGGTTCAGGTTCGTCGGCCCGACCACCTCGTACGCGCTGATGCAGGCGATCGGGCTGGTCAACGATCACATCAAGGGCTGCGTGGCGCGGGCCTGAGCCCGCGCGCCGTCAGCGGCCGTGGAAGACCGGCTGCTCCTTGGCCAGGAACGACGCCGTGGCCCGCAGGTGGTCGTCGGTGGCCGCGCACGCGTCCTGCAGGTCGGCCTCCAGCGCCAGCGCCTCGGGCAGCGGACGCGCGGCGGCGTGGGCCAGCGCCCGCTTGGTGGCGCCGTAGGCCTTCGTCGGCCCCTGCGCGAGCCGTACGGCCAGCTCGTGCGCGGTCTTGAGCACGTCGTCGGCGGGCACCACGCGGGTGACCATGCCGAGCTCGAGCGCGCGGGCGGCGGTGACGGGCTCGCCGAGCAGCATCAGCTCGGTCGCCCGGCCCAGGCCGACCAGGCGCTGCAGCGTCCACGAGGCGCCCGAGTCGGGCGCCAGCCCGATGCCCGCGAACGCCAGCGCGAACTTGGCCTTCTCCGAGGCGATCCGCAGGTCGCAGGCGAAGGCGAGGGCGGCGCCCGCGCCCGCGGCCACCCCGTTGACCGCCGCGACGACCGGCTGGTCCATCGTGGTGATCAGCTCGATGATCGGGTTGTAGTGCTCGCGCACCGTGTTGTCCAGGCCGCGGCCGGCCTCCAGGTTGGCGGCGTGCTCGCGCAGGTCCTGCCCCGCGCAGAAGGCCCGGCCCGAGCCGGTGAGCAGGACGGCGCGCACTCCGGGGTCGGCCGCCGCCCGCCGCAGCGCGTCCAGCAAGGCGGTCTTGACCTCCGCCGTCAGCGAGTTCATCGCGTCGGGCCGGTCGAGCGTGATGGTGGCGACGGCGTCGGCCACGTCATAACGGATCAATGCAACTCCCTGTCGACGAACGCGGCGGCTGCGGGCAGCAGCCGGGCTGCCTCCTGCTCGAAGAACGCCCTGGCCTTCTCACCCGGCCAGCCCGCGGGCAGCAGCTCGGGCGGCAGGCCGGGGTCACGGAACAGGAAGTTCCGCCATCCGTGCACGAGCTTGCTCCTTGTCGCGAAGACTAGGTCGGGCCTGGCCTGGGCGGGCAGGGCGGTGATCAGTGTGTCGGCCTCGGCGTGCCACTGCTCGTAGGCCTCGCCGATGGCGTCCAGATCCCAGGCCCGCGCCACCAGCTCGCGCGGGTCGCCCTCCAGTGCCGCCTCGAACCTATCGGCCCGCACTCCCTCGCTCTCCAGCAGGTGGTCCAGCTCGGCGGAGGAACGCGGGCCGATCCAGGTGCTCTCGGAAAGCGCCGCGTAGCCGAGGAAGGCCAGCGTGATCCTGATCCGCTCGCGGCGCGGCCGTTCCTTGACGGGCGGGAACACGATCAGGTGCCAGCGGCTGTTCCAGCTCAAGGTTCCGGCTCGGTAAATTCTCAGCGCCGCCTCATCCAGCCGTCTGACGCACTTCGGGGTGAGACCGTAGCCGGGCCCGCGCGGCAGCCGGACCGGCCGCAGCCAGCCCTGCCTGACCATGCGGGAAACGGCTGTACGCACGGCCGGTGCGGCGATTTCCAGGGGTTTCATCAATCGGACGAGAGCGGCCACGGACGCCTGCCCACCGCGAGAGCGCAGGTGGTCTCCATACAGGTCGAACAGGGCGGCGCGTGCGTGCACGAAGTCCAGTTTGGATGGCTTCGCCCCGCTCGACAACGCATTCTGGGAGGAGATCGTTACCCATGAGGGCTCTCGATGCGGGAGAATAGGACATCACAGAAGACGTGAATACGCCGACCACCCGTTTCGGGAGGTCGGAGGTCGGAGATCGCGGGCCGCGGGAGCCCAAGGCAGGAAGGGATGCACGCATGGCGGCGATGAAGCCGCGGACCGGCGATGGTCCGCTCGAGGTCACCAAGGAAGGGCGCGGCATTGTCATGCGGGTCCCCCTGGAGGGGGGCGGACGGCTCGTCGTGGAGATCTCCGCGGACGAGGCCAAGGCTCTCGGCGAAGCATTGAAGAACGTCGTCGGCTAGAGCTTCCGACCGATCTTCACCCCACGGCCCTGGCGTGCACCCGCGTGCCAGGGTCGCCGACGTATGAGGAGAGAACGTGCCGATCGAGACCGCTGCCTCGGTGGTCGCCCAGGTTCCCGACGACGCCCCGCTGCTGGCCGTCCCTTACGACTCCGCGCTCGCCCCGGCGCTCCGGCTCGACCTGCACGTGCCGGTCGCCGGGCTGCTCGCGCACTACGAGGCCGAGGGAGAAGCGGGCGAGGTCGTCGAGGTCCCGGTGGCCAGGGGCGACGGCGTCGGCCGCGTCCTGCTCTACGGGGTGGGCGACGGCTCTCCGCGAGCCCTGCGCAAGGCCGCGGCCACGCTGACCCGCCGCGCCCGCGGCAAGGAGTCGCTGGCCGTGGTCACGCCCGAGGGCGACCCGCGGGCCTTCGCCGAGGCCGCGCTGCTGGCCGCCTACTCGTTCAAGATCGGTTCGGCGGGGAAGCGGCCGGTGGGCGCGATCACCTTCGTCGGCGCCGACGAGGAGCAGGTCCGCAGGGGCGAGAGCGTGGCGCGGGCCGTCGCGCTGGCCCGCGACCTGGCCAACATGCCGTCGTCGGTCAAGGGCCCGTCGTGGCTGGCCGAGCGGGCCGCCGAGCAGGGCGTCCCGATCCGCGTCTGGGACGAGGAGCAGCTCCAGGCCGAGGGCTTCGGCGGCCTCCTGGCCGTCGGCCGCGGCTCGGCCCGGCCGCCGCGGCTCATCCAGCTCTCCTACACTCCCGACGAGCCCGCCGAGCGCCACGTGGTGCTGGTCGGCAAGGGCATCACCTTCGACTCGGGCGGGCTGTCGCTCAAGCCCACCGAAAACATGAAGACGCAGAAGACCGACATGGCCGGCGGCGCCGTGGTGATCGCCGTGATGGGCGCGCTGGCCCGGCTCGGCCTCCCGATCCGGGTGACGGGCCTGGTGGCCGCCGCCGAGAACATGCCGTCCGGCACGGCCCAGCGCCCCGGCGACGTGATCAGACCGTACGGCGGGCGCACCGTCGAGGTGCTCAACACCGACGCCGAGGGGCGCCTGGTGCTGGCCGACGCGCTCGCCTACGCCGACGCCCGGCTCGACCCCGACGTGGTCGTCGACGTCGCCACGCTCACCGGCGCCGTCACCGTCGCGCTCGGCCGCCACCGCGGCGGCCTCTACGCCTCCGACGACGAGCTGGCCAAGCGGCTGCTGGAGGCCGGGGAGGCCAGCGGCGACCGGCTGTGGCGGCTGCCGCTGATCGACGACTACGCCGGGGCGCTGGAGTCGCCGGTGGCCGACCTGGCCAACGTCGAGATCGGCTCCCGTTACGGCGCCGGTTCGATCACGGCCGCGCTGTTCCTGCGCGAGTTCGCCGGCGACCGGCCGTGGGCCCACCTCGACATCGCCGGGGTGGGGCGGAGCACGGTCGACGAAGGGCTCCTGACCAAGGGCGCCACCGGGTTCGGCGTGCGCGTGCTGCTGGAGTGGCTGTCCGGGCTGTGACGCGCCTCAGCCGGAGACCTTGACCGCGGCCAGCAGGCCGTCGCCGAGCGGTATGAGCAGCGACCGCAGCCGGTCGTCGGCCTGCACGAGCTTGCCCAGCTCGCGCAGCGACACGGTGTCGGGGTCGCGCTGGGCGGGGTCGGCCACCCGGTGGTGCCAGAGCACGTTGTCGAAGGCCACGATGCCGCCGACGCGGAGCAGGCGGACCGCCTCGGAGAGATAGTCGGCGTACTCCTGCTTGGCCGCGTCGGCGAAGACCAGGTCGTAGCCGCCGTCGGAGAGCCGCGGCAGCACGTCGAGCGCCCGTCCGGTGATCAGCCGCACCCGGCCGCCCGAGAAGCCCGCCTCCGCGAACGCCTGCCGGGCGAGCCGCTGGTGCTCGGGCTCGACGTCGACGCTCGTGAGCGTGCCGTCGGCGCGCATGCCCCGCAGCAGCCACAGCCCCGAGACTCCGCAGCCGGTGCCGACCTCGACCACCGACTTGGCGTTGATCGCGGTGGCGAGGAAGCAGAGCGCCGCGCCGCCGCCGGGAAGGATGGGCGGGGCACCCATCTCCAGCCCGCGCTGCCGCGCCGCGTGCAGGATCTCATCCTCGTGATGGAACTGCTCCGCATAGGCCAGAGTGGCCTCCAACGGACTGGTCATCGGCCTCCTCCCCCCACTTTCGTGCGATTGGTCACCGATCGCAGCCTAGGGGAGTAGTGCCGGGACGGGAACTCAGGAGGGCCTCGAGGCGTTGCAGGTTTAAACGGGCTTTGCCGGTCCGGATGGCAGTGAGTGCGCACGAAGGGACAAAACCAGGCACTATGACGGTAGCGGTGGTCCCAGAGAGAGGAGTGCTGGTGGACGAAAGTGACCACCAGGCCGATACTCCGTTGTCCGATGTCCCCGGCATGGTCCCCGAACCGGAATGGACCCCTCCCACCTGGGAGGAAGTGGTGCGGACCCACTCCGCGCGTGTCTACCGGCTGGCGTACCGTCTCACCGGCAACGTCCACGACGCGGAGGATCTCACCCAGGAGGTCTTCGTCCGGGTCTTCCGATCTTTGTCCAGTTACACCCCCGGCACGTTCGAGGGCTGGCTGCACCGGATCACGACCAACCTGTTCCTCGACATGGCGCGGCGCAAGCAGCGCATCAGGTTCGAGGGACTGGCCGACGACGCGGCCGAGCGGCTTCGCGGCCGGGAGCCGTCGCCGGCGCAGGCCCTGCACGACGCTCACCTGGAGCCTGACATCCAGGCCGCTCTCGACGCGCTCGCACCCGAGTTCCGGGCGGCGATCGTGCTGTGTGACATCGAGGGATTGTCCTACGAAGAGATCGCGGCCACGCTCGGCGTCAAGCTGGGAACGGTCAGAAGCCGGATTCACCGTGGCCGGGCACAGTTGCGCGAGGCGCTCGAACATCGGGCACCCCGTAATTCCCAACTCCCCCCGACCGTAACCCGTGGGGAGGAAGTCTGACATGGCTCACCTTGAAGAACGCATATCCGCGCTCGTCGACGGCGAACTCAATCACGCCGAGCGAGAGCGCGCGCTGGCCCACCTGACGTTCTGCGCCGACTGCAGGAGAGAAGTGGAGTCGGTGCGGGCGCTCAAGTCCCGCCTGCGCTCGCTGGAGACCCCCGCGCTGCCCGCGGACCTCACCATGTCGCTGCTGCGCATGGCCGAGCCCGGCGGTCCGCTGCCGCCCAGGGAGCGGCCTTTCCCTACGCGTACGTTCGGAGGGGTGCCCATCCCGGGGCCGCACAGCATCGCCCCTTTGGACAACCGGCCCCGAAGGAACGGCACTGGTGGCGCCTCCTCGGGCCCTGGCCGCGCGACTAGGCGCGGCACGTACGTCGCGGTCAGCGTCGTGTCGGCGGCCGTGGCGCTCGGCACGTTCTTCGCCGTATCCGGCGTCGGGCAGAACACCCAGACCCCGCCGGTCGAGCTCGTCAAGCGCGTGCAGCCGACGCCCACGGGCGCGCCGTCCACCGCCACTCCTTGAGACCGATCCCGGCTGGGATACTCGTGATGGCGTAGTCCATGGCGTGAGGGGCATACGATCTGAGATCGGGATATGTCAGGAGAATCGGGCTGACAATTGCTTTACAGCACCCGTATGCCGTACAGACCATGGTTGCGGTGTCGTGAGCAAGGAGTGGTGGATTAGATGACCGACGAGACGCGCCCCGAAGGACGCACGCCGTCGGGACACCCTGAGCCACAGGGCCGGCCGGAGTTCCTCCCCGCCGGAGACCGGCAGGACGGGCGGCCGCCCACCCCCGGCGGTGACGACGCCGGCGAGACCTCCGTCTTCGGCACCTCCCACCCCTACGACGAGCCGGCCCGCCCGGGCGACACCCGCGCGTACGAGCCCCCCGGCCCGCCCCCCGCCTTCGGCCACCCCAGCGGCGAGAGCTCGTCCTTCGGTCATCCGGGCGGCGAACGCCCCTCTTTCGGACACCCCGGCGGCGAAGGCCCGCCCTTCGGCCATCCGGGCGGCGAGCGTCCGACCTTCGGCAACCCGAGCGGCGAGGGCCCGTCCTTCGGTCATCCGGGCGGCGAGCGTCCGACCTTCGGCAACCCGAGCGGCGAGGGCCCGTCCTTCGGTCATCCGGGCGGCGAAGGCTCGCCCTACGGCGAGTCACCCCGCTTCGGCGACTCGGGCGAGGGCCCGCCCTTCGGGCATCCGAGTGGTGAGCGTCCCTCTTTCGGGCACCCCGGTGGTGAAGGCCCCGGTTTCGGCAACCCCGGCGGCGAGCGTCCGACCTTCGGGCATCCGGGTGGGGAAGGACCGGCTTTCGGCAACCCTGGTGGCGAAGGTTCGTCCTTCGGGCATCCCGGTGGCGAAGGACCGCGCTTCGGTGGCCCGGCCGGCGAGAACGCGTACGCGACCGGCGAGTGGCCGTTCTTCGGCAGCGGCGAGAAGCGCCCCGGCTCCTTCACCAACCCCAGCGGCGAGGGCCCGTTCGGCGGGAGCGGCCCGCCACCGCCGCCGAACGCCCTGCCCATGGGCGCCAACTGGGCGCCGCCGCCCGGCGCCACCAGGGTCGCGGCACCCCGCCGCGGCCCCAGCACCCCGATGCTGCTCGTGCTGGCCCTGGTCGTCGCCCTGGTCGCGTCCGGCCTCGGCAGTGTCGGCACCTACCTGCTGACCCGCCCGAGCGGCAGCACCGACCCCTCCTACAGCCTCGGCCCCATCCCCACCGGCAACGTCGACCGCGCCCCCACCTCCGTCGCCGGCGTGGCCGCGCGGGTGCTGCCCAGCGTGGTCTCGCTGGAGGTCGGCAACGGCAGCAACACCGAGGGCGCCTCCGGCTCCGGGTTCCTGATCAAGAACGGGTACGTGGTGACGAACAACCACGTGGTCGCCCTGGCCGCCGGCGGCGGCGACATCAAGATCATGTTCAACAACCGCAAGACCACGACGGCCCGCATCGTCGGCCGCGACCCCGGCTCCGACCTCGCGGTGCTCAAGCCCGAGGAGACGTTCGGCACTCCCGAGATCACGCTCGGCAACTCCGACCAGGTGGTCGTGGGCGACCCGGTCATCGCGATCGGCTCGCCGCTGGGCCTGACCGGCACCGTCACCACCGGCATCGTCAGCTCGCTCAACCGGCCGGTCATCGCCGGCGACGAGAGCGGCGGGGGCGGCGAGGAGACCGCGTACATCAGCGCCATCCAGACCGACGCCGCCATCAACCCCGGCAACTCGGGCGGCCCGCTCGTCAACGGCCGCGGCGAGGTCGTCGGCGTCAACTCGGCGATCGCCACCCTCAGCCGGTCCATGACGAGCCAGAGCGGCAGCATCGGCCTCGGCTTCGCCATCCCGGTCAACCAGACGCGCCGCGTCGCCGAGGAGCTCATCACCACCGGCAAGGCCAAGCGTCCCAAGATCGGCATCGTGCTCGACACCGAATACCGCGGCGAGGGCGTACGCATCGCCTCCGGCATCCAGAACGGCCGCCCGCCGATCGACGAGGGCGGCCCGGCGGAGAAGGCCGGGCTCAAGCCCGGCGACATCATCCTTGAGGTCGACGGCCTGCGCCTCCAGGACGGCAACGAGCTCATCGCGCTGATCCGCAGCAAGGCGCCGGGCGCGAAGATCAACATCAAGTACGAGCGCGACAACGAGGAACGCACGGCCACCCTCGTGGTCAGCGCCGATGCTCCCACACCTACTCCGTCCTGATCTCGCGCGCTCCCGCCGAAGGGAACCCCCTCGGGTGTGGCGCCGTGACGCGTGCCTCGGGGGGCAACCCGAAGGGACCCCTCGGGTGTGGCGCCGTGACGCGTGCCTCCGGCCCGCTCGGCTGAAAAGCCAGGGAAGGTCCTGGAGCCTCTTCGGAGGCGGGATTCGTCCGCGAGGAGGAGACCGAGCTACCCGTTAGAGCCCTTAGTCTGTGGGATAGCCGGGGTTGTCCCCGGGGCGGTTGACTGCTTGGAGCTGACGGTGTTCGGACTTGGCTGGCTGGAAGTCGGCGCGCTGATCATTATCGCGCTGCTGGTCTTCGGCCCGGATAAGCTGCCCCAGGCGGCTTCCCAGGCCGGGAAGACCCTGCGCAACCTGCGCCGCATGGCCAACAACGCGCGTGACGACCTGCGGGCCGGCCTGGGGCCCGAGTTCTCCAATTTCGACCCGGCCGACCTCAACCCGCGCAACTTCGTCCGCAAGCATCTGCTGGAGGACGACGAGGACGACTGGAAGAAGCCGGCCGCGGCCGAGCTGGAGCCCGCCGACACCGTCCCGGTGGGCGGCGAGCTGGGCGTGGGCGAGATCCCCCCGTACGACAACGAGGCGACCTGACCCACGCCCGTCGCGGGGTCAGCCCCGGTTGGGCGAGAGCCCGAGCTGCATGCCCTTGAGGCTCGACGAGCGCTTGCCGAGAGTGGCCGCGATCGAGCGGAGCTGCGTCGCGGCGGGGGAGTCGGGGTCGGTGAGCACCAGCGGCTTGCCTTCGTCGCCGCCCTCGCGCAGCCGCAGGTCGATCGGGACCTGGCCGAGCAGCGGCACGCGCGCGCCGAGGATGCGGGTCAGCGCGTCGGCGACCGTCTGGCCGCCGCCCTCGCCGAAGACGGCGATGCGCTCGTCACAGTGGGGGCAGGGCAGCCAGGCCATGTTCTCGATGACGCCGGCGATCTGCTGGTGGGTCTGCGCCGCGATGGAGCCGGCCCGCTCGGCCACCTCGGCGGCGGCCATCTGCGGGGTGGTGACGACCAGGATCTCGGCCCCGGGCAGCCGCTGGGCCACCGAGATCGCGATGTCGCCGGTGCCGGGCGGCAGGTCGAGCAGCAGGACGTCCAGGTCGCCCCAGTAGACGTCGGCGAGGAACTGGTGGAGCGCCCGGTCGAGCATCGGCCCGCGCCACACGACGGGGGTGTTGCCCTCGGGCTTGAACATGCCGACCGAGATGACCTTGATGTCATGGGCCATCGGCGGCATGATCATGTCTTCGACCTTGGTGGGCCGTTCGGCCGCGCCCAGCATGCGGGGGACGCTGTGGCCGTAGATGTCGGCGTCGACGATGCCGACCTTCATCCCGCTCGCGGCCATGGCGGCGGCGAGGTTGACCGTCACGGACGACTTGCCGACGCCGCCCTTGCCGCTGGCCACCGCGAAGACGCGGGTCAGCGAGCCGGGCTTGTTGAACGGGATCTCCTTCTCGGGACCCCGGTCACCGCGGAGCTTGGTCTGCAGCTCCTTGCGCTGCTCCTGGCTCATCACGTCGAGTTCGAGCTCGACGGCGCTGACGCCGTCGACCTTGGCGACCGCGGCGGTGACGTCGCGCCGGATGGTGTCCTTCATCGGGCAGCCGGCGACCGTGAGGTAGACGCCGACGCGCACCTTGCCGTCTGCGGCGATGTCGACGCCCTTGACCATGCCGAGGTCGGTGATCGGGCGGCGGATCTCGGGGTCGATGACGGTGGCGAGGGCGGCCGTCACCTGGTCCTGGGTTGGTGCCATCGAAGTCTCGGCACGCCCGGATGAGGGGGTGCCGTCCCTCCTTTGCCGGTATATGTGTGACAGGCGCTGGACGCCAGTTGAGGATGCCCCTCCATGGTATGAACCTGGAAGCCGGTCCCGTTAATCCAGTCGGATCCGTCGGTTTTCCGGGCAGCCCTCCAAGGTTACTCCCTGGCTCCCACGGCGTCAGCGCCGCTCCTTGAGCTCCTCGCCCAGCCGCTGCAGTTCGGAGCGCAGGTAGTCGCGGGTCGTCACCTCGCCGAGCGCCAGCCGCAGCCCGGCGATCTCGCGGGTGAGGTACTCGACGTCGGCGCGGTTGCGCTCGCCCGTCTCCCGGTCCTGCTCGTACTGGACGCGGTCGCGGTCGTCCTGCCGGTTCTGCGCGAGCAGGATCAGCGGGGCCGCGTACGAGGCCTGCAGCGACAGCATGAGCGTGAGGAAGATGAACGGGTACGGGTCGAACTGGAACCGGGCCGGGGCGGCGACGTTCCAGCTCACCCAGACCGCCACGAACACGGTCATGTAGACCAGGAAGCGCGCGGTGCCGAGGAAGCGGGCGATGCGCTCCGCCAGCCGCCCGAACACCTCGGGGTCGTAGTGCGGGCGCAGCGAGCGGCGCAGTTCGCGGGGCTGGTCCAGGCGTTCGGTGGTCACGTCAGAGCCTCTCGCGCCAGTCTTCGGGCAGCAGATGGTCGAGGACGTCGTCGACGGTCACCGCGCCGACGAGCCGGGTGTGCTCGTCGACGACCGGGGCCGCGACGAGGTTGTAGACCGCCAGATAGGCGGCCACGTCGTGGAGCGGCAAGTCCGGTTTGATCGGGTCGATCGACGGGTCGATGACGCTGCCGAGGAGAGTGGAGGGCGGGTCGCGGAGCAGCCGCTGGAAGTGGCTCATGCCGAGGTAGCGGCCGGTCGGGGTCTCGTTGGGCGGCCGGGTGATGAACACCTGGGCCGCCACCGAGGGAGTCAGCTCCTTCTGCCGGACGTGCGCGAGCGCCTCGGCGACCGTGCTGGTCGGGGGCAGGATGACCGGATCGGTGGTCATCAGGCCGCCGGCGGTGTCGTGCGGGTAGGTGAGCAGCCGCCGCACCGGGGCGGCCTCCTCCGGCTCCATCAGAGCCAGCAGCGCGGCCGCCTGCTCCGGGGGCAGGTCGTGGAGCAGGTCGGCGGCGTCGTCGGGGCCCATCTCCTCCAGCACGGCGGCGGCCCGCTCCGGTTCGAGCGTGCGCAGGATGCCGACCTGGTCGCCGGGCGGCAGCTCCTCCAGCACGTCGGCCAGCCGGTTGTCGTCGAGCGCGCGGGCCACCTCCTCGCGCCGCTTGCCGGACAGCTCGTGCAGCGCGCTGGCCAGGTCGGCGGCGCGCAGCGACTCGAACGAGGCGATCAGCCCGGCGGCGCCCTGGTCCTTCTGCAGGATGTCGAAGCCCGACACCTCGCTCCAGTCGACCACCCGCGCGTCACGCCGCCTGCCCCGGTGGACCGCGATCCGGGTCACCTGCCACTCGGACCGCTTGACCTCGGCGACGGCCACGTCGTAGACGGTCATCGGCTCGCCGTCGACCCGCACGGTCAGGTCGAGCATCTCGCCGATCACCAGGGTCTCGGTGGGCCGCTGCTCGAACCGGCGGACGTTGAGCCTGCCGGTGAAGATCACCGCGCCCGCCTGGATGCCCCGTACGCGGGTGATGGGCAGGAACACCCGGCGGCGCGGGCGGACCTCGACCACCATGCCGTGCACCCGGGGCGGGCGCGTGCCGCGCAGCCCGACCACCACGTCTCTGATGCGCCCGATCTGGTCGCCCGCCGGGTCGAAGACCGGCGTGCCTGCCAGGCGGGCGACAAAGATCTGCACGTCAGCAGGCTAACAGTGCTATGGCGTTGCGCCGCGGACCCCCGGCGTGTCAGTATCAAACCCGCTAAACAGTGATTACTCTCACGGGGGTTCGCGTGCGCTACGCGGGACTCGCGATGGCGTTCGCGTCCTCGCTCTGCTTCGCCTTCTCCGGGCCCATGGCCAAGTATCTCAACGAGGCCGGCCTGGCGCCGCTGGAGGCGGTCTGGGTGCGGATGGCCGGCGCCGGGCTGCTGCTGCTCGCCGTGCTGGCCGTGGTGAAGCCGTCCGCGCTGCGGATCGCCCGCTCGCGGCTCCCGTTCTTCGCGGTGTACGCGATCGTCGCCGTCGCCGGTGTGCAGTCACTGTACTTCGCGGCCATCACCCGGCTGCCCGTGGGGATCGCCCTGCTGCTGGAGTTCATGGCGCCGGTGATGGTGGTGGCGTGGGTGCGGATCGTGCGCAAGATCCGGCTGGCCAGGGCCGCCTATATCGGCGCGGTGATGGCCGTGGCCGGGCTGGCCATCGTGGTCGAGGCATGGGAGGGCATCCGGCTGGATGCGATCGGGCTGGTGCTGGCGCTGATGGCCGGGGCGTGCTGCGCCGGATATTTCCTGATGAGCGATAGCTTCGGGGACGACGTCGACCCGCTCGGTCTGATCGCCTGGGGCATGACCGGCGCCGCCGTCGTGCTCGCCCCCATCTCCCAGCCCTGGAACATCCCCTGGGACGCCTTCACACTCACCGTCGCGCCGGCCGGCGGCGCCACGCTCCCGGTGCTCGGCGCGTACCTGTGGATGGTGCTGGCCGCCACCGTCGTCGCCTACATCCTCGGGGTGAACGCGGTGCGCAGGCTCTCGGCGGCCGTGGGCGCGACCGTCGCCTCGCTGGAGGTCATCGCCGGCGCGGTCGTGGCCTGGCTGCTGCTCGGCCAGGCGCTCGGCGCGTACCAGATCCTGGGCGGGGCCATCGTGCTGACGGGCGCGCTCCTCGCGCAGACCGCGACCGTCAGCCGTCAGGCGCCCGCGCTCGCCGAGCCGGTCGCGCCCGTGGACGCGGGCGTGAGCCGCAGCACCGTCGACTCCTGAGCCCAGCGCCCGGGCAGGCCCTCGCTGTCGCGGGCGTTGAGCCGCTCCTTGGCCAGCACGGCCACCACCTCGGGCGCCGCCGCCTGATCGACGACCGCCACGGCGGCGTCGAACTCCACCAGCCGGGCCCCATTGTCCTTGCTGCGCAGCGTGACCCGTACGCGCTCACGGCTGGTCAGCCCCGGCAGCTCCTGCTCCTCGCCGCCGGTCACCAGATAGATCGCGCCGTCGTGCCACGCGTGCCAGGCCAGTCGCGGCCGGTCGAGATCGAGCCAGAGGATGCCGGACTTCTTGGCGCCCTCCTCGATTGCCAGGGTGTTGTCGGTCACAGCTTGAATGTAACCGGCCCGGGTGCCGTTACGGTGTGGCTCATGTTGCGTTCGCGTAGATCCGTCCTGGCCGTGCCCGGTAGCAACCCCCGGTTCGTGGAGAAGGCCCGCGGCCTGCCCGTCGACGAGGTGTTCCTGGACCTGGAGGACGCGGTCGCGCCGCTGGCCAAGGAGGAGGCGCGGCGCAACGTGGTGGCCGCGCTGCGCGAGGGCGGCTGGGACGGCAAGACCGTCGCGGTGCGGGTCAACGACCTGGCGACGCAGTGGGCGTACAAGGACGTGATCGAGGTCGTCGAGGGCGCCGGCGACCGGCTCGACTGCCTGATCCTGCCCAAGGTGCAGGACCCGACCGAGGTCGTGTGGCTCGACACCCTGCTCACGCAGATCGAGAAGGCCATGGGTTACGAACCCGGCCGGATCGGCATCGAGGCGCAGATCGAGAACGCGCGCGGGCTGGTGAACGCCGACGCCATCGCGGGCTCGTCCGGGCGGCTGGAGACGCTGGTCTTCGGGCCGGCCGACTTCATGGCCTCGATCAACATGCGCACCCTCGTCGTGGGCGAGCAGCCGCCCGGCTACGAGGAGGGCGACGCCTACCACTACATCCTCATGCGACTGCTCATGGCCGCCCGTACGCATGACCTCCAGGTCATCGACGGCCCCTACCTGCAGATCAAGGACGTCGACGGGTTCCGCAGGGCCGCCCGCCGCTCGGCCGCGCTCGGCTACGACGGCAAGTGGGTGCTCCACCCGCTGCAGGTCGACGCGGCCAACGAGGTGTTCTCGCCGCCGCAGGACGACTACGACCGCGCGGAGCTCATCCTCGACGCGTACGAGCACTACACGACGGTCGAGAAGCGCGGCGCGGCCATGCTCGGCGACGAGATGATCGACGAGGCGTCCAGGAAGATGGCGCTCGTCGTCGCGGCCAAGGGACGGGCCGCCGGGCTGAAGCGCACCACGCGCTTCAGCCCGGAGGGCTAGACCTTCAGCCCGACCGCGGTGAAGAACCAGAACGACGAGGTCAGCCAGAGACCGACGAGCGCGGCGAACACCAGCCCGCCGATCACCGGCAGGGTCCAGCCGGGGGCGTCCTCCTTGCGCAGGGCCAGCATCTTCGTGGTGAACACCCCGTAGAAGAAGCAGCCGAGCAGCGAGTGGACCATCACCCTCGGCACGTCGTACTGCAGGCCGAGCGCGTACAGGCAGTGGAAGGCCACCGGGATCGTGAGCAGGAACGCCAGCCTGCCCGACCACCGGTGGACCCCGGCGGGGATGTCCACCCCGAGCTTGCCCCACATCGACAGGGCCGAGACGACCTGCACCACGGCCAGCGCCGCCGAGGCCGTGGTCAGCCAGACCTTCATCGGCAGCGCGGCCGAGAAGCCCGCGACGCCGACGGCGAAGCCGGTGGGGGCGTGCACGCGCCCGTACACGCCGAGCGCGACCATGAGGACGCCGCCGGCCAGCAGCGGCACCAGCAGCGAGACGGCGCCGCGGGCAGGGCGGTGGTGGAGGGCGGTCATGACATCTCCTCGATGAAGCCGTCGACGTCCTCGGGGGTGACGGTGGCCCCGTTGACGGAGACGGGACTGGTCGGGTCGTCGCCGTCGAGCCGCGGGATGTCCACCGGCTCGCCGTCCTGGGAGGCGGCGCCGACCTGCGTGTAGCCGCCCGACGGGTTCCTCACCACGATCCAGCCCGCGCGGACCTGGGCGCCCCTGACGACGGCGCTGGCCCGGTACAGGCCTGAGGGCTTCTTGGCGGTGCCGGCGACGAAGCTCCACTTCCTGCCGCCGACGGCGACCTGCCCCTCGGCCCCGCCGTCACCGAGCTCGGCCTTGACCGTGGCCTTCCCCGAGCCCTTCAGGGTCAGCCGGTCGCTGGTCGCGTTCCCCTTGAACCAGGCCTCGGTTTTGCCGTCGCAGAAGTATCCGACGGCCTTGCCGTCGCGGATCGAGATCGCGATGAGGCCGCCGTTGTCCTTCACCCGGCCCGCGTAGTCGGCCTTCTCCGGCACGACCGGCTCCGGCTCCTCGAACGTCGGCGTCTCACTGGGCGAGGGCTCGGCCGCGGCCGTCTCCTCGCCGGTTTCCGGTGATCGCGTCGCCTCATCGGCGGTGGCGACGGCCTGCTCCGCCGCCGGCGCCGCGGTGATGCTGGCGACACCCAGCCCCGCGGCGAGCACCGCGCCCGCCGCCAGGGTGACGATAGGTCCCAGCCTTGACATGGCTTGCTCCCAGGGTCGACATGCGTACGTCCCGAGCATCCGCCGAAAAGGCCGCGCCGTCTGTGAACTATTGCGCACCGGATGGACAGAATATGGAGATGCAGGATAATCCCGAGCCTTCACCAGGCCCTTACGGCGGTCCGCCGGCGGGCTATTACCCGTACCCGCCGCCACGGCCGTCCTGGTACGCGCCCGTGCCGCGTGACGCGCGGTACGACCAGCTCGCCAGGACCCCGGTCAGCCGGGTGTGGCGGCAGGTCGTGGGCACCCTCGCGGTCGCGGCCGCGTTCTTCGTCATCGGCGCGATCGTGCTGCTGGCGGGGGTGATCATCGGGGCCGTCCTGGGCATCCCGCAGCCCGAGCGGCCCGAGCAGATCTCCGGCGATCCGGTGTACGGGATGATCCTGCTGCTGTTGTCGATCGCGGCCGTGCTCCCGGTGGTGTTCGGCGTGGCCGCCTTGGTGCAGCGGCGGCGGCCGGGGACGCTCTCGTCCGTGGCCGGGCGGGTGCGCTGGTCGTGGCTGCTGATCTGCGTGGGCGCGGCGGTGCTGTCGATGGTGCTGGCCCAGATCGCCCAGGTGGTCCTGCTGGTCGCCACGGGGGAGCGGACCGAGGGCATCTTCGGGTGGACCGGGTGGGAGCGGTTCCTGCCGGCGCTCGTCGTCATCGTGCTGCTCGTGCCTTTCCAGGCGGCCACCGAGGAGTACCTGTTCCGGGGGTGGCTGCTGCAGGCGTTCGGGGCTCACCTGCGCAACCCGTGGTGGGGGATCGTGATCAGCTCGGTGCTGTTCGCGTCGTTGCACGGATACCAGTGGGCGGGGCTGCTCGACGTGTTCGCCTTCGGCCTGGCCATGGCGGTCCTGACGGTGTGGACCGGCGGTCTGGAGGCGGCCATCGCGCTGCACGTGCTGAACAACACGGTGGCGTTCGGCATCAGCGCGGCGGCGGGGCAGCTGGACCAGGCGCTGGATCAGGCGTCGGTGCCGGTGCCGTGGCAGTCGCTCGTGGGGACCGTCGTGCAGCTGGGAGTGTTCATCCTCCTGGTGCTCTATTTCGCTAAAAAGCGGTCAATCAGCACTACTTCTGGATAAATCAACCGGTGGGTGCCGGGAATCTCGCTAGAGAGGTCTCGCCATTCCGGCTCCGGCGTGCTGGTCTGGTTCTTGTGGACTCGGGCGTACGAGATGAGGGGTGATCGTTTCGGGCGGCGGGGTAGGAGTAGTCGTTGTGCGAGCGATCCTGTGGCGCGATGCCGGAGGAGGGGACGCGATGGTCGAATTCAGTCCATGTAGCGCATATGTTCGGATAAGTCATCCTTGGAACGGTCCCCCTGTTCCTGCCGGTTCCGCCGAGCAGACTCGAACCCGACCCTTCGAGCCGACCGGCCCGCCCGCTCCGGGCCCCGTCCCGCTCGACCCGTCCGACTAGGAGGTACGGCGCGTGGCCTCCGGCGCCAGTGACCAGCATCGGCAGCCGCCAGACGACCCTCGTCCCGGCGACGCCACAGCCCCGGACTCACCCCCCGCCGACGAACCCGCCTCCCCCGGCCCGGGAGCCCCCGGCGACGTGCTCGCGCCCGGCCCGGGAGCCCTCGACGACGTGGTCGCGCAGGGCCTGGGCGGCGCCCCGTCCGACCCCGCCGGGCTGGAAGCCTTCGGCCGCGGCGAGCCCGTCCCGCCGGCCGAGTCCTCAGCCCCGGGCGGTGCGCATGCGCGGGAGCCCCGCATCCGGCACAGCCCGCCGGGGCCGACGGACGACCGGGCGCGCGGATTACCGCTGACCTCGCCCTGGGGGATGCCGCCGTTCGCCGCGCCCACCCCGGAGGACGAGCCCCAGGAGCTCCCCAAGGGCCGCCGCCCGTACAGCTCCCCCACCGCGGAGCCGGACACGGAACCCAGGCGTCGCCGCCGCACGGTCGACCGCCCCGACAAGCTCGTGGCCAGCGGCCCGCCACGCCCCGTCCCACCACCCCACGACCCGCCACGAGAGCCCGAGCCTTCCCCGCCCGGCGAGGGGGCGGGGAAGGACCTCGGCTCCCCCCACGACACCATCGGCACCCATCCCGATGGCGTCGCCGCCGAGAACAACCCCCCCACGGAAGCGGAGCCCGCCCCCGAAACCCGGACCAGGCGAGACGCCCGCACGGCCCCGTACGGAATCGCCCACCAGCCTCCGGCGCCAGACCGAGGAGACGACGCTCCGAGGGGTGGGGAAGCCCTCGGCACACGGGCTCCCGGGAGCGGCGAGGTCACCGGCACCTCGGCTCAGGCTGGAGAGGAAGTTCGTACGGCTCCGTACGGGATCGCGCATCAGCCCGGCCGAGGGGAGGAGACCAGCGGTGAGCCGTCACGGGGGGTCGCTTCCGTCGGAGCCGGGGGCGCGGGGGACGGGCAGGACGAGAACGCTGATGGGGACGAGCCGGTGCGGCGGGTCGGGAGGCCGCCGGGCGGCAGGCCGGCGCGGCCTGATCTGCTGGTCGCGTCGGGTCCCGAACGACCCGGGGGAAGGCATCAGAGGGGCCCGGCCCCGGCGGCGATGCGGCGGGCGAGTCCCGTGCGGCGGGGGCGCAGCCCGGCCGCGCCGATGGCCGTGGCGCTGGCGGTCGCGCTGCTGGTGGCCGCCGGCGTGCTGGTGTGGCAGTGGCGCGCCGACGACGAGGCCCGGCTCAGGCTCGCCACCGGCACCGGCAGGTCAGGCGACAACCTGTTCACGGTCCCGGCGGCGGCCCAGGGCACCGACCAGAAGCTCAACGACGTGGCCGCCGTCGGCCGCGCCGTGGTGGTCGTGGGCAGCGACACCACCGGCCCGACGCCGAGGCCCCTGTTCCTCTACTCCGCCGACGGCGAGAAGTGGCAGCTCGGCCGCGTCACCGGCGCGAGCACGCCCATCGTGCAGCGGGTGGCCGGCGGCGACGGCCGCTGGCTGGCCACCGGCGGCGACGGGGTGCGCGAGCGAGGTCTGTGGACCAGCGCCGACGGCCTGAACTGGCAGGCGGTCGGCGGGGGAGAGGCCTTCAGGGACGGCGACCTGATCCACGACATCGCCAGGACGGGCTCCGGGTTCGTCGCGGTGGGCGAGGCGGCGCTGCGCGACGGCGGCGCGGGCCCGGCCGCCTGGCACTCCGCGGACGGCCACGCCTGGGAGCGGGTGGAGACCCGGGGCCTGGAGGCGGGCGAGATCCGCGCCGTGGTCGCCAGAGGCGACACGGTGGTGGCCATGGCCAGGCCCGCGCAGGGCGACGGCTCCCGCGTCCTCAGGTCGGCCGACGGCGGCCGCACGTGGCAGGCGACCGGCTTCCAGCTGCCGGAGGCGACGCCCAAGGCGGGTTCGCTGGCGGTCGCGTCGAAGCGGTTCGTGCTGGTGGCCACCAGGCAGCGCACGATCACCGGCGACGTGCGCGCCTACTGCTCGCCCACCGGCGCCGAGTGGTCGCAGTGCGGCACGATCGACGGCCTGCCCGCGGCCAGCCCCGGCGTCGAGCGGCTCGTCTCGTACGAGGACGGCGTGGCCGCGGTGAGCCAGGCGGGGATCGGCTCGTACGCGGTGCTGACCAGCACGGACGGCCGCTCGTGGAGCGGGCGGGCGGGCATCGGGGAGCTCCGGGGGGCGACGCTGCGCGGGTTCGCGATCGCCGCGGGCGGCACCCTGTACGCGGGCGGCGACCGCGCGGTCTCGGACGTGGACAACGAGCCGGTCCTCATGGCGGTGCCCCGGCGCGGCGAGCCCGTGCGCGTACCGCTCGACCAGGTCCGTGGCCTGACCAGGATGGCCCGCGAGACCAGCGGCCTGGCCAGCCACGACGGCCGCTACGTGGCCGTCGGCTCGGCCGGGGGCGAGGCGGGCGTCTGGACCAGCCAGGACTGGAAGGACTGGAGGTCCATCGGGCTCGGCGGCCCGCGACGGCAGCAGCTGAACGACGTGGCGTTCGGCCGCCGCGGCTGGCTGGCCGTAGGCGGCACCCAGGCCGGCCTCCAGGAGACGGAGCCGCTGCTGGTCAGTTCCGGCGACGGGCGCGCCTGGAAGAAGGTGCCGCTCTCGGGCGATCTGGCCAGGCCGGGCGACCACCCGTACCTGGACGTGCGGACGGTCGCGGCGGGCCCCGACGGCTACCTGCTCGCGGGCGAGGACCGCGGCCCGGCGGGCACGGCGGCGGCCGTCTGGTTCACCCCCGACCTGCGCTCGTACACCCGCTCGGAGCGGCTGCCGCAGGGCGGCTCGGGCGTGCGCCTGCACGACGTGGCGGCCACCCCCGGCGGGTACGTGGCGGTCGGCGGCGCGGGCGCGGGCGGGAACGAGAGCGGCATCGTCTGGGTGTCGCCGGACGGGCTGAACTGGACGGCCCGCGAGCGGCTCTCCCCGCCGGACGCGTCCTCGGCCGGGCTGCGCCAGGTGGCGGTGTACCAGGACAGGCTGGTGGCCATCGGGACCGCCTCGACCGCCTCGGGCGCGTCCCGGGCCTTCTCGGCGATCTCCGAGGACGACGGCGTGACCTGGGAGACGTCATGGCTTCCCGCGGAACGGGCGGCCGGCGTGTACGACCTGGCGGCGGCCGGGCAGGGCCTGGTCGCGGTCGGCTGGCACGGCGAGCAGGGCGAGGGCGACAGCGCCGCCTGGATCTCCCAGGACGGCCTCTCGTGGAGCCGGCTGGACCTGAAGGAGGACCGCCTGGCCGGGCCGGGCGCCCAGTGGCTGGCCGCGGTGACGATCTCCGGCGAGGAAGTGGTGGCGCTGGGCCGGTCCACCACCTACAGCGACGACCACCTCATCCTCTGGACGTCCACCCTCACCGCCGGCCGCTGAGCCCCGCCAGGGTCCGCGGCGTCACGTGGGCAGGACCCGCCAGGCGCGCAGGGTGTCCAGCAGGCCGGTGGTGAGCGGCAGCCGGGCGAGCTCCTCCCGCGTGCACCAGCGGGCGTCGGCGGCGTCGTCGCCCGGCGTGAGGGTGCCGCCGACCACGGTGGCGCGGTAGTCGCGGACCGCGTACGTGTCGCCGCCGGGAGCGGGCAGGTCCACCGTGCCCGCGAGCGGGCCCACAGCCACCTCCAGCCCGGTCTCCTCCAGCACCTCGCGCCGCACCGCCACGGCGTCGGACTCGCCGGGCTCCACCCGGCCGCCCGGCAGCGACCAGCGACCCACGTCCGGAGGGTGCCCGCGCCGGATGAGCAGAAGGCGGCGCGCGTCGTCCAGGACGATCGCGCCGACACAATTTACGCGCACATGGTCAAGATTACGACGTGATAACGGACTGCGGTCTTGACGGGGCGGTGCCCGACGAAGCACCGTGGGTAGCTGTGAGAGCGGCTCCAACCTGCCCACGGTGCTTCGGCCCGCTGCACGCGCCGAGCGTGTGGTCCAGTGCCTGGCGTTGCGATGCGCACGGCGACGTCCTGCCGTACCAGCCGCCCTGGCCGCCGTCGCAGACGGCCGCGGAGGCGATGCGCAAGACCTCGCTGGTGCCGGTCTGGCTGCCCTGGCCGCTGCCGTCCGGATGGCTGGTGACGGGATTCGGCGAGGTCGGCGACGAGCGCAAGGGCATACGGGCGAGCCTGGTCGCGCTGTCCGGGCCGTCCTTGACGCAGGGGCCCGCGGACATCCTCGTCATCGCCGAGGAGCCGGGCGTCGGCCTCGGGGCCGCGTTCGCCGGTCTGGACGGGGCCGACCCCGGCGAGGGGTTCGACTCGGGCCCGCCCAACGCCAAGATCGAGGTCCTCGGGCATCCGGCCCCGCTGTGGTGCGTGAACGGCGCCGCCGACCGGGCCGTCTACGCCGGTGAGGCGCTCGGCAACTGGCTGTGGGTCATCGCCTGGCCCGCCGAGGCCGGCTGCCTCATCGTGCTCGCCGAGCTGAGCCTGATCGACCTGCGCGACCACGACCTCGACATCCCCTTCGGCGCGTTCTCCCCCCGGCTCGAAGACTGATGCCCAACGGGATTCGCTCACCGGTGCGGACGGGCTAGAGTTCGGAGGCGTGACAGCGCGTATCGAGCGAGTGGTGACCGAGGGCCTCGTCGACATCGACGGCACCGAGCACAAGGTCGAGAACAACACCTGGATCATCGGCGACGACGAGGAGGCCATCGTCATCGACCCCGCCAGGGACGCCGAGAAGATCCTTGAGCAGGTGGGTGAGCGCGAGGTGCTCGCGGTCATCTGCACCCACGGCCTGCCCGACCACGTCGGCGCCGCCATCGAGGTGGCGGCCAGGGACGAGGCGGTCGTCGCACTCCACCCCAAGGACAAGCCGCTCTGGCGGGAGACCTGGACCGAGACCTGGCCCGACATCGACATGGAGGACGACGGCATCTTCCAGGTCGCCGACGTCCAGCTCGACGTCATGGAGACGCCCGGCATCACGCCCGGCGGGGTCTCGCTCTACTGCGAGGGCCTCGGCGCGGTCTTCTCCGGCAAGACGCTCCAGGCCGACGGGCCCGGCAAGCTCGGCGGCGAGTACCCCCGCCTGGCCGACCAGCTCACCGCCATCGGCGGGCGGCTGTTCACGCTGCCCGGCGACACGCGGGTGCTGCCCGCCCACGGCGAGGAGGTCACCATCGGCGACCTGGAGCCGCACTTCGACGACTGGATCGGCGGTTCGCTGACGCGGGTCGAGACCGAGCCCGAGGAGGAGGGCCCGCTCGTCGACGGCACCAGGGCCGCCCGCATCAGGCTCGACTCCGGCGACGACTAGGGTGTACGACCAGCTTCCGCTGGATGGGATGCCGCGGCGGCTCTACTCGTGCACGCCGTCGCGGCTGAACGCCTGGCTCGACTGCCGGCGCCGCTACCGGTTCACCTACCTGGACCGGCCGCAGCCGTCGAAGGGCCCGGGCTGGGCGCACAACAGCGTCGGGGCGAGCGTCCACAACGCGCTGGCGGCGTGGTGGCGGGAGCCGTACGAGCGGCGCACGCCGTTGACGGCGGCCGTCTTACTCACCAAGGGCTGGATCACCGAGGGGTTCAGGGACGAGGCCCAGTCGGCGCAGTGGCTCGGCCGCGGCCGCGACCTGGTCTCCGGCTATGTGGCCACGCTCGACCCGTCCGACGACCCGGTCGGCGTCGAACGCACCGTGGCCACCCGGACCTCGGTCATCGCGGTCTCCGGCCGCATCGACCGGCTCGACCGGCGCGGCGACGAGCTGGTGGTGGTCGACTACAAGACCGGGCGCCGGCCGCTCACGCAGGACGACGCGCGCTCCTCGCTGGCGCTGGCGATCTACGCGGTGGCGGCGTCCCGCATGATGCGCACCCCGGCCCACGCCGTCGAGCTGCACCACCTGCCGACGGGCGAGATCGTGCAGTGGCGTCACACGGACGAGTCGCTCGACCGCCATCTGCGGCGCGCCGAGGAGATCGCGCTGGAGGCGGCGGAGGCGGACGAGCGCTACCGGACGGTGATGGGCGAGCCGGCCCAGGCCAAGCGCCCTCGGCCCCGCGACGCGGGCCGTTCACCGGCGGCCCGTGACGACGCGCCGGCCCCCGAGCGGCGTGACCGGCCCCTGGTGAGCCCGCCACGCGTGCCCACGGAGCTGGACGAGGTGTTCGCCCCCAGCCCCGGCCCGATCTGCGGCTGGTGCGACTTCCGCCGCCACTGCCCCGAAGGCCTGACCGCCGCCCCCGAGCACCGCCCCTGGGACGGCCTGGCGGAGTGACGCTGTCAGGTGGCGCGGGTGTCGAGGGTGTGGCTCTCGGCCTCGTTCCAGAACCTGACGAGCGCCGCCGCCGTGGTCTCCGGGGCCTCCACCGCGGGTGAGTGGGCCGCGCCCGGCACCACCACGCAGTCGGCGCCCAGGGCCGCCGCCATCTCCTGCTGCGTCTCGGCAGGCCAGCCGTCGTCGTGTTCCCCGTACAGAACGAGCGTGGGCACCTCGATCTGGCGCAGCTCCTCGGTGCGGTCGCGCACGGACACCACCTCGTCGGCCATGCGCGCCAGACCCGTCGGCGAGTTGGACAGCAGCCGTTGGCGCAGGAAGGCCATGATGTCGTCGGGCACGCCCGCGGCCAGCGCCTCCGGCTCGAAGCCGGCATGCCACACGTGTTCCAGCCCCGACAGGGGGATCGTGCGCGTCAGCCATCGGGCGTGTCCGGCGCGCTTGCCGGTGATGCCCGCGGGGCCGGAGCCCATCAGCGTGAACGAGGCGAACTTGGTGCGCCCGTCGATCGCCGCCTCGCGCGCCACCAGCCCGCCGAAGGAGTGGCCCACCAGGTGGACCGGCTCGCCGTCGCCGAACCGCTGGGCGAGCGCGTCGACGTCGGCGCCCAGCGCCGCGCAGGTGTAGGCGGCGGGGTCGTCGAGGCCCGGCGTCTCGTACTGGCCGCGCAGGTCGACGGCCAGCACGCGGCGGCCCGACAGGGCGAGCGTCTGCAGGACCGCGATGAAGTCTTCCTTGCTGCCCGTCAGGCCCGGGAGAAGGATCGCGGGCCATCGCTCCACCACGCCGGTCGCCGGCAGCGCCTCGAGGGCCGCGAACATGCCGCGGTCGGTCTCGATCTTGCGTGGGGTGACGCCAGGAGGCAGGTGCAGGAATCGCGGCGTACTCACGTGGGGCAACAATACCCAGAGCCCACCACCTCGACACCGGTGAACACGGTACGCCGGTGCGATCTGGGGCGAGTCGTGCCCATGTCCGTGAGAAAGCCCGTGACATGCGGAAAGGCGCGCACCCCGTCGGGATGCGCGCCTTTCGCCGAACGTGTCAGCCGGTGCGGCGGCGGTTGCCGCGGTTGCCGCCGCGGCGCTGCTGCTTGCGCTCCGTGGCCGCCGACGGCGCGATGTCGTCGTCGTCCGTCGCCAGGTCAGGTGACTGGAAGATCACCGTGAACGGGCTGGCCGGGATGATCCGCTCCGGCTCCCGCCGCGGTGCGGCGAACTCCGGCTCGCCCGGCGCCGTGGCCTCGTCACGCGACGAGGACTCGGTCTCCTGGCGTGCCGGCGTGGCGACCTCGTCCCGCTGGGAGGCCGCGACCCGGTCACGCGACGGCGTCGCGATCTCGTCCCGCTGGGAGGCCGCGACCCGGTCACGCGACGGCGTCGCGATCTCGTCACGCGGCGGGGCCGCGATCTGGTCGCGCCTGGGCGCGGCCGTGTGGTCGCTCGGCGGGGCCGTGACGGACCGCTCCTGGCGGGCGGTGACGTCCGCGACCTGCTCCTCCTGGACGGCGGACCGCCGGGTGCGGCGGCGCGGCTCGGCGGCCGTCGCCACCTCCTCGGCGGTGATGATCGCGGGCGTCTCCTCCTGGTGCTGGCTGGAGCGACCGGTCACGAGCTCGACCTCCGGCGTCTCGACGGCAGGGCTGCCCCCGGGGCTCTCCTCCGCGGACCTGCCGCCGCGGGTGCGGCGGCGCTGGCGCGTGCGGGCCGGACGCTCCCGCTCCCGCTCTCGCTCCTCACGCTCGTCGCGGCGACGGCCGCGCGCGCGTGGCCGGCCCGTCTCGCCGAGGTCCTCGATGCGCTCCGCGGAAAGGCCCGCCCGGGAGCGGCTGGCGTGCGGCAGCACGCCCTTGGTGCCCTCGGGGATGTCGAGCTCGGTGTAAAGGTGAGGAGAGGTGGAGTAGGTCTCCTCGGGCTCCGGGAAGTCGAGGCCCAGCATCTGGTTGATCATCTTCCAGCGGGTCAGCTCCTCCCACTCCACGAACGTGACCGAGATGCCCGTGCGCCCGGCCCGGCCGGTGCGGCCGATGCGGTGCACGTAGGTCTTGTCGTCGGTGGGGCAGTCGTAGTTGACCACGTGGGTGACGTCGTCGATGTCGATGCCGCGAGCCGCCACGTCGGTGGCGACCAGCACGTCGACCTTGCCGTTGCGGAACGCCCGCAGCGCCTGCTCACGCTGGCCCTGGCCGAGGTCGCCGTGGACGGCCGCGACCGCGAACCCGCGGGTGTCGAGCTGCTCGGAGACCATGTCGCAGGCGCGCTTGGTCTCGCAGAAGATCATCGTGAGCCCGCGGCCCTCGGCCTGCAGCAGCCGGGACACGATCTCGATCTTGTCCATCCGGTGGGCGCGCCACACGATCTGGCGCACCTGCGGGGTGGTCTCTGCCTCGCCGCTCTCGTTCTCGGCGCGCACGTGGGTGGGGCGGCTGAGGTACTTGCGGGAAAGGGTGACGATCTCGCCCGGCATGGTGGCGGAGAACAGCATCGTCTGCCGCTCCGCCGGGATCAGCTTGAAGATCCGCTCGATGTCCGGCAGGAAGCCCAGGTCGAGCATCCGGTCGGCCTCGTCGAGGACCAGCGTGTTGACCTGGCCGAGGTCGAGATGCTTCTGCTTGACCAGGTCGAGCAGCCGGCCGGGGGTGCCGACGATGACGTCGACCCCCGCCTTGAGCGCCTCGATCTGCGGCTCGTACGCGCGCCCGCCGTAGACGGTGAGCACCCGCGAGCCGAGCTTGCCGGCGGCGGTGACCAGGTCCTCGCTCACCTGGGTGGCGAGCTCGCGGGTCGGCACGACGACCAGCCCGCGTGGCTTCTTGCGGTTCTTGCGCGGCTTGCCGATGCTCTGCAGCATCGCGATGCCGAACGCGTAGGTCTTGCCGGTGCCCGTGCGGGCCTGGCCGATCAGGTCCTGGCCGTTCAGCGCCAGCGGAAGCGCCATTTCCTGGATCGGGAACGGTGTCGTGATGCCCTCGGTCTCGAGGGCATCGGCGATTTCTGGTGTGACTCCGAGGTCTCGGAAAGTCGTCAGCGTGGCCTGCCTCAGTCTCAAATGAAGGCGGGCCTGCCGGGACCTACGGGCGGAAATCCGACCTCGTATCTGGGTCCTCGCGGTAGAGCCAGCCCTCTCGCGTCATTACGACCGCGCACCCGGGGATCGGGGGATTCGGAGGAGAGACCCCCGAATGTACACAGTGCGGTCGCACTTTCTCAGAGCAGTGTACTCGATACCACAACGCTGACCAGGCTTACGGATGTTCCCGAAGATTCCCGGAAGTACGCTGCCTTCCATGAACGAGTCTCCTGGGGTCGCCGACCTGCTCGGCGTCCTGGCCTATGCCGAGCTGAGCGCATTCACGAGGATGACCGAGGACGCCGCCACGCTGGCGCCCACGCTCGCCGACCGGACGGCGCTGTGCGAGCTGGCCGTCGCCGAGTATCAGCACTTCCGGCTGCTCTACGACCGGCTGCGGGAGCTGGGGGCGGACCCGGAGCGGGCGATGCAGCCGTTCGCCGGGGCGCTGGACGCCTGGCACACCCAGACCAGCCCGGCCGACTGGTTGCAGGCCCTGGTCAAGGCCTATGTGGGGGTGGGCATCGCGCTCGACTTCTATCGTGAGGCGGCCCGGAGGCTGGACCCGTCGATCGTGGAGCTGGTCGACGAGGTGCTGACGGACGAGGGGCGGGCGGAGTTCGCCGTCGAGCGCGTACGGGCCGGCGTCGCGGCGGACCCGGCGGTGAGCGGGCGGCTGGCGCTGTGGGCCAGGCGGCTCGTCGGCGAGGCGCTCAGCCAGGGCCAGCGGGTGGCGGCGGAACGCCCGGAGCTGGCGCTCATGCTGGTGGAGTCGGGCGCGAACGACCAGGCGGAGATCTCCCGCCTGTTCGCCAAACTGACGGAGCAGCACGGCAAGCGCATGGCGGCGCTCGGCATCTGAGGCGTCACGCCCGGGAGCCGCGCCTCAAGGCGGCTCCCGGGCGGCGGCGCCTAGAGGGTGCCGCCGAAGCCCACGGGACGCGACTCGTCCTCGCCGATCTCGATGAAGCCCAGCGACGCCACCGGCACCACCACACGCCTGCCCTTCACGTCGGTGATGGCGAACACGCCGCGATCGGCGGCAAGGGCCTTCCGGATTTCCTCCTCGACCTGCTCGGACGACAGGTCGGTCTCCACAACGAGCTCACGGTGCACCGAACGCACGCCGATCTTGATTTCCATCATGCTCCCTTTCCACGGGGCGGGGCTTCCCTCATCGTGGCCGTTCGACGCCGGAAAAGCGCAGCTGATCGCGCCCAGCGAACGGGTTAAGCCGTACGCGGAAAACCGCTGATGCCCCGCCAGGCGAGCCGGGCCATGAGCTGCTCGGCCGCGTCCTTGGGGATGGAGCCGTGCTCGCTGACCCAGTAGCGGGCACTCACCTCCGCCATGCCGACCAGCCCGACGCCCAGCAGGTGGGCCTCGTCGCTGGTGCAGCCGGTGTCTTCCTGGATCACCGCGCTGACCATCTCGGCGCACTCGTTGAGCGAGCGCTCCACGCGCTGCCGCACCGGCGCCACGTTGCGCAGGTCGGACTCGAAGACCAGCCGGAACGCCTCGCCCTGGGTGGAGACGAAGTCGAAGAACGCGCTGAACGTCGCCTGCACCCGCAGTTTGTTCTCGGTCGTGGAGGCGAGCGCCTCCCTGCACCGGGTGACCATGTCGTCGACGTGCAGGTCGAGCAGCGCGAGGTAGAGCTCCAGCTTGCCCGGGAAGTGCTGGTAGAGCACCGGCTTGCTGACCCCCGCGCGGTCGGCGATCTCGTCCATGGCGGCCGCGTGGTAGCCGTTCTCCACGAACACTTCCTGCGCCGCGCTCAGCAGCTGCCTGCGGCGGGCGAGTCGGGGCAGCCGGGTGCCCCGGGGCTTGGCGTCCGGGGTAGCGGTCACACGGGTCTCCAACGGGTTTCGTGCCGGGTCTGCCGACATCCTACGGGCGGGTAGTCATCACCTCAGCGATAGTCGTCGTCGTCGTACCCGACCACGCGGTCCTGCTCGATCGCGTCGGCCGGGTTGACCTCAAGGGGAAGCTCGAGGCGCCACTGCTCGTCGTCCTCCCGCAGCGGACGCTGTTGCTCGGCGGCGTCGGCCGGCGTCGCCTCGATCGGCAGCTCCTGGTCATCGGCGAAGTTGTCGTCGTCCCCGCGTACGTCCATCTCCGACATGTCGGTCCCCCTCTTCGTGTGGACTGAACCAGATTACGCCCGGCTGAAAAGGTCGCCGTGCTTCTCCATCCTGGCCAGCACGTCGGACGACGTGAACACCAGGTCTTCCGGGCTCTCGCAGCGTTCGACCTCCTTCCACAGCAGTGGCGTGGAAACCGTCGGACGCGTCCTGGCCCGCAGCGAGTATGGCGCGACCGTGGTCTTGGCGGGGTTGTTCTGGCTCCAGTCGATGAAGACCTTGCCCGGCCGCTGCTTCTTCGCCATCACGCTGACGATCCGCTCGGGGTGCCGCTTCGCCAGCGCCTGGGCCAGCCGCTTGGCGTACGCCGACGGCTCCTCGCGGCCGTCCCACGCGGCGTACAGTTGCATGCCCTTGCTCCCGCTGGTCTTCGGCCTGGCCTCCAGGCCGTCGGCCGACAGCACCTCGCGCAGCATCAGGGCGACCTCGCAGCACTCCACGATCGTCGCGGGGGGCCCGGGGTCCAGGTCGAACACCAGCGTGTCCGGCGGCAGCGCGCGTCCTTCCCCGTCCACCCGCCACTGGGGCACGTGCAGCTCCAGCGCGGCCAGGTTCGCGTAGTAGACCAGCCCCGGCAGGTCGTCGATCAGGGCGAAGTCGATGGCGTCGCGGTCCTTGGTGCTGCCGGGCGCCGGCAGCCGTGCCCTGCGCACCCAGCCGGGGGTGTGCTCGGGGGCGTTCTTCTCGAAGAACGACATGCCCTCGACGCCGTTCGGGAAGCGCTTGACCGTCAGCGGCCGGCCTTCCAGGTGCGGCAGGAGCACCGGGGCGATCCGGCTGTAGTAGTCGATGACCTCGGCCTTGGTGAAGCCGGACTCGGGATAGAGCACCTTGTCCAGGTTGCTCAGGACGAGTTCCCGCCCGTCCACCCGCACCGGGACCTTGCTCGCCGGGCTCATCGGGCCGTCACCTCCGGGGGCAGCTTCTCCGGGCCCGCGCCACACGGGACGGCGCGGCCTTCGTGTACGCCACCTCCCCGACGAGATCGGGTCTAACCCATCGATAACGCCACAGGACCGGCCCGGCATGGGTTCGACGAGCTATGGCATTGGTCGCACGGGGACGGGTATGTCCCCGTTGGCGAACCGCCCGACACTACTGAGGAGTTGCCCATGCGCAGCATCTGGAAAGGTGCGATCTCCTTCGGGCTGGTCACGATCCCGGTGAAGCTCTACTCGGCCACCGAGCAGAAGGACGTCAGCTTCCACCAGGTGCACCGCGAGGACGGCGGCCGCATCCGCTACAAGAGGGTGTGCACGCTCGACGGCGAGGAGATCGCGTACGCGGACATCGCCAAGGGTTACGAGCTGGCCACGGGCGAGATGGTCGTGCTCACCGACGAGGACTTCGAAGGGCTGCCGCTGAGCACCTCCCGCCGGATCGACGTGCTGCAGTTCGCCCCCGCCGAGCAGATCGACCCCATCTACTTCGCCAAGTCCTATTACCTGGAGCCCGACGCGCAGGGGGCCAAGCCGTACGTGCTGCTGCGCGACGCGCTGGAGAGCTCCGGCCAGGTGGCGGTGGTCAAGGTGGCGCTGCGCCAGCGCGAGTCGCTGGCGACGCTGCGGGTGCGCGACGGGGTGTTCGTGCTGGAGACCATGCTGTGGCCGGACGAGATCCGCAAGCCGGACTTCGAGTTCCTGGACGAGGACATCGACGTGCGGACGCAGGAGCTCAAGATGGCCGAGTCGCTGATCTCCACGATGGAGGCCGACTTCGACCCGGCCGAGTACCACGACACCTACCGCGAGGCGCTGCAGGAGGTCATCGAGGCGAAGGTGGCGGGCAAGGAGGTCGTCACGCCTCCGGAGGCCGAGGAGGAGGGCGGCCCCGCCGTCGACCTCATGGCGGCGCTGCGGGCCAGCGTCGAGGCCGCCAAGCGCGAGCGCGAGGGCGCTCCCGCCAAGCCGAAGCGGGCCGCCTCGGGCAAGGCGAAGGCCAAGGACGACAGGGCCAAGGACGACAGCGCCAAGGAAGAGAAGGCCAAGGAAGAGAAGGGCCAGGAAGAGAAGGCCCCCGCCAAGCGGAAGGCCCGCAAGTCGGCCTGACGCCTCCTGCCCCTGGACTCACCCCCGCTGTCCGTTCTCACGCGCGGCCATGCGGCCGTGTACCCGGATGATCCTGCCGGCGCTTGCCTTGCATTAGCGGACATATCGGACAATTCGTGCAGTTACATTCTATAAACGCTTAATTTAAGCAATAGCAACGCTAATGCATAGCAAAATGGAAGGATGACTGTTTGCTCACCCAGAGTGACGGGAATATCACTTACCGGATGAGTCTTCAGCATCATCCGGGGACCTTTCTTGGACCTTAAGAAAGGTCCCGAGTACGGGGCAATCGAACCTTTAGGGGGAAAACGCAATGCCCAAGCTCAAGAGTGTTCTCGCGGGCCTCGCCCTCAGCACCGCCGTGACAGGTGGCGTCGTGGTCGCGGGCGCGACCATGACCACCACCAGCGCAGCTGCCGCCACTCAGGTCAGCGCGGGCACGTCGGTCCTGACCGGCGGGCACTGCGGCCACCGCTGCTGGTGGCGCAAGCACCACCGCAAGCAAGTCCGGGTCATCGTCGAGAACTTCAACATCAACCGGAACCCGAACGAGCACCGGCGCCACCACCGGAACTGGGGCTGGGACGACCTCGACTGACATCGACAACCTCGCCGGCCGTCGCATGGCGCAGCCAGTGGATGACACGTCGGCTAGTGATCAATCGTCGTTGACGGCGCAGGAATGAGTGCTCGTTCTCATTGAGGATCGGTTCGGGGCCCCTTTTCTGGGGATACGGTTTCCGCTCTGTGGTGAATTCCGGGCTCTCTCGGGGGCGGGTCGCGTTCTATGGCGCGGCCCGTCCTGAGTTTTCCTTTCTCGTCTCCACGGCAACTTCGAGGGCTCCGCCGGCACTGGCGCCGGGGGAGCCCTCTCCTTTTGTCGTGCACGGGCGTATTCCCGGAGGCGGGGATTTCGGCATGTCCCTTGCCGGGCGGTCTTACGGGAGCGCTGAGAGCCTTTGTGACGCCCGACGCGAACCTGGCTGAGGGGGGTGCGCAGGGGACATGAAAGAGCCCGTATCCATCGGTGCGGCCTTTCGTGAGAAGGGCCGCACCGATGGATACGGGCGTTGGGCGGTGCGCGGGAGCTCGGCGCCTGGGCGGACTCCAGGAGCGGATCCTGAGAGCTCGGAAGCCCCGGCCGTCCATGAGACGACGCAATGAGGGCCCCGCCGGCGCCATTGCCGGCGGAGCCCTCGAAGTTGCCGCGGAGACGAGAAAGGAAATCTCAGAACAGGCCGCGCCATCGCACACGGCCTGTCCCGAGAGCCCGGAATTCACTACGAGCCGGGAAACCACATCCCTGGAAAGGGACCGGACGACCATCAATGAAAACGAGCGCTCATCCCATCCGCACCCGGCGGTCGGCGAGGTGGCTCGCCCTAGTTGATGAGGTTGCTGTGGTGACGGCGGTGGTGGTGACGGTCGTGGCGGCGCAGCTTGTTCTCGTTGAAGTTGAAGTTCCGGACCACGACGCAGATGTGCTTGTTCTTGCTGCGACGGCCCCAGCCGCCGCCGTGGTGGTGGCCGCACCTGTGGCGGTTGCCGAAGGTGTGGCCCCCGAAGAAGCCGAAGCCGAGGCCGTTGTTGAAGCCGAAGCCGTCGTTGAAGCCGTCACCGAAGCCGTCGTCGGTGACGACGGGCGCGGTGGTCGGCATGGCGGCGGCGGCGGTCGCACCTCCGGCAACCAGGCCGCCGGTAAGCGCGGTGCTGACGGCGAGGCCCGCGATAACACTCTTGAGCTTGGGCATTGCGTTTTCCCCCTAAAGGACGGATTGCCCCGTTCTCGACGATCTGGACGGCTACTAATGAGTCATCCTGCTGAATGTCATTTCCGGCCTGTGGCCTATGAAACGGAGTTCGCCCTATTTTGCTATGCAATAACAATCTTATTGCTCGGCTTGTAGATCTATCTCGCAAAATGGCACGATATGTCCGATTCGGGCGGAAATGTGGGCGGCTCCACAGGGTGGAACACCGCCTTTCCGGTCTGTTCTCCCCCAATGAATTCTCTGCGGAGAAGGGCAGGCCGGAGCGCCCCGTAAATACTGCTCCGGAAAAGCGAGAACGCGAGAGCCGTGCCATGTTCGCGCTGAAACGGCGGCACCCAGCGAGCGAATTATCGCGGGGGCGCTTCCATGACCGGCGTCAACCGGAGGAGGCGTGTGACGGGCTCCTCCGGCGCATGCCGTGGATGTGGCGCCATGTGCCGCGTCGTCGACCCTGACCGTTCGTCACGATGAGTGCCGTTGACATCACGCTGGGTGCCGCTGCTCTCATGTTTTCCGGCGATGGCCGCCATAAACGGCATGTGGTGGCTTTTGCCATGTTCTCGGCGTATCAAAAGATCGATTAGATCCCTAAACACGAAAAATCCGGATCTGTCCGGTCAGCGGGTGTCGATCCGCCTCAGGTAGTACGCGTGGCTGAACCCGAGCCGGTCCGCGTCCACCCCCCGCACCTTCCGCCACCTGCCGAACTTCCGGCAGCTCCCCCACGCGTAGTCGCCCGGGTAGAGCTTGTCCACGATCCGGTACCGGGTCCCCGGCCCCCCGCGCACGTTGAGTCTCGTCTCGATCCGGCGCACCGCGTACCTGCACCGCTTCGGCGCCCGCCCGTCCCCGTCCCGCGCTCCTCCGACGGCGGCGGCCACCGTCGGGGCCGGCCCCCGGGCGGCCCCCGCCGTGCCGGTCGCGAACCCGCCGCCCGCCACGACCGCGACCGCGAGCACCACCGCGACACGGCTGAACCTCATCACATTTCCCCTGTCCGTATCGTTGGACGTACGCGGCTGATGTCCTGCGGCGCGAGGTGAAAACGCGTCTGTACGGAATGCAGACCGCCCCTAAGCAGGATGGTTATGAGGAGGAGCCATGGCAGAGCCGGTCCCGCACTGGCCGGGACGGATGATCGGGCCCGTGCACGTCAGATCGACCCCGCAGGGCGCCCCCGAGCAGGCGGTGTTCGTGCACGGCCTGGCCGGCTCCGCGACCAACTGGACCGACCTGATGGACGAGCTGAAGGACGTCGTCACCGGTCACGCCGTCGATCTGCCCGGGTCCGGATGCTCGCCCGCCGCCTCCGACGGCGACTACGGCGTCCCCGCGCACGCCCGCGCGGTCATCGGCCTGCTGGAGCACACCGGCCCGGCCCACCTGTTCGGCAACTCGCTCGGCGGCGCGGTCTCCGTGCGGGTCGCCGCCACCCGCCCCGACCTGGTGCGCTCCCTCACACTCGTCTCGCCCGCGCTGCCCGACCTGATCCCCAGGTACGGCCCGGTCCGGGTCGCGGCGGCCGCCACGCCCTGGGTGGGGGAGTGGCTGGCGGGCAGGCTCAAGCTGCTCCCGGCGGAGCGGCGGGTCGAGGCCACGTTCGCCATGGTCTGGGCGAACGCGCGGGCGATCCATCCGGTACGGCTGAGTGAGGCGGTCGAGGAGCTGCGCCGCCGCGACGACCTGCCGCACACCATCGCCGCCATGCTCGGCTCGGCCCGCGGCATCGTGGCCGAGTACCTGCGCCGCGGCCCGCAGTCGCTGTGGCGGCTGGCCGCCAGGGTCGAGGCGCCCACGCTGATCATCCACGGCAGGCACGACCGGCTCGTCAGGCCCGCCATGGCCGCCCGGGCGGCGCGCACGTTCCGGCAGGTGAGGCTGGTTCTGCTGCCCGGATCCGGGCACGTGGCGATGATGGAGCAGCCCCGTCTCGTCGCGCTGGAGACGCGTCGTCTGATCGGTGAGACGCGATTGGGGAATGCCCCACTGCTCGGCTAGGTTTCAAAGGGAGATAAGACCCCTGGAACGGGAGCGTAGAAAGTGTCGTTGCCACCGCTGGTCGAGCCGGCTGACGAGCTGACCGTTGACGAAGTGCGCCGCTACTCGCGCCACCTGATCATCCCCGACGTGGGGATGGCCGGGCAGAAGCGGCTGAAGAACGCCAAGGTGCTGTGTGTGGGCGCCGGCGGCCTCGGTTCGCCCGCGCTGCTGTATCTCGCCGCGGCGGGCGTCGGCACGCTCGGCATCATCGACTTCGACGTCGTCGACGATTCCAACCTGCAGCGCCAGGTCATCCACGGCCAGGCCGACGTCGGCCGGCCCAAGGCCGAGAGCGCCGCCGACTCCGTGCGCGCCATCAACCCGCTGATCGACGTGGTGATCCACAACACCACGCTCACCACCGAGAACGTCATGGAGATCTTCTCCCAGTACGATCTCATCCTCGACGGCACCGACAACTTCGCCACCCGCTACATGGTGAACGACGCCGCGGTGCTGCTGGGCAAGCCGTACGTGTGGGGCTCGATCTACCGCTTCGACGGTCAGGCCAGCGTCTTCTGGGCCGAGCAGGGCCCCTGCTACCGCTGCCTCTACCCGGAGCCCCCGCCTCCCGGCATGGTCCCGTCCTGCGCCGAGGGCGGCGTGCTCGGCGTGCTGTGCGCGTCGGTCGGCTCCATCCAGGTCAACGAGGCCATCAAGCTGATCACCGGCATCGGCGAGCCGCTGGTGGGCCGGCTGATGATCTACGACGCCCTGGAGATGAAGTACCGCGACGTCAAGGTCCGCAAGGACCCCGAGTGCGTCCTGTGCGGCAAGAACCCGACGGTCACCGAGCTGCTCGAAGACTACGAGGCGTTCTGCGGCGCGCTGTCCGACGAGGCCGCCGAGGCGGTCTCCGGCTCCACCATCACCGCCCGTGAGCTCAAGGCCATGCAGGACAACGGCGACGGGATCTTCCTCGTCGACGTCCGCGAGCCCAACGAGTACGAGATCGTGAGCATCCCCGGCGCCACGCTGATCCCCAAGGGTGAGTTCCTCAACGGCTCCGCCCTGGAGAAGCTGCCGCAGGACAAGCGCATCGTGCTCCACTGCAAGTCGGGCGCCCGCTCCGCCGAGGCCCTGGCGGTCGTCAAGGACGCCGGGTTCTCCGACGCCGTCCACGTCGGCGGCGGCGTGCTGAGCTGGATCAAGACCGTCGACCCGAGCCTGCCGGAGTACTAGACCGGCGGTCCGGTTTCTGCGGATGGCGGAGGGTCGGCCGCATTAAGGTCGATCCTGTGGACAACGCTCGCCTCTGGCCCATCCTGGTGGTGGCCTCCGCGCTGACCTCGGTCTGCGCGGTGGCCGCCGGGGTCGCGGCGAGCTCGGTGAGCTCGGAGCTCACCCGCGGCCCGACGGCCGCCGAGCTCAGGGCGGCCTCCCAGCGCGAGGTCGCCGAGCGCTGGCGCACCTGGGACGCCGGCCGCATCTTCCCCGCCACGCTGTCCTACTCCGCCGAGCAGGGCGGCAAGGAGCGGGCCCGCAGGCTGGGCATCTCACCGACGACCGGCTGCGCCGGCGCGGTCGACGCCGTGGCCGTCCCCGCGCTGACGGAGTCGGGGTGCCGCGCCGTGCTGCGCGCCACGTACATCGACGCCCTGCGCGGTGTGCTCGTCACCATCGGCGTCGTCGCCCTGCCCGACGCGGCGCGCGCCGCCCGGGCCAAGTCCGCGTTCCCCGCCGGCGGCGAGCCGGTTCCCGGCCTGCTCCCGCTGGCCTTCCGCGGCACGGTGGCCGACCGGTTCGCGCCGGCGGTGCGCCAGCGGGGCTCGGTACGCCAGTCCGGCCCGTACCTGGTGCTGACCACGGCCGGTCAGGTGGACGGACGGCCCGGTGGCGCGGCCGAGCAGCGGCCGGCCGTCTTCGCCTTCGCCACCGAGATCTCCGAGCGCGTCCTCGCCGAGCTGACCATGCCGCGGATGCCCGACTGCGCCTCCGAGGACTGGCAGTGCTGACCCGTCGCCCGCGTACCTCGCGCCCCGGCAGAGGCGGGCGCGGGCAGGCCGCGCTGACCGGGACGCTGGCGGTGGCCGGGGTGCTGTTGCTCGACGCGGCGCCCGCGGTGGCCGACGAGGTGCGGGCCAGTCAGGAGCGGGTCATCAAGACACTCGACCTGCCCGCCGCCTGGGAGGTCAGCCGGGGCGCGGGCGTCACCGTGGCCGTGCTCGACTCCGGCGTCGACCCCGGCCACCGCGACCTGGCCGGCTCCGTGACCGTGGGCGAGGACTTCACCGAGGGCGCCAACGCGCCGGGGGTGGCGCCGCGTCGCCTGCACGGCACGTACATGGCGTCACTGATCGCCGGCCACGGTCACGGCCCCGGCGGCGCCGACGGGATCATCGGCGTGGCCCCGGAGTCCGAGGTGCTGTCGGTACGGGTGATCCTGGAGGACGAGGAGCCGGGGTTCCGGACGTTCAACGTCGACCCGAGGTTCGAGGACGTGGTGGCCAGGGGCATCCGCTACGCGGTCGACCAGGGCGCCGACGTCATCAACCTGTCCATCTCGAAGGAGCTGGCCAGCAAGGCCGACCGGGCCGCGGTCCGCTACGCCATCGGCAAGGGCGTCGTGCTGGTCGCCGCGGCCGGCAACGAGGGCACCCGCAAGGTGGCGGGGGCGGCACCGTACTCCTACCCGGCGGCCTTCCCGGGCGTGGTGGCGGTCGGCGCGGCCGACGCGGGCCTGCGGCGGGCGGCCTTCTCCAACGGGAACGCCTCGGTGCTGGTGGCCGCGCCCGGCGTCGACATCATGGGCGCGGGTCCCGGCGACGAGTACTGGACGGGCCGGGGCACCTCGCAGGCGACCGCCCTGGTCTCCGGCGTCGCGGCTCTCGTCAGGGCGAAATATCCGAAGATGTCGCCGCCGCTCGTGGCCCGCGCCCTCGCCGCCGGGGCCGTCGACAGCCCGCCCACCGGCTACGACACCGGCACCGGCTTCGGCGTCGTCAACGCCGCCAGGGCGCTGGCCGAGGCGGCCAAGCTCGCCGGGCACACCGAGGCCGCGCCCGCCGCGCTGGCGCACGACCCCGACCGGCCGCTCGGCGGCGGCGCCGCGGGCCCGGTCAAGGTCGTCCACAGGGACGAGCGGCGCGTCGTGCTGCACGCGTCGATCGCGGTGGCGTCGGCCGGAGGCGCGGTCGGCTCGGTGGCGGTCATCCTCGCCTTGGTGAGGAGGGTGCGACGAGCGCACAATGACCAAGACGCATGATCCGCCCTGTTACGGGGACGAATGACACAGAAAGCCGAGCTTGGGAACGAGGCGGTGGTGAAGGCACGTAGGTCCACCACAGGGCTGCCGCGCGCCGCGGGGGACGCCACGCCGGGACGGAAGAACCCGCTCGGCGCCGGTACCGGCCGCAGGTCGCGGGTGCGCGACTGGTCGCCGGCGACCGGCCGGTCCATGTCCAGGCAGCGTGCCAGGCAACGGGCCGAGACCGACCAGTTGCAGCAGGGCGTCCGCTACCGGCGGGCGTTCGTGGCACTGGTGGGCGTCATCGTGGCACTCTCGGCCGTCGTCGTGCTGCTCGGCACCGTGGGCCTGTTCAAGGAGACGCGCTCGCGCCCGCTGACCGCCGAGGAGCAGAACCGCTACAAGCAGGAGGAGATCGCCCGGCGCTGGCAGTCGTGGCCCACCACCGGCATCTTCCCCGAGGAGCTGAAGTACCTCGGCCTCGACCGCACCCAGCAGTACGCCAGGCGGGTCGGCATCGCCCCCGAGGCCAGGTGCCGCGACGCCGTGGACCCCGCGGTCGGCGCGATCCTGGCCGAGCACGGCTGCGTGAGCCTGCTGCGCGCCACGTACGTCGACCAGAGCTCCACCTTCGTCTTCACCATCGGCGTGGCCGTGCTCAAGGACCAGGAGGCCAGGGTCTCGGCCGGTGGGGACCTCACCCAGGACGACCGGGTGGGCGTGCTGCCCGTCGCCTTCCCCGGCACCGTGGCCGAGCGGTTCGGCGCCGAGCAGCGCCAGCGCACCGGCTGGGCCGGCGCCGGGCCCTACCTCGTCTTCACCACCGGCGGCTACGCCGACGGCCGCACCAGGGCCGCGATCCCGCCGGAGGAGGAGCTGCACAGCGAGCTCTGGCCGGCCGCCCGGTCGATCGGCAACCAGATCGCCTACTTCCTGGCGGATCCGCCCAAGGTCCCGCCGTGCACCCAGGGGAACGTGTGCTGACCGTCGTGCGCGCCCTGGTCGCCGCCCTTCTCCTGTTGCAGACCCCGGCGCACGCCGCGCCCATCCGCGACCGGCAGCAGTGGGTGCTCGACGCGCTCAACGTCGAGCAGGCGTGGCGGACCACCAAGGGCGCCGGCGTCACCGTGGCCGTCATCGACAGCGCGGTCGACCCCGACGTCAAGGAGCTGCGCGGCCGGGTCACCGTCGGCCCCGACATGAGCTCGGGCGCGGTGCGCCGCGAGGTGACCCCGGGCCGCCACGGCACCGCGATGGCGGGGCTCATCGCCGCCTCCGGCGCCGACGACGGCTACGTCGGCGTCGCGCCCGAGGTCCGCGTGCTGTCCCTGCCGCTGGCGGTGGCGGAGGACCCGGACCGGGTGGACCCGCCGCTGGCCGACGACCGCGCGGTGATCGAGAGCCCGCTCGCGCGGGCCCTGCGGTACGCGGTCAACCAGGGCGCGCAGGTCGTCAGCATGTCCATCGGCACGTACGGGGCCCACAGGTCCGAGCGCGAGGCGGTCTCGTACGCGCTCGGCAAGGGCGTGGTGCTGGTCGCGGCCGTCGGCAACGACGGGAAGACGGAGTACGCCAGGGAGAACGGCACCTCCTACTGGAGCTTCCCGGCCGGATACCCGGGCGTCATCGGCGTCGCGGCCGTCGACAAACAGCGCAGGGTGGCTTCGTACAGCAGTGACAACCTGTCGGTGCTGGTCGCGGCGCCGGGCTCGGGGGTCCCCGTGGTCAGGCGCGGCAGCGGCTACGAGCTGTCGGAGGGCACCAGCTCGGCGGCGGCTCTGGTGTCGGGGGTCGCCGCCCTGATCAAGGCGCGTTACCCCGGCCTGCGGCCCGACCAGGTGGCGCAGGCGCTGGCCGCGGGCGCGAAGGGCAGGCCGGCCGACGGCTATGACGAGGAGGTCGGCTTCGGCGTGGTCGACGCGGGCGCCGCGCTGGACGCCGCGGCCACGCTCGGCGGGCAGCGCCGCAGCGTCCCCGTACCCGACGATCAGCACTTCGGGCAGGGGGAGGACTCCCCGCCGCCGACGGCGCCGGGGCCGGACGCGTGGCGGCTCTGGCTGTACGGGATTGGGGTTCTAGTGGCCCTTGTCATGTTCTGCGGTGGAATCGTGGTTCTCAACCAACGCAGGGAGTGAAGATCCGCTAAGGTCGCGCCCCATGGGATACGAACTGCGCGTGGTTCGTGAGTCGCCGATCGCCCTCGCGGACCTCGCGAAGGCGATCGAGCCGGCGGGGTTCGAGCTGCGCGGTTCCGAAGAGATCGTCGCCAGGCACGGCGACGGCGCCCACGCGGTGGGGGCGTGGCGCGGCCAGGTGGTCGGCGAACCCGGCTCCGACTGGCAGGTGGCGCAGCTCGTGAGGCTCTCGGCGGCGCTCGGCGCCCGGCTCGTGGGCGAGGACGGCGAGGTCTACGCGCTGCGCGACGGCGCGGTCGAGGTGCTGGCCGAAGGACTGGCGACGGAGCTCGGCAGGCTCGACGAGATGCTCCGAGCGGGCCCGGCGGCGTGGACCCCCTGAACCCGTACGCCGAGCGGGTGCTCGACGTCGTCGACCGCATCCCTCCCGGCAAGGTCATGTCCTACGGCGACGTCGCCGAGTATCTCGGCGAGGGCGGCCCGCGTCAGGTCGGGCGGGTCATGTCCACCTGGGGAGGCGGCGTGCCCTGGTGGCGCGTGGTACACGCCGACGGCACGGGCGCCCCCGGACACCAGGCACGATGCCTGTCCCACTGGCGCGAGGAGGGCACCCCGCTGCGCGGCGAACGGGTCGACATGCGCCGGGCGCGCTGGGACGGGCGTTCAGCGGATTCACAGGAAGCCCGTTGACCTGCCTCTTCGCGAACTGTGCGAATTCACATCTTGTGACTCCTATTACCATGGGCTGAACATAACGGCGGCCTGAAAGGCGGTGCCTACCGCGATGGCTAACGGCCTGACAGCCCAGAGCCCCGGCGGCGAAGCGATCCCCGACCGCCTGAAGGCTGTCCAGGACCTTTGCGACCGCGGCGAGCCGCTCGACGAGATCATGGCCCTGGTCGGGACCGGCGGGCGCAGCGCGGAGTTCGACACCGAGGTGCTCAGCGGGCCGCTGGGCGCGCGGATGGACCTGGCGGTCAAGCGCGGCCCCGACACGCGGCGCGAGCTCCTCACCCTCGTGCGCCCGTACCTCTCCGGGGTGGACCCGAAGGTCAAGCGCGAGCTGCCGGTCGCGCGCCGCCTCATGTGCCACCTCATCGAGACCCGCGCCGACGAGGAACTGGTCGAGGGAGAGACGCTCGCCCAGGTCGTGGCGGCCGCGGCCGAGCCGTCCAAGCGCATCCGCAAGGGCCTGCGCTGGTACGCCGACCTGCCCCTCAAGGACGAACTGCCGGCCGACCTGTACCGGCTGCGCAAGGCCGACCTGGTGCCCGTCACGCACATCGACGACATCGTGTGGGACGGCCGCAAGCTGCGCATCTCCGGCTACGCCTACCTGGCCGGGCTCTCGGTCCGCAGCCGCCGGGCCAACTGGGCGACGGTGGTCCTGCGCGGCCCGCGCTGGCTGCCGCCGGTGCGCCTGCGCACCCGGCGCGTGCTGGCCCCCGAGGCCACCCACGGCGCCCGCGAGGTCGGCTGCAACTACGACTGGTCCGGCTTCACCGCCGAGCTGAACCCGTGGGCGCTGCGCTGGCGCGGCGCGGCCAGGGGCATGGTCTCCGCGGTGCGCCGCCGGCTGCGCCGCCGCCCGGCCGTGGCCGACACCACGACGTGGCGGGCCGAGATCGTGTTCTGGAGCCGCGGCGCCCGGGCCACCGGCCTGCTGCGCGGCTACGGCGTCGGGCGCAGCGAGCGCCCCGCCGGCCGCCAGCTCAGCCCCGGCTGGTGGGTCAGGCCGGTGTGGACCTCCGACCGCGCGCTCCAGGTGGCGTTCCAGCCCAACCGGGCCGAGCTCACCGGCGTCCGCGTGGACGACGAGCACCTGCAGTTGAAGATCACCCTGGCCGGCCGGGTCGTGACCAAGGGCCACGCCCGGGTCGGCGGCCACCGCATGGCCGCGGACTTCACCCCCAAGGGCGCCGCCACCGAGGTGACGCTCGACCTCGCCGTGCCCGCCCTGCTGCAGGAGAAGGACGGCCGCCGCCTGTGGGTCGAGCCCAAGGGCGACCCGGCCGCCACCGTCATGCTCGGCGACCTGGGGGAGACCAGGTTCACCAGCGGCGACCGCGAGATCACCGTGCTGGGCGACCGGCGTGACCGCGTGATCATCTCCGCCCACCGCATCCGGCCCGTCATCGTCTCGGCCGTGTGGGAGGGCACCACGCTCGTGCTGCGCGGCCGCTACCCCGACGCCGCGGGCCCGCGCGCCGTCTCGCTGCGCCACCGCTCCGGGCTGTCCTACCAGCTGCCGATGACGCGTACCGGCGAGGACTTCGAGGTGCGGTTCGAGCCCGGCGCGATGGACCGCTTCGGCGAGCCCGTGCCGCTGGCCTCCGGCACCTGGAACATGTCCATGCGGCACCCGTCCGGCGAGATCGTCCCGGTGCGCATGGACCACGCCGCGCTGGAGGGCCTCGACGAGAGCCCGCGCACGGCCGGCGGCCACTGCTTCCGCATCGTGTCGACCCGCTTCGACGTGCCGGTGGTGCTGTCGGAGGAGGACCGGCCCGCGAACGAGAAGGGCCTGGCCGGCACCCATGTGCTGCGCAAGGTCTTCTACCCGCAGCAGCGCACCGAGCCGCTGGACGACGCCACCGTCTACGTGGTCAACGAGGGCCGCCTGTACGCCGACAGCGTCCGCGCCATCTACGAGGAGCGGCTGCGCCGCGGCGACGACCGCGAGCACATCTGGATCGTCAAGGACGGCGCGTTCACCCCTCCCGGCCCCGCCACCGTCGTGCGGGCCGGCAGCCGCGAGCACAAGGCGGCGCTGGCCAGGTCCCGCTACATCGTGACGAACTCGTTCCTGCCCGTCTGGTTCCGCTCCCGCGAGGGCCAGGTGGTGCTGCAGACCTGGCACGGCACCCCGGTCAAGCACATCGGCAACGACCAGCCGCACATGCGCCGCGACCCCAGACCGCCGGTCTGGCACCGGCAGGCCGCCGACGTGCGCGGCTGGGACGTGCTGCTGTCGCAGTCGCCGTGGGCCACGCCCGTGCTGCGCAAGGCGTTCGGCTACCAGGGCGAGGTGCTGGAGAGCGGGCTGCCCCGCAACGACGTGCTGACCTCGCCCGACCGCGAGCAGCTCGCGGCGAAGGTACGCGAGCGCCTCGGGCTGGCCGAGGGCAAGCGGGTCGTCCTGTACGCGCCCACGTGGCGTGACTACGACCGCAAGAACGCCATGGTCAAGCTCGACCTGGCGAAGGCCAGGGAGGCGCTGGGGGCGGACCACGAGCTGCTGGTGCGCGCGCACCCGATGCAGGCCGCGCCCGCCGTTCCCGACATCGCTCACGACGTCACGACTTATCCGGATATGGCGGATTTGCTGCTCGTGACGGACGTCCTGGTGACCGACTACTCGTCCGTCCTGGCCGACTTCGTCGTGACCGGCAGGCCGATCGTCCTGTACGGCTACGACCTGCCCAAGTACTCGGCCAAGCGCGGCCTCTACCTGGACCTGCCGGAGATCGCGCCGGGCCCGGTGCTGCCGACGTCGGCCGAGGTGATCGACGCGCTGCGGTCGATCGACGAGGTGGCGGCGGCCCACGCCGACCGCTACGACGCCTTCCGCGCCACGTTCGCGCCCCGCGACGACGGCAAGGCCACCGCCCGCGTCGTGGACCACATCTTCTCCTGACGCCCGTTTCCCGCCCGGCGTGTCGGGCGGGAAAACTCAGATTTGCCCCGCTACCCTGGACGATCGCTCGGGAGACCGGTCAATCCGGCACGATCTACCCCTGTGGTCTGGTGGAATCTAGGGTTGTGAGTGGTCAGACCTGGCGGCTGGTGCGCCGTGGCAGTGGGGGGCCTGCTGAGCCTCCTGTGCTGGACGAACATCAGCGCGCGGTGGTCGGCCATCCCGGCGGCCCGCTGCTCGTGCTGGCCGGGCCCGGCACCGGCAAGACCACCACGATCGTCGAGAGCGTGGTCGACCGGATCGAGCGCCGGGGCGCCGACCCCGAGCGCGTGCTGATCCTCACCTTCAGCCGCAAGGCGGCCGAGGAGCTGCGCCGCCGCGTCACCGGGCGGTTGCGCCGCACCACCCGCACGCCGGTGGCCATGACCTTCCACTCCTACGCCTACGCGCTGCTCCGCCGCGCGGCGGTGCTGGCGGGCGAGCCGCCACCCCGGCTGCTGACCGGCCCCGAGCAACTGCTGGAGGTGCGGCGGCTGCTCCACGGCGAGCTGGAGGACGGCGCGCTCGACTGGCCGGAAGACCTGCGCGAGCCGCTCAGGACCCGCGGGTTCGCCGAGGAGCTGCGCGACTTCCTGTCCCGCGCCGCCGAGCGCGGGCTGGACGGCGAGCGGCTCAGGGAACTCGGCAGGCGGCACGGGCGCGGCGACTGGGTGGCCGTGGGCCGCTTCGCCGACCGCTACGAGACCCGCTTCGACCTCGACCCTGAACGGACGCTCGACTACGCCGAGCTGATCGCCGAGGCGGGCAGGCTGCTGGCGGACCCCGGCGTGCGGGCGCGCGAGCGGGCCGCGCTCGACGCCGTGTTCGTGGACGAGTACCAGGACACCGACCCGGCCCAGGAGTTCCTGCTCCAGCAACTGGCCGGCGACGGGCGCGACCTGGTCGCGGTGGGCGACCCCGACCAGTCGATCTACGGGTTCCGCGGCGCGGACGTGCACGGCATCCTGGGCTTCCCGCAGCGCTTCCGTACCCTCGACGGCCGCGACGCGCCGATCGTGGCGCTGCGCGTGTGCCGCCGCAGCGGCGCCGACCTGCTGGCCGCGACCCGGCGCGTGGCCGCCCGCCTCCCCGCCGCCCCCCTGCCGACCACGGACCCCGCGCCGAACCCCGGCGCGCCGGAGCCCGCGCCGAACCCCGCCGCGCCGGAGCCCGCCGGGCGGGCCTTCGGCGGGCGCGGGCACCGTGACCTGGTGCCGTCGCCCGACGCGCCGCCGGGTGAGGTGCGGGTGCTGCTGGCCGACAGCACCAGCCAGGAGGCCGCGGTGGTGGCCGACACGCTGCGCCGCGCCCACCTGATCGAGGGCGTGCCCTGGCACCGGATGGCGGTGCTGGTGCGCTCGGCCAAGCGCCAGGTGCCCCTGCTGCGCCGGGCGCTGGTCAACGCCGGCGTGCCCACGATGATCGCCGGCGACGAGGTGCCGATCGCCCAGGAGCCCGGCGTCCGCCCCCTGCTGACGATGCTCAAGGTCGCGGTCGACCCGGCCGAGCTGGACGAGAACGTCGCCGAGGAGTTGCTGACCGGCCCGCTGGGCGGCACCGACATGATCGGCGTGCGCCGCCTCCGCCGCGCGCTCAAGATCGCCGAGAACGAGCTGGCCGCCGACCCCCCTGAGCTCCCGTACGTGCCGCGCTCGTCCGGCGAGCTGCTGGTCGCCGCGATCAGGGACCCCCGCGAGCTCGTACGGATCGAGCCGCACGTCGCGGTGCCCGCCGAGCGCGTCGCCAAGCTGCTGGCCACCGCCCGCACGGCGGTGGAGGAGCAGGGCAGCGCCGAAGAGGTGCTGTGGGCCGTCTGGCAGGCCGCCGGACTGGCCGGGAAGTGGACCGACACCAGCCTGTCCGGCGGCACCAGGGGCGCCCAGGCCGACCGCGACCTCGACGCGGTGGTGGCGCTGTTCGACCAGGCCGCCCGGTTCGTCGACCGGATGCCCAAGGCCGGGCCCGAGGTGTTCCTGGACGACCTGGCGTCCCAGGAGATCCCCGGCGACACGCTGGCCGAGCGGGCCCCCGACGGCGACGCGGTGCGCGTGCTGACCGCCCACCGGGCCAAGGGCCTGGAGTGGGACATCGTGGTGGTGACGGGCGTGCAGGAGGCGGTCTGGCCCGACCTGCGGCTGCGCGGCACCATGCTCGGCGTGGAGGACCTCGTCGAGGTGGTCGAGGGCGGCCGCCCGAACGCGGCCTCGCTCGCCTCCAAGCTGCTGGCCGAGGAGCGGCGGCTGTTCTACGTGGCCGCCACCCGCGCCCGTCACCGGCTCGTCGTCACCGCGGTCGGCGGCGAGGACACCGACGAGCGGCCGTCCAGGTTCCTGTCCGAGCTGATGCCGGGCGCGGTCGAGGAGGCCGGCGTCGGCGACCGGTCGCGCTGGCTCAGCATGCCCGCGCTCGTGGCCGACCTGCGCAGCGCCGTCACCGACCCCACCAAACCGGCGAAGATGCGCAGGAACGCGGCCAGACAGCTCGCCAGGCTCGCAGCCGCCGGCGTGCCCGGCGCCCACCCCAACGACTGGTACGCGCTCACGCCGATCTCCGACGACCGGCCGCTGAGCTGGCCCGACAACGTGGTCACCATCTCCCCGTCCGCCGTGGAGAGCTTCACCAAGTGCGGCCTGCGCTGGCTGCTGGAGACGGCCGTCGGCGCCGCCGGCACCAGCACCGCGCAGGGCCTCGGCAACGTCATCCACGCGCTCGCCGTGATCGCCGCCACCGGCCTGCCCGACGAGGACATGCTCGGCAAACGCCTCGACGACGTCTGGAAGGAGCTCGACTTCGGCGGCGTCTGGTTCAACCGCAAGCAGCGGCAGGTGGCCGAGCAGATGATCGGCAAGTTCCTGCGCTGGCAGGAGGACAACGGCCGCGACCTGATCGCCCTGGAGGAGTCGTTCGTGGCCACCATCGCCGAAGGCGTCCAGATCAAGGGCCGGGTCGACCGGCTGGAGCGCGACGAGGACGGCCGCGCGGTGATCATCGACCTCAAGACCGGCGGCTCCAAACCCAGGCCCGGCGACCTCGACCGCCACCCCCAGCTCGGCGTCTACCAGCTCGCCGCGCTGCTGGGCGCGTTCGCCAGGCACGGCATGGACGAGCCGGGCGGCGCCGCGCTCGTCCAGCTCGGCAAGGCGGCGGGCAAGCACGACGCGATCGAGCAGAAGCAGGACGCGCTCGCCGACGACCAGAACCCCGGCTGGGCCAAGGACCTGGTCGACACCGTGGCGATAGGCATGTCCGGCCCGCTCTTCCAGGCCAGGACGAACGACGGCTGCCGCACCTGCGCGGCCAGGGCGAGCTGCCCCGTGAACGACAGCGGGGGACAGGTGTGCTGAACCCGGTCGAACTGGCCGACAAGCTCGGCATCCTGCCGCCCACCGCCGAACAGGCCACCGTCATCGAGGCCCCGCTGGAGCCGATGGTCGTCATGGCCGGCGCGGGCTCGGGCAAGAGCGAGACCATGGCCGGCCGCGTGGTCTGGCTGGTCGCCAACGGCCTGGTCAAGCCCGCGAACGTGCTCGGCCTGACGTTCACCCGCAAGGCCGCCGCCGAGCTGGCCACCCGCGTCAGGGAACGGCTCGCCGGGCTCGCCGAGGCCGGCCTGGTCGAGCCCGAGCTGCTGCACGACGAGCCGACCGTCTCCACCTACCACGCCTACGCCTCGCGCCTCGTCACCGACCACGCGCTGCGCGAGGCGCTGGAGCCCACCATGCGGCTGGTCACCCCGGCCGTCTCCTGGCAGCTCGCCTCGCGCGTCGTCGCCATGTACGACGGGCCGATGGACAGGATCGAGCTGGGCCCCGCCTCGGTCACCGCCGCCGTCCTGGAGCTCGCCGGCGAGCTGTCGGAGCACCTGCGCGGCCCCGGCGACGTGCGCAGGATCGGCGAATGGCTCCGCGACCGGCACGCCGAGCTGCCCGGCCGCGTCACCAAGGCGCAGGGCCGGCCGGTCGTCGTGCACGAGGCCAGGGAGCAGCTGCTGCCGCTCGTGGAAGCGTACGAGAGACTCAAGCGCAGGCGGGAGGTCATCGACTACGGCGACCAGATGGCGCTGGCGGCGCGGATCGCCGCCGGGCACAAGGAGGTCGGCGAGATCGAGCGCTCCCGCTTCGCTGTGGTGCTGCTCGACGAGTACCAGGACACCAGCCACGCCCAGCTCGTGCTGCTGCGCTCGCTGTTCGGCGGCGGGCACCCCGTCACCGCCGTCGGCGACCCCTGCCAGTCCATCTACGGCTGGCGCGGCGCCTCGGCCGGCAACCTGCGCCGCTTCCCGGCCGACTTCCGCGCCGCCTCAGGAGACCCGGCGCCGGTGCGGCAGCTCAGCGTCAGCTTCCGCAACGGCGACCGGGTGCTCGACGTCGCCGCCCGGGTCCAGCTCCCGCTGCGCATGGAGGCCCGCGAGGTGCCGGTGCTGGTCCCCGGCGCCAACCGGGTCGACCGGGGCCGGGTCACCTGCGCCTTCCACGAGACCGCCGAGGACGAGGCCGCGTGGATCGCCGGCATGGTCGCCAAGCTGATCGGCCAGGAGGTCGCGCCCGACGGGCTGCCCTGGGGCGACAAGGAGCGCAAGAAGACCCTAGCCATCCAGCCGCAGGACGTCGCCATCCTGGCCCGCAAGCGCTCGCAGTTCCCCGCCCTGCGCAGGGCGCTGGAGGACCGGGACATCCCGGTCGAGGTGGTCGGTCTCGGCGGCCTGCTCACCGTGCCCGAGGTGAGCGACATCGTGGCCACGCTGCGCGTGCTCTACGACGCGACCGCCGGCGACGCGCTGGCCCGGCTGCTGGCCGGGCCACGCTGGCGGATCGGCCCCGCCGACCTGCGGGTGCTCGGCGACCACGCCCGCGAGCTGGTCCGCCAGTCCCGCGAGAGCCGCCACGAGGACGACCCGCTGGAGCAGGCCGTCGCCGACCTGGCCGACGAGCAGGGCAGCCTGGTCGACGCGCTGGACGAGCTGCCCGACAGGGAGGAGTGGCTGGCGTCGTTCTCGCCGCTGGCCGCCACCCGGCTGGTCGCGCTCGCGCACGAGCTGCGCCAGCTCCGCGCGCACACCGCGCAGCCGCTGCCCGACCTGATCAGCGAGGTGGAGCGGCGGCTCGGCCTGGACATCGAGGTGGCCGCCCGCAGCGGCACGGCGAGCGCGTTCGCCGCCAGGGCCGACCTGGACGCGTTCCTGGACGCGGCCTCCCGGTTCGCGGGCGACGCCGAGGACCCGACGCTGGGCGCGTTCCTCGCCTACCTGGAGGCGGCTGAGAGCGAGGAGTTCGGGCTGGAGGGCGGCCGGGTCGGCGAGAGCAACAGCGTCAAGCTGATGACCGTGCACGCCTCCAAGGGCCTTGAGTGGCCCGTCGTGGTCGTGCCCGGACTGTCGCAGCTCCTCAGCTCCATGGGCACGATCACCACGGGCAGCGTGTTCCCCGCCACCCCCGTCGTGAACGGCCGCTGGACGGAGAACCCGCGCAAGCTGCCCTACCCGCTCCGTGGCGACGCCGCCGACCTGCCCCGGCTCACCGGCCTCGGCAAGGAGGAGCTGGCCGCCTTCGACGAGCACTGCCGCGCCAGGGACCTCATGGAGGAGCGGCGGCTGGCGTACGTGGCCGTCACCCGTGCCCACTACCACCTGATCGCCTCCGGCTACCGGTGGGGCACCGCCTCCAAGCCGCTCGCGCCGTCGGAGTTCCTGCTGGAGATCCGCGACACCGCCGACCGGGTCGCGGTCTGGGCCCCGGACCTCGAACCCGGCGCCACCAACCCGCTGCTGGCCGAGCCGCCCCAGGCCATCTGGCCGGTCGAGCCTGCCGGTCTGCGGTACGAATCCGTTCTCGACGGCGCCCGGCTGGTGGAGGACGCGCTCGCGGGCGGCCTGGACGGCGACGAGGACGAGGCGTTGCGCGCCTTCGAGGAGGAACGCGTCCAGGCATGGGAGCGCGACACCGACCTGCTGCTGCGCGAGCGCGAGCTGCACCGGCGGCCCGACTCCACCACTGTCGAGCTGCCCGCCAGGCTGACCGTCTCGTCCCTCGTCACCCTGGCGGACGACCCGCGCGAGCTGGCTCGCAGGATCCGCCGCCCGGTCCCGATCAAGCCCGCCCCGCTGGCCCGGCGCGGCACCTCCTTCCACAGGTGGCTGGAGACCCGCTGGGACCAGCAGCGGCTCATCGACGACTTCGAGCTCGGCCTGGACGTCGAGCCGGAGGAGGCCGACGTTCGGCTGGCTGAGCTGCAGGAGCGGTTCGAGCAGAGCGAGTGGGCGGATCGGCGGCCGGTCGACATGGAAGTGCCGTTCGAGACCATGATCGCCGACCGGCTGGTGCGCGGCCGCATGGACGCCGTCTTCGAGCTGCCCGACGGCCGCTACGAGGTCGTCGACTGGAAGACCGGGCGCCCGCCCAAGGGCAAGGCGGCCCGCGCCGCGTCCGTGCAACTCGCCGCGTACCGCCTGGCCTGGTCCCACCTGGTCGGCGTGCCCCTGGACCGCGTCGGCGCGGCCTTCCACTACGTCCGCGCCAACCTCACCGTCCGCCCCGTCAACCTGCTCGACGCCGACGGCCTGGTAGCACTCATCGAATCGGTCCCCACAACCTGACCCCACACCCCACCGCCGCGCATCCGCCCTCCGGAAGGTCAGCACCACACCGTTACGCCACGGCGGCGCGCCCGGCCCGAGGACGTGAGCGCCGTACCACGGCGGTGGGTCCGGCCCGAGGGTGTCAGCGCCGTACCGCTGCGTCGCGGTGGTGTGTCCGTCCTCTGGGGACGTCAGCACCGCGCCGCTACGCTGCGGCGGCGCGTCGGGACCAAGGGCGTCAGCGCCGTACTGTTCGGTCCGGTGGTATGTCCGGCCGGAAAGCGTCAGCGTCGTACCGCTGGGTCGCGGTGGCGCGTCTGGGTTGAGGGCGTCAGCGTAGGCGCAGGTAGTTCGGGCCGCTCATGCGTGGCGGCTTGGTGGACAGCCGCTCCGCTGACGCCAGCGTGCCGGCCGTCAGCCACGGCCTGCCGGTGAGCCTGGCCGCGTCGAGCGTTCTGGCCCGTAGCAGCCTGGCCGTCGGATGGGCGTCGTACGGTCGCAACGCCTCCTCCAGCGAGCGGCGCAGCAGCGCGGCCGCGTCGGCCGGAGGCAGCACCGCGAACGCGACCGCCGCCGCGCCCAGATGCAGCGCGCCCGTCACGAACGCGTCCGCCAGCGCGTGCGGGTCGTCGGTCAGCATCCGCTCGGGCAGCCCCGGCGCCACGATCCCCGCCGCCGCCAGCCTCGCGGGCGAGACCAACACCCCGTCATGCCCCTGCACGAGCACTTTCATCGCGCCATCCACCAGCACCAGCGCCGCGTCGTGCCACCGGACCTCCGGCACCACCCCGTACTCCACCAGCAGCCGCACGCTCCACCGCAACAGCGCACGCACATAGGCGACCGGCACATCCACCACCTCGCCAGGCACCCCGCCTTGCAGCTCAGCTTGGAGCTCGCCCCGCACCCCGCCAGGTCCGCCCCGCACCCCGCCTGGCAGCTCGCCCCGCTGGCCAGGCACCCCGTCCGGCACTCCCTCAGGCACCTCGCCTTGCAGCTCGACCTCAGCACTCAAGCTGGTCCGGGCGCGGGGACCCGGTCGATGTTGAGCGTCAGGCTGGTCCTGTGTGCCGGGCTTGTCCGGGGTGTCAGGCAGGGTCAGCGCCGCTACCGGGACGCGACGGCCCTCCGGCAGTCGGCGCACCAGCCAGGCGAGGTGTTCGTGCCCGGCACGCGCGTACTCCTGCTCGCCCGCCACCAGCACCTCAGGGCCGGCCAGCGCGCGCAGGAGCGGCTCCACGCGGGCCGCGGCGCTCAGGCTGCCCGGTTCGATGCCGAGGTGGTCGCGCGTGCCGAGGACGCTGACCGGCAGCGGCAGCACCAGGTGCGTGCGCGGCCCGGCCTCGACGGCGCGCATCGACGCGGTAGGCCGTACGGTGCCGCGCCGTACGTCGAGCACCCGCGCCCCGGCCCGCCGCGCCTCGTCGACCGTCAGCGGATGGACGGGGAACAGCACCTCGTCCGGCCCGAGCGGCTCCCGGGAGAACGCACCGGCACCCTGGGACGCCAGGACGTCCGGCGGCAGCCGTGGCGCCGAGCCCGGCTCCAGCATGCGACGCGGCACCGCCGCCCAGCGCAGCTCGAACACGGGCCCGAACTCCGGCGCGTACGCGGCCAGCTCCCCGTCCGGCACCCCGGGCCGTGCCCGCGCGGTCGGATAGCAGGGATGGTCGGCGAGGGCCGCCAGCGTCTCGTACGACCGCACCCCGGGAGGCCGCGCGTCGTGCAGCTCCAGCGCGGCCAGCGCCGCCACGCACTCGTCGAAGAACGCCTTGACCCCGTCGGCGTCCTCCTCGGGAGCGATCTCCGCCAGCGTGTCCAGCACCTGCTCCAGGCCCAGCAACTCCCCGGCCGCCACCACGAAGTCCTGGAAGGGCGCACCCGGCGCCAGCCGCACCAGCCTCCCGTCGGCCAGTGTCAGCCCGACGCCGCCCCGGCCCCTGACGACCTGGGACGACAGGCCGCCGTAGTCTTCGCGCAGCAGCGCGTCCAGCACCCGGGCGGCCAGGTGAGACTCCCGCACGCGGCACCCCCGGGCCCTGCAAGTAAGGTCTGCCTAACTACCCAAGATCCTAACCCCTTCGAAGATCTTCCCGAAGCCGCCATAGGATGACAGAGAGTTTGGAAGGGTGGACCCTGTGGAAACGCAAGCGGAAGAGCAACTCATCGGACCGCTGCTCCTGGCCCGGGGCACCATCGACAGATCGGCCGCACTGAGATCCGACAGCGCGTGGCTGGAACGTGCCTGGAACGCCCCCTCCACCCGGGTGCTCGTCATCGACAACGGCCGCACCCTCGTCGAACGCGCCGGCGACGAGGTGCGGGCGGTGCTCTACACCACGGCCGACGCCCCGGCCGGCGAGCGCTTCCTGCTCGGCGTCGCCGACGGTGTCGCCTACTTCGCCGTGGCCGCCCCGCTGCCCGGTTCCCCGCCGGGCGACGTCAACGGGCGCGTCACCGTACCGATGAGCCCGCACGACGCCCCCGAGGGTCACCCGATGCCGGCGGGGCTGCGCCAGGCGGGCGGTCTGCTCGGCGACCGCGACGCCGGCCTCCTGGTCTACGCCGTGGCGCTGGAGGCCTGGCACAGCACCCACCAGTTCTGCCCGCGCTGCGGCGCGCGCACGGCCGTCGAGGCGGGCGGCCACATCCGGGTCTGCCCTCACGACGGCAGCCAGCACTTCCCCCGGGTCGACCCGGCGGTCATCATGCTGATCCGCGACCCCGACGACCGCTGCCTCCTGGCCCGCGGTCCTCAGTGGCCGGAGGGACGCCTGTCGATCCTGGCCGGGTTCGTCGAGCCCGGCGAGTCGCTGGAGGCCGCCGTCGTCCGCGAGGTGGCGGAGGAGGTCGGCATCCTCGTCACCAACCCGCGCTACCTCGGCAGCCAGCCGTGGCCCTTCCCGCGCAGTCTCATGCTCGGCTTCTTCGCCCAGGCGCTCTCCACCGACCTCACCCCGGACGCCGAGGAGATCGCCGAGGCCCGCTGGTTCTCCCGCGAGGACCTGGCCCGCGCGCTCGAAACCGGCGAGGTCCGCCTCCCGCCGCCGGTCTCGATCGCCCGCCGGCTCATAGAGACGTGGTACGGCAGCGCTCTGACGGGTGACTGGTAGAAGACCTGGGTGATCCACGCACCCAGGTCTTCGGAGTAGTTCGTCTCAGGCCGGTTCGAGGAGGGCCTTGACCTCGCGGGCGGACGGGTTCGTGCGGACGATGCGCCCGTTCGGGGTTTCGATGACCACCGTGGGCACCACCTGGTTGCCGCCGTTGACGCTCATGACGAAGGTGGCCGCGTCCGGGTCGCGCTCGATGTCGACCTCGGTGAAGCTGATGCCCTCCCGGGTCAGCTGGGACTTGAGCCGCTTGCAGGGGCCGCACCACGTGGTGCTGTAGACCGTGAGCGTCATCGCTGGGGAATCCCTCCAAGGTCAGGGGAAACGAAGGCGTTCGGTGCAACAACGCGAGTGGCCTGGTTAATCCCTCACCCGATGCGGCCGGCGATCCACGCCTGGACGCGCTCGGCCACGCCCATCTCGCGGTAGAGGGTGGTGCTGTGGGACTGACCGGGGACGGTGATGATCTTCACGGGCACGCCGAGCTTGCCGAGAGCGTCCTTGACCAGCTCGCTCTGCTGCGGCGGCACGAACTCGTCCTGGGCGTGCACGGTGAGCATCGGCGCGTCCTTGCGGCTGGCGTGCCAGGCGACCTCCATGCTGGCCCACACCCGCGAGCACTTGCCCTTGGGATGGCAGCCGCCGGCCAGCCGGACCGCCGCCTTGCGCAGTCGTACCTTGTTGGGCTGGGTGGCCGCGGCGCCGTCGGTGTAGGCGCGCAGCGGGGAGATGATCGGCGACAGCCCGACCACGCCCTTCAGCCCCTGCGTGCCGTTGCCGAAGGTGCCGACGGCGGCGGCGATGTGGCCGCCGGCGGAGAAGCCGACCACCACGTAGTTGTTCGCGTCGAACGCCCACCGGTCGGCGTGGCGGCGGGCGGCGGCGATCGCGGCCAGCGCGTCGGTGCGCTGCGCGGGCCAGGCCGCCTGGGTCGACAGCCGGTAGTTGATATTGAAGACCGTGTAGCCCATGTCGGCGTACGAGCGGGCGATCTGGGTCATGCCCCGCTTGTCGCCGCTGGACCACCAGCCGCCGTGGACGATGAAGACTCCGGGCCGTTGCATGCCGTCGGGGGTCCACCACACGTCCATCTGCTGGCGGCGGTGCTTGCCGTAGGAGATGGTCTCCGTGGCATGCCCGCCGATGCCGTCAGGGTCGGTCGGCATGGTCACCGCGGGACCCGGCGTCGGATCCTGCGCCGCCTGCGCGCCCACCGGGGTGAGCGCGACACAAGCGAGCGCGATCGCGCTCAGGGAAACCGCTGTACGCACGGCTTTCCTTCCTCCCCGCCAGATGGTCGGGCCCCATTGTGGTGGAAGAGACCGGTTGTTTGCATCTCGTTGCCTGTGAAACGGGTGCGGCCACCTGTTGCCAGAATGGCTCCCGGACCGCCACCGGCTGGGAGGATGGACAGGTGAGCAGCGTGGACGACGTGTTGTCCGGGCTCGACCCCGAGCAGCGCGAGGTGGCCGAGACCGTGCGCGGCCCGGTGTGCGTGCTGGCCGGAGCCGGCACGGGCAAGACCAGGGCCATCACCCACAGGATCGCGCACGCGGTGCGCAGCGGGGCGGCCGACGCGCGGAGCGTGCTGGCAGTGACGTTCACCACACGTGCCGCGGGCGAGCTGCGCCAGCGGCTGCGCGAGCTGGGCGCGCCGGCGGTGCAGGCGCGCACGTTCCACGCCGCCGCGCTGCGGCAGCTCACCTACTTCTGGCCGCGGGTGATCGGCGGCGAGGCGCCGTCGGTGATCGAGTCCAAGCTTCCGGTGCTGGTCGAAGCCTGCCGCCAGATCCGGAAAAATCCCGAACGGTCCGAGCTGCGAGACATCGCCGCCGAGGTCGAGTGGGCCAAGGTCACCCAGATCGGCCCCGACGACTACGTCGCCGCCGCCGCCAAGCACCACCGCACCCCTCCGGTTCCCGCCGAGGAGGTGGTGCGCCTGTACGAGGCGTACGAGCGGATCCGGCGCGAGCGCCACCTCGTCGACTTCGAGACGATCCTGGAGCTGACCGCGGCGGTGATGACCGAGCACGCCGAGGTCGCCGCCCAGATCCGCCAGCAGTACCGCTACTTCGTCGTCGACGAGTACCAGGACGTCAACCCGCTGCAGAAGCTGCTGCTCGACACCTGGCTCGGCGGCCGCGACGACCTGTGCGTGGTCGGCGACCCCAACCAGACGATCTACAGCTTCACCGGCGCCACCCCGCGCTACCTGACCGGCTTCGCGGTCGAGTTCCCGGACGCCGCGGTCATCAAGCTGGTGCGCGACTACCGCTCCACCCCCCAGGTGGTCAACTTGGCCAACCTCGTCATCGCCAAGAGCAAGTCGCCTCACCGTCTGGAGCTCGTCGCGCAGCGCCCCGACGGCCCCAGGCCGGTGTTCGCCGACTACGACGACGAGCCCGCCGAGGCCGCCGGCGTCGCGCGCGGCATCCGCAAGCTGATCGACCAGGGCGTCCCGTCCCGCGAGATCGCGATCCTCTTCCGTACCAACTCGCAGTCCGAGTCTTACGAGGAGGCGCTGTCGAAGGCGGAGATCCCGTACGTGGTGCGCGGCGCGGAGCGCTTCTTCGAGCGGCCCGAGGTGCGGCAGGCCGTCGTGCTGCTGCGCGGCGCGGCCCGCTCCCACAGCGGCGAGCCGCTGGCCTCCGAGGTCCACGACATCCTGACCGGCGTCGGGCTGACCCCCTCGCCGCCCGGCGGCGGCAAGGCGCGTGAGAAGTGGGAGTCGCTCAAGGCCCTGGCCGACCTGGCGGAGGACCTGGCGGCCGAGGGCGCCGACCTGCCGGCGTTCGTGGCCGAGCTGGAGCGCCGCGCCGCCGAGCAGCACGCGCCGCCCGTCGAGGGCGTCACGCTCGCCTCCCTGCACGCCGCCAAGGGCCTGGAGTGGGACGCCGTCTTCCTGGTCGGCCTCACCGACGGCATGGTGCCGATCATCTACGCGGAGACGCCGGAGCAGATCGAGGAGGAGCGCCGGCTGCTGTACGTCGGCGTCACCCGTGCTCGGCTGCACCTTTCGCTGTCGTGGGCGCTGGCCCGCGCGCCGGGCGGGCGCAGGAGCCGCCGCCCGTCCCGGTTCCTCGACGGGCTGACGGGCCGCCCGTCCGCGCCGTCGCGGCCCGCCGCGCCCGCCCGCGACCGCAGGGAGGTGGCGGCCCCGGTCAGCTGCCGGGTCTGCGCCAAGACCCTGGTGGCCGCGGCCGAGCAGAAGCTCGGACGGTGCGCGACCTGCCCGGCAGACTACGACGAGGCGCTGCTGGAGAGCCTGAAGGCCTGGCGCACGGCCACGGCCAAGGAGGCCAAGATCCCGCCGTACGTCGTGTTCACGGACGTGACGCTGCAGGCCATCGCCGAGCGGGCGCCGACGACCGAGCAGGAGCTGCTGTCGATCGCGGGCGTCGGCCGGGTCAAGCTCGACCGCTACGGGGAGGCGGTGCTCGGCCTGTGCCGCGGCTCCTGACCCTGACCCCGCGTATCCTGTCCTGTCGTCTCCGGCTCAGGACGACACCGTCGTAACCACCGCGAAACCACGGGATGCCACCATAAGGGGGCGAGCCCGGGGGGTTGCTCGCGCGTGCCGCGTGAAGGGGGATGAGTGAACGAGGCCCTGAAGGAAGTGCTCGACCTGCTCGACCTGGAGCAGATCGAGCAGGACATGTTCCGCGGCCGGAGCCCGGAGGAGCGCGTCCAGCGCGTCTTCGGCGGGCAGGTCGCCGCGCAGGCTCTCGTCGCCGCCGGGCGCACCGTCCCGGCCGGCAAGAACGTCCACTCCCTGCACGCCTACTTCATCCGCCCCGGCGACCCGGCCATCCCGATCGTCTACGACGTCGAGCGGGTCCGCGACGGCCGGTCGTTCTCCACCCGGCGGGTGGTGGCGATCCAGCACGGCAAGGCGATCTTCACGATGTCGGCCTCGTTCCACGTCGAGGAGCCGGGCATCGAGCACCAGGCCTCGGCGATGCCGGTGGTGCCCGCCCCCGAGACGCTGCCGACCTTCCAGGAGCAGATGACCGCGCTGGTCGGGGAGGACCACGAGCAGCGTGAGTGGCTGGCCCGGCCGCGCCCGGTCGACGCCCGCTACGTCTCCCCGCTGGTCTGGGAGGCGCATCTCGACCCCGACCTGCGCAGCACCGAGACCAACGTGTGGTTCCGCTTCGACGCCGACCTGCCCGACGACCCGCTGCTGCACGTCGTGCTGGCCGCCTACGCCTCCGACTACACCCTGGTCGACACGATCCTGCTCGCGCACGGCTTGGCCTGGGGCGCCTCCGACATCATGGGCGCCTCGCTGGATCACGCCATCTGGTTCCACCGGCCGTTCAGGGCCGACGAGTGGCTGCTCTACGCGCAGCAGTCGCCCTCCGCCGGAGGCGCCAGAGGGCTCGCGCGGGGGGAGATGTTCAACGCCTCGGGTGAACTCGTGGTGTCCGTGGTCCAGGAGGCCATGATCCGCACGAATTTGTCACGAAATCGCAGGTAGAAAATACGTTGCCCAACCCCGAGATCCGGGTTTAGGGTCATGGTCAAGCGAGTCGGGCGTCCCTGCCCGACGATCCCAGAGCGGAGGTGAGTCACAGTGATCAGCATCAACAACACGCCGGCCACGCAGTGGCTGCTTTCCGCGTGCCGTGACTCGGTGAGGCTCGTCAGTGGGCCGGCCAAGCTGCGGCAGGACGAGTCTGCCCGTCGCCAGGAGTCCCTGATGTATGCGCGCGCCCACGCCGGCGCCGTCACCTCCGGTGCTCCCGTCTTCGCCGCAGCCGTCGCTCTGGGCGTCCCTGCGGGCACCGCAGGCGCCGAAGTGCCGACCCAGCCGATCGCCAAGCGTGGAGTGGGTCCGCAACCCTGGAGGGATGCTCCGGTCATAACCTGACCGGCACACAGCAGCCCCCAGGCCGCGGATCCGCAGACAGGATCCGCGGCCTCTTTGTTTGTCCGTGATCCCGATCACCCACGAGGTGTGTCCCGACCAAGAACAACGTGTTCGATCAAAGGAGAATCCTGATGGGGGCGAAGACGATCATGGACCTGATCGACGAAGCCGAGATCCCCTGTCGTACCGACCCTGACCTGTGGTTCGCCGAGTCGCCGGAGGACGTCGAGTTCGCCAAGGCGCTCTGCACCGGGTGCCCGATCCAGAAGGCCTGCCTCGAGCGCGCGCTCGAGCGCGAGGAGCCGTGGGGCGTCTGGGGCGGCGAGCTCATCCTCCGCGGGACCATCGTGCCCCGCAAGCGTCCGCGTGGCCGTCCGCGTAAGCACCCGGTCGCGGCCTGACCCACCGATCCAGCAACACCAGCAGAAAGAAGACGATCTGATGAGCCTCATCCCGACGAGCGGCGAGTTCTCGGCCCCGTATCTCTACCATGAACTGGTCAACGACCGAATACGGACCCTCCACCGCGAGGCGGAGGAGCAGCGCTTGGCCTCCCGCATCAGCCGCGTCCGCAGGGCGCAGCGTGGTGTCCAGCGCGCCAACGAGCGCCTGAACCGGGCGTTGCGACTGGTGCTATGACAGGGGAGGTCCTGCCGCCGGCGAAGGACCTCCCCGCCGAGAATCAGACCCGCGCGGAACGACGGTTCCGCGCGGGTCTTCCGCGTTCGGTTCTACGCGTGCTGGCCGGCCGGTCTCCTCACGGGATCGGCCGTCCCGGCGGCGGCGAAGAGGCGGGCCGACATCCACGCGATGCCCGCCGCCGCGACGACCAGCCCGCCGAGGTAGGCCCACTCCGGCACGACCCCGCGCAGCGACCCGGGCACCATCCCCGCCGCGTAGAGCAGCAAGGCGGCGACCGGCAGCGTCCCCGACCGGATCGCCGCCACGCCGAACAGCAGCACCCCCGACAGCAGCACCGCCGAGGTCACCAGGAACGCCGTCCCCGTCCCTCCGGCCAGCAGCCCGCTCACCGTCGCGCCGGGGAGCGACGGGAAGACGAAGTGCAGCGTGTACTCGACGGCGAACGCCCCGGCCAGCCCGGCGCCGTTGAGCACGTACCCGGCCAGCCCGAGCCCGCCGGTCCCGCTCCGGATGAGCAGGTAGAGCCCGGTGATCGCGAACAGCCCGGACAGCGCCGCGAACGGCGCCACCGCGTGCGTGACCGGCGTCTCGGGGACCACCCCGGCCCGCCGGAACACGTTGAAGACGAGCAGCACGGCGCAGACATAGCCGGCTGACCCGGCCATGCGGAAGAGACCCATCCCGGATCCCGCCTTTCACTCGACGATGGTTGCCGCCATCATCAGGCGTGCTTTCCGGCCGGGCCGATGGCCCGCCGCCATCCGTAAGAACCCCGAAAGAGGCCACGGGGACGTCCGAACCGACGGCGGCCACCCACGGAACGCGCTGGTCGTCGACGCCTTCACCACCTCGCACCGCGAACAGCCGCCGACCGCACCCGCCGCCGGTCGTCCAGGTACCGGCCCGTGCGCGCCCGGCGGCATCCTCCGCCGGTCGTCCAAGTGCCGGCCCATACGCCCGGCCGCATCCGTCGCCGGTCGTTCAGGTATCGGCCCGTGCGCGCTCGGCCGCATCCGCCGCCGGTCGTCCAGGTGTCGGCCCTCTGCGTGCCCGGCCGCACCCGCCGCCGGGCGTTCAGGGTGTCCGGGCGGGTGTCGCGTGGTCGAGGAACGTTTTCGTGCTGTGTGCCGGCGTGAGGTCGAGCCGGCGCAGCAGCTGGGCGTTCAGCGCGACCACGACGGTCGAGGCCGACATGAGGATCGCCCCGACGCTCATCGGCAGCACGAACCCGATCGGCGCGAGCACCCCGGCGGCCAGGGGCACCGAGATCAGGTTGTAGCCGGCGGCCCACCACAGGTTCTGCTTCATCTTCCGGAAGCTCGCCCGCGACAGATCGATGACGGAGAGCACCGAGCGCGGATCCGAGGAGACGAGGATCACCCCGGCCGAGCCGATCGCCACATCGGTGCCGGCCCCGATCGCGATGCCGACGTCGGCCTGGGCCAGCGCGGGGGCGTCGTTGACGCCGTCGCCGACCATGGCGACCTTCCTGCCCTCCGACTGCAGCTCCGCGACCTTGGCCGCCTTGTCCTCCGGCCGCACCCCGGCGAACACCCGGTCGATGCCGAGCTCGGCGGCCACGGTGTCGGCGACGGCCCGGGCGTCACCGGTGATCATCACGACCTGGACGCCCACGGCGTGCAGGGCGTCGACGGCGTCGCGGGACTCGGGCCGGATCTCGTCGGCCAGCCGGAGCGCGCCGATCACCTGGCCGCCGGCGAGGACGTGCAGGATGATCGCCCCCTCCGTCCGCCACTCACCGGCGACGGGAAGCTCGTCCAGGCCGTGCTCGTCGAGGAGGTACGGGCCGCCGACCTCGATCACGGTGCCGTTCGCGGTCGCCTTCACGCCGACCGCGGGGGAGGAGGAGAACTCGCTGGCCTGGGGCACGTCCAGCCCACGCGTACGGGCCGCGCCGACGATGGCCTTGGCCAGCGGATGCTCGCTGTCGCTCTCCGCCGCCGCGGCCAGGGCCAGCACCTCGTCCGCGCCGCGACCGCCGACCGGCTCGATCCCGGTCACGGTGGGTTCGCCCTTGGTCAGGGTGCCGGTCTTGTCGAACAGGACGGCATCGACGGTGCGCATCGACTCCAGCGCGAGACGGTCCTTGACCAGCACGCCTCCCCGGGCGGCGCGCTCGGTGGCGATGGACACCACCAGCGGGATCGCCAGGCCCAGAGCGTGCGGGCAGGCGATGACGAGCACGGTGATGGTCCGCACGATCCCGCTGTCGGGCAGCCCGACGAGGGCCCAGACGACGGCGGCGATCGCGGCGGCACCCAGGGCGAACCAGAACAGCCACGCCGCCGCGGTGTCGGCGACGCGCTGGGCACGCGAGGACGAGGCCTGGGCGTCGGCGACGAGTCGCTGGATGCCCGCCAGGGCGGTGTCGTCGCCGATGGCGGTGACCTCGACGCGGAGGCCGGAGTCGGTGGCGACGGTGCCGGCGACCACCTGTTCGCCGGCCTCGCGGCGCACCGGCTTGGACTCTCCGGTGACCATGGACTCGTCCATGCTCGCGGAACCGTCGATGATCTTCCCGTCGGCGGGGACCGAGGCGCCGGGACGGACGATGACGACGTCACCGACCACCAGGTCGGCCGGGGCGACCTTGACCACGTCGTCGCCGTCGACCTTCTCGGCCTCGTCGGGCAGCAGGGCCGCCAGGGAATCCAGAGCCGAGGTGGTCTGCGCCAGGGAGCGCATCTCGATCCAGTGGCCCAGGAGCATGATGACGACCAGCAGGGCCAGCTCCCACCAGAAGTTCAGCTCCTCGTCGAGCACGTGCAGGCTGGCACCCCAGGAGGCGACGAACGCCACCGTGATAGCGAGGCCGACGAGCAGCATCATGCCGGGCCGGCGGGAGCGGATCTCCGAGACCGCCCCGGTCAGGAACGGCCGTCCGCCCCAGAAATAGACGACGGTGCCCAGCACCGGTGAGACCCACGGCACCCACGCGGAATCAGGCAGGCGGTAGCCGATGATGTGGGCGAACATCTCGTTGAACCCCACCACGGGGACCGCCAGGACCAGCATGATCCAGAACAGCCGCCGGAACTGCCCAACATGATCACCATGCCCGCCGTGAGCGTTATGCCTGCCGTGCCCGCCGTGCCCGTCCTGACCGGCATGGCCATCCTGGCCTTCGTGAGCGCCGCGACCGTTCTGACCGCCGTGACCCCCTTGATCACCACGGTCGCCCTGATCACCACGGCCGCCGTGGCCTTCGTGAGCGCCATGGATGCCATGACCGTCGTGATCGGCCTGATGGCCGGGTGTGTCCGGTCCTGGAGTGTGCGGATGGTTGCGGCGCGTACTCATGCTCGGATCTCAACCCCGGTATGTCGGCGGGAAGGGAGCCCGTTCCCCCACGGAGGAGGAGCGGGCATTCATACCCCGACTTACGCGTGTTCCACCAATCCGCGGTGATACGCCCGTTCGAACCTGGTCATGAAGGCGCGGGTGCGGAGATCAGGTGGTGACGAGGGCCATGTCGTCGGGGTCGATGGTGTCGTCGGAGAAGCCCGGAACCCAGCGGATCACCTCGTCGCGAAAACGTGCCGTGGTGCCCAGCTGGCACAGGACCCCGATCCCCGCCATGTGAACCCGGTGGATGAGCACGTACGAGGCCGGCAGGTTGAGCTGGCGGACCACGTTGCCGGGCCGCAGGTCGGTCGCCGAGGCGGCCTGTGTCTGCAGCCAGGCGCGGCTGAACGTGAACTCCTCCACCGCCGTCGGCTCCACGTAGGGCGACAGGAAGGCGCGCAGCGCGTCGGGGTCGATCTCGATGTCGGGCCGGATGAAGCCCTCCGCCCGCAGCCCGGCGATCACGGTGTCCATGTCGCCCTGGTTGAAGATGCGGGTGAGCTGCCCGAACGCCAGCGGGTAGCCGCCCCGGCTGACGGCGCCGAAGTCGAGGACGCCCAGCTTGCCGTTGGGCAGCATGCGGAAGTTGCCCGGGTGGGGGTCGGCGTGGAGCATGCCGACCCTGGCGGGGGAGCAGAACAGGAAGCGGACGAACAGCAGCCCGGCCCGGTCGCGCTCCTCCTTCGTGCCCTCGGTGATGACACGCGACAGCGGGACGCCGTCCATCCACTCGGTGACCAGCACGGTCTCGTTGGCGGCGATGACGTCGGGCACGTGGAAGTCGGGGTCGTCGTGGAACTCGAGCGCGAAGGCGTGCTGGGCCTCGGCCTCGCGGAGGTAGTCGAGCTCCTCGGCGACCCGCTCACGCAGCTCGGCGAGGACGGACTTGATGTCGAGGCCGGGCATGAGCACCCCGAACAGCTTGCCGAGCCGGGCGAGCTGGGCGAAGTCGCCGAGCAGGGCCTTGCCGGCGCCGGGGTACTGGATCTTGACCGCTGCCTCCCTGCCGTCATGCCAGACGGCCCGGTGGACCTGGCCGATGGAGGCGGCGGCGGTCGGCTCGTCGTCGAAGGACTGGAAATGGTCGCGCCAGTCGTCACCGAGCTGCTCGGTCAGCACCTTGTGGACGGTGGCGACCGGGAGCGGGGGCGCCGCGTCCTGGAGCTTGGTGAGCGTGGCGCGGTAGGGGGCGACGATCTCGGGCGGCAGGGCGGCCTCGAAGATGGACAGCGCCTGGCCGAGCTTCATCGCGCCGCCCTTGAGCTCGCCCAGCACCTTGAAGATCTGCTCGGCGGTGCGCTGCTGGATCTCCTCGGCGACCATTTCGGCGGACTTGCCGCCGATGCGCTTGCCCAGCCCGAGGGCGGTGCGTCCGGCGAAACTGAGGGGCAGGGTGGCCAGCTTGGCGGAGCGCGTGACGGCGCGGCGAGGAAGATCGCTCATCCTGATGTGCGGAATCTCAGCCGAGATGCCGCTTCCCCCCTTCGTCGGTCGTTACCTGGGCTTGTGAATCGCAGGTAGCTGACATGACCATTGTTAGCGGATATGGATAGGTTCGTATACAACGACATTGCGGGTGGATTGTCCACGATCGGTGCTTCCAATGTCGATCAGGCGATATGTCGGTTGTGCCGTTCGTCACAGCCGAGGCGTGACCATCGAGGAAGTTCAGGGCATGACCGGCCACCGCGGCGGCGACGGAGGCCGCCAGGGAGGCGTCGCAGGCGATCTCCCCGGGGGGATAGCCACCGAGCCCGGCGGTGACGACCGGCCAGGCCGGATCATGATCCCGTCTGGTCAAGTCTAGGCAGTGCAAACAGGCGGTCTGTCCAGGTACAACGAGCGGACCCGCGGATCCATGCCCTTCAAAGGCGGATCCGAGCAGATGCGGGATGCCCAGCGCCGTCAACTCGTTGACCAGCACCATGTCCAGCGGCCGGACCGGAGTGAGGATCACGAGATCGGGACGCTCGGTCCCGTCACCCAGATACGGCCCGCCCGCCCGCACCTCCACCACCGCACGCTCACCCAAGCCGCTGACCGCCCGTCGCTGCCCTGCGGCAACGCGACCCGCACCGGCACGAGCGGCCCGCCCCCCACCATCGCCGGCACCAGCGGGTCGTCCCTCTCCATCACCGGCACGAGACCGCTTCCCGCCGCCGGAACGAGCCGGCCTTGGGCCATCCCGGCCCTCGCCGCCACGAGCCACCCCCGTGTCTTCCCCGCCTTCGCCGGGATGGGCCAGTCTCGCGGCCACCGCGACCGCGCCGTCCTGCCGCGGCATCCCGACCTCCGCCCACGTCAGCCCGCCGGGCACCAGGTCGCGGGGCCGCGTGGGCTCAGGGTCGAACACCCGGATCCCGCCCACGCCGCCCGCCGCCAGCAAGGCGACCACCTGCGCCCCCACCCGGCCCGCGCCGTAGACCCGCACCCGCGACCGCGCCCTGCGCAGCAGCGACTCCCGCCCGCCGCCGGGCGCGGCCCCGGCCAGATCCATCGCGTCCAGATCGGGCCGCATCCGGTCGAGCTCGGCCAGCGGCAGCGGAAGGGCGGGCCCGCCCGCGTCGTCGAGCACGCCGGACCGGCCGAGCTGGTCGAGCAGGTCACGGGCGGCAACCTCCGGCAGCCCGGCCGACCGCGCCTCGCGCAACGCCCCGGCCAGGTCGCGGACGCCGTCGAGCCTGTCGAGCCACCGCCGGGCGGCCCTGCTGAGCCCGGTCAGGACGACGGCCCGCCCGGGATGCGCACCGAGCTGGAGCGTCCGCTCGTCACGGTCGACACGGGGGAGGGCGGGATGTACACGTGGCCTCATGGCCCGAAGATTTGCACGTGAATTCAAGATCCCGCTCCGGAACGCCCGCCGCTGTGGATAACCGGCCAAGCCCCCGAAACCCTGTGGACAACCACTGACATTAAATTCTTGGTAAAGTCGAAACCGCAGAACGATCGCGCCGCGAGTCCTTGACCGGATGTCACCCAGCTCTTGAATCCACGCTCAGAACGACACTTCCGGCGTGCCGCGGTGATCAGGATCGGGAAACCGCGCTTGCCCAAATTCACCGGCTCTTAATCATCTGACCAGCAGAAACATGACTCGCCCTCTGGGGAATTCCGCGAGTGTCGGCTACCGTGCATATGTGCCCCCCGAGACAGTCGAGGTCCGTCGCAGTTCTCGTCGCCGGCGTACGGTCTCCGCTTACCGCGACGGCGACAAGACGATCGTGCTCCTGCCCGCCTGGCTCAGCGGCGAGGACGAGGACGAATGGGTGAGCCGGATGCTCGATCGGCTCGCGGCCAAGGAGCGCAAGCGACGGCCGACGGACGAGGCGCTGCTGGAGCGGGCGAAGGACCTTTCGGCGAAATACCTCGACGGCAAAGCCCGGCCCGCGAGCGTGCGGTGGGTCGACAACCAGCACCACCGATGGGGCTCCTGCACCCCGGAGACAGGCACGATCCGCATCTCGACCAGGCTCAAGGGCCTGCCCGAGTGGGTCATCAACTACGTCATCGTCCACGAACTCGTCCACCTGCTCGTGCCCAGCCACGGCCCCCGGTTCTGGACCCTGGTGGAGCGCTACCCGAAGGCGGAACGCGCCCGCGGCTTCCTGGAGGGATTCTCCGCCGCCGCCCAGAACGCCCCGGAGGAGTGTTGACGCGTACCGTCGCGGTTCTCGTACGGGAGCGCATGGCCCGATCCGCGCCGCCAGGGGTCGACCCCGCCCGCTGGCTGGAGGCGATCGCGGAAGACACCTACGAGATGGTCGCCGGCCTGGAGCTGGTCACCCCCGTCCTGGCGACGAGCGTCCCCGGTCTCGACGACCTCGTCTGGCCCGGCACCGAGATCCTCGAAATAGGCGAGGACGACCCGGTAAAGGACGTTCTGCAGTTGCTCAAGGGCGATCAGGCCGCGATCGTCGCCGCCGACGCGCCCGACCTGCCGCCGCTGCTGATCGGCAAGCTCTTCCGCGAGCTCGGACGCGCGCTGATCACCGTCAGCCCCGCCGAAGGGGGCGGTGCCGTCGCGCTCGCCTGCAGCCTGCCGCCGCCCGCCTGGGCGGATCCCGACCTGGATGACCCCGATCCGGTGGCGGCGCTGCGCGCGCAGGCGCCCGGACGCCGCATGGTGGCGGCCACGCCCGGCTGGCACCGGCTGCGCGCCCCCGGCGACGCCGAGCGTCTCGACCCCGGCCTCGAAGGCTGGGAGAGCACCCGCGCCCTGCTCACGGCACGCTGAGCTCCGCGAACACCGCCCGATGGTCGGTGCCGGGCACGTCGTGCACGCTGACCGCCTTCACCCCCACCCGCTCGTCCACCAGCACGTGGTCGATCGTGATGATCGGCGGGATCCGCCTGTTGGCCGGCCAGGTCGGGATCAGCCCGGCGCCCACCTGGTCGGCGGCGTCCTTGTAGCCGCGGGCCAGCAGTCGGCGCATCGGCACGTGGTCGAGCGAGGCGTTGAAGTCGCCTGCCAGGATGCGCACCGTGCCGCCGGACGGGCCGGGCAGTGACTCCAGCGCCTTCTGCCAGGCGGCCGCATGCGGCCCGATCGGCGGCACCGGATGCACGTCGAAGAGCTCGACCGGCGCCCCGCCGGGCAGCGACAGCCTGGCCACCGGCATGTTGTGGCCCTCCAGCGGGGGCAGCGCGTCATCCAGCGGCTCCAGCGGGAAGCGGGAGAAGATGCCGCTGCCGCCCGCGCTCCACTCCGCCTGCAGCACGCGGTGCGGCATGACCTCCGTCAAACCGGCCGCGTCGAGCCCGTCGACCGCGCCGGGCGTCAGCTCCTGCGTGTTCAGCACGTCGGGCCGCAGCTCCCGCACCATGTTCATGATCGTCTGCGTGTCGGCCCTGCCGAACAGCAGGTTGACGGTCAGCACCCGGAACGGCCGGCCCGCCGTCGCCTCCGCCACGCCGAGGGTCCTGGGCAGCACGCTGAACCCCAGCACCGTGCTGGCCAGCAGCGCGACCGCGGTGGCGGCCCGCCTGCGCCCCAGCGCGGCGATCATCAGGGGGACCAGCGAACCGGCGGCCGCGTACGGGGTCGCGGTCATGATCTGGGTGGGGATCGCCCCCCGCTCCAGCCCCGCCAGCCTCGTCACCGCCCACGCCGCGAACGGCGTCACGGCCAGCCACGTCAGCACGGCCCCGGCGCGCCCGGTGCGCCTCCGGCGCGCGGGCGTGACGATCGTCCCCCCGACAGGACTCTCCGAGGACACGCCCACTGCCAAAACCTCTCTGGAACGTTACGAAACCTCAGCGGCCTCCGCTGACGGCCGGACCGCCGGTCAGCCCGCCGTCCCCCGACCGGCGGCGACCCTCTCCGCCAGCGCGGCGCGTCCCCTGGCCGCGAGGCGGCGGGTGGCCTCGTCGGACAGCTCGGGGATCTCCTCCACCGGGAACCAGCGCAGGTCCAGGGACTCCTCGCTGATCACCGCCTCGGCGCCCTCCGGGGCGACGGCGGCGTACTCGACGTCGAGATGCCAGCTGTGCGGCGGATGGCACCACACCCGGTGGCGGTCCAGCGCGAGCGGGCCGGGCAGCGGCTCCAGGTCCGCGATGCCGGACTCCTCCTCGGCCTCGCGCAGCGCCACCCCGGCCAGCGTGGTGTCGGAAGGCTCGCAGTGGCCGCCCATCGGCAGCCACATTCCGGCCTTCGGATGCAGGGTGAGCAGCACCCGCGCGCCGTCGTGCGACAGCACGGCCGTGGTCGCCGTGAGATGGCCGGGCACGCACTCGCGCAGCATCGCGTCCTCGTGAGCCGCCAGGTGGTCGAGGAACTCCGCGCGCAGCGACTCCTCCCCGGCCGTCGGCGCGGTCCACGCGGTGAGCACGGCCACCGCGTCGTCGTGCAGGCTCAACTCTGGTCGCCCTCGTCGCGGGGCTTCTCCTCCAGTTGGGAGATGTCCCACGTGGTCTCGCCCCGGACGAATGCCTCGGGATCGTCGAGGTCGTCGGCCGTCGGGATGAGGTCGGGGTGCGACCACAGCGCGTCGCGGCCGTCGACGCCGCGCGCCTCCTTGACGGCCTGCCACAGCTTGGCGGCCTCGCGCAGCCTGCGCGGGCGCAGCTCCAGCCCGACGAGCGTGCCGAAGGTCAGCTCGGCCGGCCCGCCGGTCGCGCGGCGTCGTCGTACGGTCTCCGCCAGGGCGACCGCGGAGGGCAGCTTGCCGGCGGCGGCGTCGTCGACCACCGTCGCGACCCAGCCCTCGACCAGGGCCAGCATCGTCTCCAGGCGGACCAGGGCGGCCTTCTGGCGCTCGGTCTCCTCGGGCTTGAGCAGCCCGCCGCCGCTCAGCGCCTCCTGGAGAGCCTGCGGGTTGTTGATGTCGAGCCCGCGGATCTGCTCCTCAAGGGCCGAGGTGTCGACCGTGATGCCCTTGGCGTACTCCTCGACGGCGCCGAGCAGGTGGCCGCGGAGCCACGGCACGTGCTGGAACAGCCGGTGGTGCGCCGCCTCGCGCAGCGCCAGGTAGAGCCTGATCTCGTCGGCGGGGTGTTCGAGGCCGGAGCTGAAGGAGGCGACGCCGCCGGGCAGCAGCGCGGCCGTGCCGGACAGCGGCAGGCCGATGTCGGTGGTGCCGATCACCTCACGCGCCAGCGAGCCGATGGCCTGGCCGATCTGCTGGCCGACCATCATGCCGCCCATCTGCTTGAGCATGCCCATCAGCGGCCCGGCCATCTGCTGGGCCTCGGGTGGCAGCCCGGAGCCGCCGATGGCGCCGCCCATGGTCTCGACCATGCGCTCGGCGATCGGCTCGGCCAGCTTGCGCCACACCGGGATCGTGTTCTCGATCCACTCGGACCGGCTCCACGCCTGCGGGTTGGACACGCCGCTGGGCAGCGTGGTCGCCTCGTTGAGCCACAGGTCGGCCAGGCTGAGCGCCTCGACGATCTGGCGGCGCTCGCCCTCCATCACGCTCGGGTCGCCTTGCGCGACGACGGCGTGGCGGGCGATGTTCTTGGCCATGTCCCAGTTGACAGGGCCTGAACCCTGGGGCGCCGACAGCATGTCGGCGAACTGGCGCATCGCCTGAGCCATCTGCTCAGGGTCACCGAACATGGCGAACGGGTTTTCGTTGGGGTCGTTTTCACGACCTGGCAGGTCAGTCACCGCGTTACCTCGTGCAGGATGGAGGAGTCCACATCCGCCACGTTAGTCGTCCTGTGGCGGATCAGTGCAAAGTGAGGACCTGGTGCCTACCTCGAAACGCTCGCGCCGACCAGTCGTAGCCGTCACCGGCGCCGCATCCGGCCTGGGCCGCGAGCTGCTCGTCAGGCTCGTCACCTCCGCGGATTTCCGCAGAGTCGTGGCCATCGACGAGGAGCGCGGTGACGTGCAGGAAGCCACCTGGCGGGTGATCGACGTACGGGATCCGCTCTTGGCGAACCGGATCTCCGACATCGACGTCGTGGTCCACGTGGCCGGCGACTACGCCCTCGACTCCGATCCCGGCGAGCGCCGCGCGTACAACCTGAGAGCCGCCCAGACCGTCCTCACCGCCAGCGCGGCCGCGCGCGTCCGGCGCGTGGTGGTCGTCACGAGCGCGATGGTGTACGGCGCCGCGGCCGACAACGACGTGCCCCTCGCCGAGGACGCCCCGGTGGCGGCCGAGCCCGACACGGGCGTGGTCGGCGACTACCTGGAGATCGAGGCGCTGGTGCGCACGTCGCTGCGCAGCCACCCCGGCCTGGAGGTCACGGTGCTGCGCCCGGCCGCGGTCGTCGGGCCCGGCATCGACACCGTGATCACCCGCCACTTCGAGTCGCCGCGGCTGCTGACGGTCAAGGGATGCGCGCAGCGCTGGCAGTTCTGCCACATCGACGACCTGGTCTCCGCCCTCGAACTGGCCGCCAAGGGCGCCGTCACCGGGGTGGCGGCCGTCGGCTGCGACGGCTGGCTCGAACAGGAGCAGATCGAGGAACTGTCCGGGATCCGGCGGTTCGAGCTGCCGGCCGGGCTGACCTTCGGCACCGCCCAGCGCCTCCACCGGCTGGGCATCACGCCCGCGCCTGCCACCGACCTCCACTACGTCGTCTATCCGTGGGTGGTCGACTGCGCCGCCCTGCGCGAGGCCGGCTGGAAGCCGTCGTGGACCAACGAGACGGCCTTCAACCAGCTCCTGGAGCTGCGCGAGAACCGCACCACCGTGGTCGGCAGGCGGCTGCCCGTCAAGGAGGCCACCCTCACCGCGGCCGGCGCCACCGTCGCCGTCATCGGCACCGCCGCGATCGTCCGTCAGGTGCGCAAGAAGCGCCGCCTGTGAGAAATATGTAGGCTCTTCGCGTGGACGTCATCCGGTTGCTCGGCATTCGTGACACCCCGCTGTCCGTCGACGAGGTGACGGCCGCGGTGGCCGACCACGCGGCGGGCGGCACGACCCTGTTCGTGGGCACCGTGCGTGAGCAGGATCACGGCAAGCCGGTGACGAAGCTGTCCTACTCCGCCCACCCGTCCGCCGAGCAGGAGCTGCGCTCGGTGGCCGAGAAGGTGGCCTCCGACTTCCCCGTGACCGCGCTCGCCGCCGTCCACCGGGTCGGAGACCTGGCGCTCGGCGACACCGCGGTGATCGTGGCCGTGGCCTGCGCCCACCGCGACGAGGCGTTCAAGGCGGCGCGCAGGCTGATCGACGATCTCAAGTCCCAGGTGCCGATCTGGAAACACCAGGAGTTCGCCGACGGATCGACCGAGTGGGTCGGCGCCTGCGAATAAGCTCGGATCCATGTCACGACGTGCCTTGACCCTGCTGGTTTCGGGCTTCCTCGTGCTCGCGCTCGGCATCGGCGGCGCGCTCGTGGACGTTCCGTACGTCGTGCTCAGCCCAGGGCCCACGGAGAACACCCTCGGGCAGATCGACAAGCAGCCGGTGATCAAGATAACCGGGCGTGAGACCTATCCGACCAGCGGTTCGCTCCGGCTCGTCACCGTCGCCTACCAGGGCGGGCCGACCTCCCAGATCGACCTGCTCACCGCGCTGCGCGGCTGGATCGACCCCACCGTCGCCGTCGTGCCGCAGGAGACCATCTTCGCTCCCGACCGCAGCCAGAAGGAGGTCGAGGAGGAGAACACCGTCGAGATGACCAACTCCCAGGACGACGCCACGGCCGCCGCCCTGAACGAGCTGAAGATCCCGTACAGGACCGTCATCTCGGTCGTCTCCGTCGCCAAGGACAAGCCCGCCGCGGGCAAGATCGAGAAGGGCGACGAGATCACCTCCGTCGACGGCGAGCCGGTCACCAAGACCGAGGAGGTCGGCGAGGCGGTGCGGGCGCGCCGGGCGGGCGAGGAGGTGACGTTCGGCATCACCAGGGGTGACGAGGATCTCAAGATCACCGTGCCGACCGTCGCCGCCGACGGCGAGCCGGTCGTCGGGGTGAGCATGCGGGCGACCTACAAGTTCCCCTTCGAGGTCGACATCAACGTGGGCGAGGTCGGCGGGCCGAGCGCGGGGCTGATGTTCTCGCTCGGCATCGTGGACAAGCTCACCGAGGGGCCGATGACGGGCGGCAAGCAGATCGCCGGCACCGGCACCATCAAGCCCGACGGCACGGTGGGCCCGATCGGCGGCATCCCCCAGAAGCTGGTCGGCGCCCGCGACGCCGGCGCCACGATCTTCCTCACGCCCGCGGGAAACTGCGCCGAGGCCATGAAGGCCGTGCCTGACGGGCTTCGGCTGGTCAAAGCCGAGACTCTCAACAGTGCGAGGCTGGCGATCGAAGCCTTGGTCTCAGGTAAAGGCAAGGTCCCGTCTTGCTCTGGATGAAACTTCCCTCATTCGCCGCGCGTTAGCCGTAGTGGTGACACTGCGGTGTAGGTTGCCAGACACGGACCGTTTCTTCATCACGACGAGGGGTTGGCCTTGAGCTTCCGGACCCCAGGAGCCGGCGGCAGGGCGATGCGCTTGCCCCGCCGACCGCGACTGCTTCTGCCCGTCGCGATCGCACTCGTGGCGATTGTGGCGCTCTTCTTCCTATTTTCCGGGATTTATACCGACTATCTATGGTTTAGCGCTGTCGACTACACGCGGGTCTTCTCCAGCGTGCTGCTGACCCAGGTGGTGCTGTTCCTCATCGGAGCGGTGCTCATGGTCGGCATCGTCGGCGGCAACATGCTGCTCGCCTACCGCACGCGGCCGACGTTCGGCCCGGCGGTCTTCGGCGGGGGCAGCGGCGCCGACCGCTACCGCGCCGCGCTCGACCCGCACCGCAAGCTGATCTTCATCGTCGGCCTGGCCCTGCTCGCGCTCTTCGCGGGCTCCTCTCTCGCCGGCCAGTGGCATACCTGGATCGAGTTCGCCAACGCCCAGCCGTTCGGCACGACCGACGCCGAGTTCAAGCGCGACATCTCGTTCTTCATGTTCGAGCTCCCGTTCATCAGGCTGGTGCTCAACTTCCTGTTCACCGCCGTGATCCTCTCGGCCATCCTGGCGGCGATCACCCATTACCTGTACGGCGGGTTCCGGCTGCAGTCGCCCGGCGTGCACGCCTCCAAGGCCGCGCGCATCCACCTGTCGGTCCTGCTCGGCGTGTTCGTCCTGCTCAAGGCCATCGCCTACTGGTACGACCAGTTCGACCTGGTCTTCTCCGACCGCGGCTTCGTCCACGGCGCCTCCTACACCGACATCAACGCGGTGCTTCCGGCCAAGAACATCCTCGCGATCATCGCCCTGATCTGCGCCCTGATGTTCTTCGCCGGCATCTTCCGGCCGGGCGGCATGCTTCCCGGGGTCTCGTTCGGCCTGCTCGCGCTCTCGGCGGTGCTGATCGGCGGCGTCTACCCGATGCTCGTCGAGCAGTTCCAGGTCAGGCCCAACCAGCAGGCCAAGGAGTCCCCCTACATCGCCCGCAACATCGAGGCGACCCGAGACGCCTACAACGTCGACGACGCCAAAGTGGAGCCCTACAGCGCCGTGGCCGACCCGAGCCAGGTGCGGGAGAACGCCGCCGGCGACACGTCCGTGACCGGCGTCCGCCTGCTCGACCCCGCGCTCGTGTCCGCCACCTACGAGCAGACCCAGCGCATCCGGGGCTTCTACAACTTCGCCGACCAGCTCGACGTCGACCGCTACCCCGACGCCAACGGCAAGCTCACCGACCACATCGTGGCCGTGCGCGAGCTGACCGGCCCGCCCGAGGGCCAGAACAACTGGATCAACCGCCACCTGGTCTACACCCACGGCTACGGCTTCGTGGCCGCCCCCGGCAACCAGGTCGACTCCAGCGGCCTGCCCGCCTACGACGCCAAGGACATGCCGGTCACCGGCCCCCTGGCGGAGCGCACCGGCCTCAAGGAGTCGCGCATCTACTTCGGCGAGACCACCGGCGCCGACTACGTCATCGCCGGCGGCAACCCCGAGCGCCCGCAGGAGCTCGACTACCCGGAGACCGGCGGCACCGGCCAGAAGAACACCACCTACACGGGCAAGGGCGGAGTCCCGGTCGGCTCGTTCATCAACCGGCTCTTCTACGCCGCCAAGTACAGCGAGGTCAACATCCTTCTGTCCGGCGACGTCAACGACAACTCCAAGATCCTGTACGAGCGCAGCCCGCGTGACCGCATCGCCAAGGTCGCCCCGTTCCTGACGCTCGACTCCGACCCGTACCCCGCGATCATCGACGGCCGGGTCACCTGGATCGTGGACGCCTACACCACGTCCAACTCCTACCCCTACTCGCAGAGCGAGAGCCTGCAGGAGATGACCCGCGACACGGCCACCGACCGGTCCCGGGTGATCGCCCAGCAGCCGCAGGACAAGATCAACTACATGCGCAACTCCGTCAAGGCCACGGTCGACGCCTACGACGGCACCGTCACGCTCTACGCCTGGGACCCGGACGACCCGGTGCTCAAGACCTGGAGCAGCGCGTTCCCCGGCATCATCCAGCCGAAGACCGAGATGAGCGAGAGCCTGCTCGCGCACGTCCGCTACCCCGAAGACCTGTTCAAGGTGCAGCGCTACACCCTGTCGCGCTACCACATCACCGACGCCGCGGCCTTCTACAGCGGCCAGGACTTCTGGAACGTCCCCAACGACCCGTCGCAGGGCGAGCAGAACGTCAAGCAGCCGCCCTACTACCTGACCACCACGATGCCGGGTGACCAGCCGAAGTTCTCGCTGACCACCACGTTCGTGCCACGGCAGGGTCCCAACCTGGCGGCGTTCATGGCCGTCGACTCCACGGCCGGCGACGGCTACGGCAAGCTGCGCATCCTGCGCATGCCGTCCAACACCCCGATCCCGGGCCCCGGTCAGGCGCAGAACGCCTTCCAGAGCCGGTTCGCGGGTGAGCTCAACCTGCTGGGCGTCGGCGCCTCCTCGGTCCGCTACGGCAACCTTCTGACGCTGCCGTACGCGGGCGGGCTCGTCTACATCGAACCCGTCTACATCCAGGTCGCGGCGGGAGGCGGCCAGGAGCCGTACCCGATCCTGCAGCGCGTCCTGGTGTCGTTCGGCAGCGAGATCGGCGTCGCCCGCAACCTCGACGAGGCGCTGGCCCAGGTCTTCGGCAAGGAGCAGACCACCGGAGACCAGCAGCAACAGCAGTCTCAGGAGAACCAGCAGCAGGAAAACCAGCAACAGCAGCAGTCCGCCCTGCAGACCGCGATCGGCGACGCCCAGAAGGCGTACGACGACGCCACTAAGGCCCTGCAGAGCGACCCGCCCAACTGGGAGGAGTTCGGCAAGGCGCAGCAGCGCCTGGACGACGCCCTGGAGAAGCTCCGCACCGCCGGGGTCCAGGCGCCGGTCACCCCGACCCCCTCGCCGACCGGTTCACCGTCACCGTCGCCGTCCCCGACCGGGTCGGCGACCCCGGCGCCGACCGAATCACCGGAGCAAGGGTCCTAGCTCTCTCGATTTGCGTGAGTCCCGCGTCGGGGATAGTCTTTAGACACACACCGACGCGGGGTGGAGCAGTTCGGTAGCTCGCTGGGCTCATAACCCAGAGGCCGCAGGTTCAAATCCTGCCCCCGCTACCAAGAGGAAATGCCCTCCAGGATCATCCTGGAGGGCATTTCGCATGTACAGCCATCTTCAGGCAGAGGAACGTCCCGGGCGATCCGGTCGGTGGTAGTCGATCTTCCCGCGGGCGCCCGTCGATTTGCGTGAACTCCCGTTTCAGGGATAGTGTCAAGACACACCGACGCGGGGTGGAGCAGTTCGGTAGCTCGCTGGGCTCATAACCCAGAGGTCGTGGGTTCAAATCCTGCCCCCGCTACGAAAAGAAACGCCCTCCGGGATCATCCCGGAGGGCGTTTCGCATGTCCGGGCAGCGGAGCCGCCCGTTCCCGCAGGGCCCGCGCACGCCCAGTCCCGGCTGGAGCGTTCAGCTCCGATGGACAGCCTCCGGCGCGGGTTCCGGCCGGTACCCGAGCCGGCCGCGCGTCGCGACGAGCACCACGAGCGCCGCCGTGGTGCCGGCGAGCAGAGTGACGTGGGACGCCTGCTCGGCGGTGGCGAGCGAAGGGAACACGTCCGCGTACATGATCGACATGAAGTTGTTGACGCTGACGTGCAGCAGCATGACCAGCGGCAGGCTCTGACCGGTCCGGTTGAACACCCAGGTGACGACCACGCTGAAGACGCAGGCGAAGGCGACGAACTCGCCGACCCTCATCCAGGTGACGTCCGGCCACCCGCCCCACTCGCTCAGGAACAGCGGCAGGTGCCAGATGCCCCAGAGCGGGCCGAGGACGAGGGTCGCGCCCAGCGGGCCGAACCTGCGCTGCATGCGGGGCAGGGCGAAGTCACGCCAGCCGGGCTCCTCCGCCAGGCCGGTCGTGACCATCTGGATGAACAGGCCCGGCAGGTAGGCCACCAGCATGACGGCGGACGGCAGGCGGATGTCTCCGCCGGACAACGCGAGGCCGCTGACGATGATGGCGGCGGGCACGCCGACGGCCGTCGCGACGTACCAGACCCAGCTGACCCGCCACTTGGTCATGCGGCCGATCCACCGGCGGACGCCTTCCCTGCCGTCCGCGACCGCGGTCACGATGAACGCGGCGAGGATGGGGCCGAGATACGCGCCGGGGAGGACGCCCAGGATCTGGGTGCCGCCGAGCGCCGAGGGGAAGGTGAAGTCCAGGACCCCGAGACCGGTCGCCGAGAGGATGTAGGGCGTCCAGGCGGCCCAGCTCATCAGGTTGGCCAGGACGAAGAAGCTGATCAGCGGACGGCGGCGGATGAACCCCCGGATCCCGGTCCGGCTCGGCCGCTGATCGACGCCTGGCGGGCTGTCGACTGACATGACATCGCTCCTTGGGGAGTGGCTTGGCTGACGCTGATCAGCACACCAGCCGCGGCCCCGCCGGTCGCTCCCGCGTACGCCCCAACCCGCGGTACAGCCAGGGGTACCGAGTCGGCCCGGCAGGTGTCAGGCGGTCGCCGGGCGGCCACGCGGGTAGAGTGATGCGGTCCGCGGGGTGAGCACGGCAGGGGTAGGACGATGATCGACATCATGGGCGAAGGCGGCCGGCGCCGGACGTTCGCCGTCATCAGCCACCCCGACGCGGGCAAGTCCACCATGACCGAGGCGCTCGCCCTGCACGCCTCGGCGATCACCCAGGCGGGGGCGGTCCACGGCAAGGCCGGGCGCCGCGGCGTCACCTCCGACTGGATGGAGATCGAACGCTCGCGCGGCATCTCGATCACCTCCGCCGCGCTGCGCTTCGACTACCGGGGCCACGTGTTCAACCTCGTCGACACACCCGGCCACGCCGACTTCTCCGAAGACACCTACCGGGTGCTGGCCGCCGTCGACTGCGCGGTCATGCTCATAGACGCGGCCAAGGGCATGGAGCCGCAGACCATGAAGCTGTTCGAGGTGTGCCGCCACCGCCGCATCCCGGTCATCACGTTCGTCAACAAGTGGGACCGTCCCGGCCGCGACGCCCTCGAACTGCTCGACGAGATCGAGGACCGCACGCGCCTGCGCCCCACGCCGGTCACCTGGCCGATCGGCGCCGCCGGCCACTTCCACGGCGTGATCGACCGGCCGGCCGGGCGCGCGGTCCGCTACGAGCGGACTCCCGGCGGCGCCACCAAGGCGCTGACCCGCGAGCTGACCGACGAGCAGGCCCTGGCCGAGCTGGGCGAAGACTGGCGGCGCGCCGGTGAGGAGACCGCGCTGCTGTCGGCCATCGGCGCCGACCACGACCAGAAGGCCTTCGAGGCCCACGAGTCCACCCCGGTGCTGTTCGGCGCGGCGCTGCCCAACTTCGGGGTGGCGCGGCTGCTGGACACGATGGTCGAGCTGGCCCCGCCGCCGGCGCCGCGTCCGGACGTGCACGACACGCCCAGGGCGCTGGACGCGCCGTTCTCCGGGCTGGTGTTCAAGGTGCAGGCCAACATGGACCGCGCGCACCGCGACCGGATCGCGTTCGTCCGCGTGTGCTCCGGGCGGTTCGAGCGCGGGATGGTGCTCACCCACGCCGCCACCGGGCGGCCGTTCGCCACCAAGTACGCCCAGAGCGTGTTCGGCCAGGATCGCACCACGCTCGACGAGGCCTACCCCGGTGACGTGGTCGGCCTGGTCAACGCCGGTGCGTTGCGGCCCGGCGACACCCTGTTCGACGGGCCGCCGGTGACCTACCCGCCGATCCCCAGCTTCGCCCCCGAACACTTCGCGGTCGCCCGGGGACGCGACTCCGGCAAGTCCAAGCAGTTCAGGCGCGGCATCGACCAGCTCGATGCCGAGGGCGTCATCCAGGTGCTCCGCTCCGACCTGCGCGGCGACCAGGCGCCGGTGCTGGCGGCGGTCGGGCCGATGCAGTTCGAGGTGGTGCAGCACCGCATGGCCGCCGAGTTCGGCGCCGAGATCAGCCTCGACCGGCTCGACTACACGCTGGCCCGCCGCACCGACGCCGCCTCGGCGCCGGCCCTCGACCGCGAGCGCGGCTGCGAGGTGCTGACCCGCTCCGGAGACCAGGCGATGCTGGCGGTGTTCACCGACCAGTGGCGGATGCGCACGATCGCCCGCGACCAGCCCGGCCTGACCCTGGAGCCGCTGATCGCCGACACCAATCGGGAGCAGCGCTGACCGGCGCCCGCCGCTAGCCGTTCTCCGCCAGCCAGCGGTCCAGCTCCTCCCGGTCCCGGCGCAGCTCCGGAACCCAGACCCCGGCGTCGCGAGGGTCGTGCTTCAGCAGCTCGGGGATGTCCGCGTTCCAGTCTTCGGCGATCTCGGCGACCGCCTCACGGAGCTTGGCCTCCAGCTTGCTCCGCACGAACAGCAGGCCGAGCGCCGCGAGCGGCCGGACCCAGCCGCGTCCCCGCACGACCAGCGTGAGGCCGAGCCGCCACTTCCCGCCGCCCTCGGCCGCCGCCCTGACCAGCAGGCGCGCCTGCCCGTAGTGATGACGGAGCAGCACGGTCACCGGCGCCTGCCCGCCTCCGCCCTCCACCTGGCGCCACCACTGCCGGAAGTCGAGCCGAGCGGCCCACGACAGCCGGTGGAGGCGCTTGGCGGCGTGGTGCTCGCCCCCGGCCACGAGCGACCGCGGCGCGCCGGGATCGGACAGCTTCACCGTCCACGTGGTCTTCTGGTCGTCGGGGTGCCAGGTGGTGACGGCCGCGCTCACCTCTCCCGTACGCTCCCACGAGGTGATCAGCAGCTCGCTGGTGGTGCCGTTCCCGTCCTCGCCCTCCGGCGGGTCGGTGTGACGCTGGTAGCGCGCGCCGGCGGTCAGGTGATCGCCCTCGACGAGCGCGACGTCGGCGAGCTCCTCGTCGCCCTGGATCCAGCCTTCCTCGTCCGTGCGCAGGTCCTCCGCGCGGTCGAGCAGGGCGCGTACGTACTCCTCGAACCAGTCGCGGGGGATCGCCTCGACGACGGCTGCTGCCTGTAAACGGGCCATACGAAGCATGGTCGCGGCGAGACCGCACCCGTGTCCACAAGCCGGCGCCCTCCGGGGTCTCCCTCGGAGGGCGCCGGTCGGGGCATGGGGGTCCTTACGCCATCAGCACCTCCTGCGGCTGTCCAGGGCTCTGTCTCTCGGGAAGCCACGGTCATGGAGAGGTACGGAGGAGCGGGCGGTCGAGTTCACCCCTGGCATCGCTCAATCGCCTCGGAGGGCGCGGAGCACGGCCGCCTGCTCGGCTGTCGTGCCCGCCTCGCGGGCGCGGGCGGCGTCCGCGGCCGAGAACCCCGCGACCACCCAGGCGGCGACCTCGGTACGCGGTATCGCCGCGTCCCACCAGTCCCGCATCAGGCCGAGCGCGTCGACGCCGCGTCCGGCCAGGCCGGCGGCCTCGGCAGGAGTGAAGCCGATGGCGCGGTAGACGGCCGCGCCGGCCGGGTCGATGCCGGTTTCCGCCCAGGACACGGCCACGGCGCCGGTCCATCCCGCGTCGAGATAGGCACGCGCCGTCGCGGCGGGCACACCGCCTCCCAGGAGCGCCCGCATGGTCTCGCGCTGCTCGCCGTCGAGCGCGCTGGGCCGGGGCGAGCGGGAACGCAGCAGGGTGCGCAGCCACCCGCGCGGGCCGGGACGTTCCCCGGCGAGGTGCCGCTCGGCCGCTTCCGCGTGCGGGTAGCCGAGTTCGTGCCAGCGCACGGCGTCGCGGGGCGTCATGCCCGCCCGCAGGAGAGGCTGCACCGTGTACGGGGAGAGGCCCGCGGTGCGCCAGGCGAGGGCCTGATCGGGGGTGTGGACGCCGCCGGCCCGCCATCGTTCGGCGGTGTCCAGCGGGAACCCGCCGCCGATCCAGCGCCGCGCCTCGGCGACGGTGAACCCGCGGGCGGTCCACTCGTGCAGATCCTCGGGCTCGGGGCGGTCGGCGTAGGCGATGCTCATGATCTCTCCCGGTCGAGGTCTTCGTCTCGGATCGTGACGGTGTGGGCCCAGGCGGGCGGTCGTCCGGTGCCGACGAGCCCGACCAGCACGGGGACGGGCGGCCGGTGCTCCGGCCACGGGGTCTGCCCGTCGGTGAGGACGACGACCAGGTCGGGGCGCGGGCGCAGGGCCAGCGCGGCGGCGATGCCCTCGCGCAGGTCCGTTCCGCCTCCGCCGGTCAGCTCGATGTCCTCCGTCCTGCGTACGGTCTGGACGGGGTGCGCGTGCAGGTCGCAGCAGATCACCCGCAGCCGCCGTCCGGGACCCCGGGCGAGAGCGGTGATCTCGGCGAGGAACCGGGCCAGCATGGGCTGCGGGATGCTGCCTGAGGTGTCGGCGACCAGCACGATCTCGGGCGCCGGGGCGACCATCGCGGGCAGCACCACGCCGTTCACGGGCGGGCGCCGCGCGGGACGGCGGTAGGAGAAGTCCACCCGTCCCGAGGCCTGCCTTACGCCGCGCCGGACGCGCGCGCGGAGCTCGGCCCGCCAGTCGACGGCGGGACGCAGGCGTTCCCCGGCCCAGCGCCGCCACCCGCCGGCCACCGGAGACCGGGCGGCGGCCCTGGTCTCGATCTCGCGGGCGATCGCGAGTTCGAGGATGTCGCGCTCGACGCCGTCCAGCCCTCCGCCGGAGATCTCGTACGGGCGCTCCACCCCGTCCGCCGCGCTGCCGCAGTCGATCAGCTCGGCGAGCGGGCGGCCGCCCCGGCGGTGCGCGGCGTCGAGAACCTCGATCAGCGACAGGTACTCCTCCGCCATCCGCCCTTCCGGCAGGCCGAGGGCGCGCGGGGAGATCACCCCTGCGGGCGCGCCGGCTTCGAGATCGTCGTTGACCTCGGCGTCGGCGGCCTGGATCCAGTGCGGTGACGGCCCGGGGGAGCGGGCGGCGTGGTGGCGGACGAGGTGGCCGATGTGGTGCAGCAGCCACCATCCGATCTCCCCGGCGGGCGTGGCCAGGGTCGTGCCGGGGTCGAGGTGGACGTGCCACCGGGTGTCGGCGGGGAAGGCGCGGAACTCGGCGTCGGCGACGGGCTCGCCGGTCACGTCGTCCAGATACGGTTCGAGGACGACCGGCCTCAGCGCGAACAGCGCGCTCGCCAGGTAGGGCGCGCGGGCGGCGGCCCACACCCGCGCCTCGGCGAAACGCCGCAGCACGTCGGGGGTACGGTCCACGGGGTTCATGGCATGAGGCCCGCGGATCGCAGGATCGGCGCGAGGTCGAGGAGCGCGGACGGCAGGCCCGCCCCGGCCGGCCGGTTCGCGGCCAGCGTACGAGCCGAGGCCGCGGCCACGTCGGGCGTCGTCTGGGAGACCCGGCCGATCACCGTCCAGGCGCGTTCCCAGGTCGTCGCGCCGCCGTCGGCCACCACGTGCGCGACCAGCCCGCCCAGCAGCGCGTGCAACCGGTCCGCCCGGTCCGGCAGCGGCGCATCGGGGTCGTCCAGCAGGGTCTCCGGGTCCGGCAGGTCCAGCGTGCGCAGCCAGGACAGCAGCTCGAACCCGGCCGCCTCGCCCACCGCCCCGATCACCAGCGCCGCCACCGCCGCTTCGGTGGCCGCGTCGGCCTCTCCGGCGGCCAGCGCGATCGCGGCCATCTCCCAGCTGCGCGGGCTCGGCCAGCTCCTGCCCGCGCGCTCCGGCGTACCCGGCACGGCGAGCACCAGCTCGGGCCTGACCCGCAGGAAGGCGCCGACCCGCGCCTTCGCGGCGGCCACCCCCGCCCGCGACGGAGGCACGACCCGGACGGCGTCCGGCTCGGGGAACCCGTGGGCCAGGCCGTCGGCCACGTCCACGGGCGAGACGTCCCAGTCCAGGTGGACGAGCCGGTTCGCGAGCGGCGGCGACAGCTCCCAGCCGTCCGCGGCCAGGTCCGGCGGGTTCGCGGCGGCCACGATCCGCACCCCTTCGGGGAGTACGAGGTCGCCCACGGCACGTTCCAGCACCACCCGCAGCATCGCGGCCTGCACCGCCGGCGGCGCCGTGGTCAGCTCGTCCAGGAAGAGCAGCCCCGACCCGGCGGACGCCAGCCGTTCCGCCCAGCGCGGCGGCGCGAACCACGTCCCCTCCTGGCGGACGACCGGGAGGCCGGCGAAGTCGCCGGGCTCGCGGACCGATCCGACGACCACCTCCACCGGCAGGTCCAGCTGCCGCCCGAGCGCGACGACGGCGGACGTCTTGCCGGTGCCCGGCGCTCCCCACAGCAGGACGGGCAGATCCGCCCGCACCGCCAGGGCGAGGGCCGTGCGCACGCTGTCGTTCTTCGTCATGGGAATCCTCCAAGGTGTCGCGTCAACCATAGTTGACCCCTCGGAAAGCGGTCAACTACGGTTGACGGAGGTGGAGGTGTCCGAAATGATGTCGCCCCGCGCGGCCACGAGCGCGTCGACGTATGACTGGATCATGAGCGCTCGCTACGACGGCCTGGCCGAGTGGTACGACGAGTTCAACGCCGAAGGCGCCGCAGGGAACGCGCCCGAGCTGGCCGAGCTGCTCGGCCCGGGCGACGGCCCATGCCTGGACCTGGGTTGCGGCACCGGCCAGTATCTCGACGCGATCCGCGCGACCGGCAGGACCGTCGTCGGGCTCGATCGGTCAGCCGACCAGTTGCGGCTCGCGCGCCGCAGGGATCCGGCGCCGCTGTTCCAGGGTGACGGCCACGCGCTGCCGTTCCGTGACGGCGCGTTCGGGACCGTCGCCGCCCTCTGGGTGTCCACCGACATCCCCGACTTCGCCGCGCTGACGAAGGAGGCCGCCCGGGTGCTGCGCCCGGGCGGCCTCCTGCTGTTCTACGGGGTGCATCCCTGCTTCAACGGCCCGCACATCGAGAAGCGCGAGGACGGCGCCGTGACCATCCACCCCACCTACCGCAGGACGGGATGGCATCCCAAGGGGCCGTGGTGGCGGGAGGGCGGCATCAGGGACAGGCTCGGCATGAGCCACGTCCCGCTGCCCGACCTCATCAACGCGTTCATCGACGCCGGGCTGGTGATCGAGCGGCTGGCAGAGCCGCGCGAGCATCCCGTGCCGTTGATCCTTGCTGTGCGCGCCGTCAGACCACAGTGTCCGCCGGGCCCGTGAGCATCGTGACGCCGGCGCCCGCGAAGTTCGCCAGGTCCGTCACCGCCTGCTGGCCGACGTCGCTGCCCATGGCGGTGTTGAACGCGGCCTCGTCGTCGAACGTCAGCACCGCCACCAGGTAGTAGGCCGGCTCCGCGCCCCCGGGCCGGGTGGCCGTGTAGGAGCGCAGGCCGGGCAGCCGGGCGGCGAGGGGCGCGTGCACCTCGTCATAGTGCTTGTCGAACGCGGCCGTGCTCTCCGGGTGGTGGTAGAGCGCGAGGAGCTGGTACGCCATGACGCCTCCAGATGTCGGTTGCCTCGATCAAACATCGGCGGGGCCGCGAACGGTAGCCCCGGCCAGGAGCGCGCACCACGACGCGATACATCATGACAAACGGTTGTAAACGCGAGTATGTGGCGAGTTGGATATCAAACTCTCAACTTTTGTGACGCCGGGTTGTAGCCCGTGACCCTCAGCGGCATAGTGGGGCAAATCACAGCGCGCATCCGTCGCGGGAGTGCTCTGCAGGCACTCGCCGCCTCTACGGCATCGACTATGCGCAGGCACGCGCGGATTGGATGAAGCGTATGAGAGCCGCCCCACCGATCCGCTCCAAGCTGGTCCGCATCCTCATCGTCCCGCTGGTGTCGCTGATCGGCTTATGGGTCTACATCGCGTACACCATGGTGGACGAGACCTCCGGATTCGCGGGCAGCCGCAGCGAGTGGGACGCCATCGGCGTCCCCGCCCGCGACCTGATCACCCAGCTGCAACGCGAACGGCAGCTGACCGCCGAGGCCGCCGGGAACACCTCAGGCAACGCCCAGCTCGGCACCCAGCGCCAGCACACCGACCAGGCCGTGGCCCGCATCAGGGACGTGGCCGCCACGGTGACGAGCGACGTCAGCACCCCGCCCGACGCGGTGCGCGACCTGCTCGACGAGCTCGACGGGCTGCCCAGCATCCGGGCCGGCGCCGACCTGGACCAGGTGCCGGTGCTCGCCACCACCGAGAAGTTCAACAACGTCATCAGCGTCGCCAACCGCCAGTTCGCCGGCACCGAGATGATCACCGCGGTCTCCTCGTACCGGGTGCTGCGCGGCCTCGGCTACTACGGCGCCGTCGACGAGTACGTGGCCAGGGAGAACGCCATCCTCACGCCGGCGCTGCAGCGCGGAGAGATGACCAGGGCCGAGCACGGGGCGTTCGTCGCGGCGATGGCCGGCCGCCGCGTCCAGCTCGTGAACGCCGAGCGGGACATGGGCCCCGAGCTGCGGGTCTGGCACGAGCAACTGCTGGCCGCGCCCGCCTACCAACGGTTCACCACCGCCGAGGACGCCGTCTTCCACTGGAACAAGAGCGGCAGGCCGCCGATCCTGGCCGAATCGTGGCGGCGGGACGCCGGCGCCGTCCACACCATCCTGAGCGACAACTACGCCAAGGAGCTGGCCCGCGCCTCCGCCAAGGGCGAGGACCTGGTCTTCGCCGGCCTCATGCGCATCGTGCTGGTCGTCGGCCTGGGCCTGCTGGCCGTGGTGCTGTCGATCGCGCTGTCGTACCGGTTCGGCCGGTCGCTGGTGAACGAGCTGAAGAAGTTGCAGGCCTCGGCCGTCGAGCTGGCCGAGGTGCGGCTGCCCCGGCTGGTGGAGCGGCTGCGCAAGGGCGAGGACGTGGACCCGGCCGAGGCGCCGGAGCTGGAGAGCGCCCGCACGGCCGAGGTGGAGCGGGTGGTGCAGGCGTTCTCGGCCGTGCAGCGCACCGCCGTCGAGGCCGCCGTCGGCCAGGCCACCCTGCGCAAGGGCGTCGGCCAGGTCTTCCTGAACCTGGCCCGCCGCAACCAGGCGCTGCTGCACCGCCAGCTCTCACTGCTGGACGCGATGGAGCGCAAGGCCGAGGACCCGGACACCCTTGAGGGCCTGTTCAAGCTCGACCACTTCACCACCCGCATGCGCCGCCACGCGGAGAACCTCATCATCCTGTCCGACGCCGCCCCCGGCCGCCGCTGGCGGGACCCGGTGCCGATCTTCGACGTGGTACGCAGCGCCGCGCTGGAGGTGGAGGACTACACGCGCGTCACCATCCAGCCGATGCCGGACAGCCCGCTGCTCACCGGCGGAGCGGTGACCGACGTCATCCACCTGGTCGCCGAGCTGCTGGAGAACGCCACCGCCTTCTCGCCGCCCAACACCAGCGTGCAGGTACGCGGTCTCACGGCGGCCAACGGCTTCGCCCTGGAGATCGAGGACCGCGGCCTGGGCGTGAACCCCGGCACCCTGGAGGAGCTGAACGCCCAGCTCATCACCCCGCCGGAGTTCGACCTGGCGCGCAGCGACCGGATGGGCGTCTTCGTGGTCTCCCGGCTGGCCGCGCGGCACGGCATCAAGGTCACGCTCCGCCCGTCCCCGTACGACGGCACGACCGCGATCGTGATGCTGCCGACGTGCATGCTCGCGGAGCGCGCGCCGGTCCCGTCGCAGCTCAGCCAGTCGCTGTTCGAACCCGTCCGGCAGGTCCCGCCCCCGCCGCCCAGGGAGGTGCGCGCGTCCGGCCCCGTGCGGACGCTCGACCCGCCCACCGGGCCGATCCCGCGGCAGACGGAGCCGGACGACGACCTGGACGGCCTGCCGGTGCGGGTACGCCAGGCACATCTGGCACCACAACTAAGGAAAACACGTCCGGAGCAGGAGCCCGAGGTCTCCGCCCGCGCCCCCGAGGAACTGTTCAGCCTCATGACCTCCATGCAGGAGGGCTGGCGGCAGGCGCGCAGGGAGACGAACGGCGACCGCGACGTGCGCGACGAAAGGGACTCCCATGGCTGACGCGAGATCTGAGCTGAGCTGGCTGCTCGACGACCTGGCCAACCGGGTCGCGGGAGTGCGGCACGCGATCCTGCTGTCCGCCGACGGCCTCACCATGGGCGGGTCCCAGGGGCTGACCAGGGAGGACACCGAGCACCTCGCGGCGATCGCGGCAGGCAGCCACAGCCTGGCGATGGGCGCGGGCCGGCACTTCGGGATGGGCGGCGTCCGCCAGACGATCATCGAGCTGGAAGGCGGCTTCCTGTTCGTCACCGCGGCCGGTCAGGGCGCCCGGCTGGCGGTCCTGGCCGCGGGCGACTCCGAGCTGGGCCTGATCACGTACGAGATGGCCCTGCTCGTCCGGCGGGTGGGCGAGCACCTGACCGCGCTGCCGAGAGGCGCGGCGCCCGCGCCGGTGTGGAACGGGATGACACCGTGACAGACGACGATCCGGGGCCTCTGATCCGGTTATACGGTCTCACGGGCGGCCGGGCGCGGCCCCAGGGCGAGGCGTTCGACCTGGTGGCCATCGTCGCCACGGTCCACCTGCCGCAGGAGCCGTCCGTGCTGAACCCGGAGCATCACACCATCCTGCGCATCTGCCGCAGGCCGACCCCCGTGGCCGATGTCGCGGCCGGGCTCGGCCTGCCGCTCAACGTCACCCGCGTGCTGCTCGGTGACCTGCGGCGCGAGGGGCTCGTGAGCATCACCCCGCCGAAGCCCGCCAACCAGTCGATCGATGAACGTACCTACAGGGATGTACTGCATGGAATTCGCAGGCTTTGATCGCCCCCGGCCCTCCGGAGGGACGCTCACCGCGACCGCCCTGAAGATCCTGGTGGCCGGCGGCTTCGGCGTGGGCAAGACCACCATGGTCGGCACGATCAGTGAGATCCGCCCTCTGCACACCGAGGAACTCCTCAGCGACCGCGGCGTGGGCGTGGACGACGTGTCCGGCGTCGAGCGGAAGGTCGCCACCACGGTGGCGCTCGACTTCGGCCGCATCACCATCCGCCAGGATCTGTGGCTGTACCTGTTCGGCACCCCAGGGCAGGACCGTTTCTGGTTCATGTGGGACGAACTCGCGCTCGGCGCGCTGGGCGCCGTCGTGCTCGCCGACACCCGCAGGCTGGCCGACTGTTTCCCGGCCGTCGACTACTTCGAACAGCTCAAGCTCCCCTTCGTGGTCGCGGTGAACTGCTTCGACGGGGCCCGCCGGCACGATCCTGGGAAGGTGCGGCGGGCCGTCGGACTGGACGAGACGACTCCGGTCATCATGTGCGACGCGCGTAACCGGTCCTCGGTCAAAGAGGTCCTGACCATGCTCGTCACCCATGCGATGGAGGTCCGCTAGCGGGCTGTGCAGGCGATCGGCGCCGGGGTGGCGGCCGAGCCGTTGGCCAGGAAGCCGAACGTGGTGGTGCCGCCCGCGGCGACCGCGCCGTTCCAGCCGAGGTTGCCGACCGTCACGGACGAACCGGAGGAGCTCAGGTCGCCGTTCCAGAGCTGGGAGATCGACTGGCCGCCGGCGAAGGACCAGCCGACCTGCCAGCCGGAGATGGCCGACGCGCCGGTGTTGCGCACGGTGACCTCGGCCTGGAAGCCGCCCTGCCAGCTGTTGACGATCGTGAACGCCGCGGCGCAGCCCTGGCCGGTCGGCGTCACGGTCGGGGTGACCGTCGGGGTGACGGTGGGCGTCTGGGTCGGCTCGCCCGCCGCGATGGCCAGGTCGTAGGCGCGCTGCGGCACGAACTGGCCCGCCGCCGCGATGCAGCCGTCGGCCTCGCCCGGCGGCTTCACCCACAGGAACGCGTCGATCATCGAGTCGCCCGTCGCCGTGGTGCTCCACGTGCCCGTGGCGCGGCCCGCGGGGTCGCACCACTCGCTCCCGGCCGGGCCGTTGCCGTTGCGGCTGGTGTCGATCACCGCGCGCAGTCTGGAGTCGCCGGTCGCCGCTATGACGCTCTTCGCGTACGACACCAGACCGGGCGACGAGCGGTAGTTGGAGGTGTTGACCGCGATGCCGTCGGCGCTGCTGGACACGTTGGCGCCGCGCAGCCGGTTCGCCGCCTCCCCGGCAGACAGCCAGGCGTCGTGCCCGATGTCGTAGTACACCTTCACCTGAGACGACGTCGCCTTGAACCGCTGGCCCGCGTACGACATCGACGCCTGCACCTGGGCCTGCTCGGTGGAGTTCATGCAGTTCGACATGATGGCCAGGGCGTCCGGCTCCAGCACGATCGTGGCCGGGCGGCCGCCGAGACCGGCCGCGATCTGGTCGATCCAGGCCCGGTACGCCGTGTGGTCCGGCGCCCCGCCCGCGCTCGGGCCGCCGCAGTCGCGGTTCGGCATCGCGTACACGGACATGATCGGGATCTTGCCCGCCCTCGACGCCGCGCCCACGTACGCGTCGACCTGCGCCCGGACGGTGGACGGGTTGTACGTGGCGAACCAGCGGCCCTGCGGGACCGCGGCGATCCGGTCCCTGATCACCGGGGCGCGGCTGTCGCCGGGGTTGGCGGCCACCCACTTGGCGGCGTTCGTCTCCGGGTCCACGTAGAACGCCGAGTCGGCGGCCTGGACGGCGGAAGAGGTGAAGACGGCCGCCCCCGCCACGGCGGTCGCGACCGCGGTGAAGAGGGCGGCCAGCACGGGCCTTCTACGAGACATGGAAACTCCGTCCTGATATGGGAGCGCTCCCACGCATGGTAGGGAGCCCTCGCCTCCTGCCAGAAGCGCGATCGGCCGCCGGAAGGCAAAGGCACAGGCGGGAGGCCGATGAGCGGCTGAAACTTTCAAGCGGGATTACGACTGACGGCGATCGCGCCGGTCAACCGGCCTGCTCTTGCTAGGGTCCCGTGTGTGCGTGTCCCCGTGACGGGTTCCACCGGCAGGGTGCGGTGGCTCTGGCTCGTGGCGCCGGCCACACTCGCGGCCCTTCTCACCCTCATCGCGATGGTCTTTCCCGGCGGCAGCCTTTATGTCCTGTCTTACGCGGTCCTGTTCTGGATCCTGACGACGGCCCTGTGGATCGTCCTGCTCTGCGTGCCGCGCTATCGCCGCAGCCCCGGCATCGCGGTCGCGCCGCTCGTCGCCGCGCTCACCTGCGCGACCGTCGCGGCCGACCTGCCGATGCGCGCGGCGTTCGCGGTGTCGGAGCCCGCGCTGACCGCCTACGTACGGTCCCTGCCGCTGCATCCCGACAGCGTCACGGTGGGCGACGCCGAGAGCGGGCTCGGCGTCGAATGGGTCGGGCTCTTCCCGGTCGGGCGGGCCGTGCGCCACGTCGACCGGGCCGACCTGGGCGTCATCGGGTCGGGAGGCTGGCTGGAGTTCTGCGGTCTCACGTACGTGCACGGGGAGCGGCTGAGAACCTACCGGTTCTCGTCCGTCGACCGGCTCTCCGACAGTTGGTACGCGACGTGCGAGGACTTCTAGGGCCTGCGGCTGACCAGCAGATAGCGCCAGAAGAGGAGGCGCCTGACCCGGGCGCCGGGCAGGAGGCGGGCGGTGTGCTCCCTGACCTCGCCGAGGGTCATCACCGGCGGCCTGACCGGCGCCTTCACCGGTGCGGAGCTCCGGCGGCTCAGCGCCAGGCGCGCGACGGCGTTCACCGGGACGGCCGCCAGGCTGGTCAGGTGGTCGGCCGCGGTGCTCTCCCGGTAACAGCCGAGCACCGCGAGCACCCCACCGGGCACGAGCGCCGCACGCAACCTGACCACCGTCTCGAACGGCACGTGATGCAGGCTGGCCAGGCACGAGATGAAGTCGTAGTGGGCCTCGGGCAGGTCCATGGCGGTGACGTCGGCGCGCGCGTATCGGACACCCGCCGCGCGCGGCGCCGCCTCGATGACCTCCGGCGACGGATCGATCGCGTCCACGACCACACCACGGGCGGCCAGCCGGCGCGCGAACAGCCCAGTGCCGCAGCCCACGTCGAGTGCGGTGGCCGCGCCCGCCGGGAGATGGCGGAGCAGCAAAGGGTGGTAGTGGTCGTTGTGATCGAAGGTCATGGATCCGAGTATTGAGGGTGTTGCCGGGCCGCCATCACGATGATTACATGATTACATGACCGAAAATGGCATACCGACGCTTTACGAATGGGCCGGCGGCACGGATGCGCTGGAGCGGCTGACCGAGGTCTTCTACCGCCAGGTCGTGAAGGACGACCTGCTAGGGCCGCTGTTCGCGCACATGGATCCCGGCCATCCCCGGTACGTGGCCATGTGGCTGGGCGAGGTGTTCGGCGGGCCCGCCCGCTACACCGGCGAACGCGGGGGATACTCGCACATGCTGGCCCACCACCTCAACCGGGGCATCACCGAGGAGCAGCGGCGCCGGTGGGTGAGCCTGCTCATGGACGCCGCCGACGAGGTGGGGCTGCCGGACGACCCCGAGTTCAGGGCCGCGTTCGCCGGCTACATCGAATGGGGCACCAGGATCGCCCGCACCAACTCGCAGCCCGGTGCCACGCCGCCGCGACAGGCGCCGGTGCCACGGTGGGGCTGGGGCGTCGCTCCTCCGTACCAGCCTTAGAACTCCAGCTGCGGCGGGTCCTCGACCTCCATGGGGTCGATGAAGGTGTCGGACTCGCGGGGGTCCTCCTCGTCCACCCATCTGGAGATGCCACGCGGGATCTCGTCGTCGATCTCCACGATCTGGTGCTGCTGGGGGAACACGTCCTCGTACATCGCGGCCCACGACTGCTGCGGGTCGTCCCCCAGATCCTTGCCGATCTCGTACGGTTGCTCACTCATCGAACTCACGCCTTGCCGATCATCTCGACCGTCTTCCTGGCGGCCCAGCCGAGCAGGGACAGGGCGACCACCACCTGGGTGGCGCGCGACCAGAAAGTGGAGGTCACGTCCGCGTAGACGACCACGCCCAGCCACATCAGGTTGAATATGGCTACCAGCGCGATGGCCGCCCAATTCATCCCTCTCTGCCACATATGCGCAGTCTTACAGTCACCACCCCAAGCCCGGGTATGCGTTGGGTCACCGCCGCGTTGTTTGCCGTTCCAGCCCGCCTGTCGAGAGCAAGCCGCGCGGGGGCACGGGCGGAAGCAGCTCGTCTGTTGAGAGCGCGCCGTGCGGATCACGGCGGAAGTCAGCGACGCAGGCTGCGGACCGGGCCGACGCAGCGGCGCAGCGGCATGCTGTCACGGGGGCGCGGCTTGGTCTGCTGCTCCGCCAGGCAGGCGAGCAGGGCGGCCGCCGCCTGGGCGTCCGACAGGATGCGCTGCACGGCCTCTCCGGGCTGCGGAAGCTGCCCCCGCTCGTCGAGCTCGTGCCTGACGAACGTCAACGGGTCCGGCGCGCCGGCGTACTCGGCGGCCACGGTCGCGCGAGCGGCGGTCAGCAGCCGCAGGTAGTGCGTCCGCAGCATCGCCTCGCGCATGCGGGCCTGCTCCAGGTCCTCCACCAGGGTCCTCGCCACGTCCAGCAGGTCACCCGCCTGGGTCGCCGGGTCGGCGAGGAAAGCACGGATGTCGTCGTATTCCGAGCGGGTCATGCCGGACACCTCCGAGAGCGCGGGACTGCTCGTGGCAATTCGTACCGCCGGGGCATTGCGGACCACTTGCTGTTCGCTTGCCCTGGGCCCTCCCGGACCAGTGAGGTTTGGGTGTCCCCTGGGGAGGGAAGGACCTGATGACTACCTCTGTGGGCCCGAGATGGTCTTGGAGGCTGCTACAGTTGCTCAGGCACGGGCAGCCACGGACTCACCAGAGTCCCGGAGAAGCCCGGCGAGTCCCACTCCACACTGATCGTCCGGATGGTTCGCATCTGTCCGGATCGGCCGGTAAGGTAGAGGGGTTGCCTCGGAAACGGGGCGGTTGCCGATTTTTGAAGCTCGATGGGGTTCGCGTCAATTTGACACGAACTTGGGGGGCTGCGAAGATTGGTAACACAAAGACGAAATGAACGCCTCTTCGGCGGGGGCCGCTGGTCGGGTCTTGCCGGGGTGTACGCGTCCGTTTCTTGAGAACTCAACAGTGTGTTAAAAGCCAGTGCATGATGCACAACCCCGTCATGTATTTCTGTGACGGATTCCTTTTTGGTTGGGATTCAAATTCATTTTATGGAGAGTTTGATCCTGGCTCAGGACGAACGCTGGCGGCGTGCTTAACACATGCAAGTCGAGCGGAAAGGCCCTTCGGGGTACTCGAGCGGCGAACGGGTGAGTAACACGTGAGTAACCTGCCCCTGACTCTGGGATAAGCCCGGGAAACTGGGTCTAATACCGGATACGACCACTTCAGGCATCTGATGGTGGTGGAAAGATTTCTTGGTTGGGGATGGACTCGCGGCCTATCAGCTTGTTGGTGGGGTAGTGGCCTACCAAGGCGACGACGGGTAGCCGGCCTGAGAGGGCGACCGGCCACACTGGGACTGAGACACGGCCCAGACTCCTACGGGAGGCAGCAGTGGGGAATATTGCGCAATGGGCGGAAGCCTGACGCAGCGACGCCGCGTGGGGGATGACGGCCTTCGGGTTGTAAACCTCTTTCAGCAGGGACGAAGTTGACGTGTACCTGCAGAAGAAGCGCCGGCTAACTACGTGCCAGCAGCCGCGGTAATACGTAGGGCGCAAGCGTTGTCCGGAATTATTGGGCGTAAAGAGCTCGTAGGTGGCTGGTCGCGTCTGCCGTGAAAGCCCGCAGCTTAACTGCGGGTCTGCGGTGGATACGGGCCGGCTAGAGGTAGGCAGGGGCAAGTGGAATTCCTGGTGTAGCGGTGAAATGCGCAGATATCAGGAGGAACACCGGTGGCGAAGGCGGCTTGCTGGGCCTTACCTGACGCTGAGGAGCGAAAGCGTGGGGAGCGAACAGGATTAGATACCCTGGTAGTCCACGCCGTAAACGTTGGGCGCTAGGTGTGGGACCCTTCCACGGGTTCCGTGCCGGAGCTAACGCATTAAGCGCCCCGCCTGGGGAGTACGGCCGCAAGGCTAAAACTCAAAGGAATTGACGGGGGCCCGCACAAGCGGCGGAGCATGTTGCTTAATTCGACGCAACGCGAAGAACCTTACCAAGGTTTGACATCACCCGGAAACGTGCAGAGATGTGCGCCTCTTCGGACTGGGTGACAGGTGGTGCATGGCTGTCGTCAGCTCGTGTCGTGAGATGTTGGGTTAAGTCCCGCAACGAGCGCAACCCTTGTTCCATGTTGCCAGCACGCTCCTTCGGGGGTGGTGGGGACTCATGGGAGACTGCCGGGGTCAACTCGGAGGAAGGTGGGGATGACGTCAAGTCATCATGCCCCTTATGTCTTGGGCTGCAAACATGCTACAATGGCCGGTACAGAGGGCTGCTAAACCGCGAGGTGGAGCGAATCCCTAAAAGCCGGTCTCAGTTCGGATTGGGGTCTGCAACTCGACCCCATGAAGTCGGAGTCGCTAGTAATCGCAGATCAGCAACGCTGCGGTGAATACGTTCCCGGGCCTTGTACACACCGCCCGTCACGTCACGAAAGTCGGCAACACCCGAAGCCCGTGGCCCAACCACCTTGTGTGGGGGGAGCGGTCGAAGGTGGGGCTGGCGATTGGGACGAAGTCGTAACAAGGTAGCCGTACCGGAAGGTGCGGCTGGATCACCTCCTTTCTAAGGAGCACCGGCCGGGGCCTGACCGCCCTGGTCCACGCTGTGCCTGCAAGCGAACGTCTTGCACACGGCAGCTCACTAGTGGAGCACTGGCTACTCAACCGGTCTCGGTTGTCACCGCGCTAGTACCGCCCCCGGCGACGGGGGAGTGGGAGCGTGTGGCGGAGGATCGAGACTGGTTGGACACACTGTTGGGTCCTGAGGAAACGGACCAGCTGGGCCTGCCCGTCGGGTGGGCCCGCCTGTCTGTGGGACCTCAGCACAGGACCATCGAAGCATCCTGGTATTCGGGGTGTGGGCGTGGTTGCTGTTTGTTGTTTGAGATTTGCATAGTGGACGCGAGCATCTTTGTGGCCAAGTTTTTAAGGGCACACGGTGGATGCCTTGGCATCAGGAGCCGATGAAGGACGTGGGAGGCTGCGTTAAGCCTCGGGGAGTCGCCAACCAGACGTTGATCCGGGGATGTCCGAATGGGGAAACCTAGCACCAGTCATGTGGTGTTGCCTCCGCCTGAATGTATAGGGCGGTTGGTGGTAACGCGGGGAAGTGAAACATCTCAGTACCCGTAGGAAGAGAAAACAAGAGTGATTCCGTGAGTAGTGGTGAGCGAAAGCGGAGGAGGCTAAACCGGGCGTGTGTGATAGCCGGCAGGCGTTGCATGTCCGGGGTTGTGGGACCTTCTTGAAGTCTCTGCCGGGATTTCGAGCAGTGAGAAATCGATGGGGTAGTCGAAAGCTCTGGGAAGGGCTGCCGTAGACCGTGAGAGCCGGGTAGGCGAAACCTTGTCGACTGCTGGAGGGGATCCCAAGTAGCACGGGGCCCGAGAAATCCTGTGTGAATCTGCCAGGACCACCTGGTAAGCCTAAATACTCCCTGGTGACCGATAGTGCACGAGTACCGTGAGGGAAAGGTGAAAAGTGCCCCGGTGAGGGGTCGTGAAAGAGTACCTGAAACCGTGTGCCTACAAGCCGTAGGAGCTTACACGTCTTCGGACGTGTGTGATGTGACTGCGTGCCTTTTGAAGAATGAGCCTGCGAGTTATGGTGTGTGGCGAGGTTAACCCGTGTGGGGGAGCCGTAGCGAAAGCGAGTCTGAAGAGGGCGTTTGAGTCGCATGCTGTAGACCCGAAGCGAAGTGATCTACGCATGGGCAGGTTGAAGCTCAGGTAAGACTGGGTGGAGGACCGAACCCACCAGGGTTGAAAACCTGGGGGATGATCTGTGTGTAGGGGTGAAAGGCCAATCAAACTTCGTGATAGCTGGTTCTCCCCGAAATGCATTTAGGTGCAGCGTCACGTGTTTCTTGCCGGAGGTAGAGCACTGGATGGCCGATGGGCCCGACAAGGTTACTGACGTCAGCCAAACTCCGAATGCCGGTAAGTGAGAGCGTGGCAGTGAGACTGCGGGCGATAAGGTTCGTAGTCGAGAGGGAAACAGCCCAGATCACCGACTAAGGCCCCTAAGCGTGTGCTAAGTGGGAAAGGATGTGGAGTCGCAGAGACAACCAGGAGGTTGGCTTAGAAGCAGCCATCCTTGAAAGAGTGCGTAATAGCTCACTGGTCAAGTGATTCTGCGCCGACAATGTAGCGGGGCTCAAGTACACCGCCGAAGTCGTGGCACTGATGGGACGTGAGTCTTGTTGGTGGGTAGGGGAGCGTCGTGCAGCCGGTGAAGCCGCCGAGTGATCGAGTGGTGGAGGCTGTGCGAGTGAGAATGCAGGCATGAGTAGCGAATCGAGGGTGAGAAACCCTCGCGCCGGATGACCAAGGGTTCCTGGGGCAGGTTAATCCGCCCAGGGTAAGTCGGGACCTAAGGCGAGGCCGACAGGCGTAGTCGATGGACAACGGGTTGATATTCCCGTACCCGCTTCAATGCGCCCATACTGAACCCATTGATACTAAGAGTCCTTAAGTCAGCCGGCCCTTCGGGGCGGGTGTTAGGCCGAACGCTCGACCTGATGTGGTAGTAGGTAAGCGATGGGGTGACGCAGGAAGGTAGTCCAGCCCAGGCGATGGTTGTCCTGGGGTAAGCATGTAGGACGGGACGTAGGCAAATCCGCGTTCCATGTGTCTGAGATGTGATGCCGAGCCGATTGTGGCGAAGTGGATGATCCTATGCTGCCGAGAAAAGCCTCTAGTGAGTGTTGTGGCGGCCCGTACCCTAAACCGACTCAGGTGGTCAGGTAGAGAATACCAAGGCGATCGGGTGAACTGTGGTTAAGGAACTCGGCAAATTGCCCCCGTAACTTCGGGAGAAGGGGGACCTCTGCTGGTGAACGCCCTTGCGGTGGGAGCTGGTGGGGGTCGCAGTGGCCAGGGGGAAGCGACTGTTTACTAAAAACACAGGTCCGTGCGAAGTCGTAAGACGATGTATACGGACTGACGCCTGCCCGGTGCCGGAACGTTAAGGGGACCGCTTAGCTGACTTTCGGGTTGGCGAAGGTGAGAACTTAAGCGCCGGTAAACGGCGGTGGTAACTATAACCATCCTAAGGTAGCGAAATTCCTTGTCGGGTAAGTTCCGACCTGCACGAATGGCGTAACGACTTCCCCGCTGTCTCAACCGCAGACCCGGCGAAATTGCACTACGAGTAAAGATGCTCGTTTCGCGCAGCAGGACGGAAAGACCCCGGGACCTTCACTACAGCTTGACATTGGTGTTTGGAGCGTCTTGTGTAGGATAGGTGGGAGACTGGGAAGCTCGGACGCTAGTTCGGGTGGAGTCATTGGTGAAATACCACTCTGGTCGTTTTGAATGTCTAACTCTGGTCCGTGATCCGGATCGGGGACAGTGTCTGGTGGGTAGTTTAACTGGGGCGGTTGCCTCCTAAAGGGTAACGGAGGCGCCCAAAGGTTCCCTCAGCCTGGTTGGCAATCAGGTGTTGAGTGTAAGTGCACAAGGGAGCTTGACTGTGAGACTGACGGGTCGAGCAGGAGCGAAAGCTGGGACTAGTGATCCGGCATCGGCGTGTGGAAGCGGTGTCGCTCAACGGCTAAAAGGTACCCCGGGGATAACAGGCTGATCTTCCCCAAGAGTCCATATCGACGGGATGGTTTGGCACCTCGATGTCGGCTCGTCGCATCCTGGGGCTGGAGTAGGTCCCAAGGGTTGGGCTGTTCGCCCATTAAAGCGGTACGCGAGCTGGGTTTAGAACGTCGCGAGACAGTTCGGTCCCTATCCGCTGCGCGCGCAGGAGACTTGAAAGGGGCTGTCCCTAGTACGAGAGGACCGGGACGGACGAACCTCTGGTGTGCCAGTTGTATCGCCAGGTGCATGGCTGGTTGGCTACGTTCGGGAGGGATAACCGCTGAAAGCATCTAAGCGGGAAGCTTGCCTTGAGATGAGGTCTCCCACCCTGTGAAGGGGTAAGGCTCCCGGTAGACGACCGGGTTGATAGGCCGGAGGTGGAAGCGCGGTAACGTGTGGAGCTGACCGGTACTAATAGGCCGAGGACTTGACCACAAAGCGTTCTTTTTGAGTTTTGCTCGCGTCCACTAGGCAATTCTGAGACAGCAAACCCTGTGGTTTGTGTGTTTCGGAGGGTTACGGCGGTTATGGCGGGAAGGAAACACCCGGTTACATTCCGAACCCGGAAGTTAAGCTTCTCTGCGCCGATGGTACTGCACTCGGGAGGGTGTGGGAGAGTAGGTCACCGCCGGACAATTTTCATATGGGAAAGGCCCCGAGGCTACGGCTTCGGGGCTTTTCTTGTTTTCGGGGCCACCGCGATCACACCGGTACGTTCCGGCTCCGCGAGGGCGAACGGACGACCGGCACTCCGGACCGGCCCCATGATGGAGGTATGACTTCAGTGACTTACCGCGTGTGCGTGGTCTGCATGGGCAACATCTGCCGCTCCCCGATGGCCGCGACCGTGCTCCGCAAGGTGCTGGACGGTCACGGGCTGGGCGAACAGGTGATCGTGGAGAGCGCTGGCACCGGCGGCTGGCACGCCGGTGGGCCGATGGACGAGCGGGCGCTGCGGGTGCTCGCCGCTCACGGGTACGACGGATCCGAGCACGTCGCCCAGCAGTTCACCGCCGACTGGTTCGACCGCTACGACCTGGTGCTGGCCATGGATCGCGACAACCGGGCGTTCCTCAGCCGGATGGCGTCCTCCGGCGTGGAGGTGCGGCTGTTCCGTTCCTTCGACCCTGACGCGCCTGCCGGCGCCGAGGTGCCCGACCCGTACTACGGCGGCGATGAAGGGTTCGTCGAGGTGCTTACCCTGGTGGAGGCCGCGTCCGTGGGCATCGCCAAGCACATCGCCGATGAGATCGACTGAGGACCTGGGCACGTCCCACGGCTGGCGGCTGCAGCGGGGCGTGCTCGACGACGGCCGCGTGGTGTTCGCCAAGACGGGAGCCCGTTCGCCGGTCTTCGCCTCCGAGGCGGCCGGGCTGCGCTGGCTGGGCGAGGTCATCGCCGTACCCGAGGTGATCGAGGCCGGTGCGGATCGGCTGGTCCTGTCGTGGGTGGACGAGGAGCCGCCGAGCGCCGCCGCGGCCGAGCGCTTCGGCCGCGACCTGGCGCTCATGCACCGGGCCGGGGCGGACGCCTTCGGCGCGCCCTGGCCGGGGTTCATCGCGGAACTGCCGATGGACAACACGCCCGCCGGCGACTGGCCGACCTTCTACGCGGAGCGGCGGGTGCTGCCGTTCGCCATGACGGCCCGGCTGCCGTCCCGTGACCTGGCGCTCGTCGAGCGGGCGGTGGCGCGGTTCGCCGAGGTCGCCGGGGAGCCGGAGCCGCCCGCCCGCATCCACGGCGACCTGTGGAGCGGCAACCTGCTGTGGTCGGGCGGCCGGGTCGTGCTGGTCGACCCCGCGGCCCACGGCGGCCACCGGGAGACCGACCTGGCCATGCTCGCGCTGTTCGGGGCGCCGTACCTGGACCGGATCCTGGGCGCGTACCAGGAGGAGGCCCCGCTTGGGGACGGCTGGCGCGAACGGGTCCCGCTGCACCAGCTGCATCCGCTGCTCGTGCACGTGGTGCTGTTCGGCGGCGCGTACCACGGCAGCCTGATGGACGCCGTGGCGAAGGTGCTGGCGCTCTAGGAGTTGAGCCGGCTGATGACCTCGTCGTGCAGGAGGCCGTTGGTGCACACCAGGCTGCCGCCCTCCAGGCCGCGCACGCCCGCCGTGTCGGTCCAGCGACCGCCCGCCTCCTCGACGATGACCGTGAGCGCCGCCATGTCCCACGGCGACAGCTCCGGCTCGGCCGACAGGTCCACCGAGCCTTCGGCCACCATCATGTGCGACCAGAAGTCACCGTACGCGCGAGTGCGCCAGCAGGAGCGGCCCAGGTCGAGGAAGCCGTCGAGGCGGCCGGTCTTCTCCCAGCCGCTGAAGCTGGAGTAGGAGAAGGACGCGTCGCCGAGGCTGGAGACGGACGACACGCGCATCCGGGTCGCCTTCGTCAGGCTCCTGCCGGTCCACGCGCCGCCGTCGGTCGCCGCCCACCAGCGCCGGCCCAGCGCCGGGGCCGACACCAGGCCGACCACGACCTTGCCGTACTCCATGAGCGCGATCAGCGTCGCCCAGACGGGGACCCCGCGCACGTAGTTCTTGGTGCCGTCGATGGGATCGACGATCCACGACCTGGCCCCCCAGCCGGTCTTGCCGAACTCCTCACCCACCACCGCGTCGCGCGGCCTGGCGCGGCGCAGCGTGCCGCGGATCGACTCCTCGACGGCGCGGTCGGCGTCGCTGACCGGGGTGAGGTCCGGCTTGGTCTCGACCTTGAGGTCGACCGCCTTGAAGCGCCGCATCGTCAGGTCGTCGGCGGCGTCGGCCATGACGTGGGCGAGACGGAGGTCATCGTGGTATCCCTGCACGAAGTGTCACGCTACCGTGCCGCCTGTGCCGAACAGCAGTCACCCGCGGCGGCTTTTCTGATAAGCCCGGTTTTCGGTTACCGGCTAGTAGCATGCGGGCATGTCACTTGACGTCGGCGATCTGCTGCTCCAGACCGTGCCCTTCGCCCGCACTCTCGGCATCACCTTCGACTCCGCCGCCGACGGGCGCGCCGTCTGCCGCCTGCCGGACCGGTCCGACCTGCACAACCATGTCGGCGGTCCGCACGCGGGCGCCTTGTTCACCCTGGCCGAGTCGGCGTCCGGCGCCGCCATGCTCACGGCCTTCGGCGACCAGCTCAATCGGGCGGTCCCCCTGGCTACCGCGTCGACCGTCCGCTACCTCAAGCTGGCCAAGGGCGAGATCGTGGCGTCGGCGCGGCTGCTGGCCGCGCGCGAGGAGGTGGTGGGGCGGCTGGACGCCGGTGAGCGGCCGGAGTTCGACGTCGAGGTCGAGGTACGGAACGAGGAAGGCACGGTGGTGGCCACCCTCACCGTCTCCTGGACCCTGCGCCCTTCCCGCTGAGGTCGGGTCAGGGGCTGTCGTCGAGCGCGCCTTCCCGGCTGGCCAGGAGGCGGCGGAGGGAGCGCAGGCGGGCCGTGTCGGCGTGACCGGCGGCCACCCAGGCGTCCAGGGCGCAGCCCTCCGTCAGGTGGGTGCAGCCCTTGGGACACTTGACCGTGCCCTCCACCAGGTCGGGGAAGGCGGCCAGGACCGTCTCCACCGACACGTGGGCCAGGCCGAAGCTGCGGACACCGGGCGTGTCGATGATCCACCCGCCTTCGGGCAGTTCGAGGGCGACGGCCGAGGTGGAGGTGTGGCGGCCGCGCCCGGTCACGGCGTTCACCTGCGACACGGCTCGGTTCGCGTCGGGGACGAGCACGTTGACCAGCGTCGACTTGCCCACCCCTGAATGCCCGACCAGCACGCTGATGCGCCCCTTGAGGTGGTCGCGCAGCTCGTCCAGCGAGCCGCCCCGGTGGACGACGACGTGCGGCACCCCCAGCGGGGCGTACTGGGCCACCAGGTCGTCCGGCGGCGCCAGGTCGGACTTGGTCAGGCAGAGCAGCGGGTCGATCTCCGCGTCGAACGCCGCCACCAGGATGCGGTCGATCATGCGCGGCCGGGGCGGCGGATCGGCCAGCGCCGTCACGATGACGAGCTGGTCGGCGTTGGCCACCACCGGCCGCTCGATGCCGTCGGTGTCTTCGGTGTCGTCGGCCGAGCGCCGCAGCATGGACGTGCGCGGCTCCACCCGGACGACCCTGGCCAGCGTGTCGGGCCGGCCGGAGACGTCGCCCACGAGCGCCACCCGGTCGCCGACCACGATGCCCTTGCGGCCCAGCTCGCGCGCCTTCATGGCCACCACCAGGCGGCGCTGCTGCTTGCGCCTGGCCTCCACCAGTGTCGTGTAGCGGCCCCGGTCGACCGCCACCACGAAGCCCTGCTCCGCGTCGTCGTGGGCAGGGCGGATGCGGGTCCGCGGCCTGGAGCCCTTGCCCGGCCTGACCCGTACGTCGTCCTCGTCGTACTCCCGCCTTCTCAGCGGTCCACTCCTATGACCTCGCTGGCTCGTCCAGAGGGGCCGCATACCCCGGGAAGGGGGAGGTATCCGCGCATGGCGGTCACCGGTCGCCCAGCATGGCGGCCCACATGTCGGCGAACTCCGGAAGGGTCTTACCCGTCGTCGCGATGTTCTCCACCTCGACGCCGGGAACGGCCAGGCCGATCACCGCGCCGGCCGTGGCCATGCGGTGGTCGTCGTAGCTGTGGAAGAGGCCGCCGCGCAGCGGGCGGGGACGGACGACGAGCCCGTCGGCGGTCTCCTCGGCGTCGCCGCCGAGCCGGTTGATCTCGGTGACGAGCGCGGCGAGCCGGTTGGTCTCGTGACCGCGCAGATGGGCGATCCCGCGCAGGCGGCTCGGCGTGCCGGCGAGCGCGGCCAGCGCGGCGACGGTCGGGGTCAGCTCGCCCACCTCGCGCAGGTCGGCGTCGATCCCGGCGATCTCTCCCGTGCCGCTCACGACGAGGTCGGCGACGTCGCCTGAGGAGGACTCCAGACGGACGTCGCCGCCCATCCGGGCGAGCAGGTCGCGCAGCGTGTCGCCCGGCTGGGTGGTCTCCAGCGGCCAGCCGGGGACCGTCACCGTGCCGCCCGTGACGAGGGCGGCGGCCAGGAACGGCGCCGCGTTGGACAGGTCGGGCTCCACCACCCACTCGCGGGCCGCGATCGGCCCCGGCTCGACGCGCCACACGTCGGGCTCGTGGTCGTCGACCCGGACGCCTGCGGTGCGGAGCATGTGGACGGTCATCTGGATGTGCGGCTGCGAGGGGACCGGCGGGCCGACATGGCGGACCGCCACCCCCTTCTCGAACCGGGCGGCCGCCAGCAGCAGGCCCGAGACGAACTGGGACGAGGCCGAGGCGTCGACCGTCACCTCGCCGCCGGTGAGCGGCCCGTGGACGGTGAACGGCAGCGCGTCGCCGTCGACCCGCGCGCCGAGCGCCCGCAGCGCGTCGAGGATCGGGCCCATCGGGCGCTTGCGCGCGTGGGGGTCGCCGTCGAACACCACCGGGCCGTCGGCGAGGGCGGCCACCGGCGGCACGAACCGCATGACGGTGCCGGCCAGCCCGGCGTCGATGCGCGCGCCGCCGCGGATCGGCCCCGGCGTGACCGTGTAGTCGACGCTGGAGGCGGTCTCGGCCGACGCGGTGAGCGTGGCGCCGAGGGCCCGCAGCGCCCCGGCCATCAGGTCGGCGTCGCGGCTGCGCAGCGCGCGGCGTACGACACAGGGACCGTCGGCGAGTGCGGCGAGCACCAGCGCCCGGTTGGTCACCGACTTCGAGCCGGGCAGCGAGACGGACGCCGAGACGGGAGCGTCGGCGTGCGGGGCGGACCAGTGGGCGTCAGGCATGCTCAAAGCCTACTGGCCCGCCGCGCCGTCACAGGAAGACGGCGGTGTCGAGCAGGAAGTCGACGGGGTCGGGGAGGTGGATCTCCTTGCCCAGGTCGACGCTGGTGGAGATCGTGTAGCGCCCGTCCTTCGGCTCGCTGAACACGGTGACCCGGGCGGGCTCCGAGACGGGGTCGATGAGCAGGTAGATCGGGACGCGGGCGGTCGCGTAAATGCCGGGCTTGTGGTCGCGGTCGTCGCCGACGCTGCTGGCCGAGACGACCTCGCCCGCCATGACGAGCCCGCTCGCGTACACCTCGCGGGCTCCCCAGCGGGGCGCGTCGGGTGGGTACACCGCGACGTCCGGCTCGTACGGGTCACGTGTCCCGTCCGTGCAGATCCCGAGGCCGGCGACGGCTTTCCAGCCGCGTGCGACGGCGTGGGGGCGCAGAACGACGGCGAGGGTGGTCGCCATGTCCTGATGTTCAAAGGTGCCTAGGGGGCTCACTATCAACCTTCCGTCGATGATCTCGGCGCGCATCTTCGTGCGGCCGACCAGGGCGTCGTAGACGTCGCGAAGGGTCGTGAGCTCGTTTTCGCCCGCGGGGGCGGGCGGGACTTCGCCGGTCGTGGCGGACACCTCCGGCTCGGGAGACGGAGCGGGGCATCCGTGAGTCTTGCGAGAAGTCGTCACCATCGTCCGTATCCCTTCGTGTTCTCTTCGATACTCAGAGTATTGCGCATGCGACTCGTACACGCGAGCGAATGACGGACGTGGCAGTGTGGAGGAATGTGCGGGAGATACGCGTCGGCGCGCGACAAGCACCAGCTCCTCGAGGAGTTCCAGGTGGAGCAGGACGCCGACCCTGAGAAGGAGCTCGGCGCCGACTACAACGTGGCGCCGACCAAGAACGTCTACGCCGTCCTGAGCCGCGTGCCGAAGGACGCCGAGCGGGCGGTGCGGCAGCTGCGGGTGGTCAAGTGGGGGCTGGTGCCGGCGTGGGCCAAGGACCCGTCCGTCGGGTCGCGGATGATCAACGCCAGGGCGGAGACGCTGGCGGAGAAGCCGTCCTACCGGCAGGCGTTCGCCAAGCGGCGCTGTCTGCTGCCCGCCGACGGCTACTACGAGTGGATGCCGGTCGAGGGCGACAAGAAGAAGAAACAGCCGTACTTCATCCATCCGTCCGACGGCGGGGTCCTGGCGATGGCAGGGCTGTACGAGTTCTGGAAGGACCCGAACCGCGCCGACGACGACCCGCTGAAGTGGCTCGTCACCTGCACGGTGATCACCACGGACGCGGAGGACGAGCTGGGCCGCATCCACGACCGCATGCCGATGATGATCGAGCGTGAGCGCTGGGGCGAGTGGCTCGACCCGAAGGTCACCGACACGGAGCAGGCGCAGCGGCTGCTGGTGCCGGCCCAGCCGGGCAGGCTCACCGCCCACCCCGTCGGCACCGACGTCAACAACGTCAGGAACAACGGCCCCGGCCTCGTCGAGCCGCTTCCGGAGGAGGGGGAAAGCGCGCTTTTCTGAAGGTGTAAGGAGCGTGTGAAGCGGGCATCCGGTGAGGAAAGCAATGGCATGCGTGTACGCGGTGTCACTGCTTATCAAATGCCCCCTCAATCGCACCGCGCGGGATTACCGGGGAGCTCCCGTCGCGGGTTGCCCTCACTTTCCCGGAGGTGCGGATCCGTGGACGCCGCGACCGCTCGTGAGCGACTGGAAGACATGCTCGCCGAACTCGACCGTTCGATCGGGGTGCTGCAGGGCGACCCGGTGGCGATCCGGGAGTACTCAGCCGCCGACGCGGGCTCCGACCTGACCGACGCCGATCGCGCCAGGGCGATGCTGACCGTCGCGACGACGCAGCGCAGGGCGGTGGTCGACGCCATCAAGAGGCTGGACGAAGGCACCTACGGACGGTGCGTCGACTGCGGCGCGCTGGTGCCCGAGGGCAGGCTGGAGGCCCGCCCGGAGGCGTCGCGGTGCGTGCAGTGCCAGGGCAAGCGCGAGCGCAGGCGCTGACCGCTCAGATCTTGCGGGCGCTGGCCACCAGGTGGATGCCGACCGTGTCGTCCTCGTCCGGACGCGCGTCGAGCTCGGTGCGCACCAGGTAGGACAGGGTGCGCGTGTCGGAGCCGAGCACGTGGTCGACCGTCGAGGGCGACAGCACCGTGCGCGGACGCACCCACTCGACGTCGAGGCCGGCGCCCATGAGCAGCTCGCGCAGCTGCGTGCTGCTGAAGCAGCGCGTGATGCTGCCGTCGGGCCACGGCACCAGCATGACCTCGCCGGTCTGCCGCAGGTGTTGCCACTGGCCCTGCTCGGCCAGGATCGCCATGCCCAGCACCAGCGAGTCGACGCACACCAGGGCGCGCCCGCCGGGCTTGAGCACGCGGGCCACGTCGCTCATCGCCGACTCGGCCATCAGCTCGATCGACATCGCGCGTTCCTCGGCGACCACCGCGTCGACGCTCTCGTCGGGCAGGAAGGACAGGTCGTCGGCGCGCACGTGGCGGACCAGCCCCGCCTCCCGCAGCCGGACGCCCTCGGAGGTCCGGCGGAAGTCGAGCACCTCGATCACCCGGTGACCCGCCCGGGCGGCCTGGCTGGACCACCGGCCGCGGCCGCCGGACAGGTCGAGGACGACCGAGGGCTGGGCGGGGAGCCATCTGCTGAGCTGTTCGGCGACGACGGCGTGGTAAAAGGTCCAGTACGGCCCCAGCGTTCCTGAGCCGTTGAGTTCCTCGGCCGGAATGGGCAGCACGCGCGACTCCTGGGTTCCGGAAAATGGCTACCAGCCGGTACGTATGGTTTTCCCCGCACCGGGTTGTTCGTCACCTTCTATCTTGCGGGAACAGACGAAGACACGGGCGTGTTGCGAGGAGCATGCTCACTTTGCTCGACGCCCTCCCCGGTGACCGCCCGGTCACCGGCGAACGGGTATCCTCCCCTGAGTACGGTGTCCCGCCACAGCTGGTCACCGGTGATCTTAGGGGGGTGGGTCCGGTGCCCGCGACAGGCGCGGAGACTCTGGAACAGCGGGGCGAGCGGTTCGAGCGTGATGTCATGCCTTACCTCGAGCAGCTCTATTCGGCCGCGCTCCGGATGACCCGGAACCCCGCCGACGCCGAGGACCTGCTGCAGGAGACCTTCGCCAAGGCGTTCGCGTCCTTCCACCAGTTCCAGGAAGGCACCAACCTCAAGGCGTGGCTCTACCGTATCCTCACCAATACTTTCATCAACAATTACCGCAAGAAGCAGCGCGAGCCCAAGCAGGCCGGCACCGAGGAGATCGAAGACTGGCAGCTCATGCGGGCCGGCTCCCACACCTCCAGCGGGCTGAAGTCGGCTGAGGTCGAGGCGCTCGAGCACCTCCCCGACGGCGACGTCAAGGAGGCCTTGGCCGCGCTGCCCGAAGACTTCCGGATCGCTGTCTACCTCGCCGACGTCGAGGGCTTTCCTTACAAGGAGATCGCCGACATCATGGGCACTCCGATCGGCACCGTGATGTCAAGGCTCCATCGCGGGCGCAGACAGTTGCGCGGTCTTCTGGAGGATTACGCTCGTGAGCGGGGCCTGGTCCCGACGGAGGGATCGAAATGAGCTGTGGCAAGCCGCATGAGACCGACTGTCGCGAGGTGCTCGACAGGGTCTACGAGTACCTCGACGGCGAGCTGACCGCCGGAGATGTCGCCGACATCCGCGTGCATCTCGACGAGTGCGGCCCCTGCCTGGAGGAGTACGACCTCGACAAGGCGATCAAGCAGCTCGTCGCCAAGAAGTGCGGCTGCGATCCGGTCCCCGACGACCTGCGCGACAAAGTGCTGGCGCGTATCGCACGGGTGAGGGCCGAGCTGTCCGACTAGGATCTCCCCATGCGCGTGCTTGTCACCGGGGGTGCCGGGTTCATCGGATCCAATCTCGTCGACCGTCTGCTCGCCGAAGGGCATGAGGTCGCCGTCGTCGACGACCTGTCCTCGGGCGGCCGCGACAACCTCGCCCAGGCGACCGGGACCGGCCGGCTCCGGCTGCATGAGCTCGACATCCGCGACCCCGCTCTGGTCGCCCTGGCCGCCGAGCTGAGGCCGGAGGTCGTCTGCCATCTCGCCGCGCAGATCAGCGTGCGCAAGAGCGTCGCCGACCCGGTGCTCGACGCCAGTCTCAACGTCACCGGCACCGCCGCCGTGCTCACCGCCGCGCGTGAGGGCGGCGCGCGCAAGGTGGTGTTCGCCTCGTCCGTCGCGGTCTACGGCAGGCCGCAGACGATCCCCGTGCCGGCCGGCGCCCCCACCGACCCGCGCTCTCCTTACGCCGCATCCAAGCTCAGCGGCGAGACCTATCTCGCCGCCTTCCGCGGCCTGTACGGCATGGAATACACCACGCTCGTGCTGGCCAACGTCTACGGGCCGCGCCAGTCGCCCGAAGGCGAGGCGGGAGTGGTGTCGATCTTCACCGACGCGCTGCTCGGCGGCACTCCCACGGTCGTCTACGGCGACGGCACGCAGACCCGCGACTACGTCTACGTCGACGACGTCGTGGAGGGCTTCGTCCGGGCGTGCGGCTCCGCCGGCGACGGCCGCCGGTTCAACCTCGGCACCGGCATCCAGACCACCGACCGCAGGCTTCACTCGCTGATCGCCGACGCGGCCGGCGCGCCCGACAAGCCGGGCTTCGCCCCGCCGCGGCCCGGCGACCTGCCGGCCATGGCCGTCGACCCGGTGCCCGCCTATGAGGGCCTCGGCTGGGAGCCGCGCGTTGATTTGTCCACAGGCGTGAAGAACACGGTCGAATGGGCCAGAAGTCGCCGCAGGTAGTTGTTCGATTACACTTTGCTTGCGATTCGTGACTCGGCCGGTTTGCGGGCGCCGTCTTATGTAGCGTGAGCCCCAGAAATCGACGTGGAGGCCAGCGCATGTTGAAGCCACTGATCGCCCGGCTGTTCACGGCCGTCGTGCTCATCACCCCCGTGGCCGCGTTCCTGGTGGGCATGGCCACGCCCCCCGGGGTTTCCTGGACCTGAACGTGCGTTGGGGGCCGCAATGCGTGATCTGCCGTGGCCCGCGAGGGTCTACCTGGTCGCCCTGATCGGCGCGGTGGCCGGGCTCGTCGGGTGGAGCGCCGTCGCGCCCGAGGGCTCGGCCGTCGCGGGCAAGCTCGACGTCCTGCTCGTGCTCATGCTCCTGTTCCTGGTGTGCGAGTCGATGCCGACGTTGCTGACCGTGGAGCATTTCGCGGTGTCGGTCAGCTTCTCGGCGGCGCTGGCCGCCGTGGTGCTGATCGGGCCCGAGGGTGCGGCCCTGGTGGGGCTGACCGCCATGCTGAGCGTGCGGCCCGGGCTGCCGCTCATCAAGCGCGTCTTCAACGGGGCGCAGTTCGCCATCTGCGGCTACGCGGCCGGCTTCGTCTACGTCTGGCTCGGCGGCGCGATCGGCGTGCCGGAGGTCCACGAGTTCGACGACCTCATCGGCCCGTACGTCGGCGCCACCGCGGTGTTCGTGCCGCTCAACATCCTGCTCACGCTCACCATGGTCCGGCTGGCGACCCGCGTCAGGCCGGTCGAGATGCCGTTGCGCGGGCTGGCCCAGTTCCTGCTGTCCTACTTCGGCTACGGCACGTTCGGGTTGCTGGTGGCGGGCCTGTGGGCGACCATCCAGTCGATCTCGGCGGTGCTGGTGCTGGTGCCGCTGTTCGTGGCGCGCTGGGCGTTCGGCCAGTATCACGCGCAGCAGCGCTCGTACGACGCGACGATCGCGGCGCTGTGCCAGGCGGTGGAGACCAAGGACTACTACACCCGAGGCCACTGCACCCGGGTGTCGCTGGCGTCCGGCATGATCGCCGAGGAGGTCGGCATGGGCGTGGAGCGGATGCGCGCCATCCGCTACGCGGGCATGCTGCACGACGTGGGCAAGCTCGGCGTGCCGACCAAGGTGCTGCAGAAGGACGGGCCGCTCACCGAGGAGGAGTTCGCCGCGATCCAGCTCCACCCGATGCGCGGCCTGGAGATCGTGCAGGGCATCGACTTCCTCGACGAGGCGTTCGCCGGGATCATGCACCACCACGAGCGCCACGACGGCAAGGGCTACCCGATGGGGCTGGCCGGCGACGAGATCCCGGAGTTCGCCCGGATCATCGCGGTGGCCGACGCGTTCGACTCGATGACCTCCGTCCGCTCCTACCGCGGCGCGCGGCCCGTCAGCGTGGCCGTGGAGGAGCTGCGCAAGGGGGCGGGCACCCAGTTCGACCCGGTGATGGTGGCGGCGTTCGTGCGGGCGCTGGAGCGCGAGCCGTGGCAGCCGCCGCGCCGCGTCGACCTGCCGCCGCCCGACGCCGCCGAGACCCCCACGAAGGACCACGACGACCCCACCATGCCCATCCAAGTGGTGACCGGGCAGTGACCCGCGCCCTCCGGCGGCTCCGCACGGGCCAGCTGCTGCTCATCTGCACCGCGGGCGCCGTGGCTCTGGCGGGCATCGCCCATGTCTCGGCCGAAGGGCTCGACCGGCCGGAGATCGCCGTCGGGTTCGGCGCGCTGATCGCGGCCGGCGAGCTGGCCAGGCTCACCATGCCGGGCAACCGGGAGGTCGCCCCGATCGGGGCCGCCGCCGCGCTCGGCTACACGCTGCTGCTCGACCTCAGCCAGGTCCAGCTGCACCACTCCGCGCTCCAGGTCGTGGCGGTGATCGCGGTCGGCATGATCGCGGGCGCGCTGCCCCACCTGGCGGTCGGCCGTCCTCCCCGGCTCGACGCGATGGCCCGCCGCCTGCTCACCGGCGCGCTGCTGGCCGCCGCCTTCAGACCGCTCGCCGATCCGCTCTACTGGCTGACCCAGGGCGAGGGCGGCACCTGGTGGCCGGCGCTCGGCGTGATGGTGGTGCTGATCGGCCTGATGCTGCTGATCGACATGCTGATCGCGGCCATGCTCAGGGCGGAGCAGGTGCGCACGGCGTTCCGGGTGGCGCTGCGCGACGAGCTCAACGTCGCCTTCCCGCTCGGCGCCGCGGTGGCCTCCTCCGGGGTGCTGCTGGCGCTCGCCACGCACAGCATGGACCTCGTGGCGCTGCTCGTGTTCGCGGCCCCGCTGCTGGTCACCCAGGTGGCCTTCCGCAAGTACGCCGGGATCCGCGCCACCTACCTGCAGACCGTGCGCGCCCTGTCCAGGGTCACCGAGGTCGGCGGCTACGTCGAGCCGGGCCACTCGCGCAGGGTGAGCCGCCTGGCCGTGGCCGTCGGCAGGGAGCTGGGCATGGCCGAGCCGGAGCTGCTGGAGCTCGAGTACGCCGCGCTGATGCACGACATCGGCCAGCTCTCGCTGCGCGACCCCATCCCCGGCGGCGCCACTGTGCTCGCCGAGCCCGACCAGGCCCGGCGCATCGCCGAGCTGGGCGCCGAGGTGATCAGGCAGACAGGGGTGCTGGACCGGGTGGCCGACCTGGTGAGCCGCCAGTGCGACCCGGTGAGCGAGGACCCTCCGCTGGCCAGCCGCATCATCAAGGTCGTCAACGCCTACGACGACCTGCTGGGCGGGTCGACCGACCGCGACCGGGCGAGCGCCGCGCTGGAACGGCTGAGGCTGGGCGCGGGGGTCGCGTACGATGCCGACGCGGTCGAGGCGCTGGCCCGCGTGGCGGGCCGCCTGCTGCTGCGGCTGTAGGGGTCGCGCAGTGAGCCGGGCCGCTAGCGGGTTTCCGTGAGCTCACCATTGTAGGAATCCTACAGAACCGGTTGTCCGGATCGGTGGTGTCGAGGGAAAGGGATCAGGGGTGCGGGAGCCGTAGGGTTGCTCCGTGCTGACTGAGTCGCTGGGGCCTGTTCTGGTCGCCAACCGGGGAGAGATCGCCCGCCGGATCATCCGTACCGTCAAGCGGCTGGGGCTGCGGGCGGTGGCGGTCCACTCGGAGGCGGACGTGGGGTTGCCGTTCGTGCGTGAGGCCGACGAGGCGGTGCTGATCGGCCCGGCCGCGCCCGCGCAGAGCTATCTCGACACGGCCAAGGTGCTGGAGGCGGCCAGGGCGACCGGAGCCCGCGCCGTCCACCCCGGTTACGGGTTCCTGGCGGAGAACGCCCGGTTCGCGCAGGCCGTGATCGACGCCGGGCTGGTCTGGGTCGGGCCGTCGCCCGAGGCGATCGACCGGATGGGCGACAAGATCAACGCGCGCAACCTGATGGAGGCGGCCGGCGTGCCGGTCGCGGCCGGCACCCGCGAGCCCGCCACCGACCTCGACCTGGCGCTGGAGGCCGCCCGGAGCATCGGCTACCCGGTGATGGTCAAGACCGCCGGGGGCGGCGGCGGGATCGGCATGAGCGTGGCGCGCGACGAGAGCGAGCTGGCCAAGGCGTTCGAGCAGGCGTCCAGGGCGGCCGCGCGGTTCGCGGCGGGCGACGCGCCGGACGGGCCGGCCATTCTGCTGGAGCGCTACATCGAGCGGGCCCGCCACGTCGAGGTGCAGATCCTGGGCCTGCCCGGCGGCAAGGTCGTGGCGCTGGGCGAGCGCGACTGCTCGGTGCAGCGCCGCCACCAGAAGGTGGTGGAGGAGTCGCCGTCACCCGGGCTCACCCCCGAGCTGCGCGAGCGCATGCTCGCGGCGGCCGTGCGGGCCGGGGAGGCGGTCGGCTACCTCGGCGCAGGCACCGTCGAGTGCCTGGTCGACGCCGACGCGCAGGACTTCGTCTTCCTGGAGATGAACACCCGGCTCCAGGTGGAGCATCCGGTCACCGAGCTGGTCACCGGGCTCGACCTGGTGGAGCTGCAGCTGCGGGTCGCGGCGGGGGAGTGTCCCGAGGTGACGACGGCGACGGCCGGGCACGCGATCGAGTTCCGCGTCTACGCCGAGGACCCGAAGCGCTTCTTCCCCGGGCCCGGCACGATCACCGTGTGGGACGAGCCGACCGGCGACGGGGTGCGGGTCGACTCCGGCTACGCGGCCGGTGACACGGTGACCCCGTTCTACGACCCGCTCATGGCCAAGCTGTGCGTGCACGCGCCGACCCGTACCGAGGCGCTGGAGCGGGCCCGCAAGGCGGTGGCGAGCTTCACCGTCGAGGGTCCCAAGAACAACCTGGCGTTCTGCGCGGAGCTGCTGGAGCACCGCGAGTTCGTCAAGGGTGACTACGACACGGGTCTGGTGGCGCGGATGCGCGGCGGCAGGCCCGCGTGACATTGTTGGATCATTTCCTCGAAGGGAGTCGCGGTGGCTGAGGTCCGTGCGGAGATGGTGGCGAACGTCTGGAAGGTGGTCGTCAAGGAGGGCGATGCGGTCTCCGACGGCGACACGCTGGTCATTCTCGAGTCGATGAAGATGGAGATCCCGGTGCTCGCCGAGGACGACGGCGTGGTGGTCCGGCTGAAGGTGGCCGAGGGCGACGTGATCCAGGAAGGCGACCTGATCGCCGTCATCGAGTGACGCGGCTCATGAACCTGTCGCGGTCGACCACGACCCGCTCGATCGTGCCGCGGGCGACGACCGCGTGCCTGTCGCGGGCGAGGAAGCCGAAGGTCAGCCGCCTGCCGTCGACCGCGGTCAGCTCGGTCTCGATCTCGACGTGGGTGCCGACCGGGCTGGCCGCCAGGTGCTCCAGCTCGGCGCGGGTGCCCACGGAGGTCTGGCCCGGCTCCAGGTGGTCGAAGACGGCCCGCACGGTGGCCTGCTCGGCGAGGGCCAGCAGGCGCGGTGTGGCGAGCACGGGCACGTCGCCGCTGCCGATCTTCGTCGCGGTGTCCTCCACCTCGACCATGATCATCAGCTGGGCGCGCAGACCTGGAGCGAGCGTCATGTGTCCAAGCCTAGTAGTCGACTACGGGCATCGAGATCTGGTGCAAAACGGGGACAAGCATGACCCCGAGGCCGCAGGATAGGGTTTGTACGGCTTATGGCATTTGTGTGGCGTGTGAGAAGGGTGAGTCGTACTCTCTCGAAGTTCCGTGACCTCTGTGTTACCTCACCGCGACACAAGTCCGCTTTGTTGGAGAACCCTGGGGTGGGCGAGGTTCGAGAGGTAGAGGGGTAGCGGGGGAAGTCATGGTGGCCCAAGGGACGACGCTGGCCGGGCGGTATCGTCTGGATACCCGCATCGGCGCGGGCGGCATGGGCGAGGTCTGGCGCGGCGAGGACACCGTCCTGGCCCGGACCGTCGCCGTAAAGGTGCTGCTTCCGGGCCGCATGCAAGACCCCGGGTTCCTGGCCCGTTTCCAGGCCGAGGCCAGGGCGATGGCCACGATCAACCACTCCGGGGTCGTCGACGTCTACGACTACGGCGTGAGCGGCGACACCGTCTACCTGGTGATGAAGTTCGTCGACGGCGAGCCGCTCGACCGGCTGCTCACCCGCCTGGGCCGGATCGCCCCCCAGCCGGCCATGGAGCTGATCGCGCAGGCCGCGTCCGCCCTGCAGGCCGTCCACGACCAGGGCATCGTGCACCGCGACGTGAAGCCGGGCAACCTGCTCGTGCAGCGCGACGGCACGCTCGTGCTCACCGACTTCGGGATCGCCCGCTCCGACCTGGGCAACCGGCTCACCGACGCCGGCATGGTGCTCGGCACCGCCGCCTACTGCGCGCCCGAGCAGGCCGAGGGCGCCCCGGTCACACCCGCGGTCGACATCTACGCGCTCGGCGTGGTCGCCTACGAGTGCCTGGCAGGGCAGCGGCCGTTCGACGGCGACAGCCCTGTCACGATCGCGCTCAAGCACATCAGGGAGGCGCCTCCGCCGCTGCCTCCCGACATCCCGCCGCCGGTGCGCGCGCTGGTGGAGCAGGCGCTGTCCAAGGACCCCGCGCGGCGCTTCCCGAGCGCCCGGGCGATGAGCGAGGCGGCGCGCATGATCGCCGCCGGCCAGCTGCCGCCCGCCCAGCCGTCCATGCCGTCGACGGGCGCCACCATGCCCCCGCCGGTGGCGTCCTATCAGACGGGCGCCATGCAGGCCCCCGAGGCGACCACGGTGGCGGGGCCGCGGCAGAGCCGCCGCGCCGCGGCCAAGGCGCCCCGACGGGGCGGTCTGGTGGCCGCACTGGCCGCGGCCGTGGTGGTCGGGGTGGGCGCGGGCGCGGTCGCGCTGACCAACATGAGCGGCGAGACGGTGCCGCCGCCCGACCCGGACAAGGTGGCGATGAGCCAGCCGGCCGAGGTCACCGACGAGCCGACCCCCGCCAAGACCACCACGAAGCCGCCCAAGCCCAGGCCCACTCCGACGACGGAGACGCCGGTCCGCCCGGAGACGACGCCGACGCCCGAGGAGACGAAGCCGTCGCAGTCCCCCACTCCCACGGCGACCCCTACGGCGACGCCGTCCAAGACGCCCTCTACCACCCCGACGGCTCCCAAGCCCAAGAAGCCCGTGCCCTACGTGGTCGACCTGCCGTATCCGCAGGCGAAGTCCATGCTCAGCGCCTCCGGGTTCAAGATCTTCGCCGACGACCAGACCGGCGGCAAGGTCAAGGAGGAGTGCCTGAAGGTCGCGCAGAGCTGGCCGGACGGCGGGGAGGAGCTCATCGTGGGGAAGGTGGTCAAGGTCGTCCTCATCCCGATCGACCCCTGCGCCTCGTCCACTCCGAGCCCCACGGTCACGCCGGTCCCCAAGAACTGATAGGCCCTCACACCCCCGTGGTGTTGCGCGGGTAGGCGATCTCCGGGTCGGTGGCGATGTTCACCATGTACGGGATGCCGGAGTCGAACGCGCGGCGCAGCGCGGGCCCGATCTCCGACGGGTGGGTGACCAGCTCGCCGCCGCCGCCCAGCGCCGTCACCACCTGGTCGTAGCGACACTGCGGCTGCAGCTCGGCCGCCACGTCGTAGCCGTAGAGCAGCTGCATCGGGTGCTTCTCCAGGCCCCAGATGCCGTTGTTGCCGCAGATCATGACGACCGGCAGGCGGTGCCGTACGAGCGTGTCGACGTCCATCAGCGAGAAGCCCGCGGCGCCGTCGCCGAGCAGCAACACCACCTGGGAGGACGGGCGGGCCAGGCGGGCGGCGATGGCGTAGCCGAGCCCGGTGCCGAGGCAGCCGTACGGGCCGGGGTCGAGCCAGTTGCCCGGCTGCCGGGGCTCGACGTACTTGCCGGCGTAGGAGACGAAATCGCCGCCGTCGCCGATGACCACCGCGTCGTCGGCGAGGACCTTGCCCAGCTCGCCGTAGATGCGCATGGGATGGATCGGGTCGGTGTCGGCGGCCAGCAGTTCGGCGTCGCCGGCGATGGCCGCGGAGGCGGTGTCGGCGAGCGTGGACAGCCAGGCGGCGTAGCGGGAGGGCTTGACGCCCGCCTCGCCGCAGGCGTCGCCGAGGCTCCACAGCACCACGGACAGGTCGCCGGCGGTGGAGGCGGCCGGGGACATGTGGGTGACCAGGTGGGACGGGGCGTCGGTGATGTGCACCACCTTGGCCAGCGGCGCGCCGTCCTTGCCGCCGAACCAGCCGTAGCCGAGCCGGAAGTCGAGCGGGGTGCCGATCACGACGACCAGATCGGCCTTGGCGAACGCCTGGCCGCGGGCGCGGGTGACGAGCAGCTCGTGGCCGGCCGGCAGGATGCCGCGGCCCTGGCCGTTGGGGATGACCGGCAGCCGCCACGCCTCGGCGAAGTCGCGGGCGGCCTCCTCGGCCCGGTCCATCCACACGTCGGACCCGTACACCAGGACCGGGCGCTCGGCCTCGGCCAGCAGCCGGGCGATGGCGCGCAGGTCGTCGGGGTCAGGCTCCAGCGGCGAGGGCGTCTGCGTCTGCGGCTCGTGCACCGGCGACGGCGAGAACAGGTGGTCCATGTAGAAGTCGAGGAAGACGGGCCCCCGGTGCGGCGCCACGGCCGTGCGGAAGGCCATCTCGACGTCCTGGCCGGTCGACTCGGGGCCGGAGGAGGTGAACGCCAGCTTGGTGATCGGGGCCAGCAGCGGCGGGTGGTCCATCTCCTGCAGGGCGCCGCTGCCCCAGCGGGACTGGGGGGCCCGCCCGCCCATGACGACCACCGGCGAGCCGTTGAAGTGGGCCGTGGCCACGCCGCTGACGCCGTTGGTGATGCCGGGGCCCGCGGTGAGCACCGCCAGGCCGGGCTTCCTCGTCAGGCGGGCGGTGGCCTCCGCGGCGAACACCGCGCTCTGTTCGTGGCGCACGTCGAGGATGCGCATGCCCTCGTGCTGGGCGCCGTCGTACAGGGGGAAGACATGTCCTCCCGAGAGGGTGAACATGGTCTCGACACCATAGGCCTTGGACACGGCGACGGCGGCGTCACCGGCGTGCTTCGCAGACTCCATAGCCCGGAACTTACCAATGAGTCACATGAGTAAACAGCCTTCAAGGAGGAGGTCAGCAGCAGATGTGGATGACGCCGTCGCGGGTCGTGGCGCGCACCTTGCGTGACGAGGACGGGTCGACGCGGCTCTCGACGTCCGTCTCGGGGGCGCTGGCGGTCACGTCGTAGTCGCCTTCGGGCAGGTCCATCCCGATGTCGCCGACGGCCCTGACCACGGCGCGCACGTCGGCCGGGGGAGTGTCGAACGACAGCCGCACCGTGCCGGTGCCGGTCTCGGCGTCCACCACGCCGCCGCGCAGGCGTGCGGCGTCGATGTCGCCGGTCTCGCTGCGCAGCCGCAGGTCACCGGTCAGGTCGTCGGCGTCGACGAGTCCCCAGGCGGAGGTGAGGCTGACGTCGCCGTGGATGCCGCTGACGCTCAGCGAGGCGCTCGTGGTCGCCTCGATGTCGGTCTCCGGTGGGACGAACAGCTGGTAGTTGACCAGGCAGTCCGGCTGACCGGGGAGGTGGTCGCCGGGGCAGCCGCCGTCGAGGCGGAGCGCGTTGTCAGCCCACTCCTCGCTCACCGTGGGCTTCCGCCCGGTCCACATCAGCTGGCGCCCCACCCCGACGGAACCGGCCCGGCCCGCCTGGATGTGCACGTGGATGTCGTCGCCGGCCTCGATCGTCAGCGCGCCGCCCCGGAACGGGATGGACCGCCACGTCAGCTCGGTGGGCGGGCTGGGGTCGGCGACGGCCTGCCAGACGAGGTTGGTGGAGACGGCCAGTGCGACCACCGTCAGGGTCGCGCCCAGGACCAGCCAGAGCCGCCTCACGGCAAGCTCCTGATCTTGAGGAACTGGAGCACGGCCAGCACCCGCCGGTGGTCGCCCTCGGCGGGGGGCAGGTCGAGCTTGGCGAAGATGTTGCCGATGTGCTTGCCCACCGCGCCCTCGCTGAGCACCAGCGCCTGCCCGATGCCCGCGTTGGAGCGGCCCTCCGCCATCAGCTGGAGCACCTCGTACTCGCGGGGTGTCAGCCGGTCCAGCGGGTCACTGTGGCCGCGCAGCAGGAGCTGGGCCACCACCTCCGGGTCGAGCGCGGTGCCGCCGGCCGCGACCCTGCGCAGCGCGTCGACGAACTCGGCGACGTCAGCCACCCGGTCCTTCAGGAGGTAGCCGACGCCGCCCGTGGCGGACGACAGCAGCTGGGCGGCGTAGCGCTCCTCCACGTACTGCGACAGCACCAGGACGGCGAGCGCCGGCCGCTGGCGGCGCAGCACCAGCGCGGCCCGCAGCCCCTCGTCGGTGTGCGTGGGCGGCATGCGGACGTCGGTGAGCACGAGGTCGGGCCGGTGCTCCTCGGCGGCCCGCAGCAGCCCTTCGGCCTCGGCCACGGCCGCGACCACCCGCATGCCCGAGCCCTCCAGCAGCCGGATCAGCCCTTCGCGCAGCAGTACGGAGTCCTCGGCGAGCACTATGCGCACGGTAGTTCCACCTCGATCGTCGTCGGCCCGCCCAGCGGGCTGCTCAGCCGCAGCGTGCCGTCGACGGACTCGACCCGCTGGGCCAGGCCGCGCAGCCCGGTGCCCCGGTCCATCGTCGCGCCTCCGCAGCCGTCGTCGTACACCAGCAGGCGCAGCCGGTCGCGCTCGCGCCGCACGGTCACCTCGGCCCGGGTGGCCGCGGCGTGCTTGGCGATGTTGGTCAGTGCCTCGGACACGGTGAAGAACGCCACCGCCTCGATCGTCGGGGAGACGCGGCGGTCGATGCCGACCTCCAGCCGCACCGGGATGGGGGCCCGCGCGGCCACGCCGGAGAGCGCCGCGTCCAGGCCCTGGTCGTTGAGCACCGCGGGGTGCAGGCCGCGGACGAGGTCGCGCAGCTCCCTGAGCGCCTGCTTGGCCTCCTCGTGCGCCTGCTCGATGGCCTGGCGCGCGGGGTCGGGCAGGTCGGTCAGCGTGGCGCGGGCGATGCCGAGGTTCATCGCGAGCGACACCAGCCGCTGCTGGGCGCCGTCGTGCAGGTCGCGCTCGATGCGGCGGCGCTCGGCGTCCGCGGCGTCGATCACGCCCGCGCGGCTCTCGGTCAGCGTCTCGATCCGCTCGTCCAGCTCCTTGCGGCTGGGGCCGAGCAGCGCGCGGGCGATCGCCAGGTCGAGCGCGGCCATGACGCGGGCCAGCAGCGGCGCCAGCACCAGCAGGACGACGCCGGCCAGCGCGTAGACGACCGCCACCGCGGGGTCGCGCAGGTCGGGCGTGAAGACCATGGGCGGCGGGCTGGACAGCGGCCCCAGGAAGGCCAGCACGCCCACGAGGCCCGCCCCCCAGGCCAGCGACACCAGGACGGCCGCGGGGAAGCTCACGAGCGGCGACAGCGCGTGGTAGCCCACCTGCCGCCACAGGCTCAGCGTGCGCCAGCCGGACGCCACCGGGACCGGCGGGATGCGCGCCCCCTGGAACGCCGCGAACCTGGAGCGCTGCACCCCGGTGAGCCAGGGCAGGGCGTGACGGAGCGCGGCGGGGAACAGGGCCAGCGGGAGCGTCGCCGCGGCGAGCAGGCAGGCGACGGGCAGCCCGGTGATCACGTGCGCGGTGTCCAGCCAGGCCCTGGCCGACCAGGGACGGGGGACCTTCATGGAATCCACCGTATTGAGGTGGAAGGTCCGCTGGACATGGGTTTGTCGTCCGGGTACGGGGTGGGGTTAGCCCCACCCCCGGTCAGGTGCGCGACTTCGGCCTGGCCCGGACGTGCATGCGCTCGCCCTGGCGCCCGAAGAGGCTGAGGACCTCGACGGGCTGCTCGTCGGCGGAGCCGAACCAGTGGGGCAGCCGGGTGTCGAACTCGGCCGCCTCCCCGGCCTTCAGCACCAGGTCGCGGTCGGCCAGCACCAGGCGCAGCCGTCCGGACAGCACGTAGAGCCATTCGTAGCCCTCGTGGGTCTGCGGCTCGGGTGTGCCGCCCCGGTGCGGGATGATCATCTTGAACGCCTGCAGGGGCCCCGGCTGGCGGGTCAGCGGCAGCACGGTCATGCCGTTGAGCCGGCGTGGGGTGGGGCGGATGCGCGGGTCGCCGACCTCGGGCGCGCCCACCAGCTCCTGCAGCGGCACCTGGTAGGCCTGGGCGATGGGCAGCAGCAGCTCCAGCGTGGGCCGGCGCTGCCCCGACTCCAGGCGCGACAGCGTGCTGGTGGAGATGCCGGTGGCCTCGGCCAGCCCGGTCAGGGTCAGGCCGTGCTCGGCGCGCAGCCGCTTGAGCCGGGGGCCGACCTGGGTCAGGACGTCCTCGATCGCTTCCGTCATGGCCACTCCCGCAACGTGACTTGCCGTTCCGGCAATCCTAGACGTGGTACGAGTCGCGGAACGCGGCGGGGTCGAAGGCGCCGCCCAGCGTCACGGCCAGCCCGCGCCGCGCCACCGCCGCGAAGGCGCCGGCGTCGAGCAGCCCGGCGCCCTCCGGCAGCGCGCCCGCCAGCGGCCGCGCCGCCAGCATCTCCAGGTCGGCCACGTTGCTCCGCTCGATCACGCCGGGCTCGGCGGGCCACCCGCCGATGACCACCCCGGCCAGGTCCAGCCCGCGGTGCGCGAGCGCCTCCAGAGTGAGCGCCGTGTGGTTGAGCGTGCCGCAGCCCGCCCCGGTCACGACCAGCACCTGCGCGCCCAGCAGCCTGGCCAGGTCGGCGATCGTCGCGCCGTCCTCGTCGAAGCGCACCAGCAGCCCGCCCGTGCCCTCCACGACCACCAGCCGGCTGCTCTCGGCCAGCTCCCGGATCCGCAGGGCGGCCTGCGCGAGCGACACCGGCGGCACCCCGGCCGCCCGCGCCGCCGCGGCCGGCGACAGCGGCTGCTCGAAACGGGCCAGCTCGAACGTGGTCGGCACCCCGGACAGCCTGATGACCTCGTCCAGGTCGCCGCGCTCGCCGGGCCGCACGCCGGTCTGCGCGGGCTTGACCACCGCCGCGCTCGCCCCGCGCGTGCGGGCCAGCGCCGCCAGGGCCGCGCACACCACCGTCTTGCCCACGCCCGAGCCGGTGCCGGTGACCACGATGACGCTCATCGGCCCAGCGTAGAGGGGCGCGACTCAGGGACGGCGCAGGCGGGTGACGAACTTGTAGCGGTCGCCGCGGTAGAGCGACTGCGCCCACTCCACCGGGTTGCCGTCGGCGTCGAAGGCGTGGCGGGTGAGCAGCAGCATGGGCAGGCCCACGTCCACGCCGAGCAGCTTGGCGTCGTACGGGGTGGCCAGCACGGTCTCGATGATCTCCTCGGCGTCGGTCAGCCGCACGGTGTAGGCGTTGTGCAGCGTCTCGTACAGCGAGGAGTGCACCTCCAGCTCGCGGCGCAGGCGCGGGAAGCGCCGCGCCGACAGGTGGGTGGTGTCGACCGAGACGGGCTCGCCGTTGGCCAGCCGCAGGCGGTGGATGCGCAGCACGCGGCCGCCCGGGTTGATCGCCAGCCGCCGCGCCAGCGGCTCGTCGGCGGTGATGTAGCCCATCTCCAGGATCTTCGTGTCGGGCTCCAGCCCCGCCGTGCGCAGGTCTCCGATGTACGAGGTGAGCTGCAGCACCTGGGCCACCTTGGGCTGCGCGACGAACGTGCCCTTGCCCTGGATGCGCAGCAGCCGTCCTTCGACGACCAGCTCGGTCAGCGCCTGCCTGACCGTGGTGCGGGAGGTCTCGAAGCGCACCGCGAGAGTCCGCTCGGGGGGCAGCGCGGTGCCCGGCTGGAGCGACTTCGTGAGCTCGAGCAGGCTCCGCTTCACGTCGTAGTACTTCGGTACGCGAGGGCCTTCGTCTGTCACGCTCTCACCTTCACTTCTGCCACGGCGGTGAGGGCGTGTCGGATCACCGCTAGATCATCGGAACCCAGATCTGCCCTCACGGTCAACCGCGCGCGAGGGCAGCGCGCCGGTGCCCCGGCTCTCTGCTCCGCGCAGACCCGCTCACCTGCCCTGCCGCGCGCCCGTACGGGCAGCTCAGGCTGATGGTGAAGGATATCCACAGCCGTGGGCGGCGTGGCAACCGAGGATCGCGTCCTTCCTGTTCGCGCAGGTGCGCAGTCGTACGGGAGACGTGCCTTTCGTCTCCTGCCCCCGCCGGTGATGTGATGGTTATCACTGGCCGTCCTCTGAGCGCGTACGGCCAGGGCGCCGGTTTGGATGTTCGGCGGGAAACCACGCATGATGCAGTCGTGCCGACTCTCAGCGACCTCGTCGTCCGCCACACCGCGCTCGACGGGGCGGACCTCGACTGGCTGCACTCGCTGGTCTCCGACTGGCAGCTGCTGGCGGACCTGTCGTTCGCCGACCTCATCCTGTGGGCGCCGCTGCTGGGGGAGGACGGCTGGATCGCGATCGCCCAGATGCGGCCCACCACCGGCCCCACCGTCTACCACGACGACGTCGTCGGCAGCGTCGTGGCCAGGGGCGAGCGCCCGCTGATCGACACCGCCTGGAGCGAGCGGCGCATCTGCCGCGAGGGCGACCCCGACTGGTCGACGGGCGTCCCGGTGCGGGAGGAGACCATCCCGGTGCGACGGGCCGTCCCCGGCGGCGACGCCCGGTTCCTGGCCGTCATCCAGCGCTCCACCAACCTGTCGTCCGCCCGCACCCCGTCGCGGCTGGAGCTGACCTACCTGCAGAGCGCCTCCGACCTGGCGCAGATGGTGGCGGAGGGCCGCTTCCCGTTCTCCGGCGAGGAGCCCATCCTGGTGCGCTCGCCGCGCGTCGGCGACGGCCTGCTGCGGCTCGACCGGGCCGGCCGGGTCACGTACGCGTCCCCGAACGCGCTGTCGGCCTACCGGCGGCTCGGCCTGCACGCCGACCTGGTGGGCGTCGAGCTGGGCCGGGTCACCGCCACCCTGTGCTACTCCGACGAGCCGATCAACGAAGACCTGATGATCGTGGCCAGCGGGCGGGCCGCCAAGGAGACCGAGGTCGAGTCCGGCGGCACGATCGTGCAACTGCGCGCGATCCCGCTGATCGTCGGCGGCGGCCGCATCGGCGCGCTGGTGCTCATCCGCGACGTGACCGAGCTGCGGCGGCGCGAGCGCGAGCTGATGACCAAGGACGCCACCATCCGCGAGATCCACCACCGGGTCAAGAACAACCTGCAGACCGTCGCCGCCCTGCTCAGGCTGCAGGCCAGGCGGCTGCAGGTGCCGGAGGGCCGGGAGGCGCTGGAGGAGGCGGTGCGGCGGGTCGGGTCGATCGCGATCGTGCACGAGACCCTCTCGCACGCGCCGGAGGAGTTCGTCGACTTCGACGAGATCGCCGACCGCGTGATCGCGATGGCGGGGGAGGTGTCGGCGCCGGAGGCCGGGGTCACGCCGCGCCGGCTGGGGGCGTTCGGCGTGCTGCCCTCGCTCATCGCCACCCCGCTGGCCATGGCCCTGACCGAGCTGATGCAGAACGCGCTCCAGCACGGCCGGCCCGAGCGGCTGCAGGTGGTGGTGGAGTCGGGCCCCGAGCGGCTGCGTGTCGTCGTCTGGGACGACGGCAGGGGCCTGCCCGAGGGGTTCGACCTCGACAGCTCGACCAGCCTCGGGCTGCAGATCGTCCGCACGCTCGTCGAGGGGGAGCTGTCGGGCAAGCTCTCGGTGAGACCGCGCGAAGGCGGCGGCACGGAAGCGACGCTCTCCATCCCGCTGCCCGCGGGAGACCGTCAGAAAGCCTGAACGCCGCGTCCCCTGGCTATCGGGGACGCGGCGCGGTCCTGGCGGACACGGTGTCGTGCCAGGCTGGTCGGCTCGTCGCGGTTTTCAGGCGGGTTCCTGCCTTCTGCGTCGATGTCGGTCAGGCGGTCGCGCGGGCGCGGGCCCGAGCGGTGCGTCGCTTGAGCGCGCGACGCTCGTCCTCACTGAGGCCGCCCCACACACCGGCGTCCTGACCGGACTCCAGCGCCCACTTGAGGCAGGCTTCCACGGCCGAACAGGAACGGCAGACCTCTTTGGCTTCCTCGATCTGCATGAGTGCCGGTCCGGTGTTCCCGATCGGGAAGAACAGCTCGGGGTCCACGTCACGGCAGGCGGCTCGGTGTCGCCAGTCCATGCGTCCACTCCTTAGTAGATGGAGCCTGCGGTCGGCTCCGGTGCGGCTACTACTTTGTGAAGAGTTTCACTAAGGCGTGCGAACAATTCCCCGGCACCTTGTGGTGGAGCCGGGGCTGCCCGCATACGCCGGAGGACCAGGGGTTTTGGCTAAAGGTCCTACGTTCCGACGTCACTATGAGCTTTTCAGCCACGGAGAGTGCACGCAAGAGGGCAACACCCAAGTTTTCCCCGTAATGGCTGTCGTATGCGTCACACCATGACCGAATGTAACCAGCTAGACCAGAACTTGTAACGCGTTCGGTGTAGCACGGAAGGTCACGGCCTCACGTTCCCCCAAATAGTCTCCGTCCAGTTGAAAGGCCACGGGACGGTCCGCGGTGAGCGTGAACTCGGCCTCGTCGTGCAGCTGCACGAGGTGTTTGCCCGACGGAAGGCTGTCACGTTGCGTGAGGATGTGGCGGATCACCGGCAGCAGGGCCATGACGCCCATCCGGCGCAGCCCGAGCAGGTCGAGCCCGGTCTCGAAGCCGGCCCACGGGGTGGGCTGGACGGGCCTGCTGCCGAGGTACGTCCACGGCGAGGTGTTGGAGACGATCGCCATGAACACGCCCCTGGCCCTGGGGATGCCGGGGCCGGTCAGCGTCATCGCCGGACGCCGCTTGTCGGTGGCGAGGTAGTGGCGCAGCGCGGTGTTCACGTAGCGGGCGGGCGTGGCCTTGCGGCCGGTGCCGCGCAGGCCCTCCACGGCCCTGATGACCTCGGCGTCGTAGCCCAGGCCCGAGCAGAAGGTGAAATAGCGGCTCTCGCCCTCCCACAGCGCCTGCCCCAGCCCCACGGTGCGCCGGCGGCCCTCGCGCAGCGCCTCCAGCACCGCGCCGGTGGCCTCCACCGGGTTGTTGGGCAGCCCGAGGGCGCGGGCGAACACGTTGGCGCTGCCGCCGGGGATGACGGCGAGCGCGGGGCGGCTCATGCTCGGGTCGTCGCCGAGCGGCTCGGGGGCGCCGTTGACCGGGTTGAGCAGACCGTTCACGGTCTCGTTGATGGTGCCGTCGCCGCCCAGCACGACCACCATGTCGTAGCCCTTGGCGCGGGCGGTGGCGGCCAGCGTGGCCGCGTGGCCGCGGTAGGCCGTCTCCTCGACGGCCAGCTCGACGGCCGCGCCGAGCGCGCGGAGCAGCACGTTGCGCGTGCGGGCGTTGGTGGTGGTGGCCTTGGGGTTGACCAGGAGCATCGCGCGCATGAGGCCAGGGTAGCCGCTGATGGATGTCCGGCTTGTCGTGAACATCCTTTTTTAAGGTGGTCGCGCAGGGAAAGTAAGGCGGCCGGGGCGGATAGGGTTCGGGTGTGGGGAAGCGTCCGTGGAGTTTGGTGATGGCAGCCGTGATCGTCGCCCTTGAAGGGCTGGTCGCGCTGGGCCTGGGAGTTTACGCCGCGGTCGGGACCGTGCTCGGCGGGGCGTCCGACCTGACGGCCGCGCTGGCCGAGGCCGCGTTCGGGGTGCTGATCGGCGCCGGGCTGCTCTGGGTGGCATGGGGCGGGCTGCTGGCCGGCCAGCGCTGGGGGAGGGCCCCCGGTGTGGTGGCCCAGATCTTCCTGTTGCCGGTCGCCGTGACGCTCATCCAGTCAGACCAGCCCGCGCTCGGGATCCCGCTGATCGCGGTCGCCCTCGCCGGGCTGGGCATGTTGCTGGCGCCTCCCACCACTCACGCGTTCTTCGGCGACGACGCCTAGTCGTCGGCCGTCAGGCCCTCGCGGAGCTGGGCGAGGGTGCGGGCGAGCAGCCGCGACACGTGCATCTGCGAGATGCCGAGCTCGGTGGCGATCTGCGACTGGGTCATGTTGCCGAAGAACCGCAGCAGCAGGATGCGCTTCTCGCGCGGCGGCAGCCGTTCGAGCAGCGGTTTGAGCGACTCGCGGTATTCGACGCCTTCGAGCGACTCGTCCACGATGCCGAGCGAGTCGGACACCGCGGGGGCGTCGTCGTCGCCGGAGTCGGGCGCGTCGAGGGAGACCGTCGAGTAGGCGTTGGCCGACTCAAGACCCTCCAGCACCTCCTCCTCGGTCATCTTCAGGAAGGCGGCCAGCTCCGCGACCGTGGGGGCGCGCCCCTCGCGCTGCGACAGCTCGCTGATGGCCTTCGTGAGCGAGAGCTTCAGCTCCTGCAGGCGGCGCGGCACCCGGACCGCCCAGCCCTTGTCGCGGAAGTGACGCTTGATCTCGCCGACGATGGTGGGCGTCGCGTACGTGGAGAACTCGACGCCGCGGTTGAGGTCGAAGCGGTCGATGGACTTGATCAGCCCGATGGTGGCGACCTGGGTGAGGTCGTCGAGCCACTCGCCTCGGTTGCGGAAGCGGCGGGCCAGGTATTCGACCAGGGGAAGGTGGAGCTCGACCAACTCGTCCCTGATGCGTTGCCGGCGCGGCTCGTCGGGGCCCAGCTCGGACAGCTCGGCGAACAGCATGCGAGCACGGACCCGGTCGGGCACGGCGTGGTCGCTGGCGGCCATGGCTCCAGTCCTTTCCGTCACGCCGGCCTCGCCGCGCCTCGGCGCTTACGCAGGATGATCGCCATGCGATCGGCCGCGTCGGTCACCGCGTCGACGTCGTCGGCGAGGGCCGTCAGCACCATCCAGGCGAAGTCATCGCGTTTCGGTGCGGAGCTCCCGACGGTCGCCACCTCGACGCGGACCTGCATCTCCTGCCCGGTGAGCTCGAACTCGGCGGTCAGGTCGGTGCCCGGCACCGCCTCGTTGAGCAGCATGGCGCACGCCTCGTCGACCGCGATCCGCAGATCCTCGATCTCGTCCAGCGTGAAATCCAGCCGGGCGGCCAGGCCGGCTGTGGCCGTACGCAACACAGACAGGTAGGCGCTGTCGGCGGGGAGCCTGATGCTCACCACGTCGCGGATGGCGGCCTCACCTGTCGCGCGCGTCTCGGTGTCCTCGGTCACGTTCCTCCTCGCGTATACGACGCTGACTGCAACTTACCGCCAGAAGGAGCTGCTTGGCGGATTCAGACTCGCCCTCAACGGAAAAGGCTCTGTGCGGCCTGAAGGCCGCACAGAGCCTTTAGGCCGGTTTAGGCGGCCTTGGTTTCCCAGAAGATCTTGGAGATCTCGTCGATCTTGCCGAGGAGCTCCTCGCCCTTGGCGACGTCGACGGTGCCCTTGGCCCCGGCGGCGCCGGCCAGCTTGGTGGCGTCCCAGAAGAGCTGGTGGAGCTGGGGGTACTGCTCCAGGTGCGGCGGCTTGAAGTAGTCGGTCCAGAGCACCCAGAGGTGGTGCTTGACCAGCTCCGCGCGCTCCTCCTTGATGGTGATGGCACGGGCGCGGAAGACCGGGTCCTCGTTCGCCGCGTACTTTTCCATGATCGCCTTCACCGACTCCGCCTCGATCCGGGCCTGTGCCGGGTCATAGACGCCGCAGGGCAGGTCGCAGTGCGCGGAAGCGACATGCTTGGGTCGTAGCAGTCGTGCGAGCATCAGAAAGTCCTTCCTAGATGCCGAATGAGCTTGGTCCTCGTACCGACCTTACTCGTCTCCGAACCCCCGGGGAGAAAGGGGTGGCGGCCCATGAGAGTGCGTGTCGAGGGCGACTCGATGCGGCCCGCGCTGCTGCCGGGAGACTGGCTGCTGGTGTGCCGCCGGGTGCCGCCCCGGCCGGGCGACATCGTGGTGGCCCGGCTGCCCGGCGAGCCGGAGCGGCTGATCGTCAAGCGGGCCGCCTGGCACGGCGCCGACGGCTGGTGGCTGGAGAGCGACAACCAGCGCGCGAGCGGCCGCCGCGACAGCTGGGACTTCGGCGCGGTCCCCGAGCTCGTGGGCCGCGTCGTGCTGCGCTACTGGCCGCCGCGGCGGCGCGCCCGGTAGGCCGCGACGTTGGCCCTGCTGGCGCAGCGGGGCGAGCAGTAGCGGCGCGACCGGTTGGACGAGGTGTCGAGGAAGGCGCGGTCGCAGCGCGTCTCCAGGCAGCGGCCGAGCCGGTCGGCGCCCAGCTCCGCCACCACCGAGGCGAGCCCCATCACGGCGGCAGCGCCGGTGTGGCCGGCCAGGTGCAGGTGCCAGCCCCGGCCGTCGTGGTCGGTGAGCTGAGGCCGTACGGGGTAGCGCACGAGCAGGTCGTTGAGCAGGGCCACCAGCCGCTCCTCGGCGCCCGCGGCGTCGAACACCGCGGCCAGCTCGGCCCGCAGCTCCCGCAGGCCGGGCGGCGGTTCCGGGTCGTTGACGAGACGGACCGCCCACTCGGCGTAAGAGGTCAAGTCCATGCGGGAGTATTACATGAAAAGTGCTGGACGCCCGGTCGCGCGGGCGTCCAGCGATCACTCCTCGGGGTGCAGCACGCGTTCCAGGAAGGTGCGGGTCCGCTCGTGCTGCGGATCGCCGATCACCTGGGCGGGCGGGCCGTCCTCGACGATGACGCCGCCGTCCATGAACACCACCCGGTCGGCCACCTGGCGGGCGAACCCCATCTCATGGGTGACCACGAGCATGGTCATGCCCTCCTCGGCCAGCTTGCGCATGACCGCGAGCACGTCGCCGACCAGCTCGGGGTCGAGCGCGGAGGTGGGCTCGTCGAACAGCATGAGGCCGGGGTCCATGGCCAGCGCCCTGGCGATGGCCACCCGCTGCTGCTGCCCGCCGGAGAGCTGGATGGGGAAGGAGTCGCACTTCTCGCCGACGCCGACCTTCTCCAGGTTCTCCCTGGCGATCTTCTCGGCGTCCCGCTTGCCGCGCTTCAGCACCCGCTGCTGGGCGATCATCACGTTCTGCAGCGCCGTCATGTGCGGGAACAGGTTGAACTGCTGGAACACCATGCCGATGCGGCGTCGTACCGCGTCGATGTCGGCGTCGGGGTCGTTCACCTCGACGCCGTCGACGAAGACCTTGCCCCGGGTGGGCTCCTCCAGCAGGTTGACGCAGCGCAGCAGCGTCGACTTGCCGGAGCCCGACGGCCCGATGACGCAGACGACCTGGCCGGGCTCGACGGTCATGTCGATGCCGCGCAGCACCTCGTTCTGGCCGAAGTGCTTGTGCAGGTCCTTGATCTCGATCGCGTGCGTCATCGGCTCGTCCCCTTGCGCTTCTCCAGACGTCCCGCCAGGTAGCCCAGCGGCACCGTGACGATCAGGTACGTCAGACCGGCGACCAGAATGGGCGTGGCGTTGGCGTGGGTGGACGCCATGTCGTTGCCGAACTTGGTCAGATCGACGTACTGGCCCGAAACGCCCAGGAAGAGCACCAGCGAGGAGTCCTTGAGCAGGGCCACGAACTGGTTGGTGGTCGGCGGGATGACGATCCGGATCGCCTGCGGGACCACCACGGTGAACTGAGCCCTGGTCGCCGACATGCCCAGCGACCTGGCGGCCTCCGTCTGCCCCCGGGGCACCGCCTGCAGGCCCGCCCGGAAGATCTCCGCCTGGTAGGCGGTGCCGACCAGGCCGAGGCCGAGAATGGCCTGGCCGTAGGTGCCGAAGGGCACCGCGAAACCTGGCAGCGCCAGCGGCAGGAAGACGATCATCAGGAAGACCAGCAGGGCGGGCACGCCCCGGAAGATCTCGATGTAGAGCGTCGCCAGCCACCGGTACGGGCCCACCGTGGACAGCCGCATCAGCGCCACGATCAGGCCGAACACGAAGGAGAACAGAAACCCGCCGACCGCGTACACCATCGTGTTGAGCAGCGCGACCGTGAACAGGTCGGGCAGCATCAGCTCGGCGATGTCCAGCCGCGCGAAGTTCTGGGCCAGGCTGGCCCAGTCGGCGTAAAGGGCGAGGGCGACCAAGGCGGCGACCAGGATGGCGTACTGGACGCCGCGGAAGATGCGCTGCCTCTTGCGAGGGCTGAGCCGGCGCCGGGCCGGCTCAGCCGCCTTCGGCTGGTCCGCCATGGATCAGCCCAGCTCGCCGGGCTTCTTGTCGAACCACTTCACGAAGATCTCTTCGTACCTGCCGTCCGACTTCGCCGCCGCGAGCTCCTCGTTGACGGTCTTGACCAGCACCGGGTCGGCGTCCTTCTTCATGCCGAGCCCGTACTGCTCGCCGGTGTCGAGGCTGGCGATCAGCTCGAACTTCTCCGCGATCTCCGGCTTCTTCAGCCAGGTGAGCACCACGGGCAGGTCCTGGACGATCACGTCGGCCTGGCCGGCCTGCAGAGCGAGGAGCTCCTTGGGGGAGTCGGCGTACTCGGTCGGGTCGAACCCGTTCTTCTTGACGTAGTCGAGGCCGGTCGTGCTGGCCTGGGCGCCCAGCTTGAGACCCTTGGCCTTGACGTCCTCCAGGGACGTGGCGCCGGTGCCCTTCTTGGCCAGGAGGGCCTGGGTGGCGTCGAAGTACGGGTCGGAGAACGTGATGTTCGCCTTGCGCTCCTCGGTGATGGTCATGCCGGCGGCGGCCAGGTCGCACTTGTTGGTGGCCATGGCGGCGCCGCTCTTGATCACCGCGAAGTCGATGTCGACGATCTCCTGCTCGACGCCGAGCTTCTTGGCGACGAGGTCCACGATGTCGACGTCGAAGCCGACGATCTTGTCGCCTTCCTTGAACTGGAACGGCTCGTAGGGGACGTTGGTGCAGACCGTCAGCTTGCCGGGCTGCACCAGCTTGGCGCCGCCCGCCGCGTCACCGGCGTCCGCGGAGGCGCTGGCGGAGGTCGTACCGGAACCTCCCGAGTCGCTGCCGCACGCGGACAGGGTCAGGGTGGCGGTCAACGCAAGGGCGCCGGCGGCCATGCCTCGGCGCTTCATGGACCAGAGGGCCACGGGGAGGCCTCCTCGAAGTGGTATGCGGAGAAAGGTTGAGCTTTGTGCAGTTTAGAGCGGGTTTAGCTGCAGTCAGTCATCGGGCTTTTAACGATGCGTCAACGAAGCGGCGTCAGGGGGGCTACCTGATCCCGTCTCAGCATGTGTCACTATGGAGCGACGGGTGACCCCCGTACCCCTCCGAGGCATCGACGAGGGGATCCTGGCGAACCGAGGCCAGGCATCTCCGCCCGTCTGCCCAAGGTCTCTTCCGTCACAACCACTACTGGGGTCGCTGTGTCCATCACATCCGCTCACGAATCCGATCCGGCCTTCGCCCTGCACCGCGGGGGGAAGCTTGAGGTCCGCTCGACCGTTCCGGTGCGCAACGCCGACGATCTGGCGCTCGCCTACACGCCCGGCGTTGCACGCGTCTGCAGCGCCATCGCCGAGACGCCCGCGCTGGCCGACACCTATACCTGGATCTCCAACGTGGTCGCCGTCGTCAGCGACGGCACCGCCGTGCTCGGCCTGGGCGACATCGGACCCGTGGCCGCCATGCCGGTCATGGAGGGCAAGGCGCTGCTGTTCAAGGAGTTCGGCGGCGTCGACGCGGTGCCCATCTGCCTCGCCTGCACCGACGTCGACGAGCTGGTGGAGACCGTGGTGCGGCTGGCGCCCTCGTTCGGGGGCATCAACCTCGAGGACATCAGCGCGCCGCGCTGCTTCGAGGTCGAGAGGCAGCTCCGCGAGCGGCTCGACATCCCCGTCTTCCACGACGACCAGCACGGCACGGCGATCGTGGTGCTGGCCGCGCTGCGCAACGCCGCCCGCCTGACCGGCCGCTCGCTGGGCGACCTGCGGGCCGTGGTGGCCGGGGCCGGGGCGTCCGGCGTCGCGGTCAGCCGCATCCTGCTGGAGGCCGGCATCGGCGACATCGCCGTCGCCGACTCCAAGGGCATGATCTACTCCGGCCGCGAGGGACTCAACCCGGTCAAGGAGGCCCTGGCCCGCGACACCAACCGCGCCAAGCACACCGGGTCCACCGAGGACGCGCTGGCAGGGGCGGACGTGTTCGTCGGCCTGTCCGGCTCGACCGTCGCCGAGCGGGCGGTCGCCGCCATGGCCGACGGCGCCATCGTGTTCGCGCTGTCCAACCCGACGCCCGAGGTCGAGCCCGCCGTCGCCGCCCGCCACGCGGCGGTCGTGGCCACCGGCCGCTCCGACTTCCCCAACCAGATCAACAACGTGCTGGCCTTCCCCGGCGTCTTCCGCGGCGCCCTCGACGTGCGGGCCACCACGATCACCGAGAACATGAAGGTGGCCGCCGCCGACGCGCTCGCGGGCGTGGTGGGCGACGACCTCAGCGCCGACTACGTCATCCCGAGCTCGTTCGACGAGCGGGTCGCCCCCGCGGTCACGGCCGCCGTCGCCGCGCAGGCCAGGGCCGACGGAGTCGCCCGCGCCTGATCGTCTTCTCTCCAGGCAGGAGCCCGCCGGGTCGGCAGCGAGTGAAGGATTCCTCAAACATCCTTTACCCAGCGTGCTATAACAAGAGCCCTCTGTAAGGATGCGGGCGCCGGCTCCTGCCTGGAGGAGAGCGATGAAACGCGAGCCCAATCGACTGCTGCGGCAGCTCATCGTGGAGGCGGGCTTTTCCCACAAGGGTCTGGCCAGGCGCCTCAACGATCTGGGAGCCGCGCGTGGCACCCCCGGCCTCAAGTACGACCACAGCTCCGTCCTCCGATGGATCGGTGGCCAGCGGCCGCGGGACCCGGTGCCCGGGCTCCTGACCGAGATCTTCGCACAGCGGCTGGGCAGGCCCGTCACGGCTGATGACCTGGGCATGCCCGCCGCCGCTACGCCCCTCGATCTCGGGCAGGAGTTCACGCACACGTGGCAGGAGGGGGTCGCGACCGTGACGGCGCTGTGGCGGGCCGATGTGGAGAGACGGAGGTTCCTGCTCGATTCGACGTTCGCGATCGGGGCGGGCTCCGTAGGGGCGGTGCGGTGGCTCACCTCCCCGCCGGAAGGGCGGCCCAGCGCGGCGGGCGCCCGCAGGGTGGGCAGTGCGGACATCGCCGCCATCCACGAGGTCACCCGTTCGTTCGGGGAGCTCGACAACCGGTTCGGCAGCGGGCGCGTGCGCTCGTCTGTCGTGAGATATCTGGACACCGCCGTGACGCCGCTCCTCAAGGACGGCTCGTACGGCGACAAGACCGGCCGCGAGCTGGCCGCGGCCGCCGCCGAGCTCACCAGGCTGGCCGGCTGGATGGCCTACGACCTGGAGCAGCACGGCCTCGCCCAGCGCTACCTCATCCAGGCGCTGCGCCTGGCCAGGGGCTCCGACGACCACGCCCTGGGCGGCGAGATCCTGGCGGGCATGGCACACCAGGCGATCTACATGGGCCAGCACGCGCACGCGCTCGACCTGGCCCGGGCCGCGCAGCTCTCGGCCCGCCGCGCCGGGGTGGCCACCCTGCTGGCCTCCAGCCACGTGCTGGAGGCGCACGCGCACGCCGGGCTGGGCGACGCCCGCGCCTGCGGCGGGGCGCTGCACGAGGCCGAGCGCGCGTTCGACGTCCGCAAGCCGGCCGGCGAGCCGCCCTGGCTGGGCTACTTCGACGAGGCCTACCTGTCGGCCAAGATCGCTCACTGCTTCCGCGACCTGGGGGAGGGCGAGCGCACCGTACGACAGGCGCGGCGCTCGCTCGACATGGACGGCCGCTTCGTGCGCGGCCGCATGTTCAACCTGTCGCTGCTGGCCGCCGGGCTGCTGCAGTGCGGCGAGCTGGAGGAAGCCTGCTCGGTGGCGCTCGGCGCCATGACGCTGGGGAGCGAGCTGCAGTCGGCCCGCTCCCGCACCTACATGGCCGACCTGCGCAGGCGGCTGGAGCCGTACAAGAACGAGGCCCCGGTCAGGGCGCTGAGGGAGCGGACGCGGGAACTCGCGGGGGTCTGAAGACGAAAGAGCCCGCCGGGCGCGCCGGCGGGCTCTTCACGTTCTGACGACTACTGCAGGAGCTCGCCGTTCGGGCCGACGATCGACTTCGTCTGGGCGTAGTTCGCCTTGTTGTAGACGTCCGCCGTCTCGCCGTCGAAGTAGGCCGAGCTGATGTGGTCGACCCGGTCGTTGCCGTCGTCGTCGTAGAACACGCTGGTCACGCCGTTGACGTAGCCGGTGCGCTTGGAGTTGTTCCACTTGATGAGCCACGGGCCGCCGTCGGCGCCCGGGGTCATCGAGCACTTGAGCACCTGGTGGGTCTCCACCTTGAACATGTTCGCCTGGATGGTCTTGGTGCCCGTCTTGCCGTAGCAGTACTTCGGCGTCACGCCGGTGAACGGCTTGTCGCCGTCGGGGTGCGGGGCGGCGGGATAGCCGAAGACCATCGTCTGCTGGTTCATCGGCTGGTTCCAGGCGAAGCCCTGGCCGCCGACGACGTCACCGAGGCGGCCGGTGTCCTTGGCCAGGCCGATGACGAACCGGCCCTCGAAGTACTTGCGGGACGTGCCGGGCTTCACCCAGCGCTGCACGTGGTAGCGCGTGATGGTGTAGTTGCCGACCTTGTCCTTGCCCTTGGTGCCGGGACCCTTGTAGGCCTTCCACTGGGCGTAGGTGACCGCCTCGGTCACCGGCTCGCCGTACTTGGCGCCCTGCGCGCGGCCGGCCTTGGCCTTGTTGTACGTCTCCGGGCTGACCTCGACCTTCTCCAGGACAGCGTCCGGGTGGTCGGGGCCGACCAGGTCAGGGTTCGTGTCCTTGCCCTCGGACCAGCACTCGCCGAGGTTGAGCTGGCACTTGCCGAACTCCTCGCGGGTGATCTCGCGCGGCTTGACCCACTTGTCACCGGCCCAGGCCTTGTACTCCTTGGGCGTGACTTCCTTCTCACCGGCCAGCGCGAAGCCGTTGTGGACGGCCACGAACGCGTAGTCGCCGTCGTAGTCGTCGTAGGTGTCGAGGTCGTAGGTCGTGAAGGCGTAGGCGCCCACGTAGACGCCGAACTTGGCCGTGCCCTGGTAGTAGCCGGGGACGAAGACCCACTTGGCGAAGACGTCCTCGCCGCTCTCGTACACGCAATGGCCGGCGGTGGCTACGAGGTTGCGGTGGCGGGACTGGATCGAGGTGGCCGAGCACCAGCGGTGCTTGCCGGCCTTGTCGACGAAGAAGACCTTGCCGATGGTCTTCGGCAGGTTGACGTTCTTGGTCTTGCCGCCCGAGCCGGTCGTCGCCGGAGCCGTGGCGCCCGGCTTGCCGTCGTCGGGAGTGGTGCCGCCCTTACGGACGATCTTGTCGACCTTCTTGGCGTCCCAGTGGTACTGGGTGGCCTTCTTGAGGGCCGCGCCGTTGGCGTCGAGCCAGAAGAAGGCGGCGCCGTAGGCGTCCTTCGCTTGGGGTGTCAGAGGGTCCTTGACCCAGTGGGGGGCGGCTTGGGCCGGTATGGCCAGAGCGGTGACGCTCAGGCTGGCGGCTGCGAGGGGGATGAGCAGGCGCTTCACGGGATGGCTCCACACGTATATCTACAAGGGTGTAAAGACCCTATCGACACTCCTGTCCCTCTGGTCACAAACGAACAGGGATCTTGTCAGAAATGTCATCAGAAATGGCCGAAGGGCCTGGCGCGAGCCAGGCCCTTCGGGTGAAGCAGAAGGAACCGAGGTTTGGACCCCCGACTCCGGGAGATCAACCCGACTTACTTGGGCATCGGGGTGATCTGGCCCGACCAGACGTTCTTCGCGGCGTTGTAGACCGCAGCGGTCTCACCGTCGAAGTACGGGCTGGAGATGTGGTCCCAGCGGTCGTTGCCATCGGCGTCGTACAGCAGGCTGGTGACACCGTTGACGTAGCCGAGACGCTTGGCGTTGCTGTACTTGAAGAGCCACGGGCCACCGTCGTAGCCGCCGGTGACGGCGCACTTCAGCGACACGTGCTCCTCGACCTTGTACTTCGCGGCCTGAGTCGTCTTGGCACCGGTCTTGCCGTAGCACCACTTCGGCGTCTTGCCGGTGTAGGGCTTGCTGCCGTCGGGGTGCTTGCCGTACGGGTACCCGAAGGTACGGACGTACTTGCCGGTCGGCTGGTTCCACGCGAAGCCCTGGCCGCCGACAACGTCGCCGAGGCGACCAGCGTCCTTGACCTCGTGCACGATGATGTAGTAGTCAGTGCGGAGGAACTTGAACTCGGTGCCCGGCTTGTACCACTGCTGCACGTAGTAGCGGGTGATGGTGTAGTTGCCAGCGCGGTCGACGGCCTTCTCGCCGGGGCCGCGGTAGGCCTCGTACTCCCGCTTGGTGACCGACACGGTCTCGGGCTCGCCGTACTTGGCGCCGTTGGCCTTGCCGACCGGGGCACGCCACCAGTCGCGCTTGCTGACTTCCTTCTTCTCGACAACCGCACCGGGGTAGTCGGGGCCGACCTTCTGGGCCCTGCTGCCCGGGTCCACCGAGTAGTACTCGGTGGTCTTCGGGTCGAGGCGACCCTTCTTGTACTCGTCGAAGGAGACCTGGGTCTGCTTGACGTCCTTGTCGCCCTTGTACGCCTCGAACTCGGCCTTGGTGACCTGCTTCGGCTTGTTCAGCGTGCCGCCGATGCCGTTGTAAACGGTGACGAACGCGTAGTCGCGGTCGAAGTCCTCGTAGACGTCGAAGTCGTAGTGGGTGAAGGCCTGCTTGCCCACGTAGACACCGTACGGCGTCTTGCCCTCGTAGTAACCGGGGACGAAGACCCAGCGCGACACAACCTCAGCGTTGCCGGACACGTCGTAGACGCAGTGACCGGCGGTGGCGACCAGGTTGCGGTAGTTGGACTGGATGGAGGTGCCGGAGCACCAGTACAGGTTGCCGTCGCGACCCTCGAAGAAGACCTTGCCGATGGTCTTCGGCAGGTTCACGTTCTGGGTCTTGACAGCGGACTTCTTCTCCTCGCCGATGGGGGCGGTGGAGCCAGGCTTGCCGTCAGGCGAATAACCGCCCTTGGACACGACCTTCGTGACGTCCTTGCTGTCCCAGTGGTAGGCCGAGGCCTGCTTCAGGGCGGCGTTGTTGGACTTGGTCCAGAAGTCGAGGATCTCAGCGGCCTTGGCCTGGCTGGCCAGGACCTCGTCGGTGATCTTCGCGTCGGCCTGAGCGGTACCGGCCAGGCCGGCAGCCAGGAGACCAGTGGCCAGAACGGCGCCACCGGCCGGAAGGAGGATGCGCTTCAAGGTAACTCCTTGCGCTGTCGTGGAACGCCTCTTGCGTCCCATGCGTCAGTAAAGGGATAGCCAGGAAGATACAGTGTCGATCTTGCTAACAGGAAGCCGCTTTGAATGAAAAAGAGGCGACATGTCGGGCGTGATCGATCTGTGATGTTTGAGAGGCTTCAGCGCAGGAGCCGGGGGAAGGACACCGGCCGGGTGTTCTCGCAGATCAGCATAAGGATGTTGTTAGTGTGACTGGCGAGAGCGGTGCGGCCCTCTCGGGGCGCCACTCTCGCTGATGTGACGCACATCACACTGGGTTCATGGCACCATCCGTGTCTCCCGTGCGTCCAAAGCGCCCGCACTTTCCGGGCCCGGAACGCCGAAGGGCCCGGCTGGTGTGCCGGGCCCTTCGGGTCTTACAGGTGACGATCTCCCGACGGGTGACCGTCAGTGGCGTCGCAACTTAGATGATCTTGCCGGACCACACGTTGGCGGCGGCCTTGTAGACCGTGTTGGTCTCGCCGTCGAAGTACGGCGACGAGATGTAGTCGACGCGCTTGTTGCCGTCCTGGTCGTTGAAGGTGCTGGTGACACCGTTCACGTAGCCGAGACGCTTGGCGTTGCTGTACTTGAAGAGCCACGGGCCACCGTCGGCGCCCTCGGTCATCGCGCACTTGAGCGCGACGTGCTCCTCGATCTTCTTGGCCGCGTCACCCACCAGCTTCTTCGTGGTCTTGCCGTAGCACCACTTCGGAGTAATGCCGGTGTAGTTCTTGTGGCCGTCGGGGTGAGGAGCCGCCGGGTAGCCGAACACGCGCACGTACTTGCCGGTCGGCTGGTTCCACGCGAAGCCCTGGCCGCCGACCACGTCACCGAGGCGGCCCGCGTCCGTGGCGGCGTTCTCGATGATGGTGAAGACGGTCTTGTAGAACTTCGTGTCGGAGCCCGGCTTGACCCACTTCTGGACGTAGTAGTGGGTGATGAGGAAGTTGCCGGCGCGGTCCTGCCACTTCTTGCCAGGGCCGTCGTACTTCTTGTACTCCCGCTCGGTGACGATGTCGGTGACGGGCTCACCGAACTTCGCACCGTTCTTCTTGCCGACGGGAGCGCGCCGGTACTCGCGCTCGCCGACCTCTTCCTTCTCCACGACGGCGCCGGGGTAGTCCGGGCCGACCTTCTCGGACCGGGAGCCGGGCTTCACCCAGCAGGCCTCGGTGGAGGTGGGGTCGAGCTTGCAGGAACGGAACTCGTCCCGGCTGATCTCGACGTCCTTGGCCTCCTTGAGGCCCTCGTACTTCTCGAACTCGGCCTTGGAGACCTTCTTGGCGGTGCCCCCACCGAGCTTGACGCCGTTGTAGACGGTGACGAACGCGTAGTCGCGGTCGAAGTCCTCGTAGACGTCGAAGTCGTAGTGGGTGAAGGCCTGCTTGCCGACGTAGATGCCGAACGGGGACTTGCCCTGGTAGTAACCGGGGACGAAGACCCACTTGTCCATGACGTCCGAGTTGGCCTTGACGTCGTAGACACAGTGGCCGGCGGTGACGACGAGGTTACGGTACTTCGACTGGATCGAAGTAGCCGAGCACCACTTCTTCTCGCCCTTGCCGTTGACGAAGAACACCTTGCCGATGGTCTTCGGCATGTTGACGTTCTGCACCTTGGCGGACGTCTTCTTCTCTTGGCCGATCGGGGCGGTGGAGCCCGCCTTGGTGTCGGCGCTGTAGCCGCCCTTGCTCTGCAGCTTGGTGACGTCCGTCTTGTCCCAGACGTTGGACTCCTTGGCGGCCTTCAGAGCAGCGCCGTTGTTGTCCGCCCAGAACGAGGCGATGGCCTTGGCCGCGGCGGCGTTCTTCGCCATCGCGTCCGAGGCGACGTCGTTGTTGGCCTGAGCCGTACCGGCCAGACCGGCGGCCAGGAGACCGGTGGCCAGAACGGCACCACCGGCGGGGATGAGGATGCGCTTCAAGGGAACTGCTCCTTGGTCTGTCGTGGGCCGCAACTTGCGCCCCATGCGTCAGTAAAGGGATAGCAAGGAACATAGCGCGGTGATCTCCGCAGGTGGAAGCCGAATCGGCGGGTCCGGCATGGACCCGGATCGCCGTGACCATTCCGTGACCTGTCAGAGATGTTCGCCGTACGTGATCAGGTCGGTACGTTTTCGCAGGGTATGTAGGGGGTGTGAAGATTGGGACGAAAGTTCCGTTAGCATCGACTCACGGGCTGTAGTCGGGGAAATGTGACTCAGATCACAGGAACCGAATGGAACCCATCCTCCGTCTAAGTAGCCAGTCTTCTGCCAGGGAACGTTCAGGTTCCAGGAAATCCGTGACTGTCTGGGTGGTTTGTCCCGTCCGGGCCTTGCGCTGACCCCTCACCGGTATCGCCACGTTTGGGTGCCTCCGCGGGCACGAAAAAGGGCCCGGCGGTGGCCGGGCCCTTCACGAAGCGGACTGGGTCAGCGGTAGAGCTCGCCGTTGGGGCCGACGATCTTGCCCGACCACACGTTCCTGGCCGCGTTGTACACCGCGGCCGTCTCGCCGTCGAAGTACGGCGACGTGATGTAGTCGATCCGGTCGTTCCCGTCCTGGTCGGCGAAGGTGCTGGTCACACCGTTGACGTAACCCACCCGCTTGGCGTTGCTGTACTGGGTGAGCCACGGCCCGCCGTCGTAGCCGGGGGTCACGGCGCACTTGAGCCCGATGTGCTCATTGATCTTCAGCCAGGAGGCGCCGACGGCCTTGGCGGTGGTCCTGCCGTAGCAGTGCTTCGGGGTGACGCCGCTGTACGGCCTGCTGCCGTCCGGGTGCGGCGCGGCGGGGTAGCCGAAGGTGCGCACGGTGCGGTTGGCGGGCTGGTTCCACGCGAAGCCCTGGCCGCCCACGTTGTCGCCGAGCCGGCCGACGTCCCTGGACTTCAGGATGTAGCGCTGGCCGCCCCAGGACCGCTTGGGGCCGCTGAAGCGCTGGTAGTCGCGCCGGCTGACGCGCTCGGCCCCGGTGAACTGGATGCCGTTGTAGACCGTGACGAACGCGTAGTCGCGGTCGTAGTCCTCGTAGACGTCGAAGTCGTAGTGGGTGAAGGCCTGCTTGCCGACGTAGATGCCCCAGGGGGTCTTACCCTGGTAGTAACCGGGCACGAAGACCCAGTTGTTCAGAAGGGCCTTGTTGCTCTCGGTGTCGTACACGCAGTGGCCGGCGGTGGCGACCAGGTTGCGGTAGTTCGACTGGATCGACGTGGCCGAGCACCAGCGGAACTTTCCGGAGCCGTCGACGAAGAACACCTTGCCGACCGTCTTGGGCAGGTTGACGTTCTGCGAGCCGCCCGCGGCCTTGTTGCCGCTGGTGGGCGCGGCGGTGCCGGGCCTGCCGTCAGGGCTGTAGCCGCCCTTGGAGACGACCTTCCTGACGTCCTTGGAATCCCAGGTGTAGGCGGTGGCGCGACGGAGGGCGGCGCCGTTCGAGGCGAACCAGAAGGACGCGACCGAGGCCGCCTGGCTGGTGTTCCTGGCCATGGGGTCGTTGGCGACGTCGCCGGCGGCCTGCGCGGTGCCGTTGAGGCCGGCGAGCAGCATGCCGGTCGCCACGGTGGCGCCGCCGACGGGGAGGAGGATTCGCTTCAAGGTAACTCCAGGCTTTGCCTTACGCTGGCGCGGCGCCTTGGTGCGCCCCGGATGCCAGCAAACGGACAGCCGGAACCGTACAGCGTCGATCCTGGTCACGCGGGTTCCCGCCGGGCGCGACCGGCGCGTGGAACGCCGCCGTGACCGTACCGAGATCAATGTCTGGGCTGATCGCCCGGAGTGACCGAGCGGTAACTTGTTAACTAGATCACATTTGCCGGGGTCTTCTGCGCGGCGGCGTGCCGGTAGACGTCTCCGGCTGCGGCCGTGAGGTACGGCGAGGACACCGCGTCGAACTCGCCCTTCGCGTCCCTGTTCCAGGTCAGGCTGTTGACGCCGATGAGGTTGCCCAGGTTGTTGTGCAGGCCGGTGATCCACGGGCCGCCGCTGGCGCCCTTGCTGAAGTTGCAGGGGTGGAGCTGCACGCCGTGGTCGAGGTCGAGGCTGGGGGCGACGGCCTTGCGGGTGCCGCCCACGCAGCTCTTCAGCGTCTGGCCGTTGAAGGGCCTGCTGCCGTCGGGCTGCGGGCCGGCGGGGTAGCCGAAGGCGTGCACCTGGGCGAGCGGCGGCTTCCTGGCCAGCTCCAGGCCGAGCCCGCCGACGTTGTCCTGCAGCCGGCCGACGTCCTTGGCCACGTAGGTGTTGCCCTGCTTGACCCAGGTGAAGCCGCGGTGGACCGTGACGAACGCGTAGTCGAAGTCGTAGTCGTTCTTGCCGGCCCAGTCTTCGTGCATGCTGATCGACGAGCCCACGTAGATGCCGTGCGGCGTGGTGCCGTCGGCGCCCGGCTCCGGGACGAAGATCCAGGAATCGGCCTCTTTGCCCTGGCGCGCGTCGTAGGCGCAGTGTGCGGCGGTGGCGACCACGCTGTGGTTGCCGGCCGCCACGGCGGCGGCCGAGCACCAGTACTCCTTGGCGCCGAGCCGGAAGAAGACCTTGCCGGTCGTGCTGGCCCGGCCCGTCTTCGGCGCCACGGCGTTGACCGGGCCGGCCGCCTTGCGCAGGGCGATGATCCGCTGGCTGGTCACCGTGCCGCCGCCCGCGGTGCCGGACTTCGGCGAGCCGTTCGAGGTGGGGGCGGCGGGGGTGTAGCTGTCGGCCTTCTTGAGCTTCTCGGGCTTCCAGTAGTCGGCGACCTTCTGCACGTCCGCCTTCGTCTTGGCGAGTGAGACGTGGAAGACGTGGCTCGCCGCGGCGGCGTCCGCGCTCCCGGTGAACGCAGGCAGCATCAGCAGCGCGCCGCTGACGGCGGCGGCTAGCAGGTGCCTGGCCCGGGAGATCATGAAAGTGCCTTTCTGAGGTTGTAACGGTGGATTTTTCCAGATCAACTGGGGCTATTGCAGCTCGGATGGAGATTCGTTATCTGAGCAAGCGTGACTTGCGTCGCATAAGAACCATGTCAAGCGTGCTGGAACGTGCCTATAAACGATCTTCATTGTATGACGTCGGCCCAGCTAGACGCCGGATTTGCGAGGCCAATTCGCGATGGTCGACGGTCAAATGGTGGAAGGTCACGTTCGCGCGGAAGATGTTCTTCCCGGCGTGGCGGATTCGATGATCACTCGGCCCGGCCTCCGGTGCTGGTCGAAACCGTTCCTTATCAACCGAATCTTGTTCTGGTTGGATGGGGGGCATGGATCCACGCACCCCCTGCCTCATCGGCGCGGCCCAGCGCACCGTCCGCGAGCAGCCCGGCCCTGAACCGCTCGACCTGTGGGAGGAGACGGCGCGGGCCGCCGCGGCCCAGGCGCGGCTCCCGGTGGAACGCCTCGAATCGATCCAGATCGTCCACACGGACTCCTGGCAGTACGACACGCCCACCGGACGGCTCGCCGAGCGGCTCGGCGCCACTCCGGGGCACACCGCGTACTCGAAGGTCAGCGGCACCGCTCCGCTGACGCTCATCGGCGAGGCGGCGGCCCGGATCGCGGCCGGCGAGCTCGACTCCGCGCTGATCACCGGAGCCGAGGCCCTGGCCACCCGCCGGGCGTACCGGCTGGCGGGCGAGCACGCGCCGTGGAGCCACGCCGCCGACCCGAGGCCGCCGTACGCCTGGGAACGGCCGCCGCACCCCAGCGAGCTGGCGCACGAGCTCTTCCTGCCCGTGCACACGTACCCGATCATGGAAACCGCCCGCCGCGCCGCCCTCGGCCACACGATCGAGCAGGAGCTGCTCGACCGGGGCCGGATGATGGCGCCGATGACGCGGGTGGCCGCCGCCAACCCGCACGCCTGGCGGCGCACCCCGCGCACCCCCGAAGAGCTGATCGACGGCAACCGGTTCGTCGGCTGGCCGTACAACCGGAGCACCGTGGCCGTGATCGAGGTCGACCAGGCGGCGGCGGTCGTGCTGGCCAGCACCGCGCTCGCCGACCGTCTCGGGGTGCCCTCCGGCCAGCGCGTCTACCTGCGCGGCTGGGCCTACGCCGAGGACACGTGGGAGGTGGCCGCCCGGCCCGCGCTCGGCGCCTCGCAGGCCGTCGGCAGGGCCGCCGAGTCCGCGTTCGCCAGGGCCGGGCTCACCCTGGACGACATGCGCGCGCTCGACGTCTACAGCTGCTTCGCCATCGCGCTGCGCCAGGCGTGCGACGCGATCAAGCTCGACCCGATGGACCCGCGCGGCCTCACCGTCACCGGTGGCCTGCCGTACGCGGGCGGCCCGGCCAGCGACTACGTGCTGCACTCCACCGCCACCATGGCCGGCCTGCTGCGCGCCGGCGGCGGCCACGGGCTCGTCACCGGGGTCGGCATGCACCTGACCAAGCACACCTACGCGATCTGGTCCACGGAGCCGGGCGGTGTCCTGGGCGGGCCGGAGCCGGTCTTCACCGCCGAGCCGGTGCCGATCGCGGACTCGTACGAGGGACCGGCGGTCGTGGCGGGATACACGGTCGCCTACGACAAGGACGGCGTGCCGTGGCGGGGCATCCTGGTCGCCGACCTGCCGTCGGGGGCGCGGGCGTACGCGCACGTGACCAGGGAGGAGCTGATGGCGGACGCCGTGTCGCGGGAGCTGGTGGGGCAGCGGGTCGAGCTGACGACGGACGGCAAGGTCAATGTGGCGAGTTGGTGAGGTGGCAAAGATGGTGCAAAGATTGTGACCGCTCGACTACGCTTCGCTATTGACATTTAAATGTCACTAGCGGACGCTGGAGTCATGCGGAGGACCACGGTGCGCATCGACGAGACACTCCTCAACGAGGCGAAGGCGTACGCGGCCAGAAACGGACGCAGTCTCAACTCGGTGATGGAGGACGCCTTGCGTCAACTACTCAACCGTTCCACCGGCACGGTGGAGCGCCCTCAGATCAACCTGCCCCTCTCCGGGGCCGAGGACGGGCCGACGCTGACCTGGCACGAGATCCAGGAGATGCTTGAACTGGATGACATCGAGCGTGTGGTGGGGGTGCGGCAGCATGAGGATGCTTGATGTCAACATCCTGGTCAACGCGCAGCGGCGGGACATGGAGCACCACGAGCAGTGCCTCGCCGCCCTCAAGGAGCTCCTCTACGGGGAGGAGTCCTACGCGGTGAGCGACTTCGTCATCAACGGCTTCATCCGCATCGTCACCGACCCGCGCATCCCAGGCTCGACGCCCTTCGAGACGGCCAGACAGTTCGCCGAGAGCGTCCGTGGCCAGCCACACGCGGTGACGATCCACGCCGGGTCCCGGCACTGGGAGATCTTCACCCGGCTGTGCGTCGCATCCGACGCGAAAGGAAAGCTCGTGCCCGACGCGTATCTCGCCGCCCTCGCCATTGAGCACGGATGCGAATTCGTGACCTGTGACCGGGATTTCGCCAAGTTCGAGGGGTTGCGCTGGCGGTCGCCGCTCAACTGAACTGAGGGCAGTACAACTCGCTAGCGAGGTCCGTCGTGGCCGATCAGTTCGATGTCATCGAAGCGGGCGAGCGCGACCGCCGCCGTCCGATCGGGCTGCTGGTCGTGCTCGCGCTCCTGGGCGCGTCCGTCGCCGGCCTGATCCTCAGCCGCGGGCCCGACCCCGCGCCCGAGCGGGAACCGCCCCGCGAGGCCGCCGCCCCCATCCGGTCGCTCACCCGCGTCGACAGCCGCCCCAACCTGCTGCATCCGGAAGCGGACGAGAAGAAGGGCACGGCGCGGATCGAGGTGACGTTCCCCGACGGCGTCCGGGCCACCGTGCGCTACCCCGCCGAGCTCCGCCTCGACCGGCTCGGCCTGCGACCGTTCCAGGGCGTGTGGGTCGACGACGAGTTCCGCCAGCTCACCGCCCCCTACAACGGCGAGCTGGAGATCACCCGAGGGGGCGAGCCGATCAGGTCGTTCGGCGACAACGTGACGCTCTGGCCGCGTCAGGCGGGCAGCGGCTCGTTCGGGCAGGTGCTGCTGTTCGCGTTCGGCCCGTGGCGGATGGCCATGTACGACCGCCCGCCCGGGCTGGGGTTCGACCAGCGGCTGGCGGTCGCGAGCGGGGTGCGCGGCCGGGTGACCGGTGACGGCCACCTGGTGCTGTCCGGCGCCGGGCGGGTGCGGCTGGCGGCGCCGGGCGACACCGAACGCGGTGAACCGGTGGGGCCGCAGCTCTGGTTCGGCGGCGGCGCGACCGACATGGTGGCGCTCATCCCCACCCCCGGCTGCGAGAAGGCGCGCGGCCTGCCCCGGGGCGTCCGGGGGCGCGGCCACCCGGTCGCGGACGTGTGCCGCGACGGGATGCGCGTGGTCGCGATGGGCGACGACGCGTTCGTCGGCAAGGCGCTCGACGGCATCCGGATCAGCGTCAAGTAAGGTGCGGCCATGTTCGCCGTTACCGCCACACAGACCGATCCCGACAATCCTCTCGCCGGCCTGACCCTCGGTGAGCGCCCCGAGCCGAAGGTCCCCGACGGCTGGACGACCGTCTCGGTGCGGGCGGCCGCGCTCAACCACCACGACCTGTGGACGCTCAAGGGTGTCGGCATCAGGCAGGACCGGCTGCCGATCGTGCTCGGCTGCGACGCGGCCGGCGTCGACGAGGACGGCAACGAGGTCGTCGTGCACGCGGTGGTCGGCACCGGGGCCGACGAGACGCTCGATCCGAAGCGGTCGCTGCTGTCGGAGGTGTACGACGGCACGTTCGCCGAACGCGTGGCCGTGCCCCGCCGCAACCTCGTGCCCAAGCCGGCCGCGCTCTCCTTCGAGGAGGCCGCCTGCCTGCCGACCGCGTGGCTGACCGCGTACCGGATGCTGTTCGACAAGGCCGGGCTGGAGCCCGGCTCGACCGTGCTCGTGCAGGGGGCCGGCGGCGGCGTCGCCACCGCGCTCATCGCGCTCGGCCGGGCGGGCGGGTTCCGCGTGTGGGCGACCAGCCGCTCCGAGTCCAAGCGGGAACGAGCCCGCGAGCTCGGCGCCGACCAGGTCTTCGAGTCCGGCGCGCGGCTGCCCGAGCGGGTGGACGCCGTGATGGAGACGGTCGGTCAGGCCACCTGGGACCATTCGCTCAAGTCGCTCAGACCGGGCGGGCGGATCGTGGTCAGCGGCGCCACCAGCGGGGCGGTCCCGCCGGCCGACCTGAACCGGGTCTTCTTCCTGCAGCTCTCGGTGGTCGGCTCCACCATGGGGACCCGCGACCAGCTCCAGCGGCTGGGCGTCTTCCTGGAGCAGACCGGCGTCCGGCCGGTCGTCGACCGGACGATGCCGCTCGCCGAGGCCAGGGACGGGTTCGCGGCCATGCACGAGGGCGACGTCTTCGGCAAGATCGTCTTCACCGCCTGACCTCCGGCGGAGAGCGCCTGGTCCCGGGTGGCGGGCGAGCAGGCGCCCTCCGGCGGATCACGACCGCAGCGTGTCACGCACCCGGGCGGACGTCTCGTCGAGCGTGCGCCGCAGGTCGTCGAGCTTCTCGCGGGTGATGCTGGACTCCGACGCCTCCTCGCGGACCTTCGCCACGAAGTCGGCGAGCGCCTCGCCCAGCTCGTCGTCCAGCTCCGCCCGGCTCTCCGGCGCGCCGCCGACCGTGCGCCACACCTCGGTCCAGATGCGCCGCCACTCGCCGGCCAGCCGCTCGCTCTCGCCCTGCCAGTGCTGGGCGTGCTCGCTCCACTGGCGCTTCTGCTCCTCCTTGAGCCGGGTGAACTCCTGCTTCTGCCGCTCACGCGTACGGCGGACGTCGTCGCCGGTGCCGGTGCGCACGTCCCTGGCCATCCGCGTCAGCTCTTCGCGCAGCGACTTGACGGTGTCGCGGACGTCCTCCTTCACTTCGCGGGCGATGTCGCGTACCGAGGCCGAGATCTCCCGCTCCAGGTCGTCGAGCTCGTCGAGGCGGGCGTTCAGCTCCTCGCGGCCCTTGTCGGTGATGGAGAACACCTTCTTGCCGTCGGCCACCTCGTGCGTGACCAGGCCTTCGGCCTCCAGGCGGGCCAGGCGCGGGTAGATGGTGCCGGGGGAGGGCGAGTAGACGCCGAGGAAACGGTCCTGCAACAGCCGGATGACCTCGTACCCGTGGCGGGGGCTCTCCTCCAGCAGCTTGAGCAGGTAGAGCCGGAGCCGGCCGTGGCCGAAGACGGGACTCATTGCTTCTCCCTCTTGAGCAGCGTGACTTCGCCGGAGACGGTCGTCGCGGAAAGGGAGGCCATGCCGCCGCCCAGCCGCCCCGACATCGACCGGGCGCCGGGGCCGCCGGTCTGCGACACCTCCTCGAAGGCGCTGACCAGGCGGCCGGACGTCGACCTGATCGTGACGTCCGTCGCCGCGTTCTCGGGCAGCCGGACCAGGATGGAGCCGGAGACCGTGTTCAGCGTGACGTAGCCGGTCGGCTTGAGCGCGAGGTCGGCGGTGATGCGGCCGGAGACGGTGTTGGCGCGCAGCCTGCGCGGCAGGCCGTCGGCGACGGTCAGGTCGCCGGAGACGCTCTTGAACGACAGATCGCCCTCCATCGCCCGGCTCTCCACCGCGCCGGAGGCGGTGGTGGCGCTCACCTCACCGCTCACGCCGTCGAGCACGATCTCGCCGGACACGCTCTTGACCTGCGTCGACGCCTCGAACCCGGCCACCACGGCGGACGCCGACACGACTCCGGCGTTGACCGCGCAGCGGCGCGGCACGGTGAGCGTCGCGACGGTCCTGCGCCGGTCGCGGCGCAGCCAGCCGAGCATCCCGTCCCAGGTCAGATCCTTGTACGTGACGCTCAGGCGCCGGGCGTCCTCGTCGTAGGTGACCAGCAGCGGTGAGGCCGAGTCGAACTCGGTCACTTCGAGCGCCGGTGGACCGTCGCTGGCCAGCACGGCGAGCCTGCCCGCCACGATGCGCACGTCGAGGGCGTCAACGTGCCCGAACGTGAGCTGCTCTGGACTCTCGATGGTCCACTGCCGCATGATCCCGCCCTCTCTGGCGACGCATCTTGACAGTGAACACGATATGTCGCGTCCGCCGAAATCTCAAGATGTATCGCGTCTACGGGCGGGCGGGTGTCACTCGTCCTCGTCGTCGAGTCTGGCCAGCCAGGTGGCCAGACGCTCGACCGGTGTCTCGAACTCGGGGTTGAGATCGACGAACTCGCGTAGCCGCTCGCCGAGCCAGAGCAGGGTGACCTCCTCCTCGCCCCGGCGAGCGACCAGCTCCTCGATCCCCCGATCCGTGAAGTACATCGTGCTCCGTCTCCTCGACTCTCCAAGCGACCCGCACGTCCCGGCGGGGAGCGCGGCGAAAGCAGTCGGCCCCCGCCGGGGCGGGGGCCGACTCACGTGATCAGGTCAGCCGTAGACCTGGCGCAGGATCTCCTCCAGCTCCGCGTCGTGGGCGGCGTGCGAGCCGGCCGCGGGCGAGCTGTTGGCCGGACGGGAGACCCGCCGCAGGGGGCGGCCGCCCAGCAGTTGCGGGTCCTCGGCCAGCTTGAGCGACAGGTAGGGCCACGGGCCCATGTTGATCGGCTCGTCCTGAACCCAGAGCAGCTCGGCCTGCGGGCCGAACCGGGCCAGCTCGGCGTCGAGCTCCTCCTTCGGGTACGGGTAGAGCCGCTCCACGCGGACCAGCGCCACGTCGTCGCGGCCGTCGGCCTCCCGCTTGGCCAGCAGGTCGTAGTAGACCTTGCCGGAGCACAGGACCACCTTGGTGACCTTGCCCGGGTCGATCAGCGTCTCGCCGATGACCGGCTGGAAGGTGCCCGAGGTGAAGTCGGCGGCCTTCGAGGTGGCCCGCTTGTGGCGCAGCAGCCACTTCGGCGTGAAGATGACCAGCGGCTTGTGCCGGCCCGACTTCACCTGCCAGCGCAGCAGGTGGAAGTGGTTGGCCGGGGTGGTCGGCTGCGCGACCGTCATGTTGTCGAGCGCGCAGACCTGAAGGAACCGCTCGATGCGGGCCGAGGAGTGGTCGGGACCCTGACCCTCGTAGCCGTGCGGCAGCATGAGCACCACGCCCGAGCGCTGGCCCCACTTCTGCTCACCGGACGAGATGAACTCGTCGATGATCGTCTGGGCGCCGTTGACGAAGTCGCCGAACTGCGCCTCCCACAGCACCAGCGCGTCAGGGCGTACGACGCTGTAGCCGTACTCGAAGCCCAGCGCCGCGAACTCGCTCAGCAGCGAGTCGTAGACGTAGAACTTGGTCGTGCCCTGGTTGAACGCCTTGAGCGGGGTGTGCTCGGCGCCGGTCACGCGGTCGACCAGCACGGCGTGGCGCTGGGTGAACGTGCCGCGGCGGGAGTCCTGACCGACGAGGCGGACCGGGTGGCCGTCGATGAGCGCCGCGCCGAACGCCAGCGTCTCGCCCATGCTCCAGTCGATGGAGTCCTGCTCCACCATCTGGCCCCGGCGCTGCAGCACCGGCGCGAGGCGCGGGTGCACCGTGAAGCCCTCGGGCAGGCTGAGCTGGGTGTCGACGATGCGCTTGAGCGTCTCGTCGGTGATCGAGGTCGCCGTGTCGGCGTGGGACCACTTGACCACCTCGGTCGGCGGCACCCGCATCGCCCCCGCCTCCAGCGGCTTCTTCGCCGCCTCGCGGGTCTCGGTGAACGCCTGCTCCAGCTTGGCCTGGTAGTCGCGGAGGGCCGACTCGGCCTCCTCGACCGTGATGTCGCCCCGGCCGATCAGCGCCTCGGTGTAGAGCTTGCGGGTCGAGCGCTTGGCGTCGATGAGGTCGTACATCAGCGGCTGGGTGAAGGCCGGGTTGTCGCCCTCGTTGTGGCCGCGGCGGCGGTAGCAGATGAGGTCGATCACGACGTCCTTGCGGAACGCCCGGCGGTACTCGTAGGCCAGCTCGCCCACGCGGACCACGGCCTCGGGGTCGTCGCCGTTGACGTGGAAGATCGGCGCCTGGATCATCCGCGCCACGTCGGTCGCGTAGACCGAGGAGCGGGACGAGGCGGGCGAGGTGGTGAAGCCGACCTGGTTGTTGACCACGACGTGGACGGTGCCGCCGGTGCGGTAGCCGCGCAGCTGTGACAGGTTGAGCGTCTCGGCCACGACGCCCTGGCCGGCGAAGGCCGCGTCGCCGTGGACGAGCACCGGCAGGACCGTGAAGCCCTCCTCGCCGCGCTCCAGCAGGTCCTGCTTGGCGCGGACGACGCCCTCCAGGACCGGGTCGACCGCCTCCAGGTGGGACGGGTTGGCCACCACCGAGGTGGTGATGGTCTTGCCGCTCGGCGCGGTGAACTCGCCGGAGGCGCCCAGGTGGTACTTCACGTCACCGGAGCCGTGGGCGGTGCGGGGGTCGATGTTGCCCTCGAACTCGCCGAAGATCTGCCCGTAGGACTTGCCCACGATGTTGGCCAGCACGTTGAGCCGGCCCCGGTGGGCCATGCCGATGACGACCTCGTCGAGGCCCTCGTCGGCGGCGTCGCTGATCACCGAGTCGAGCAGCGGTATGAGGGACTCGCCGCCCTCCAGCGAGAAGCGCTTCTGGCCGACGTACTTGGTCTGCAGGAAGGTCTCGAACGCCTCGGCGGTGTTGAGCCGGCTCAGGATGTTGAGCTGCTCGTCACGGGCCGGGGAGGCGTGCGGCTTCTCCACCCGCGCCTGGATCCAGGCCCGCTCCTCGGGGTTCTGGATGTGCATGTACTCGATGCCGACGGTGCGGCAGTAGGAGTCGCGGAGCACGCCCAGGATCTCGCGGAGCCGCATCAGCGGGCGGCCGCCGAAACCGCCGGTGGCGAACTCGCGCTCCAGGTCCCACAGGGTGAGCCCGTGGGACTGGATGTCGAGGTCGGGGTGCTTGCGCTGCTTGTATTCCAGCGGGTCGGTCTCGGCCATGAGGTGACCGCGCACCCGGTAGGCGTGGATCAGCTCCAGCACCCGGGCGGACTTGGACACGTCGTCGTCGTGCGAGGCCGAGACGTCCTGCACCCAGCGGACCGGCTCGTACGGGATGCGCAGGGCTTCGAAGATCTCGTCGTAGAAGCCGTTCTCGCCGAGCAGCAGCTGGTGGATCGTGCGCAGGAAGTCGCCCGACTGGGCGCCCTGGATGATCCGGTGGTCGTAGGTGCTGGTCAGCGTGATGACCTTGGAGACGGCCAGGCGGGAGAGCGTCTCGGGGGAGGCGCCCTGGTATTCGGCGGGGTACTCCATCGCGCCCACGCCGATGATGGTGCCCTGGCCGGGCATCAGGCGGGGCACGGAGTGGACGGTGCCGATCGTGCCGGGGTTGGTCAGCGAGATCGAGGTGCCGGCGAAGTCGTCGACGCCGAGCTTGCCGGCGCGCGCCTTGCGGACGATCTCCTCGTAGGCCATCCAGAACTGCCGGAAGTCCATCTCCTCGGCCGCCTTGATCGACGGCACGAGCAGCTGGCGCTCGCCGTTGCTCTTCTGCACGTCGATGGCCAGGCCGAGGTTGACGTGCTCCGGCTTGACCAGCGTGGGCTTGCCGTCGACCTCGGTGTAGGAGTGGTTCATGTCCGGCATGGCCGCCAGCGCCCGGACCACGGCGAAGCCGATCAGGTGGGTGAAGGAGACCTTGCCGCCGCGACCCCGCTTGAGGTGATTGTTGATCACGATGCGGTTGTCGACCATCAGCTTGGCCGGGATGGCCCGGACGCTGGTGGCGGTCGGGATGGCCAGCGAGGCGTCCATGTTGACGGCCGTGCGCGCCGCGGCGCCGCGCAGCTTGACCTCCTCGGCGCCCTTGGGCACCGGGGCCGGCGGCTGCTTCGGCTTCACGGCGGCCGGCGCCGCCTTGGGTGGTGCCGCCTTGGGCGGCTCCTTCGCTGGTGCTGCGGGGGCGGGCGCGGGCGCGGTAGCCGTGCCGTTCGCCGCCTCCCTGGCCGGGGTGCGCCCCGGTCCGTAGTCAGGGTTGTAGTCAGCGAAGAAGTTCCACCAGGCCTTGTCTACAGACTCGGGGTCTTGGAGGTACTTCTGGTACAGCTCGTCGACAAGCCATTCATTCTGACCAAAGCTTGCCAGCGGGTTTGTCCGCGACGACTCAGACGACACGGCGGAAATCGCCCTCTTCCGCAGATCGGCGTTGATGATAGAGAACTTGTCCAAGGCTACTCGCCCGGACCGGCACAGCGCGCAGCCTAGGCCGTTGCGCCACGGCTGATCCTCTCAGGGGTGTCCAAAGAGGTCACGCCTCCCTCGTCAGTACAGGCGGTGCTGAAAATATTACCTTTTGGTATCAACATCACTGGATGGTGTTTACTTCCCGCTTGATACGAGCCTGGTGGTGATGCGGACCTCGGGAGTGAGCCGGGTCAGCAGGTCGGCGAGCTCCTCGCCGGCTTCCTTCAGCTCCTCCAGCGTCATCGGCTCCAGCCGCTCCAGCAGGAAGATCGCGTTGGTGGTCTCCTCGGTGAGCCGGGTGCGCACCACCTGGCGCCAGTTCCACCTGCGGCAGGTCACGCCCACGTCGTCGCGCCAGATCACCTCACCGGGCTCAGGCGGCCCCAGCGCCTCCTCGGACGCCTCGTCGCCGGTCGCCCTGACCAGGCGGGCCGGGCCGGAGTAGCGGTCGAGGTCCTCGCCGCCGATGGGCAGCGCGTGTCTGACGCTGACGGAGTTGTAGGCGTCGACCACCAGGTTGATCTCCGGCAGCGGCAGCCTGCGGGTGAGCGCGTCGACCGACGGGCGGGTGCGCTGCGGCTTGGCGCCGAAGGCGCGGTAGGCGTCCTTCCAGGCGTCGATCTTGGCGTCCTGGACCGGCCGCGCCGCCTCGGCCGCCTCGGCGAGCCAGGCGCGGGACCGGTCGTCGGTGGGCCCGTTGCGCAGGCCGAGAGCCGTCATCGCGAGCACCGTGAAGTCGGGGCGGAGCGCGGCGACCGCGTCGTCCACCCAGATGTCGTCCAGCATCCGCCCAGTCTATCGATCTCGGAAAACCGCAAAATTGCCTTTGCAAAAAACTCTTTGCGGTTTACGCTCGACTGTATGGAAGAGCAGTACACGATCAGTGACCCGCGGGTGCTCAAGGCGGTCGCCCACCCGCTGCGGGTGCGCCTGCTCGGCCTGTTGCGCGGCGACGGGCCGGCCACCGCGAGCGAGCTGGGCCGCAAGGTCGGCGAGAGCTCGGGCTCGACCAGCTACCACCTGCGCGAGCTGTTCAAGTACGGCTTCATCGAGGAGGACGCCGACCAGCGCGACGGCCGCGAGCGCCGCTGGCGCGCCCGCCACCGCTACACCTCGTGGGACGCCGTCGAGCTGTCCGCCAGCGCCGAGGGCCGCGAGGCGCTCAGGATCATCCACCTGCGGCAGGCCGAGATGGTCGGGCGGGTGATGGAGGAGTACGGCCAGGCCGGCTGGTCCGAGGAGTGGGCGGACGTCTCCGGGATGAGCGACCACCTCCTCACGCTGCCGCCCGCCGCGCTCCGCGAGTTCAAGGACCGGGCCGAGGAGCTCCTGCGCGACCTCGTCGCCCGCCACGCCGGCGACCCCGGCGCCAGGAAGGTGCACGTCTGGCTGGGCGCCGTCCCCCGCACGTCCCAGGAGGAGGAGTCATGACCGCCCGTTCCGCGTTACGCCGCTACACGCTCGTCTGCTTCCTGGCCTGGTTGCCGGTCGGGCTGCAGGTCCCCTCGATGGTGCTGCTGATGACCGAGAGAGGTCTCGGCCTGGCGCAGATCGGCCTGGTGGTCACGGTCTTCTCGACGGTCACCGTGGCGCTGGAACTGCCCACCGGCGGCCTGTCCGACGTCGTGGGGCGGCGCGTGATGCTGGCCGTCTCCGCCGTGTTCCTGACAGCGGCACTCCTGCTGATGAGCGTGTCCACGGCGTTCTGGATGTTCCTGGTCAGCGGGGCGCTCAAGGGCGTCGCCAGGGCCCTGTCCAGCGGTCCCGCCACGTCCTGGTACGTCGACACGCTGCACCGCCTCGAAGGGCGCGACGCCGACCTCAAGCCGGGGCTGTCCCGCGGCGCGGCCATGGAGTCCGTGGCGCTCTGCCTCGGCGTGCTGGCCGGCGGCGCCCTGCCGCTCGTGGTGCCGCCTGAGCTGGTGTTCCCGCTGGCCGCGCCGAGCCTGGTCGGCGCGGTGGCGGCGGCGGTCCTGCTGGCGGTCGTGCTCCTCGCGCTGCCCGAGCCGCCGCATGCTCGCAGGTCGCTGGGCGGCGTGCTGCGCGAGGTGCCCGCCACGGTCGTCTCCGGGGTGCGGCTGGCGGCCGGCGGGCGCGTGCTGCGCCGCCTGATGCTCGCGTCCGCGGCCTCGGGCGTGATGCTGATGTCGATCGAGCTGCTCACCCCGGGCCGTCTGGCCCAGCTGGCGGGCACGGCCGAGCAGGGCAGCACGGCGTACGCGGTCGTCGCCGCGCTGGGATTCGCCGGCAGCGCCGCGGGCAGCGCGCTGGCGCCCCGGGCGGCCCGCCTGGCCGGTGGCTCGGCCAGGGGAGCGATCGCCGGTCTCGTGGCGACCGCGCTCTCCGTCGGCGCGCTGGCCGCGACGGCCGGGCTCGGCGGCGCGGCCGGGCTGCTGACCGCCGGCGCGGCCTACGTCGCGCTGTTCGTCGGCTCCTCGGTGACCGGGCTGTTGTGCCTGGAGATGACCCACAACGCCGTCACGGCCGCCGAGCGCACCACCGTCACCTCCACGTCCTCGCTCTCCCTGCAGTCCGGCGGCATCCTGGCCAACCTGACGCTCGGCACGCTCGCCGTGCAGGCCGGCGTGGCCGCCGCCTGGGGCGTGAGCGCGGCCGTGGTGCTGGCCTCGGCGCTGCTGTTCGTCCGGATGCCGGTCACAGGCTCCAGTCGAGCTCCGGTCCCAGCGGCACGAGCCGGTTCGGGTTGATGGTCGTCTGGGTCATGTAGTAGTGGCGCTTGATGTGGTCGAAGTCCGTGGTCTCGCGGAAGGCCGGGATCGCGTACAACCTCCTCGCGTACGCCCACACCGCCGGGTAGTCCGTCAGCCGGCGGACCGAGCACTTGAAGTGCGCGTAGTAGACCGTGTCGAACCTCGCCAGCGTCGTGTAGGCACGCACGTCGCTCTCGGTCAGCCGGTCGAACAGGAACTCCGACCCCGTCAGCCGCTCCTCCAGGAAGTCCAGCGTGGCGAACACCCGGCGCACCGCGTCCTCGTACGCCTCCTGGCTCCTGGCGAAGCCCGCCTCGTAGACCGCGTTGTTGAGGCCGTGGTAGAGGCGGTCGTTCACGGCGTCGATCCCGTCGCGCAGCTCCTTCGGATACAGGTCGGGCGTGCCGCCCCAGCGGGTCTCCAGATCCAGGGTGATCTGCGGGAAGTCGTTGGTGACGATGCGCCGTTCCTTGACGTCCCACACGCACGGCACCGTGTGGCGGCCCTCGAAGCCCGGGTCGGTGGCCAGGTAGAGCTCCGACAGGAACCCGCCGCCCGGCACCCGCCAGCCCCGCTCGTCCCTGATCGGGTCCACGATCGCGACGTCGAGCAGGTCCTGGAGGCCGAGCAGCTCGCGGACGATCAGCACCCGCTGCGCCCACGGGCAGGCGTAGGAGGCGTAGAGCCGGTAGCGGCCCGGCTCGGGCGGCCCCAGCCGGTCGGTGAAGTGGTTGGCCTGCCTGACCCAGCGCCCGTCACGTACCGCGTCCATGACCCCAGTAGAACATGGTTCGGGAAGTGCGGGCAGAATCACGGGCATGGCGAAGTTCGTGGTGACTCCCTCCAGCGAGAAGCAGCGTGCGGCATGGACAGGCGGCGGCATCCCCGAGGTCGAGCGGGTCCGGCCCGGTCTCTGGTCGATTCCGGTGCCCATTCCGATCAACCCCCTGCGGTACGTGCTCGTCTACGCGCTGGAGCTGGCCGACGGCGTGGCGATCATCGATGCCGGGTGGGACACCGACGAGGCGTACGAGGCGCTGGCGGCCGGGCTCGGCGTGGCCGGCTACACGATCGCGGACGTCAGGGCGGTGCTCGTCACCCACATCCACCCCGACCACTACGGGCTCGCCGGGCGGGTCCGCGAGGCGTCGGGCGCCTGGATCGGGCTGCACCCCGCCGACGCCGGGCTGCTGCGCGAGCGGTACGACGAGGAGTTCATCGACGCGCTCGTCGCCAAGGAGCGCGCGCAGCTCCTGCGGTGCGGCGTGCCCGCCTCGACCGTGGACGAACTGGCGGGCGCGTCCATGATGATCCGCACCTTCGTCACGATGGCCGCGCCCGACCGGCTCATCGAGGACGGCGACCGGCTCGACCTGTCCGGCTGGGACCTGCGCGCGGTGTGGACCCCGGGGCACTCGCCCGGCCACCTGTGCTTCGCCGAGCCGTCCAGGAAGCTGCTGTTCACCGGCGACCACGTGCTGCCCAGGATCACCTCCGCCGTCGCCGTGCACCCGCAGTCGGCGCCGAACCCGCTGGCCGACTACCTGGACGCGCTGGCCGCCTTGCGCGCGTTCGACGTGGAGGAGGTGCTCCCCGCACACGAGTACCGGTTCCTGGAGCTGGCCGGGCGGGTCGACTACGTGATGGAGCACCACCGCGAGCGGCTGGCCGAGATCGAGGAGGTCGTCTCCGGCACGGACGGCGTCACCTGCTGGGACGTGGCCACCAAGCTCACCTGGTCGCGGCCCTGGGAGTCGATCCCGTCGTTCATGCGCCGCGCGGCCGGCAACGAGACGCTCGCCCACCTGGTGTGGCTGGAGTCGCGCGGCCGGGCCCGCCGCCTGCCGGGCGAGCCGGAGCTGTGGACCGGAGCTGAGGGCTGACCGCGGGGCGCTGGGTTATCGTGCAGGTAACAGAATGTTGTTCTCCTGTGCTGGAGGTTCGATGCTGCGGTTCGATGACAGGGTCGCGATCATCACGGGGGCCGGGCACGGCCTCGGCCGCTCACACGCGCTGCTGCTGGCCGAGCGCGGCGCCAAGGTGGTCGTCAACGACCTCGGCGGCGCACTCGACGGCACCGGCGCCTCGACGGGCCCCGCCGCCGAGGTGGCAGAGCTGATCACCAAGAACGGCGGGCAGGCGATAGCCAGCACCGACAACGTCGCCACCCCCGAGGGCGCGCGGGCGATCGTCAAGTCCGCGGTCGACGCCTTCGGCAAGGTCGACATCGTGATCAACAACGCCGGCATCCTGCGGGACAAGTCCCTGGGCAAGATGACGGTCGAGGACTTCGACAACGTGCTCGCCGTGCACGTGCGCGGGTCCTTCCTGGTCAGCCAGGCCGCCTATCCGCACATGAAGGAGGCCGGCTACGGCCGCGTCGTCAACACCTCCAGCCCGGCCGGCCTGTTCGGCAACTTCGGCCAGGCCAACTACTCCACGGCCAAGATGGGCCTGGTCGGGCTGACCAAGACCATCGGCATCGAGGGCGCGCGCAACGGCATCAAGGCCAACGCCATCGCCCCGATCGCGTGGACCCGGATGACCGAGGCGCTGCTGCCCGCGGAGTTCGAGGCCAAGTTCACCCCGGAGCGGATCAGCGCCCTGGTCGCCTACCTGGTGCACGAGTCGTGCGAGGTGAGCGGCGAGGTGTTCAGCGTGGGCGGGGGCCGGGTGGCCCGGGTGTTCGTCGCCGAGGGACCGGGCTGGAAGACCGACGACCTCACGCCCGAGTCGATCGCCGACCACTGGGACGAGGTCATGGCCGAGCAGCCGTACGTCCAGTCGGCCACGGAGTCCATGCAGCGCATGCTCTGATCGCGGCACGTCAAGGCCGGGCGGGGGAACCCCCGGCCGGCCTTCGTCATGTCCGGCCAATCAGACTTTGTTCGATGAACGGCGTAAGTATGGGGAGTTATGTCACCTCGCCCTCTTGAATTGCGCGTTGTGTGATCTTATTGTCGCGGCATGACCCCCGCCCCGGGCTCGCCCGGTGACGTCCTGACGCTCATCAGCGCAGGCTCTGCCACGACCCGTTCCGATCTCGCCCGGCTCACCGGCCTGGCCCGCTCCACGATCTCGCAACGGGTGGACGCGCTGATCGAACGCGGGCTGGTCGAGGAGACCGAGAGCGGCGAGTCCACCGGCGGCCGGCCGCCGCGCCAGCTCCGCCTGCACGCCGAGGAGCACGCGTTCGCCGGCGTCGACCTGGGCGCCACCCACTGCCGGATCGCGCTCATGGACATGACCGGCGACCTGCTCGCCCAGTGCGAGGACTCGCTGCTCATCGGCGAAGGCCCGGAGAAGGTCCTGGCCCACGTCGACGGGCGGATCGACCGGCTGCTCGCCGAGGCGGGCCGGCCCAGGGCGGCGCTGCGGGTGATCGGCATGGGGGTGCCTGGGCCGGTCGAGTTCGCCACCGGCCGGCCCAACAACCCGCCGATCATGCCCGGCTGGAACGACTACCCGATCCCCGACTACTTCCCCGGCGTCGACGTCCTGGTCGACAACGACGTGAACGTGATGGCGCTCGGCGAGCACCGCAACGCCTTCCCGGCGGCCCGCCACCTGCTGTTCGTCAAGGTCGGCACCGGCATCGGCTGCGGCATCGTGGCCGAGGGCACGCTCCACAGGGGCGCCCAGGGCTCGGCCGGCGACATCGGCCACATCCGCGTCAGCGGCCACGAGGAGTCCGGCTGCCGGTGCGGCAACAGCGCCTGCCTGGAGGCCGTGGCGGGCGGCGCGGCGGTGGCGCGCCGGCTCACCGAGCTCGGCGTCCCCGCCGAGACGGGCGCCGACGTCGTCGCCCTGGTCCAGGCCGGCAACACCCAGGCGCTGCGGCTGGTCCGCGAGGCCGGACGGCTCATCGGCGAGGTGCTCGCCAGCCTGGTCAACTTCTTCAACCCCGAGGCCATCGTCATCGGCGGCGCGCTCTCCCGCGTCCACGAGCACCTGCTCGCGGGCATCAGGGAGACGATCTACCGCCGCTCGCTGCCGCTGGCCACCCACCATCTGTCGATCGTGCCGAGTCGCATGGGAGTCGACGCCGCGGTCATGGGCGCCGGAATCCTGGCGATCGAGCACTACCTGTCCCCGGACAACATCAACAAGATCGTCAACGCCTGAAAGGGAGCCCCATGCTCGTCATGAGGGGCATCGTCAAGCAGTTCCCCGGCGTGCGCGCGCTCGACGGCGTGGACCTCGACGTGCGGGCGGGAGAGGTGCACTGCCTGCTGGGCCAGAACGGCGCCGGCAAGTCCACGCTCATCAAGGTCATGGCGGGCGTGCACCAACCCGACGAGGGCACCGTCGAGTTCAACGGCCGGCGGGTCCGCCCGTCGGGTCCCAACGACGCGATCAAGCTCGGCTTCGCCACCATCTACCAAGAGCTCGACCTGGTCGACGGGCTCAGCGTGACCGACAACATCTTCCTCGGCCACGAGCACGCCAGGCTCGGCTTCGTCAACCGGGCCGCCGGCAACCGGGCCGCCCGCCAGGTGCTCGAACGCCTCGGCCACCCCGAGATCCGCCCCACCACCGAGGTGGGCCGGCTGTCCCCGGCCGCCAAGCAGGTCGTGTCCATGGCCAGGGCGCTGTCCCACGACGCCCGGCTGATCATCATGGACGAGCCGTCGGCCGCGCTCGCCCACGACGAGGTGGCCAACCTCTTCCGCATCATCCGCGAGCTGACGAGCCAGGGCGTGGCCGTGGTCTACATCTCCCACCGGCTGGAGGAGATCCGCGAGATCGGCGACCGCGTCACCGTGCTGAAGGACGGCCGCACCGTCGCGGTGGGGCTGCCCGCCCGCGACACCCCCACCTCCCAGATCGTCTCGCTGATGACCGGCAGGAACGTCGAGTACGTGTTCCCGCCGCGGCCGGAGGCGCCCGCCGACGGGCCGCCCGGCGAGGAGGTGCTGCGGGTCGAGGGGCTCACCTCCCCGGGCGCGTTCCGCGACGTGTCCTTCTCGGTGCGCGCCGGCGAGATCGTCGGGCTGGCTGGCCTGGTCGGCTCCGGGCGCTCGGAGATCCTCGAAGCCGTGTACGGGGCGCGCCCGTCCTCCGGCCGGGTGGTGCTCTCCGGCAAGCAGGTACGGAAGAGCGTCGTCGGCAACGTGCGCCGGGGCATGGGCCTGGCCCCCGAGGAACGCAAGGCCCAGGCGCTGCTGCTGGACCAGAGCGTCACGGCCAACATCACCCTGGGCAGCCTGCCCGGGTTCGCGAAGTTCGGCTGGCTGGACCGTACCCGGGAGAGGGCGGAGGCCGAGCGGCTGGCCAAGGCACTCGACATCCGCCCGCCCGACCCGGAGCGGCCCGTCAAGACGCTGTCGGGCGGCAACCAGCAGAAGGCGGTGCTCGCCCGCTGGCTGCTCGGCAGCCGCAAGCTGCTCCTGCTCGACGAGCCGACCCGGGGCGTCGACGTGGGCGCCAGGGCGGAGCTGTACGCGGTCATCCGCGACCTGGCCGACCGCGGCATCGGCGTGCTGCTGGTCTCCAGTGAGGTGCCTGAGGTGCTGGGCCTCGCCGACCGCGTGCTGGTGCTGCGCGAAGGGTCGGTCATCCACGAGGGCGACGCCCGCGAGCTCGACGAGCACCTCGTACTCGACATGATCATGAACGGGAGGGCGGCCTGATGAGCGACCCCACGAAACCACGGTCGGACACCGGGCCGCCAGGCATCGCGCTGCCTGGGCGGGCAGGCGGCAACCCGCTCGGCAGGCTGACCGAGGCCGGCCACATGGGCCTGCTGGTGGCGATCGCGCTGCTCGTCGTCGTCGGCCTGGTGACCAAGCCGGCCGCTTTCGCCACCACCTCGAACCTGGTCAGCATCCTGTCGCTGGCCGCCACCATCGGCGTCATCACGGTCGGCGCCACGTTCGTCATCATCGGCGGCGGCATCGACCTGTCGGTCGGCGCGATCATGGCGCTGGCCTCGGTGTGGGCGACGACGGTGGCCACCCAGGAGTTCGGCCCGGTCGTCATGGCGATCTGCGCCATCCTGGTCGGCACCGGGACCGGGCTGGTCAACGGGGTGCTCATCGCCTACGGGCGGCTGGTGCCGTTCATCGCCACCCTGGCCATGCTGGTCGCCGCCCGCGGGCTCGCCCAGCGCATGTCCGACCGCAAGACGCAGCTCATCCAGCCGGAGAACTCCGCCATCGTCGAGCTGTCGACCACGCGGGTGCTCGGCGTCCCGCTGCTGGTCTACATCTTCGCGCTGGTCGTGGCGCTCGGCTGGGTGCTGCTCAACCGCACCACGTTCGGCCGCCGCACCTACGCCGTCGGCGGCAACCCCGAGGCGGCCCGGCTCGCCGGCATCGACGTGCGCCGGCACACCATGCTGCTCTACGCGCTGTCGGGGCTGTGCTGCGGCATCGCCGCGGTCCTCATCATGGCCCGCACCACCACGGGCTCGTCCACCCACGGCGACCTGTACGAGCTGGACGCGATCGCCGCCGTCATCATCGGCGGCACCCTGCTCACCGGCGGCCGGGGCACGATCATCGGATCGATCCTCGGCCTGCTCATCTTCACGCTCATCACGAACCTGTTCATCCTCAACGGGCTCAACACCAGTGACCAACTGATCGCCAAGGGCCTGATCATCGTCGTCGCCGTCCTCCTCCAGCGGCGGAACTTGAAGGAGAGAGCACCATGAGTGAAAACGTCGCGCGCCGGGGTTTCCTGATCGGCGGGCTCGGCGGAGCCGCGCTGCTGGCGGCCGGCTGCACCAGCAACGAGCCGTCCGCCGCGCCGACCTCGGCCGCCCCCGCGCCCACCCAGGCGGCCGGCGGCAACGACGAGCCCGGCACCAAGGTGACCATCGGCTTCTCCGCCCCCGCCGCCGACCACGGCTGGATCGCGGCCATCGCCAAGAACGCCGAAGCCACCGCCGGGCAGTTCTCGGACGTCGAGTTCCAGGCCGTCGAGCCCACCAACGACATCAACCAGCAGATCTCCGCGGTCGAGTCGCTCATCGCCGCGAAGGTGAACGCGCTGGTCATCCTGCCCAACGACGGCCAGCAGCTGAACCAGATCGCGCTGCGGGCCACCGAGGCCGGCATCCCCGTGGTCAACCTGGACCGGATCTTCCCCGACAAGCTCGCCTACCGCACCTGGATCGGCGGCGACAACTACGGCATGGGCGTGGCCGCCGGCCACTACATCGGCACCGCGCTCAAGGAGAAGAACGTCTCGAACCCGGTCATCGTCGAGATCCAGGGCATCGCCACCCTCCCGTTGACCCAGGACCGCAGCAAGGGCTTCGCCGACGCGCTCAAGACGTACGGCTTCGAGGTCACCGCCCAGCAGGACGCGCAGTTCACCGTCGAGACCGGCAACGAGGTCGCCACCTCGCTGCTGCAGGCCCACAGCAAGATCGACGCGCTCTGGAACCACGACGACGACCAGGGCGTCGGCGTGCTCGCCGCCATCAGCGAGGCCGGCCGGGACGAGTTCATCATGGTCGGCGGGGCCGGCTCGGCCAACGCCATGCGGGCGATCAAGGAGGACAACACGGTCCTGAAGGCCACCGTCACCTACAGCCCGACCATGGCCTCCTCCGCGATCAAGCTCGCCCGCCTGATCGCCCAAGGGAAGGGCATGAGTGATCTCGTGGAGAACCAGGTTCCCCAGTCGATCACGCTGGCATCCGAGACCATTACCAAGGAGAACGTCGAGCAGTATCTGCCACTCGGCTTCGAATCCTGATCGGGGGTTGCATGTCAGACAGAACCGTCGGCGTCGGCATGATCGGCTATGCCTTCATGGGCCGCGTCCATTCCCAGGCCTGGCGCAACGTCGCCGCCTTCTTCGACCTGCCCGTCACGCCCCGCATGCGGGTCATCGCGGGCCGGTCGAAGGACGCCACAGAGGCGGCGGCCGAGCGGCTGGGCTGGGACGAGGCGGTGACCGACTGGCGGGAGGTGGTCGGGCGGGCGGACGTCGACGTGGTCGACATCTGCACGCCCGGCGACACGCACGCCGAGATCGCCATCGCCGCACTCCGCGCCGGCAAGCACGTCATCTGTGAGAAGCCGCTCGCCAACACCGTGCCCGAGGCCGAGGCCATGGCGGCGGCCGCCGCCTCGGCCACCGGCAAGAGCATGGTGGCGTTCAACTACCGGCGGGTGCCCGCCATCGCGCTGGCCCGCCGCCTGGTGGAGGAGGGCCGGCTCGGCGAGATCCGCCACGTGCGCGCCCAGTACCTCCAGGACTGGATCGTCGACCCGGACTTCCCGCTGGTGTGGCGGCTGCGGAAGGACAAGGCCGGCTCGGGCGCGCTCGGCGACATCGGCGCGCACATCATCGACGCCGCCCAGTTCATCGCCGGCCAGCACCTCGTCGGGGTGTCCGCGCTGACCGAGACGTTCATCAAGGAGCGGCCGCTGGCCGAAGGCTCTGCGGGCCTGGCCGCCAGCGGCGGCTCCGGCAGGGGAGCCGTCACGGTCGACGACGCCGCCCTGTTCGTCGGACGGCTGTCCGGCGGGGCGCTCGGCTCGTTCGAGGCCACCCGGTTCGCCACCGGCCGCAAGAACGCGCTGCGGATCGAGCTCAACGGCTCGCTCGGCAGCCTCGCCTTCGACTTCGAGGCGATGAACGAGCTGTGGGTCAGCGACGGCGGGCGCGGCTTCGAGCGCATCCTCGTCACCGAACCCGACCATCCGTACGTGGGCGCGTGGTGGCCGCCCGGCCACGGCCTCGGCTACGAGCACACGTTCACCCACGAGATCAAGGACTTCCTGGAGGCCATCGGCCAGGGCGCCGATCCCACGCCGTCGTTCGCCGACGGGCTGCGCGTCCAGCGCGTGCTCGCCGCCGTCGAGCGCAGCGCGGCCGACGGCAGCCGCTACACCACCGTGGAGGACTGATGAGACCCGTCACGCTGTTCACCGGCCAGTGGGCCGACCTGCCGTTCGAGGAGGTGTGCCGGCTCGCCGCCGAATGGGGCTACGACGGACTGGAGATCGCCTGCTCGGGCGACCACTTCGACGTCGCCCAGGCCGTCTCCGACCCGTCGTACGTCGAGCAGAAGCGCGCCCAGCTCGACAAGCACGGCCTGAAGGTGTGGACCATCTCCCACCACCTCGTGGGCCAGGCCGTCTGCGACCACCCGATCGACGCGCGGCACAAGGCGATCCTGCCCGCCCGCATCTGGGGGAACGGCGACCCCGAGTCGGTGCGCCAGGCCGCCGCCGAGGAGATGAAGAACACCGCCAGGGCCGCCGCCCTGCTCGGCGTCGACACCGTCGTCGGCTTCACCGGCTCGTCCATCTGGCACACCGTCGCGATGTTCCCGCCCGTGCCCGCCTCCATGGTGGACGCCGGCTACCAGGACTTCGCCGACCGGTGGAACCCGATCATGGACGTGTTCGACGAGGTCGGCGTGCGGTTCGCGCTGGAGGTGCACCCGAGCGAGATCGCCTACGACTACCACACCACCGTGCGCACCCTGGAGGCCATCGGCCACCGGCCCGCGTTCGGGCTCAACTGGGACCCGTCCCACATGGTGTGGCAGGACCTCGACCCGGTGGCGTTCATCCTCGACTTCGCCGACCGCATCTACCACGTCGACTGCAAGGACACCCGCGTCCGCGTCGGCGACGGCCGCCGCGGCCGCCTGTCGTCGCACCTGCCGTGGGCGGACATGCGGCGCGGCTGGGACTTCGTCTCCACCGGCCGCGGCGACGTGCCGTGGGAAGACTGCTTCCGCGCGCTGAACTCCATCGGGTACGAGGGACCGATCTCGATCGAGTGGGAGGACGCCGGGATGGACCGGCTCGACGGGGCCAGGGAGGCGCTGTCGTACATCCGCACCATGAACTCGATCACCCCGCCGACGGCTGCCTTCGACGCGGCCTTCAGCAGCGGCTGACCATCGGGCGAGGGCCTCGGACCCGAGGCCCTCGCCCGCCGCTGACCGTCAGTGAAGAATTGGAAACCCTCGGTGTTTGACACGAGGGGCGTTAGCGGACAAACAAGGGCATGAGAAGAATCGCATCCATGCTCCTGGCCGCCGCATGCGCGACGTCCGTCGTCGTCCTGCCCGCCGCGGCGACGGCCCAGGCGGAGGGCGTCGACGTGGACCGGAGTGACACCCCTCCGGCGGACTGGCTCGACCAGCTGCGCCAGGCGACGGCGAAGTACAAGGACCCGAAGGTCGCCGAGCAGGACGGGTACGAAAGGGCCGACGATTGCTGGGAGTTCCCGTACACGCTGCCCGGCGGTGAGCGGCTCGGCGGCATGGGCTACCACTACGCCAACACGCGGCTCATCGAGGACCCGAAAATCGAGCTGATGCGTCCGGAGATCCTCGTGTACGTGCCCGACGGCCACGGCGGGCGGGAGCTGGGGGCTGTCGAATACTTCCAGCGCGACAGGGACCAGCGCATCGCGACCGTCGACGACCGGCCCACGCTGCTCGGGCACGAGTTCCAGGGGCCGATGGGGCCGCACGTGGACGGCATGCCCATCCACTACGACCTGCACCTCTGGATCTTCAAGGAGAATCCGAAGGGCATGTTCGAGCAGTGGAACCCGAGCGTGAAGTGCCCGGCCGGCGCGACCCACGGCCATGGCTGAGACCTCCTGCGGCCGCCGGTGCCCGGGACGATCCACCCGGGCGCCGGCGACCGAAACCGCGATCAGTCCATGATGACGATCTGGCGCAGCACCTCGCCGCTCTTCAGCGCGGCCACCGCGTCGTTGAGGTCGGCGAGCTTGATGCGGGAGCTGATCAGCGACTCCAGGTCGAGCTGCCCGGCCTTGTAGAGCTTGGCGAAGTACGGGAAGTCATGGCGGACGTCCGCTTCCCCGTACAGGCTCGACAGCAGGTTCTTGCCCTCGAACAGCAGGCTGAAGGCGGAGATCGAGACCATGTCGTCGGCCGCGCCCGCGCCGACCACGATCACGTCGCCGCCCGCGCGGGTGATCTGCCAGGCCGACTGGATGGTGGCCGACTTGCCGACGACCTCGAAGCCGTAGTCGAAGCCGGCGCCGCCGGTGAGCTCGGCCAGCGCGCCCGGCACGCCCTCGGGGGTGACCGCGTGGGTGGCGCCGACCTTCTTGGCCAGCTCGTGCTTGGACTCCAGCGGGTCGATCGCGAGGATCGTGCGGGCGCCGGAGATGCGCGCGCCCTGGATCACCGACAGGCCGACGCCGCCGCAGCCGATCACCGCGACCGTCGAGCCGGGGCGCACCCTGGCGGTGTTGATCGCGGCGCCCACGCCGGTGGTGATGCCGCAGCCGATCAGCGCCGCCGCCTCCCACGACACCTCGGGGTCGATCTTCACGACGCCCACCGACGGGACCACGATCTCCTCGGCCCAGGTGCCGCAGCCGGCCATGCCGAAGGCGGTGGTGCCGCCGCCGAAGCGGAAGTTGCCCTTGGTGAACGACTCGATGATGTACTTCATGCACAGGAAGGGCTGGCCGCCCAGGCACAGGTCGCACTCCTGGCAGGCCGGCCGCCAGCTGATCACCACGTGGTCGCCCGGCTGGACCGAGCCGACGTGCTCGCCGACCTCCACCACCTCGCCCGCGCCCTCATGGCCGGGGATCAGCGGCACGGGTTGCGGCAGCACGCCGGTCATGGCCGACAGGTCGGAATGGCAGACGCCCGTCGCCTTGATCCGTACGCGGACGTCACCCGGCCCGACGGGGGCCAGCGTGATGTCGTCGCGGATGTCCAGCTTGTCGTCGCCTACGGCGTGCAGGAGAGCTGCGCGCATGGTTTCCTCCTCCGGCTAATCCTCAAGGGAGAGGGCGGCTTTGGGGCAGGACCGCACCGCGTGGCGGACGCGGTCGAGCATCTCGGGGGGTGGTTCGGGGAGCAGGATGTGGAGCTGGTCGTCGTCATCCAGCTCGAAGACCTCGGGCGCGAGGCCCATGCAGACGGCGTTGGCCTCGCAGACCAGCTCGTCGACACTGACTTTCACGTGATTCTCCGGTGATCCCATGAGACCACTTTGACAGGCTCGACCACGTAGGCGAGCCGCTTGCGCCCGGTGTGCTCCACGTAGGGACGCAGCTGCTCGTCGGCCACGCCGGGAGTCATCCGGCGGGCCACCCGCATGCCGACGTCGAGCACGTCCTCAGGGCTGTCCTGCGGCGTGACCCGCCCGTACACCAGCACCCCGCGCAGCTCGCTGTAGTCGTCGCCCAGCTCGACCAGGCAGCTCACCCGCGGATCGCGGGCCAGGTTGAGCGCCTTCTGCGACTTGGCGTACGTCCAGAACGTGATCCTGCCCTTGTCGTCCAGGCCGTAGAACATGGTCACGAGGTGGGGCGTGCCGTCGGCGTTGATGGTGGCCAGCTGGAGCTTACGTCCCGCTTCCAGGAACGCGGCGACCTCTTCCTCGGACATGGAGATGCGAGCGCGCTGATTCACGCTGCCAAGTAGAACAGGTTGCATAATGGCGGGCAAGGGGTCGCCCGAATAAGATTCGGTGCCGTTAGGGTGCTGGGCATGACGATGCCGCCCGCGCTGCTCTACGCAGCTGAGCACGCCAAGGGGTTCATGCCCGCGCAGGAGGGCCTGGCCCTGTACGAGGTGGCTCGGACGTACGGGACCCGCGGGCCGATCTGCGAGATCGGCACCTACTGCGGCAAGTCGGCGATCTATCTCGGCGCCGCCGCCCGCGAGGCCGGCTCCGTGGTCGTCACCGTCGACCACCACCGCGGCTCCGAGGAGATCCAGCCCGGCTGGGCGCACCACGACCCGACGCTGGTCGACCTGCGCTTCGGCAAGATGGACTCCCTGCCGACGTTCCGCGCCACGATCGCGGCCGCCGGGCTGGAGGACGAGGTGATCGCGATCGTCGGGCACTCGGACCGGGTGGCGAAGCTGTGGACGACGCCGCTCGGCATGCTGTTCATCGACGGCGGCCACTCCGAGGAGCCGGTGACCCGCGACTACGAGGGCTGGGCGCCGCACGTCATGCCCGGCGGGGCGCTCGTCTTCCACGACATCTACCCCGACCCCGCCGACGGCGGCCAGGCGCCCTACCGCGTCTACCTGCGGGCGCTGGAGTCCGGGGCGTTCGCCGAGGTCGGCGTGACGGGCTCGCTGCGCGTCCTGGAACGCGTCGCCGACGGCATCTAGCGCGCCGGGTCAGGCCGGCTGGTGGCGGCGCAGCCAGAGGCGGCGGGTGTGCGCCTGCCAGGCGAGGAACTCCTCGTGGCCGCACGGGTCGTCCGGGAGGGTCAGCAGCGCCCGGTCGGCCCAGGCGACGGCCTCCTCGGCCGTGCCGCCCGCCAGGATCGGCGCCGCCTGCGCCACGTGGTCCGGCAGGTGCCCCGCCTGTGCCCTTGCCGTCGCGGCGAACGCGCAGCCCTGCGCCAGGTGGGAGCGGAAGCCGTCGGCGCCCGCGTGCTCGGTCAGCCACCACAGCTCGTCGGCCTCCGCGCCGCCGGTGTAGGCGGCGGCGAAGCCCACGCCGCTCCACAGCGCCGCCCGCCGCGCCACCGGATAGGCGGCGATCCTGGCCGCCACGTCGTCGGGCGAGGCGCAGTCGTGATACCAGAGCAGCCGCCCCAGCCCCTGGTCGAACAGCGCGCAGTGGGCCCGCGACAGCAGGTCGGGCATGGCCCGCTCGCCCACCATCCGGTCGGCCCGCGCCATGCTCCACTGGAACCCGAACCCGTCGAGCGCCAGCCAGCGCAGCAGCGGGTGGGCCCGCCGGGCGGCGCGCACCGGCCGCATCCGCAGCATGGCGTAGCCGCGGCCGGCGCCCAGATGGGCGGCGAACGCGTGGTGCGCGGCGGGGCCGGCCAGTAGCTCGCGAAGGCGCCGGCCCCGGGTCAGGGTGACCAGATCGAGCACCGCGCACGCGGCCCCCGCCCCTTCGTAGGCGAAGGCCAGCTGATCACGGGAGATGTCCTCGATCCGTTCGACATTCCGTGAGACGACCGCGTTGAAGCCGGTGAGGTAGGACTTCTCCGCGCCTTCGATGACGGCCCTGGAGGCCGGCCGGGTGAGCCGGAACCTCCGCCTGCTCAGGTCCGATTCGCTCGGATCCCTCGACAGCAGCCGCCGCCATCCTCGGGCCGGGCTCGCCACCGGCTCGGTTCCGGCGTGCTCCAAGAACGATGTCGTGCCCGTGTCGCCCACGCTTCCCCCGAAGACGCCTCGTACGGTCGCTCCCGAAGCTAGTAACCGCATTGGGCGCTTTCACGGAGCCGCACGGGCCTCGCGCGCAAAGACGCGGCAAAACCGCTTGCGCGTCACGCCCGCGCGGGCGTACAGCCGCACAGCTCCGGGCGGCCGGTGAGGCCGGACGGCGCGGCGGTGTCGCGGAAGATCCCGCCCCCGCCGGTGAGCCCCTGCAGGGCGTCCGCGGCCAGGATCACGGCCGCGGACGTGTAGCCGGAACGCTCGTACGGGAAGTGCTTGCGGTTGGCGAACTGCCAGCCCGTCCAGTACGAGCCGTCCTCGTGCCGCAGGTGCTGCATGTCGGCGAAGAGCGCGACCGCGCGGTCACGGTCGCCCAGCGCGTCCAGGGCCAGCGCCAGCTCGCACGTCTCCGCGCCGGTCACCCACGGCTGGTCCGACACGCAGCGGATGCCGAGCCCGGGGACCACGAACGTGCCCCACTCCCGCTCCAGCAGCTCGAAGGCGGCCTGGCCGCGCACCGCGCCGCCGAGCACGGGGTAGTACCAGTCCATCGAGTAGCGGCTCTTGTCGGCGAACGCCTCCGGGTGCGCGGCGAGCACGTGCGCCAGCCGGTCGGCGGCCAGCTCCCAGTGCGGCTGCGGGTCGCCCAGGCGGTCGGCCAGCAGCACCCCGCAGCGCAGCCCCTGGTGGATGGAGGCGCAGCCGGTCAGCAGCGCGTAGGTGGCCGACCGGCCGTGCGCGTCGCGCTCCCAGACGATCTCGCCGCGCTCGGTCTGCAGCCCCGCCACGTAGTCGAGCGCCGCCTTGGCCATCGGCCAGCGCTCCTCGGCGAAGGCCCGCTCGCCGGTCACCAGCCAGTGGTGCCAGAGCCCGACCGCGATGTAGGCGGCGTGGTTGGACTCGCCGCCGCGCTCCACCGCGGCGTCGCCGACCACCTTCATCGGCCAGGAGCCGTCCTCGCGCTGGTGCGCCGCCAGCCAGGCGTAGCCCCGCTCGACCGGCTCGCGCAGCCCGGCGACGGCCATGGCCATCAGGCACTCGATGTGGTTCCACGCGTCGACGTGTCCTTCGGGCCAGGGCACGCCCCCGTCGTCCTGCTGGATGGCCGCGATGCTCTCGGCCGTCTGTACGACCTGCTCGCGCGAGATCACGCCTCGGGCTTCCGCACGTAGAGCACGACGCTCTTGCCGATGATCGGGTTCAGCAGAGCCTCGGCGATCCTGGTGGCGGGAGGGCGCTTCATGATGTCCCACACGAGCAGCTCGTGGTACGCCTTCGCCAGCGGGTTGTCGTCGTTGTTGACGCCGACGGCGCACTTGATCCACCAGTAGGGGGCGTGCAGGCCGTGGGCGTGGTGGTGCGGGCCGATGACGAACCCGGTGGACTTCAGCTTGGCCGACAGCTCGGCCAGCGTGTAGATGCGCACGTGCCCGCCGGGGGCCGTGTGGTAGTCCTCGTCCAGCGCCCAGCAGATGCGCTCGGGCAGGAAGCTCGGCACCGTGATCGCGGCCGTGCCGCCGGGCCTCAGCACCCGGAAGATCTCCCGCATCGCCGTCATGTCGTCCGGGATGTGCTCCAGCACCTCGGCGGCGATCACGCGGTCGAAGCTCGCGTCCTCGAACGGCATGTCGAGCGCGGTGCCCTGGACGGTCTCGCCGGTGCCCCCGCCGGGCACCTCGCCCGCCTTGTCCATCGCCGCGAACATCGCCGCCACGCTGTCCAGCTCGGTCTGGTCCATGTCGAAGGCGACCACGTTCGCGCCGCGGCGCAGCACCTCGAAGGCGTGCCGGCCACCGCCGCACCCCAGGTCGAGCACGCGCACCCCAGGGCCCACGGGCAGCCGGTCGAAGTCGACGGTCAGCACGAGAAACGTTCTCCTGTCTTCGGACGGGCGATCAGCGGGACCGGCGGGCGGCGATGGCCTCCCGGTAGGCCTCGACGGTCTTCTTGGCGACCACGTGCCAGGTGTAGCGCTCCATGACCCGGTCGTAGCCGGCCCGGCCCACCCGCTCGCGCTCCTCCGGCGAGTCGTGCAGCCGGCGCAGCACCGCGGCCAGTTCCTCGGCGTCGCCCGGCGACACCTGGACCGCGGCGTCGCCCACGACCTCGGGCAGCGCCCCCGTACGGCTGGCCACCAGCGGCGTGCCGCAGGCCATGTGCTCGACGGCGGGCAGCGAGAACCCTTCGTACAGCGAGGGGACGACGGAGATCTCCGAGGTGGCGATCAGCTCGCCCAGCTCGTCGTCGGAGATCCCGTGGACGAACCGGACCCGGTCCTGCAGCGACAGCTCCTGCACGAGTTGCTCGGTGGGCCCGCCGGGGGTCGGCCGGCTCACCACGGTCAGGTTGACGTCGCGCTCGGTGGCCAGCTTGGCGACGGCCCGCAGCAGCGTGGCGACCCCTTTCATCGGGGAGTCGGCGCTGGCCACGGCCACGATCGAGCCTTTGCGGCGGGGCTTGTCCGGGCGCGGGTGGAAGTAGCGGGTGTCGACGCCGAGCGGGATCAGGCGCATGTTGGCCTGCGGCACGTTGAAGTCGCGGTGGATGTCGGCCAGCGACGACTCGCTGACTGTCAGGATCGGGTTCAGCCGGGGGGCCACCTTGGCCTGCATCTTCACGAACCCGTACCAGCGGCGCATGGTCAGCTTCTTGACGCCCTGGGCGGCCTCCAGCTCGATGCGCCGGTCCACGCTGATCGGGTGGTGGATGGTGCCGACCACCGGGAACAGCTTCTGGATGCCGAGCAGGCCGTAGCCGAGGGTCTGGTTGTCCTGCACCACGTCGAAGTCGCCGACGCGCTTCTTCAGCTCGCGGTGGGCGCGCAGGGTGAAGGTGAGCGGCTCGGGGAAGCCCGCGGTCCACATGGTGCCGACCTCCAGGAGGTCGATCCAGTCGCGGTACTCGCCGAGTCTGGGGGTGCGGAACGGGTCCTCGTCGCGGTAGAGGTCGAGGCTGGGCACCTTCCGCAGGATGACGCCCTCGTCGAGCTCGGGGTACGGCTGGCCGGAGAACACCTCGACGTGGTGGCCGAGCGCGACCAGCTCGCGGCTCAGGTGGCGGAGGTAGACGCCCTGGCCGCCGCAGGTGGGCTTGCTGCGGTAGGACAGCAGCGCGATCCGCAGCGAGTCCGTGCTCACGGACACCCCTTTCTCCGCCGGTAGGCCCGGAACGCGGGCGTGTACCGTGAAAGATGACCTTAGTCCGAGAAGGCTACCATTCGGTAGGTCATCTGGAATGGTTCACAGTCACACGGACAAGCCGTGCGAACTGCGGCATTAGCCTGACCGAGCGTTGTTCGGTGGAACGTGTTCTAGATAGTATTCCCCGGGTAGGCGAGAGTTGGAGGACCCTTGGCCAGGCGCGCTCTGATCACCGGCATCACCGGCCAGGACGGTTCCTATCTGGCGGAGCACCTGCTCGATCAGGGCTACGAGGTATGGGGGCTGGCCCGCGGCCAGGCCAACCCGCGCGTGTCGCGCATCCGCAAGCTTCTGGCCGACGTCCACCTCGTCAGGGGCGACCTGCTCGACCAGGGCTCGCTGATCTCCGCGGTGGAACGCGTTCAGCCGGACGAGGTCTACAACCTCGGCGCGATCTCCTTCGTGCCGATGTCGTGGGAGCAGGCCGAGCTGACGGCCGAGGTCACCGGGATGGGCGTGCTGCGCGTCCTGGAGGCCATCCGGGTGTGCTCCGGCGTCTCACGCGGCGGGCGTCCGTCGGGCGGGCAGATCCGCTTCTACCAGGCCTCCTCCTCGGAGATGTTCGGCCAGGTCGGCGAGACCCCGCAGAACGAGAGCACCGGTTTCCACCCGCGCTCGCCGTACGGGGTCGCCAAGACGTACGGGCACTTCCTCACGCAGAACTATCGCGAGTCGTACGGGATGTTCGCGGTCTCCGGCATCCTGTTCAACCACGAGTCGCCCCGGCGCGGGGCCGAGTTCGTCACCCGCAAGGTCTCGCTCGGGGTGGCCCGCATCAAGCTCGGCCTGGCCGGCGAGCTGCGGCTGGGCAACCTGGAGGCGCGGCGCGACTGGGGGTTCGCCGGCGACTACGTGCGCGCCATGCACCTCATGCTCCAGGCCGATAAGCCCGAGGACTACGTGATAGGCACCGGGCGGATGAAGTCCGTCAGGGAGCTGGCCGAGGCCGCGTTCGCGGCGGCGGGGCTCGACTGGGAGCGGTACGTGGTCACCGACCAGGCGCTGCACCGGCCCGCCGAGGTCGACCTGCTGTGCGCGGACCCGAAGAAGGCCAGGGTGCAGCTCGGCTGGGAGCCGACGGTGTCGTTCGACGAGCTGGTGGCGATGATGGTCGAGTCGGACCTGCGGCTGCTGACCGACGGCGGCGACCCCGACCAGGAGTCCTCCTGGCCGTGACGGGTCACAGGGCGGCGGCGCGGTAGGCGGCGGGGGTGAGCCCGAAGCAGCGGCCGAACCAGCGCGTCAGATGGCTCTGGTCGGCGAACCCGGTGAGCGCCGCCACCTCGCCGATCGGGGTCCCGCCCGCGATCAGCCGTCGCGCCTCCCGCAGCCTGAGCAGGCGCTGGTAGTCGCTGGGCGCCATCCCGTAGGCGGCGCGGAACGCCCGGTAGACGGCGAACCTGCTGGTGCCCGCCTCCCTGGCCAGGTCGTCGGCCGTCACGTCGTCGAGCGGGCGGTCACGCAGCACCGCCCTGACCCTGGCCGCCACCCCGCCGGAGCCGCCCGCCACGGTGACCGGGCCGGTGGCCGCGCGCCGTACCAGCGCCCTGACCGTGTCGGCGAGCAGCTCGTCGCGGCGCAGCGCGGGCGCGCCGCCGAGCAGGGCCGCGTGCAGCGCGCGCAGGGCGGCGGCGAGCGCCGGGTCGTGCACCACCGGCTCCGCGAACAGCGGCAGGCCCGTGCGGCGGCCCGCCAGGTCGTCGAGCACCTCCGACATCAGGCCGGGGCCGAGATGGACGATGCGGTAGGTGAAGCCGAGGGCGTCGGTGGGCCGGCCGTCGTGCGGGTCGTCGGGGTTGAAGGCCATGACCATGCCCGGGGTGCTCGTGTGCGCCGACCCCCGGCAGGTGAACGACTGCGCGCCGTCCTCGGTCATGCCGAACGAGTAGGTCTCGTGGCTGTGCCGGTGGTAGACGTGGCGCGCGAAGTGGGCGTGCATGGCCTCGATCGGCCGGTCGGGAGACCTCCAGTAGCGGGACCATTCACGTGCCACGCCTCCGATTCTATTGACAAACAGTGTTTTTATGTAAAGGATGATTTTTGCGATGAGAGAAGTCCTGTATCTGGAAGAGATCGAGCAGGCCGAGGCGCTGCTCAAGCCGCAGCGTGTCGAGGTGCTGCGGCAGCTCGCCGAGCCGCGCACCTGCAGCGAGGTCGCGGCCCGGCTCGGTCAGACCCCGCAGCGGGTCTATTACCACGTCAAGCGGCTGGTGGACGCGGGGCTGGTCGACCAGGTGGCCGAGCGCAAGGTGCGCGGCATCAGCGAGGGCATCTACCAGGCCGGCGCCCGCTCCTACTGGCTGTCGCCGCGCCTCGTGGGCCGCATCGGGCTGACCAGGGCACGCGACGAGCTCAGCCTCGGTTACCTGCTCGACCTCATGGAGGAGGTCCAGGCCGACATCGCCGCGCTCGACCGGACCGCCCCGGAGCTGCCGTCCATCGGCCTGTCCGGCGAGATCCACGTACGGCCGGAGCAGCGGCAGGAGTTCCTCGACGACCTGCAGACCGTGATGCGGGACCTGTTCACGCGCTATGGGGGAGCCGAAGGCGACGCCTTCAAGCTCGCCCTCGCCTGTTACCCCAAGGGAGAGAGCCCATGATCATTCGTGCCCGCGTGCAGGCCCCGGTCAAGGAGGTCCGGCACGCCCTCACCGACCCCGCCGCGCTGCGCGTCTGGCTCGCCGAGCACGCCGAGGTGGAGCTGCCCGACCGCTACGCCTTCTGGGGCCGCCACACCCCCGAGGGCGACGCGCCGCACCAGCGGCTGCTGCACGCCGACGACCGTACGGTCCGGTTCGCCTGGACGCTGGACGGCGTCGAGACGACCACCGAGCTCCGGCTGGAGGAGGAGGGACCCGAGACCACGGTCGTCACGGTCGAGCAGAGCCACTTCAGCATGGAGGAGGCGCTGGCGGAGAGCTCGATCAGGGGAGTGCTGCAGACGTACTGGTGCCTGGCGCTGACCAACCTGGCCGAGCACTTCGAAGGCCGCGAGCTCACCCCGAAGATCGACTTCACCGCCACCGGCGACCTGCGCGCCTCGGTCCTGGTCGACGCGTCCCCGGAGCAGGTCTTCCACTCGCTGATCGACTCCGAGTCCGCCACCCGCTGGTTCGGCTACCCGATCGAGATCGAGCCGCACGTCGGCGGGCGGTTCGCGATGGGCGGGATCGAGAACAACCCCCACCCGGCCAAGATCCTTGAGCTGGAGACCGACCGCAAGGTCAGCGTCGACTGGGGCGCCACCGGCGTCGGCACCTGGGAGCTGGAGGGCACCGGCGGCAAGACCCGGCTCACCATGATCCAGAGCGGCTTCGACCGCCCGCCCTTCGCCGCCTGGGGAGGCAACCTCGCCGGCCTGGCCGAGCTGCGCCGCTTCCACGAGGTGCCCGGCTGGCAGCCGGTGCTGGCCGGATAGCCGCACCAGCGTTCAAGACCCCGAGGGGGCGGTGACGGCAGCCTGGACGCCATGCGTTTCGACACGAAGATCGGCATCGTGGTCCGCGACGACCTGGCCACCTGGCAGAAACTGAACGTCACCGCCTTCCTCGCGAGCGCCGTGGCCGGCGGCGCGCCGGAGACGATCGGGGAGCCGTACGAGGATGGGTCGGGCAACGCTTACCTGCCGATGTTCCGCCAGCCGGTGCTCGTCTACACGGCCGGCTCGCTCGCCTCGGTCCGTGAGAAGGCCGTGGCGCGGGGGTTGCGTGTGGCGGTCTACATCGAGGAGATGTTCAAGACGGGCCACGACGACGCCAACCGCGCCGCCGTGCGCGCGGTGGCGGCGCCGGACCTGCAGCTCGTCGGCCTGGCGGTGTACGGCCCCAAGAACGCCGTGGACAAAACCCTCAAGGGCCTCCACCTGCACCCGTGACGTCCTGTGGACGGCCGTCGCCCATCCACAGAACCCCGCTCACCTCCCGCTCGCGCGGGCCACCGGGTGCACCCTGAACCCATGACCGCCTCCACATCGTCTGGCCCCGGGGACCGTACTCACGGTGAGTCTGACGATGCTTCCTGGAGGCCACGGGAGCCGCAGCCCCGTTTCGGCCCGGCGGTTCAGCCGGTCCCGCAGAAGGAGCGCAAGCGGGCAGGGGAGCGCGAACGGGTCCTCCTGCTGGTCCAGGCCCGGCGGGTCACGCGGGCGATTCCCGAGGCCGTGGTGTGCCGGGCGAGCGCGGCACGCGTCTGGGGCGTGGAGACGTCGCACCCCCTCGGCACGCTGCAACCCCTGGAGCTGATCACCCCGGAAGGGCTGGACGCCCCCGGCTGCGTCACCTATCCGGCGGCCCTGCTCGCCGGCGACGTCACCCACCATGCAGGCATTCGCGTCACCACCCCCGCCAGGACCGCCTTCGACTGCGCCCACTGGCTGCCCAGGGCCGAGGCGGTGGTGGTGCTTGACCAGTTCCTGCGCCGGGGCGTCGACCTGGGCCCGCTGTGGCACCGCACCCTTTCCGGCCGCGCCCGTGACGTGCTCACCCTCGCCGACCGGCGGGCCGCGTCCCCGAGGGAGAGCCTGCTGAGGATGATGCTCGCCGACTGCGGGCTGCCCAGACCCGCTCCGCAGCTCCGCGTCACTCTCCCCGGAGGCCGCCACGCCTGCCTGGACCTCGGGTGGGAGGCCTACAAGGTGGCGGTCGAATACGACGGCCGCGAGCATCACACCACCCCCGCCGACCGCCGCCACGACGAGTCGCGCCGGGAGGAGCTGCGCGGCCTCGGCTGGCGGATCGTCGTCGCGGGCCCCGACGTCATCCCCGGCCGGGCCGCCGACCTCCTGGAGGCCGTGGCCAACGCCCTGATCGAGCGCGGGTGGCAGCCGGGCCCCGAGGGCATGGTGCGGATCCTCGCCCGCATCCGCGCCACCCGCCGCCCCCGCACCTCCCGCCGCGGCAGGTCGTACGGGTAGAACCCCCTTTACGTGGCGCGTTCGGGGTCATCCACGGAGAACGGTGACCTGGCGGCCGGACGATGTGGTCGCCTGCTCGAACGTGCCTCGCTGGTTCCACGGCGCGGCCTCGGGCCGCCGGTCGAAGATCACCAGGACGCCGGTGGTGAGGCTGAGCCGGTCCAGGTACCCGTCGAGCTGGGCGAGGCCGTCGGAGAGGGGGTCGTCCTTGCCGGCTCGCCAGACCTTCAGCTCCATCGCCTCGCGCTGCATCAGGCGTTCGCCGTCCGGGCCGGTGTAGGGCCAGCGGACGAGTACGTCCAGGCGTTTGGTGCCGGCGGCGTACTCGCGATCGAGATAGCCTCCGCCGTTGACCAGGCGGTGCAGGAAGGCCATGAGGATGATCTGGCAGGCGGCCTCGTGGTAGTTCTCCTGACGGATGAGCACCTCGCCGTGCTCGCGCCAGAAGACCACGAACTCCTCCAGCAGCCGGGGCAGGTCGAACCGGCCGTCCGGCAGCACGAAACTCCGCGGGTCCGCGCGCACGTTCTGTTGCGACGAATCGCCCAGCACGCGCAGGATGACCTCCCGGTAGATCGGGTTGGCCACCTCCAGCGGGGGTTTCTGCTTGATCAGCCCCAGGTCACGGACGTAGGACAGATCGTCGGACAAGGCGGAGTCGGTGTAGAGGTCGCCGGCCACGATCGGTTCCATCACCCGCTTGACCCGGGGCTCGTGCAACCGCGCCATCAGGGAGTCCAGGTGCATGGCCCGCGCCCGGATCAGCCGCTCCTTGGCCTCATCCACCCGCGCGACGGTGACGGCATCGGTCACCCCCATCTCCACGATGATCTCGTGGGCGAGGGCGTTGACCAGCCATGGCTGTCCTTGGGTCAGCTCGAAGGCCCGGTCGACGGCGTCCTTGGTGAACTCCTGTCCGGTCGCCTCCGTGTGCTGTTCGTACAGTTCGCCGATCTGGCCGGCGGTGAAGTCGCCCAGGCGCAGGGACTTGGTGACGATGTTGAACGGGCTGATCGGGTTCGACCGGTCGGCGTCGCCGCCGCAGGCGACCTTGTAGTCACGCACGTCGCGCAGCCCGCACAGCACCACGGACGCGGGGAACGGACGCCCCTTCGGCCGCGCGTTGTGCCCGTCACGGAGCTGACTGAGAATGCTGATCATGCTGTTGCCCTGCAGGCCGTCGACCTCGTCCATGAGCAGCACCACCCGGCGCGGGCTGCGGCGGCACCACTCGGTCAGCGCCGAATCGAACCTGGTGCCCGCCGGAGCCTGCGGCCAAGAATCCGGTGGCAGCAGTTCCTCCGGCCATCCCGACCACTCGGCGGCCTGGCGGAGGGACTTCAGCAGGATCTCCTCCGCCGCCGCGTAGTCGTCACCGGCCGACTTGGCGCGCTCGCAGGAGAACATCAGGGCGGCGATGTCGCCCTCTGCGGTCAGCTCGGATGCCAGGGCTTCCAGCGCGGTCGTCTTACCGGTCTGCCGGGGCGCGTGGACCACGAAGTACCGGTCCATGTCGATCAGCGTCCGTGCCTCGGGAAGCCGCGGCGTGGGCGGCAGCATGTAATGGAGGCGCGGGTCGCACGGACCGGCGGTGTTGAAGGATTTCGCTGGGGGCGTTCGCATGGTCACATACTGTCACCATCTCTGTGGGAGCGGCCTCCGTTCGGCGAGGACTTCGAGGTCGGCGTCCGACCCCGGCCGCGCCCGCCGGTCGAGGTCGGACGGATGCGACGTCGTCAGCTCATGGCGACCGGGAGCTCCTTGATGCCGTTGATGAAGTTGGAGCGCAGGCGGCGGGCAGGGCCGGTCTGGCGGAGGCGGGGGTGGCGCCGGGCGAGCTGCTCGAAGAGGACCCGGAGCTCCAGCTTGGCCAGGTGGTTGCCCAGGCAGAAGTGGGCGCCGCCGCCGCCGAAGCCGATGTGCGGGTTGGGGTTGCGGCCGATGTCGAAGACGTCGGCGTCCGGGAAGATCGAGGTGTCGCGGTTGGCGGAGGAGTAGAAGACGACGACCTTGTCGTCCTCCTTGATGGTCTTGCCGCCGAGCGTCTGGTCCCTGGTGGAGGTGCGGCGGAAGAGGTTGACGGGGGAGACCCAGCGGACGATCTCGTCGGCGGCCGTGGCGGCCAGAGACGGGTCGGCGACCAGACGGTCCCACTGGCCGGGGTGCTCGAACAGGGCGAGCATGCCGCCGGAGGCCGCGTTGCGGGTGGTCTCGTTGCCGGCCACCACCAGCAGGAGGACGAACAGGTCGAACTCGTCCTCCGACAGCGTCTCGCCGTTCTCGTCCGTCTGCAGGAGCTTGGTGACGATGTCCTCGCGCGGGTTGGCGCGGCGCTTGGCCGCCAGCTCGTTGGCGTAGGCGTACACCTCGGCGGCGGCGGCGCTGCCTTCCTCCGGGAAGGCGGCGTAGTCGGGGTCCTGGGCGCCGATCATGCGGTTGGACCAGTTGAAGATCTTGTCACGGTCCTCGACGGGGGCGCCGAGGAGCTCGCAGATCACGTAGAGCGGCAAGGGAGCGGCGACCTCCGTGACGAAGTCGGCCTCGGTGCCGAGCTGGTCCAGCAGGTCGTCGCAGATGTCGCGGATGTGTTGTTCGAGTGCGCCGATGGCACGCGGCGTGAAGCCGCGGTTGACCAGGGAGCGGCGGCGGGTGTGCTCGGGCGGGTCCTGGTTGAGCATCATCATGCGTTGCAGCGCCCGCTGCTCCTCGGGCATCTCGTTGAACAGGGCCAGCTTCCGTGCCGACGAGAACAGCTCAGAGTGGCGCGAGACGTGCACCACGTCCTCGTGGCGGGTGACGGCCCAGAATCCCGGCTCGCCCTCGTGCCAGTGAACCGGATCGTGCTCCCGGAGCCAGGCGAGCTGCTCGTGCGGGGGACCCGCGTCAGCGTAACGGTCCTGGTCTACGAGGTCGATGTGCACCCGGCTCACCCTCTTGATCGAACACTTCGCGAAACCCTGCTGAAACGGGTTCTATTACGCGTCTGTACGGCCGTCAAGTTGGCGGGAAAGCGGCCGGTCAACCTGTAAGGGCTGTTTCACCTGCGCGTAAGCCCGTGATGTCCTCCGATGTTTCTCCTGTTCCGTGCGGCGGGCAGTCAGAGCACGGCGGTCCGGACCCTCAGGTCACGGATCGGATTTAACCAGCGTGAGGCTCTTGACACGCACCCGAGGCCGCCTTCAGCATCGGGAGGCGAGACATCCGATGTATGACTGAAGGACGCGGTGTGAAGCTGCTGCGAGTAGGACCCGTAGGCCAGGAACGACCGGTGGTGATGGATGCCGACGGTAACCTCCGCGACATCGGGGAGCCCGACATCGACGGCGCCTTCCTCGCCTCCGGCGGAGTGGCGCGCGTGCGGGAGGCCCTGGAGCGCGGCACGCTGCCCGTCGCCGACGCCGGGGGCCTGCGCGTCGGCGCCCCCGTCGCCCGGCCGGGGAAGATCGTGTGCATCGGGCTGAACTACCGCGACCACGCCGCCGAGTCCGGCGCCGAGCCGCCCGCCGAGCCCGTCGTCTTCATGAAGGCGAGCGACACCATGGTCGGGCCGTACGACGAGGTGCTGGTGCCGCGCGGCAGCGTGAAGACCGACTGGGAGGTCGAGCTGGCCGTCGTGATCGGCAGGCACGCCCGCTACCTGGAGTCGCGGGAGGAGGCCCTCGACGCGGTGGCGGGGTACGCGGTGGCCAACGACGTGTCCGAGCGGGAGTTCCAGCTCGAACGGGGCGGCCAGTGGGACAAGGGCAAGTCGTGCGAGACCTTCAACCCGCTCGGCCCCTGGCTGGTGACGGCCGACGAGGTCGGCGACCCGCAGGACCTGGCGCTCCGGCTCTGGGTGAACGGCGAGCAGCGGCAGGACGGCTCCACCAAGGACATGATCTTCGACGTGGCGGAGATCGTCCGCTATCTGAGCCACTTCATGGTGCTGGAGCCCGGCGACCTCATCAACACCGGCACCCCGGCCGGGGTTGCCATGGGCATGCCCGGCCAGCCCTACCTCCGGGCCGGTGACGTCGTGGAGCTGGAGATCGAGGGCCTCGGCCGGCAGCGACAGACGGTGGGTCAGGCATGACGACGACACAGGGCGCGGGCTCGTACCGGATCGTCGCGATGGAGACGCACGACGTGCGTTTCCCGACCTCGCGGGAGCTCGACGGCTCCGACGCGATGAACCCCGACCCCGACTACTCGGCCGCCTACGTGGTGCTCAGGACCGACGACGGGTACGCCGGGCACGGGTTCGCGTTCACCATCGGGCGCGGCAACGACGTGCAGACCGGCGCCATCTCGGCGCTGGAGTCGTACGTGATCGGCCGCGACGCCGAGGACCTGGGCGCGCTCTACAAGGAGATGGTCTACGACTCGCAGCTGCGCTGGCTGGGGCCGGAGAAGGGCGTCATGCACATGGCGATCTCCGCCGTGGTCAACGCCCTGTGGGACCTCAAGGCCAAGCGGGCGGGCAAGCCGCTCTGGCTGCTGCTGGCCGAGATGACGCCGGAGGAGATCGTCGAGCTCGTCGACTTCCGGTATCTGAGCGACGCGCTCACGCCGGCCGAGGCCCTCCAGATCTTGAAAAATGCGGAGAGCGGGAAGCGGGAGCGCATCGAGCACCTCAAGAGCGCCGGCTACCCCGCCTACACCACCTCGCCCGGCTGGCTCGGCTACGACGACGACAAGCTGCGCCGGCTCTGCCAGGAGGCGCTCGACCAGGGCTTCGGCCAGATCAAGCTCAAGGTCGGCGCCGACCTCGCCGACGACGTGCGCCGCTTCACCGTGGCCCGCGAGGTGTGCGGCCCCGACTATCCCATCGCCGTCGACGCCAACCAGCGCTGGGACGTCGCCTCCGCCATCGAGTGGGTGACCGCGCTCAAGCCGTTCGGCCCGCACTGGGTGGAGGAGCCGACCAGCCCCGACGACGTGCTCGGCCACGCCGCCATCGCCGAAGGCATCAAACCCGTCCCGGTCGCCACCGGCGAGCACGTGCAGAACCGCGTCGTGTTCAAGCAGCTGCTGCAGGCCGGCGCGATCTCGTACCTGCAGATCGACTCCGCCCGGGTCGGCGGCGTCAACGAGAACATCGCGATCCTGCTGCTCGCGGCCAGGTTCGGGGTACCGGTGTGCCCGCACGCCGGCGGCGTGGGCCTGTGCGAGCTGGTGCAGCACCTGTCGATGTTCGACTACGTGAGCGTCACCGGGACCATGGAGAACCGGGTGATCGAGTACGTCGACCACCTGCACGAGCACTTCACCGACCCGGTGGTGATCGAGAACGGCCGCTACCGAGCCCCGTCGGCGCCCGGCTTCAGCTCCGAGATGCACGCCGAGTCGATCGCGGCCCACACCTACCCCGGCGGAGACGTCTGGAGGAACACGTGAACCTGAGAGCCATCGTGACCGGCGGCGGTTCCGGCATCGGCCTGGCCACCGCCACCCTGCTCGCCGGGCGGGGCATGAAGGTCGCCTGCCTCGACCTGAACCCGCCCGGCGAGCCGCTGATCGGCATCGCGGCCGACGTCGCCGACGACGCCGCGGTGCGCCGGGCCGTCGCCGAGGCGGCCGACCGGCTCGGCGGCGTCGACGTGCTCGTCAACAACGCCGGCATCGGCGCCCAGGGCACGGTCGAGGACAACCCGGACGAGGAGTGGCGCCGGGTGTTCGAGGTGAACGTGTTCGGCATGGTCCGCGTCAGCCGGGCCGCGCTGCCGTACCTGCGCAGGTCGGAGCATGCTTCGATCGTCAACACGTGCTCGATCGCGGCCACCGCCGGCCTGCCCGTGCGGGCCCTCTACAGCGCGACCAAAGGCGCGGTGCTGTCGCTCACGCTGGCGATGGCCGCCGACCACATCCACGAGGGCATCCGCGTCAACTGCGTCAACCCGGGCACCGCCGACACCCCCTGGGTCGCCCGGCTGCTCGACGCCGCCGACGACCCTGCGGCCGAGCGGGCGGCGCTGGAAGCAAGGCAGCCGATGGGCCGCCTGGTCAGCGCCGAGGAGGTCGCCGCCGCCATCGCGTATCTGGCCGGCCCCGAGTCCGGCTCCACCACCGGCACGGCCCTGGCCGTGGACGGCGGCATGCAGGGGCTGAGGCTCCGCCCGCACCATCCAGAAAGGTAACCCCCCTGATGAAGCTCAAGCCGCTGGCCGCCTGCGCGGCCCTCGTCGCCGCCCTCGCCGCGTGCGGTTCGGACGCCACCACGACCCCGGCAGCGGGAGGGGAAGGCGGCAAGGTCGGCATCGACCACCCGCGCGCCGACTCCGACTTCTGGAACTCCTACATCAAGTACGTCCCCGAGATGGCGGGTGAGCTCGGCGTCGAGCTGATGCCGGCCACGAACTCGCAGAACGACGTGGCCAAGCTGGTCAACAACGTGCAGGCACTGATCGGCCAGGGCGCCAAGGCGATCGTCATGGCCCCGCAGGACACCGGCGCCATCGCCAGCACCTTGCAGAACCTGGAGAACAAGAACATCCCGGTCGTCACCGTCGACACCCGCCCCGACAAGGGCAAGGTCTACATGGTGGTACGGGCCGACAACCGCGCCTACGGCACCAAGTCCTGCGAGTTCCTCGGCGAGCGGCTCGGCGGCAAGGGCAAGGTCGTGCAGCTCATGGGCGCGCTCAGCTCGATCAACGGGCGCGACAGGGCCGAGGCGTTCGGCGAGTGCATGAAGACCAAGTTCCCCGGCATCACGGTCTTCGACGAGCCCACCGAGTGGGAGGGCAGCAAGGCCGCGTCCATGCTGCAGACCCGGCTGGAGCAGCACCCCGACGTCAAGGGCGTCTACATGCACGCGGGCGGCGTGCACCTGGCCCCGACGCTGCAGGTGCTCAAGCAGAAGGGCCTGCTGCTGCCGCCCGACGACCCCGAGCACGTGGTCGTTATCTCCAACGACGGCATCCCGCAGGAGTTCGAGGCGATCCGCAAGGGCGAGATCGACGCCACCATCTCGCAGCCGGCCGACCTGTACGCGAAGTACGCCCTCTACTACGCCAAGGCGGCGCTGGAGGGCAAGACGTTCGAGCCGGGCGCGACGGACCACGACAGCACGATCATCGAGCTGCCGAACGGCCTTGAGGACCAGCTTCCCGCGCCGCTGGTCACCAAGGACAACGTCGAGGACCAGACCCTCTGGGGCAATCAGGTCAAGTGATGACTTATCACGTTGAAGCCCGAAATGTCGTGAAGCGCTTCGGCCCGACCACGGCGCTCGACGGAGCGGGCATCTCGATCGCGGAGGGCGAGACCCACGCGCTCGTCGGCAGGAACGGCGCCGGCAAGTCCACGCTGGTGTCGATCCTCACCGGGCTCCAGCGGCCCGACGAGGGCGAGGTGCGGTTCGCGGGAGAGCCCGCCCCCGCCCTCGCCGACCGCGACGCCTGGCGGCAGCGGGTCGCCTGCGTCTACCAGAAGTCCACGATCATCCCCGCCCTGACCGTGGCCGAGAACCTGTTCCTCAACCGCCAGACCGAGGGCCGCCTCATCAACTGGCGGGCGCTGCGGGCCAGGGCGCGCGAGCTGCTCGACACGTACGAGGTCGACGTCGACCCGGGGGCGCTGGCCGGGGACCTCGGCGTCGAGCAGCGGCAGCTCGTGGAGATCGCCCGCGCCCTCTCCTTCGGCGCGCGCTTCATCATCCTGGACGAGCCGACCGCGCGCCTGGACGGCCCGGCCATCGAGCGGCTGTTCGACCGCATGCGCGCGCTGCGCCGGCAGGGCGTGACGATGATGTACATCTCGCACCACCTGGACGAGGTCTACGAGATCTGCCAGAGCGTCACGGTCTTCCGCGACGCCCGGCACATCATGACCTCACCCGTCGCCGACCTGCCGCACGACGAGCTGGTCGACGCCATGACCGGCGAGGCGACCGCGGCCTACCAGGCCCGCGCCCGCACCCCGCGCGAGGCGGTGGTGCTGGCCGCGTCCGGCCTCTCGCTCGCCGGCCGCTACCAGGACGTCGAGCTGTCCGTACGGTCAGGCGAGGTCGTCGGGCTGGCCGGGTCAGGCAGCAGCGGCAAGGTGTCGCTCGCCGAGACCCTGGTCGGCCTGCGCCGGGCCGACACCGGCGCCGTCACCGTGAACGGCAGGGCGGTCAGGCCGGGCGACGTCCCGGCCGCGCTCGCCGCCGGGCTCGGGTTCGTCCCGGAGGACCGCCACCACCAGGGCTTCGTGCCGCTGCTGTCCGTGGCCGAGAACGGGACGATGTCGATCGCGCACAAGCTGGGCCGGCTCGGCGCCGTCTCACCCGCGAGACGCCGCGCCCGTGCCGTACGGATGATCCAGGACCTGGACATCAAGACCGAAGGGCCCGACCAGCCCGTCGGCGACCTGTCCGGCGGGAACGCGCAGAAGGTGGTGTTCGCCCGGGCGCTGGCCGACGACCCGGACGCGCTGGTCGTGATCAACCCGACGGCGGGCGTCGACGTCAAGGCCAAGCAGGCGCTGCTCGGCGCTGTCGAGGACGCGGCCGACCGGGGCGCGGGCGCCGTGCTCGTCTCCGACGAGCTGGACGACCTGCGGATCTGCGACCGCGTCCTGGTGATGTTCCACGGACGGGTCGTCAAGGACGTGCCGCGTGGCTGGAGTGACCACGAACTCGTGGCCGTGATGGAAGGCATCGAAGAGTGACCACACCGACCGCACTGACCCCGGCCGTGCCCCGGCTCAGGCTGGCCAGGTTCCGGGACCTGACGCTGGTCCCGGTGATCGTGCTCCTGCTGATCGTGGGCGCGTTCCTGGACCCGGTCTTCCTGACGGCCGGCAACCTGACCAACGTCCTCCAGCAGCAGGCCGCGATCTCGCTGCTGGTGCTGGCCGAGGCGCTGATCCTGATCTCCGGCAAGTTCGACCTGTCGCTGGAGTCGACCGTCGGCATGGCGCCGGCCCTGGCCGTGCTCCTGGTCGTGCCGGTGTCGGCCGGAGGGCTCGGCATCGGGCTGCCGGCCGTGCTGGTGATCCCGCTCTGCCTGCTCATCGGGGCCGCGATCGGGGCGTTCAACGGGTTCCTGATCATCAAGTTCCAGCTGTCGGCGTTCATCGTCACGCTCGCCATGCTGATCATCGTGCACGGCCTGCACCTCGGCCCTACCGAGGGCAAGACGCTGTTCGAGCTGCCCGAGTCGATGCTCTACCTGGGCGGCGCCGTCTGGCTCGGCCTGCCGGCCTCGATCTGGATCGCCGGCGCGCTGTTCGCCGCGGGCATCGCCGGGCTCGCCTACCTGCGGGTCGGCCGGTCCCTGTACGCGATCGGCGGCAACATCGACGCGGCCCGCGCCGCCGGCATCCGGGTGGACCGGGTGCTGTGGGGCGTGTTCATCCTCGGCGGCACGCTCGCCGCGCTGGCGGGCATCCTGGAGACCGGCCGGCTCGGCGCCATCGGCTCCGGCATGGGCGTCAACTGGATCTTCATGGTGTTCGCGGCGGCCGTCATCGGCGGCGTCAGCATGGACGGCGGCAAGGGCACGATCCTCGGCGCGCTCACCGGCGTGCTCGTCATCGGCCTGGTGCAGAACCTGCTCACGCTCCAGGGCGTCTCGGGCTTCTGGCAGCCGGTCGTCTACGGGACCATCATCCTGTTCGCCCTCATGATCAGCCGGATAGCCGGCGGGAAGGCACAGGACTGATGGAACGGCTCGCGCTGCGTACCAGGCTGAAGCCCGGCTGCGAGGAGGTCTACGACCGCGAGCACGCCGAGCTCCCGGCGGAGCTCGAGCGGGCCATGCGCGCGCACGGCCTGCACTCGTGGCGGATCTACCGCGACGGGCTGGACCTGTTCCACTTCGTCGAGGCCGACGACTACGCCGCACTGCAGGCCGCGCTCCGCGACCACCCGGCCGACCGGGCGTGGCAGGCGCGCATGAACCGGCTCCTCGACGGCGACTTCGACAAGGACTCCGGCGGTCTCCGGCTGGTCTGGGAGCTGACGTGATCGCGCTGCCCCGCGTCGGCCTGGGCGCCGCGCCCATCGGCAACCTGTTCTCGGCCGTCACCGACGAGCAGGCCCGCGCCACCGTCGACGCGGCCTGGGAGAGCGGGGTGCGCCTGTTCGACACCGCGCCGCACTACGGGCTCGGCCTGTCGGAGCGCCGCCTGGGCGCGGCGCTCCGCGGCAGGTCCGGGTACGTGCTCTCGACCAAGGTCGGCCGGCTGCTGGTGCCCTCGTCCTCTGTCCGGAGGGACACCCAGGGCTTCGACGTGCCGGGTGATTTCGAGCGGGTGTGGGACTTCTCCCGCGACGGCGTGCTCCGCTCACTGGAGGAGTCGCTGGAGCGGCTCGGGCTGCCGGGCGTCGACCTCGCGCTCATCCACGACCCGGACGACCACCTGGACCAGGCGCTCTCGGAGGCGTACCCGGCGCTCGCCGAACTGCGCTCGCAGGGCGTGGTCAAGGCCATCGGGGTCGGCATGAACCAGTGGCGGGCGCCGTTGAGGTTCGTCCGGGAGACGGACCTCGACGTGGTCATGCTCGCCGGCCGCTACACCCTGCTCGACCAGTCGGGCCTGCCGCTCCTGGACGCCTGCGCGTCGCGGGGCGTCCGGGTGCTGGCGGCCGGGGTCTTCAACAGCGGCCTCCTCGCGACGCCCGAGCCGTCGGGCACCTACGACTACCACCCGGCCCCGCCCGAGCTGGTGGACCGGGCCCGGCGGATCGCCTCGGTGTGCGCGGCCCACGGGGTGACGCTCCCACGGGCCGCGATGGCCTTCCCGCTGCGGCACCCGGCGACGGCGGCGATCGTCCTCGGCGCGCGCTCGCCCGGCGAGGTCAGGACCAACGCCGCGTCGATGGAGCGGCCCGTCCCCGGCGCGCTCTGGTCCGAGCTGCGCGCCGAGGGCCTGCTTCACGAGGGGCGCTGATCAGGCGGCACGCGCTCAAGCCTGGTCCAGCCCGTCCAGCCCCGCTGCTCCAGCAACGCGATCAGCCGGCGCGCCGGCGGCACGACGTCGAAGGCCAGCGTGTCCATCAGCCGGGCGAGCGGCGAGTCGATATCGGTGTCGTCGACGTACTCCTCGCCCCGCTCGTCCGCCATCCGCGTGAGGTAGGCGGCCAGTCTGTCGGCCAGCTCGACCAGCCGCGGGTCGTCGTCGGTCCGGTCGAGAGCCTGGCTCAGGGTCAGGTAGAAGCCGGCGAGCCGCGGGTCGTCGAGCTGCTCCCGCTTGCGCGCCATCCAGCCGGGGACCCGCTCGGGTGAGCGCGCGGCCAGCGGGATCCAGCCGTCGCGCTCGGCCTGGACGATCCGCTCGTCGACGCCGAGCGCCCGCAGCCGGTCGAGATACTCGACCACCTCCGGGGGCAGCGCCAGGCCGTCTCCGGAGGCGAGCCGGGAGATCCGCTCGCGGTGCCGCCGCCGCTCGCGGATCTCCGCCCGCAGGCGTCTGTCGATGTCCGCGATCGACGCGGCGAACTCCTCCTCGTCGGCCCGCAGCAGCTCCCGCACCCGCGCCAGCGGCACCCCGGCCTCGGCGAGGGTGCGGATCCTGATCAGCTCGACCACGGCGTCGGCGCCGTACCTGCGGTAGCCGGAGCGGTCCCGCTCCGGCTCCGGCAGCAGCCCTTTGGCGTGGTAGTGCCGCACCGCGCGGACCGTCACTCCGGCGTACGACGCCAGCTCGCCGATGGTCAGCATCACACCCGGCCGGTCGAATCCCGGACGATCCGGGCGATGTCCTGGGCATGGGTGAAGACCAGCTGGTGGTCGGCGTCGAGCCAGGTCAGGGCGATGTGCGGATGTTCGCGGACGAGCCGCTCGGCGCCGGCACGCCAGTTCGCGTTGAAACTCGGCGGCCCGTCGCCGGCCATCGAGGTGGACATGATCAGGCTGATGGGCACGTCGATCCTCCGGTATCGGTCGAGGATCTCGGACCGGATGGCATCGATCTCGAGATTCAGGTCGAGAGTCTCCTCGGCGGTGAGCAGCACCTGGCGTGCGGTGCCCCTCTCGGCCTCCTGCCGTGTCGCCAGATCCGCCCACATGGCCCGGAACGCCGGAAGGACGGCCTCGGTGACGAACGGTTCGGGCACCGGGTTCGCCCCGTCGATGAGGACGAGCCCGGAGACGGAGCCGGGATGCGCGGCGGCATGGTGCACGGCCAGGTCGGCGCCCAGCGAGTAACCCGCCAGCACGGGCGCCTCCGGCAGGCACAGCTCCGCCATGACCGCGCCGAGGTCGCTCAGGAACCCCTCGAAGGAGTACCGGCCGGCGGCCGAGGCGAAGCCGTGGCCGCGCAGGTCGAAGGTCACCACGTCGTGGTCGCGCCGCAGCAGGCCGGCCAGCTCGCGCAGGTGGGCCCGCGTCGAGTGCAGCCCGGGGCACAGGACGAGCGGTCGTCCCCGGCCGCCCCGGGACACCGGGATCGTGACGCCGTCGTGGTGGATCGTGAAGTGCCGCGGTGTTCTGTCGCTGGTCATGCCACGATGCTGGGAGCCTGACCCTGCGTCAGGGTCAAGCGGCGGCATGACGCCTAACCGCCTGAGGCGTAGTGGACCACCCACAGGCCCGGCACCGGCTCGGCCTCGCCGGTCAGCGTGAACCCGAGTCGCTCGTACAACGTCCTGGCAGGCGTGTTGTCGCGCCCGGTGGAGACCACGACCCCGCGCTCGCCGGCTCTGGCCAGGACCTCCTTCACCAGCGCCCGCCCGACGCCGCGCCGGTGCGCGCCGGGGTCCACCATGAGCCGGTCGAGGTCCACCTCCTCGGCGGTCTCCTGCCAGGCCACGGCCCCGAGGAGCGTGCCGTCGTCGTCGAACGCGCCCAGCCAGGTGAGCGGCTGGGCCCGCAATTCCTCGGATGTCTCGTGCAGCGGCGGGATGCGGTCATCGCCGATGATCTCCGCCTCGACCCGGTAGGCGGCGTGCTGCAGATCGATCAGGCCCGGCTGATCAGCTGAGATCTCGGATATACGCATTCAGCCAATCTCCCACAACGCGCTCACCGGCATCGCCCGCATCCGATCCCCGAACGGCAGCGTCTGCGTTCCCGTGTGGAGCACGATCCCGGCGATGAAGTCGTCCCCAAGGCGGTCGGCGAGGTGCCGCAGTCCTCGAAAATCGTCCGGCCGTACGGTCGATGCGGCCTTGACCTCGATACCCACGACCTGACCCCGGCGGTTTTCCAGGACCGCGTCCACTTCCACCTTGTCTTTGGTCCGGTAGTGGTAGAGGTCCACCTGCTCTTCCGCCCAGGTCAGCTGGCGGGCGAGCTCCATGAGCACGAACCCCTCCATAAGGGGGCCGAACTGTCCCCCAGGACGTACGAGGCCCCGTGCGTCGGCGCCGAGCAGGTATGCGGCGATCCCGGAGTCCACGAACGCCACCTTGGGAGTGCGGATGGCCCTGTTGCTCAGGTTTCTCGACCAGGCAGGTATGCGTTTGATCAGGAAGACCTCTTCGAGCAGGTTCAGGTAGCGGGAGGCCGTGGTGGCCGGCAGCCCTGCCTCACCACCGAGGGACTGGCTGACGAGAAGTTGTCCGGAACGTGCCGCGAGTAGCCGGATGAGCACGCGCAGCTCGGCCACTCGTTCGATCTCCAGCAACGCGGTCATGTCGCGGGCAATCAGATGATCGACATAGGAGCTGAAGAAGCGCCGCCGTCTGCGATCGTTCACCCGCGCCACCGCTTCCGGAAAACCGCCCCGCACGACGCGTTCCGCATAGTCGGCTCGTGAGACATCGGCGGTGTGACGTAGGTCTGGCCCTTGGTCGAACACGGCATCGATGAAGCCGTCGGGGGCGCCGTCGATCTCTCCTTGGGAGAAGGGCCACAATTCTATCGTTTCCATCCGTCCCACGAGCGTGTCAGGCAACGTTCGCAGCGCGAGAACACGGGACGAGCCCGTCAGGAGGAACCGACCGGGACGTTGGTCGGCGTCGACTTGAGCCTTGATGGCGAGCAGCAACTCGGGTGCCCGCTGGATCTCGTCGATGACCATCATGCCGGGAACGTCGACGAAGCCATCGGGATCCGCTCGGGCGCCCTGGAGAATGTACGCCACGTCCAGATCGCGCCACTCTGCCGCGTGCTCGTTGACCAGTTGTTTCACGAGCGTGCTCTTGCCGCTCTGGCGGGCGCCGTTGATCAGCACCACCCGTGTGTCCGTCAGGGCTTCCTTCACGAGGGTTTCCGCGTGCCGGACGACCACTCTGCCCAAGGGGGTATGCGCCATGGGGTCAGCATCGCACATCAGCGGTGGTTTGGACGCTAATCACGTGGTGGTTTGGTCGCCCTTCGTATGGGTGATTGGCCGCTCATGCCGTGGTGGGTTGGCCGTACCCTGGCTGAGACTCCCACCCAACCCGCTGATCGTCTCCGGCAGCACTAGCCGCCAGCAACTGCGGTAGCTCTGCTGCGCCCTGGTGAATAGATTGGCTGTCCATGTCTGAGGTGATGCGCTTCTACTACGAAGGCGAACCTGAGCCGCAGATGTCCGAAGAGTGGGAAGCGTTCATGAACGATCCAGATCGCTTTCGCGGTTATCCGGCGCTGCCCGACCCTGAGGACATCACCGCGGAGGAACTGCTGGAGCAGTTGCAGGCGGTCGACACTCGGTCAGTTCGCGATAGCAACGACCCGCTCCTTTCCGTACCACCGGAACAGATCGATCCACCTGTCGAGGACACCGATCCGCCCACAGCGGTCGCCTCTGGCCCAGAGAAGGACGCGGCGGGAGTACATCCCAAGGCCGAGATCTGGGCCGTGTTCAGCGAGTCGGTCACCGAAGCGCGGATGGAGCTGAAGGGCCCCGACGGCTCCCCGGTCGCAGGCAACTCCCAGCAGGAGAACGAAGACATCGCAGCGTTCCTGCCCGAGCAGCCGCTGGCCGTCGATACCCGATACACCGTCGAAGTGTCCGGTGCGAAGGACGCGGCGGGCAACGTCATGTCCGGCCCGCACACTTGGTCGTTCACCACGGGGGCTGACGTTCCGACCGTGAGCGGGTTCGAACCCGGCCGGGATGCCACCGATGCGCCCCCGGACATCAAGGTCATGATGACGATCAACGAGGCGGTGACCGACGTCCAAGTCATCATCAAGGATCCATCGGACACGGCCGCACAGGGGGCGCTTAGCAGCGACAACGGCAACACCCTGTGGACCTTCACACCGGCGGCGCCGCTCGCCGTCTCGACCGTGTACCGGGTGGAGGTCAGCGGGGCCAAGAACGACTCCGGCAATGTCATGGCGCCCTACACCTGGTCATTCACCACCGGCGAGACATCTCCAACCGAGCACAAGGCGGCGGGCTGATGTCTGGAGTATCGCTGTCCATCGTCAATCCCTCGGTCACGAGGAGTTCACTCCGAACATCGTCAGCTTCACCCTGCTGAAACTGTAGTTCTGTTCTGCTGTGCCATAGGAGTCCAACGCCGTGGCTGCGGCGCGAACCTCACGAGGTAGCCGCCGCATCGCCGACCGGGCCGTTGTACGCCAGCATGGTCGACTCCGCGGGCACCACGATGTCCGCCACCTCCACCACTCGATCGCCGGCGAGGTGGGCCCGTTGGATCACCATCACCACGCTTCCCGCGCCGATGTCGAGCCGCTTCGCCTCCTTGTGGGTCGCCACCCGCGCCGACACCCGCTCGTCCCAGGCGTCCACCATCAGCCCGATGGAGGCCATGCGGCGTGGCACGCCCTGACCCGCGAACTCGCCGCCTTCGGGGAACGCGATCGGCGTGCCCTTCGTCAACGCCAGCGGCTCCCATGAGGTCAGCAGCATCCACGGCCCCTCGTCCTTGGTCGAGAACAGGTAGGCGGTGCGCATGACGTCGTGCCAGTGCCCGTCCGCTTCGGCGAGGCCGAGCCGCTCGCGTATCTCCGGCGGGGCCTGCATCGTGTCGGAGGTGTACTCCAAGCTGCCGTGACGGCCCTGCTCCTCTATCGCCGGACCGAACGGCGAGCCGTCCTGCCGTTCCCGGAACCACGAGCGCACCAGCACCTGCTGTCCCGCCTCGCCGACGCGTACGGGGAGCAGGCCACGCACACCGGACGGATGATCTACGTCGAGCTGTGGGACCGGCCGTGAGCGGCTACAGCGTCGTCCCGTTTGTGATCGCCTACGCCCGCGAGGAGGTACGCGACCGGCTCGTGTTCGAGCCGCACGACGGATCGGACCGCGGGCTGCGGTTGGCGTACGAGATCCCGCGCAAGGGCGACCGCGTCGGCGGCGTCCTGCGCGCCCGCGTGCGGGACCTGCGCAGGCGTGTCGGCAAGCGCGGCCCCGAGCGGATGCGCAAGCTCAACACGAGACGGCAGTGGTTGTGCATGGACCGGCTGCTGTGCCAGGTCTGCTCCCGCCCCGCGACCGAACCGGGCACCGGCCGGTCGTGGTGGATCCTCGTCCCGCCCGTGTTCGAGGTCGACGACAGCGGGCGAGGGGGCCGTACGAACGCGCCGCCCACCTGCCGCGCCTGCGTCGACATCGCGCTGAGCGAGTGCCCGATGCTGCGCGCCGATGCCACCGTGTGCACCGTCGGCCGGGTCGAGCCCGCCGGAGTGCTGGCCGACATGTACGAGCCCGGCCCGGTGCCGACGCTGACCGCGCACAACGTCTAGGTCTCCTGGGACGCCTTCGCCCGCCACCCGCATATCCTGGCCACGTCGCAGGTCGTCCAGCTGCACGATGTACGCGAGCTGGTCAGGACCGGATGAACAGCCAGGAAGCCGACTCGCCCGGCTCGTAGGGGGAGTCGAGGCGTTCGGCGACCACGCCGGGTAGGCCCGGCCGATCCGCCGATATTTCGGATATGTGCACTCAGCCAACCTCCCACAACGCGCTCACCGGCATCGCCCGCATCCCACCACCTCCGTGATACGTTCGGCGGCGGCATGCGCCGCTAAAGACTGAGGAGGTGAGACCGATCAACGCTGTGACAGGTCGGGGCTCCCTCCCCCGCATGGCCTAGGGAGTGCCCGAAGAAGGCATCCCGAAAGGCTTCAATCGCTATGCGCTTCACCTCTGAAACGTCGTCCGACGGCGTCTCCGAACAGCTCTTCACCCTCGGTGAGATCCCCGGCGTGCTGTGGACGCCGGAAGACGCCACCGGCCCTCGACCCCTCGTCCTGATGGGCCACGGCGGCGGCCAGCACAAGAAGGCTCCCGGCATCGTGTTCCGCGCGGGCCGCTTCGTGGCCGAGTGCGGTTACGCGGTGGTCGCGGTCGACGTGCCCAGCCATGGAGACCGTCCGAAGGAGGAGGAGTACGACCGGATCGCGACCGCGAACCAGGCCCGCGCGGACGCCGGAGAGGAAGCCGGAGAGGAACTGGCTCCGCTGATCGCCTCCTTCCAGGCCCTCGTGGCCCGCCGGACCGTACCGGAGTGGCGGGCGGTCCTGGACGCGGTCCAGGAACTCGACCACGTCGGCACGGGCCCGGTGGGCTACTGGGGCGTGTCGCTGGGCTGCGGGCTCGGCGTCCCGTTCGTCGCCGCCGAGCCCCGGGTCCAGGCGGCGGTCCTGGGGCTGGGCGGGGCGCTGTCATCGGCCGGGGACGCCGCGCGCATCACCGTCCCGGTGGAGTTCCTGGTGCAGTGGGACGACGAGCGGGTCCCCAGGGCCCAGAGCCTGGCCTTGTTCGACGCCCTGGGCTCGGCCGAGAAGACGCTGCACGCCAACCCCGGCAAGCACGCGGAGATTCCGCTGTTCGAGATGGACAGCACCCTGCGGTTCTTCGCCCGCCACCTCCGCTGACCCAGGGACGCGAGCCAGGCGGATAATCGGTTGGCATCGCAGGACGCCCGTTGTTAGGTTGCCGGGCGTGTCCAGCCCAGAGGCGTCAAGACGTTGACGCGCTCCCCAGCGTGCAGGCCGGAGATTCAGCCCGTGCCGCACGTGCGGCACCTCTGTGGCTTCCTGTTTCGCTGGGTCCTGCCCTCCGCTAGGCGGCGGGTCTTACGGTCCCTCCGCAGGCGTTTAGCCTCTCCGCCCGTCCGGCGGCGAGGATGTTGATCGCGGCGTTGACGTCCCGGTCGTGGACCGCTCCGCACGGGCAGATCCACGACCGGATGTTCAGCGGCATCGTGCCCGCCACGGCGCCGCACGCCGAGCACGACTTGCTCGATGGGAAGAACCGGCCGACCTTGGCGAAGCCCCGGCCGTACCGTCCGGCTTTGTACTCCAGCATGGTCACGAACTGCGACCAGCCCGCATCGTGAACGCTCTTGGCCAGCCGGGTGCGGGCCAGGCCCTTCACGCACAGGTCCTCCACATACACCGCTTGGTTGTCGCGGATGATCCGCGTGGAGAGCTTGTGCGCGAAGTCCCGGCGCGCGTCGGCCACCCTGACGTGAGCACGGGCGACCCGGGCCGCGGCCTTCTTCCGGTTCGCCGACCCCTTGGCCTTGCGGGACAGGGCCTGCTGAGCCTTCTTCAACCGTCGTCCGGCGCGGCGCAGAAACCTCGGGTTGTCGATCTTCCGGCCGTCCGAGAGCACCGCGAAGTGGGTGAGCCCCAAGTCGATACCGACCTCGTCCGGCGCCTGCGGCAACGGATCTGCGCCGGTCTCGACCACGAACGAGGCGAAGTACCGCCCCGCCGCGTCCTTGATGACCGTCACGCTCGACGGCTCGGCGGGCAGATCACGAGACCAACGCACCGGCACGTCGCCGATCTTCGGCAGGCGCAGCTTCCCGCCCGCCGTGACCGTGAAGCGGGCGTTCTTGGTGAACCGGACCGCCTGCCGGTTGTCCTTGCGGGAGCGGTAGCGGGGCGGCGCGGCCTTCGGTCCTTTCCGCTCGCCCGACAGGGAGGCGAAGAAGTTGCGGTAGGCCGTGTTCAGGTCGGCCAGCGCCTGCTGGAGCACCACGGCGGAGACCTCGCCCAGCCAGGCGCGTTCCGGCGTCTTCTTCGCCTGGGTGATGACCTGCTTGGACAGGTCTGCATCCGAGATGTACGGCAAGCCGCCGGCGTGGGCTTCCCGCCTGGCGCGCAGCCCGTCGTTGAACACCGTCCGTGCACACCCGAACGCCCGAGCCAGCGCTTGACGCTGACCAGCAGACGGGTGGAGCCGGAAGTTGTACCGGAGCTGCACGCCATGACCTTACCGCTGGTTCATGGCTGAGCATGGGCACATGAGCACAGGTAGACACTGGTTTTCGTCCTGCACGCCCACGTGGTTTCCGCGGCCTGGTTCCGGCATCGGGTGTTCACCGGGACGCAACTGGAGCGCATGGAGCAGATCATGCGCGCCATGGGCACGTCCGAGTTCATGCTGTCCGGCCTGGTGCCGGGCATCGCCCAGGATCTGGGCGTGACCATCCCGGAAGCCGGCCGGCTCACCTCGGCGTTCGCCGCAGGGATGATCGTCGGCGCGCCGCTGATGGCGATCCTGAGCCTGCGCTGGCCGCGGCGCCCGCCGTGCTGGCGCTCTTCGGCCTCGGTTCGTTCGCCGGCGTCACCGTCGCCGGCCGGGTCGCCGACGTACGGCCCGCGCGGCTGCTGGTCCTGGGCGGGGCGGCACTGCTCGCCGGGTGGGTGGTGTTCGCGCTGACCGCCGGGAGCCCGGTGGCGACGGTCGTGCTCGTCCTCGTCCAGGGGACGCTCGCGTTCGCCGTCGGCTCGACGCTGATCTCCCAGGTTCTCTACGCCGCCGCCGGCGCGCCGACGCTGGGCGGCGCGTTCGCCACGGCGGCGTTCAACGTCGGCGCGGCGCTCGGTCCCTGGCTGGGCGGTCTCGCCATCGGCGCGGGTTACGGGTTCCGCTCGCCGCTGTGGGTGAGCGCGCTGCTGGTGGCGCTCGCCCTCGCCGTCCTGGTACGGCGTCAGGACGGGATGAACAGCCAGGCCGCCGACTCGCCCGGCTCGTAGGGGGAGTCGAGGCGCTTGGCGACCACGCCGGGCAGGCCCTGCCGGCGTGCCGCCTCAAGGACCGGCCGGGCGTCGCCGGGCCACGAGGGGGCGGTCTGCCAGCGGGGCGTCGACAGGTCGAGCGCCTCCAGGGCCGCCCGGCGGACCTCGTAAGGCTCGTCCAGCAACACCCGGCCGTCGTCGTACAGCAGGTCGTAGAAGACCAGCACCTCGGCGCCCGAGAGGGTGGCGAGCTCGCCGTCCAGGAGGGCGGTGCGGCTGCCGAACGACGCCGCGAGCGCCCGCAGCCACGGGTGCTCGCGGGCGGCGGCGGTGCGGCCGCCCTCGATCGGGACCAGGAGGCGGCGCCCGCCCCAGGCGAACTCGTACGCGTACGCGGCGGTGTCGCGCGGCAGGCGGGAGCGGCGCGAAGGGAGCATGGGCGCGACGTCCGGCAGGGGAGCGCGGGACGGGGGATCCATGCGGTGGATCATCCAGTTCTTGCCGTTCGTCTGGAACAGCACGAACCGGCCCTCGGCTCGGGAGCCGTGCAGGACGACCTTGACCTCGCGCTCGGACCATTTCTCGGTCTCGTACGTGCCCTGGTCCCAGATCGTCATGGTGCCGCCGCCGTACTCGCCCTGGGGGATCTCGCCGTGGAAGGTGAGGTACTCCATCGGGTGGTCCTCGGTGTGCACGGCCAGGTGGTTGGTGGCGGGGTCGGACGGCAGGCCCTTGGGGATGGCCCAGGAGGCGAGCACGCCGTCGCGTTCCAGGCGGAGATCCCAGTGGAGGGAGCGGGCGTGGTGCTCCTGGATGACGAAGGAGTCGCCGCCACCGGGAGCGGGGGATGCCGGGGGCACGGGTTCGGGGGTACGGCTGGCGTCGCGTTTGCTCCTGTATTGCGTGAGTTTGTCAGCCACACAGCCGTACTACCCGGTTATTCGCGAATGGACGAGCGAACCCCCGCCGGCTTCTGGAAGGATGATCTCTCCCAAGCAATCCCCCCTCCCAAGGACATCAGAATCATGAGGCGTTGGATCCTCCCCGCGGCCGTCGCGCTGGCCGCGGCTCTACCCGCGACCCCCGCCGTGGCCCAGGCCGCCCCCGACCCGGCGCAGGCCGTCAAAGCGCAGCTGCGGCACGAGCGCGGGGTGCGCATCGCCGAGATCTCGCGGACCGTGACCGGCAAGGCGTCCACCAGGACCCGCTACCACAGCGGCATCCAGCTCGCCCCGACCGGCCCGGTCGCCTCGTGGGCCGACGTCGAGGACGCCTCCGACACCCGCAGCCAGGACGGCCTGGGCGCCAAGCCCGGCCAGAAGGCCGCCGTGGGCACGTCCGTCTACACCTCCGGCGAGGCCGTCGCCGACCTGCTGCCCAAGGACAAGCTCTGGATCCGGGTGAAGCAGAGCGGCCACCCCAACCTGGCGCTGGGCACGGCCAGCAAGCAGACGATCAACGTGTTCGACCCGGCCGTGCTCAAGGCGGTGCTGAAGGGCAAGGGTGGCAAGGCGGTCACCGGCGGCCGTCACTACAAGGGCACGATCACGTACGCCAAGTTGTACGAGGCCGCGAAGGGCCACTACGGCAAGCTGTTCGACGGCGCCCCGCGCGGCTCCTTCGCCAAGACCGCGATCTCCTGGAAGCTCTGGACCGACGGCCGGGGCCTGCCCGTGCGGCTCTCGACCACCGAGCGGGCCACCTCCGGCGCGTACCGCACCATCGACACCCGCTACTCCAGCTGGGGCGAGCACCTCATCGTCACCGCCCCGGCCAGGGCCGAGGTCGTCGAGTGGAAGGACCGCAGCCGCCCCGGCACCGCGAACTCCGTGAACGACCTGGTCCTGACGGACGCGTACGCCGGCACCGGCCAGTCGTGAGGCGGTTCGTTCTCGCGGTTGTAACCGCCACACTGGCCGCCCTGATCACGGCCCCGCCGGCCGCCGCCCGGACCGCCGCCCCCGACCCCGTCCGGGCGCTGCAGAAGCAGCTCAAGTCCGAACGTGGCGTCAAGCTGAATGAGCTGGTCAAGCTGGGGTTCGAGAAGGCCACGACGCGCAATCGGACCAAGGGCGGTGTCCAGCTCGCCCCGTCCGGCCCCGTCGCCGCCTACGCCTCCGCGGAGACAGCGACGGGAGAAACAGGCACGACCGAGGTGCTCGGATTCGAGCGGCACCTGTACCTCGGTGGTGAGGACCTGGCCAAGCTGCTTCCCCCGGGAAAGCGGTGGGTGGGCGCCGAGGCGGTCAAGGAAGCTCGTCCGCTGCTGCCCATCCTCGCCGCCACCCAGCAGCCGATCAACGTGTTCGACCCGGCCGTGCTGAAGGCGACCTTGAAGGGCGAGCGTCCGCAGAGGGTCTCCGGCGGCTACCTCTATGAGGGGGTCGTGACGTACAAGGAGCTGTACGAGGCCGCGAAGTCCTACTACGGCGCCCACTTCGACGGCGTGCCGAAGACCGAGTTCGGTAAGCGGACGATCGACTATCGGCTCTGGACTGACGGCGCGGGCCTGATCAAGCGTCTGCGCACCTCCGAGAATCAGAGTTTCTCTGCCATCGTCGACACCCGATACACCGACTGGGGACACCTCCTGGTGATCACGCCCCCGGCCGAGGACGAGGTCCTCCCCTTCGAAGACCTTGAGGACCTTGAGATCCCGGAGCCCGGCCTGCTGAAGGACGGCCTTCTCGGACTGCGTTAGTCGAGGGCCTTGCGGAGCCAGGATTCGACGCCCGCCACGTGGACGGTGGCCCAGGCACGGGCCACCTCCCCCTGGCGGGCGGCGATCGCCTCGTAGATCGCGGTGTGCTGCTCGCGGGTCTTGGCCAGCGCGCCCTCCTGGGTGAGGCCGCGCCAGATGCGCGCCCGGGTGGTCGGCCCCGACAGGCTCTCGATGAACGAGCAGAGCACGCTGTTGCCCGACCCGAGCGCGATCCGCTGGTGGAACCGCAGGTCGTTGGCGACCAGCTCCTCGATCGTCGGCTCCTCGGGCAGCGACTCCAGGATCACCCGCAGCTCGTCGATGTCGTCGTCGGTCATCAGCTCGGCGGCCATCGCGGTGGCGGCCGGCTCCAGAATGCGGCGCACCTCGAAGAACTGCAGCACGGTGTCGTCGCGGTGCAGGTCGAGGACGAACGACATGGTGTCGAGCAGCAGCCGGGGCTCCAGGCTGGTGACGTAGGTGCCGTCGCCCTGCCGCACGTCCAGGACGTTGATCAGGGCGAGCGCGCGCACCGCCTCGCGCAGCGAGTTGCGTGACAGCCCCAGCCGTTCGGCGAGGTCGGCCTCCTTGGGCAGCCGGTCTCCCGGGGCGACCTCGCCCGAGAGGATCATCTGCTTGATCTTGTCGATGGCCGCGTCGGTGACCGCCACGCTTTTCTCCCTAGACATCGGATGTCTACGATTCTAGGGCTTGGAAACGTACCGGATCGCCCCCCGGCAGGCGGCGGAGCACGCCGCGGACTTCCAGGGTGCGCAGGTGGGCGGCGGCCTCGCCGGCCGCCATGCCTCGCAGCATCGGCGGCAGCTCGGACCAGGGCCGGTTCCAGGTCATCATGGCGGCGGTCTCCCAGATGGTCAGCGGCTCCGCGCGCTCGGCCAGCAGGGCGAGGAGCCGTTCGAGCTTCTCCTCGTGATGGTGACGGATCTGCGCGGCCCGTGCCGCCACATCTGGAAATGTCCATTCATGAGCGGGCAGGGCGCCGAGCTCTCCCAGTTCGCCGACCCTGGTCAGCGACTCCAGGAAGTCGCCCAGCGGGTCGACGTCGTCCCGGTCGAAGGGATAGATCCCGATGTGCGGGGTGATGCCGGGCAGGACGTGATCGCCGGTGAAGAGACGGTCGGCGTCCTCCAGGTGCAGGCAGACGTGGCCGGGGGTGTGACCGGGGGTGTGCACCACCCGCAGCTTCCTGCCGGGCAGGTCGACGAGGTCGCCGTCCCGCAGCCGCCGGTCCGCCGGCGCGGGCGGGTCCTGCCTGCCGTCGGCCGCCGGGCCCTCGGGCAGGTCCTCCGACGGCGCGCCGGCCCGGCGGAGCATGTCGACCTGGAAGGACCCGCGGACGTCCGAGGGGACGCCGTTCATCATGTCCACGATCGCCGCGTCCGCCTCGTGCATGGCGATCCAGGCGCCCGACTCCTCCCTGACCCTCCCGGCCAGCCCGGCGTGGTCCGGATGGAAGTGGGTCACGACCACCCCGTGCACCGACGCCACGTCGATCCCCGCCGCCGCCAGCCCGTCACGCAGCGCCGCCCACGCCTCCGGGTGGTTCCACCCCGCGTCCACCAGCACCGGCCCGCGCGGGGACTCGATCGCGTACACGAGCGTGTAGCCGAGCGGATTGCCGGGGATGGGCACGGGCACGCTCCACACCCCGAAGCCGAGGTCCAGCGGGCGCTGCTCGGCGTACGAACGACGGGTCACGCGAGACGCTCGATGATCGTGGCGGTGGCCAGGGCGCCGCCCGCGCACATGGTCACCAGCGCCGTCGAGCCGTCCGACCGTTCCAGCTCGTGCAGCGCCGTGGTGATCAGCCGCGCGCCCGTCGCCCCGACCGGGTGGCCGAGCGCGATCGCGCCGCCGTTGACGTTGACCCGGTCGAGGTCGGGCTCGTGCACCTGCGCCCAGGACAGCGCCACCGACGCGAACGCCTCGTTGACCTCGAACAGGTCGATGTCGCCGATCGTCATCCCGGCCGCGGCCAGCGCCTTCGCGGTCGCGTCCACCGGCCCGTCCAGGTGGTAGTACGGCTCCGCGCCGACGAGCGTCTGGGCCAGGATCCGCGCCCGGGGGCGCAGCCCGTGGCGTGCGGCGGCCTCCCTGCTCATCAGCAGCACGGCGGCGGCGCCGTCGGAGATCTGCGAGGAGGTGCCGGCGGTGTGGAGCCCTTCCTCGCCCAGCACCGGCTTGAGCCGGGCCAGCCCTTCAGCCGTGGTCTCGCGCAGCCCTTGGTCCCTGGTGACGGTCCCGACGGGGACGATCTCGCGCTCGAACCGCCCGTCGGACCACGCCTTGGCGGCCCGCTGCTGGGACCGGGCGCCGAACCAGTCGAGCCGCTCCCGGGTGAGCCCCCGCCGCCGGGCGATCCGCTCCGCGGCCGTGAACTGGTCGGGCAGGTCGATGCTCCAGTCGTCGGGCCGCGGGTTCGCCGGCAGCACGTTGCTGCCGAGCGGCGCCCGGCTCATCACCTCGACGCCGCAGCCCACGCCGACGTCCATCACCCCGGCCGCGATCATGGCCGCCGCGAGGTGCACCGCCTGCTGGGAGGAGCCGCACTGGGCGTCGACGGTGGTCACGCCCGTCCGGTAGGGGAGACCGGCGTAGAGCCAGGCGTGCCTGCCGACGTGGCCGCCCTGCTCGCCCGCCTGCGTCACGCATCCCGCGAACACCTGGTCGACCAGCGCGGGATCGATCCCGGCCCGCTGGATCAGCCCGTTGAGCGCGGTGGCCAGCACCTGCTGCGGTTTCAGCTCGGCCAGCCAGCCGCCGCGCTTGCCGATCGGGGTGCGGACGGCCTCGACGATGACGGGTGTGCGCACAGTCTCCTCCAGAACGTTACTCTGGTCGCGACTGTAACTTGTTCTACTTTGATCCGGAAGCCCCGGCGGGCAACGAGGCGGGCAGCCCGAACCGCGCGAACATCCCCGGCTCGAAGAACATCGCGACATGGCTGACCTGCGGCCCGTCGAAGTCGAGCACCTGCAGCGCGAACTCCCGATAGATGTCGCCCTCGCGCAGATAGAGGGCGAACGCCTCCTGCCCGTTGGCCCGTGCCGGAACCAGCCGCAGATCCTCAGGCGCCTCTGCGGGGCACTGCGCTTGCACGAGCCGGGCGATGTCTTCCGCGCCCTGGTACCACCCGTCGAAGGGGGGCATCTCGAAGACCGCGTCCTTGGTGAACAGCTCGACGATCGCCCCGACGTCGTAGGACTCGAACGCCTCGACGTAGCGGTCGAGCTGCTCGCGCTGGTCCGGAGTGAGCGGCTCCGGCCGGTCGTCGAGGCTCGGCGCGACCTCCTCCAGCTGGGCGCGGGCGCGCTGGAGGACGCTGTTGACCGCCGTGGTCGTGGTGTCGAGCACCTCGGCCACCTCGGCGGCCCGCCACTTGAGCACGTCACGCAGGACCAGCACCGCCCGCTGGCGCGGCGGGAGGTGCTGCAGGGCCGCGACGAGCGCGAGCCGGATGCTCTCGCGGGCGGTGACGATCGCGGCCGGGTCGTCGCCGCCCGCGCCCACCATCCCGTCGGGGACGGGCTCCAGCCACGGCACCTCGTGACGCTCCACCAGCGGCGCGGTCGGCTCGGACGCCGGCGCGCCCAGCCCGGTCGGCAGCGGCCTGCGCCCTCGGCTGTCGAGCGCGGTCAGGCACTGCGTGGTGGCGATGCGGTAGAGCCAGGTGCGCAGCGACGAGCGGCCCTCGAACCCGTCGTAGTGGCGCCAGGCCCGCAGGTAGGTCTCCTGCACCAGGTCCTCGGCGTCGTGCACCGAGCCCATCATGCGATAACAGTGGGCGAGCAGCTCCCGGCGCATCGGATCGGCCTGCCGGAGGAACTCCTCGTTAGATGGCCTCTCGGTCATACAGTCCTGTATAGACGACGCCACCGACAGATCGCTTACGCGCAGGTCAGGGTCAGTGCGGCACGGTGAGGACGATCTTGCCGGTGGTACGGCCGCTCTCGCCGAGTTCGTGCGCCTTGGCCGCGTCCCGCAGCGGCAGCACGGCGGCCACCTCGGGGCGCAGTCTGCCCGCCTCCATCAGCGCCGCCAGCGCGCGCATGGCGGCGTGGTCCGGCTCGACCAGCATCACCGCCGACCTGACGCCCAGCGCGGCCGCCTCGTCGTGCACGCCCTCGTCCATCACCGACAGGGGCAGCGTGACGATCGTGCCGCCCCGGCGCATGGTGCGCAGCGAGCGCCGCCCGTAGTCGCCGCCGATGCCGTCCAGCACCACGTCCACGTCGCCGACGACCTCGGCGAAGTCGACCTCGCGGTAGTCGACCAGCTCGTCCGCGCCGAGCCCGCGCAGGAACCCGTGCTTGGCCGCGCTCGCCGTGCCGATCACGTACGCGCCCCGCGCCTTGGCGATCTGCACCGCGAAGTGGCCCACCCCGCCGGCCGCGGCGTGGACGAGGACCCGCTGCCCGCCCCTGAGCCCGGCCACGTCCACCAGCGCCTGCCACGCGGTCAGCGCGGCGAGCGGGACGGCCGCCGCGTGCACGTGGTCGACGCTGGGCGGCTTGCGGGCGAAGTGACGGGACGGCGCGGTGACGTACTGGGCGTAGGCGCCGTTGCCGTACGGGTAGCGCAGCATGCCGAACACCTCGTCGCCCGGCTCGTACAGGGCCTGGCCGAGGCCGGAGCCCTCCACCACGCCGGAGACGTCGTAGCCGAGCGTGAACGGCGGCTCGCCCAGCAGCCCGCCCGTGGCGCGCGTCTTCCAGTCGGTCGGGTTGACGCCGGTGGCCTCCACCCGCACCAGCACCTCGGTCGGGCCGGGCACCGGCTTGTCGGTTTCCGTCATCCTCAGCACCTCAGGGCCACCGAGCGCGTCCTGAGTGATCGCAAGCATCCTCATGCGTACCAGCTTGCGCCTTCTGTCCCCGTACGGGCGAGAGATCGCGAAGCCGACATCCGCAAAGATCCGGCCAACCGTCCGCCAGACCAACATGGTGCCGAGTCCGCCGGCTCCGCGATCGGATCGACCGGGACGAGTCGCCGGGCCGCTGGAGCGTCCCGGTGGGTCAGAGGCCGGAGAGGAGGCGGTCGGCGGCGAGCTCGATGCGGCGCTGGATCTGGTCGTGGGTGCGGCGGCCCCGGAGGATCTCCAGGAGTTCCTGGACCCACACGCTCGCCAGCGAGCCCGCGAGGGCGAGCTGCTCCTCGGTGGCCTGCTCGGGGGTGGTGCCGGTGGAGACGCGCAGCAGGAGGCCGGCCATGCGGTCGCCGAGCGGGATCTCGACGTCGTCGGCGAGGATGAGCGAGCGGATCAGCGCGTCGGCCAGCTCGGGCTCGCGCATGAGCCCTCTGGTGGCCCGCATCAGCACGTCGACCGCGCGTCCCGGCGGGGTGGCCGCGCTCGGCGGGCGCCGCTCGATGCTGCTCTCCAGCAGGTCGATCTCCTCGCCGACGACGGCCACGACGAGGTCCATCTTGGACGGGAAGTAGCGGTAGAGCGTGCCGAGCGCCACGCCTGCCCGCTCGGCGACGGTGCGCATCTGCATGGCCTCGACGCCGCCCCGCGAGGCGAGGGCCGCGGCGGCCTGGACGATGCGCTTGCGGCGCTGGTGCTGGCTGCGCGAGCGGGCGCCCTGGCCGTCGGGAGAGGATCCGCCGGACGTGAGGCCGTCGGGTGTGAGGTCGTGCTCCATGGTCCCCTCAGGGTGGGTGGGGGGTGTGGCGATGGCTCCGCGAGTGGCCGCCTGCGGGGTACGCATAAGAACACGTTATCTGATTTCCCGATGCCCCGGCTTGTTACTCGCCGGTCACAAAGAAGGCCTATCAGTGCATGTCTTCCCCGTTACGCGGATATATCGAGGATTATTCGGATTAATTGGCACTGGACAGATATTGGAATCTGTTCTAGTTTTCGATTCGGTTGACCGAGCGCTTGGTGGAGGGCAGATGGACTTCGACCTTGACGAGACCCAGGAAGCCCTGCGAGACCTGGCCGCCGGCCTGCTCGCCAAGGAGGCGAGCCAGGAGCGGCTGGAGGCGCACGAACGCGGCGGCGCACCGTACGACGGACGGCTGTGGCAGGCGCTGCGCGAGTCCGGGCTGACCGCGATCTGCGTGCCGGAGCACGCGGGCGGCGCGGGGCTGGGGCCCGTCGAGATGGCGGTGGTGCTGCGCGAGGCCGGTGCGCGGGCGGCGCCGGGCCCGCTGGCCGCCACCCTGGTGAGCACCTTGGCCGCGAGCCGGTACGGCACCCCTGACCAGCAGAAACGGCTGACCGGCGCCACCGTCTCCACGGTCGCCATCAGGGAGCCGGGCAGAGCCCTGGCCGACCCGCCCGCCACCACCGCCGAGCGGAAGGCGGGCGGCTGGGTGCTGACCGGCCGCAAGTGCGGCGTCGCCTACCCCGACGGCGACCTGCTGGTCACCGCCGACGAGGGCCTCTTCCTGGTCCACGCCGCCGTCCCGGCGTCCGGCTCCGCATCGGCGGCCGAGGCGACCGCCCCGGCGTCCGGGATCGCCCCGGCGGCCGAGGCCGCCGTGGTCGCGGTGTCGGAGTTCGCCTCGACGGGGGAGGTCGTCGCGACGGTGACGTTCGACGCGGCACCGGCGGAGCGGGTCGCCGGTCCGGAGGTGGTGGCGGGGGTGCGCCATCTCTACACCGCCGCGACGGCCGCGCAGGCGTCCGGGGTGCTGGCCGGGGCGCTGCGGCTGACCACCGAGCACGTCAGGAACCGCAAACAGTTCGGCCGCGCGCTGGCCGAGTTCCAGGCCGTCACCACGCAGGTCGCCGACGTCTACATCGCGGCGCGGGCGCTCGACGTCGCCATGTGGTCCGGGGCCTGGCGGCTGGCCGAAGGGCTGCCCGCCGAGGAGGACCTGGCACTGGCCGCGTACCACACGAGCGAGGCGGCCCGCGCGCTCTACACCTGCCAGCACCTGCACGGCGGGCTGGGGCTCGACGTGACGTACCCGCTGCACCGCTACTTCGCGCACGCCAAGCACCTGGCGCACCTGCTCGGCGGCGCCGACGCCCAGCTCGACCTGATCGGAGCGCTCGCCTGATGCTCATCGACCTGACCCCAGAACAGCGCCGCCTCCAGGGCGAGCTGCGCGCGTACTTCGCCGCCTGCCTGACTCCCGAGGAGCGCGCCAAGATCGCCGAGGATCCGTTCGGCGAGGCGTACATGGCCCACTGCCGCCGCCTGGGCCGCGACGGCAAGCTCGGCCTCGGCTGGCCGGAGGAGTACGGCGGCGCCGGTCTCGGCCCCATCGAGCAGCAGATCTTCGCCAACGAGATCGCCCGCGCCGGCGTCCCGTACCCGCTCATCTCCGTGCAGACCGTCGCACCGACGATCATGCAGTACGGGACGCGGGAGCAGAAGGAACGCTTCCTGCCGAGCATCCTCGCGGGAGAGTGCCACTTCGCGATCGGCTACACCGAGCCCGAGGCCGGCACCGACCTCGCGTCGCTCCGCACCACGGCCGTGCTGGACGGCGACCACTACGTGGTGAACGGTCAGAAGATCTTCACCAGCGGCGCCCACTACGCCCAGTACATCTGGCTGGCCGCCCGCACCAACCCCGACGCGAAGAAGCACAAGGGCATCACCATGATGATCGCCTCCACGGACGACCCCGGCTTCTCCTGGACGCCGATCACCACCATGGACGGCCGCCACCACACCAACGCCACCTACTACTCCGACGTCCGCGTCCCGGTCGACATGGTGGTCGGCGAGGTCGACAAGGGCTGGGACCTGATCGTCAACCAGCTCAACCACGAGCGCGTCACGCTCGGCCCCGCCGGGAACCTCGCCCAGATCCACGACCGCCTCCTGGCCTGGGCCCGCCGCGCCGGGCTGGCCGACCAGCCCGACGTACGGCGCGTGCTCGGCCGCGTCCGGGCTTTCTCCCGTACGAACGAGCTGCTGAACTGGCAGGTCGCGGCGAACATGGACCTCGGCTGGCTGGGCGCGCCCGACGCCTCCGCCACCAAGATCTATGCCTCCGAACGGATGCAGGAGGCGGGACGGCTCGTCGGTGAGATCCTGGCCCGCTACGGCGACCCGGCCGATCCGGAGACGGCCGCGCTGATCGAGGTGACCGACCGGGGCGTCAAGGGCGGCCTGGTGCTCACTTTCGGCGGCGGCGTCAACGAGGTGCAGCGGGAGCTGATCGCCATGCTCGGGCTGAGCCTGCCCAGGCCGCCCCGGTGACGGCGCTGGTCCCGGCTTGGCCCGGGCCGGTCAGGGCTTGAGGATCATGGGGACCGAGAAGAACACGATCATCGCGATCGCCACGCAGATCAGGAAGCCGATCAGCTCCCATGCCCAGTCGTGGTGACGGTTGCGGCGCTTCTTCTTCTTTCTGTTCTTGGCGGGGGACGGCTTGCGGCCCTTCTGCGCCTGCGGCTTCCGAAGGGCGGGACGCGGCTTCGTCGCCAGCGGATCCGCCTTCTCCCCGCCACCCGCCGTACGAAGCTGTCCGGACTCACCCGTACGTGACCCATCCGTACGAGAGTCGGCCTTGAGGAAGTCAGAGGTACGGGAGTCGGCCTTGAGGGCGTCAGCCGTGGGGGAGTCGGCAAGGGAGGGCTTCGCCGGCTGGGGCTGGAGGTCCTGGATCGGGGGCGTCTCCGGCTCCGGGGCTGAAGGGGCGGCCGGCATGCGGTAGACCGGCTCCCTTGGCTGGGCGCGCGGGGTGAACAGCGGCCCGGCCTCGCGGGCGGGGCCGGGCTGGGCGAGGAAGTCGCCGGTCATGGGAGCCGCCATGTCCGGGAGGCCGCCGACCGCCGGGCTGGTGCCGCTCGGGTCGTCGAGCACGTCGCCGCCGGTCAGAAAACCGGTGGGCGCGGCCATCGGCGGCTCGCCCATACCGGGCTTCGCCCCCCGCGGCGTCGGCCGGCCGGGGGCGAACTGAGCGGGACCGGGCTGAGCGGGACCGGACGGCTGAGCGGGACCGGACCTGCCGGGGCCCGGCTGAGCAGCGCCGGGCTGCGCAGCGCCAGGCTGAGCGGGACCCGGCTGAGCAGCGCCGGGCTGAGCAGGGCCGGGCTGAGCAGCGCCGGGCTGGGAGGGCCGCCGGGGGCGGAAGGCTTCGAAGGGGGTCGGGCGGGCCTCGAAGGGCTTCAGCGAGGCGGGGTTTCCCCTCAGGCGCTCGAAGGGCGCCGAGGACCCGGGGTTCGAGCGCAGGGCGTCGAAGGGCGCTGAGGACGCCGGGTTCGAGCGCAACGCGTCGAAGGAGGCCGGGGACGCGGGGTTAGAGCGCAGGGCGTCGAAGGGGTTCGCGCGGAGGGTGTCGAAGGAGGCCGGGCCCTCGCGTACGTCGTCGCGGAACTTGGGCATCGGCGTCGTGGTGGCGTCGTGGTCGGGGACGCGCGACGGCGAGGGGGGCCTGAGCAGGTCGCGGGGGAAGAGGACGGTCGTGGTCGCCGGGTCGGCCGTGCCGAGGGGCTGCGGCCAGGCCGGCGGCACGGGCCAGCGCGGCTTGACGAACAGCGGCGCGGGATCGGCGGTGCTGGAGCCGGCCAGGTGGATGCGGAGGGTGCCGGGTGGTTCGGGCCACGGCAGGCGGCCGAAGACGTCGCGCAGCGGCGCGACCGCGAGCGCGCCGTAGACGTCGGCCACCGGCTTCGAGCCGCCCGCCCCCGTCGCGGCCAGCGCCATGTTGAGTATCTGCCGGAACCGGTGGGCGGCGCTGAGCGCCAGCTCCTCCGCCGTGTCGGCCGCCACGTCGAGCACCCAGGCGAGCTCGGCCAGGTCGAGCCCGCAGACGTGGCCGAGCACGAGCACCTCGCGCTGCTGCGGCCGAAGCTCGCGCAGGATGCGCTCGACCAGCGCGGACACGGGGTCGGTCAGCGGATCGACGACCGGCGGCGCGTAGACCACGTCGCGCCGGTGGATCTCCCGGCGGGCGAACGCGTACAGGGCGGCCCGGGGAGGATCCTCCGGCGCGCTGGTGAGGACGGACTCCAGGACGTCGGCCGCCGAGCCGAGATCGCCGAGCTGGTCGGCACAGTAGACGAACAGCCCGGCGGCGTGACCGTCGTAGAGCTCGGCGATCTGCTCGCGACGGGAGCGCTGATCGGTGAGCGGGTGTGTCACGTTGACCGGTTCCTCTTAATAGCAAGGGCGGACGCTGAGGGGGAGGGGGTGCGCCGGTGAATCTGGAGGTTGTGGAGGCAATCATGCCAACAATCCCTGGTGGAGCGCACTACCGAAGGGCGAATTACTGGGGAATCGCAGGTCGGTGAAGCGGTTCAGTTCGGACCCGCTAGGACAGAGGGGGATGGATCGCCGTAGTCTGTGGGTTCAAGAGATCATGCGGCGGTCGTGGCAGGGGGTCGCGGCCCTGCTCGATGCGGGAGGTCGCGCGTGATCACTTTCGATGCTGTCACCAAACGCTATCCGGACGGGACGGTCGCCGTGGACCGCCTCGGCCTGGAGGCGCGCACGGGGGAGATCACCGTGCTCGTCGGCCCCTCGGGGTGCGGCAAGACGACGTCGCTCCGGATGATCAACCGGATGATCGACCCTAGCGAGGGCCGGATCCTGCTCGACGGCGCTCCCGTGGACACCGTCGATCCCCCGGTGCTGCGCCGCGGCATCGGATACGTGATCCAGCAGGCGGGCCTCTTCCCGCACCGCAAGGTCGTCGACAACGTCGCCACCGTCCCGTACCTGCTCGGCTGGAACCGCAAGCGGGCCCGCGGCCGGGCCATGGAGCTGCTTGAGCGGGTCGGCCTGGACCCCGCGATGGGCGAGCGTTACCCGTTCCAGCTGTCCGGCGGGCAGCAGCAGCGGGTGGGGGTGGCCAGGGCGCTGGCCGCCGACCCGCCCGTGCTGCTCATGGACGAGCCGTTCAGCGCGGTCGACCCGGTGGTCCGCACGAACCTCCAGGACGAGCTGATCAGGCTCCAGGCCGAGCTGAACAAGACCATCGTGTTCGTCACCCACGACATCGACGAGGCGATCAAGCTCGGCGACCGGGTGGCGGTGCTGCGCGTGGGCGGCAAGCTGGCGCAGGTCGCCGACCCCAAGACGCTGCTGACGGAGCCCGCCGACGACTTCGTGCGCGAGTTCCTCGGCCGCGACCGGGGGATCCGCCGCCTGCAGTTCGTCTCCACGGGCGGGCTGCGCCTGCGCACCGACCTGACCGTGCGGGAGGGCGCCGACGGGCGGGGCGACGAGCCGTGGCTGCTCGCGCTCACCGCCGAGGGACGGGCCGCCGGCTGGCTGGCGCGCGGCCGGCCGGGCGAGCTGGAGCCCGCGGGCACGTTCCGCCACGGCCGCGACTCCATGCGCGCGGCGCTGGACGCGGCGCTGCTGTCCCCGTCGGGGCACGCGGTGGCGGTGGACGAGCAGGACAAGGTCGTCGGGGTGGCCACCCGGCAGGCGCTCGACGAGGCGCTGACGGAGGCCGTCCATGGGTGACGGGCCTCCCTCACTCTGGGAGTGGATCGCCCGCAACTGGGACACCGGGCGGGCCGGCAGCATCAGGGACCTGCTGAGCGACCACCTGCTGATGTCGCTGGTGCCGATCGTCGCCGGGCTGGCGCTGGCCCTGCCGCTCGGGCTCGCCTGCATCCGGTGGCGGTGGCTCTACCAGCCCACCGCGGCCGTGTTCAACGTGCTCTACGCGCTGCCGTCGCTGCCGCTGTTCATGCTGCTGATCTCGGTCACCGGGCTGTCGCCGGTCACCGTGATCATCCCGCTGATCTTCTACGCGATGGCCGTGCTCATCCCCGCCGTGGTCGACGGGATCCGCGCGGTGCCCGAGCACGTCCGGCAGTCGGCGGTGGCCATGGGCTTCACGCCGCTGCGCCGGCTGGTGCAGGTGGAGCTGCCGATCGCGGCGCCGGTGGTGATCGCCGGGCTGCGGGTGGTGGCCGTCTCCAGCATCAGCCTGGTCAGCGTGGGCGCGCTGATCGGGCAGGGCGGGCTGGGCATGCTGTTCACCCGCGCCTACCAGAACCCGTTCCTGCCGCCGGTCGTCGTCGGCATCGGGCTGATCGTGCTGCTCGCGCTGGTCGCCGACGGGCTGCTGGTGCTCGCGCAGCGGCTGCTGACGCCGTGGGAACGGGCGAGGAGGGCGACGTGAACTGGCTCGTCGACTTCTTCGGCGACCCCGCGCACTGGTCGGGGCCGTACGGGATCCCGGTGCGGCTGCTGGAGCACCTGGAGTTCTCCGCGCTGGCCCTCTTCCTGGCCACGCTGGTCGCGGTGCCGCTCGGCCTGCTGATCGGTCACACCGGCAGGGGCCACCTGGTCGTGGTGGTCTCCGCCAACCTGGCCAGGGCGATCCCCACGCTGGGCGTGCTGGTGCTGTTCGTGCTGCTGCTCGGCACCGCGTCGATCTGGCCGGTGATCATCCCGCTGGTGCTGCTGGCCGTGCCGCCGATCCTGGTCAACACCTTCGAGGGGATCAGGGGGGTGGACCCGGAGCTGCGTGACGCCGCGTACGGGATGGGACTGCGTGGCGGGCAGGTTCTGGGGCAGGTGCTGGTGCCGGTGGCGCTGCCGCTGATCCTGCTGGGGCTGCGGCTGTCGGCCATCCAGGTGGTCGCGACCACCACGGTCGCGGCCTACACCGGTCTGGGCGGGCTCGGGCGGTTCGTTATCGACGGTTTCGCGACACAGGATTACGCGAGCGTCTTCGGGGGTTCTGTGTTGATTGTGCTGTTCGCGCTCGTGGTGCAGGTCGGATTCACGCTCGTACAGAGAGTGACCGTCTCCCCGGGCGTGAGCCGGCGACTGAAGGTACGTGACAGTGGTGCAACCTCCCGCTAGAAGGGGAAACAACTGATGAGACGCATGTTCGGCACCGCGGCGGTGCTCCTGTCCGCGGCGCTCGCGCTGGCCGGCTGTGGCGGCGGCGGCGGTGACAACCCGCTGCAGAGCACGGCCGCCACGCCGACCGGGTCGGCTTCCGGCGGGGGGACTGTCGTGATCGGGTCGTTCGACTTCGACGAGAGCGTGCTGCTCGCGTCGATCTACGCCCAGGCGCTGGAGGCCAAGGGCGTGCAGGTGGAGGAGAAGCCGCGGATCGGCAGCCGCGAGGTCGTCTACGACCAGGTGAAGGGCGGCGGGCTGACGATCGTGCCCGAGTACAACGGCAACCTGCTCGCCTACGTCGACAAGGAGAACACCGCGGCGACCGCCGAGGAGATCAACGCCGCGCTGAAGGAGAAGCTGCCGCCCGAGCTGGAGGTGCTCGACTCCTCCCCGGCCGAGGACAAGGACACCCTCTCGGTCACCAAGGAGACGGCGCAGAAGACCGCCACCATGGACGACCTGGCCAAGGTGTCGAAGGACATGGTGGTGGGCGGCCCGCCGGAGTTCAAGGACCGCTGGGAGCAGCGTTTCAAGGACGTGTACGGGATCGAGTTCAAGGAGTGGAAGCCGACGGGGCCCACGACGGCCGACGCCATCAAGGACGGCTCCATCCAGGTGGGCAACGTCTTCAGCACCGACCCGAAGATGACCATCAACGAGCTGGCGCCCCTTGAGGACACCAAGAACATCTTCCCGGCCCAGAACGTGACCCCGCTGGTCCACAAGGCCACGGTGGACGACACGGTCAGGACGACGCTCAACGGCGTCTCCGCCAAGCTGACGACGGACTCGCTGCTCGACATGATGCAGAAGATCTCCGTCAACAAGGACGAGCCCGCCACGGTGGCCGGGGAATGGCTGACCTCGAACGGCCTCGGCTGACCCGCCCCGCCCGGATCCGGGGGGCCGGGCGGTGAGCGAGTTCACCGACGCCATGGCGCAGCTCGCGGCGGGCGTGTCGGTCGTCACCGTGCGCGACGGGCGCGACGACGTGGGCGTCACCGTCTCCACGCTGATGTCGGTGTCGCTGGACCCGCCGCTGATGCTCGTCAGCCTGGGCAGCGGGGGCTACGTCAACGAGGTGCTGCTGCGCCAGGACCGGTGGGCGTGCTCCCTGCTGTCGTCAGGCCAGGCGGCGATGGCCAGCCGGTTCGCGGCGGCGGGCCGGCCGAGCGCCCGCCACCTGGTGGCGGGCGTCCCGCACCATCGCGGCCCGCACTCGGACGCGATCGTCCTGGACGGCGGCGTCGCCGCGCTGGAGGCGGAGACCACGCGGGTGGTGCCGGCGGGCGACCACACGCTGTTCGTGGCCCGGGTCCTGGCCGTCGACTACGTGGCCCCGGGCCTGCGGCCTCTCATCCGCCTGCGCGGCCGCTACCGCGCGGTCGGCGCCTAGCGGATCGTGTACCAGGCGGGGAGCGCGAGCGGACCGGTCGCCGGGAGGCCGAGCTCGGCGGAGAGCCTGGCCAGCGGGCCCCAGGAGTCCAGGCGCACCCTGGCCAGGGCCGCGGCCTTGTCGTCGCTGGACTCGGGGCCGCGCAGGCGCTCCAGCGGGTTGAGCCTGGGATAGACCCGGACCGGGGCGTCCTCGGCGAGGCCGACGCGCTTCCTGGCGAGCTGCAGCGCGTCCTCCAGCCCGCCCAGCTCGTCGACCAGGCCGCCGGCCCGCGCGTCGGCGCCCGTCCAGACCCGGCCGCGGGCCAGCTCGTGGGCGCGCTCGCGGCTCAGGTCACGGGCCTCGGCCACCTTGCCCACGAAGTCGTCGTAGATCCTGTCGAGCCAGGCGTTGACCCGCTCCCACTGCTCCGGCGAGAAGCCGCGCGAGGTGGAGAACATGCCCGCGTTCGCGCCCTGGGCGACGTGGTCGGTGTCCACGCCGAGCTTCTCCAGCAGCTCCGACAGCACCGGCTTGCCGCCGAGCACGCCGATCGAGCCGGTGAGCGTGCCCGGCTGGGCCACGATCACGTCGGCGGCCATCGAGACGAAGTAGCCGCCGGAGGCCGCCACGTCGCCCATCGACACGATCACGGGCTTGACCTTGCGCGTCAGCACCACCTCACGCCACACCGTGTCGGAGGCCACGTACGAGCCGCCCGGGCTGTCGACCCGGAACACCACGGCCTTGACGTGCTCGTCGCGGCGGGCGGCGCGCAGCGCGGCGCTGATCGTGTCGGAGCCCATCGCGCCGCCCCCGCCGAGCGGGCTGCGGCCGCTGCGGCCGGTGCGGATCGCGCCGTCGCCGTGGACGAGCGCGATGCCGTCGGCGGTCGGATGCGGCAGCTTCTTGACGGCCGACGTCCGGTGGTAGCGGGACACGTACTGCAGCAGGGAGTCCTCGCCGGCGGCGCGCTTGACCTCGCCGTACACCTCGTCCCGGTAGGCCAGGCCGTCGACCAGCCCGGCGTCCACCGCCTCGGCGCCGATGAACGGGCCGCGGTCGATCAGCTCGCGCACCTTGCCGGGGTCGAGCCGGCGGCCGTCGGCGATGCCGGCCACGATCTGCTCGGTGATGGACTCGACGATCCGGGCCATCGACTCGCGGTGCGGCTCGGTCATGTGGTCCTGGGTGAAGGTGTTGGCCGCGGTCTTGTACTCGTGGCGCTGGCCGATCTCGTAGTCGACGCCGAGCTTGCCCAGCGCGTTCTTGAGGAAGCGCTGCTCCAGGACCACGCCGGTGAGCCCCACGTCGCCACTGGGCTGCAGGTAGACCCGGTCGAAGGCGCTGGCCAGGAAGTACGGGATCGTGCCGGCGCCGAACTCGCCGAACGTCTCGGCGAAGGCCACGGTCTGCTTGCCGGAGGCGCGGAACTCGATGACGGCCTGGCGCAGCTCCTGGACGGTCGCCAGCCCGATCGGATTGCCGCCGATCTTCACGATCAGCGCCTTGACCCGGGAGTCCTGCCGGGCCCGCTTGAGCCCGGCCAGCACGTCGGAAAGGCGGGGCTTGCGCATGGACAGCAGCGCGGCCAGCGGGTCCGAGGGCGGCCCCTGGGTGAGCCCCTCGGTGAGGTCGAGTTCAAGTACGAGCGGAGCGGTGCGCCGCTGCCGGAGCTTCTCGACGGTTTCGAAGATCGCCTTGCCTGGGTCCATAGAGCCACCCTAAGCGGCAGAAGCCGGGCGCGTGTGTCCAACTCCTGCCAAGTGGGGCGGCTCAGCCCTGCGTGACGGCCGAGGTCGCGCGGCCCAGGTCGATGCGCGGCGTGCCGACGCTCCGGGAGGAGGCGCTGTAGACGACGGACCGGCCGGTCTCCTGGAGCCGCCGCAGGATCTGCGCCGCGTCGAGCGCCGGAAACGCCTGCTTCATCACCGCGAACGCCCCCGCCACGTGCGGCGCGGACATCGACGTGCCGCTCATCGACGCGTACGTGTCGTCCGGCACCGAGGACTCGATCGTCACGCCCGGCGCGAACAGGTCGAGCAGCGCGCCCCGGTTGGAGAAGACGGCGACCGCGTCGGCGTCGTCGGTGGCGCCCACCGTGACCGCGCTGGAGATGCACGCGGGCGAGGCGACGCCGTCGCGCGCGCTCCCGTTGCCGGCCGCCACCACGGGCGCGACGCCCAGGTTCAGCAGCGTGTCGAACTGGCCCTTGAGCGCCGACGCCTCCGGGTCGGCGTCGCAGTGCGCCTGGAAGGGGCCGCTGCCGCCGAAGCTCATGTTCACCGAGGCCACGTTGTACGTCCTGGCCACGCGGGTGACGTAGTCCAGCGCCAGCTTCTGGTCGGAGGTGTAGGTGACGAAGCAGGGGGCCTGGGCGCCGACCCCGCCGCAGCCCGTGGCGGTGTCGACCCGGCTGAAGACCTGGATGGGCAGGACCGCCGCGTCGGGGGCGACCCCGTTGCCGGGGGCGCCGGGCGCGTTCCGGCCCGCGGCGATGCCGGCCACGTGGGTCCCGTGGCCGCACTGGTTGACGCCGCGCGACATGCAGCGCGGGATCGCGCTGTCCGCCGCGCCCGGCCCGGTCTGGGAGTCCTCGCCGCTCGGGCACAGGGACACGGACCCGGTGCTCGCGTCGGTGGTGGAGAAGCAGGCCTGGTCCACGATGCGGCCGGCCAGGAAGGGATGGTCGCCGTCGATGCCCAGGTCCAGGACGGCGACGGTGGCGCCGCGGCCCGTCCAGCCCGCCGCGTTGGCCCGGTCAGAGCCGATCACGCGGGTGCTGTCGGCCAGAAAGGGCACGCTCGGCCGGTCCGCGTACACGGCCTGGACCCGGGGGTCCCTGCGCAGCTCGGCGAGGGTGGCGGCGTCGACCTCGGCGACCAGGAAGCCCGCCGAGGCGGACGACTCCAGCACCTTGGCGCCGGCCGAGGCCCGCTCGACGTCCGTGGCGACCTTGCCCACCGGCTGGCCGGGCCGCAGCTCGACGATGGAGCGGACCTTCTTCTCGGACCTGATCTGCTCGACCAGGCCGTTGCCGACGGTGGGACCGTCGCTGACAGGAGTGCCGGCGTTCCCAGCGGGCGCCGTGCCCACGATCGTCGTCAGCGCGACCGCGCAGGCGAGCACAGAGCGAGATCCCACGGGTTTCCTCCGAGACGTCAAGCGGACGACACGGCGGATAGCTCCCCGGTCGTGTCGTCCGTGACGCCTCGGTTTTCTAGCCTTTTACCGGGATTTGATCACCTTGGTGGCAGCTTTCTTGAGCGCGGCATTCGTGGGCTTCTTGGCCAGCCGCACCTTCTCTGAGGATTTGAGGGTCTTGGTGCCGTTCACGCCGTGCGCCCAGTTGAGCCAGCCGGTGAGCAGCGCGCTGTCCAGCCTGCGCTTGGCGGTCTTGGTGTTCTTGATCACCCGGTACGCCTTGCCCAGCGACGAGGCCTTGGTCAGCTCGGGGAAGACCTTGCTGGCCTTGCCCACCAGCTTCAGATAGCAGGTGAGGGTCTCGTCGCTCATCGTGCCGCTGCCGCGGTGGATCTCCTTGGCCCACTGCTTGGCGGTCAGCCGCTTGGCCGCGGTGCCCCTGGTGCAGACCGGCGCGGCCTTGGCTGCCGGGGTCGGCGTGACGGTGATCGTGACCGTGACGGTGACCGTCGGCAGCGGCACCGGCGTCGGGTCGTCCGACGGCTGCTCCGGCTGGGGGGTCGGCCCGCTGTCCGTCGGGTCGGGCTCGGGGTTCGGGTCCGGGTCGGCGGGGTCCGGGTCCGTGGGGCCGGGATCGGCCGGGTCGGGGGCGGCCGGCGGGCTCTGGCTGATCTCCGGCTGCGGCGTGCCGCCCGTCACCGCCGCCGCCACGTCCAGCCGCGGCGTCCGCACCTCGGCACCGTTGGCCTGGTAGACGTACGGCCTGCCGGTTGACACGAGCTTGGCGATCAGGTCCGGCATCGGCGTGTCCGGCGACTGCGCCTTCAGCAGCGCCAGCGCGCCCGCCACGTGCGGGGTGGCCATCGAGGTGCCGCTGTAGGTGGTCATCTGGTCGTCAGGCACCGACGACTCGATGTCCACGCCGGGCGCGAACAGGTCGAGCAGCGCACCCCGGTTGGAGAAGTCGGCGATGGCGTCGCCGTCGTCGTTCGCCCCGACGGCCACCGCGGAGCTGATGCAGGCGGGGAACGTGGCGCCCTCGAAGTACTCGTTGCCGGCCGCGACCACGGTCGCGACGCCCTTGGCGAGCAGCGCGTCGATCTTCGGCTTGAAGACCTGCGCCTCCTCGCTGTCGTCGCAGCTCGTCTCGTACGGCATGCCGCCCAGGCTCAGGTTCACCGCCGCGATGGGCTCGGTGAGCGAGGCCACGTGGTCCAGGGCCAGCCGCAGCGACGACTCGTACGCCAGCAGGCAGGCGGCCGCGCCGCACAGGTCCTCGTCGTTGACCCGGCTGAACACCTGCACCGCGACGATCCCCGCGCCGGGCGCGACGCCGCCGGTGCCCGCGGCGATGCCGGCCACGTGGGTGCCGTGGTCGCACAGGTTCGTCCCGTCCAGCAGGCACTTGGCCGTGGTGGCGTCGGCCGAGCCGGCGCCCACCTGGCTGGTCTGGCCGTTGGGGCAGAGCGACTCGACGCCCGCGTCCACGGCGGAGAAGCAGGCCTCGGCCACCACCCGGCCGCTCAGGAACGGGTGGTCGAGGTCGACGCCGGTGTCCAGGATCGCGATGTTCTGTCCGGCCCCGGTGTGACCGGCGGCGTGCGCCTGGTCGGCCCCGATCTGCGCGATGCTGGAGGCCAGCGCGGGCGGGTAGGCGCGGTCGCGGTGGATGGACGTCACCCGGGGGTCCTCGGCGAGCGCGGCCAGCTCCTCGGCCGTGCCCTCGACCACCATGAACGGCTGGGCCTGAGGCTGCAGCAGCACCTCGACGCTGCCCTCGGCGGCCCTGGCCGCCATCGGGGCGTGCTGGGCGGGGTCGGTCAGCTCGACGATGGCGCGCACGCTGCCGCCGTCGACGGCTAAGCCCTCCTCGACCTTCTCTTCGGCGCTCGTGGCGGCGGGGGTTGGGGTCGGTGTGGGATCGTCGGCGAACGCCGGCGCCGCGGGGAGCAGCGCCAGCATGATCGCGGCAGCGATCAGGGGGCGAAGTCGCACCGGCTTCCTCCGAGGAGACATGATCTCGGAGTTTAAGGTGATTTGTCAGGACCGGACAGGCCCTGCCGCTCCTTTCTCACCAGACTTTCAGGCACCAGTCAGGAAGGCGGAGAGGTCAGCCAGACCGCGCCCATCGGCGGCACCCGCAACGTCGTCGAGTAGCGCAGCCCGTGCCACGGCTCGTCGACCGCCTCCACCTCGCCCATGTTGCCCACGCCGCTGCCCCAGTACTCGTAGGCGTCGGTGTTGACCGCCTCCGCCCAGCGCCCCCCGTACGGGAGACCGAGCCGGTAGTTCTCGTGCGCCGCGCCGCTGAAGTTGACCACGCACGCCACCGCGGACCCGTCCTTCGCGTACCGCAGGAACGAGAACGTGTTGCCCGGCGCGTCGTCGGCGTCGATCCACCGGAAACCCTCGGGCCTGGTGTCCTGCTCCCACAGCGCCGGGGTGTCCTTGTAGAACCGGTTGAGGTCGCGTACCAGCCTCTGCACGCCCTGGTGGCCGTCGAACTCCAGCACCCACCAGTCGAGCCCGCGCTCCTCCGACCACTCCGAGCCCTGGCCGAACTCACCGCCCATGAACAGCAGCTGCTTGCCCGGATGCGCCCACATGAACGCCAGCAGCGCGCGCAGCTGGGCGAAGCGCTGCCACTCGTCGCCGGGCATCTTGCCCATCAGCGAGCCCTTGCCGTGCACCACCTCGTCATGGGAGAGCGGCAGGACGTAGTTCTCCGAGTAGGCGTAGATGAGGGAGAACGTCATCTGATGGTGGTGGTACTGCCGGAAGATCGGCTCGTGCCGGAGATACTCCAGCGTGTCGTGCATCCAGCCCATGTTCCACTTGAACCCGAAGCCGAGCCCGCCCAGATGCACCGGCCGCGACACCCCCGGCCAGGCGGTCGACTCCTCGGCCACGGTCGCGATGCCGGGCGCCTCCCGGTAGCAGACCGAGTTCATCTCCTTGAGGAACTCGACCGCGTCGAGGTTCTCCCGGCCGCCGTAGACGTTGGGGGTCCACTCGCCCTCCCGGCGGGAGTAGTCGAGGTAGAGCATCGAGGCCACCGCGTCCACCCGCAGGCCGTCGATGTGGAACTCCTTGAGCCAGTAGAGCGCGTTGGCGACCAGGAAGTTGCGCACCTCGCGGCGCCCGAAGTCGAACACGTACGTGCCCCAGTCGGGGTGCTCGCCCCTGGCCGGGTCGGCGTGCTCGTAGAGCGGGGTGCCGTCGAAGCGGGCCAGCGCCCAGTCGTCCATCGGGAAGTGCGCCGGCACCCAGTCGAGCACCACCCCGATGCCCTTGGCGTGCATCCGGTCGACGAACGCGCGGAACTCGTCGGGGGTGCCGAAGCGGGCCGTCGGCGCGTAGTAGGAGGTCACCTGGTAGCCCCACGACCCGCCGAACGGGTGCTCGGCCACCGGCAGCAGCTCCACGTGCGTGAAGCCCAGGTCGGCCACGTACTCCGAGAGCTGGTCGGCCAGCTCCAGATAGGACAGGCCGGGCCGCCACGAGCCCAGGTGGACCTCGTAGATGCTCATCGGCCGGTTGCGCGGCTGCTCGTCGCGCCGCCCCGCCATCCACTCCTCGTCGGCCCAGACGTAGTCGGACTGCTCGACGACCGAGGCGGTCTGCGGGGGCAGCTCGGTCCTGCGCGCCATCGGGTCGGCCTTGTCGCGCCACACGCCGTCGGCGCCCAGCACCTGGTACTTGTAACGTTCGCCCGCGCCGAGACCGGGGACGAACAGCTCCCACACCCCCGAGCGGCCCAGCGAGCGCATCGGGTAGGCGGTGCCGTCCCAGTGGTTGAAGTCGCCGATCACCCGGATGCCGCGGGCGTTGGGCGCCCAGACGGCGAACGCCGTGCCCGGCGTGTCCTGGTGTTCCATCACGCGGGCGCCGAGCACCTCCCACAGCCGCTCGTGCCGCCCCTCGCCGATCAGGTGCAGGTCGACCTCGCCCAGCGTGGGCCAGTGCCGGTACGGGTCGCGCGTCTCGTGCGCCTCACCGCCGGGATAGCGCACGCTCAAGGTGTACGAGGGAACCTTGTCCAGACCGGGGACCGTGGTCTCGAACACGCCGTGGGCCACGTGCTTCATGTCGTGCGCGGTGCCGTCGTCCAGCACCACGCGGACCCGTTCGGCGAGCGGGCGCAGCGCTCGGAAGGTCACCCCACCCGCGCCTGGGTGGGCGCCCAGCACGGAATGCGGATCGTGGTGCGCCCCGCCCGCGAGGCGGTCGAGCTCTGTCCTCATCGGCATGCTCCCAACACTGCCCTATGGCGACCGTCCATCTGTGGCACTGCCCGCATTCACCCCGACAATCACCGAAAGTGCGGAATCTTGGGTTTATCGGGGATTGACCTCAAGCGTGGTTGGGTTTTTAGCGTTCCATGCATGGACATACAACAGCGTGCGGGCAAGCGGGAGTGGATCGGCCTGGCCGTCCTCATCCTGCCGACCCTGCTGCTCTCGATAGACGTGACCGTGCTGCACCTGGCCGTGCCCGCGCTGAGTGAGGACCTCCGGCCCACCGGGGCGCAGCTGCTGTGGATCAACGACATCTACGGGTTCCTGATCGCCGGGTTCCTCATCCCCATGGGCACGCTGGGCGACCGGATCGGGCGCAGGCGGCTGCTGCTGATCGGGGCCGCGGCCTTCGCGCTCGCCTCCGCCGCGGCCGCGTACGCGCCGAGCGCCGAAGTGCTCATCGCCGCCCGCGCCGCGCTGGGCGTGGCGGGCGCGACGCTCATGCCCTCGACACTGTCGCTGATCCGCACCATGTTCCACGACCCCGCCCAGCGGACGACCGCGATCAGCCTGTGGATGGTCGGCTTCACCGGCGGCATGGTGATCGGGCCGCTGCTCGGCGGGTCACTGCTGGAGACCTTCTGGTGGGGGGCGGCGTTCCTGCTCGGGGTGCCGGTGATGGCCGTGCTGCTGGTGGCGGGGCCGCTGCTGCTGCCCGAGTACCGCTCGCCCGCCGTGGGCCGGATCGACGCGCCCAGCGTGGTGCTGTCGGTCGCGGCCGCGCTCGCGGTCACCTACGGGGTGAAGGAGCTGGCCGCCGGCGGGGCGGGCGCCGTAGCGCCGCTCTCCCTGGTAGCCGGGACGGCGCTGGCGGTGGTCTTCGTACGAAGGCAGCGCGGGCTGGCCGAACCCCTGCTCGACCTGCGGCTGTTCGCCGAGCGGCGCTTCTCCGGGGCGCTGGGCACGCTGATGCTGGTCATCCTGGTGGGGCCGGGGATCGGCCTGCTGACGGCGCAGTACCTGCAACTCGTGCTCGGCCTGTCGCCGCTGGAGGCCGGGCTGTGGACGCTGCCCAACGCGGTGGCGATCATCTTCGGGTTCGTGGCGACCCCGGCGCTGGCGCGGCGGGTCCGGCCCGCGGTCCTCGCGGCCGGGGGACTGGTGCTCGGCGCGGCAGGGGTCCTGCTCCTCACGATGGCAGGCACGTCGGGGCTCGCCGCGCTGGTGACCGGGCAGACGCTGTTCTTCCTGGGCGGCTCGCCGCTGCTCGTGCTGGGCATCGACATCGTGGTCGGCGCGGCGCCGCCGGAGCGCTCCGGCTCGGCGGCGGCGCTGTCGGAGACCGCCCAGGAGTTCGGCGGCGCGGCCGGGCTGGCCGTCTTCGGGAGCATCGCCGCCGCCGTCTACCAGGCCCGCCTGCGCGTACCGGAGGAAGTCCCCGCGGAGGCGGCGGCAGCGGCCCGCGACACCCTGGGCGGCGCCATGGCCGTCGCGTCCGGTCAGCCCGCCTCCGTCGCCGCCACGCTCGCGGAGGCGGCCAGGGCCGCCTTCACCACGAGCCTCACGGTCACGGCGGCGGCCGCCTCCGTCGTCCTGCTCGCCGCGGCGATCCTGGCGGCCACCGCCCTGCGCCACGTCCCCCGGCTCGGCTCCTCGCCCGACGGTTCGTAACCGGATCGAAGGTAAAGAATTCGTGCGGGATCCCCCATGTCATGGGGGATCCCGTCGCCGGGGTCCGTCCCGCGCTTGCCCTTTCCCTTGCGCGACGATTACCTTCGAACCCATCGATGGCACGCGCTTGAGCAGCGCTTTTAGGTAAGCCCCCGCGCGTTGCCGATGAATTGCCGAGACCGCGCCCACCCGCGCACATTGCGGGAACACGGCGCGGCCGCCGAATCCGCCCTCTGGCGGAACCGGGGACCCACCTTTCTCTGGGGTGAATCGGTCGCTCTTCACCAAGGGCGCGCCGTAGGGCACTTCCACGCCCGAACCCGACAGCTAACCCGGTAGGCGGCATGGAAGCAAGGAGCAATCCCCGAGCATGGTCAAGCACATCTTCGATCGCATCCCGTCCACCTCCCGCCTGGCCCTGGGCGCCACCCTGGCACTCGGCGCCGCCTTCGCCGGCACCTCCGCCGCCGCCACCGCGGCCGCCGCCTCCCCCTCCCAGCCCCACCCGGTCGCCCACCAGCAGAGCAGCGCGAACCAGTCCACCGCCGTCAGCGCGAGCACCGTCCTGCAGGTCGCCGAGTCGCAGATCGGCGTCACCGAGGACGCCGCCGGCGGCGGCACCAAGTTCCACCAGTGGTACATGTCCTCCCCGCGCGCGGCCGAGACCCTGGCCCGTGACGGCGGCGGCACGCCCGCGCTGTACGCCAACGCCCCCTGGTGCGCGATGTTCGTGTCCTGGGTCGGCGAGCAGGCCGGCGCCCGCTCCACGATCGGCTGGGACGCCTACACCGTCACCCACGCCCAGTGGTTCAAGGACAACAACCGCTGGGGCAGCCAGGCCAAGCCCGGCAGCGTCGTCTTCTTCGACTGGGGCGGCAGCAAGAACATCAGCGCCGTCGACCACGTCGGCCTGGTGAAGAAGGACAACGGCGACGGCACGATCACCACGATCGAGGGCAACACCGGCAACGGCAAGGTCGAGGAGCGCATCCGGCCCGTGTCCCACGTGGCCGGCTACGGCTACCCCGAGTACAAGGCCGCCTGAACGGCCTGACAACCGCGCCAGCCATCGGGACGAGAACGATCCTTGGCCGCGCTCGGGGCTGGTCACGCTCTGGTGGGCGCTCTGGCTGATCGGCAACTGGGTGGCGCTCGTGGCCGGGCGGCTGTTCTTCAACGCCGAAGAGCTGGAGTCCATGGCGTCGGCGGCCAGGTTCGACGTGCTGAGCTGCGCGCTGATGCTGGTGGCGGCGGTGCCGGCGGCCCTGGTGGTCCTGCGGATCAGCAACGCGCAGGAGGCGCGGCGCCCCGCCGCTCCGGTGTCGCCCTTCGAGAGCCCGGCCGTCTAGCGGAAGGCGGCCAAGGGGATCGACACCCAGGTGGGGCGGTTGCGGGCCTCGTACACGACCTCGTAGACCGCCTTCGACAGTTCGAACGCCCGCAGCAGCGCCGTGTCGGCGGGGGTGATGACGCCGCCGCCCTCGGCGTAGCCCTCAAGGAACGCGGCCCTGTTGCGCTTGGCCCACTCCTCGGCCATCGGCTCCAGGCGGGCCGCCTCGGAGTGGTCCGCCAGCAGGTGCCTGGCCGCGTAGTCGAACGAGCGCAGCATGCCGGCCACGTCGCGCAGCGGCGAGGAGAGCGCGCGGCGCTCGGCCAGCGGCTGGCCGGGCTCGCCCTCGAAGTCGAGCACCACCCAGTCGGTGGTGGTGCGCATGACCTGGCCCAGGTGGTAGTCGCCGTGCACCCGCTGGACGCGCACCTCGGTGGTCAGCTCCTCGGCCCGGTGGTAGGCGAGCTCCAGGGCGGGCACGTGCTCGCGCAGTTCGGGGACCTCGCCCACGGCGCGGCCGAGCTGGCGCCTGAAGTCCTCGGCCATCCGCTTGATCTCGTGCGGCTCCATCACCTCCGTGCCGAACGCCTCGCGCAGCTCGTGGTGGACGCGGGCGGTGGCCGCGCCGAGCCGGCCCGCCTCTGCGGCGAAGTCGCCGCCCGCCTCAGCGGCGGGGAGGCCGGGCAGCGAGTTGTAGAGGTCGCGCACGCTGGTGAGCGCCAGGTCCCAGCCGTCGGTGGAGTTCGACAGGAACTCCTGCATGATCGCCAGCGTGGTCGGGGTCTCGTCGAGGTCGGTCTCGATCCACCCGTACGGCTGCGCGATGTGCGGCGCCTGCCTGATCGCGAGCGCGGTGACGACTTCCAGCTCCGGGTTGACGCCGGGGACGAGCCGGCGGAAGAGCTTGCAGATGTACTCCTCGCCGAACACCAGCGAGGTGTTGGACTGCTCGGCCCCGAGCACCAGGCTGCGCTGGTTGGTGTCGATCTCGACGCCGGGCAGGTGGTGGAACCGCACGCCCGCCCGGCCCGAGCCGGCCGCCATCGACTCCAGGATCCAGCGGGTCAGCTCGTGGTCGTGGACGGCGTCGTACACCACGCATTCCCCGTCGTCCGCCGCGTACGGCCCGATGAAGGCGTGGGTGAGGGTGTCGGGGAGCTCCCTGCGCAGGCCGAGCGGGAGCTGGTAGCGCTCGCGGGACCCCTCCTGCCACACCGACACGATCAGGTGGCGCAGGCTCGGGTCGCCCGCCTCGATGACGACGTCGGAGTCGATCGACAGCGAGTCGATCGGGCGCCCCTTGCCGCCGAACCAGCGTTGGCGTGCGATCCATGCGGCAAGGAGCTCCTCCAGCACGTCCTACTCCTCCTGGGTGTGGGCCGGCGGCAAAGTGAACCAGTAGAACCCATGCCCAGGGAGCGTCAAAAGATACGGAAGTTCGCCAATCGGTGGAAATGGCACGCCACCCATGGTCTCCACGGGCGAGACGCCGACGAACCTGCGCAGGTCCAGCTCCACCGGCTGCGGGAAGCGGGACAGGTTGTTCACGCAGAGCATGCGGTCGTCGCCCAGCTCGCGGACGAACGCCAGCACGCTCGGGTTGGAGGAGTTGAGCTCGATGAACTCGCCGAGCCCGAACACCGGGTGGCGCTTGCGGATCTCGATCATCCGGCGGGTCCAGTGGAGCAGCGAGCCGGCGTTCTTCTGCTGGGCCTCGACGTTGAGCCCCTGGTAGCCGTAGATCGGGTCCATGATCACCGGCAGGTAGAGGCGGCCGGGGTCGCAGTCGGAGAAGCCCGCGTTGCGGTCCGGGTCCCACTGCATGGGGGTGCGGACGCCGTCGCGGTCGCCGAGCCAGATGTTGTCGCCCATGCCGATCTCGTCGCCGTAGTAGAGCACCGGCGAGCCGGGCAGCGAGAGCAGCAGGGCGGTGAACAGCTCGATCTGGTTGCGGTCGTTCTCCAGCAGGGGCGCCAGCCGGCGGCGTATGCCGACGTTCGCCCGCATACGGGGGTCTTTGGCATATTCGGTATACATGTAGTCGCGTTCTTCGTCCGTGACCATTTCGAGGGTCAGCTCGTCGTGGTTGCGGAGGAAGATTCCCCACTGGCAGTTTTCCGGAATTTTCGGCGTTTGTGCCAAAATTTCGGAAATGGGGTAACGGGACTCCCGGCGGACCGCCATGAAAATGCGGGGCATCAGCGGGAAATGGAAAGCCATGTGGCATTCGTCCCCGCCGCCCACCGGGTCGCCGAAATACTCCACCACGTCCGAAGGCCACTGGTTGGCCTCGGCCAGCAGCACCCGGTCCGGGTAGAGCCTGTCGACCTCGGCCCGCACGCGCTTGAGGTATTCGTGCGTCTTCGGGAGGTTCTCGCAGTTGGTGCCCTCCTCCTCGAAGAGGTACGGCACCGCGTCCAGCCGGAACCCGTCGATGCCCAGGTCGAGCCAGAAGCGCAGCACCTCCAGCATCGCGTCCTGCACCGCGGGGTTCTCGTAGTTGAGGTCCGGCTGGTGATGGAAGAACCGGTGCCAGTAGTACTGCCCGCGCACCTGGTCATACGTCCAGTTGGACGTCTCGGTGTCGATGAAGATGATGCGGGCGTCGGGGTAGCGCGTGTCGGTGTCGGACCAGACGTAGAAGTCGCCGAACGGCCCCTCCGGGTCGTGGCGGGACGCCTGGAACCACGGGTGGGCGTCGCTGGTGTGGTTCATCACCAGGTCGGCGATGACCCGCATGCCGCGCTTGTGCGCCTCTTCGACCAGCCGTACGAAGTCGCCGAGATCACCGAACTCCGGGAGGATCTTCATGAAGTCGGCGATGTCGTAGCCGCCGTCGCGCAGCGGTGACTCGTACAGCGGGAGCAGCCAGAGGCAGTCGACGCCGAGCCACTGCAGGTAGTCGAGTTTGCCGATGAGGCCGCGGATGTCGCCCGTGCCGTCGCCGTTGGAGTCGGCGAAGCCTCTGATCAGCACCTCGTAGAAGACGGCACGCCGGTACCAGTAGGGGTCGCGTGGTTTCTCGTCGTCGAAGGTGTTGGGAATGGGTGTGGAGCTCATGAGCTCTCCTCTCGGGTGCTCATGAGGGAGGCGCTTGCACACACTGTTGAAGACTCCCCGCTGAATTCAGCTCTACCGTGGCGACGCTCGTACGGTGAGAAGGTGGGCCGGCTGGATGTGAGGGTCGAGACGCACGTAGTTGTTCTGTCTCCAACGGTACGACTCGCCAGAAAACTCGTCGTCCACCACGAACTCGGCGTTCCAGTCGAGCCCGAGGGCGGGCAGGTCGAGGTCTACCGTGGCCTCGTGCGTATGGTGCGGATCGAGGTTGATCACCGCTATGACGACGTCGCCCAGTCCGTGCCGTCGTGTGGCCGCGTCGTAGGCGCCGGGCAGCCGTTTGGAGAAGCAGATGATGTCCGGCTGGTCGACCCGGTGGAACCGTAGGTTACGCAATTCCTGCAGGGCCGGGTGGGCCCTTCTGAAGAGATTCAGGTGGGTGATGAAGGACGCCAGGCTGCGGCCCTCCCGCTCCGCGGTCACCCAGTCACGCGGGCGGTACTGGTACTTCTCGCTGTCGAGATACTCCTCGCTGCCGGGACGTACCGGCACGTTCTCCGCGAGTTCGTAGCCCGAGTACACCCCCCACGTTGGCGAGGCCGTCGCCGCCAGCACGGCCCTGATCTTGAACGCCGGGACCCCGCCGTGCTGCAGGTACTCGTGCAGGATGTCCGGCGTGTTGACGAACAGGTTGGGCCGCAGGAAGTGGGACGTGGCGTGGGACAGCTCCGCCAGGTAGTCCTCGACGTCCCACTTGGAGTTCTTCCAGGTGTAGTACGTGTACGACTGGTGGAAGCCGATCTTGGCCAGCGCCTGCATCATCGCGGGCCGGGTGAACGCCTCCGACAGGAACAGCACGTCCGGGTCGGTGGCCTGGATGTCGGCCATGAGGCGCTCCCAGAACGCCACCGGCTTGGTGTGCGGGTTGTCCACCCGGAAGATCCGCACGCCGTGGTCCATCCAGTGGCGCAGCACCCGCTTGATCTCCGCGTACAGGCCCTCGGGGTCCTTGTCGAAGTTGAGCGGGTAGATGTCCTGATACTTCTTGGGCGGGTTCTCGGCGTACGCGATCGTGCCGTCGGCCCGGACGGTGAACCACTCCGGGTGCTCCTTGACCCACGGATGGTCGGGGGAGCACTGCAGCGCGAAGTCGAGCGCCACCTCCATCCCCAGCTCGCGGGTGCGGCCGACGAAGTCGTCGAAGTCGTCGATGGTGCCCAGGTCGGGGTGGACGGCGTCGTGCCCGCCGTCCTCCGAGCCGATCGCCCACGGCGAACCGGGGTCGTCGGGCTCGGGGTTGAGCGTGTTGTTGCGTCCCTTGCGGAAGGTGTGGCCGATCGGGTGGATCGGGGGCAGGTAGACGACGTCGAAGCCCATCTTGGCGATGGCGGGCAGTCGCTTGGCCGCAGTCTGGAAATTTCCGGACTTGGAGGCGCCGACGCCGTTGACCACGGCCCCCTCCGACCGCGGGAAGAACTCGTACCAGGAGCCGTAGAGCGCCCGCCGCCTGGACACCCGCACCTTCTGCTGCCTGGACCTGGTGACCAGCTCGCGCAGCGGGTGGGCCGCCAGCAGCGAGGCCGTCTCGGGCAGCTGCGCGATCGACAGCCGGGCCCGCGGGTCGAGGTCCTCGTCGCGCAGCCTCGCCGCGACGCCGAGCAGCGCGGCCCGGTGGCCGCAGGCGCTCTCGCCGTTGGCGCCGTCGGGAGCCGGGCAGTCGGCCTGCCGCACGGCCCTGGCCGCGCGCTCGAACAGGCGCGCGCCCTCCTCGCACATGAGATCGGTGTCGAGCCCGCGCGGGATCTTGATGTCGGCGTCGTGCAGCCAGCTGGCGATGGGGTCGCTCCACGCCTCCACGCGGTAGAGCCAGTCGCCCTCGCTCGGCAGGCAGACCTCCACGGCCCACCGGTCGGTGCCGGGGGCGGTCTCGCGCATCGGTCTCAGCCTGCCCCGCTGCCCGTCCGGCGCGGTGAGAACCACTCCGGCGGCCACGGCGTCATGGCCCTCCCGGAACACGGTCGCGGAGACCTCGAAGGTCTCGCCGGCGACCGCCTTGGCGGGCCACTGCCCGCAGTCGACGACGGGGGAGATGTCCGTGATGGGAATTCGTCCGATCATCGCATTTCAAGGTTTGCGACGGCACTCGGTACCGCCGGAGGCTTTCCTGGCAGGATCGATCCTTGCACGTGAATTGCGGGCAGCGGTGGATAGAACTCCCGAGTGTCCCCGGGAGAACCTGACATGGGGGAAAGTTGCCCCAAAAGTCTCCCTTCATGCTTCATCTCGGAAGGGGTTTGAAAGCCGGGACTGGGGGTGAAGGAACCAGACGTTCCTCCTAGCCCGTAGGGTTCACATTGTGAGAGCTATCCGCCGGTTCACCGTCCGGACCGTCCTGCCCGCGGAGCTGGCCGCACTCGGCGAGCTCGTCCACAATCTGCGCTGGTCATGGCACCCAGAGACGATGGATCTCTTCGCCGAGGTCGACCCCGTCCTCTGGGAGCGGGTCGGCCACGACCCGGTCGCGCTGCTGGGCGCCGTGGGGCCCGACCGGCTGGCCGAACTGGCCGCCGACCGCCGCTTCCGCCGGCGGCTCGCCGACGCCGCGGACGACCTGCGCGAGTACATGACCGCGCCGCGGTGGTACCAGACGCTGCCCGACGCCGCGCGGGCCATCGCCTACTTCTCACCCGAGTACGGCATCGCCGCCGCGCTGCCGCAGTACTCGGGCGGCCTCGGCATCCTGGCGGGCGACCACCTCAAGGCGGCCAGCGACCTCGGCGTGCCGATCCTGGCCGTAGGCCTGCTCTACCGCCACGGCTACTTCACGCAGTCGCTCTCGCCCGAGGGCTGGCAGCTGGAGCACTACCCGTCGCTCGACGCCGGGGGCCTGCCGCTGAGCCTGCTCAAGGAGCCCGGCGGCGCGCCGGTCAAGATCCGCATCTCGCTGCCCGACGACCGGGTGCTGCACGCCCAGGTCTGGATGGCGCAGGTCGGGCGGGTCCCGCTGCTGCTGCTCGACTCCGACGTGGCCGAGAACGACAGCGCCGCCCGCGACGTCACCGACCGGCTCTACGGCGGCGGCACCGACCACCGGCTGATGCAGGAGCTCCTGCTCGGCGTGGGCGGGGTGCGCGCCATCCGGGCCTTCTGCCGCATCACCGGCAACCCCGACCCCGAGGTGTTCCACACCAACGAGGGCCACGCGGGCTTCCTCGGCCTGGAGCGCATCCGCGAGCTGACCGAGTCCAGGCTCTCCTTCGACGAGGCGCTGGAGGCGGTGCGGGCCGGGACGGTGTTCACCACCCACACCCCGGTGCCCGCGGGCATCGACCGGTTCCCGGTCGACATGATCGCCCGCCAGTTCGGCGGCGGCAACGCCTGGCCGACCGTGCCCGTCGAGCGCATTCTCGAACTCGGCGCCGAGGCCGATCCAGGCCGGTTCAACATGGCCGTCATGGGCATGCGGCTGGCCCAGCGCGTCAACGGCGTGTCCGAGCTGCACGGCGAGGTCAGCCGGGACATGTTCAAGGACCTGTGGCCCGGCTTCGACGTCGACGAGGTGCCGATCGGCTCGATCACCAACGGCGTCCACGCGCCCACCTGGGTCGGCCGCGAGTTCATGGAGCTGGCCGGCCGCGAGCTGCCGTCGCTGCTGGAGCGGGCGCGCGGCTGGGAGGGCGTGCAGAAGATCTCCGACGCGGAGATCTGGGAGATCAGGCGCGAGCTCCGCGGCCGCCTGGTCGAGGGCGCGCGGGCGCGGCTGCGCCAGTCGTGGCTCGACCGCGGCGCCTCGCCGGCCGAGCTGGGCTGGATCGACGACGTGCTCGACCCCGAGGTGCTGACGATCGGGTTCGCCCGGCGGGTGCCGTCCTACAAGCGGCTCACGCTCATGCTCAGCGACCCCGAGCGGCTGAGCGAGCTGCTGCTCCACCCCGACAAGCCGGTGCAGATCCTGATCGCGGGCAAGGCCCACCCGGCCGACGAGGGCGGCAAGAAGCTCATCCAGCAGATCGTCAAGTTCGCCGACCGCGCCGACGTCCGCCATCGCATCGTCTTCCTGCCCGACTACGACATGGCCCTGGCCCAGCTGCTGGTGCAGGGCTGCGACGTGTGGCTCAACAACCCGCTGCGCCCGCTGGAGGCTTCCGGCACGTCCGGCATGAAGTCGGCGCTCAACGGCGGACTCAACCTGTCCATCCGCGACGGCTGGTGGGACGAGTGGTACGACGGCACCAACGGCTGGGCCATCCCCACGGCCGACGGGGTGACCGACCCCGACCGGCGTGACGAGCTGGAGGCCACCGCGCTCTACGACCTGATCGAGCACGAGGTGGCCGACCGCTTCTACGACCGGGCCGCCGACGGGCTGCCCCGCCGCTGGATGGAGATGGTCAAGCACACCCTGACCTCGCTCGGGCCCAAGGTGCTCGCCGGGCGGATGCTCCGCGACTACGTGGTGGGCCTCTACACGCCCGCCGCCAGGGCCGCGCGGGCGCTGTCGGCCGACGGGTACGCTCCCGCGCGGGCGTTCGCCGACTGGCGGCTCAAGGTCACCAAGGAGTGGCCGGGCGTGCGCGTCGAGCACGTGGAGGCGTCGGGCGTCGGAGACACGCCGGAGGTCGGGGCCTCGCTGGAGCTGCGGGCCACGATCACGCTCGGCGACCTGGAGCCCGGCGACGTGCTGGTGGAGGCCGCCTACGGCAGGGTCGGCCCGCACGACGAGCTGATCCATCCCGAGTACGCCGAGCTGACCGCGGCCGGGGTCGACGACGACGGCCGCGCCCACTTCACCGGGGTGGTCCCGCTCGGCCGCACCGGCGCCTTCGGCTACACCGTCCGGGTCGTGCCGCACCACCCGCTGGTGGCCGCGCGGGCAGAGCTGGGGCTGATCGCCGTGCCCGAGGAGCCGGTCGGCATGACCAACGGCACCCTGCGCTGATTACGCGGTGTAGAAATCAGGTCAACCAACGGCATAATCAGGTCTGTGGACGACAGCGGCAACGGCATGCGAGCCGACACCCTGGTGGCCACGGTCCGTGGTGTGCTGCCGTCCCTGACGCCCGCTGCCCGCACCGTCGCCCAGCTGATCCTCGAGGACCCGGCGACGGTGGCCCGCAGCACGATCACGGAGCTGTCGGCCGCGTCGGGCACGAGCGAGGCGACGATCGTGCGCACCGCCAGGCTGCTCGGCTTCGCGGGCTACCCGCAGCTGCGCCTGGCGCTGGCCGCGGCCGCCGCCCAGCCCGACCGGCTGGTGCCCGGTGACCTGGCCCCCGACGACCCGCTGTCGGAGGTCATCCAGAAGGTCGCCAGGGCCGAGTCGGAGGCGATCAACGACACGGTCGCCCAGCTCACCTCCGAGCGGCTCGGCCTGGTCGTCGACGCCATCGTCGGCGCCCGCCGCATCGACGCCTACGGGGTGGGCGCCTCCGGCCTGGTGGCCGAGGACGTCGCGCAGAAGCTGCTGCGCATCGGCCTGTCCAGCCACGCCTTCCAGGACGCCCACCTGGCGCTGACCAGCGCGGTGCTGCTCAAGGACGGCGACGTGGCGATCGGCATCAGCACCTCGGGCGAGACGCCCGACGTGATCGAGCCGCTGCGCCGGGCGGGGGAGGCCGGCGCGACCACGGTCGCCATCACCAACAACCCCCGCTCGTCCATCGCGGAGCTGGCCGAGCACGTGCTCATCTCGGCCGGGCGCGAGACGGAGTTCCGTCCCGGCGCCCTGGCCAGCCGCATCAGCCAGCTCCTCGTCGTCGACTGCGTCTTCGTCGGCGTCGCCCAGCGCACCTACGACTCCTCGCAGGAGGCGCTGGCCAGCACCAGGCGCGCCGTCTCGGAGTTCACCCGGAGAACGTCACCCGCACGTCGTCAGCCTTGACGAACATGATCCGGTGCCCGAACTGGATCTGCAGATACTTCGTCTTGCCCCGGACCACCTGGTGGTTGGCCGGGTCGAAGGTGACGGCCCGGTAGTACTCGGTCGCCGCCGTCCCGGCCAGTGTGTACTTCTCGCCCGCCGAGAACGTGTACTGCAGCGGCGTGACCGCCTGGTACGGAACGCCCTCGGGGTAGGCGGCCTCCTCCGGATAGGCCCTGCCGTACACCGGCACCGTCGCCAGGCCCGGCTTGGGCGTGACCACGAGCCCCATCGACGGCACGGCGGTCGGCGCGGACGCCGGGTTGTGGAACCACGCCTTCTGGCCGAGATACCAGATCGCCGTCCAGTCGCCCTGCCGGTCGGCCACCGCGTACCGCTGGCCGGTGCTGGCCCGCGCGCTGTGGTCGTACACGCTGTAGAGGGACTCGCCCGTGGGGTGCTTGCCGATGTCCTTCACCAGCGGCGCGTCCTCACGCGGCTCGGTGCGCAGCCAGACGGTGTGCGCGGGCAGCGGCGGGCAGGCGGCCTCCGGGTTCTGCCGGTCGCAGCCGTAGAAGTATGGCTTGTTGTTCTCGAAGTCGGGCCTGATCATGACCGCGCCGGAGCGGGGGCCGCCGAACGGGTGCAGCGGGGCGCCGAGCAGCTTGAAGTAGTGCGCCCAGTCCCAGAACGGCCCGGGGTCCTCGTGCATGCCGCGCACCGTGGTCGGGAGCGTGCCGGGCACGTTGTCGTGGCCGATGATGTGCGCCCGGTCGAGCGGCACGCCGTGCCGGAGCGCCAGGTAGCGCACCAGTTTGGCCGACGTCCGGTACATCGCCTCGGTGTACCAGGTGTGGCCCTCGGCCAGGAAGCCCTCGTGCTCCAGCCCGATCGACTTGGCGTTGATGTACCAGTTGCCGGCCTGCCAGGCGACGTCCTTGGCCTTGATGTGCTGGGCGATGTGCCCGTCGGAGGAGCGGAGCGAGTACTGCCAGCTCGCCCGGTAGGCCGGGTTCTGCACCAGTCCGACGGAGGGGCCGAAGTAGCCCTCCATGTCATGGATGACGATGTAGTCGATCTTCTGGGAGCTGGGGCGGTTCGCCAGGTCGTGGTTGCCGTAGCCGCCGCCTGGCAGCTCGGCGTAGCCGGCCGGGATCCACTCGCACGACACCGTGCTCGGGCACTCCACGCCGTCGCGGCGCGGCGCGCGCAGCCCCAGTTTCTCCAGCCAGGCCACGACCTTGCCCAGGTTCGGGACGGGGCTGAGCCTGACCCGGTGGCCGTCGTCGGTGACCCGCTCCTCACCGGACTTGATCGTGGCGAAGACCTCGTCGGCGAAGAACCGGGCGGCCTCCTGCTGCTCGGCGCCCGAGTACTTGGCGACCGCGCCGTACCACTGGCCGGGATCGTCGCTGAGCGGCGCGCCGATCGACTTCTGGTAGTCGGCCAGCAGCGCGGCGCCGCCCCTGATGTTGGCGGCCGGGTCGGCGCGCAGCCGCTCGCGGCTCTCTCCGGTCAGCTCGGCCGCCCGCTCCAGGGTGCGCAGCGCGGCGGGGATCTCGGCGGGCTCGGGCGCCTCGGCCGCCGGGACGGCGGGCCTGCTGTCGTCGCCGCGCGGGTCCTCCTCGTCCTGACCGTGGTGGTTGGAGCCGGTGTACGAGGCCGCGTCGGTCAGGTGCATGGGGCCGAAGCCCGCGTTGTTGCTGGGCGTCCCGGCGTGGGCGTCCCAGCGCGACTCCAGGTAGGAGACGCCGAGCAGCACGCTCTCGGGGACCTGGAACTCCTCGGCCGCCGCCGCGAAGGCCTGCTGCCGGTCGTCGGGCTCGGCGGCCGACGCGGTTGTGACGTGGGCTAAGGGCAGGATGGCGACCGCCGCGATCGCCAGCGCTCTGCGCATGTACCGCTCCTTGCTGGGGGTGTCGGAACGGAGTCAGCGTCTCAACATTTTCCTTCTCTGGCGAGAGTTTTGCGAAGAAATTCTTCACCGACTGCGTCCCCAGACAGACCTGCCGGAACCGGCGGAAAGGCAGCCGGTAGGGTTCGCTCCATGGCTGAGTTCGTAAGCGTCGAGGTGGCCGACCAGATCGCCACGATCAGACTCGACCGTCCGAAGATGAACGCCCTCGACGCCCAGGTTCAGCGGGAGATCGCCGAAGCGGCCCGCCTCGTGGACGGCGATCCCGAGGTGCACGCCGTGGTGATCTACGGCGGCGAGAGGGTGTTCGCGGCGGGCGCCGACATCAAGGAGATGGCGGTCATGTCGTACGCCGACATGTACGCGCACTCGCGCGCCCTGCAGGACAGCCTCACCGTCGTCGCCCGCATCGGCAAGCCGGTCATCGCCGCCATCACCGGCTACGCGCTCGGCGGCGGCTGCGAGCTCGCCCTGTGCGCCGACTTCCGGGTCGCCGGGGAGTCCGCCAAGCTGGGCCAGCCTGAGATCCAGCTCGGCATCATCCCCGGCGCCGGCGGCACCCAGAGGCTGCCGCGTCTGATCGGCCCGGCCCGCGCCAAGGACCTCATCTTCAGCGGTCGTCACGTGCCCGCCGCCGAGGCGCTGGCCATCGGCCTGGTCGACCGGGTCGTGCCCGACGCCGAGGTCTACCAGGCCGCGCGCGAGTGGGCCGCGACCTTCACCGGCGGGCCCGCGATCGCGCTGCGGGCCGCCAAGCTGGCCGTCGACCGGGGGATGGAGGTGGACCTCGACTCCGGCCTGGAGATCGAGAGGCTCCAGTTCTCCGGCATCTTCGCGACGGAGGACGCGAAGGCCGGCATGACAGCCTTCACCGAGAAGTCCACCCCCGAGTTCACCGGCCGCTAGCGCCTCGCGGTCGCCAGCAGGGCCTGATAGGCGGGCTTGGGCCGCAGGTTCTCGTCGAGGATGCAGGCCGCGCCCTCGCCGTCGAACCAGCCGGGCACCCACGAGTGCCGGTCGGTGTAGCCCCAGACGGTGAACTCGCGGCAGGCCTTGACGCTCAGGCAGTCGGTCAGCGCCCTGCTGTAGTACTCGGCCTGGGTGGCGAGCTTCTCGGGCGTCACGGGCAGCACCATCCGCACGTCCATCTCGGTGACCGCGATCTCCAGGCCGAGGGCGGCGAAGCGCCGCATGACGTCGGCCCAGTCACCGGGGTAGTCGTACTGAATGCCCAGGTGACCCTGGAAGCCCATGCCGTCGATCGGCACCCGCTGCGCCTGCAGCTCCTGGACGATGCTCAGGTAGCGGTCGATCTTGCCCTGGTTCCACTCGACGTTGTAGTCGTTCAGGTAGAGCTTGGCGCGCGGGTCGGCGGCGCGGGCCCAGCGGAAGGCGTCGGCGATGTAGCCGGGGCCGAGGTGCTGCAGCCAGATGGTCTGCCGCATGTTGCCGTCGTCGTCGACGGCCTCGTTGACCACGTCCCAGGCCCTGATCTTGCCCTTGTAGCGGCGGACCTGGGTCTGGACGTGCTCGCGCAGGATCTTCCTGAGCTCGGCTGGGCCGATGGAGCCGTCCTCCACGCCGCTGGTCAGCCAGCCGGGGAGCTGGTTGTGCCAGATCAGCGTGTGGCCGCGCACCTGCTGGCCGTTGCGGCGCGCGTTCGCGACCACCGCGTCCGCGTCGTCCCAGGTGTAGACGCCGCGCTCGGGCTCCACGCTCTCCCACTTCATCGCGTTCTCGGCGGTGAGGTGGGTGAACTCGCGGTTGAGCACGTGCCGGTAGTCGGCCTCGGCACGCAGCGCGGCGACGTCCACGGCGCTGCCGATCCTGATGCCGTGCTTGCGCGCCAGGTCGCGCAGGTCCTTGACGCGGTGGTGGTTCTTCGCGGCGTCCTGGCCGGGGGGCGCGGCGGACGCGGGGAGGGCGAACGCGGGCACGGCGAGCGCCAGCGTGAGCGCGACGATCAGGGGTCTCATCGATGGCCTCCGACGACGATGGTGGTGAGGGCGCGCGGCGGGAGCGTGACGCTCCCGCCGGTGATCTTGCTGGGGGCGAGGTCGTGCGTGCTGTCGGTCAGGTACGCGGTCGCCCGGCCGCGCACGCCGTGCCAGGTGACCGGCTCGGCGCCGGTGTTGATCACTTCGATGACCGTGGACCCGTCACGGTTGCGGAAGGCCGACGCCTTGAGCGCCGGGTTCGCGGTGGTGGCGTCGAGCCGGACCGCGCCGGGCCTGATGAACCTGCCGTAGGCCGCCAGCGCCCAGAACCGCTTGGCCACCCGGTAGGTCCCGGCCGCGTCGTCGATCTGCATCAGCGCCCTGGTCGCGCCGCGGGAGGCGCCGAACCAGTAGACGTAGGCGTTGGCCCGGCCCAGCGTCAGCGCGTCGTGCACGGCCAGCGCGATGGTCATGCCGTCGTAGCCGCTGCCGTCGTCCCAGTTCTCGTTCCAGGTGGTGCCGTTGGGGTTCCACTCCGACATCCACACCTGGCGGCGGGTGGGCAGCGGGCCGTCCACGGGGCTCGCGTACGTGTGACCGGTGTGGACCTTGACCCAGCGGCGGGCCTCGCGGTCCGCCTCGACGGCCCGGGTGTAGGCGCGCGCCTCGTCCCAGCCGAAGGAGTCGCAGCAGACCACGTTCATGCCCTTGGCGATCGGGCCCAGGACCTTGACGAACGCGGCGGCCTGTTCCGGGGTGAACCGCATGGAGGCGTACGGGGCCGTGTAGTCGGGCTCGTTGGTGAACGCCAGGTCGGTGATCCGGATGCCCTCCTTCTTGTAGAAGTCGGTGTAGGCGACGAGGTAGCGGGCGTAGGCCTCGGCCCACTCCGGCTTGAGCGTGCCGCCGTTCTTGTCGTCGCCGTTGTCCTTCATGTAGCCGGGGGCGCTCCAGGCGTTGGCGTAGAAGCGCTCGACGCCGTACCGCCGCGCCTCCTTGGCGACCCACACCTGGCTGTTGTCGTCGCCGTCCCACACGTACCGGGGGCGCGCGTCCGGCCCGCCCGGGTCCTCGGGCTGGTGGGAGACCATGTGGTCGTACGGGCTGCCGGCGGGGGAGGAGCCGATGCCCAGGCGCAGGATGCTCAGCCCGGCCCCCTCGCGCGGGTCGAACCACAGGTCGAGGATCTCGCGTCGCTGTTCGGGTGACAGCGCTTCCAGCAGCTCGTTGCGCCTGAAGGCCTGGGAGAGGCCGAACCCGTCGATGTTCTGGTGGCGGACGTGCTCCCGGACGGTGACGGCCGGGGGGTCCCCGTGCGGCGCGGGGTTCACGGCGGTGAAGCCGAGCAGGGTGACCGCGACAACGCCTCGTAACATGGCGCCTCCGAAACTTTTCGGAAAAGTGACGATATATTTCGTCGCCAGCCGGAAACGTAGATGGCGGGGGCCGCTTCGTCAACACCTCTGTCAAGGTCCGCCGGATATGCCGGATATTCGGTGGCAGAGCCATACCGATCCAGCTACAGCCCGGATTCGGACGGCAGGAGCGAGGGAGGTTTCCGACTATGGTGACGTTCCATGAAGCGCGTCCTCGTCCCCGCGCGGCTGCGTCAAGCCGTGCGTTCGTGGTTCGACTCCCGGTACATCTCGATCGCGGATCACCGCCAGGACATCAGAGACGCTCTCTGGGAGGTGCAGACGCTGCGCCGGGAGATGGCCGCCCTCCAGGCCGAGGTCGAGCGCCTGCGCGCCGCCGTCAGGCAACCGGCCGGGCCGCCGGGGCCGCAGCCCGGGTCCGCCGACGCCCAGCGGGTCGCCGGTGACGCCCACCGCCTGGCCAAGGAGACCGCCCAGGCCCTCGACGGCCTGCTGCAGAACGAGGTCCTCATCTGGCAGGCGATCGACGACCTCAAGGCGCGGGTGCCCGCCGTGGCGCGGGAGGAGCCTCGGCCGTGCGCGTGACCTGGGCTGACGGCCTTCTCACGTTCCGGCTCGACCTCGAAGACCAGATCACCGGCAAGGCCTCCGACGAGTATCCCGTCAAGCTGGCCACGAACTCCTGCACCATCACCGACGTGCCGGACGACGCCCACCCCGACCTGTTCGCCGTCGCCGCCTGGACGGTCGTCGCGCCCTGGACGAGGAAGCGGATCACCTTGGACCGCGCGGTCTCCGCCCGGTTCGCGCAGGCCCTCCATGACGGCTGGGGCGTCGAGGCCGGCCCCGTCGGCGCCGAGCCCAGGGCCGCCGGCGGCACGCTCGCGATCTCGTACAGCGGCGGCGCCGACTCCGTGGCCGCGGCCGCGATCTACCCCGACGCCCCGTTCGTGCACTTCCGCCGGGTGCCGCACCCCCGGGTGCCGAACCGGTGGCCGCACTACCGCTCCGACGTGCTGGCCAGGCTCGCCCAGCAGACCGGCCGGCCGCTCACCACGGTGCGCTCCGACCTGGAGTACACCCTGGCCGAGCCGCGCCCCGGCTATCCGGAGCACCACGCGGTGGCGGCGGGCGCGCTGCTCAACGCCGACCGGCTGGACCTCGGCGGGCTGGGCTTCGGCTACGAGATCGGGTCGCGCTGGCTCGGCGGCGGCCGCTACCTGCACCGCTACACCCCCGACAACCCCATGTGGGCCCCGCACGGCAAGTGGGGCCGGCTCTTCGCCGCGGTGGGCGTGCACATCGTGCTGCCCGTCGGCGGCGTGAGCGAGGCGGTCACCATGCGCCTGGCGCTGGAGTCCGAGCTCGCCGGCCAGGTCCGGTGGTGCCTCAGCGGCGCGGCCGACGGCCCCTGCCGGACCTGCGCCAAGTGCCTGTACAAGGAGCTCATCCAGGCCGCCGTCGAACGCCGCCCGCTCGACACCCCGCTCACCGCCGGCCACCCCCGGGCCAGGAAGTGGCTCCGCCCGCCGCCGTACGGCGGTCAGGAGATGGTCGAGTACGGCCTGGCCCGCATCCCCGGGATCGAGCGGACGCTCTTCGCCGGGGCACTCGACTACTTCGACGCCACGGAGGAGTCCACCAGCTGGCTCGAACACTGCTACCCGCCGGCGCTGGCCGAGATCCCGGAGCCGTGGCGCGACCGGGCCACCTCGTTCATGACCGCCGAGGTCGGCCTCATGACGGAGAAGGAGATCCACCGGGTCGAGACCTGGGGCTCCACCGGATAACGTCTCCGGCGGCAGCGAGTGAGGAGTGAGCGCATGAGGGTCTACCTGTCCGTCGACATGGAAGGCGTCACCGGCCTGACCGACCCCGAGGAGATGCACGCGGGCAAGCGCGGGTACGAGCGGGGCTGCGAGCTGATGACGGCCGACGCCAACGCGGCGGTGGAGGGGGCGTTCGCCGCCGGCGCCGGGAAGGTGCTGGTGAACGACGCCCACGGGTCGACCAAGAACCTGCGGATCGACCTGCTCGACCCGCGGGCGACCCTGATCAGGGGGCCGGGCAAGGCGCAGCGGATGGCGCACGGGCTCGACGGGTCCTTCCAGGCGGCCGGCTTCGTCGGCTACCACGCGCGGGCCGGGGTGGGCCACGGCGTGCTCAACCACACGTGGATGGGCAAGGAGATCCAGAACGTCTACCTCAACGGCGAGATCGCCGGGGAGACGCGGGTGGTGGCGGCGTGCGCCGGGTTCCACGGCGTGCCGGTGGTGCTGGTCACCGGTGACGAGGCCGTCGGCGAGGAGGCCCGCGAGCTGCTCGGCGATGTGGAGACGGTGGCGGTCAAGAAGGGGATCGACAAGTTCTCCGCCGAGCTGCTGCCGCCGAGCGTGGCCCAGGGACGGATCCGTGAGGGCATGGCCAGGGCGCTCAGCCGGTTGACCGACTTCACGCCCTACACGATCGATCCCCCGTACACGCTGGGTGTGGAGTGGAACTCGACGGCGATCGCGGCGGCCGTGGCGCTGATCCCCGGGGTGAAGGTGGCGGGGTCGCGGCACACCGAGTTCACGACGGACGACTTCGCGCAGATCATGGCGCTGTTCGGCATCTTCGCGACGATCGGCGGCCAGGTGGCGTGCGGCAGCGGCCCGTACGGGTGAGGGCCCTCGCGTGAGGACCGGGGGCGGGGAGTCGTAGGGTTCCACCGTTCGTCCGGCGTTCCGGGCTTTGCGATGGATCGGCCGGTTCCGTGGGTGTCCCGGGCGGCGGGGCGGCAGCATGGGCGGGTTCGTGACGCCGCGCGGGTCTGACAGCGCGGCCAGGGCTGGAGGCGGGTGGCATGGAAGGCGCGGAGCTGACCAGGCGCGGGCTGCTGGTGGGCATCGGGGCCGCGGGCGGCGCCGGGGCCATGTACGCCGCCATGGGCGCGCTGGGGCTGGCCCCCGACGAGCAGGACAAGACTTTCACCCCGCCCAGGCCGGGCGACTTCTCCCTGCAAGGACGCGGCGCGGCCAAGGTGGTGATACTCGGCGCCGGCGTGACGGGGCTGACCGCCGCCTACGAGCTGGGCAAGGCCGGCTACGACTGCACGCTGCTGGAGGCCAGGGCCAAGGCCGGCGGGCGCAACCTCACCCTGCGCGGCGGCGACCGGCTGACCGAGCTGAACGGCCCAGCGCAGGAGGTCAAGCTGGGCGAGGGCCTCTACTTCAACGCCGGCCCGGCCCGGATCGCGCAGTGGATGGTGACCCTGGACTACTGCCGCGAACTGGGCGTCCCCATCGAGACGTTCGTCAACAGGAACGCCCAGGCGTACATCCACACCAACGGCCAGTCCGTGCGCCAACGCACCGCCCGCGCCGACATGTACGGATATGTCGCCGAACTGCTCGCGAAGGCCACCGACTCCGGCGCGCTCGACCGCAAGCTCACCGCCGAGGACCGGGATCGGCTGCTCACCTTCCTGCGCCGCTTCGGCGACCTGGGCCCCGAGCTCGACTACGAGGGCTCGCCCCGCCGCGGCTTCTTCGACTACCCGGGCTTGGACGAGGGCAGCCCGTTCCCCCCGCCCGGCAGCCTGGCGCAGGTGCTCGCCGCGGGCACCGGCCGGGCCATCACCAACGACTTCGGCCACGACCAGGCCAGCCCCATGTTCCAGGTCGTCGGCGGCACGGACACGATCGTCACCAGACTGGTGGAGGCCATCGGCGCGGACCGGATCACCACCGGCGCCAAGGTCACCGGGATCACCGACCTGCCCGACGGGGTCGAGGTCACCTGGGACGGCGGCCGGATCAAGGCCGACTACTGCATCGCCACCCTGCCGCCCCACCTGCTCGCCAAGATCCCGCACAACCTGGGCGCGGACGTCACCGCCGCCCTGCGGCTCCCCACGCCCATGTCCACCGGCAAGATCGGCCTGGAGTACGACCGCCGCTGGTGGGAGCTGGAGGACCGGATCTACGGCGGCGTCAGCGAGACCGACCTGGACATCGCACGCATCTGGTACCCCTCGTACGGCTACCACAGCGAGCGCGGCGTGCTGGTCGGCTACTACAACCACGGGCCGGACGCCGAGCTGTACGGCGCGCTCACCCCCGACGACCGCCGCCGCCGCGCGCTCACCCAGGGCAAGAAGATCCACGGCGAGAAGTACCGCACCGGCGTCCTGTCCTCCATCTCCATCGCATGGGAGCGTCAGGAACACATCCAGGGCGGCTGGGCGAGCTGGCCCGCCTTTGATTCGTCCTTCACTCTTCTGCAACGTCCCAGCGGAAGGGTCTACTTCGCGGGCGACTGGCTCACCCGGCTGACCGCCTGGATGGCCGGAGCGATGGAATCAGCCCGTGGCGTCGTCACTGAGCTGCACAAACGCGTGCTGCAGTCATCGTGACGCCACCCGCTGCTCCCGGGACCGGCGTAAGGTCCTGAGAGGAGCGATCGAGGAGATGGGATGACGTTGCACTGGGTGCCGGCCGCCGGCCGGACCGACCTGCTGGCCGAGCCGGTGGCGCGGGCGATCGGGCAGGTGGAGGACGCCCGGGTCGCGGAGATCGACCCGGAGCTGGCCGACACGGCCGCGTTCTGCGAGCGCTACGGCGTGGCCATGGGAGCTTCGGCCAACTGCGTCGTCGTCGCCGCCAAGCGCGGCGGCGAGGTCCGCTACGCCGCCTGCATGGTGCTGGCGACGACCCGGGCCGACGTCAACGGCGTGGTGCGCAAGCATCTCGGCGCCCGCAAGGCGAGCTTCGCCCCGATGGAGGAGGCGGTGGAGCTCACCGCGATGGAGTACGGCGGCATCACCCCGGTCGGTCTGCCGGCCGACTGGCCGATCCTGGTCGACACCCAGGTCGCCGAGCACCCCGAGGTGGTCATCGGCAGCGGCCTGCGCCGGTCCAAGCTCGCCGTCTCCGGAGCCACCCTGGCCGGGCTGAAGGGAGCGGAAGTCCTCTCCCTGTCCGTCTGAGCGCGACAGCTCCAGAGAGCGAGGAACGATGCCGGCGGAGGGCCGATCGGTCACGGAGGGAAGACACCGTGGCCGAACCGAGACCGTTGGATCGGAAACCATTCACCCCGATCCGGACGTTGTACGAGTGGGAATGTGGCCTCATGGTTCATCTCGTGGGCGGGGATTAAGCCGGTATGGTGCTTCATGCCATGAACGATGACCGACTCGGCCCTTACCGGCTGCTCAGGCGGCTCGGCGAGGGGGGAATGGGCGTCGTCCACCTCGCGGTCGACCCCCAGGGGCGGCAGGTCGCGGTCAAGGTCCTGCGCGCCGAGGTCGCCGGCGACGAGCTCGCCAGGCGGCGGCTTTCGCGCGAGGTCGAGACGATGCGCCGGGTGCGGAGCAAGTACATCGCCGAGGTGCTCGACGCCGATGTGACCGGTCATCGCCCGTACATCGTCACCCGCTACGTCGCCGGCCGCTCGCTCGACGAGATCGTCAAGGACGACGGCCCGCTCGACCTGCCCGCGCTGCTCAAGATCGGCCACGGGGTGGCCGCGGCGCTGGCCGCCGTCCACTCGGTCGGCGTGATCCACCGCGACCTCAAGCCAGGCAACGTGCTGATCCTCGACGGCGATCCCGTGCTGATCGACTTCGGCATCGCGCAGGCGGTCGACGCGACGCGGCTGACCCAGACGGGCATGTTCATCGGCACGCCCGGCTACCTCGCGCCGGAGATCATCGAGGGGCAGGAGGCCGGGCCCGAGGTCGACATCCACGCCTGGGCCGGCACGCTCCTCTACGCCGGCACGGGCCAGCCGCCGTTCGGCAAGGGCACGCTGGAGATGGTGTTCTACAACATCACCGCGGGCAAGGCCGACGTGAGCGCCGCCCCCGGGCCGCTCCAGCCGCTGCTCAAGGGCGCCTTCCAGCGTAACCCGGCGAAGCGGCCCAAGGCGGCCGAGCTGGCCGAGCAGGTGGCCAGGCTGATGCCCAAGGCCGGGCTGTCCATGCCCGACGAGATCTCCACGGTCCCCCACCCGGACCCGTCCGTGACTCCCCCGTACGAGGGACCGACCACCCCCGCACCCGGCCACGACAGAATCCGCCCCCAGCCCGCCAGCGGCCCCCAACCGGCCTTCCCCGGCGGCTCCCAGCCGGCCTTCCCTGGAAGCGGTTCTCAGTCGGCGTTCCCTGCGGCCGGCGGCGGTTCTCAGGTCCCGCAGAGCGGCGGCCCTCAGGGGCCTTCGGCCCTGCCGCACGGCGCCGCGGCGAGCGGCCCGCAGGGGCCGGGCAGCGGAGCGCAGAGCCTCCTCACCGGTTCCCAGAGCCCCGACAGCGGCCCCGCCGCCGGTACGCCCGGCACCCCGTACGGGCCGGGCAGCGGCGCCCAAGGCCCCGGTGGAACCCCCCACAGCCAGCCACAGAGCCTCCTCGGCGGCCCGCCCGGTCAAGGCCCCGCCGGAGGCCCGCAGAGCGGCCCCCAAGGCCCCGCCGGAGGGCCGCATGGCCCTGGCAGCGGCGCTCAGGGTGCCGCCGCCGGGCCGTATGGGCAAGGGAGCGGTGCTCAGAGTGCCGCCGGGCCGTATGGGCAAGGGAGCGGTGCTCAGGGTGCTGTCGGCGGGTCGTATGGACAGGGGAGCGGGCCGCAGAGTTCTACGAGCGGGTCTCATGGTGCGGGCAGTGGGCCGCAAGGGCTTGCCGGTAGGCCTCACGGCAGCGGGCCGCAAGGGCCTGCTGGAGGGCCGCATGGCTCGCAGGTGGCTGGTGGGGCGCAAGGGGGTGGCGGGTCTCGGGAGGCGGAGGCCGGTGACAAGCCGTCTTGGGAGATCTCCACGCCGCCGATGACGCCGCGCAAGCTCGTCGAGGGCCAGGACCCGCGCGTCCCGCCGCCCGCGCAGGACCAGCGGTACGTCTCGCTGCTCGGCCAGGGCGACCCGTGGCCGACGCGCAGGGTGAGCCCCGAGGAGCTGCGTCAGATGCAGCGCGAGGCCCAGCAGAGCGCGCCCTGGCAGCAGGGCCCGGGCGGCCAGGGTCAGGCCAACCACCATGTGCCGGAGGCCGACGTGCCGACCCGGCGGGTGCGGCCCGACCCGCAGGACCTGCCCACCAGGCGGGTGCGCCCCGAGGCCCCCGACTACGGCAGGGGCACCCCGGTGCAGCCTCCTCCGTACATCCCGCCGCAGGCCCAGTTCCCGCCCGACCCGCAGACCAAGCGGGAGCCGTTCATCCCCGGCGCCCGCCCGGGTCAGGTGCTGCAGCGATCGGCCGCCTACGGGGTGGCGGGCGCGATGCTGCTCATCATCATGATCGTGCTGGCCGCGCGGGCGCCGGTGCTGGTGGCCCTGGTGTCGCTGCCGGTCGCGGTGCTGCTGCGCGCCGCCGACCTGGCCCAGCCCGAGCTGATCACCCGCCGGCCGACGGGCGCGGCCGCGCTGGACGTCATCAGAGTGTTCGCCTACCCCAAGGCGCTGGTCAAGTCGGCGGCCATCACGCTTGCCCTGATCCCGTACGCGCTCATACTCGGACTACCCGTGACGCTCCTGCTCACGGTGATGGCCGGCATGAGCCCGTACAACGCGCTGGCCTGGGGCGCCGGGGTGGCCCTGTGGACGGTGTGCGCAGGCCCCGGAGTCGAGGGCCCGGGGCGCCAGATGCGCAGGACGCTCTCATCGCTCGTACCCTCGAGAACAGCGGCGATGGTGATGGCGGGAGTGTTCGCGGCGATGGCCGCGCTCACGCCGATCCTCGCCACCGGCACATTCGGGGACAACGCGAGGAGGGCCATATGGACTCCGGTGAACGTCGGGCCCGTGGTCGATCTGCTGCAGGACTGGAAGGGGGACTCGGGGGGATGACGCTGGGACGATGGCGATGAGCGCGGGCAACACCCAGACGCCAGAGCGGCTCGGCCCGTACCGGCTGGTGCGGAAGATCGGCGAAGGCGGCATGGGGGTGGTGCACCTCGGCATCGACGGCGACGGCCGCGAGGTCGCCATCAAGGTCCTGCATCCGCACGTCGCCGCCGACCTGAAGGCGCGCGACCGGCTCACCCGCGAGGTCGAGACGATGCGCCGGGTGCGCAGCCCGCACGTCGCCGAGGTGCTCGACGCCGAGCTGGTGGGGGGCCAGCCGTACGTGGTGACCCGGTTCGCGCCGGGGCGCACGCTGGAGGAGACCGTGCTGTCCGACGGGCCGCTCGGCCCGCGCCAGCTCATCACCCTCGCCCAGGGCCTGTGCCAGGCACTCGTGGCCATCCACGCGGCCGACGTGATCCACCGCGACTTCAAGCCGTCCAACGTGATGCTCGTCGACGGCGAGCCGCTGGTCATCGACTTCGGCATCGCCCATCTGGTCAACGCCACCCGGCTGACCCAGACCGGCATGTTCGTCGGCACGCCTGGCTACCTGGCGCCGGAGATCATCCGGGACTCCGACATCACGCAGCGGGCCGACGTGCACTCGCTGGCATCCACGGTGTTCTTCGCCGCGACGGGGGTGCCGCCGTTCGGCACCGGCACGTTCGAGGCGGTGTGCTTCAACATCATGGAGGGGCGGGCGCAGCTCGACAAGGCGCCCGTGTGGCTGCGCGGCTGGCTGAGCCGCGCGCTCCAGGTCGACCCCGCCGACCGGCCCGACGCGCGCGAGCTGCTGCGCATGGCCAGGGCGCTCGACCCGTCGGTGACCACGTTCAACGAGTCGCCGCCGGAGGACCAGCCGGGGCGGACCAAGCGGCTGCTCGGCCGTACGAAGGTCATGGAGTCGTTCTCGGACCTGCTGCCGCCGGTCCAGTACGGGCGGCCGGCGCGCGAGGAGAAGCCGCCGCCGTACGTCCCCGCGCCTGTCACGTCCCGGCCCCCGTGGCCGGACCAGCGGGTGGCGGGCTATCCCGCGCCGGCCCCCACACACGCGCAGCCGCAGGCCCAGCCCCAGCCACGGGCCCAGGCCCAGGCGCGGCCCCGGGCCTACACGCCGCCGCGCGACCAGACGCCGCCCCGCGAGCGCAAGCGCTACCTCGCGGGCAGCCAGTTCGTGGCGCTGCTCGGGCTCGTCACGCTGGTCGCGCTGGCGGTGATGATGCCGGTCATGGTGAGCGCGATCGCGATCGTGCTGGCGCTGGTGCTGCGGGTGGGCGAATACCTGTTCGGCGACATGGTGCAGCGGCGCCAGGTGCGCGGCAGCAGCGCCGCCGACCCGCTCCTCGTGCTGGTCGGCACGCCGTGGGCGCTGATCAAGGCCACGCTGGTGAGCGTGGTGCAGGTGCCGCTGGCGATCCTGTTCGGCGTGTGCGTGTGGGGCGTGCTGCGGTGGGGCGGCGGGATGGGCGTGAACGAGGCCGCCGCCTACGCGGCCGGCGCGCTCGTGGCCGGCCTGTTCCTGCTGCCCGGCGGCGGTTCGCCGCGCAAGGCGGTCACCCGCACGCTCACCGGTGTGCTGCGCTCGCCCGGCGCCGCGACGGTGGCGGTCCTGGTGATGGGCACGGTCGCGCTGTTCGCGGTAATGTTCGCGCTGGGCGGCACGCCGTCGTGGGAGCCCTGGCGGGCCCCCGAGACCGTCATCGAGGAGCTGACCACCCGGGCGCATGACAGTGCGACCGGCCTGATCACGGGCCTCGTCGACGACCTGATGAGAGAGCTGGGGCTGGGCTTCCTGTCGCCCTGGTCGTGAGTGTCCCCGGCGGCCGTGGTGGGGAGAAGTAGGGGTATGAGCGAGCACCTTGGCCCCTACCAGCTGCTCTCGCGGCTGGGCGCGGGCGGGTTCGGCCACGTGCACCTGGCGCTCGACCAGGAGGGCCGCACGGTCGCGGTCAAGGTGCTCCATCCGCACGTCACGGCCGACTCGGCGGCGCTGGCCCGGCTGGCCCGCGAGGTCGAGACCATGCGGCTGGTGGGCGGCAAGAACGTCGCGGAGGTGCTCGACGCCTCGTTCGACGGCGACCGGCCCTACCTCGTGACCCGCTACGTGCAGGGCAAGCCGCTCAGCGCGGTGCCCGTACCGGTGGCCGACCTGCGCAAGCTGGCCACCGGGCTGGCCGAGGCGCTGGTGGCCATGCACGACGCGGGGGTCGTGCACCGCGATCTCAAGCCGGCCAACGTGATGATGAGCGAGGGCGAGCCGGTCGTCATCGACTTCGGCATCGCGCACGCGCTCGACTCGCTGTCGGTCACCGCCTCGGGCGCGGTGGTCGGCACCCCCGGTTACTTGGCGCCCGAGGTGCTGGAGGGCGGGCCGGCCGGCCCGGCGGCCGACGTGTTCTCCTTCGGGGCGACGCTGGCCTACGCCGCGACCGGGCGTCACCCGTACGGCACGGGGCCCGCGTCGGCGGTCGCCTACCGCGTCGTCCACCACGATCCCGACCTGGAGGGCGCGCCCGGCTGGCTGGAGCCGCTGCTGGCCGAGTGCCTCGCCACCGACCCGGCGGCGCGGCCGGTGGCCGCCGACATCTGCGCGCGGCTCGGCGTGGCGGCGGTCCCGCGGTTACGCCGCCTGCCGCGGCCCTCGGCGGGTACGGGGCGCCGCTCCGGCCGTGATGTCCACCACATGGCGACGAGGGAGTGGCAGCCCGGCAGGGCGGGCGGCGAGCTCTCGGCGGAGGACGCCAGGGCGCGGCACCAGGAGAGGGTGCGCAGGCGCTGGCTGGCCGGCTCGACGGTGTTCGTGGGCTTGCTGTCGGCCGCGGCCACCGAGCCGCTGCCGGAGGTGGCGCTGTTCCTGATGGCGGTGTTCTCGCTGGCAGTGGTGGTGGACGCGGGGTTCGCGCTGTTCTCCCGAGGGCCTTTCACCAAGGGCAGGGTCATCGCGGACGCCGTGGGCGTCGCCGGGGCGATCGGCCTGTCGGTGGCGCTGAGCGCGTTCTTCAGCACGCCCGTGCTGGCGCTGTTCGCGGGCACGGCGCTGGTGCTCGGGATCGTGTTCCTGCTCACAGCCTGAGCGCGTGACCAGGGCCGCCAGCAAGCAGCGGAACAAAGCTCGGTAAGGTGGGGCGGGGAGTCGTTACGCGCGGATGCACGTGTCAGCGCGTAAGCTACCCGTGGGTAACATGAGCGCCGGGACACCCGCTGTCACAACGCCCATGGGGCCCTGGCAGTCTGGACAGGACATCCGGCGCCGACCGCTCGCGCGGCGGCGCACGCGAACACGGGAGGTCGGCCACCGGCCATGAACATTGTCGTCTGCGTGAAGCAGGTCCCCGACACGGCGACCGAGCGCAAGCTGCGGTCCGATGACAAGACCCTCGACCGTGACGCGGTCGACGGCGTGGTGAACGAGCTCGACGAGTACGCGGTCGAGGAGGCGCTCAAGCTCAAGGAGGCCCACGGCGGTGAGGTGACCGTCCTCACCATGGGCCCGGGCAAGGCCACCGAGACGATCCGCAAGGCCCTGGCCATGGGCGCCGACAAGGCGGTCCACCTCGTCGACGACGCGCTCCACGGCTCCGACGCGCTGGGCACGTCCTACGCCATGGCCCAGGCGCTGAAGAAGATCGGGTTCGACCTGGTCATCCTCGGCTCGGAGTCCACCGACGCGCGCACCGGCGTGCTGCCCGCGATGCTGGCCGAGCGCCTCGGCACGCCGCAGCTCACGCTCGCCAACAAGGTCGAGGTCGACGGCTCGTCCATCAAGATCCAGCGGATCACCGACTACGGTTTCGACCGGGTCGAGGCCTCGCTGCCCGCCGTCGTGTCCGTGGTCGAGAAGATCAACGAGCCGCGCTACCCGTCCTTCAAGGGCATCATGGCGGCCAAGAAGAAGCCGGTCGAGACCCTGGGCGTGGCCGACGCCGAGATCGACGCCGCCCAGGTGGGTCTCGACTCCTCCTGGTCGCAGGTCGTCGACTTCGCCCCGGCCCCGCCGCGTGCCGCCGGCACGATCGTCAAGGACGAGGGCGACGGCGGTGCCAAGGCCGCCGAGTTCCTCGCGTCCAAGAAGTTCATCTGAGAACGGGGGTTTTACTGATATGTCGGAGATTCTCGTTCTCGTCGAGCAGGTCGACGGCGAGGTCAAGAAGGTCACGCTGGAGCTGCTGACCCTGGCCCGCCGGCTCGGCACGCCCGCCGCCGTCTGGGCGGGCCCCGGCTACACCCCGGAGGCCAAGGCCAAGCTGGCCGAGTACGGCGCCGAGACGATCTACGTGGCCGGCTCCGAGGAGATCACCGGATACGTGGTCGCGCCCAAGGCCGAGCTGCTCGCCCAGCTCGTCGGCGAGAAGTCGCCCGCGGCCGTGCTGGTCGCCGCGACCGCCGAGGGCAAGGAAGTCGCCGGGCGGCTGGCCGTCAAGACCGACTCCGGCGTCATCACCGACGCCGTGGGCCTCGGCGACGGCTTCGTGGCCGAGCAGTCCATCTTCGGCGGCGGCGTGAACGTCCAGGCGAAGGTGAGCAGGGGCATCCCGATCGTCGCCGTGCGGCCGAACTCGACGGCCCCGGAGGCCGCCGCGGGCGCCGGCGCCGAGGAGGAGGTGTCGGTCTCGCTGTCCGACGCCGCCAAGTCCGCCCGCGTCGTCGAGCGCGTCAAGCAGGAGAAGGGCGCCCGCCCCGAGCTGACCGAGGCCGCGATCGTGGTCTCCGGCGGCCGCGGCGTGGGCTCGGCGGAGAACTTCTCGGTCATCGAGGGCCTCGCCGACGCCCTGGGCGCGGCCGTGGGCGCCTCCCGCGCCGCCACGGACGCCGGCTGGTACCCGCACCAGTTCCAGGTGGGCCAGACCGGCAAGACCGTGTCGCCGCAGCTCTACATCGCGGCCGGCATCTCCGGCGCCATCCAGCACCGGGCCGGCATGCAGACCGCCAAGACCATCGTGGCGATCAACAAGGACCCGGAGGCGCCGATCTTCGAGCTGGCCGACTACGGCGTCGTGGGCGACCTGCACCAGGTCGTCCCGCAGCTCACCGAAGAGGTCGACAAGCGTAAGTAGCTTTTCGGAGCTCTTTTCCGGGAAACGGCGCCGCACCCCTGTGCGGCGCCGTTTTCGCGTCCGGGGGCCATTGGTGAGGGTCGGTTCGGGCTCTGCGGGGCCGCTTGGGCTGGTGGGTCGCGTTCTGCAAGCTTTTTGGCTGGTGGGTTGGTCCGTAAGCCTCCTGCGCTGGTCGCTTGGGTTCTGTGAGCCCCTTGGGCTGGTGGGTTGTGGTCCGTAAGCCTCCTGCGCTGGTGGCTTGGGTTCTGCGAGCCTCTTGGGCTGGTGGGTCGGGGTCCGCAAGCCTCCTGGGCTTGTGGCTCGGGTTTTGCAGGCCTCTCGGCCAGTGGGTCGGGGTCTGCAAGGACTTCGGGGTCGGTTCGGGTTTTGCGGGCCTTTTGGGATGGTTGGGGTTTCGGCGGGGTTTTGGGTTGGTTTGGGTTGTACAAGCTTTTTTGGGAAACCCCTCGGGCTGGGCGCCGTTAGCGAGCCTTCGGCCCGCCCGCTCCGCCGTAGGCGATGGAGACCGGCCTGTGGTTCTGTGAGTGGGGATCTCGAACCTTGGGACGTGGTCGGTTCTCGTGGGAGTTCAGGGGCCGGGTGGCTCTCGTTTCACTGTGGCTCGGCCGGGAGGAGGAGGCGGAAGGTCGCGCCTTCGCCGGGGGAGGAGTGGATCTCCACCCGGCCGCCGTGGGCGGTCACGATGGAGCGGACGATGGCCAGGCCGAGGCCCGCTCCTCCGGTCGTGCGGTTGCGGGAGCCGTCGGCGCGGTAGAACCGGTCGAAGACCCGCTCCGCCTGCTCGGGGGAGAGTCCGGGGCCGGAGTCGGCGATCACCAGCGCCGCATCCCGGCCGACGGTGCCCACGCCGATCCTGACCGGGGTTCCCGGTGGGGTGTGGGTTACGGCGTTGCCCACCAGGTTCGTGACCACCTGCCGGAGCCGGTCCTCGTCGCCCAGCACCGGGGCGCTCCCCGGCGGGCCGTCGTCGGGGCCGGTGAGCGTGATCGCCCGCGTCGGGTCCAGAGCGGCGAGATCGGCGCGGGCGTCGGCGGCGAGCGTCCGCAGATCCATCGGCGTCAGATCAAGCCCCACCCCGAACCCGCCGTCCCTGAACCCGCCGTCCGTGAACCCGCCGTCCGTGAACCCGCCGTCCGTGAACCCGCCGTCCGTGAACCCGCCGTCCGTGAACCCGCCGTCCGTGAACCCGCCGTCCCCAAAGGTGCCCTGGCCGGTGGTGCGGTCCCCGAGGGGGCGGTCTCCAAAGGCGCGGTCCCCGAGGGGTCGGTCTCCGAAGGAGGCGTCTCCGGAGGAGCCGCGCCCGAAGGCGCCGCGACCGGTGGCGCGGCCCCTGGGGGCGCGGCCCCCGAAAGGGCTGCAGCCCTTGGTGCGGTCCCTGGAGGGGCGGTCCCTGGAGGTGGGGTCTCTAGAGGTGAGGTCGGCCGGGGTGGGGTCTCTGGAGGCTAGGTCGGCCGGGGTGAGGGCTTCGGGGGTGGGGGTTGTGTGGGTGGGGTTGGGGGTGGCGAGGTCCATGGTGGCGAGCAGCAGCAGGTCGTCCACCAGTTTGGCCAGGCGGGCCGACTCGCTCTCGATGCGGGCCAGGGCCGCGTCCGCGTCTGTGCCGCCCATGCGGTAGAGCTCGGAGAAGCCCTTGATGCCGAAGAGCGGGGTGCGCAGTTCGTGGCTCACGTCGGCGACGAAACGGCGCATCCTGGCCTCCGACTCCTCCCGGGCGGAGAAGCCCCGCTCGATCTGCGCCAGCATGCCGTTGAGCGAGCGGGCCAGCCGTCCCACCTCGGTGCCCGGACCGGCGGGCTCGGGCACCCTCCTACTGAGGTCGCCGGCGGCGATGGCCGCCGCGGTCTCCTCGACCCGGCGCAGCGGCGCCAGCCCGGCCCGGATCGCGAACCCGCCCGTCAGCGCCAGCAAGCCCAGCAGCAGCCCGCCCGCGACCAGGGAGGCGACCCGCACCCGCTGGACCGTCGAGTTCATCCCGTCCAGAGAGACCGCCGCGACGACCGAGGCGTGCGTGCCGCGGGTGGCGGGCACCGCGACCGTCCGCCACTGCTCGCCGCCGTCGCCGGAGACCGTGAACGGCCGCCCCGCGCGGGCCTCGACGGCCGCCGCGTCCAGCCGGGGCAGCCGCGGCAGCCCGCCGGCCGTCGGAGCGCCGGAGGAAGGGCCGGCGCCGGTGCCGACCACAGTGGTGACCACGGTGCCGTCGGCGGATAGGAAGGCCAGCCGCACCTCCTCGATCAGGTCGAGCTGGGACGGGGCGGCGGGGGCGGCCCGCTTGCGCAGCAGGTCCATGAGCTCGGGCGGCATCGAGGCGGCCGCTGTCGCCAAGGGGCCGAGCTGGGCGTCGATCCGGGCCAGCAGTTCGGCTTCGAGCTGCCGTACGACGACCGTGCTCACCAGCGCGAGGCCCGCCACGAGCAGCGCCACCGTGATGGCGAGCAGCCGGGCGCGCAGCGACAGCCGCCTGATCATGGCTTCGGCCTGCGCAGCACGTAGCCGACGCCGTGGACGGTGTGGATGAGCCGCGGCCCACCGGTGTCGAGCTTGCGGCGCAGGTAGCTGATGTAGGTGTCGACGATGCTGGAGTCGCCGGCGAAGTCGTAGCGCCACACGTGCTGGAGGATGTCCGCCTTGGGCAGCACCCGGCCGGCGTTCTCCGCCAGGTGGCGCAGCAGCCTGAACTCGGTCGGCGACAGCCGCACCGGGACGCCGCCCCGCGTCACCTGGTGGCCTTCCGGGTCGACCTCCAGATCGCCGACCGTCAGCGTGTGGTCGCCGGGTGAGGCGCCGGTGCGCCGCAGGATCGCCCTGATGCGGGCCAGCAGCTCCTCCAGGTCGAACGGCTTGGTCACGTAGTCGTCGCCGCCCAGCCGCAGGCCGTTGATCTTGTCGGCGGTGGCGTCGCGAGCCGTGAGGAACAGCACCGGCACCGGCCCCGGCCTGCCGCCCGCCCTCGGCAAGGTTCTCAGCCTGCGGAGCACCTCGAACCCGTCGAGGTCGGGCAGCATCACGTCGAGCAGCACCAGATCGGGCGGGTCACGCCTGGCCGCCTCCAGGGCCCGCGTGCCGCTGTCGGCCGAGCTGACGGTGAAGCCCGCGAACCGGAGCGTGGCCGCGAGCAGCTCCTTGACGGTCGGCTCGTCGTCGACCACGAGCAGCCGCTCGCCTGTGGGTTCACGCACCTGCCGCCCTCCCGCCTTCAGCCTACGAGCCGGGGTCACACATCACGCGTGCGGAACCGGGTGCGTGCCCAGACCATCATGACCGCCACGAAAGCGGCCAGCACGCCCATTCCCATCCAGATCGGGAGTGAGCTTTCCGAGGGCATGAGCGACCGGAAGGCGGCCGTGTTCGGCCACCAGGTGCTCAGCGTGAGGCCCAGGAAGTCGGGCATGATCGGGGCGAACATCGGCAGCAGCAGGAAGGCCGTGGCCGTGTTCACCGCCGCCGCCGTGCTCCTCAGCAGGATCCCGAGCGACAGCCCGAACAACGCCACCAGCTCCAGCACCACCGGCCCGAAGAGCAACAGCCGCACCGCGTCGGGATCGTCCAGCCAGACCCGCGGCACGCCGTGCATGGCGAGCGTGATCTGCGAGACCAGGAACATCCCCCACACAGCCGCCGCGCCTGTCGCGAGCCCGGTCAAGGCCACCAGCGCCGCCTTGGCCACCACCAGCCGGGTGCGCCGCCCGGCCGCCGCCACGGTGGCCCGGATCGTACCGGAGCCGTACTCGGTGCTGGCCACGAGCGCACCCAGCGCCGCGATCAGCAGCTGGACGATGAAGACGCCCCGGGAGCCTCCCTGCAGCGGATCGAACACGGCCTGGTCCGCCGCCGTGGCCCGCGCGTACTCGGCCGCCGACGCCTGCGCGAACAGCCATCCCAGCAGCACCGACACGGCGATGACGGCCCCGGCCAGCACCGGCATGACGGGGACGCTCCTGAACTTGGTCCACTCGGCCCGCACCAGCCCCCTCACAGCGCGGCCCCGAACTCGACGCTGTCCCTGGTCAGCTCCATGAACGTGTCCTCCAGCGAGGCGCGGCGAGGCGTCAGCTCGGCCAGCGCCACCCCTTCCGACGCGGCCAGCCGCCCGATGTCCGGGGCCGGCATGCCCGTCACCACCAGCTCGTCGCCGTGCGCCCGCACGTGCGCCCCCGCCAGCTCCAGCAGCCTGCCGAAGCCCGCCCCGTCGGCCACCCGGACCAGCACCTCGGCGCCGGCGCCGGTGAAGTCCTCGACGTCCCCTTCCGCGATCAGCCGGCCCCTGCCGATCACCACCAGCCGGTCGGCGGTCACCGCCATCTCGCTCATCAGGTGGCTGGAGACCAGCACCGTGCGGCCCTCGGCGGCCAGGCCGCGCAGCAGCGTGCGGATCCACAGCACGCCCTCCGGGTCGAGCCCGTTCACCGGCTCGTCCAGCACCAGCACCGGCGGGTCCCCGAGCAGCGCGGCGGCGATGCCGAGCCGCTGGCACATGCCGAGCGAGAACCCGCCGGCCGGGTAGCCCGCCGCGTCGGACAGGCCCACCAGGTCGAGCACCTCGCCGACCCTGCGGTCCGGGAGGCCGCTGCTCCTGGCCAGGTAGAGCAGGTGGTCGCGGGCGGTGCGGCGCGGGTGCACGGACTGAGCCTCCAGCAGCGACCCCACCTCGCGCAGCGGCGTCTCCAGGTCCCGGTAGCGCCGCCCGCCGACGGTCACCGTGCCGGACGTCGGCAGGTCGAGCCCGAGGATCATCCGCATGGTGGTGGTCTTGCCCGCGCCGTTGGGCCCCAGGAAACCGGTGACGAGGCCGGGCCGTACCTCGAACGTGAGCCCGTCCACGGCGAGCGTCCCGCCGTGGCGTTTGGTCAGTGCGTTGAGCCGGATCATGCGGCCAGCCTGGCCCGCCCGGTTGGAGACGTCCTGAGCGATCCTGTGAGACCTCTGTGAGCCCGCGACCCCGGCCTGGGGGACGCGGGCGGACTCAGAGGGAACTCACAGCTTCCCGGAGCCGCGCAGCCAGGTCCTCCGCCTGCTCCCGGCTCCACGGGATCAGCCCGTTCTCCGACATCAGCGCGTGGTACTGCTGCTGCCCGTACGGGGTGCCCGGCGGCAGCGGCACCACGTGCCAGTGCAGATGAGAGTTGCCCTGCTGGCTGCCGAGCGAGAGCAGGTAGGTGCGCTCCGACGGCACCACCGACTCCACCGCCAGCGCCACCTTCCGCACCACGCCCGTCAGCGCCAGGTACGCCTCCTCGTCCAGGTCGCGGACCACATGCTCGACGTGCGCCTTCGGGCTGACCAGCACGTAGCCGGGCACCGTCGGGTAGGTGGACAGGAACGCCAGGTGGTGCTCGTCCTCGTAGAAGATCTGCTCGTGCTCGTAGGCCGGGTCGCCGGCGACGATGGCGCAGATGAAACAGGGGATGGACCGGACACGCGCCTCGTAGGCGGCCACGTCGAAGGGGACGTTCCTCTCAGTCATGATGACGATCATGACCGTCAGAGCCGGCCCATGTCACGGGCGCGGCGGACGGCGGCATGCCGGTCCGCCACGGCGAGCTTCGGGCCGCCCTCGTGCACCTTCCTGATGATCTCGGCCAGGGCCACCGCCACTCCGGCGATGGCCCTGGTGCTCACTACTGGCGTCCGCATCTGCGCCATGGGTACGGTCACGCCCGGCGCGGGTCCCACCGGAAGAACTTCCGGGTGCACCACAGCCCGACGCCGATCCACAGCAGCCCGATCCCCAGGCCCGCGGCCGACACCTGGAAGCCCTCCAGGAAGCCGACCTCGGGCGCGCCCGCCCGGCCGAGGTCGCGGCCCAGGAACGCGATGCGCATCATGTCCACGACCGGTGTCATCGGCAGAACCTCCGCCACCCGCTGCCCCCATTCGGGCAGCACCGACAGCGGGAACATCATGCCCGCCCCGAGCATGCTGGCGAACAGCACCGGCAGCGCCACCAGCTGCGCCACCTCGTAGTTGGGGATGAGCCCGGCCGTGCCGATCGCCAGCGCCGCGAACACCGCCGCGCCCAGCACGAACGAGACCAGCATGAGAGGCACGTTGCCCGGCACCGGCACGCCCACCACCCCGACCGCGTAGACCAGGATGACCGCCGCCTGCACCGCGCCGACCAGCGTGGCGTGCAGGATGTCGCCCGCGAAGATCGCGGTGGTGGACAGCGCGCTGCCGCGCAGCCGCTTGTACACGCGCTCCTCCCGGCGCACCACGATGCCGGTCGCGATCGTCATGTACGAGAACGGGAACACCACCGCGATGGCCCCGATCGCGGCGAGCGCGGCGGCCGGCACCCCGTTCACCTCGCCGGAGGCCGTCGGGCCGCTGGTGTAGACGAAGGCGATGAACAGCGGCAGCAGCAGGATGGTGAACGCCAGGCCGCGCTGCCGCAGCAGGACCGTCTGGTTGAGCCGGGCCTGCGCCCAGACCGTCGAGAGCCAGTTCACGCCGCCACCCTTTCCGTCTCCGCGACTTCGAGGAAGATCTCCTCCAGTGACGGCCTGCGCACTTCGAGGCCGCCTAGTTCCCGTCCGCGCTCGTCCGCCCACACCAGCAGATCCCGCAGGTCACGCTGCGGCTCGTGGGTCTCGACCGTGAACGTCTCGCCGTCCTGCCTGACCGAGCGCCGCGCCAGGCCGGGCGAGTACGGCAGGTCGCCAGGGCGCGCGCCGGGCAGCCGGAAGCTGATCCTGGTGCCGCGCTCCCCGAGCACGCCCGCCAGCGTGCCCTCGGTGACGATCCGGCCGTCGTGCATGATGGCCAGCCGCTGCGCGAGCTGCTCGGCCTCGTCCAGGTAGTGGGTGGTGAGCAGTACGGTGGCGCCGTCGGCGACCATGCCGCGCACCAGCTCCCACACGTTCCGCCTGGCCTCCGGGTCCAGTCCGGTGGTGGGCTCGTCCAGGAAGAGCACCTCGGGCCTGCCCAGCACGGCCAGCGCCAGGTCGAGCCGGCGCTTCTCGCCGCCGGACAGCTGCCCGACCCGCACCGCCGCGCGGTGACCGAGCCCGACCCGGTCGAGCACCTCGCCCCGGCCGAGCGCGTGCGGCGTCCAGCGCCGCCAGGCGTCCACGGTCTCCGCCACCGTCAGGTCCTTGTAGAAGCCGGCCTCCTGGAGCACGATGCCCATCCGGGGCCGGATGCGGGCCCGCTCCTTGACCGGGTCGTGCCCGAGCACCCGCACGTCGCCGCCGGTCGGTGCGACGTACCCCTCCAGCACGTCCAGGGTGGTCGTCTTGCCCGCCCCGTTGGTGCCGAGCAGCGCGTACAGCTCGCCCCGGCCGACCCGGAAGCCGATCCCCTTGACCGCCTCGAAGTCGCCATATTTCTGGTGCAGGTCCCGCACCTCGATCGCTGTCGTGTCCACGGGACCACTGTGCCGGGGCGGGGCACCGTCCCGGCAGTGCGCTGTCTCAGCTCTTTCCCGGGAAAACCGCAGGGTCCGGGCGTGACATTTGTCAGGCGGCCACCGGCTGCCGCTCGGGGGCGGGCAGCGGCGTGACCGCCGCGGGCTCCTCGCGCGGCAGCAGGCGCGCCGCCACGGCGATCAGGAGGCCCAGCACGACGGCCAGCCCGAGCGCGGTACGGAGGGAGGTCACGTCCGACAGGAACCCGATCGCCACCGGGCCGAGCAGCAGGCCCGCGTATCCCATGGCGCCCGCCTGGGCGATCGCCGGGCCGGGGGTGCTGGTGGCGGTTCCGGCCAGCGACAGCGTCATCGGCGAGATGGTCGCCACGCCGAGGCCCACGAAGAACACCGCGACCAGCGCGACCACCGGCGCGGGCGCCGCCAGCACCATGCCGAAGAAGGCGGCCGTGGCCAGGCCGGCGGCCGTCAGCATGCCCCGTACCCCGAACCGCGAGCGCAGCCGGTCACCCGTCAGCCTGCCGAGCAGCATGCCCGCCTCGAAGATCGGGTAGCCGAGCGCGGCCAGCGCCTCGGGCGCCTTCATGGTGTCGCGCATGTAGAGGCCGTTCCAGTCGGCGACCACGCCCTCGACCATGAACGCGAAGAAGGCCAGCGCGCCCAGCAGGTACACGACCGGCGGCATGCGGCGGCGCGGCCCCGCGGCGGTCGCGGGCGCGGGGACGTCAGGCAGGTACGTCCGGCCGAGCACCAGGAGCACCGGCAGGGACAGCAGGCTGACCAGCACCAGGTTGGCGGTGAACGACAGGCCCAGGACGATCGACAGGCTGCCGGTGACGCCGGCGGTCATGGCGCCCACGCACCAGCCGGCGTGCATGCCGTTCATCAGCGGCCGCCCGTAGGCGCGCTCCACGGTGGAGCCCTGGGCGTTCATCGCGATGTCGAACAGGCCGAACGTCATGCCGAACACCGTGGACGCGACGAGCAGGGCCGGAAGGCTCGGCATGAGCGCCACCGCGATCAGGGCGAGCGCGGTCAGCGGGCCGCCGACCCGTAGCACGGTGCGGCTGCCGGCGCGGGCCATCACCCGGCGCATCGACTGCATGGTCACCAGCGCGCCCAGGCCCCAGGCGAGCAGGACGGTGCCGACCTCCGCCTCGGACAGGCCGAGCTTGTCGGTCAGCGCGGGGATGCGCACGGTCATGGTGCCGACCATCAGGCCGGCGAGGGCGAAGGTGAGGACGGCGCCGTAGCGGGCGATCCTCAGGTCACGGTTCATCAGGGCATGCCTCACAGAAACATCACTTCGGGCAGAAATCAGGCCCGGCCGTGGCCGAGCCTTGAAGGAAGGGGGAGTGGCGCACGCGAACGCCGGCGGCGCGTCGCGTCAGAAGGGCGCGCGCGGCGGTGTCCGACCGTACGAGAGAGCCGGAAACCTCAGGAAGGAGGTTTGAGCAGAGCTCTCATCCGGGCGTCGAGCGCGCCCAGAGCCTCGTCGCCGTTGAGCTCCGGGTCATGGCTCGCCAGGTCCCAGAGCCCTTCGCAGGCCAGCCGCACGATCTGCGACGCCACCGGGTCGGGCTCGTCGTCCAGGCCCTCGCGATGCCAGCGGGCCATGGCCTCGCGCAGCGGCGCGAGCAGGTAGGTGTTGCCCGACGCGCCGGTGACCACGGCCCAGCGGCGCAGCTTGCCCTCGCGGACGGCGACGAGCGTGGCGCCGAGGTAGCGCTCGGTGTAGGTGGCGTCCGGCTGGGCGGCCACCAGGTCGTCGAACTCCTCGATCAGACGCTCCACCATGGCCTTGATCAGGGCATCCTTGGTGGCGAAGTGGTAGAGGAGACCGCCCTTGCTGACGCCGGCCCGGTCGGCCACGGCGGAGAGCGTGAGCGCGGTCGAGCCGAGGTCGCTGAGCAGCTCTTCTGCCGCGTCCAGTAGCTCGTCCCGTCTCATGCGCTCTACTGTACCGTCCGGACGGTACAGGGGCAAACGAGATACCCTGGCCGGGTGAACAGACCGTCGGCCTATCTCGATCACGCGGCGACCACGCCCATGCTCCCCGAGGCCATCGAGGCCATGACGGAGCAACTCGGCCGGGTCGGCAACGCCTCCTCGCTCCACGCCGCCGGGCGCGAGGCCCGCCGGGTGGTGGAGGAGTCGCGCGAGACGATCGCCGACGCGCTCGGCGCCCGGCCCAGCGAGGTCGTGTTCACCTCGGGCGGCACCGAGGCCGACAACCTCGCGATCAAGGGCATGTTCTGGGCGCGTCAGCCCAGGAAGCGCGTCCTGATCAGCTCGGTCGAACACCACGCCGCGCTCGACCCCGCCCACTGGCTGGCCGACAGCCAGGGCGCCGAGATCGAGCTGCTGGAGGTCGACGAGCTCGGCCGGGTCGGCCCCGACACGCTGCGCGCCGCCATCGAGCGCGACCCCGACGGCGTCGCCCTGGTCAGCGTCATGTGGGCCAACAACGAGGTCGGCACCATCCAGCCCGTCCACGTCCTGGCGGCCATCGCCGGCGACCACGGCATCCCGTTCCACACCGACGCCGTGCAGGCGATCGGCCAGCTTCCCGTGTCCTTCGCCGAGTCCGGCGCCGACGCGCTCACCCTGACCGGCCACAAGATCGGCGGCCCGATGGGCGTCGGCGCGCTGCTGCTGGCCCGCGGTGTGACCCCGGTCTCCGTGCAACACGGCGGCGGCCAGGAGCGCGACGTCCGCTCCGGCACCCTCGACGCGCCCGCCATCGCCGGGCTCGCCGCCGCGGTCCGCACCGCGGTCAAGGAGCAGGAGTCCCAGCGCCGCCACCTGACGGCGCTCCGCGACGACCTCATCGCCCGCGTCCGCCAGGCCGTGCCCGGCGTGGTGCTCAACGGCGACCCCGCCGACCGGCTGCCGGGCAACGCCCACTTCTCCTTCCCCGGTTGCGAGGGCGACGCGCTGCTCATGCTGCTCGACGCCAGGGGAGTGGAGTGCTCGACCGGCTCGGCCTGCTCGGCGGGGGTGGCGCAGCCGTCCCACGTGCTGCTGGCGATGGGCGCCGACGCGGCCGCCGCCAGGGGCTCGCTCCGCTTCTCGCTGGGTCACACCTCGACCCAGGACGACGTCGACAGGCTCATCGAGGTGCTGCCGGCCGCGGTCGAGCGGGCCCGCCGCGCCGGGCTCGGCTGACAGACCCCGCCGTCGCGTACGGCCCGCTCAGGCGAGGAAGGCCGCCACCGCGCTCCAGGCCGGGTCGGGGGTCACGTCCACCCGCGCCCTGCCCTCCTTCCAGGTGGACGCCAGCTCCTTGAGCGCGGCCGCGGCGGCGCTCTCCCGCGTGGCGTACACGTGCATGACGCGGCGGCGCTCGGCGCTCAGGTGGGCGGCCAGCACCACGTCGTCGCCGAGCGCGCGCAGCCGCTCGCCGAGCCGTTCCTCGAACGCGCCCAGCGCGGCCAGCGACCTGCCCTGGGGCAGTCCGCCCGCGTCCTTGTCGCGGTACGGCAGCGTGACGGCGATGTGGTGGTCGAGCAGCGGGTAGTCGACGGGCCGCAGCGGATAGCGGGCCGAGGCGACCAGCGGCGCGCCGCTCGCCGTCCGGCCCTCCAGCGTGGCCCACTGCTCGGTGTCGTAGTCGGCGGCCACGTCGGCCACCACCACGGGCAGGTGGACGGCGGGCACGGCGTCGATCGGCGGCGCGGCGGCGGGGACGATCTCGCCCACCCACCGGGCCACGTCGTCCTCGCCGAGCAGCCGGTCGAGGGCCAGCAGCGTGGCGTCCATCCGGGCGTCCTCGCCGAGCTCGCCGAAGATCGGGTGGTGCGCGGTCACGTCGACCCGCAGCGCCCCGCGCGGCACCCGCAGCCCCAGCACCAGCTTGTCCAGCCCGAACTCGATCCCGCCCGCGTCGAGCGTCAGCTCGCCGGGCAGGGCGCTCGCCTGGCGCGACGGGTGGAACTCCCACAGCATGTCGGCGGGCGGCGCCGCCCGCGCCCAGCGGTGCGCCAGCGAGCGCAGCTCGGCGTCGCCCGCGGCCGTCACGACCAGCGCGTGGGCCGCGTTCCTGCCCGGCGCCAGCTCCCACACCAGGTCGGGGTGGACCGCCGCCACCGCGGGGCCGAGCAGCTCCGCCGACTTCCCGCTCTCTCCCGCCGCCACCGCCGCGTCGAGCTCCGGCCTGGCGCTCGCCCACCACTGCCAGAACCCCGCCACGCGCTCACCCGGGTCGGCACCCTCGTCTTCGCTCTTGCGCCCGAACAGTCGCATGGCAGAATCCTCGCAGACTCGCCCCCCAGGTCGCGCACTCCGAGCGCGCTTCGACCTGGCCGGATCACGATCGGCGCATCCGCATGACGGCGAGCACGGCCATCAGGGCGTACACCGCCGCCACCAGCAGCGCCGAGCCCACCACCAGCAGGACGGGTCGGAAGAAGAAGCTTCCGGCGACGCAGGCCACCCCCAGGGCCATCAGGGCCACGCCTCCCGTCCGCTGCGACCGCTGCCAGGCCAGGGCCCACCGGCCGGTGACGCCGCTCCCGACACGGGCCGGGCTGATCTTGGGGAGCACGTTGCCGAGGCCGATCAGCACGATGCCGAACGCGACCCCGACGGCCTGCTCCAGGGGGAAGTCGTAGCGGGCGGCCTTGGACAGCAGGCCGGCCTGCAGCGTGATGAGCAGCAGCGGAAGGACGGAGAACAGGACGTTCATCGTCCTGGTCTGCGAGCTCGGCGAGGCGACGAGCGTGGGGTCGACGTAGTGCCGCAACCTGCCGCCGATGATCGTGGACACGGTCATGACGGCCCCGACGAGGAGCAGGACGGCGGGCAGGGCGCCCGCGATGACGATCCTCGGCACGTCGACACCCGGCCGGGTGTCGGTGGCCTCCCTGGTGGCGACGTACTCGGGCAGGCGGTCCCACATGACGTACGCGGTCGCGATCATCACGAGGAGGCCCGCGGCGGAGGCGACGACGCCCGCCCACGGCATGCGCGCGGCCTGCGAGTCCGGAGGCTCATGGCGTCGAGCTTAACCAGCCGGTTCTCGCAGCACAGCGTGGCCGTGGTCATGCCTCGCCGGGCCGCCGCGCATGACTTGGGTCATGGCTCGACCAGGCCGACCGGCCCCGCGTCCGCCGTCCTTTCCAGGAGCGCCTCCCCGTCAGCGGAGGTCAGCCGACCGTTCGGTGACGCCACACCACATCCGTGCGGCCAGTACGCTGGAACGGTCATGGGATTGCGTGTGCTTGCCGCCATGTCGGGCGGCGTCGACTCCGCCGTGGCCGCCGCCCGGATCGCCGAGGCCGGTCACGACGTCACCGGTGTCCATCTCGCCCTGTCCGCCAACCCCCAATCCCACCGCACCGGGGCCAGGGGCTGCTGCACGATCGAGGACTCGCGTGACGCCAGGCGGGCGGCCGACGTGATCGGCATCCCGTTCTACATCTGGGACATGGCCGAGCGGTTCCAGCGTGACGTGGTCGACGACTTCGTGGCCGAATACGCGGCCGGCCGCACGCCCAACCCGTGCCTGCGGTGCAACGAGAAGATCAAGTTCGCCGCGGTGCTCGACCGGGCGCTGGCGCTCGGCTTCGACGCGGTCGCGACCGGCCACCACGCCAGGCTCGTCGACGGCGTGCTGTCCAGGAGCGCCGACCCGGCCAAGGACCAGTCGTACGTGCTCGGGGTCCTCACCCGCGAGCAGCTCGGCCACGCCGTCTTCCCGCTGGGCGACTCCACCAAGGCCGAGGTGCGCGCGGAGGCGGCCCGGCGCGGGCTGACCGTCGCCGACAAGCCCGACAGCCACGACATCTGCTTCATCGCCGACGGCGACACCCGCGGCTTCCTGGCCGAGCGGCTCGGCGCGGACGAGGGGCCGATCGTCGACGAGTCGGGCGCGGTCGTCGGCAGCCACCAGGGCGCCCACGGGTTCACCGTGGGCCAGCGCAAGGGCCTGCGCATCGACCGGCCCGCGCCCGACGGCAGGCCGCGCTACGTGCTGTCGATCGAGCCGGTGTCCAACACCGTCACGGTCGGGCCGCGCTCGGCGCTGGAGGTCACCCGCATCTCCTGCGTGCGCCCGGTGTGGAACGGCCCGCACGTCCGCGACGACCTCACCGTGCAGCTGCGCGCGCACGGCGAGGTGTACGGGTGCGCGTTCGAGGAGCGCGACGGCGGCCTGGAGATCGAGCTCGACAGGCCGGCCACCGGCGTCGCGGCCGGCCAGGCGGCGGTGCTCTACTCGGGGCCGACGGTGATCGGGTCGGCCACGATCACGTCAGCGGCCTAGAGTTCGATCGACCCGCCCACGGGCAGCCGGCGCATGTCGGCCTTCTGAGCCTCCGACTCCATCCGCAGCCAGTTGTCGACCAGCCCGAGCCCGATGTCGTTGAGCAGCCCGTCGTGGGTGGAGAGCGCCCGCGCGGGCCGGATGGCGCGCAGATACTCGACCATCTCCACGAGCTTCAGCCACGGCGCGTTGGTCGGCACCAGCAGCGTCTCCACCTCGGCGTCGGGCACGGTGAGCGCGTCGCCCGGGTAGAACAGCGCGCCGTCGACCATGAAGCCGACGTTCTGCACGATCGGCAGGTCGGGATGGTTCTTCAGATGCCACTCGCCGAACACGTCCACCCGGAACCCGGCCGCCTGGAAGTCGTCGCCGTGACGTACCACGCCGACCTTCAGCGGCAGCTCGTCGAGCTCGGCGGCGACGGCCTCGCACGTCCACACCTCCAGATCGGGAGAGGCGGCGGCCAGCCGGTCGACGTCCAGGTGGTCGGGGTGCTGGTGGGTGATGAGCACCGCGTCGGCGCCGTCGAGCACCGGGTCCCGGGTGAAGGTGCCGGGGTCGATGACCAGGACCTTGCCGTCCTTCTCCAGGCGTACGCAGGCGTGCCCGTACTTCGTGAGCTTCATCTGGCACACCCTACGCTTGTGCCCATGCTGACGTGGGAAGCCACCGGGGTCGGGTCGCATCCCGGCGATGATCATCTTGAGGCGCTGCGGGTCGTGTTCGGGGAGGTGCCGGGGCTGCCCTACCTGCCGGAGCTGCCGGCGCGCGGGGTCGGCGCCGACATGGTGGGGCGGACGGCGGGGCTGCTCGTCGACCTGCCCGTGGAGGTGCAGCCGTCCGGGTGGCGGCTGGCGGGGCGGCCGGGGCGCGACCACCAGCGGGCCGTCGACCATCTGCGGCGCGACCTCGACGGGCTGGAGGAGGTCGGCGACGGCTACGTGGGGCCGCTGAAGCTGCAGGTCTGCGGGCCGTGGACGCTGGCGGGCGCGATCGAGCTGCGTCACGGCGACAAGGTCCTGTCCGACCCGGGCGCGGTGCGCGACCTGGCCGCCTCGCTCGCGCAGGGCGTCGCCGACCACTGCGCCGAGGTGCGCCGGCGGATGCCCGGCGTCACCGACCTCGTGCTCCAGCTGGACGAGCCCGGCCTGCCCGGCGTGCTGAACGGCACGGTGCCGACCGCGTCCGGGTTCGGGCGGCTGCCCGCCGCCGAGGAGTGGCGGGTGGAGGAGTCGCTGCGCGCCTTCCCCGACGTGGTGGTCCACTGCTGCGCCCCTTCCGTGCCGTACGCGCTGCTGCGCCGGGCGGGGGTGCGGGCGGTGTCCGCGGACGCGTCGCTGATCAGGCGCAGGGACGAGGAGTCGATCGGCGAGCTGGTCGAGGCCGGCATCGGGCTGTTCCTCGGTGTGGTGCCCGCGACCGACACGCGGCTGCCCCGTTCCTCGGCGGTCGCCAGGCCCGCGCTGGAGCTGTGGCGGCGGCTCGGGTTCGCGCCGGAGGAGCTGGCCGGGAAGATCGTGCTCACGCCCGCCTGCGGGCTCGCCGGCGCCTCGCCCGGCTACGCCAGGTCGGCGCTGGCCGCCTGCCGGAAGGCCGCCCAGGTGATCAAGGACGACCCCGCGCGCGACCTCCAGGAGTGACGGTGCCGCGCGATACCGTTCGGCCAGGGGTGTTCGTACGGAAGGAGACGCCGTGAGCGAGCAGGGGGACATGCCGGCGGCGGCGCGGCAGCGGCATGCCGAGCTGAGCGAGCTGGTCGAGGAGGCGCGTTACCGCTACTACGTCGAAGACGCGCCGACCGTCAGCGACGCGCAGTTCGACACCTGGTTCAGCGAGCTGCTGGAGCTGGAGAAGGCCCATCCGGAGCTGCAGACGCCCGACTCGCCCACCCAGAAGGTCGGCGCGCCGGTCTCGGGCGAGTTCACCAAGGTCCACCACCTGGCGCGGATGGAGAGCCTCGACAACGTCTTCGACGCCGACGGCATGACCGGCTGGCTGACCAGGGCCGAGCGGCTGGCCGAAGGCGATCCCGGCCCCTACCTCTGCGAGCTGAAGATCGACGGGCTGGCCATCGCGCTGGTCTACCGCGACGGCAGGCTGGAGCGCGGCGCCACCCGCGGCGACGGGCGGGTGGGCGACGACGTGACCGCCAACGTGCGCACGATCAGGGACATCCCGCACCGGCTCACCGGCGACGACGTCCCCAGCCTGGTCGAGGTGCGCGGCGAGGTCTACATCCCGGTCGACGACTTCAAGCTGCTCAACGAGCAGCTCGTGGAGGAGGGCAAGCCGCCGTTCGCCAACCCGCGCAACTCCGCCGCCGGCACGCTCAGGCAGAAGGACCCGCGCGTCACCGCCAAGCGGCCGCTGCGCATGCTCGTCCACGGCGTGGGCGTCTGGGAGGGCGCGGCGGAGCCGCGGTCGCAGTCGCAGGTCTACGAGCGGCTGCGCGGGTTCGGGTTGCCGGTGAGCGACCTCTACCGGGTCGTGGACGGGCTCGACGAGGTCAACGCCTACATCGAGCACTACCGCGAGCACCGTCACGACCCCGCTTACGAGATCGACGGCGTGGTCGTGAAGGTCGACCGGTTCCGCATCCAGCGCGAGCTGGGCTCCACCTCGCGGGCGCCGCGCTGGGCCATCGCCTACAAGTACCCGCCCCAGGAGGTCAACACCAAGCTGCTCGACATCCAGGTCGGAGTCGGGCGCACCGGCCGGGTGACGCCCTTCGGCGTGATGGAGCCGGTGGTGGTGTCCGGCTCGACGGTCAACCGGGCGACGCTCCACAACGCCGCCGTCGTCGAGAAGAAGGGCGTGCTCATCGGCGACACGGTGATCCTGCGCAAGGCCGGCGACGTCATCCCCGAGATCATCGGCCCGGTCACCGCGCTGCGCGACGGCTCCGAGCGGGCCTTCGCCATGCCCACCCACTGCCCGGAGTGCGGCACCGAGCTGGCCTACGAGCAGGAGGGCGACGCCGACCTGCGCTGCCCCAACGCCCGAGGCTGTCCCGCGCAGATCCGCGAGCGCCTCTACTTCGCCGCCCACCGCAACGCGCTCGACATCCGGGGCCTGGGTTACGTCGCCGCGACCGCGCTCAGCCAGCCGGTGCCGCCGCAGGAGCCGGTGGTCCGCACCGAGGCCGACCTGTTCGACCTCACGCTCGACCGGCTGGTGCCGATCAGGTCGGTGGTCCGCGACCAGGAGTCCGGCCTGCCGAAGATCGACCCGAAGACCGGTGAGGAGAAGGTCGTCTCGCTGTTCTCCAACGCCGACGGCAGGCCCAGCCAGGCCGCCCACCAGCTCATCGCCGAGCTCGACCGGGTCAAGCGGGAGGCGCCGCTCTGGCGGGTGCTGGTCGCGCTGTCGATCCGCCACGTCGGCCCGCCGACCGCGCAGAAGCTGGCCGCCGAGCTGCGCTCCATCGACGCCGTCATGAACGCCACCGAGGAGGAGCTGGCCGCGGTCGAGGACATCGGCCCGCGGATGGCGGTCACCATCAAGGAGTGGTTCCAGGTCGACTGGCACCGCGAGATCGTCGAGCGGTGGCGGCGCGCGGGCGTCCGCATGGAGGAGGAGGCCCCGGCCGTCTCCGAGCTGCCGCAGACGCTGGCGGGGCTCACGTTCGTGGTCACCGGCACGCTGGCCGGCCACACCCGCGACGAGGCGGGCGCGGAGCTGACCGCCAGGGGCGGCAAGGTGACCGGATCGGTGTCGAAGAAGACGTCGTTCCTGATCGCCGGCGAGAACGCCGGGTCCAAGTACGACAAGGCCGTCAGCCTCAAGATCCCCATTCTGACCGACGAGGGTTTCGCGACCCTGCTCGAACACGGGCCCGACGCCGCCGCGGAGCTGGCGGTCACGCCCGAATAGTGACGCTCGGGAAGTTTCTGCGAATACAGGGCGTTGACCAGGTAACTACGGAGGGTGGGTGCAGGCCGGGGAGGAGATGTGACGGAACGTACGCACTTGGCTGCGAGAAGTGGGTTATGGTCGTACCCTCCCATAGTGAACTAATGGGGGTTTCGTTAACGATGACTGACCCAACCGACACCCGCGACACCGGGCCGCGCGCCGGCACGCCCCTGTGGGCGTTCCTCGCGGGCGTCACCGTGATCGGCTTCACCGCGCTCCTCGTGGCCGTGCTGAGACTGGACCCGGGCCCCTTGACGGAGCTCGTCCGCACGCCGCTGTTCTGGGTGCTCGCGGTGCTGGTCGTCCTGGGCGAGCTGCGGCCGGTCATGGTGTCCTCCGCCACCGCGGTGGGCGGCACGTACCCCTCCGCCATGTTCACCTTCGCGGTCCTGCTCTACCTCGGCCTGCCCGTGGCCGTGCTCCTGCAGGCCGTGGCCGTCATCGTCAACGGCATCGCCACCCGCAAGGCCTGGCACCGGGTGATGTTCAACATCGCCCAGTCGACGCTCGCGCTCACCGCCGCCGCCGTCGTGATCGGCGCGTTCGGCCACGCGCCGAACCCGGCCGTGCCGTGGGTGCCGACCGGCGACGCGCTGCCGGCCATCGCGCTGGCCGGGGTCGCCTACTTCGCCACCCGTGCCACCCTCGTGTGCGGCGCCGTGGCGCTGCACGAACGCCGCTCCATCCTGCGGGTGCTGCGCGCCTCGATCGGGCCGCAGGCCCTGGTGTACGCCGGGCTGCTCGGGCTGGCCCCGCTGGTCGTCGTCGTGATGAACCACTCACCCGGGCTGGTGCCGCTGTTCGTGGCCCCGCTCGCGGCCGTCTACTTCACCGCCACGCTCTCCATGCGCCGCGACCACCAGGCGCTGCACGACGAGCTGACCGGGCTGCCCAACCGCAAGATGCTCATCGTCAGCACCGAGGAGGCGCTGGCCGAGGCCCGCCATGACGAGCGGGTCGGCCTGTTCCTCATCGACCTCGACCGGTTCAAGGAGGTCAACGACACGATGGGCCACCCGGTCGGCGACCGGCTGCTGCAGCTCGTCGCCCACCGGCTCACCCACTCCGTGCGGCCCGGCGACGTGGTGGCCCGGCTCGGCGGCGACGAGTTCGCCGTGCTGCTGCCGTCCATCAGGGACGCCCACGCCGCCCGCGAGGTGGCCGCCCGGCTGCGGGCCGCGCTAACCGAGCCGGTGCGGCTCGAAGGCATGTCGTTCGACCTCGACGGCTCCGTCGGCATCGCCCTCTACCCCGACCACGCGCCCGACTTCGAGCTGCTGCTCCAGCGCGCCGACGTGGCGATGTACCTGGCCAAGGAGGGCCGCACCGGCGTCGAGATCTACCAGCCGGACAAGGACCGCAACTCGCCCGAACGCCTCAACCTGCTGGGCGACCTGCGCCGCGCGCTCGACGGCCGCGAGCTGCGCCTGCACTACCAGCCGAAGGTCGCCCTGGCCGGCGGCGCCGTCGACGGGGTGGAGGCGCTGCTGCGCTGGCACCACCCGGTCCACGGCGCCATCGGGCCGTCGGACTTCATCCCGCTGGCCGAGCAGTCCTACCTGATGCGCCAGCTCACCGCCTACGTCGTCGACGAGGCGCTGGAGCAGGCCGCCCGCTGGTGGCAGACCGGCCTGCGGGTGCAGATCTCGGTCAACATCTCCGCCCGCGACCTGCTCGGCCCCGCCCTGCCCGAGCAGCTCGAAGCCGGCCTGGCCAGGCACCGGCTGCCGCCGGCCGCGATCCAGCTGGAGGTCACCGAGCGCATCCTGACCGGCGAGCAGGTCTACACCCAGGAGACCATCAAGGCGCTGGCCGCGCTCGGCGTGCCGCTCGCGCTCGACGACTTCGGCACCGGCTACTCGTCGCTCATCCGGCTGCAGCGGCTGGCGATCTCCGAAGTGAAGATCGACTCCTCCTTCGTGCGCCGCATGGCCGACTCCGCCGACGACGACCGCATCGTCCGCTCCATCGTCGACCTGGTCCGCTCGTTCGGCCTGCGCTCCGTGGCGGAGGGCGTCGAGTCCGAGACGGTCGCGCTCCGCCTCGCCGAGATCGGCTGCGACCTGGGCCAGGGGTGGTTGTTCTGCGAGCCGATGCCGGCCGCCGACGCCACCGCCTGGCTCCGCGAGCGTCAGGAGCGCGAGTACGAGTACGGCGAGGAGTTCCCCCAGACCGTCTGAGGCGTCACGCCACTGGTGTTACCAGGTGGTTAAGGGTTCTGAGGCGATCCGTCAAGGCCCCTAGGATGTGAGTGTCCAAACTCCATCCACGAAACGGGTTCAACGACTCATGTCCGCCATAACCCGCGACGAGGTCGCGCATCTGGCCCGGTTGTCCAGGCTGGCGCTCACCGACGACGAGCTCGACCACTACGCCACGCAGCTCGATGCCATCATCGAGTCGGTCGCGAAGGTGGCCGAGGTCGCCGCCGAGGACGTGCCGCCATCGTCGCACGCTCTGCCTCTGACCAACGTCTTCCGTCCCGATGAGGTGCGACAGTCCCTGACGCCCGAGCAGGCCCTGTCGGGCGCTCCCGCCGTCGAGGACGACCGCTTCCGGGTGCCGCGCATCCTCGGGGAGGAGGCATGAGCCTGATCCGCAAGACCGCCGCCGAGCTCGGCGCGATGATCGCCGCCGGTGAGGTGTCCGCGGTCGAGGTGGCCGAGGCCCACCTCGATCGGATGGCCGAGGTGGAGCCCCAGGTCAAGGCGTTCCTGCACGTCGACCGCGAGACCACGCTGGGGCAGGCGCGGGCCGTGGACGCCCGGCTGCGGGCGGGCGAGAAGCTCGGGCCGCTGGCCGGGGTGCCCATCGCGCACAAGGACATCTTCACCACCCACGACATGCCGACCACGGCCGCGTCCAAGATCCTCGAAGGCTGGCGTCCGCCCTACGACGCGACCGTCACCCGGCGGCTGCGCGAGGCCGGGCTGGTCATCCTGGGCAAGACCAACCTGGACGAGTTCGCGATGGGCTCCTCCACGGAGAACTCGGCCTACCACGCCACCCACAACCCGTGGGACCTGACCCGGGTGCCCGGCGGCTCGTCGGGCGGCTCCAGCGCCGCCGTGGCCGCCTACGAGGCCCCGCTGGCGACCGGCACCGACACCGGCGGCTCGATCCGCCAGCCCGCCTCCGTCACCGGCATCGTCGGCATGAAGCCCACCTACGGCGGCTCGTCCCGTTACGGGCTGATCGCCTTCGCCAGCTCGCTCGACACGCCGGGCCCGTTCGCCCGCAACGTGCTCGACGCGGCGCTGCTGCAGGAGGTGTTCTCCGGGCACGACCCGATGGACTCGACCTCCATCGACGCCCCGGTGCCGTCCGTCGTCGAGGCCGCGCGCCACGGCGACGTCTCCGGCATGCGCATCGGCGTCGTCAAGGAGTTCGCCGCGGGTGAGGGCGCCCAGGCCGGCGTGCTGGCCCGCTTCAACGAGACCGTGCAGCTCCTGGAGTCGCTCGGCGCCAAGGTCGTCGAGGTGTCCTGCCCGGCGTTCGCGAGCGCCCTGCCGGCCTACTACCTGATCGCGCCGTCGGAGTGCTCCTCCAACCTGGCCCGTTTCGACGCCATGCGTTACGGCCTGCGCGTGGGCGACGACGGCGACCGCAGCGCCGAGGAGGTCATGGCGCTGACCAGGGCCGCCGGCTTCGGTCCCGAGGTCAAGCGGCGCATCATGCTGGGCACGTACGCCCTGTCGAGCGGCTACTACGACGCCTACTACGGCCAGGCGCAGAAGGTCCGCACGGTCATCTCGCGCGAGTTCGAGGCCGCCTTCCACCAGGTCGACGTGCTCGTCTCGCCGACGACGCCGACGACGGCGTTCCCGATCGGCGAGCGCGCCGACGACCCGATGGCGATGTACCTCGCCGACCTCTACACGATCCCGTCCAACCTGACGGGCAACGCGGCCATCTCGGTGCCGTGCGGCCTGGCCGACGAGGACGGCCTGCCGGTGGGCCTGCAGATCATGGCCCCGGTCCTGGGCGACGACCGCTGCTACCGGGTCGGCGCCGCCGTGGAGCAGGCTCTCGAAAGCCGCTGGGGCGGCAGCCTGCTGGCCAAGGCCCCGGCGCTCTAGGAGCTGGTTCGCATGCGATCTGAACGAAGGACCTCATCATGACTGTCGAGACGGCCATGCCGTACGACGAGGCGCTCGCTCGCTTCGAGCCCGTGCTCGGGCTGGAGACGCACGTCGAGCTGGGCACCGCGTCGAAGATGTTCTGCGGCTGCAAGACCACCTTCGGCGCGCCGCCCAACACGCAGGTGTGCCCGACCTGCCTGGCGCTGCCGGGGGCGCTACCCGTGGCCAACGCCATGGCGATCGAGTCCACGATCAGGATCGGCCTGGCGCTCAACTGCTCGATCGCCGAGTGGTGCCGCATGGCTCGGAAGAACTACTTCTATCCGGACATGCCGAAGAACTACCAGATCTCCCAGTACGACGAGCCGCTCTGCTTCGACGGCTACCTCGACGTGGAGGTCGACGGCGAGACCGTGCGGATCGAGATCGAGCGGGTCCACCTGGAGGAGGACACCGGCAAGTCGACCCACGTGGGCGGCGCCACCGGGCGCATCCACGGCGCCGACTACTCGATCGTCGACTACAACCGGGCCGGCATCCCGCTGGTCGAGATCGTCACCAAGCCGATCCCCGGCACCGACCGGCTCGCGCCCGAGGTGGCCAAGGCCTACGTGACCGAGCTGCGCGAGATCATGCGCTCGCTGGGCGTCTCCGACGTGCGCATGGAGGAGGGCTCGCTGCGCTGCGACGTGAACGTCTCGCTCATGCCGCGCGGCGCGTCCGAGTGGGGCACCCGTACCGAGACCAAGAACGTCAACTCGCTGCGCAGCGTCGAGCGCGCGGTGCGCGGCGAGATCGAGCGGCAGGCCGCGATCCTCGCCGACGGCGGCCGGATCGTGCAGGAGACCCGTCACTTCCACGAGGACACCGGCACCACCACGTCCGGCCGGTCCAAGGAGGAGGCGCAGGACTACCGCTACTTCCCCGAGCCCGACCTGGTGCCGATCGCGCCGGACCCGGCGTGGGTGGCGGAGCTCAAGGCGGGGCTGCCCGAGCTGCCGACGGTCAAGCGCAAGCGGCTGCAGGCCGAGTGGGGGCTGTCCGACCTCGACATGCGGGCCATGCACAACGCCGACGCCATCGACCTGGTGGAGGCGACGGTCGGGGCGGGTGCGCCCGCGGCCGACGCCCGCAAGTGGTGGATGGGCGAGCTGGCCCGCCGCGCCAACGAGACCGGCGTGGCGCTGGCCGACCTGCCGATCACGCCCGCGCAGGTGGCCAGGGTGACCGAGCTGGTCGCCTCAGGCGCGCTCAACGACAAGCTGGCCCGCGAGGTGCTGGAGGGCGTGCTCGGCGGCGAGGGCGCCCCCGACGAGGTGGTCGAGAAGCGCGGCCTGAAGATCGTCAACGACGAGGGCGAGCTGTCGGCGATGATCGACGAGGTCCTGGCGGGCAACGCCGACGCCGCCGAGAAGGTGCGCTCCGGCAAGATCGCGGCCGTCGGCGCGCTGGTCGGCGGCGTGATGAAGGCCAGCCGGGGCAAGGCCGACGCGGCCCGCGCCCGTCAGCTCATCCTGGAGAAGCTGGGCGTCTCCGAGTAGGTCCTAGGTCCCGCCCTCCGCGCGTGGGGGCGGGACCTAGGACGATCCGCGTACCCCGGCCTACGGCCGTGGCTGGAGGTTTTCCGCGAGGAGCGGATCTACCGTCTCCGGTATGAAGACATCTGCTCTGACCGCGGGACTGGTGGCGATGGTGTCACTGGTGGCCTTCGAATATGTGGCGGTCGCGGTGGCGATGCCGGTGGTGGCGCGTGAGCTCGGCGGGTTCGAGCTCTACGGGCTGGCGTTCAGCAGCGCGCTGGCGGCCGGAGTGGTGGGCACGGTGCTCGGCGGCCGGTGGGCGGACGTGCGCGGGCCGCTCCCGCCGCTCTGGACCGGCGCGGCCGCGTTCATCGGCGGGCTGACGCTGGCGGGGCTGGCGCCGGCCATGGAGGTGCTGATCGCCGGGCGGCTGATCCAGGGGTTCGGCGGGGCGCTGGTGAACGTGGCGCTGTACGTGGTGGTGGCCCGGGTCTATCCCGAGGAGCTGCATCCCCGGGTGTTCTCGCTGTTCGCGACCGCGTGGGTGGTGCCGTCGATGGTGGGGCCGGCGATCGTCGGCGTGATCGTGGAGACGCTGGGCTGGCGGTGGGTGTTCCTGCTGGTGCCGTTCCTGACCGTGGCGGCCGGGCTGGTGCTGGCGCGCGGGCTGGCCGGGCAGCCGGTGCGCGGCGGTCAGGGCGCCCCGGCGCCGGGGCTCATGGGCAAGATCGCGTGGGCGGCGGTGACGGCCGTGGCGGCGGCCCTCATGCAGTACGGGAGCGACGGGCGGTTCGCGCTGCTGGCGATCGGGCTGGTGATCCTGGCCGTGGCGCTGCCCAGGCTGCTGCCCCCCGGGACGCTCAGGGCCGCCAGAGGGCTGCCGGCGGTGGTGGGGCTGCGCGGCCTGGCCACCGGGGCGTTCTTCGCGGCCGAGGTGATGGTGCCGCTCATGTTGCAGGAGGAGCGCGGCATGTCGCCGTTCACCGCCGGGATCGCGCTCACCGGTGGCGCGCTGACCTGGTCGCTCGCCTCCTGGCTGCAGGGGCGCGAGGTGTTCAGCCGGAGCACGAACCTGCGGCTGGGCTCGGTGGCGCTGTCGGCGGGCATCGTGGCGATGGGGGCCGTGACGTTCCCCGGGGTGCCGCTGGAGCTGGCCTATCCGGCCTGGATCGCGGCCGGGTTCGGGATGGGGCTGATCTACCCGACGCTGTCGGTGCTCACGCTGGAGCTGTCGGCCCCCGGCGAGGCCGGCGAGAACAGCGGGGCGCTGCACCTGGGGGAGTCGGTGTTCTCGGTGGTGGCGGTCGCCGTCACCTCCGCGCTGTTCATCGCGGCCGGCGGGGCCTACTGGACGGTGTTCACCGCGACCCTGGTCATAGCGGCGGCCGGGCTGCTGATCGTGCCCCGCGCCGTGCGGGCCGGAACCCCCGTCCCCGCGACCGCGGCGGTCTGAGACGGACGCGGCCCCGGGTGGTGTCCGGGGCCGCGCCGTTCAGTCCTCGTGCGAGACCGGCAGCGGCGGCATCCGCCGTCTGGCCATGAAGCCCCGCAGCAGCGGCGTCAGCAGGGCCAGCAGCGACAGCACGAGCAGCACCACCGCGACCGGGCTGCCCACCAGCACGGTCACGTCGCCGGCGCCGATGGCCAGCGCCCGACGCAGCTGGATCTCCGCCATCGGCCCCAGGATCATGCCGATCACCGCTGGCGCGACCGGCAGCCCGAACCGCCGCATGGCGAACCCGAGCAGCCCGAGCACGAACAGCACCACGAGGTCCACCGCGCTGGCGTTCAGCGCGTAGACGCCGAGCGCGGCGAACAGGATGATCCCGCTGTAGAGGTACGGGCGCGGGATCCGCAGCAGCTTGGCCCAGACCGGCGCGAGCGGCAGGTTCAGCACGAGCAGCATCGTGTTCCCGATGAACAGCGACGCGATCATGGCCCACACCAGCGCCGGGTTGTGGTCGAAGAGCTGCGGCCCGGGCTGCAGCCCGTACTGCTGGAAGGCCGCCAGCATGATCGCGGCCGTGGCGGAGGTCGGCAGCCCCAGCGTGAGCAGCGGCACGAGGGTGCCCGCCGCCGAGGCGTTGTTGGCCGCCTCGGGCCCGGCCACGCCCTCGATCGCACCCTTCCCGTACTCCTCCCGCGCCACGCCGCGGGCGAGCCGCTTCTCGGCCGCGTACGACAGGAACGTGGGGATCTCGGCGCCGCCGCCGGGCAGCGCGCCGAACGGGAAGCCGAGCGCGGTGCCGCGCAGCCACGGCCGCCACGACCGCCCCCAGTCCGAGCGGCCCATCCAAGCCCGCCCGACGGGTACGACGTCCGGCGGGGCGTGCCGCAGCCGGGAGGCCACGTACAGCGCCTCGCCCACGGCGAACAGCCCGACCGCGACGATCACCACGTCGATGCCGTCGAGGAGCTGCGGGACGCCCAGCGTGAGCCGGGCCTGCCCGGTCTGCTGGTCGATGCCGACCAGCCCGATCGCCAGCCCCAGCACCAGCGAGGCCAGCCCGCGCACGACCGACCGCGACAGCACCGACGACACCGCGGTGAAGGCCAGGATCGCCAGCGCGAAGTAGTCCTCGGGACCGAACGAGATCGCGAAGCTCACCACGGCAGGCGCCGCGAACACCAGCAGCGCGGTGGCGATCGTGCCCGCCACGAACGAGCCGATGGCCGCCGTGGCCAGCGCCTGCGCGGCCCGCCCGCGCCTGGCCATCTTGTTGCCCTCCAGCGCGGTGATCATGGAGGAGGACTCGCCGGGCGTGTTGAGCAGGATGGACGTGGTCGAGCCGCCGTACATGCCGCCGTAGTAGATGCCGGCGAACATGATGAACGCGCTGGCCGGCGGCACCGTGAAGGTGATCGGCAGCAGCAGCGCCACGGTCATCGCCGGCCCGATTCCCGGCAGCACGCCGACCAGGGTGCCGAGTGTGACGCCGACGAGCGCGTACAGCAGGTTGACCGGCGTCAGCGCGGCGGCGAACCCGTCGAGCAGCAGCCCCAGCGACTCCACTCAGATCACCCCCGACAGCAGCCCGGCGGGCAGCGTGACGCCCAGCCCCTCGACGAACGTCAGGTACGTCGAGACGGCCAGCACCACCGCGATCAGGGCCGCGCGGACCCTGTGCTCGGCGCCGAGCGCCAGTGACAGCCCGAAGAACAGCAGGCTCGCCGCGATGATCCAGCCGAGCACGTCCAGCACGGCGGTGAAGGCCAGGAAGACGCCGCTCACCAGGCCGACGCCGCGCCAGTCGGCGGGCGCCTCGGCGTCCACGTCCTCGCTCTCCTCCGGGTCGCCGCGCCCGCCGCGCAGCACGTCGGCCACGTAGAACAGGCCGATGAGGATCATCGCCCCGCCGACCAGCATGGGGAAGAACCGCGGCCCCGGCCCGAGCCGGGAGGCCGCGGCCGACACGTCGAGCGTGCCCACGACGACGAACACGCCGAGACCGAGCACCACCAGGGCCAGCCCCAGCTCGGGCCGCCAAAGGCCGCGCTTGCGCCCGGTCTCCTGAAGAGTGGGCTCCTCGGGTGAGGACATCAGGACACGAGCCCCATCTCGGCGATGATGCCCTTGACCCGGGTCTCCTCGGACTTCAGGTAGGCGTCGAACTCCTGGCCGGTCATGAACGAGTCGATCCAGCCGTTCTTGGCCACCGCGTCCTTCCACGGCTGCGAGTCGCGCATCTTGGTGACCAGGTCGGTCAGCGCCTGCCGGTCGGCGTCGGCGAGCCCGCCGGGGGCCACGAAGCCGCGCCAGTTGGCCAGCTCCACGTCCAGGCCGCCCTCCTTCAGCGTGGGCGCGTCCAGCTCGGGCAGCCGCTCGCCGGAGGTGACGCCGAGCGCGCGCAGCTTGCCGGACTTGACGTGCTCGGCGAACTCGCCGACGCCCGAGACGCCGATCGTGACCTTGTTGCCGAGCAGCGCGTTGAGCGCCTCGCCGCCGCCGGAGTGCGCGATGTAGTTGACCTGCTTGGGGTCGACCCCCGCGGCCTTGGCCATGAGCCCGGCCACGATGTGGTCGGTGCCGCCGGCCGAGCCGCCCGCGACCGACACCTTCGCCGGGTCCGCCTTCCACGCGGCCACCAGGTCCTGCAGCGACTGGAGCGGAGACTCCGCCGGGACCACGACGATCTCGTACTCCTCGGTCAGCTTGGCGATCGGGGTCGTCTCGGCCAGCGTGACCTTGGACTTGTTCTGCTCGATGGCGCCGACCATGACCAGGCCCATGGTCATCAGCAGGTTGCCGTTGCCCTGCTCACCGGCGAGCTGGGCCAGCCCGATCGTGCCGCCGGCGCCGGGGACGTTGAAGACCTCGACGCCGCGGTCCGGCGCGACGGACTTCAGCGCCTGCTCCGCGGTGCGTGAGGTCTGGTCCCAGCCGCCGCCGGGCGAGGCCGGGGCCATGATGCGCAGGGTCGTGGTGCCGCCGCCGCTGCCGCCGCCGCAGCCGGCCAGCGCGACGGAGAACGCCGCGAGCGCGGCGATGATGCGCAAACGCATGATCAACTCCAGGGGGTTTCACATCTATGAACCCTGGATCGTGCGGCCCGTGAGCGCCCGCGTCGAGACTCTGCAGGTAGCGGTCGTAGTGGTCGTATTGGTCGCAACCGGCCCGTGACCTGGCGCTGTTTGCATGTGCTGCGTGAGACTCGGCACCCAGCTGTTCGTGCTCCAGATGGCGATCGTGCTGCTCGCCGTCGGCAGCACCGCCGCTGTCTGGGCACAGCACACCCGCAACCAGTACGACTCCCGGTACGAGCAGCGGGCGCTGGCCATCGCCCAGTCGGTCGCCGCCCTGCCGCAGGTGCGCGAGGCGTTCAAGCTGCGCCGGCCGGAGACCGTGCTGCAGCCGCTCGCGCTGAGCGTGCAGCAGACCACCGGCGCCGACTACGTGGTGATCGCCAACGCCGACCAGGTCCGCTACGCCCACCCCAACGCCTCGCTGATCCGCCACCGGCTGTCCACCGACGGCAGCTACGTGCTCACCACCGGCGGCGACTGGGTGGGCACCCAGAAGGGCACGATCGGCATCACGGTCCGCGGCAAGACCCCGGTGCGCGACGAGTACGGCGAGGTCATCGGCCTGGTCTCGGTCGGCGTGCTGGAGACCACGGTCATCGGCGAGGTGGCGGGCGCGCTGCCGCCGCTGCTGTGGACCGCGACGGCCGTGCTCGTCGCCGGGCTCGCCGCGGCTGCCTTGATCACCGCGAGGGTGCGCAGGCAGACGTTCGGGCTGGAGCCGCGCGAGATCGCCGCCCTGCTGGAGCAGCGCGAGGGCGTGCTGCACGGCGTCAAGGAAGGCGTGCTCGCGCTCGACCTCGACGGCCGGGTGACGCTGGTCAACGACGCCGCCCGCGAGCTGCTCGGCGACGTCGGCGACGACCTGACCCGGATGCCGGTCTCCGACCGCATGCGCGACGTGCTCGGCGGCGCCGACCCCGGCGAGGACCGGGTGGTCCTGCACGGTGAGCGGGTGCTGGTGCTCAACCGCACCCCGGTGTCCGTACGGGGCCGGCAGAGCGGCTGGGTGATCACCCTGCGCGACCGCACCGAGCTGGTCCGCCTCGCCCGCGAGCTGGAGTCGACCAGCAGCGCGACGGAGGCGCTGCGGGCCCAGGCGCACGAGTTCGCCAACCGCATGCACACCGTGGTCGGGCTGCTGGAGATGGGCGAGCACGACGCCGCCATCGCGTTCATCACCAGCACCACCCCGGGCGTGAAGGCGGGCGAGCTGCGCGAGCGGGTGCAGGACCCCACGCTGGCCGCGCTGCTGCTGGCCAAGTCGGCCGAGGCAGCCGAGCGCGGCGCCCGGCTGGTGCTGTCGGACGACTCCACGGTGCCCGAGGGGGCGCTCGGCGACCCGCAGGACGCGGTCCTGGTCGTCGGCAACCTGGTGGCCAACGCCATCGACGCGCTCGACGGCCGGGCCGGCACGATCGAGGTCTCGGTCGTGGCGGGGGACGGCGGGCTGCGCGTACGGGTGCGCGACTCGGGGCCGGGCATCACGCCGGAGCTGGTGGAGGAGGTCTTCCGCGAGGGGTTCACCACCAAGGCGGCCCACTCGGGGCCGCGCGGGCTCGGCCTGGCGCTCACCCGTCAGGCCTGCCTGCGCCGCGGCGGCTGGGTGCGGGTGCGCAACTCCGGCGGCGCGGTGTTCACCGCCCTGCTGCCCGAGGAGGCGGCGACGTGAGCGACATCCGGGTGCTGGTCGTGGACGACGACTTCATGGTGGCCCGCATCCACGCCGGCTACGTCGCCAGGGTGCCGGGCTTCGAGGTGGTGGCCACCGCTCACAACGGGGCCGACGCGATCACCGCTGTTGCCGGGTCCCGGCCGGACCTCGTCCTGCTCGACATCTACCTGCCCGACATGTCCGGCCTGGAAGTGCTCAAGGCGATCAGCGGCGTGGACGTGCTGGTCATCAGCGCGGCCCGCGACGTGCCGACGGTCAGGGAGGCCATGCGCGGCGGGGCGGTCAACTACCTGATCAAGCCGTTCGCCGCCGCCGCGCTCACCGAGCGGCTCCAGCAGTACGCCCATACCCGCAGGCAGCTCAGCGCCATCGGGCCGGAGGCCCACCAGGACGACGTGGACCGGCTCTTCGGCGTCACCGGCACCCCGCCGGCGCTGCCCAAGGGCCTGTCGCAGGCGACCTGCGCGCTGGTCGCCACGGTGCTGCGGGAGGCGGGCCGCGACCTGTCAGCCGTGGAGACCGCATCCCTGACGGGGCTGTCGCGGGTCAGCGCCCGCCGCTATCTGGAGTACCTGTGCGGCGCCCGCCGGGCCGAGCTGCGGCCCAGGTACGGGACGGCGGGCAGACCGGAACACCGGTACCGCTGGATCGGCTGACACACTTCCGTAGTCGTTTCTCGTGACATATCCGTACCCGCGTGCCTTACTGTTTCCTGAGAAGTGGCTGCGGAGAGGGAGGAGATTGAGGCGTGCGTAACGCGGGACCGATCGAATCACCGACCGACCCGTTCGCCTCGGTGCCGTTACCCTCGCGCGCCACTTCGAGGAAGCCGAAGGTGGAAGGCCTTCCACCCGGTGTGTCCAGGGACATCTTCGGCCCCCAGGGCCGGCCGGAGTCCCCGCCCGCGGGCCAGGGCCCCCAGGCCGCCGCGAACGGCGGGCCGCCCCCGGCCCCGCAGCAGTCGCAGCCGTGGCCGGTCAGCGTGAATCCCGCACCGGCCTTCACCGAGCCGCAGCCCCCCGCTTACACCGACCCCGAGCCGTCCAGGCGGCGCCGCCTGCTGCCCGCCGTCGGCGTGCTCGTGCTCCTCGCCGTCCTCCTGGCCTACCTGGTGCCGGCCGTGCTGATGTCCGGCACCGTACTGCCAGGCACCCGCGTCGACGGCGTCGACATCGGCGGCCTGACTGTCACACAAGCGGCCGAGAAGCTCCGCGCCGAGCTGGCCGCCGAGCTCAGCAAGCCCGTGGTGGTGACCGTCGGCAAGCACCGCGACACCGTCCAGCCCGACGAGGCCGGCCTGCAGCTGGACGTGGTCAGCACGATCAACCAGGTGCCCAGCGGCTTCCCCAGCCCCGGCGAGGTGTGGCGGGCGCTGACCGGCACCACCGAGCTGGAACCCCAGGTCACCGTCGACGCCTCCCAGCTCGCCAGGACCGTCGAGGCGCTGGCCGGGACCGTCGACAAGCCTCCGACCGAGGGCAAGGTGACGTTCAAGGAGCTGCGGCCCGTCGTCACCCAGCCGCGCCCCGGCGCGCTGCTCGACCGGGGCGAGGCCGTCAAGGCCATCAGCGCCGCCTTCCTCACCGGCAGCGGCAAGGCGTCGCTGTCGCTGAAACCGGCCGAGCCCGCCACCACGCAGGAGGCCGTGAACCGGGCCAGGACCCAGGCCAGGCGCGCCGTCGCCGGGCCGATCACGCTGACCCTCGACGGCAAGCAGGCCCAGCTCACCCCGGCGGCCATCGCGGCCAGCCTGACCTTCGTGGCCGACGACGAGGGGGCGTTGAAGCCCCGGTTCGACGCCGCGAAGGCGCTCGGTCCCGTGGAGAGCGTCCTGGTGGACGCGGCCCAGGCGCCACGCGACGCCACGTACGAGATCGTGGACGGCAGCCCCCGGCTCGTCACCTCCCGCGCGGGGCGCGGCATCGACGAGGAGCGCCTCGCCCGCGACGTGACCGGCATGCTGCGGCGCGGCGGCGAGCGGGTCGTCCCCGTCACGCTGTCCGCCGCGCCGCCGGACGTCACCACCGAGCAGGTGAGCGGGCTCGGCATCAAGGAGGCCGTGGGCTCGTTCACCTCCATGTTCGACTGCTGCCAGCCGCGGGTCACCAACATCAGGCAGATGGCCGCGGACGTGGACGGCCACCTGGTCAGGCCGGGCCAGACGTTCTCGCTGAACGAACTGGTCGGCGAGCGCACCACCGAGGGCGGCTACGTGCCGGCGCCGCAGATCGTCGGCGGCAGGCTGCTCACCATCATGGGCGGCGGCTCGTCGCAGTTCGCCACCGCGCTCTACAACGCGGTCTTCTACGGCGGCTTCGAGGACGTGACGCACACGCCGATGGACTACCACTCGACCCGCTACCCGGCCGGCCGCGACGCCGCGCTGCTCTACCCGGACCTCGACCTGAAGTGGCGCAACGACTCCGACCACGGCGTGCTGATCAAGACGGCGTCCACCGAGACGTCCGTCACCGTCACCCTCTACAGCACCAAGCGGTACGAGAAGGTCGAGGCCGTCGAGTCCGAGAAGCGGGACTTCACCCCGTTCCGCCGCGAGACCAGCGACGCCCCCGACTGCGTGGCCGGCCCCGGCCAGCAGGGCTTCACCATCGACGTCACCCGCGTCTTCCACAACGACGGCAAGGTGGTCAAGCGCGACAAGAAGCTGACCACCAAGTACCGGCCGCGGGCCGAGGTCGTCTGCGCCTCCGGAAGCTGACCGTCACGGCGTGACGGCGATGATCCTGTCGTCGCCGTCACGCACGTCGCCCCGGCCGTCCTTGTTGCTGGTGCCCACCCACAGCTTCCCGCCGGGAGCCGTGGAGACCGCGCGGAGCCTGCCGTAGACGCCGGAGTAGTGGGCCACCGGTTCGCCGGGCGAGCCGTCCGCGGCCAGCGGGATCTGCCACAGGCGCTCGCCGCGCAGCGCGCCCATCCAGAGCGACCCGTCGGCGTAGGCCAGCCCCGACGGCGACGCCTCCGAGGTGTCCCAGGTGACGATCGGGTTCTCGAACTCGGGGTTGTCGCCGCGGCCCTCGACCTCCGGCCAGCCGTAGTTGGCGCCCGGCTTGATCAGGTTGAGCTCGTCGAAGCTGTTGGCGCCGAACTCGGACGCGTACAGCCTGCCCTGGTCGTCCCAGGCCAGGCCCTGCACGTTGCGGTGGCCGAGGCTGTAGACGAGCGTGCCGAACGGGTTGCCGGGCGCGGGCTCGCCGTCTGGGGTCATCCGCAGGATCTTGCCCGCGAGCGAGTCGCGCTGCTGCGCCAGCTCCCGGTCGCCGATCTCGCCGGTGCTCGCGTACAGGTGACCGTCGGGCCCGAACGCCAGCCTGCCGCCGTTGTGGATGCCGCCCTTGGGGATGCCCTGGACGATCACCCGAGGATCCGACACCCCGTCGCCGGTGAACCGGTAGCGGACGATCCGGTTGTCCTCGGCGGCGGTGTAGTAGACGAACACCTGGTCGTCCTTGACCGCCAGCCCCATCAGCCCGCCCTCGCCGTCGGGGACGACGCCGTCGATCTTGGCCACCTCGGTGACCTGGCCGGAGGCGCTCACGCGGACCAGCCGGGCGGTGTCGCGCTCGGTCACCAGCGCGTCCCCGCCCGGCAGGAACGCGATCGACCACGGCACCGCGAGGTTCTCCGCCACCGTCGTGGGCTCGCCAGGGGAGCGCCCGGGGCTGACGGAGGCCGTGGGCGTGGTCGCCACCCCGTCCGCGGCTGAACAGGCGGTGAGCGCCGCCAGAAAGATGATCATCCAGATGTGCCTCATGTGTCCCATACTCACTCCCGACCCTTAAGGTTTCCCGCATGAAGATCTGGGTGCCCTCCGACGCTGTCGCCGACGTCCTGTCCGAGCTGCCCGGCGTGGAGTGCGCGGTGTTCCACCGCGACGTGCCGGAGCCGCCCGGGATCGAGGACGTCGAGGTGTGGGTCCCGCCTCTCGTCGTGGTGTCCGACGTGCCCGGGATCCTCGCCCGCATGCGCTCGCTGCGCCTCCTCCAGACCGTGACCGCGGGCGTCGACCCGTACCGCCCCCACCTGCCGGAGGGCGTGGTGCTGTGCAACGCGCGTGGCGTGCACGACGCCGGCACCGCCGAATGGGCGGCGGGAGCGATGATCGCGGTCGTCCGCGAGTTCCCCGAGTTCGCCGGCGCGCAGCGGCGCGGCGCGTGGACCTACCGCCACACCGGGGCGCTCGCCGACTCCACCGTGCTGATCGTCGGCTACGGCTCCATCGGCGGCGCGCTGGAGCGCCGCCTGGCGGGCTTCGAGGTGGAGATCGTCCGGGTGGCCAGGAGCGCCCGCGACAGCGAGTACGGGCCCGTCCACGGCATGGACGAGCTGCCCGGCCTGCTGCCGGAAGCGGACGTGGTGGTGCTGCTCGTGCCCTCCACCCCCGCCACCGCCCGCATGGTGGACGCCGGATTCCTGGCCCGCATGAAGGACGGCGCCGTGCTGGTCAACGCCGCCAGGGGCGGGGTGGTCGACACCGGCGCGCTGGTCGCCGAGCTGGAGGCCGGCCGGCTGCGGGCCGCGCTCGACGTGACAGATCCGGAGCCGCTGCCCGAGGGCCACCCCCTGTGGAGCGCGCCCGGCGTGCTGATCACCCCCCACGTGGCCGGCAGCACGCCCGCCTCCGGCCGGCGCACGCTGAAGCTCATCCGGGCGCAAATCTCCAGGCACCTCCGCGGCGAGCCGCTGGACAACATCATCACCGACGCGTACTGAGGAGAATCCGGAACGTGGCTGGGCCGTGACCTTCGGTGCGTACGGTTGCGTCTATCCAAGGTTTCCTGACTTCCTGTCAAGGAATTCTTGGCGGCAATTGGTCCGTGTGGTTATCAGATCGGTGACGACATCGGCGTTGTCACCACCCGCGCAGCCGAGACCACACACACTGGCGATGTGGACCCGCCGGGCTTCGGCGGCCACGGGAGCAGGGTTCGAGGACGGGATGGGCAACGACTGTGATCCGCTGGCGTGATCCACGGGCATCGCTGACCGCCGGAGCGGCGATCGGCGCGGCCGGGGTCGCGGCTGCGCTCCTTGCGGGCGGCCCGGCCCTCTACATCGGCGCTGTCGCCGGATTCCTCGCGGCCATGCTCGCCGCCGCCTCGCTGCTGCTCGCCTCCGGGCCGCCGGCCGAGCGCCGGTCCATGTCCAGGGGCATCCGCTGGATGGGCGGCGGCGCGGCGGTCTGGGCACTCGGCGTAGCCGTGCGCCCGTTCACCGACAGCTCCAGCCTCATGGTGAGCTTCGCCGACCTGCTCGTGCTGCTCGGCACCGTGCTGATCGGCGGGGGCGCGCTCGTCGCCGGCGGTCGCCGCCCACCCGCCCTGGTCGTGCTCCGCCACGTCACCGACTCCTACCTGTCCGCCGCCGCGCTGTTCGTGGTCGGCTGGGTGGTGGCGCTGCGCCACGTCTACGACAACACCGCCGACCCGGCGCTGTTCACCTTCTCGATGCTGCCGCCCATGCTGGCGCTGCTGGTGACGTGCGCGGTGGTGCCTTCCGTGGTCACCGGCAGGGCCGTCGCCCTGCCGCTCGGCGTGGCCGGCCTGTGCGTGCTCGCGGCCACCACGACCTCCAGCCTGGCCGGCGCCGTGGCCAGGCTCGACGGCGGCGGGCCGCCCGGGTGGAGCCTGGCGCTCGCGCCGGCGGCGTTCCTGCTGCTGACCGTCGTGCCCTGGGCCCGGCCGCGCGAGGTGACGGCCTGGCCGCTCATGGGCAGCCTCGTCGCCCTGCTGCCGCTGGCGCTGGTCGCCGTGGCCACCGTGACCATGGTCGTCCACCTGTCGAGCGGGGGGCGGCAGGCGCCCGTCACCGGCGTCGTGGTGGTCGCCGCCTCGATGGTGCTGCTCCTGCTGCTGCGCCTGTTCGTGCTGTCGGGCGTCAACCTGCGGCTGCGCACGCTGCTCTCGCGCGGCGAGAAGCAGCTGCGCGACCTGGCCGAGAGCACCGGCGACGTGGTGCTCATCTGCGACCACGAGGGCACCGTGCACGAGATCGGGGCCGGGGTGGAGGAGACCTACGGCTACCGCCCCGAGCAGCTCGTCGGCGGATCGATCTTCGACTACATCCACCCCGAGGACGTGCCGCAGATCCAGTCGTCGCTGCGCGCGATGGGCCTCGACGACGAGGACGACGCCAATCCCGGCGCCTGCCTCATCGCCTGCCGCGTACGCGCCGCCGACGGCACCTGGCGGCCCACCGAATCCGTCGCCACCCGCCACGCCAGCGGCGAGGACCAGATCCTGGTCACCACCCGCGACATCAGCGACGAGGAGGCGCTGCGCAACCAGGTCGCCCACCTGACCTTCCACGACGGCGTCACCGGCCTGCCCAACCGCGCCTACTTCGAGGAGCGCACCCGCGAGGTGCTCGGCGGCTCCGGCCACGTCGCGGTCATCTTCCTCGACCTCGACGGGTTCACCTCCGTCAACGACTCCGTCGGCCACGCCAGCGGCGACTACCTCCTCGGCCAGGCCGCGCGCCGGCTGCGCGGCGCCGTACGCCCCGACGACACGCTCGCCCGGTGGGGCGGCGACGAGTTCGCCGTGCTCATCGAGACCGGCGGCGACGCCCAGCTCGCCGTCGACCTGGCCGAGCGCCTGCTGCGGGCGGTCTCGCAGGAGCCGTTCCGGGTGGCCGACCGCGACGTGGCGCTCACCGGCAGCGTCGGGGTCGCCTTCGCCGAGGACGACGTGCCCGCCGGCGACCTGATCCGCAACGCCGACGTGGCCATGGCGCGGGCCAAGGAGCTCGGCGGGCGCCGGGTCGAGGTGTTCGCCGCGCAGATGCACGCCGACGTGGTCCGCAGGCTGGAGCTCGCCGCCGACCTGCAGCGGGCGCTGATCGAGCACCAGTTCGCGATCGAGTACCAACCCGTGGTCGACCTGGCCACCTCCCGGGTGACCGCGGTCGAGGCGCTGGTGCGGTGGTGCCGCGGCTCGGTGTTCGTGCCGCCCGACCAGTTCCTCGGCCCGGCCGAGGACACCGGCCTCATCGTGCCGCTGGGGGAGTGGATCCTGCGCGAGGCGTGCCGCGAGGTGGCCGCCTGGCGGGCCGAGTCCTGGGACATCGGCCTGTCGCTCAACCTGTCCGCCCGCCAGATCACCGCCCCCCGGTTCGTGCAGACGGTCGAGGAGGCGCTGGAGGAGAGCGGGCTGCCCGCCTGCGCGCTCACCCTTGAGGTGATCGAGGAGATGCTCGTCGACGACGCCGACGAGACCGTCAAGCGGCTGTCGGAGCTGCGCGCCCTGGGCGTGCGGCTGGCCATCGACGACTTCGGCACCGGCTACGCCTCGCTGGCCTTCCTCCGTCAGCTCCCGGTCGATATGATCAAGATCGATCCGTCGTTCGTGTCCGGGCTGGGCCAGGACGACACGCTGACCCTGCTCACCCGGACCATCGTGCGGCTCGGCCACGACCTCGGGCTCATCGTGGTGGCCGAGGGCATCGAGCGGCCCGAGCAGCTCGACCTGCTGCGCGAGATGGGCTGCACCCGCGGTCAGGGTTTCCTCGTGGCCCGGCCCATGGCGGCCAGGGGCGTCGACTCGCTGATGCGGACCAGTCTCACCGTTTGATCTCACCGTTTGATCTCAGCGTGTGAGACCTGTGTCCCACCAAGTTGACACCGGGCGGTTCAGAGCGGCTATCGTGTAAGCCATGCTTCGCAGTGAGATTCTCGTAGTACTTCGCCGGCGCGCAGGCCGTTAGCGAAGCACTCCGACCTGCGCGCCGCCCCGCTCCCACTTCCCGTGGGGAGGGGCATTTTTTATGTCCTGACGTGTGATCACACAAGGAACGAGCCGATGACCGAACGGATGACAGGTGCACAGGCCCTGGTCAGGGCCTTGGAGCACGTGGGAGTCGACACCGTGTTCGGGATCCCTGGCGGCGCCATCCTCCCCGCCTACGATCCCCTGTACGACTCGGCCAAGGTCCGGCACGTGCTTGTACGGCACGAGCAGGGCGCCGGGCACGCGGCCGAGGGATACGCGCAGGCCACCGGCAAGGTCGGCGTGTGCATGGCGACCAGCGGGCCGGGTGCGACCAACCTGGTGACTCCGATCGCCGACGCCTACATGGACTCGGTGCCGATCGTGGCGATCACCGGGCAGGTGGCCAGCGGGGCGATCGGCACGGACGCCTTCCAGGAGGCCGACATCTCCGGCATCACCATGCCGATCACCAAGCACAACTTCCTCATCACCGACGCCGACGACATCGCGCGGACGATCGCCGAGGCGTTCCACATCGCCGCCACCGGCCGCCCCGGGCCCGTGCTGGTCGACATCTCCAAGGACGCGCTGCAGGCCGAGACCCTGTTCAGCTGGCCGCCGGTCATGCAGCTGCCCGGCTACCGCCCCGTCACCCGGCCGCACTCCAAGCAGATCCGCGAGGCGGCCAAGCTGATCGCCGAGTCCCGGCGGCCGGTGCTGTACGTCGGCGGCGGCGTCCACAAGGCCCGCGCCTCCGAGGAGCTGCTCCGCCTGGCCGAGCTGACGGGCATCCCGGTGGTCACCACGCTGATGGCGCGCGGCACGTTCCCCGACAGCCACCCCCAGCACCTCGGCATGCCCGGCATGCACGGCTCGGTCTCCGCGGTGGGCGCCCTGCAGCAGGCGGACCTGCTCGTCGGCCTGGGTGTCCGGTTCGACGACCGGGTCACCGGCCAGCTCTCCACGTTCGCCCCGTACGCCAAGATCGTGCACGCCGACATCGACCCGGCGGAGATCTCCAAGAACCGCCACGCCGACGTGCCGATCGTGGGCGACTGCAAGGAGGTCATCGGCGACCTGATCGCCGCCGTCGAGGCGTCCGGCCAGCAGGGCGACTACGCCGACTGGTGGACGACACTCAACGGCTACAAGGAGACCTACCCGCTCGGCTACGACGAGTTCGACGACGGTTCGCTGGCCCCTCAGTACGTGATGCAGCGGCTGAGCGCGATCGCCGGGCCCGACGCCTACTACGTGGCCGGGGTCGGCCAGCACCAGATGTGGGCCGCCCAGTTCATCGCGCACGAGCGGCCGGGCGCGTTCATCAACTCCGGCGGCGCCGGCACCATGGGCTTCGCGGTCCCGGCCGCGATGGGCGCGAAGATGGGCGACCCCGACGCGGTCGTGTGGGCCATCGACGGCGACGGCTGCTTCCAGATGACCAACCAGGAGCTGGCCACGTGCACCCTGGAGGGCGTGCCGATCAAGATCGCCGTCATCAACAACGGCAACCTCGGCATGGTCCGCCAGTGGCAGACCCTCTTCTACGACGAGCGCTACTCCAACACCGACCTGCAGGCGACCCGCCGGATCCCCGACTTCGTCAAGCTGGCGGAGGCCTATGGTTGTGTTGGCCTGAGGTGCGAGCGTCCCGAGGACGTCGACGCGACCATCAAGAAGGCCATGGAGATCAACGACGTGCCGGTGGTGGTCGACTTCGTCGTCCACCAGGACGCCATGGTCTGGCCCATGGTCGCGGCAGGGACGAGCAACGACGAGATCAAGTACGCCCGTGACATGGCGCCGACGTGGGAGAACGAAGAATGAGCAGACACACGCTGTCAGTGCTCGTGGAGAACAAGCCGGGTGTCCTGGCGCGGGTGTCCGCGCTGTTCAGCCGGCGGGGCTTCAACATCGACTCGCTGGCCGTCGGGCCCACCGAGCACGAAGACATCTCCCGCATGACGATCGTGGTCAACGTCGAGGAGCTCCCGCTGGAGCAGGTCACCAAGCAGCTCAACAAGCTGGTGAACGTGCTCAAGATCGTCGAGCTCGACCCGTCCCAGTCCGTGCAGCGCGAGCTGACGCTGATCAAGGTCAAGGCCGACGCCGACAGCCGCTCCCACGTGCTGGAGCTCGTCCAGCTCTTCCGGGCCCGCTGCATCGACGTGGCCTCCGACGCGGTGACCATCGAGGTCACCGGCACCCCCGACAAACTCGACGCGTTCGTCAAGGTGCTCGAACCGTTCGGCATCAAAGAACTCGTCCAGTCGGGCATGGTGGCCATCGGCCGCGGCGCCCGTTCCATCACCGACCGGTCCCTCAGGGCACTGGACCGTACCGCCTGAAAGGTTATTCGCAAGTGACCGAGATTTTCTACGACGACCAGGCCGACCTGTCGATCATCCAGGGGCGCCGTGTGGCCGTGCTGGGGTACGGCAGCCAGGGCCACGCCCACGCGCTCTCCCTGCGTGACTCCGGCGTCGACGTGCGCGTCGGCCTGCCCGAGGGCTCCAAGAGCCGCGAGAAGGCCGAGAACGACGGCCTGCGCGTGCTCACGCCGTCGGAGGCGGTCAAGGAGGCCGACGTCACGATGATCCTGGCGCCGGACCACATCCAGCGCCACCTCTACGCCGAGCACGTCGCGCCGAACCTCAGGGAGGGCGACGCGCTCTTCTTCGGCCACGGCCTCAACATCCGCTACGGCCTCATCGAGGCGCCCGAGGGCGTCGACGTGTGCATGGTCGCGCCCAAGGGCCCCGGCCACCTGGTGCGCCGCCAGTTCGAGGCGGGGCGCGGCGTGCCCTGCCTGGTGGCGGTGGAGAAGGACGCCTCCGGCAAGGCCCTCGACCTGGCGCTCTCGTACGCCAAGGGCATCGGCGGCACCCGCGCCGGCGCGCTCAAGACCACCTTCACCGAGGAGACCGAGACCGACCTGTTCGGCGAGCAGGCCGTGCTGTGCGGCGGCGTCTCCGAGCTGATCAAGGCCGGTTTCGAGACCCTGATCGAGGCGGGCTACCAGCCGGAGGTGGCCTACTTCGAGTGCCTGCACGAGATGAAGCTCATCGTCGACCTCATGTACGAGGGCGGCATCTCGAAGATGTACTGGTCGGTCTCCGACACGGCCGAGTACGGCGGCTACACCCGCGGCTCGCGCGTCGTCACCGAGCAGACCCGTCAGGCGATGCGCGAGATCCTCGCCGAGATCCAGGACGGCCGGTTCGCCCGCGAGCTGGTGGAGGAGTTCGACGGCGGCCAGAAGGAGTTCCAGCGTCACCGTGACGAGCTGGCGGAGAACCCGATCGAGAAGACCGGCGCCGAGCTCCGTCCGATGATGAGCTGGCTCAAGGCCTGATTTTTCATGACGTCACGCGGCTGACAGAGCCGCGTGAGTCCGCGTGCGCGGCCCCGGCCGGGGTGATCCTCCGGCCGGGGCCGCGTCCTTTTTGCCGCTTCTCCGGCACCGCCGTGCCCGTCCCCGTCTCATCCGGACGGGGTCGCCTGTGGGTAGTCCGATCGTCATGGAGGACCGGCTTTCGTCTAGGTTCCGCCAAGGGAGGCTTCTTCGTACGTCAAAGCGTGATTCTCGCCGTTTGTTCGGAGAGGCCTTGGGGGATACTTCCGACCGCTACCTACGGAGAGTAGTCGAGAGGTAACAGAGGAGATCCGATGTACAAGACGGGACTTGTCCTGACCGGTCTGATCGGCGGCATGGTCATGCTGGGCGGCGCTCCCGCGCTCGCTCAGGGTTACACCACCGCACCGGTAGTGGCCAACTACGACCACGACCACCACGACGACGGCGACGACATCAGGTACAACAGGTCGCAGGATGGCGAGTGGACCAACAACGGTTCTGACAATGACTTCCTCGACCTCGACGTCCTCAACGATGTCCTGGACATCCTCACCAACCGCTGAGGCATAACAGGTCGTTAGAGCGGGGCCCACCTCATCGACGAGGTGGGCCCCGTCACCGTTTTCCGCCCTTTCCCCATTCCCCTCCCTCTAAGCGACGCAGCCGGGCCGGTTACTGTCCGTGAAGATGGCCGCCGGGTCGCCGGTGTACCAGACGTTCTCGATGCGGATCCGGCTCATCAGCCATCGGCCGCCGTCCCGTACCAGCTCGACGTCGTAGCGGTTCTTCAGCAGCGCGTGCGTGGTGTGGTCGGCGGTGAGCAGGTGCTGCGCCTCGACCAGGGCGGTGAGGCGGGCCGTGTCGCCGGTGACGGCGATGCGCGGGTTCGTGACCTGGTGGGTGGTGTCGACCCGTCCGCTGAAGCCGGACAGGATCGTCGCGACGATCGCGTCCCGGCCCTTCATCAGCGGCGGCGCGGCGCCCCAGCGGGCGGCGGCCGGGCGGAAGTCCAGCTCGGCGTCCTCGGTGAAGCAGGACGCGAACAGGTCCTCGTCCCGCAGATCCTGGCCCAGGGCGAAGCGGAGGAGGGCGTCGGTGATCTCCGTCCGGTCCTCCAGCTCGCGCGGGGCCCCGGACAGGGCGTGGTGCTCGGTGACGTACATGCGTGGTGCTCCCTTCGAACGCGCCTTCAGCCTCCGGTACCGGCGGGCCGTGATCAACGCCGCTCTGTGCCACGATCGTGAAGCCGGGCTTAAGGACGGGAGGGCGGGGTGCTGGAGAGGCACGAGATCGAGGCGTTCCTGACCCTCGCCGAGGAGCTGCACTTCGGGCGCACCGCCGAGCGGCTGCGCGTGTCCACCGCGCGGGTCAGCCAGACGATCAGGAAGCTGGAGCGGCGGGTGGGCGCGCCGCTGTTCGACCGGACCAGCCGCCGCGTCGCGCTCACCCCGGTGGGGCGCCGGCTCCACGAGGAGGTGCGGCCCGCCTGGGAGGCCATCGGGGCCGCGTACGAGCGGGCGGCCGACGCGGGCCGCGGGCTGACGGGGACGCTTCGAGCGGCCTTCACCGGGGCGGCCGCGGGGCAACTGCTGGCCGGGGTGGAGGAGCTGTTCCGGAGCAGGGTGCCGGGCTGCGAGGTGGTGATCAGGGAGGCGCAGCCGGGAGAGGTGGCGCCGTGGCTGCGCGACGGCGAGGTGGACGTCGTGCTGACGACGCTGCCGGTGCCGGGCGCGGACGCGGGGCCGGTGCTGGTGCGGGAGGCGCTGATGGCGGCGGTTCCGGCGGGGCATCCGTTCGCCCGCCGGGAGTCCGTGGGGCCGGCCGACCTGGAGCGGGTGACGGTGGTGGAGCTGGCGGGCGGCGGCCGGGTCGCACCGGGCTCGCCGGGGCCTCGGGCGGCGACCCTGCACGAGGCCCTGACGCTGGTCGGCGCGGGGCGTGGGGTGCTACTGGTGGGGGCGCAGACGCGGCGCTACTACGCCCGCCCTGACGTGGCCTACGTGCCGGTGCGCGACGCGCCGCGGGTCGAATGGGGGCTGGTGTGGCGGGCCGGCGGCGAGACGGGCAGGGTGCGCGCGTTCGGCCGGGCCGCGGTGGACCTTCTGAGCGACTGACACACCTGGGTGCGGGCCCGGCCACGGTCCGATACGGAGTCGCGGCCGGGCCCGCCGGAGGGGAGCGCGGGGCGTGCGGTGGGAACCGGCACGGGTGGGGCCGGTACGCCCGGCGCTCCGGTGGTCTCGGCGCCCGGCGCTCAGTGGCTGGCGAAGGTCTGGGTCCAGTGCGGGCCGCGCGGGTGCTGGCCGACGCCGATGTGGGTGTACGAGCAGTCCATGATGTTCCTGCGGTGACCGGGGCTGTCGAGCCAGCCCCGCACCACCTGGGCGGCGGAGTGCGGGCCCACGGCGATGTTCTCGCCCCAGCCGCGGAGCGGTGCGAAACCGGCGGCCCGGATGCGGTCGCCCCCGGAGCGGCCGTCCCGGCCGGTGTGGTCGAAGTAGCCCCTGGCGGCCATGTCCGCCGAGTGCCGTTCGGCCGCCCTGTGCAGCCTGCGGTCGTGCAGCAGCGGCCGGCAGCCCCGGCCGGCGCGGGCCTGGTTGGTGAGCCTGACGACCGCGGCTTCGGCGGCGGAGGCGTCCGAACCGGACCCCGGCCCGTACCCGCATGACAGCACCACGCTGCGCGACATGGCGGGGCGGCCCTCGAAGTCCATGGCCGTGACGTAGTAGCGGCGCGGAGCGGGGGAGCAGCGCAGCCTGACCGTGACGCGGCCGTTCACCAGCACCCGGGAGTCGCTCCCGAGGGTGCGGTCGGGGCCGGGTCCTGCCTCCCTGATCCGTAGGCGGAGCAGGGACTCGTCGTCGCAGCCGGTCCGCACGGCCGTGGCCGTGATCGTCCCGCCCGGGTCCAGCGCCGGCCTGGCGGCCACCACGCGGCACGCCGCCATCGTGGGGACCGCGGCGCCCGCCGCGGTCCCCACGGCCTGCGCCGTGTACGCGGTCTGCGCGGCCGCCGGGCTCGACGCGGGAATGCCCGTCGCCGCGAGACTTCCGAGGCAGGCCAGTGCCTGGAGCCGTCTTCGCATCGCTGTCCTCCGGTGAGTTGAGCGTCGAGACCGCATTCTGGCCCTCCGCGTCGTTGATGTCCGGAAAAACTCCTCTATATCTGGAGCTCCACGTGACCCAATCGTAACAATTAACCCGCTGGCCTCGGTAAACCCAACGTCTGGATCACGCGTCCAGGGCGCAAAAAACCGGGTGCGCCCGTTGGGGCGCACCCGGTCAGAAAAGTGATCGTGCTAGCACTGCGCGGGCTTGAGCCACGAGCACTCCAGGTCGGGCGACTCCTCGGCGGCCGACTTGAGCTGGACCGCGGCGTCCACCGTCGCGGTCCTGGAGAACTGCGCGAGGCGGATCGCGATCTTGTCCTCGATGTCCTTCGGCGAGGACGACAGATACTGGTTCAGCATGATGGAGAACACCAGCGGCTCCCCGTCGGCGCTCGTCACGTATCCGGACAGCGCCGTGACGCCGGTGAGCGACCCGGTCTTGGCGCGCACGTTGTTCGCCGCCGGAGTGTCGCGCATCCGGCTGCGCAGGGTGCCGCCCACGAACCGGTCCGCGTTCCCCGCGACCGGCAGCGAGTCGTACCAGGCCTGGTACCACGGCTTGTCACGCACGGCGAGCAGCAGCTGCGCGATCGAGGCGGGCGTGATGCCGTCGCGGCGCGACAGGCCGGAGCCGTCGCGCAGGTTGAGCACCTGCACCCCGTTGGCGCGGGCGAAGTCGGAGCTCGCCTTGAGCCCGGCGGCCCAGGTGCCCTGGTCGGCGACCTTGCGGCCCATCGCCTTGGTGAGGATCTCGGCGTGGATGTTGTTGCTCAGCTTCATGAACGGCACGAGCAGCTCGCTGAGCGGCATCGACTCCTTCTTCGCCAGCTCCTTCGCACCGCCGGGGGCCGCGCCGGCCACGGTCTTGCCCAGCACCCGCACGCCGTGCTTCTTGAGCGCGTCGCGGAACAGCGCCGCGGTGTAGGAGGCCGGGTCGTCCACGGACACCCACTCGTTGTACGTGGACGCGACCGTGCCGGTGATGACCACGGTCTTCGTGCCGTGCGTGCGCTCGATGAGCACATCGGTGGACGATCCCACCGTGGCCTTGTTGACGATCTCCAGGTAGTCGGTGTCCGGTGTGGTGGTCACCTTGACCTTGCCGCCGTCGGGCGCGACGGTGACGATCACCGAGCCCGCGTCGTAGTCGCGGTCGGGGGAGGCGGTGAGCGCGGAGATCGGGGCCGCGTAGTAGGCCGTCTCGTCGTCCCACGCCCAGTCCTGGCCGAGCCGGACCGCGTCGAACCAGGTGTCGTCGGCCACGAGCTTGCCGGTGACCAGCTTGACGCCCGAGCCGGCGACCTCGGCGGCCAGCGCGTCGTAGTCCTCGGCCAGCATGGTCGGGTCACCGGTGCCGCGCAGCACCAGGTCGCCCGTGAGCACGGAACCGGCCTTGCGCCCGGAGCTCAGCACGCTGGTGGTGAACCGGTAGTCGAGGCCGAGCACCTCCGCCGCCGCGGCCGACGTGAACAGCTTGGTGTTGGACGCCGGCATCAGGAGCTTGCCCGCGTCGGTCGAGTAGAGCTCCTCGCCGTTCGCCGCGCTCTTGACCATCACACCGGCCTGGGCGATGGTCAGCCGGGAGTCGGCGAGGATCTGGTTGATGTCCTGGGCCAGGTCGGCCACGCCGGGCGAGGGTTCGAGCGCGACCGCGGGGGAGGAGGGGCCGGACGCCCACGCGAGGGCCGCGACGAGCGCGCCCGCGACGAGGGATGCTGAGGTGCGCCGCATAGGGGGTCTCCAAAGGGATGCGACAGGGGCTCGCCTGTGATCATGAACCAGGCGGCGCACGGTGTAATCCGCAAATATCCGTATTTTTGTGGAACTAGGGCCCCTCGGCGTTCATGACGAACCCGCAGTCGCCGAACGAGACCTCGTCGCCGGGCTTGACCCGGGCCGGGCCGACCAGCCGCCAGCCGTTGAGCCGGGTGCCGTTGAGCGAGCCCAGGTCGACCAGCATCCACTCGCCGTCGTCGTCGCGGCGCAGCTCGGCGTGGACCCGGGAGACCGTCAGGTCCGACAGGACGAGGTCGCACGCGGACCCGCGGCCGACCACGTAGCGCCGGCGGTCGTCGTCGGGCAGGGCGAGGCGGGGCAGCCGGGGCTTGCGCCAGGCGGACTGCAGGCTGGTGGTGAAGTCGGAGACCGCCGACACCGCGCCGGTGACCGCGTTCGTCACCCGCCGGCGCAGCGTGAGCCGCCGCGGCAGGTCGGCCACGAGCGCGTCGAGCTCCTGCTGGTTGCGGGCGCGCAGCGCCTGGTCGACGCGGACCACGAAGGTGTCGTGCGAGAGCCGCCCCTCGGCGGCGCGCTCGCGGAGCTCGTCGATCGCGCGATCCCGTTCGCCATCAGAGGCGCGGAACGGTGGGTGCGTCGAGCTCATCTCCCGAGTATCGGCCGCGAGTGCGCACCCTGTCCAGAATACGCGGATCTGTTGCCGAGAGCATACCGAGTATGCATACTCAGTATGCATGTCGATCAGACACGGACTGCTCGCCCTCCTGAGCGGCGAGCCACGCTACGGCTACCAGCTCAGGGTGGAGTTCGAGGCGTCGACGGGGGCGACCTGGCCGCTGAACATCGGCCAGGTCTACACGACGCTCTCCCGCCTGGAACGCGACGGCCTGGTGGCGCCGGGCGGCGCCGACGATCAGGGCCGCACCCTCTACGCGATCACCGAGGCGGGCCGGGAAGAGCTGGCGACGTGGTTCGCCACCCCTGTCGGCCAGACCGACAGGCCCAGGGACGAACTGGTCATCAAGATCGCCATGGCGGTCGCCGCCGCCGACGTGGACGTGGCCGGCGTGATCCTGGCCCAGCGGATGGCCACCATGCGCACGCTGCAGGAGCTGACCAGGGCCAAGCGCGGCGCCGCGGACGGGGCCGCCCAGCGGCTCGTCCTGGATTCCATGATCTTCAAGGCCGAGGCGGAACAGCGCTGGCTGGACCACTGCGAGGCCGTACTCAAGGAGAGGAAGGCATGAGCGTGCTGGAGATGCGGGAGGTCACCCGGACGTTCGGGGACGTGCCCGCGCTGCGCGGCGTCACCCTGGCGGTGGGACGCGGCGAGCTGCTGGCCGTGATGGGCCCGTCCGGGTCCGGCAAGTCCACCCTGCTCAACCTGGCCGGCGGGCTCGACCGGCCCACCTCGGGGAGCGTGTCCGTCGAGGGCGCCGACCTGGCCTCGGTGCGTGATCTGGCCGCACTGCGGCGCGGTGGCATCGGGTACGTGTTCCAGGACCTGAACCTGATCTCGTCGCTGACCGCCGCCGAGAACGTCATGCTGCCGCGCGAGCTCGACGGCGTGCGCGCCGGGCGGGCCCGCGAGGAGGCCGAGGCCGCGCTGGGCGAGGTGGGCGCGGGCGAGGTGGCCGGCCGCTTCCCCGGCGAGCTGTCCGGCGGCCAGCGCCAGCGGGTGGCGATCGCCAGGGCGCTGGTCGGCGAGCGACGCCTGCTGCTGGCCGACGAGCCGACCGGCGCGCTCGACACCGCGACGGGCGACGACATCCTGCGGCTGCTGCGCGAGCGGTGCGACGCGGGCGCGGCCGTGCTGCTGGTGACGCACGAGCCGCGCTACGCGGCCTGGGCCGACCGCGTGGTCTACCTGCGCGACGGCCGGGTGGCCGACTCGACCGCGGAGCCCCTGGAGAGCGCGAGATGAGCGCGTTCCTGGCGGCGCTGCGCCTGTCCCGCAGGGAGGCGCTGCGCGCCAAGGGCCGCACCGCGCTCGTCATGGCCATGATCGGGCTGCCCGTGCTGGTCTTCACCGCCCTGCTCACCTACGACGCCACCGTGGACGTCGCACCCGGCGAGGACATCACGGCCGAGCTGGGCGCCGCGGACGCGCGGATCGTCACCACGGCCCACGGCGGCCGCGTCTCCCAGCCCGTGCACGGCCGGTTCATGCTGGCGGCCGAGGGGCCCGCGACGGACGGCACGGTGCGGACCGCGGACGAGGTGACCGCGCTGCTGGACGCCCGGCTCATCCCCTATGACGTGGGATCGGTGGAGATCCGCGACACCGACCGCTACCACGAGGTCAGTGCGCTGGAGCTGGACCTGCGCGACCCGATGACCCAGGGCGTCCGCCTCTTGGCCGAGGGCCGTCTCCCCGCCTCCGCGGGTGAGGTGGCCGTGACACCCGCCCTGGCCCGGGGGTCGGGCCTGCGCGTCGGCGACACGATCACCGTGACGGCCAGGGACCGGCGGGTCCGCGTGGTCGGCGTGGTCGAGCACCCGCACAACGTGGCGATCCAGGAGGTGGTCGGCCTCCAGCACACGCTCCTGCTGGACAAGCGCGGCGGGCACGGTCCCGGGTGGCTCGCCGACTCCGCGCGGCCTGTCCTGTGGGAGGACGTGCAGCGACTGAACGGCATCGGCATGCTCGTGACCTCCCGTGCCGTGCTGACCGGCCCGCCGGTGGCCGGCGCGTACGGTGACCCGTTCGACCGCGCGCTAGGCGCGCCCGCCCTGATGACGCTCGCCGCCATGGCGGTGCTGGTCGTGATGGAGATGGCCCTGCTGACGGGCCCGGCCTTCGCCGTCGGGCTGCGGCGCCGACGCCGGGAACTGGCGCTGATCGCCGCGCAGGGCGGCTCCGCCCGTCATCTGAAGGTGATCGTGCTGGCCGACGGGCTGGTGCTGGGCGGGGTGGCCGCCCTGCTCGGCGCGGCGCTCGGCACCGGCGGCACGCTGGCGCTCATGCCGCTGCTCAAGCGGCTGCTGGGCCCGTCCGGCCCGGCGGACGTGCCCTGGGGCCCGGTCCTCGGCGTGACGGCCCTCGGCGTGGCGGGCGCGCTCGTCGCGGCCCTCGTCCCCGCCGTGTCAGCCGCGCGCCAGGACCCGGCCCGCGTGTTGGCCGACCGCGAGGAGAGCGCGGGAGCCGGCGTCGTCGCGCGCCGTGCCCGGCGTTTCGGGGTCATCAACCCGCGCGGTGCCCGGCGTCCCGCGCTCGCCGGCTCGCGGCGTGGGCGGCTTCCCGTGCTGGCGGTGCTCCTGCTGGTGGGCGGGCTGGCCGTGACCGTGTACGCGCTGCGTGGCGGGCGTCCGTACGGGGTGATCGCCGATGCGTTTCTCCTGCCGGCCGGTGTGCTGGTGGTGCTGGGCCTGGTCGCGCTCATTCCGGTCATGGTGACGGCCCTCGGCGGGCTCGCCGCGCGGCTGCCGCTCCCGCTCCGGCTGGCCGTACGCGACGCGGCCCGCCACCGGACCCGTACGGCGTCCGCGGCGGCGGCGGTGATGGCCGCCACGATGGGGGCCGTCACGCTGGGCATCGGGGTGGAGAGCTCGATCACCGCCGCCCTTACGACGCACCGGGCCCAGCAGCCGCCGGACACGCTGCGGATCGCGGCCAGGCAGGTCGACGACCGGGGATGGGCCGACCTGCGCGCGGCCGCCGCCGAGGCGCTGCCGGGGGTGCCGCTGGTGCCCGCGGGCAAGGCGTTCGACAGCGAGGGGAGGGCCGTGCAGATCCTGGCGGACGAGAATCCCAGGATCAGCTACTTCCTCGTGGACCCGCCCATCGGCGACGCCCGCCTGCTGGCCTTCTTCCAGGGACGGCCCGACCCGCGGGCGGCCGAGGCGCTGGCCGACGGCAAAGCGGTGGTGTTCGATCCCGCGCTGCTCCAGAACGGCACGCTCGCCCTGCAGTTGACGGCGAACGGCGGGGGAGGAGGCAGTCTCATCCGGATCCCCGCCGTGGCGGCGGCGTCCGGCGACCCGGGCAGGACCGGTGTCGTGATCCCGCCCGCGGCCCTGGAGAAGGCCGGGTACACGGTGGCCGAACGGGTGCTGTACGCCACGCACCGGTCCGCCGACGTCCAGCGCCTGCAACGGCAGCTCAGCATGCCGTCCGCGCGCGCGGACGTGGCCGTCCTGGACAGGGAGGCGCCCTCGACCCTGGGCATGTTCTGGTGGGTGTTCGGCCTGGCGCTGCTCCTCAGCCTCGGCGGCACCCTGGCCGCCACCGGGCTGGCCGCGGCCGACCTGCGCCGCGACCTGGACATCGTGTCGGCGGTCGGCGGGCCGCCCAGGACGCGCAGGGCGATCCTGGCCGCTCAGGCCGGCTTCATCGCCGGGATCGGCGCCCTCGTGGGCGCGGCCGGCGGCGCGGTCATGGGCGCGGCGATGGCCGTGCCGCTGACCAGGGAGCGACAGCCGCTGGGTGCCCTGGACGGCCTGGGGCCTGCCGTGATCGCCGTGCCCTGGGCGGCCACGGCCCTGGTGGTGCTCGGGCCGCCGCTGCTGGCGGCGCTGGTGGCCGGGCTCGTCACACGGTCGCGTCAGGGACCGCCGGGGAGACGGTTCGCTTAGGGTCCCTGAGCTGGTAGCGCAGCGTCATCACGACCGACAGCAGGATGATCAGCGCCGGGACCGCGGTCTGCCCGATGAGCACCGCGGTCACGGCGCTGTCCGGCTGCTCGACCCGCTGGCTCGCCACGGACGACAGGAACCCGCCGATGCTCAGGATCGATCCCAGGATCAGCGCGCCGAACGCGCTGACCCCGCTCTCGATCGCCGTCCACAGGCCGGTGAACACGCCCGCCCGCCGCTTGCCCGTGGTGGCGGCGTCCACCGCGATCACGTCGGCCAGCATCGAGAACTGCAGCAGGGTGACCCCCGCGACCCCGGTGCCGACCAGCAGGATCATCACGTGCGCGTACCAGCCGCCGAAGATCGGGGTGGCCAGCGCCAGCGCCGTGCCGGTGGCGAAGGTGGAGGCCGCCATGATCATCGCGTTCCGCTTGTCGAAGCGCTTGGACAGCCACGTCCACATTGGCATCGTCAGCATCATCGGCACTACCAGGGCGGCGAACAGCGTGGTGGTGGCCCGGGGATCGCCGATGGTGTACGTGGCGAAGTAGGGGGCGGCCGCCAGCATGATGGCCACGGCGAGCTGCTGCGTGCAGCTCAGCGCCGTCAGCCAGATGAACGCCTTGTTGCCCCTGACCACCGCGAACTGCTTGATCAGGCTGCCGGTGTCGGCCTCCGGCGCACCCGTCATGGGGGCGCGTGCCGTACCGAAGAAGGATCCCAGCATGGCGGCGAACAGCACCACGGCGATCACCACGCCCATGAGGCGGTAGCTCGCCAGCGTGCCGCTCTCGCCCTGGCTGTTGACGATCGCGGGGGCCGCGACGCCGGCGATCGCCGTCGCCGCGCCGACGAACACCATCCGCCACTGCAGCAGCGACGTCCGCTCGTGGTAGTCGTCGGTCATCTCCGCGGGCATCGCCTTGTACGGCACCTCGAACAGCGCGTAGGCCGTGGCCGCGGCCATGAAGCAGGCTCCCACGTACAAGGCGGCGGGGATGCCCGTGAGCGGCGGGCCGGCGAACACCAGGAAGAAGGCGACCGGCAGCGTGCAGGCGCCGGCCAGCAGCCACGGCCGGCGCGGCCCGAGCCGCGAGACGGTCCGGTCGGACCAGCGGCCCACCAGCGGGTTGATCAGCAGGTCCCACACCTTGGGCGCGGTCACCACGATCCCGGCCAGCCACGCGGGCACCGCCAGGAAGTTGGTCATGTAGAACAGCAGCAGCAGCCCGGGCACGGAACCGAAGGTGGCGGTGCAGAACGAGCCGACACCGTAGCCCAGCCGCACGCCTCTGGGGACCGTGGGGGCGGCCACGGCGGGTGCGATCACGGAACTCATTGAAGCCGAGCGGAAGACCGTTCGGTAGGGCCTAGTTCGACGGATCCACGCTATTCGTTCACGTTGGCGCATACCACATGCGCACCGATCTCCACCATGCGGCGCTCGCTGAGCGAGTCGGCCACCCTGGCCATGAGGATCGGCGCCCCGCTCGCCGCGAGCTGCGGCAGCCGGGCGCGCACGCCCCGGTGGAGGTCGCGCACCACGTCCTCGGCGGCCGTCATGTGGACCTTCACGTGCAGCATGATGCCGGGAGCGCCGGAGGCGGTGCGGGCCTCGGAGATCCACACGTGGTGGACCAGCGGGAAGTCCATGAGCAGTTGCGCGACGGCCTGGCGCAGCGCGGGCAGGATCGGGTGCGCGCACCGGCGGTAGCCGGGGTCGACCTGCTGCATCGGCCCCGACAGATGCGGTCTGGGCGCCGGGATCCACGGGAGCGGGGGCGCCTCCTGCGACCGCGGCGCGGCCTGGGCGATCGCGCCGCTCCGCGACACCGTGGCCATCGCGCCCGTCGCGTACGCGGCGGGGGCGGCCCCGGACAGGACGGGGGTGGGCCCGGTGCGGGTCGAGGTGAGGAAACGCTGCAGGTCGTCGATCGGAACGGCGGCCGCGGCCGGGCCTGCGGCGTCGATCACGATCTCCCGGACGCCGGTGACACGCTCGATGTCGAGGATGGTGTCGGCGTCACAGGCCGAGAGCGAATGGGTGCCGTGGTGTCTGGCGTAGGTCGCCGCGCTGGTGTATCCGAGCAGCACGCGGTCACCGGCCTGGGTCGTGCCCAGGACGACGGATCGATCCGGTCGCACGGCCACCAGGACTCCACCGTCAGCGAGAGCCGCCAGCAACCGGTGCGGAGCACCATGCTGGGCGAGCACGTCGGCAAGCGCAGGATTCCCGATGCTCATATGACGAACCATAGGTAGTCGGCCACGGCTTATCAGGCTAATGGCGAATAATTCTCCGGATCAAGATGAAGATGGCTGCGGTGTGGATGACTTGTCCCGTCCAGGGGTACGGACCGCGTCATCTCAGATGCTGATCCTTCGTGAAAGCGTTCACAAGCCACCGATAGACTCTCAGGTGACCGGGGGACCCATCGACGTGTCCCTGACGCCCGCCGCACGCTACTAAGGACTCACGCTCGTGAACAAGCCCGTCGTACTGGTCGCAGAGGAGCTCTCCGAGGCCGGCCTGGCCGTGCTCGGTGCCGATTTCGAGGTCCGCCACACCGACGGCGCCGATCGGTCCCAGCTGCTGCCCGCCCTCGCCGACGTGGACGCGCTCATCGTCCGATCCGCCACCAAGGTGGACGCCGAGGCGATCGCCGCGGCGCCCAAGCTGCGCGTCGTGGCCAGGGCCGGCGTCGGCCTCGACAACGTCGACGTCGAGGCGGCCACCAAGGCCGGCGTCATGGTGGTCAACGCGCCCACCTCCAACATCACCAGCGCCGCCGAGCAGACCGTCGCGCTCATCCTGGCCAGCGCCCGCAACACCGCGCAGGCCCACGCCGCGCTGAAGAACGGCGAGTGGAAGCGGTCCAAGTACACCGGCGTCGAGCTCGACGAGAAGGTCGTCGGCATCCTCGGCCTGGGCAAGATCGGCCAGCTCGTGGCGCAGCGGCTGCAGCCGTTCGGCGTCGAGCTGATCGCCTACGACCCCTACCTGCCGCCGGCCCGCGCCGCGCAGATGGGCGTCCAGCTCCTGAGCCTCGAAGAGGTGCTCAAGCAGGCCGACTTCCTCACCGTCCACCTGCCCAAGACCAAGGAGACCGTCGGCCTCATCGGCGACCGCGAGCTCCACGAGGTCAAGCCGTCGGTGCGCATCGTCAACGTGGCCCGCGGCGGCATCGTCGACGAGGCCGCACTCTACGCCGCGATCAAGGAAGGCCGCGTCGCCGGCGCCGGCCTCGACGTGTTCGCCAAGGAGCCCTGCACCGACAGCCCGCTCTTCGAGCTCGACCAGGTCGTCGTCACGCCCCACCTGGGCGCCTCCACGCACGAGGCCCAGGAGAAGGCCGGCACCCAGGTCGCCAGGAGCGTGAAGCTGGCGCTGGCCGGCGAGTTCGTGCCCGACGCGGTCAACGTCCAGGGCGGCGCGGTCGCCGAGGACGTCAAGCCGGGCCTGCCCCTGGCCGAGAAGCTGGGCCGGGTCTTCACCGCCCTGGCCGGCGAGGTGGCCACCAAGCTCGACATCGAGGTGCGCGGCGAGATCGCCGCGCAGGACGTGCGGGTCATCGAGCTGGCCGCGCTCAAGGGCGTCTTCTCCGACGTCGTCGAGGAGCAGGTCACGTACGTCAACGCGCCGCTGCTGGCCAAGGACCGGGGCGTCGGCGTCGACCTGGTCACCAGCTCCGACAGCCCCGACTGGCGCAACGTCGTGACCGTGCGCGGCGTGCTGGCCGACGGCCGCCAGGTCTCGGTCTCCGGCACGCTGTCCGGCCCCCGGCAGATCACCAAGATCGTCGAGGTCAACGGCTACGAGATGGAGATCGAGCCGACCGCCCACCTGTCGTTCTTCACCTACACCGACCGCCCGGGGATCGTCGGCGTGGTCGGCCGCATCCTCGGCGAGCAGGGCATCAACATCGCCTCCATGCAGGTCTCCCGCCACGCCAAGGGCGGCAAGGCGCTCATCGCGCTGACCGTCGACACGGCCATCCCGGCCGAGGTGGTCGAGCAGATCGGCCAGGAGATCGGCGCCGACACCGGGCGCTCGGTCGACCTGGAGGACTGACGGCTCCAGTGACGACGGCCGCCGCCGGGCTTCCGGCGGCGGCCGTTTCGTTGTCTCACGATGCGAGATGCTAGGACATCCAACGAGATGCTCGGGTAACCTGGCTGGTGATGCGTCAGGTGCTCGTACTCATTGCCTGCCGCGGCGGGGCCTGTTAGGGCAGGTCGACGACCCGCCGCGGTGAGCGGCGTCGCGTCGGCCGGTAAGCCCCATCGCCCGGTCCGTGACCCGGACTGGCGAGATCAGGCCCGGTCGGGTCCGCGACCGGGGTTCCGACTCACTGCAAGCACACACCCCGCGAAACGAGATGATCACCATGCGCGAGTACGCCGCCGACGAGCACCGTGACGAGGCCGCCGAGGCCCTGCAGACCGCCCTGGACCGCCGCGACAACGGCGGCGCGCCTCAGAACTCCAGCCGGTAGAAGACGGCCGCCCGCCGCATCGCGGGCACCGCTCTCATCAGCCGGGTGGCCAGGCGCAGTCCTCTGGCCAGCCGGTCGTAGCCCGGCAGGTCGAGCGCGCTGATCGCGTCGCGGCAGCGCAGGCGCGGGTGGATCGACTCGAGGTCCTCCGGACCTCCGACGGCCCAGTGCATCCGCGCCCCGGCCTTCCGCACCGGGCTGTTGAGCACCTGGAGCCGCAGCCCGAACGGGCTCAGGGCGTCGAAGACGAACTCGCCGTGCGGGAAGCGGTCCACGATCCGCCGGAAGAGCTCCCGGCCGCCCGTCTCGTCGAGGTAGTAGACCAGCCCTTCGGCGAGCACGAGCACCGGCCTGTCGGCGGGGACGCGGTCCAGCCAGCCGGTGTCGGTGACGGACGAGCCGATCGTCGTGTATCCGGGACGCCCAGGGAACAGCCTGTCGCGCAGCGCGACGACCTCCGGGAAGTCGACGTCGAACCAGGCGACCTCCGGCGGCGGGTCCATCCGGTGGACCCGGGTGTCGAGGCCGCACCCGAGGTGCAGCACGGTGGCGCCGGGATGGGCGGCGAGGAACTCGGCCGCCCACCGGTCCAGGAACCTGGCCCGGAACGCCACCGCTCCGGCGTTGCGGGGGCTCATGCCTATCTTGGTGAAGTCGTGGTCGATCCGCTCGACCGCCCGCACGGCCATCGTGTCGTTCAGGATCGGCTCGGGGGAGCGGGCGTCCAGCGCCCGGCCGTACAGGGTGGCGAGGAGCGTGGCCTTCTCGCCGTCGAGACACACCTTCTCGGCAGCCATGACGCCACGGTACGCCCGCGGTGTGAAAGATTTGGGTCAGCAGCACCACCTGTCCACACAATGAGATCAAGTGTTCGTCAGCCGAGACGAGCCGGTAAGGTACGCCCATGGAGTCGCGCAACATCCGCCTGGCCGTCATCCCTGGAGACGGCATCGGCACCGAGGTGGTGGCCGAAGGTCTGAAGGTCCTGGAGGCCGTCGGCACCAAGATCGATGCCACCCATTACGACCTGGGCGCCGCCCGCTACCACCGCACCGGCGAAACGCTGCCCGATGCCGTGCTCGAGGAGCTGCGCGGCTACGACGCCATCCTGCTCGGCGCCGTCGGCGACCCCAGCGTCCCGCCCGGCGTGCTGGAGCGCGACCTGCTGCTCAAGATCCGGTTCGCCTTCGACCACTACGTCAACCTGCGCCCGGTCAAGCTCTTCCCGGGCGTCGAGACGCCGCTGGCCGACACCCCCGTCGAGAACATCGACATGATCGTCGTCCGTGAGGGCACCGAGGGCCTCTACGCCGGCACCGGTGGCGTCATGCGCCGCGGCACCCCGTACGAGATCGCCACCCAGGAGTCGCTCAACACCGCCCACGGCGTCGAGCGGGTCGTGCGCTACGCGTTCGAGAAGGCCCGCTCCCGCCCGCGCAAGAAGCTCACGCTGGTCCACAAGACCAACGTGCTCACCTACGCCGGCGACCTCTGGCAGCGCACCGTCGACCGCGTCGCGGAGGAATACTCCGACGTCACGACCGACTACAGCCACATCGACGCGGCCTCGATGTTCTTCGTCAGCCAGCCCGAGCGGTTCGACGTCGTGGTCACCGACAACCTCTTCGGCGACATCATCACCGACCTCGGCGCCGCCATCGCGGGCGGCATCGGCCTGGCCGCCAGCGGCAACATCAACCCCGAGGGCACCGCGCCGAGCATGTTCGAGCCGGTCCACGGCAGCGCCCCCGACATCGCCGGGCAGGGCAAGGCCGACCCGACCGCCACCATCCTGTCCGTCGCCATGATGCTCGACCACCTCGGCCTGTCCGCCGAGGCCGCCAAGGTCGAGCAGGCCGTCGCCGACGACATCGTCGAGCGCCTGACCGGGTGGAGCAGCCGCACCACCCGCGAGATCGGCGACGACATCACCGAGCGAGTATCGAGCTAGGGCCGCCCCCAGCTCGACGAGCAGCGCCCGGCGGTTCCCCCAGGACCCGCCGGGCGCTTTTTCGTGTCCACCCCCGCCCTCCCCTTGCCATTCCAAATGGCGAGACAATAGGAAGTACGGACTGCCCCTGTTTGTGGCAGTGCCGCCCGAAATCGCAGAGAGAAGGACCCAGCGTCATGACCATCGCTCAGAAGCTCAGCTTCGACGTGCAGCTCTCCGGCCACGCTCGCACCGCGGCCGAGCGCGAGCAGGTACTGGCGAACCCCGGATTCGGGCAGGTCTTCACCGACCACATGGTCTCCGTCGACTACACCGAGGGCCAGGGCTGGCATGACGCCCGCCTGGAGCCGTACGCGCCGCTCACCCTCGACCCCGCCACCTCCGTCTTCCACTACGCGCAGGAGCTCTTCGAAGGGCTCAAGGCCTACCGGCAGGTCAACGGCTCTGTGGTGATGTTCCGCCCGTACGCCAACGCCGCCCGGTTCAACCGCTCGGCCACCCGCATGGCCATGCCCGAGCTCCCCGAGGACGCCTTCGTCGAGTCGCTCGAACTCCTCGTCCAGACCGACAGGGACTGGGTGCCCACCACCGAGGGCCACAGCCTCTACCTGCGGCCCTTCATGATCGCCACCCAGGTCGGGCTGGGCGTGAACTGGCCCTCCAAGACGTACCGCTACCTCGCCATCGCCTCGCCCGCGGCATCCTACTTCTCCGGCGGCGTCAAGCCCGTCTCGGTCTGGCTGTCCACCGAGTACACCCGCGCCGCCCCCGGCGGCACCGGCTTCGCCAAGTGCGGCGGCAACTACGCGGCCGCGTTCGTCGCCCAGCGGCAGGCCGTCGAGAACGGCTGCGACCAGGTGGTCTGGCTGGACGCCGCCGAGCACCGCTACGTCGAGGAGATGGGCGGGATGAACCTGTTCTTCGTCATCGGCGGCAAGCTCGTCACCCCGTCGCTGACCGGCACCCTGCTGCCCGGCATCACCCGCGACTCCATCCTCGCCCTCGCCGCCGACCTCGGTCTTGAGACGGAGGAGCGGCTCATCACCGTCGAGGAGTGGCAGGCCGGGTGCGAGTCCGGCGAGCTGACGGAGGTGTTCGCCTGCGGCACCGCCGCGGTCGTCACCCCCGTCGGCTCGGTCAAGGGCGCCGACCGCGCCTGGACCGTCGGCGACGGGAACGCCGGCGCGGTGACGATGCGCATCCGCGAGGAGCTCATCGGCATCCAGTACGGTTCGCGCCCCGACACCCGCGACTGGATCCACAAGATCGCCTAGCCGCCCGCCGGCATCACGCCTCAGGGTCCGGACGGCGCCCTCCCCGCACGTCCGGGCCCAGCCCGATCGCCGGCAGTATCGCCTGGTCCACCATGTCCGCCAGGTCGGCGTCGCTGGGCGGCGTCCTGGTGTCGATCAGCCGCTTGGTGACGAGCGCCTCCCCGATGTCGGCCACGACCGGGGTGAGGAGCTCGGCGGGGAAGTGGCCGCGCTCGGCGTAGTGGCGCAGCACGGTGTTGGTGAACGTGCCGCCCCGTACGGCGAAGACCCGGTCGACGAGCTCTTCGGAGATCTTGGACGCGCTCACCGGGTCGGTCAGGATCAGGGCGACGGCGTGGCCCGCGGGGCTGAGCATCCAGTCGCGCATGAGCCGGAGCGCCCTGATCAGGTCACCGCGCAGGTCGTCCGCCCCCGGGCTCGGCTCCTCGACCGGATGCGCGTGGTAGAGCGCGTCCAGCAGCACCTCGATCGGATCTGACCAGCGACGGTAGAGGGTCGTGCGGGCGGTCGCCGCCCGCTTGCCGATGCCGTCCATGGTCAGCCGTGCGACGCCGACCTCCACCACCTCTTCGAGCACCGCGGCGTGGATGGCCGCGATCAGCTCCTCGCCCCGCCGCCGCGTTCGGCTGTTGTTCACGGCTGTTCCCTTGGTTGGCTACAGCGGTGTATCTTACCTTCAACCTAAGCTACACTCGTGTATCTAATTCCAGGGGATAGTCATGTCCACCACCGTCATGTCCGCCGATCGGAGGGCCGTGCCGCTCGCCCGCCGGTCCCTGGCCCCCGACCTCGCCCGAGGTCTCATGCTCCTGCTCATCGCGGTGGCGCACGCACACATGTACCTGTCCGGTCACCCGGTCGGGTTCCGCGGCTACACGCTGGACGGAAGCGCCCTCGACCGGCTGGTGGCCGGGATCCAGATCCTCCTCGTGGACGGGCGGGCGCTGCCGATGTTCGCCGCCCTCTTCGGCTACGGCCTGGTGCAGCTCGCGAGCCGGCAGCTGGCCGCCGGTCGCGCATGGCCGGAGGTGCGGCGGGTGCTGCGCGCCCGCAGCCTGTGGCTCCTGGCCTTCGGGTTCTGCCACGCCCTCCTGCTGTTCTTCGGCGACATCCTGGGCGCGTACGGCCTGGTCGGCCTGGTGCTCGTGGGCTTCATCCGGCGCAGCGACCGCGCCCTGCTGTGGGCCGCCGGCCTCACGACTGTTCTGCACGTCGCGGTCCTCGCCCTGTTCGGGCTGCTCACCGTGAGCGCCGACAAGGGCGACTCGATCGCCGGCATGGGCGACCCGGCGGAGGCCCTCATGATGCGGGTCGTCGGCTGGTCCGGGATGACGCCCACGTACTTCGCCGCGAGCGTCGTGCCCGCTTTCCTGTTCGGGATCTGGGCGGCCCGCCGCCGCGTGCTGGAGGAGCCGTGGGCGCACCGTACGCTGCTCCTCCGGACCGGCGTCGTGGGCACCGCGATCGCGGTCGCCGGTGGCGTGCCGCTCATGCTCGTCGACACCCGGCTCTGGGCGCCCTCGGACGCGATCGGCGTGTCCGCGTACGCCCTGCACAGCGTCAGCGGCATCGCCGGCGGTCTCGCGTACGCCGCGCTGATAGGCCTCGCCGTGGCCGGTGGAGCCCGCCGCGCCGCGCCGGGCCCGGTGGCCAGGGCGCTGGCCGCGTGCGGTCAGTGGTCGCTGACGTGCTACCTGCTCCAGTCCGTGGTCTTCACCGTGGTCTTCGTGCCGTACCTGGGCGGGCTCGGCACCCGTGTCGGCGACGCGGCCGCCTCCGCCGTGGCCGTGCTCACCTGGCTGGCCACCGTGGTGCTGGCGGCGTCGATGTCCCGTACGGGCCGGCGCGGACCGGCCGAGACGTTGCTGCGCCGCCTGACCTACCGCCGCGCGGGCTGAGGGTCAGAGGTTCAGCAGGGAGGTCGTGTCGATCGCGCAGTCCCACGGGTGGGGCAGCGTCAGGGGAGCGCCGGCCGGCTCCACCGTCTCGCGTCCGTAGCCGCTCGGCGCCGGGTCGCTGTGGAGCTTGAGCAGGCGCTGGAACGGGTCGACCACCAGGTAGAGCGGCACCCCGGCCGGGGCGTAGCCCATCGGCTTGATCACGTGGTCGTCGTAGGCGTTGCCGGCCGAGACCACGTCGACCAGGAGCAGAGTGCTGGCGCCGTGGACGGCCTCGTCGGTCTCCATGACCGGCTCCTGCGGGACGATCGTCAGGTCGGGGACGTACCGGTCGGCCTCGTCGCCGAGGTGGACGGTGATGTTCGGCCAGATCTCCCAGCCCCGCCCGGCGACCACGGGCGCGAGCTGGGCGATCAGCTGGGCGATGATGGTGTTGTGCTGCCAGGTGCCGGGCTCGTTGACCACGATGCGGCCGTTGACCAGCTCGACGCGGAGCTCCGGGAAGACGTCCCGCACGGTGCGGTAGCGCTCTTCGACAGGCCTGATCATGTCTCCGCTCCCGACTCTGGGTGATCGATGCGCGACAGAGCGTAATACCAGGGCGCGGGAACGGCAAAGAGCAGGTCAACTGACGGCGGCCAGACGGCGGCGCAGGTGGGCGCGCTCGGGCTCGGTGCCCGCCAGGTCGAGCGCCTCACGGTAGGCGGCCGCGGCCTCGGGGAGCCGGCCGAGGCGCTGCAGCAGGTCGGCCCTGGCCATCGGATAGGGCGCGTAGGCGCGCAGCCGGGGCTCGCCGGCCAGCGCGTCGAGCAGCGCCAGGCCGGCCTCGGGGCCGTCGCGCAGCGCCACCGCCGCGGCCCTGTTCAGCTCGACGACCGGTGAGGGCGCGAGCGCGAGCAGGACGTCGTAGAGCGCGACGATCTGCGGCCAGTCGGTGGTCGCGACGTCCGCGGCCTCGTCGTGCAGCGCGGCGATCGCGGCCTGCACCCCGTACGGGCCGGGCGGGCCGCCGGCCAGCGCGGCGGGCACCAGCCGCAGGCCCTCCTCGATCATCGCGCGGTCCCAGCGGCCCCGGTCCTGTTCGTCCAGCAGGACGAGCTCGCCGCCGGGCCCGGTGCGGGCGTCGCGCCGCGCGTGGATCAGCAGCATCAGCCCGAGCAGGCCCGCGACCTCCCGCTCCGCGGGCAGCAGGCGGCGCAGGATCCGCGCCAGCCGGATGGCCTCCTCGGCGAGGTCGAGCCGTTGCAGGTCGGGTCCGGCGCTGGCCGCGTACCCCTCGGTGAAGATCGAGTAGATGACCTGGAGCACCCCGGGAAGCCGCGCGGGCAGCTCGTCGGGGCCGGGGGCGCGGAACGGGATGCGGGCCTCACGGATCTTCTTCTTGGCCCGTACGATCCGCTTGGCCATCGTGGCCTCCGGCACCAGGAAGGCGCGCGCGACCTCCGGAGTGGCCAGCCCGCCGAGACAGCGCAGCGTCAGCGCCCCGCGGTCGTCGGCGTTCAGCGCCGGGTGGGCGCAGGTGAAGAACAGCTGCAGCCGCTCGTCGGGCAGCTCGTCGCCCGCGCCGGTGGGCGGGGGCGCCGCCCGGTCGGCCTCCACCTGCAGCAGGGCCAGCCGGGAGGCGTACGTCCTGTCGCGCCGCAGCCGGTCGACCGCCCGGCGCCGGGCGGTGGTCATCAGCCACGCGCCCGGCTTGGGCGGCACGCCGTCGACCGGCCAGCGCACCAGCGCCGCCTCGATCGCGTCCGACGTGACCTCCTCGGCCAGATCCAGGTCGCCGAAGCGGCGCACCAGGGCGGCGAGCAGCCGGCCGCGCTCCTCCCGGAAGACCGCCTCCACGTTCTCCGCGTACGGGCCGGTCATGACGGTCAGCCCTCGAAGTCGGCGATCGGCCGCACCACCACCGAGCCGCCGCCGGTGGCGCCCGGGCAGCGGGCCGCCCAGTCGAGCGCCACGTCCAGGTCGGGGACGTCGATCACGTAGTAGCCGCCGAGGACCTCGCGGGTCTCCGCGAACGGCCCGTCGGTGATGGCCCGCTCGCCCTTCGCGTCGACCCGCACGGTCGTCGCGGTGGTCAGGTCGGCCAGCGAGTGGCCGGCCACGAAGATCCCCGCCTCCTGAACGGCCTTGTCGTAGGCCATCCAGTCCTCGAAGGACGCCTCACAGCCCTCCTGCGCCTGGTCGGTCCCGGCGCTGTTGATCAGCAGCATGTACTTCATGGTTCTGGCTCCTTCTGCCGTGCTTGTGCCATGTCTACGAACGGGACCCCGCCCGATGGACACGAGGCCGGCAGGATTTTCCTCAGGCCGGCGTGACCCGCTTGCGGATCAGGGTCAGCCCGTCCGCGACCGGCAGGATGACCACGGTCACCCGGGGGTCCTCGCGCACCAGCGCGTTGAACTCGCGCATGTTCACCGTAGCCGGGTCATTCTTACCGGGGTCGGCCACGTGCCCCGACCACAGCGTGTTGTCCACCATGATCAGCCCGCCCGGCCGCAGCTTGCCGACGAGCAGTTCGTAGTACGCGGGATACCGCGGTTTGTCGGCGTCCAGGAACGCCAGGTCGATCGGCTCGGTGAAGTCCCGCAGCGACTCCAGCGCCGGCCCCAGCGTGAGCGTGACCCGGTCGGCGACCCCGCCCTTCTCCCAGTACCGGCGGGCGACGGCCGTCCACTCCTCGCTCACGTCGAAGCAGTGCAGCGTGCCGCCGGACAGCCCGCGGGCGATGCAGAGCGAGGAGTATCCGGTGAACGTGCCCACCTCCACGGCCACCTCAGGCGCCACGAGCTGGGTGATCATCGTCAGGAACGTGCCCTGGTCGGCCGAGATCTGCATGCCCGCGTGGTCGCCGGTGACCGCGACGGTCTCCGCGGCCAGCTCCTCCAGCAGCGGGTCGGGCGGCGTGGAGTGGTCGAGGATGTACCGGGCCATGGCCTGGTCGAGGAGAAATGCCTTCATGAGGGTGATTCTGGCCTGGTGTGGCCGGATAACACCTATGTTCCCAGTTCCGATAGGGTCGCGGCGATCGGCGGACGAGAGCGGGCGGGGATGAACAAGAGGGTGGCGGCCATCGTGGCCGCCGTTGCGGTGCTGGCCGTGATGGGATTCGTGACGCTGGTCCAGTCGGGGCCGTCCTCCGACGGCGTGCGGCTGATGCGGCAGGCCGACGGGTCCATGGTGCTGGCCGACCGCGGCGGGCAGGCGCCGGTGCTGGTCCTGTACGAGGACTTCGAATGCCCCGTCTGCAGGGAGCTGCACTCCCGGGTCGACGACACGATCGAACGCCTGGCCAGGGAGGGCAAGGTCAAGGTCGTCTACCACCCCGTCACGATCTTCCGGGACGAGCCGTCGCGGTCGAACTCCATCAGGGCCGCCGCGGCCGCCCGGTGCGTCCCCGAGTCGAGCTGGCTGGCCTTCCGGGACGAGCTGTACGCGATGCAGCCGGTGCCGCACGGCGTGGCCACCGGGTTCACCGTGGAGGAGCTGGTGGCCGCCGCGCGCAAGGCCGGCGCCGCCTCCGCCGAGTCGTGCGTCAACTCCCAGGCGTACGCGGAGGCGCACCTGCGCGACACCGCAGGCATCCGCGTCGAGGGCACGCCGACCCTGGTGCTCGACGGCCGGGTGATGGGCAACGAGGCGTTCGACCCGGCCGCGCTGGAGAAGGCCATCACGGGCGGTGACGGGGTAACCGTCTGACCAAATCTCGTCCGTACTGTGAGATCGATGTCCCGGGCACTGGATTCGTATGGCAGACTCGGGAGCACCATGTTCTACGGTCTGCTCATTATCGGCAGGCGCGCTGGCTAACGCAGGGACACCGCCAGCGCGCAGACCTCTCACGTCCGTGAGGGGTCTTTTTGTTTTCCTCCACTCTCAGAAAGAGAATCCATGGCCGACGACCGGTTCCACGTCTATGACACGACGCTGCGTGACGGCGCACAGCAGGAAGGCCTCAACCTCACGGTGGCCGACAAGCTCGCTGTCGCGCGCCACCTGGACGGGCTGGGCGTCGGCTTCATCGAAGGAGGGTGGCCCGGCGCCAACCCCAAGGACACCGAGTTCTTCAGGCGCGCTCGAACAGAGCTCGACCTGAGGCACGCGCAGCTAGCCGCGTTCGGCGCGACCCGCCGGGCAGGTGTGAAGGCGGCCGACGACCCCCTGGTCGCCGCTCTGCGCGAATCCGGCGCGCCGGTCGTGACCCTTGTCGCCAAGAGTCACGACCGGCACGTGGAGCTGGCCCTCCGCACGACTCTCCAGGAGAACCTCGCGATGATCCGCGACACGGTCTCTCACCTTCGTGCGGAGGGTCAGCGCGTCTTCCTTGACGCCGAGCACTTCTTCGACGGCTACAAGTCCAACCCAGCCTACGCGCTGGAGGTCGTCAGGACCGCCGCCGAGGCCGGGGCGGACGTGATCGCCCTGTGCGACACCAACGGCGGCATGCTCCCCGACGAGCTGGCCGAGATCGTCCACGACGCCGTCCAGACCAGCGCCAGGGTCGGCATCCACTGCCACGACGACACCGGCTGCGCGGTCGCCAACACGCTGGCCGCGGTCAAGGCCGGCGCCACCCACGTGCAGGGCTGCGCCAACGGCTACGGCGAGCGCTCCGGCAACGCCAACCTGTTCACCGTGGTCGCCAACCTGCAGCTCAAGCGCGGGTTCGAGCTGGTGCCGCCGCAGGCGCTGGCCGACATGACCCGCATCGCGCACGCGATCACCGAGGTCACCAACGTCACCCCCAACTCGCACGCACCGTACGTCGGCGCCTCGGCGTTCGCCCACAAGGCCGGCCTGCACGCCAGCGCCATCAAGGTCGACCCGAACCTCTACCAGCACATCGACCCCGCCGAGGTCGGCAACGACATGCGCATGCTGGTCTCCGACATGGCGGGGCGCGCGTCCGTCGAGCTGAAGGGCCGCGAGTTGGGCTACGAGCTCACCCCCGGCAACACCAAGGAGCTGGTCGACCGGGTCAAGGACCTGGAGTCCAAGGGCTTCACCTTCGAGGCCGCCGACGCCTCGTTCGAGCTGCTGCTGCGCGACACCGTCCACGGCGAGCGCAGGCGCCACTTCGAGGTCGAGTCCTGGCGCGTCATCGTCGAGCACACCAAGGGCGGCGAGCTGGTCAGCGAGGCCACGGTCAAGCTGCACGCCAAGGGCGAGCGGATCGTCGCCACCGGCGAGGGCAACGGCCCGGTCAACGCCCTCGACAAGGCGGTCCGGCTGGCGCTGGAGAAGCTCTACCCCGACCTGGCCAAGGTGGAGCTGGTCGACTACAAGGTGCGCATCCTCGAAGGCACCCACGGCACCGGCGCCATCACCCGCGTGCTCATCACCTCCAGCGACGACACCACCGGATGGTCCACGGTCGGCGTCGGCCAGAACATCATCGACGCCTCCTGGCAGGCGCTGGAGCAGGCGGTCACGTACGGCCTGCTCCGCGCCGGACACGAGTGCTGAGCGGCTGAACCGTTGGAGGGGCGTCCTTGTGGCGCCCCTCCAACCCTGCGCGTGGAGAGAAAGCCCCAGAGCGCGGCGGTTACCCCGGCACTCAGCCTCGCAGGCGCGCCAGCGCCGCGCGGACGCGCTCCTTGGCGCGCTCGCGGCCGAGCACCTCGATCGACTCGAACAGCGGCAGACCGACCGTCCGGCCGGTGACCGCCACCCGCACCGGGGCCTGCGCCTTGCCCAGCTTGAGGCCGTTGGCGGCGCCGACCTCCTCCAGCGCCTCCTTGAGCGACTCCGGGTCCCAGCTCACGGTGTCGAGCCGGTCGAGGTAGCCGCTCAGGATCTCCTCGGGGGAGTTCTTCATCGCCTTGTCCCAGGAGGCCTGGTCGAACACCGGCTCCTCCAGGAACAGGAAGTCGACGTTCTGCCGGATCTCCGACAGCACCCCGACCCGGGTCTGCGCCAGCGGGGCGACCTTGCTGAACAGCTCGCGGTCCCAGGACGGCTCCAGGTAGGGCAGGCAACGCTCCTCGAACGTCTCCAGCGGCAGCGCCCTGATGTACTCGCCGTTGAAGGCGCGCAGCTTCTTCTCGTCGAAGAACGCGCTGGAGGAGTTGACGTCCTCAAGCCGGAACAGCGGCACCATCTCCGACCACGGCATGATCTCGCGGTCGTCCCCCGGACCCCAGCCGAGCAGCATGAGGTAGTTGACCATGGCCTCGGCGAGGTAGCCCTCGGCGCGGTAGTCCTCCAGCGCGACCTTGTCGCGGCGCTTGGACAGCTTCTTGCGCTGCTCGTTGACGATCACCGGCAGATGGGCCCAGACCGGCGGGGTGGCGCCCAGCGCCGGCCACAGCAGCTCCTGCTTGGCGGCGTTGCCGAGGTGCTCCTCGCCGCGCACCACGTGGGTGATGCCCTGGGTGATGTCGTCGACCGCGTTGGCCAGCACGTAAAGAGGCGAGCCGTCGGTGCGGGCGATGACGAAGTCTTCCTGCGCCTCGTTGGGGAACTCCACGTTGCCCCTGATCAGGTCTGCGACCACGGTCACCCCCTCGTCGGGGGTGCGGAAGCGCACCGCGCCCGCGCTCAGCCCGCGCTCGCGGCAGTGACCGTCGTAGCCGCGGTGCTCGGAGCCGGTGCGGGCGACGAGCCGCTCGCGGGTGCAGTCGCAGTAGTAGGCCTTGCCGTCGGCCAGCAGCTTGGCCACCGCCTCGCGGTGCTGCGGCTCGAACGCCGACTGGAAGTAGGGGCCCTCGAACGCCGGGTTGGTGCCGTTGACGCCGATCCAGTCGAGGGCGGAGATGATGCCCTCGGTCCACTCGGGCCGGTTGCGCGAGGCGTCGGTGTCTTCGACGCGCAGCACGAACCGGCCGCCGGACTGCTCGGCCAGCGCCCAGTTGTACAGGGCCGTGCGGGCGCCGCCCACGTGGAACATGCCGGTCGGGGACGGGGCGAAGCGCACCCGTAGATCAGTCACGAGCAACCACCTTGTTCGTCAGAGTGCCGATGCCTTCGATGCCGACGCTGACCTCGTCGTCTATCTCCAGCGGGCCCACGCCCGCGGGCGTGCCGGTCAGGATGACGTCGCCGGGGATCAGTGTCATGACGGCGCTGACGTAGGCGACGAGCGCGGGGATGTCGTGGATGAGCTGGCTGGTGCGGCCGCTCTGCCGGATGTCGCCGTTGACCGACGTGGTGAGCGCCAGGTCGGACGCGTCGAGGTCGGTCTGGATCCACGGGCCGAGCGGGCAGAAGGTGTCGAAGCCCTTGGCCCGGGTGAACTGCACGTCCTTCTTCTGCAGGTCGCGGGCGGTGACGTCGTTGGCGCACGTGTAGCCGAAGATGACGTCCTTGGCCCGCTCGACCGGCACCTCGCGGCACAGCCTGCCGATCACCACGGCCAGCTCGCCCTCGTAGTCGACGCGGTGGGACAGCGACGTCGGGTAGGCGATCGACTCGCCGTGTCCGATCACCGAGGTGGACGGCTTGATGAAGATCAGCGGCTCGTCGGGCACCTCGTTGCCCATCTCGCGGGCGTGCTCGGCGTAGTTGCGGCCGATCGCCACGACCTTGCTCGGCAGCATCGGGGCGAGCAGCTTCACCTGCGACAGGCGGAACCGCTCGCCGGTGAACTGGACCTGGTTGAACGGGTGACCGGCGACGGCGGACACCATCTCCTCACCGGGGCCGCCCTCGACCACGCCGAACGCCACACCTTCGCCTGCGGAGAACCTCGCTATACGCACCTGACAAGGCTATCGCCGACACCGGCGGGGTCCGGACGATTAACCGGCGGGGCCCGCCCGGCGAGCGGGCCGCCGCCGTGATTTGCTTGTCGGGCAAGCACCGGAACGTCTTGGAGGAGCTCCCGTGTCCGTGGTGAAGATCAACGTGCTGACCGTCCCCGCCGAGATGCGCGAGACGCTGGAGAAGCGTTTCTCCAACCGGGCCGGGCTGGTGGAGTCGGCCGACGGCTTCGAGTGGTTCGAGCTGCTCCGCCCGGTCGAGGGCACCGACCAGTACCTCGTCTACACCCGCTGGCGCAGCGAGGAGGACTTCCAGCGCTGGCAGGAGAGCCAGGCCTTCCAGCGCGGCCACGCCGAGGCCGCCGCCGAGCGCGGCGGCCAGGGACACGGGCAGGGACACGGGCAGGGACACGGCCACGGGCAGGGCCCGGCCGCGTCGGGTTCCCAGGTGTGGACGTTCGAGGTGATCCAGCACGCGGCACCGGCGTCCTGACGCCCGCGTCTCAGAGGCGGTCCAGCGGGTTGGCGGCGATCCGGTCGAGCACGCCGCCGCGCAGGAAGGCCCCCGCGATGCTCGACGGCTTGCGCCGCCCCTGCTCGGCGATGCACCCGGCGAACTCCTGGGCCAGGTCCAGCCTCGGATGGCGGCGCAGCACCTCCTCGCGCACGCCCGGCGGGATGTCGTCGGTGCGCCGGCCCGAGATGTCCATGCCGGTCGACAGCTCCAGCAGGTGACCCTCCGGGTCGCTGTCCACCGGCACCTCGTCCCACATGTGGCGGACGATCACCTCGGCGGCGCGCACCCGCCGCTCCTCGGGCCACCCGGCGCCCGCCGTGACCGCCCAGGCCAGATGGCCGCCCGCCTCCTCGAACGGCACCGCGTGACTGTCGAACTCCGGCGTCAGGCCCATGTCGTGCAGCATCGCGGACACGTACAGGAGTTCGGCGTCGAACGCGATGCCGTTCGCCTGCCCGTAGGCGGCGGCGAACAGGTAGGCCCTGATCGAGTGGTTCATCAGGGAAGGCGTGTGGTACTTGGCGGCGATCTCCCGGGCGGCGTGGCACACGGGGGTGTCGGGAAGCACGATGTCGTCATATCTCATGAGATCAGCATGACCGACCCGGATGAGGAGCGCATCGGGCGGCTAACGATCGCGCACCCGACTTGACCTTGTTATCCGGATTCGGCCAGCATGTTTCACCCTCACCTCTTTGGCCCGAAAGGAATCGGCGTGCGCCGCCTCGCGATCCCTCTTGCTCTCACGCTCGTCCTCGGCGCTGCTGGGAGCCCGGCGCAGGCGGACACCCCCGTCAAGCGCACCGCCGAGTGCCAGGGTGACTGGCTGCCCGGCACGCCGACGGCCGCGGACGTGATGCAGGGCGAGATCTCCCTGGTCGGCCTGCCCGCCTACAAGCTGGGCAAGAAGATCGACTGGAACGCGAGCCCGTACCGGAACCGCTCGTGGGAGTACGTCTACCACTCGCTCCGCTGGATGGGCACCCTCGTCGTCGAGTACGAGAACACCGGCGAGAAGCGCTACCTGGACCGCGCCAAGGAGATCACCAAGGACTGGGTGGCCCGCAACAAGCACGGCGCCCGGGGCACCAAGTCCTACGTCTGGACCGACCACCCGGTCTCGCTGCGCACCCAGCCGCTCGTCTGCCTGAGCAGGCACGTGAACGAGAGCTGGCTGAAGGAGAGCCTGACCGTCCACGCCAGGCTGCTGTCCAACCCCCGGCTCTACAAGAAGGGCCACAACCACGGCATCGACCAGGACATCGCGCTCATGGCCATCGGCTGCCGCTACCACCGCAAGGACTGGTCCGACCTGGCCTCCAGGCGGCTGACCGGCACCGTGAAGCTGGACGTCGACTCCCAGGGCGCGCTGATGGAGCAGGCCCCCCGCTATGCCGTCTACGTGTACGGGCGACTCCAGGTCGCGATGACGAACATGCGCGCGTGCGGCCGCAAGGTGCCCGGCGAGATCGGCAAGCGGGCCGAGGCGCTGAAGGACTTCATCGCCCACTCCACCCAGCCGAACGGCTTCATGGTGCCCATCGGCGACGGCAGCGCCGAGACCGAGCCCAAGATGGAGACGGGCACGCCCAAGGAGAAGGTCCGCACCTACCGGGCCGGTTACGTCTACGGCCGCACCGACTGGGACAAGCGCGACTCGGCGTACTACTCGATCAGGTACGGCCCCGGCATGAAGTACCACGGCCACGAGGACCACCTGGGCGTCACCTATTACGCCCAGGGCCGTGACGTGCTCGTCGACGCCGGCTTCCACTCCTACGAGAAGACCTCGTACCGCTACTGGACGCTCTCCCCCGAGGCGCACAACGTGCCGACCGTGGTGGGCCAGCGGTTCCGGCCGCGCACCGCCAGCAAGCTCGTCAAGACCGGCTACGGCAAGGACCGCCAGTCGTTCAGGCTGTCCGACCAGGCCTACGGCGTCACCCGCACCCGGTCCGTGTTCGTCAACCACGGCGAGGACGTGATGGCGGTGCACGACACCGCGTCCGGCGGCAAGAAGATCCGCAACCTGTGGCGGTTCGACGACGAGCTGAAGCTGATCTCGAACAAGGGCGGCCGGGTCGTGCTCGGCGACGGCTCGTTCAAGGTCACGCTGGTGCAGCTCTCCTCCTGCCGGCCGGTGGGCGGGCAGAAGGTGGAGCGGGGCGGCAGGCTCGGCTGGATGTCGCCGACCTACCTGTCCAAGCAGCGCACCAACGTCGTGGTCTCGCCCGCGGCGAAGGAGCTGCTGACGATCGTGGTGCCCGGCACCGACGACCCGAAGGTGTCGTGCGCGGGCGGGAAGGTCAAGGTCAACGGCGTGACCTTCCCGGCGAAGGTGCTCTGACCGCTCCGCCGGCGCATCGCGGAACCGAACCTTCCGCATTGATCCGTACGGTCGCTCCCATGACCTTCCTCATCACCGGAGCCACCGGATCCGTCGGCCGCCACGTCGTCGACGAGCTGCTCAGGATGGGAGCGCCCGTGCGGGCGCTCACCCGCGACCCCGCCGGGGCCGGCCTGCCGGCGGGCGTGCAGGTCGTCCGCGGCGACCTCGCGCGCCCTGAGACGCTCGTCCCCGCGCTGCGCGGGGTGACCGGCGTGCACCTCATCGACGTCGGCGGGCCGGACTACGCGCCGCAGCCGCACGGCAAGGAGGTCGTGGAGCTGGTCCGCGAGGCCGGGGTGCGCAAGGTCACCCTGCTCAGCGGCTGGTCCACCGGCACCCTGGAGGCCGCGGTGACCGGCAGCGACCTCGACTGGACGTACGTGCAGCCGACCGAGTTCATGGTCAACGCCATGGCCTGGGCCGATTCGGTGCGGGCGGCAGGCGTGGTCGAGGAGCCGTTCGGGGCGACGAAGACGGCGATGGTCCACGAGGCCGACATCGGCGCGGTGATCGCGACCGTGCTCACCGGCGACGGGCACGCCGGCCACTCCTACGGGCTCACCGGGCCGGAGCTGCTGGACATGCCCGCCAAGGTGCGCATCCTGGGCGAGGCCATCGGACGCGAGATCGCGTACGTGGAGCTCGGCGTGGCGGAGATGCGCGAACGCTACCGGGCGCGGGGCGTGCCGGAGGAGCTGATCGCCTTCCAGGTCGAGGCGTTCGACGTGCCCGATGGCGTCTACCAGGTCACCGACACCGTCCAGGCGGTCACCGGCCGCCCGCCGCGCACGTTCGCGCAGTGGGCGGCCGAGCACGCCGAGGCGTTCCTGTGAGGCCCTAGACCAGGCCGCGCCGCTCCAGCAGCGGGCCGATGCCCGGCTCGCGGCCGCGGAAGGCGCGGAAGGACGCCAGCGGGTCGACGCTGCCGCCCCGCGACAGCAGCTCCCGCCGGAAGTGGTCGCCGTTCGCCCGCTTGAGCCCGCCGTTCTCCTTGAACCACTCCACGCTCTCGGCGTCCAGCACCTCGCTCCAGATGTAGGAGTAGTAGCCGGCGCTGTAGCCGCCCGAGAAGATGTGCATGAAGTAGCTGGTCCGGTAGCGCGGCGGGACGGGCGGGAAGGCGATCCCGGCGGCCTCCAGCGCCGCCTGCTCGAACGCCTCGGCGTCGGGGACCTCCTGGCCCGGCGCCAGCCTGTGCCAGGCCCAGTCGAGCAGCGTGGCCGCGAGATACTCGACCGTCCTGAAGCCCTGGTTGAACCTCTCCGCCGCCTTCAGCTTCTCCACCAGCTCGGCCGGCATCGGCTCGCCGGTCTCGTGGTGTCGGGCGTAGCTGGCCAGGATCTCCGGCCAGGTCACCCACATCTCGTTGACCTGCGACGGATACTCCACGAAGTCGCGCGGCACGCTCGTGCCGGACACCCGGGGGAAGCGCACCGCGCTGAACAGCCCGTGCAGCGCGTGCCCGAACTCGTGGAAGGCCGTGTTGACCTCGTCGTACGACAGCAGCGTCGGCCCCTCGGCCGGCTTGGTGATGTTGAGGTTGTTCATCACCACCGGCTTCTCGCCGAACAGGAACGACTGGTCGACCAGGTTGTTCATCCACGCCCCGCCGCGCTTGCCCGGCCTGGCGTACGGGTCGAGCAGGAACAGGCCGAGGGCGGAGCCGTCCTCGTCGAACACCTCGAAGACCCGCACGTCCTCGTGGTAGCCCGACAGGTCGGGCCGCTCGGTGAAGGTCACCCCGTAGAGCCGCGTCGCCGCCTCGAACACCCCGTCGCGGAAGACCCGGCCCAGCTCGAAGTAGGGGCGCATGGCGTCGGCGTCGAAGTCGTAGCGGGCCCGCCGCACCTTCTCCGCGTAGTAGGACCAGTCCCACGGCTCGATCGGGAACCCGGCCTGCCCGGCCAGCGCCTCGGCCTCCGCCTTGGCGTTGCGCACGGCCGGGCCGACGAGCTGGCCCAGCATCTCCTCGACCGCCGCCACGGTCTTGGCCGTCTGGTCGGCGACCACGTACGAGGCGTGGTCGGGGAAGCCGAGCAGCGCGGCGCGCTCGGCGCGCAGGGTGGCCATGCGGACGGCGAGCCCGAAGTTGACCGGCGCGCGGCCGACGCTCAGCTCGAACAGCCTCCTGCGCACGTCGCGGTCGGTGAGCTGGGCCAGGGCGGGCTGGTTGGTGATGTTGAGCAGCGGCAGCACGTAGCGGCCGTCCTTCTCCAGCGACCTGATCGCGGCCTCGTCCAGCCCGTCGAGCTCCGCGGCGTCGTCGACCACCAGCGCCGACTCGGTCGACGCCTTCAGCAGGTTCTGCGAGAACTCGGTCGACAGCCTGGACAGCTCCTCGTTGAGCCCGCGCAGCCGCTCCTGCTCGGGCTCGGTCAGGTCGGCGCCGGCCCTGATGAAGTCCTCGCGGTACTTCTCCAGCAGCCACGCCTGCTCGGGGTCGTCCGTCGTCACCCGCTTGATGCGGGCCCACAGCGCCCGGTCGAGCCGGATCGCGTCACTGTGGCGGGTCAGCTCGGGGGAGACGCGCTTCTCGATCTCCATGAGGGTGTCGGAGGTGTTGGACGCGGCCACGCTGAAGAACACCGTGGCCGTGCGGTCGAGGATCCGGCCGGAGCGCTCCAGAGCGGCGATCGTGTTGTCGAACGTGGGCGGCTCGTCGCTGCCGGCGATCGCCTCCACCTCGGCCAGGTGCTCGGCCATCCCCCGCTCGAACGCGGGCAGGTAGTGCTCCTCGCGGATCTCGTCGAAGGGCGGCAGCCGGTAGGGCAGGCTGCTCGGGGCGAAGAACGGGTTCTCGGCCAACTCTGGGGCTCCTCCACGTGGGGTTCGTCCCCCTCAGCTTGGCACGCCTCCAAGGGAGTGGCGGATTCGTTTTGGCCTTACCCCCTCGGCTGGGCTATTCTTTCGGACATCGCCGAGCGCGCTCCGAAGGAGCTCGTGAGCGGTGGGGTATGGTGTAATTGGCAGCACGACTGATTCTGGTTCAGTTAGTCTAGGTTCGAGTCCTGGTACCCCAGCACGTGACGGATGTCTGATAAGGCATCCGTTTTCTTGTTTTATGGAAGAGTTTCGGATCCGGCACCGGGCTTTCGGCGCCTTCGTCGCTCCCTTCGGGCTCCCGCTCCTGCTGTTCCTCCCCGTCACTACCGCTCTGGGCGGCATCCTCGCCGGCGACGGGGGCCTGGGCCTGCTCATCGGGATCATCGCCACCGCCGCGCTCACCGGCGTGCTGGTGTCCAGATACCGCCGCATGGTCCGCGGCACCGTCGTCCGCTTCTCTGCCGAAGGCGTCGAGATGGCGGACACGTACGGCTTCCTGCTCCGGCTGCCGTGGGCCGGCATCGAGCGCGTCGACGTGGTCGAGAGCCGCATGGCCAGCCCGCGCCGCGTCGGCCGGCCCGGGGGCGTCCAGGTGCGCGCCGGGGCCATGCGGAGCGTCGGCCTGGTCGGCTGGGGCGAGCGCGAGGTGCCGCTGCGCGTCCCCGGCTGGATGCGCGCCCATCTGGCCCGGGTGCCGGTCGATCCGGACACCGGCCTGCAGTGGCTCGGCATCCCCCTGGGAGTGGTGGACCCGGCCTGGGAGAACGGGCGGATGGGGGAGTGGGTGCGCCACCACAGGCCCGATCTGCTGGCCTCATAGTGGTTTGGAGTGCTCCTCGGGGTGCGGTAGAGTTACGTCCGTTGCCGGGGAGGTCCCCGGCACACCGCTTGCGGACAGGGTCCCGTCGTCTAGTGGCCCAGGACGCCGCCCTCTCAAGGCGGTAGCGCCGGTTCGAATCCGGTCGGGACTACCACTGTCGCAAGCTCACGAAGGTCCCGTCGTCTAGTGGCCCAGGACGCCGCCCTCTCAAGGCGGTAGCGCCGGTTCGAATCCGGTCGGGACTACCACCTTTCATGAAGACCCGGTCTGCCGACCGGGTCTTTTCGCATTTCGGGGCATATGCCAGAAAACGCCGCCTGCCCTGTTGCTTGGGCAGGCGGCGTTTCCCGAAACGTCACTGACTGGCGGAGCGGGCCTTGAACAGCGCCCTTCGCGCCGCCTTGGCCACCTGCTTGTCGGGGTGGACCTGGGAGATCCGGTCCAGCAGCTCCTCGACGTGCGCGTGCGGGATCTTCCAGATCACCTCGAGCAGGTTGTTGATCATCTCCGGGTCGATGTCACGCAGGCTGCCCACGAACTCCGCCCGGCCCAGCCCGGCCGAGATCGTCCACATGTCGAGGATCAGCCAGTAGGTGTCGTCCTCCGTCGGCTGCGGCGCACCCTCCACCCCCAGCTGGCTCAGGTGGGTGGCCGCGTACGGGCGCAGCGACGGCTCCTTCAGCGCCGCCTGCCAGGCCGGGACCGCGTCGGCGCCGAGCGTGCCGACCACGCTGGCCGCCTGCACCCGGATCAGCGCGTCGGCCTCGTCCTCGGCCGCCGCCTGCAGCAGCTCCTCCGCCGCCTTGGCCGGCTCGCGCAGCCGCATCCACGCGGCCAGCTCGGCGTCGGCCTCCTCCTCGGGCAGCTCGGCGCTGAGCACCAGCAGCTCGTGGGCGCTCATCGACTCGATCGCCGGGCGGGCGTCGATCTCGATGTCGGAATCGTCCACCAGGTGGACGACGCCTTCGGTGCCGAGCGCGGTGAGCCTGAGCGTGTCGCCGTCGAGCTCGACCATGCCGTAGCCGGTCAACCAGTCGAGCACGGGCGCCAGCGGGTCGCCGGTCGCCGCCCAGGCGTCGCCGCCCAGCTCGTCGTTGTCGGCGACGGCCTCCGCCAGCTCCTCGCGGAGCTCTGGCAGCGCCCGCGAGCCGCCCCCGAGCAGCAGCCTGACGAGCAGGTTGCGGGTCAGGCCCGCCAGGGCCATGGCCAGGTCGTCGTCGGACGGCTCCGGGTCGCCGTAGTCGACCGAGTGGAGGCCGAGCATCCACGCGTCGAGCACGTCCTCGTCGTCGTCGAACGGCCACTCCGAGGTGTCGTCCTGCACCGCGACCGTGTTGCCCTCGCCCGGCTCCAGGAACTCCAGGTCGACGGCGAGGTTCCAGACGTTCCACAGCTGCGGGACGGACTCCGCCAGCGGGCCGGACGTCTCCGGCCTGGGCAGGCCGACGGTCGCCAGCGCCTCCTCGATCTCGGCGTCGCTGAGCAGCGTGTCGTCGCCCATGCGGCGGCCCGAGCCCACCCACAGGGCGAGGTCGCGGGCCTTGGCGATCAGCGGCACCCCCCGGGCGGCCGCGGCCAGCTCGGAGTCGGGGCGCAGCCGGATCGTCGGGAGAGCGGCGAGCTCGTCGGCGAACGGCTCCAGGTCGCCGAGGTCGCCGACGTCGTCATCGTCGTCCTCGTCCTCGTCGACGTCGTCGATGAGGTCCTCCATGAGCTCGACGAAGCGGTCCTCGACGTCGTCGAGCTCGGCCCGCAGATCGTCGAGGCCGTCGGAGCCCGCGGTCAGCCTGCCGGTCTGCGCGAGGAACGTCAGGTAGGCGTCGACGGCCGGCAGCATGCCGTCGGCCGCGGCGTCAGGATCATCCACGACCTCCGGCATGCGGTCCAGCAGCAGGTCGCGCAGGTCGGCGCGCTTCCACGTGCCGAGGTCCGGCGAGAAGGCGAGGCGGTGCCAGAGTGCGGCGGGCCCCACCAGCTCGGGGTCGCTGTCAGGCGCGTTGGTGCGCGCCCACAAGATGAACTCTTCGAGCAGGGGTCGCAGCTCAGTGGCGGCTACCTCGATGCGATCGGTCACGCACTCAGGCTAGTGCTCCCGCGAGACACTCGGCTCCCGAAATACGAAGGGGAAATGTGCTATAGGAACCGCTGGCGGCGGGCCGGTGGGCCGGTTTCCCGTTCGTCACGGCTTCGACCGATCACGAGGTGCGCCGCATCGCCTCGGTGATCCGCTCCGCCGCGGCCACCACCGGCACCGCGTGCAGCCGTCCGGGTGCCCTGGTCAGCCGCTCGATGGGGCCGGACACCGAGACGGACGCGATCACCTTGCCGCCGTTGCCCCTGATGGGCGCGGAGACGCTGGCCACCCCCTGCTCGCGCTCGCCCACGCTGTGGGCCCAGCCCCGCCGCCGCACCGACGCCAGCGTCGCGGCGGTGAACTTGGCGCCGCGCAGCCCCCGGTGCAGCCGGTCGGGCTCCTCCCAGGCCAGCAGGATCTGCGCCGCCGAGCCCGCCGTCATGGGCAGCGCCGAGCCGACGGGCACGGTGTCGCGCAGGCCGCTGGAGCGCTCGGCCGCGGCCACGCACACCCGCTCGTCGCCCTGGCGGCGGTAGAGTTGCGCGCTCTCGCCCGTGGTGTCGCGCAGCTGGGTCAGCACGGGCGACGCCACCGCCAGCAGCCGGTCCTCGCCGGCGGCGGTGGACAACTCCGAAAGGCGAGGGCCGAGCACGAACCGGCCCTGCGTGTCACGGCTCACGATGCGGTGGTGTTCGAGAGCGACGGCGAGCCGATGGGCCGTGGGGCGGGCCAGGCCGGTCGCCTGAACGAGCTGCGCCAGGGATGCCGGTCCGGCTTCGAGGGCGTTGAGCACCAGAACGGCCTTGTCCAGTACTCCGACTCCGCTAGAGTTGTCCATGCATCGATACTGCAGTCTCGCCATATGAGAAGGCAAGTCGGGGGCAGCCCCGCGAGGGAGCGGCGGTGCGACGAGGCATCGCAGGCAAACAGGAGGAGATCATGGGCCGCACACTGGCGGAGAAGGTCTGGGAGCAGCATGTGGTGCGCCGTGCCGACGGCGAGCCCGACCTGCTCTACATCGACCTTCACCTCATCCACGAGGTAACGAGCCCGCAGGCGTTCGACGGGCTCCGGCTCGCCGGCCGCAAGGTGCGAAGGCCCGAGCTCACGATCGCCACCGAGGACCACAACGTGCCGACCGTGCTCGGCCCGATCGCCGACCCGGTCTCCAAGACCCAGGTCGAGACCCTGCGCAAGAACGCCGCCGAGTTCGGCATCCGGCTGCACCCGATGGGCGACGCCGGGCAGGGCGTGGTCCACATCATCGGCCCGCAGTTCGGTCTCACCCAGCCGGGCATGACCATCGTCTGCGGCGACTCCCACACCTCCACCCACGGCGCCTTCGGCGGCATCGCGTTCGGCATCGGCACCAGCGAGGTCGAGCACGTCCTGGCCACCCAGACGCTGCCCGCCTACCGGCCGAAGACCATGGCCATCGAGGTCTCGGGCGAGCTGCCCGTCGGCGTCACGGCCAAGGACCTGATCCTGGCCATCATCGCCAAGATCGGCACCGGCGGCGGCCAGGGCCACATCATCGAGTACCGCGGCGAGGCCGTGCGCAAGCTCTCCATGGAGGGCCGCATGACCGTTTGCAACATGTCCATCGAGGCCGGCGCCCGCGCGGGCATGATCGCCCCGGACGAGACCACGTTCGCCTACCTCAAGGGCCGCCCGCACGCCCCCTCCGGTGAGGCGTGGGACCAGGCGGTGGCGTACTGGAAGACGCTCAAGACGGACGACGACGCCGTGTTCGACCAGGTCGTCGAGATCGACGCCACGACGCTCACCCCGTTCGTCACCTGGGGCACGAACCCCGGCCAGGGCCTGCCGCTCGGCGCGAGCGTGCCCGACCCGGAGAGCTTCGCCGACCCGGTGGCGCGGTCCGCGGCCGAGCGGGCGCTGGAGTACATGGCGCTGACCCCCGGCACGCGACTGCGTGACATCGAGGTCGACACCGTCTTCGTCGGCTCGTGCACCAACGGCCGCATCGAGGACCTGCGCTCGGCCGCCGAGATCCTGCGCGGACGCAAGGTCACCACCCGCATGCTGGTCGTGCCGGGCTCGATGATGGTCAAGAAGCAGGCCGAGCAGGAGGGCCTGCACGAGGTGTTCAAGGAGGCCGGCGCCGAGTGGCGCGAGGCCGGGTGCTCCATGTGCCTGGGCATGAACCCCGACACGCTCCAGCCCGGCGAGCGCAGCGCCTCCACCTCCAACCGCAACTTCGAGGGCCGCCAGGGCAAGGGTGGCCGCACCCACCTGGTGTCGCCGCAGGTCGCCGCCGCGACCGCGATCACCGGCCGCCTGACCGCGCCCGCCGACCTCTAGGAGACCCCGTACCGATGGACGCTTTCACCACGCACACCGGCAAGGCCGCGCCGCTGCGCCGCAGCAACGTCGACACCGACCAGATCATCCCGGCCGTCTGGCTCAAGCAGGTCAGCCGCACCGGGTTCGAGAAGGGCCTGTTCGCCGCCTGGCGCGAGGACCCGTCGTTCGTGCTCAACGACCCCGTCCACGCGGGCGCCTCGATCCTGGTCTCCGGTCCCGACTTCGGCACCGGCTCCTCGCGCGAGCACGCCGTCTGGGCGCTGCAGCAGTACGGCTTCCGCGTCGTCATCGCCGCCCGGTTCGGCGACATCTTCCGCAACAACTCCACCAAGATGGGCCTGCTGCCGGTCGTGCTGCCGGGCGAGCGGGTCGAGGACCTGCAGCGGGCGATCGAGGCGGACCCCGAGCTGCAGGTGACCGTCGACCTGGCCGAACGCCAGGTCCGCTGGGCCGGCGAGACCGTCGCGTTCGAGATCGACGACTACACCCGCTGGCGGCTGATGGAGGGCCTCGACGACATCGGGCTGACCCTGCGTCACGCCGACGACATCACCTCGTACGAGAATGGTCGGCAGCCATGGTTGCCGACCACCGTCTAGAAGACGACGAACTGGCGCGGCGGCTGCGCGAAGCGCACCGCCGCGTCCGCATGCTGCCCGCCGCAGACCGGGAGCGGCTGGGCCGCCGCTACCTCGCCATCTGCGATCTCGCCAAACGTGATCCGGGGCGGGCCGCCGCCCGCCTCGAAAGCCTGATGGCGCTGCTCGACACGCCACGCGATGCCGAAAACACGCATGGTGATTGAGTTCACCCGCGATCCCGCCTACTTTCGAGCGCGTACGGGGTTTCTACGCCGGACTCGTGAGCTGGAACCCCGAGCCGCAACTTGGGGGGAAAGAACTTTCATGAACAAGCGGGAGCTCGTCGACGCCATCGCGGACCGCGTGGGCGACAAGAGGACGGCCACCGAGGCCGTCAACGCGATCATCGACGCCGTCCAGAAGGCCGTGGCGAACGGTGACAAGGTCTCGATCACCGGCTTCGGCGCCTTCGAAATGGTGCACAAGCCCGCCCGCACGGCGAGGAACCCGTCGACCGGTGCCGAGATCAAGGTCGCGGAGAGCTGGGGGCCCAAGTTCCGGCCCGGCTCCGACTTCAAGGAGCTGGTGAACGAGGGCGGCAAGAAGGCCGCGAAGAAGAAGTAAGCGCTGACGGCGAAGGCCCGGGTCCCGCGATCGCGGCCCCGGGCTCTTTCATGGCAGCGGGAACGTCGACAGCGTGATGTAGGTGATCGCGCCGTCCGCCACCGCGATGTTGACCCGCTGCCCGGTGCGGAGCAGCCGGAGCGGGCCCGCGTCGAAGGCGCGCGTGGGGAAGGCCAGCACGGTCCCGTCGTCGAGGAAGACCGTGCCGGACCGGGTGCCGGTGTCGAAGCTGCGCACTGTGCCCTGCACGTGAACCAATCTAGAGGGTCAGCCCGAGCCCGGCCACAGCTCGGCCACCACCGCGGCGGTGTGCCGCCCCAGCCCCAGCGCCAGCGCCGCGCGCAGGTCGTCGGGCGTGTCCACGTCCCGCCTCAGCGAGTCGATGCCCTCCAGGCACAGCTCCTTCGCCCCGCCCGCCAGGTGCCTGGCCCGCGACTCCCCGCCGAACCGGGGCAGGAACGGCCGGCCGGGCCGTACCCCGTAGAAGGTGGTGCCGACGTCCAGCGCGTCGGGCACGAACGCCTGGTCGAACTCGGCGGCGGCGGCCAGCGCCGTGGCCAGCTCGGCCGGCCGCAGCGCCGGCAGGTCGGCCTGCAGCGCCCCCACCGCGTCACCGGGCGCCAGCCGCGCGGCGTGCGCGGCGCCGGTGCGCAGCGCGGTGTTCAGCCCCCGGTCGGGGTCCTCCACCACGTCGGCGCCCAGGGCCGCCAGCGGCCCCGCGGCGGCGGGGTCGGCCGTCACCACGATCACCCGCGCCACCGGCGGGCAGGCGAGCGCCGCCGTCACGGTGTCGCAGGCGACGGCGACGGCCAGCCGCGTCCGGTGCGGACCCGTGGCGGCGGCCAGCCGGGTCTTCGCCGCTACCAGGGTCTTCACCGGGATCACCAGTGACCAGCGCAAGCTCATAGGCTAAGCATCGCGCCTCGACATCCCGCGCGGCCAACCGGGACACTTGGGCGCATCCGTCGGTGCTGGAGGAGACCATGAGCCGCTTTACGCGTCCATCGCGTTTCTGGGAGACGCTGGCCGTCGTGATCGTGAAACCGCTCTCGACGCTCCTGGTCAAGCGCGACTGGCGCCGGGGCGACCGCATCCCCCGCACCGGAGGCATCATCATCGCGGCCAACCACCTGTCGTGGACCGATCCCGTGCTGCTGGCCCACTTCCTCTACAACAACGGCCGCTGGCCGATCGTCCTGGCCAAGTCCACCCTGTTCAAGGTGCCGTTCCTGGGTCACGCGGTGCGGTCGCTGCGCGCCATCCCGGTCAACCGCGGCAGCAGCGAGGCGGCCAGGTCGCTGGAGGCGTCGTCGGAGCGGCTCAGGGCCGGCGGGGCGATCCTGTTCTACCCCGAGGGCACCTGCACCCGCGATCCCGGGCTGTGGCCCATGGTGGGCAAGACCGGCGTCGCCAGGCTGGCCCTGGAGAGCGGCGCGAAGGTGATCCCGGTGGCCCACTGGGGAGCCCAGGAGCTGCTCCCGTACGGGGAGAAGAAGCCCAGGCTGTTCCCGCGCAAGACGTTCCGCGTCATGGTCGGCGAGCCGGTCGACCTGTCCGGATACGCGGGCCTGCCCCCGCACGCTCAGGTGCTGCGCGAGGCCACCGCCGACATCATGGCGGCGATCACCGCGCAGCTGGCAGAGCTCCGGGGCGAGAAGGCGCCGGAGACTCCCTACGACCCCGAAGGGCGGTGACGTGATGGCGAAGGTCGCGGTGTTCGGCACCGGGTCATGGGGCACCACGTTCGCGATGATCCTGGCCGAGGCGGGAAACCGGACCACCCTGTGGGGGCGCAGGCGCGAGGTGGTCGAGTCCATCGACCGCACCCACATGAACACCGACTACCTGCCGGGCATCGCGCTGCCCGCCTCGCTGCGCGCCACCACTGACGTGGCCGAGGCGCTCGACGGGGCCGAGTTCGTGGTGCTCGCCGTGCCCTCGCAGACGTTGCGGGCCAACCTGGACGCCTGGCGCCCGCACATCCCGCGCGACGCGGTCCTGGTCAGCCTGATGAAGGGCGTCGAGCTCGGCACCTCCAAGCGGATGAGCGAGGTGATCCGCGAGGTCGCCGGCGTCCCCGACGAGCAGGTGGCCGTCGTGTCCGGGCCCAACCTGGCCAAGGAGATCGCGCTGCGCCAGCCCGCCGCCGCCGTCGTCGCCTGCTCCGACGAGGGCGTCGCCGCCCGGCTGCAGAAGGCCTGCCACCTGCCGCCCTGGTTCCGCCCCTACACCAACACCGACGTGGTGGGCGTCGAGCTGGGCGGCGCCGTGAAGAACGTCATCGCGCTGGCCGTCGGCGTGGCCGCCGGCATGGGCATGGGCGCCAACGTCAGCGCCATGCTCATGACCAGGGGGCTGGCCGAGATCTCCCGCCTCGGGGCCGCGCTCGGCGCCGACCCGCACACCTTCGCCGGCCTGGCCGGCATGGGCGACCTGGTGGCCACCTGCATGTCGCCGCTGTCGCGCAACCGCACCTTCGGCGAGAACCTCGGCCGGGGCATGACCCTCGACGAGGTCATCGCCGCCACCCGCCAGACCGCCGAGGGCGTCAAGTCCTGCGAGTCCGTGCTGGGGCTGGCCAGGAAGCACGAAGTGGAGATGCCGATCACCGAGGTCGTGGTGGGCGTGGTGCACGACGGCATGTCCCCGACCGAGGCCGGGATGCTCCTGATGTCGCGTTCGCCCAAGCCCGAGCGTTACGGAGTCTGACCCGTTACCGCGTGCTCGGCTCGCTGTGACGGGAACGCGCCCGGTAGATTCGGACGACATGAGCAAGCCACGCGTCGCCGTCGTCTTCGGAGGTCGCAATTCTGAGCACGCCGTGTCCCTGATGGGGGCGGGGAGCGTGCTGGAGGCGATCGACACGAGCAAGTACGAGGTGGTCCCCATCGGGATCGCCCAAGACGGCAGATGGGTGCTGGCCGCCGGTGACCAGCGGTTCCAGATCGAGGGCGGCGAGCTGCCCTCCGTCGACACCTCCGGCGCGTCGCTCGCGCTGCCCACCGGCGGCACCGGCCTGGTCGCCTACGACCCGGGCAGCATCCCGGTCGAGCTGGGGTCGGTCGACGTGGTCTTCCCGGTGATGCACGGGCCGTTCGCCGAGGACGGCACGATCCAGGGCCTGCTGGAGATGGCCGGGGTCCGCTACGTCGGCTCCGGCGTGCTGGCCAGCGCCGTCGGCATGGACAAGGGCTACATGAAGGCCGTGCTGGCCGCCGCCGGCCTGCCGATCGGCCGCTACCTCGCCGTACGCGACCGCGACTGGCGGCTCGGCCGAGACCGGATCATGAAGGAGGCCGAGCAGCAGCTCGGCTGGCCGATGTTCGTCAAGCCCGCCAGGGCCGGGTCCTCGCAGGGCATCTCCAAGGCCCACGACAGGGCCGGGCTGGAGCGTGCCGTCGAGTTCGCCCGCGAGCACGACCCCAAGGTGCTCATCGAGGCGGCGGTCGGCGGCAGGGAGATCGAGTGCGCGGTGCTGCAGTCGCTCGGCGACGACCCGCCCGCCGCCTCCAGGCCCGGCGAGGTCAAGGTCGAGGGCGGGCAGGAGTTCTTCGACTTCGAGGCCAAGTACTACCCCGACCAGATGTCGCTGACCGTGCCCGCCGACATCCCCGCCGAGGTGGCCGAGGAGGTGCGTGCGCTGGCGGTGCGCGCGTTCGAGGCGCTGGAGTGCGAGGGGCTGGCCCGGGTCGACTTCTTCTACACGCCCGAGGGCGAGCTGGTGCTCAACGAGATCAACACCATGCCGGGCTTCACCTCGCTGTCGGTGGCGCCCCAGCTGTGGGCGGCGTCCGGGCTGTCCTACCCGGAGCTGGTCGACAGGCTCATCCAGCTCGCCCTGAACCGGTCACCCGGCCTGCGGTGAGACCTGCCCGATCGGGCCCGACAGCAGGGCCAGCACCTCGCCGGCCACGTGCGAGCCGCCGACCGCGACCTCCACGTAGAGCGGCGCGGCCACGGCCGTGAACAGGGTGGGCGTCTCCGGATCGGCGAACCAGCCCACCCCGTCGATCTCCTGGAGCTGGTCGGTTGGCGCCATCCTGGCCGGGCGCGGCACACCGCAGCGCAGCGCGATGGCGCCCTCGCCCCACACCGCGACGTACGGGGACTCGGGCATGGTCGCGGTGCGGCCGTCGCCGTCGAGGGTCTCGGGCAGCAGCCCGGCGAGGCGCTCGCAGGCGGCCACCGCCTCACCCTCCGGCACCGGCGGCTCCACCTGGACGGCGCCGCACCCGGCGAGCGCGAGAAGGACGAACAGGATGGAAGCCGCACGCATCGATGGGAACCTCAGATGTGGACGATCGGACACGTAAGAGTACGTGTGATGCCCTCCACCGCCTGAATCTGGGCCACCACCAGCTTGCCCAGCTCGTCGACGTTGCGGGCCTCGGCGCGGACGATCACGTCGTACGGTCCGGTCACGTCTTCCGCCTGAGTCACCCCGGGGATGCCGGAGATCTCGTGAGCCACTGCGGCGGCCTTGCCGACCTCGGTCTGAATAAGGATGTAGGCCTGCACCATTACGTCCTCCCAGGCGATTGGATCACGCCGAAGGGCCACCGTACCCTGTGTGCGTCAGGAGGTGCGTCATCACAGTCGGAGATCTCGGCGAGTTCGGTGTCATAGCACGTGTTTCGGGGCGGCTGCCCCAGGGCGAGACGGTGCTTCTCGGCCCGGGCGACGACGCCGCCATGGTGAGCGCGCCCGACGGGCGCGTGGTGGTCTCCACGGACGTCCTCATCGAGGGTAGACACTTCCGCCGCCACTGGTCCAGCGGCTACGACGTCGGACGCAAGGCCGCCGCCCAGAACCTCGCCGACGTGGCGGCCATGGGCGCGGTGCCCACGGCCATCGTGGTCGGGCTGGGCATCCCGGCCGGCCTTCCCGTCACGTGGCTGGACGCGCTGACGGACGGGTTCCGCGACGAGTGCGCGCTGGTGGGGGCGAGCGTGGCGGGCGGTGACATCACCCGGTGCGACCTGGTGGTGATCGGGGTGACGGTGCTCGGCGACCTTCAGGGCCGCCCGCCCGTGGAGCGTTCCGGCGCTCGGCCGGGGCACGTCGTCGCGGTCGCCGGCCGCCTCGGCTGGTCGGCCGCCGGTCTCGCCCTCCTCGAATCCGGCCGCGTCCCCCCGCCCGCGACCTCCGCCACGTACGAGGAACCCCAGAAGACAGAGGTCACCCCGGACGAGCCCGCATCCCCGCCCGACCCTTCCGCCCCCGGGGGAGCCATATCCGAGGGAGTCCGGAAGCCGTCCGACAGCCCGCGAGGGTCCGCCGCCGCCTCCGGGGGAGGCGCTCCGCTCGGGCCCTCCGTGTCCGGCGCGTACGGCGGGATCGCGGAGCCGGAGGGTGTGTACAGGGGAGGCTCCGGGCCGGAGGGCGCGCACCGGGAAAGCTCAGAGGCGGGGGACGTGTGCGGGGGAGGTTCGGAGGCAGAGGGCGCTCCGCACGGGGCCTCTGTCGTGCCCGCCCCGGGGGGCGGCGCGGGAGGCGGGGAAGCGCTTGGGGATCTGCTCGGGGAAGCTGTGGGGGCGCATCTGCGGCCGCGGCCTCCGTACTCGTGCGGCGTGGAGGCGGCACGGCTCGGGGCGAGCGCGATGATCGACGTGAGTGACGGGTTGCTGCAGGATCTGGGGCACGTCGCGGAGGCCGGCGGAGTGCGGATCGACCTGGACCCGGGGGCGTTCGCGGTGGCGGACGCCGTGGCGGCGGCGGCCGGGGAGCTGGGCGCCGATCCGCTCGACTGGGTGCTCACCGGCGGGGAGGACCACGCGCTGGCCGCGACCTTCCCTCCGGAGGTGTCGTTGCCGGCGTCATGGCGGGTCGTGGGCCGGGTGTCGGAGGGGGAGGGCGTGCACGTGCGGGGACGCGCGCCGGGCCGCGGCGGCTGGGATCACTTTCGGTGATCGACTGTCCCGATTTGAGTAATAATTTCCGGATTTGGGCTGTGACTATGGAGATTGATGGGACAAAGACGTAGCCGAGGTGTTATGAAGATTGGCGGCCAACCGTAACCGGCAGAAAGGGCTGTTATGGGCCGCCACGGGACAGGTGGATCCGAAGACGCGCACGATCGGGGGGACAGCGCCTTCTGGGGCCCTGACAACCAGCAGTCCGACAGCTTCTGGGGCAGAGGTGAGCAGCCGGAGCCTCCGGGCTGGCCTGCCCTGCCCGATCAGCCGGAAGTGACCGGTCAGTGGGCGCCGATGCCGAAGCAGGACACCCCGCCGCCGGCCGGGGGCTACCAGTCCGCGCCCTTCGAGACCACCGGCGCCTTCGCGGTGCCCCCGCGCCCCGGCGGTGACCAGGGGCACCCGCAGGACGAGCAGCCGTACGAGACCACCGGCGCGTTCGCCCCGCCGCCGTCCTGGGACGACGTCCCGGAGAGCACCCAGACCTTCGGCCGCCTGCCGGACCAGGACCACACGTCCGGACACGCCCCCGCCGACCCCCACAGCGCCTACCGCGCCCCCCAGAACGACCCGTTCGCCCCCGCCGACCCCCAGGGCGGGTTCCGCTCCGCGCAGGACGACCCGTTCGCGAATCCGCGCGGTGACTTCCGCTCTCCCCAGGACGACCCGTTCGGCCCCGGCGATCCGCAGGGCGGGTTCCGCTCCGCGGAGGGCGACCCGTTCAGGAATCCGCGCGGTGACTTCCGGTCCCCGCAGGATGATCCGTTCGGCCCCGGCGATCCCCAGGGCGGGTTCCGCTCCGCGCAGGGTGACCCGTTCGGCGCCGATCCGCAGGGCGGGCTCCGTGCGCAGGACGACCCGTTCGGGAATCCGCGCGGCGACTTCCAGGACGACCGGTTCGGCCGGGAGTCCGCCGGGGAGCAGGGCGACCCGTTCGGGCAGGAGGCGACGGGCCGGTTCGAGGCGCCCAGCCTCCCGCCCGAGCCCGGTGACGTCAAGGTGGCCGGCGAGCCCACCATGGTCGCCCGTACCCCGGCCTGGGCGGAGGCGGAGACCGGCTTCCTCGACTCGGGCTGGTCGGGCCAGGAGCCCGCCCAGGAGTCCCGCCGCGGACGCGGCCGGCGCAAGCAGCAGAAGGACCCCGACCGGCTCGACGCCCCGTCCGGCGGTGGCAGGGGGAAGCTGGCCCTGCTGTCCGTGGCCGCCGTGGTGGTCGTGCTGGGCGGCACGGTCGCGGGCGTCAAGATGATGAGCTCTCCAGGGGCCGAGGCGAGCTGCCCCGGCGGCAAGTGCGCCGCCGTGCAGGGCTCCAGCCAGCCGGGCCCGCAGGCGTCCGAGCCGGCGGTGGAGGAGGACTCCGAGCAGCTGGAGGAGGACGAGGCGACGCCGGAGGAGGACCCCACGGAGGAGGAGTCCCGGCCCGAGCCGACGCGGGCGAACACCCAGGCGCCCGCCCCGCGCCGCACCGCCACGCCCACGCCGAAGCCGACCAGGACCAAGTCCAAGGCGCCCGCCGAGGACCTGATCGACGAGCCGGCGGTGGAGATATCCGAGGAAGAGGTCACCCAGGAGCCGACCGACACGCCGCTCGACGTCGACAACGGCTCCATCCCGACCCAGGGCGTCCCCCAGCCGGAGGACACGCCGCCGTCCAGCGACACGGGGAGCTCGCGCCGGCCGCTGTCGGGCGGGGCGAGCTCGGTCAACGTCCAGTTCAACGTGGACCGGCAGCGGCTGACCGGCTACACGGCGACGATGAGCGTGACGAACGACTCCCGGAAGACGCTGAGCGTCTTCACCCTGTCCATGCCCGTCAAGGGCAAGGTCCTGGACGTGGAGGGCGCTGACTGGACGCAGGACGGCAACCTGCTGATCCTGGACATGACCACGCCGATCGCCACCGGCGCCACCGCCGACCTGACGATCTCGGCCACCGGCAAGGCGGGCGCGCCGAAGAGCTGCGGCCTCGTCGGCGGGGAGTGCGCCGTCGCCTGACCGGAGCGCGGCCGCTGCGTCGCTGGTCAAGTGGTTGGATGGGGGACATGACGGATTCAGCTTCCCCCATGAGTCCCGCACGCGTCCTCACCGTCGCCGGATCCGACTCCGGCGGCGGCGCGGGCATCCAGGCCGACCTGAAGACCATGCTGGCCCTCGGCGTGCACGGCATGAGCGTGATCGCGGCCGTGACCGCGCAGAACTCGATCGGCGTCCAGGGTTACTGGGAGCTGCCGCCCGAGGCGGTGCGGGCGCAGCTCGACTCGGTGCTGGGCGACATCGGCGCCCAGGCGGTCAAGACGGGCATGCTCGCCTCGCCGGCCCTGGTGGAGACCGTGGCCGAGGCGCTCGGCGCGTACGCGGCCCCGGTCGTGGTGGACCCCGTGGGGGTGTCGAAGCACGGCGACGCGCTGCTGGCGCCTGAGGCCGTGCAGACGGTACGGGCGCGGCTGATGCCGGTGGCGACCGTGGTGACCCCGAACCTGTGGGAGGTGGAGCAGCTCACCTCCGTCAAGGTCGAGGACGAGGACGACCTGCGCCGCGCCGCCGACGCCGTGCTCGCACTCGGGCCCAGGTGGGCGCTGATCAAGGGCGGCCACCTGCCGGGCGCCCCGGTGGACCTGCTGACGGACGGCGTCACCGAGCACCGGTTCACCGCCGAGCGTCACGACAACCGTCACACGCACGGCACCGGCTGCACGCTGGCCTCGGCGATCGCCTCGTACCTGGCTCTGGGCGAGGACGTGCCGGGCGCGGTCGGCAAGGCCAAGGAGTACGTCACGGGCGCGATCGCCCACGGCTTCCCGCTCGGCGCCGGCATCGGCCCCGTGGACCACGCCTGGCGCTGGCGCTGACCCGCCGGGCCCGTACGCGCGAAAGCCCGCCACTCGTGGAGAGGCGGGCGCGGTGAAAGCGAGAAGCCCGCTACCCCTCGCGGAGTGCGGGCTTCTTCGTCAGGTGTGGCTCAGCGGGTGACCTTGCCGGCTTTGATGCAGGAGGTGCACACGTTGAGCTTCTTCGGCGTCCCGCCGACGACGGCGCGGACCGTCTGGATGTTGGGGTTCCAGCGGCGGCGGGTGCGGCGGTGGGAGTGGGACACGTTGTTGCCGAAAGTCGGTCCCTTGCGGCAGACATCGCAGACGGAAGCCACGGTATCGCTCCTTAAAACAGTCGATGTAGCCCTGTCCGCTGATGCTGTGAGGGCGGAGGGCATGCCGGGACAACCGGCTAGCCAGGCAAGAATATCGGATCGCCACCAGTGCATGCGAACCGATCACTGGGACCGGGCGTGACGCGACGATATTCTCCTCTGTGTCGAAACTGTAGCACCGGGAGGTCGGGGCGTGCCCATGGACGTTCTCGATCCGCCCTCGGTGCGGCGGTGGGCGCGGCTGGCGGCCGACGCGCTGGGCAGGGCCAGGGCCGACATCGACGCGCTGAACGTGTTCCCGGTGGCCGACGGCGACACCGGCACCAATCTGCATCTCACGATGCTCTCGGCCGCCGAGGCGGTGGAGTCGCTGCCCGACGACGTGGACGCCGGCGTGATGTGGCAGACGCTCTCGTACGGGGCGCTCGTGGGCGCGCGCGGCAACTCCGGGGTGATCGTCAGCCAGGCGCTGCGCGGGCTGGCCGAGGTCCTGAAGGACGGCGCCGACCTGCGCGCGGCGCTGTCCAGGGCCGCCGACCTGGCGCGCGGGTGCGTGGCCAGGCCCGTCGAGGGCACCGTGCTGAGCGTCCTGACCGCGGCGGCCGCTGCGGTGCAGGAGGTGGAGAGCGGGCCGGCGGAGGTGGCGCGGCGGGCCGCCGAGGAGGCCCGCGCCGCGCTGCGCCGTACGCCCGACCAGCTCGACGTGCTGGCCCGCAGCGGCGTGGTCGACGCGGGCGGCGCGGGGCTGGCCATCGTGCTGGAGTCGCTGGCCGCGGCGATCACCGGCAGCCACCGCGAGCGCTACGACGTGCCCGCGCCGACGGCGAGGGTCGCGCCGATGACCGAGGTGGGCGCCGGCTACGAGGTGATGTACCTCCTCGACGCCGACGACGGCGCGGTCGGCAAGCTGCGCGAGGAGCTCGACGCGATGGGCGACTCGCTGGTCGTGGTCGGCGGCGACGGCCTGTGGAACGTGCACGTCCACGTCGGGGAGGCCGGGCCCGCCATCGAGGCGGCGCTGCGGGTGGGCAGGCCGCACCGCATCAGGGTCACCTACCTCGCCGAGCGCGTCGCCAGGGGCGTAGGCGACGGCAGGGGAGTGGTGGCCGTGGCGGCGGGCGAGGGCATCGCGAAGCTGTTCGAGGAGTGCGGCGCGGTCGTGGTGCGGCGCGAGCCGGGCGGCCGGCCCGCGCTGCCCGCGATGCTCGCCGCGATCCGGCAGGCGGGCCGCGAGGTCGTGGTGCTGCCCAACGACGAGGACGCCGGCGCGGTGGCCGTGGCTGCGGCGGAGATCGCCCGCGAGGACGGCGTGGTGGTGACCGTGCTGCCCACCAGGGCGACCGTGCAGGGGCTGGCGGCGCTGGCCGTGCACGACCCGCTGCGGCGCTACGACGACGACGTGGTGGCCATGACGGGCGCGGCCGGCCACACCCGCTACGGCCATCTCGCTGTCGCCGACCGCGAGGGGGTCACCAGCGCGGGCCTGTGCCACCCCGGCGACGTCCTGGGGCTGATCGACGGCGACGTGGCGGTGATCGGGCGGACGCTGGAGGAGGTCGCCGCGCTGGTGGTCGACCGGATGCTGGCGGGCGGCGGCGAGCTGGTGACGCTGGTGACCGGGGCCGGCGCGCCGGCCGGGCTCGCCGACGGCGTGGCCGCTCACCTGCGGCGCGCCAGGCCCGACGCGGACCTCGTCGTCTACGGCGGCGAGCAGGGCGGTTACCCGCTTCTCATCGGTGTCGAGTGATTCCTGTCGGCCGTACGCGGTAGAACTAGGTGCCGTGAGCCGTTTCGACGAGCCTCTGACGAAGGCGCTCGACCCGAAGACCGCCAAGCTGCTGGGCGGCGTGCTCGGCCTGGAGACCGTGGGCGACCTGCTGCGCCACTATCCTCGCCGCTACGCCGAGCGCGGCGAGCTGACCTCGCTCGACGCGCTGTCGGTCGACGAGCACGTCACCGTGGTCGGTGAGGTGACCCGGCTGATGCGCAAGCCGATGCGCAACCGCGGCGGCACGTGGCTGGAGGTCGAGGTCGTCGACGGCACCGGCAACAAGATCTACCTGTCGTTCTTCGGCAAGGGCTCCCACGCCGCGGAGTCGCGGCTCAAGGCGGGGCGGCGCGGCATGTTCGCCGGCAAGGTCGGCCTGTTCGGCGCCCGCGCGAAACCGCGCTGGCAGCTCGCCCACCCGGAGTTCGAGCTGTTCGAGGAGGGTGAGGCGAGCGCCGAGGAGTTCGCCGCCGCACCCGTGCCGATCTATCCGGCGGGCAAGGACATCACGCCCTGGGCGATCAGGCGGGCCGTCGGCGTGGTCCTCGACACGCTGGGCCCGCTGGACGATCCGCTGCCCGGCGAGCTGCGCGCCCGCCACCGCCTCACCGGCCTGGCCGACGCGCTGGAGGCGATCCACCGGCCGAAGGACCTCGCCGACGTGCAGCGGGCGCGCAAGCGGCTGAAGTTCGACGAGGCGTTCGTGCTGCAGTCCGTGCTGCTGCAGCGCCGGCAGGCGGCCGTCGCCTGGCCCGCCAGGCCCCGGCCGCGCCGCGACGACGGCATGCTGGCCGCCTTCGACGGGCGGCTGCCGTTCGCGCTCACGGAGGGGCAGGCCCAGGTCGGCGAGGAGATCGCCGACGACCTGGCCGCCGCGCACCCGATGCACCGGCTGCTGCAGGGCGAGGTCGGCGCGGGCAAGACCGTCGTGGCGCTGCGGGCCATGCTGCAGGTGGTCGACGCGGGCGGACAGGCGGTGCTGCTCGCCCCCACCGAGGTGCTCGCCCAGCAGCACCACCGCTCGATCACCTCGATGCTGGGCGACCTGGCGCAGGGCGGCATGTTCGGCGGCACCGCCGTCACCCTGCTGACCGGCTCCATGGGCGCCCAGGCCCGCCGGGCGGCCCTGCTCGACGCGGCCTCCGGCACGGCCGGCGTGATCGTCGGCACCCACGCCCTGCTGCAGGAGCACGTCCAGTTCGCCGACCTGGGCCTCGTGGTGGTCGACGAGCAACACCGCTTCGGCGTCGAGCAGCGCGACGCGCTGCGCGAGAAGGCGGGTGAGGCGCGCCCGCACGTGCTGGTGATGACCGCCACCCCGATCCCGCGCACGGTCGCCATGACGGTCTTCGGCGACCTGGAGGTGTCCACGCTCTCGCAGCTCCCCTCGGGCCGCGCGCCGATCACCACCCACGTGGTGCCCGCCGCGCAGAAGCCCCACTACCTGGAGCGCACGTGGGAGCGGGTCCGCGAGGAGGTCGCGCTCGGCAGGCAGGCCTACATCGTCTGCCCGCGCATCGGCGACCTCGAAGGCGACGAGGGCGACCTGGCGGCCCAGGAGACCCCGGCGGCCGACGACGAGCGCCGCCCGCCGCTCGCGGTGCTCGACGTGGCCGAGCTGCTCGGCCAGGGGCCGTTCCACGACCTGCGGCTGGGCGTCCTGCACGGCAAGCTCCCGCCGGAGGAGAAGGACGCGGTCATGCGCGCCTTCACCCGCGGCGAGCTCGACATCCTGGTCGCGACCACGGTCATCGAGGTCGGCGTGGACGTGCCCAACTCCTCCGTCATGATCATCATGGACGCCGACCGGTTCGGCGTCTCCCAGCTCCACCAGCTCCGCGGCCGCGTCGGCCGGGGCGGCCTGCCGGGCCTCTGCCTGCTGGTCACCGACTTCGCCGACGGCACCCCCGCCCGCGCCCGCCTCGACGCGGTCGCCTCGACACTCGACGGGTTCGAGCTCTCCCGGGTCGACCTGGAGCAGCGCCGTGAAGGCGACGTCCTGGGCGCCGCCCAGTCGGGCAAGCGCTCGTCCCTGAAGCTGCTGCAGCTCCTGAGGGACGAGGACGTCATCGCCGCGGCCCGCGAGGAGTCCGCCGCCCTCCTCGCCGAGGACCCGGAGCTGGCCTCCCACCCCGCGCTGAGGGCCGAGATCGACAGGCTCCTGGAAGACGAGAAGGCCGAATACCTGGAGAAAACCTGACCGGGCGGCGTCAAGGCGCCGCGCGCCGGAGAAGGACGAAGTAAGAAACGGACCCAGCCGCGGGGACGGCCTCCCCCCGAATGCCGTCCCCGGCTGGGCCCATCCCTCGGGTCAGGTGCCGAGGGTACCGACGTGCGGAAGGGCTCACGATCACGCCGGTCGGCCTCCTCTGGGTCACCTCGAAGGCCGCAGAACTCATCTTGCTCACTGAGCGCACCGGTGTGAATCACCCTTGCGCAGTCGAGGCCGACACTTGTCCACTCTTGACCTGCGTGAACATGCGGAACAATGGCCCACATGACTCGTATCATCGCGGGCGCCGCAGGTGGACGGCGGCTGGAGGTGCCGCCGGGCCGCGGCACGAGGCCGACCAGTGACAGGGCGCGCGAAGGCATCTTCTTGACGCTCGACTCGCTGTACGGGCTCGCGGGCGCCCGGGTGCTGGACCTGTACGCGGGTTCGGGGGCGGTCGGGCTGGAGGCGCTGTCGCGGGGCGCGGCCCATGCGCTGATGGTGGAGTCCGACCCGAAGGCGGTGCGCACGATCCGGGCCAACATGGCGGCGCTCCGGCTCGACGGCGCCGGGGTCGTGGCCGACCGGGTGGAGCGGGTGCTGGCCAAGCCGTGCGCGGAGCCGTACGACATCGTGTTCGCCGATCCTCCGTACGCGGTCGGCGGCGAGGAGGCGACCCGGGTGCTGGAGTCGCTGCGGGACAACGGGTGGTTGCTGCCTAGCGCTTTGGTGGCTTTTGAGCGGGAAAGCAGAGGAAAAGCCCTGGTGTGGCCGGATGGTTTCATTGAGGAGAGGGTCCGTCGTTACGGCGAAGCGTCCGTTTGGTACGGTCGCGCCGCCGGGGAATGATGACCGTCCGTAGACCAGAGGAGGCGTCTTGCGCCGCGTAGTCTGCCCGGGGTCGTTCGACCCCATCACCAACGGCCACCTCGACATCATCGCCAGAGCCGCCCGGTTGTACGACGAGGTCGTCGTCGCCGTGCTCATCAATATCGAGAAGAGCAGCCTGTTCACCGTCGACGAGCGGATCGAGATCCTGCAGACGGTGACCAAGGAGTACTCCAACGTCAAGGTGCTCAAGTTCCACGGCCTGCTGGTCGACTTCTGCAAGCAGAACGACATCCCGGCCATCGTCAAGGGCATCCGGGTGGTCAGCGACTTCGACTACGAGCTCCAGATGGCGCAGCTCAACTACCGGTTGTCGGGCGTGGAGACGCTGTTCATGCCGACCAATCCCGAATACTCGTTCCTGTCGTCGAGCCGGGTGAAGGAGATCGCCCGGTACGGTGGAGACGTGTCTGGCCTGGTCCCCGACCTGGTCCACAAGCTGCTCGTCGAGCGGCTCAAGGGCTGACGGCGACCTGGTATCCTTTCTTTTCGGCCCTGTACGACAGCGATTTCGCCATGCCTAGCGAGAGCAGGATGACTCAGCACCTCGACCCCCGCTCCCCTTGGGTGATCTCCACCCATGACCTGGGAAAGCGGCCGGGCACGATGCGCGAGCTCTCCCTGGTCCTCCCTGCGCCGGCGGATCTCGGCGTCGACATGATCGGCGTCCCCAAGGACGCCGAGGTCGAGCTGGCTCTCCGGCTCGAAGCAGTGATGGAAGGCGTGCTCGTCTCGGGCACGGCGCACGCCCCGTTGTCCGGGGAGTGCGCGCGGTGCCTGGATCCGGTGTCCTCCGACATCGAGGTCGAGCTGCAGGAGTTGTTCTTCTACTCCGACGAGGACGCCTCCGAGGACGATTCGCTGCTCGACGGCGAGTTGTTCTACCTGGAGCCGACGTTCCGCGACGCGGTGGTGCTCTCGCTCCCGCTGAGCCCCGTCTGTCAGGACGACTGCCAGGGGCTGTGCACGGAGTGCGGGATCAAGCTGGCCGAGGCCGGTGACGATCACCGTCACGAGAAGATCGACGCCCGCTGGGCGTCGTTGCAGGGTCTGATGACCGAGAACGATAACGATCAGGAGAAGTGACGTGGCCGTCCCGAAGCGAAAGATGTCGCGGAGCAACACCCGCGCCCGTCGCTCCCAGTGGAAGACGACTGCTGTCGCCCTGGTGAGCTGCCCGCAGTGCCGGTCTCCGAAGCAGCCGCACATCGCGTGCCCCACCTGCGGCACCTACAACCGTCGTCAGGTCGTCGAGCCGTCTGCCTGATCCACCGAGTTGACGTGATTCCGGCCGGGTGCCATTGTGCCCCGGTCGGCGTTACCGTCTCAGACGTGTGCGGTGGCGGTCTCGCCCGCGGCCGTGGTGGACGCCGGGGATCCGATCCCCCGACGCCCACCACGTTTTCGGGCATCATCCGCGGCCGTCGCGCCATGTGGAGATGTCCGAGGAGGAAAGCACGTGGGCGCAGGTCCTAAGCCGGTGGCCGTGGAGGTCGCCAAAGACGAGCTCGAGCGAGTCCTGTCGGTGGCTCTCGGCCCCGACATCCTGGAGCGGGCGCTCACGCACCGCTCCTACGCGTACGAGAACGGCGGCCTGCCGACCAACGAGCGCCTGGAGTTCCTGGGCGACTCCGTGCTCGGCCTCGTGGTCACCGACACCCTCTACCACAACCACCCCGACCTGCCCGAGGGCCAGCTGGCCAAGCTGCGGGCCGCGGTGGTCAACATGCGTGCCCTGGCCGACGTGGCCAGAGGGCTCGGCGTCGGCCGGTTCCTGCGGCTGGGCCGGGGCGAGGAGGGCACCGGCGGGCGCGACAAGTCCTCCATACTGGCCGACACCCTGGAGGCGCTCATCGGCGCCGTCTACGTCGACAAGGGGCTCGACGAGGCGTTCCGGGTCGTCCACCACCTCTTCGACCCGCTGATCGTGCGCTCGGCCTCGCTCGGCGCGGGGCTCGACTGGAAGACCTCGCTGCAGGAGCTGACCGCCTCGGAGGCGCTCGGCGTGCCCGAATACCACGTCGAGGAGAGCGGCCCCGACCACGCCAAGTCGTTCACCGCCGAGGTGCGGGTGGGCGGCGAGTCCTACGGTTCCGGCACCGGCCGCAGCAAGAAGGAGGCCGAGCAGCAGGCCGCCGAGGCCGCCTGGACCCGCATCAGGGCCGGCCGCGAGCAGCGCGAGAGCCAGCCGGCGGGCTAGGTTGCCGGAGCTGCCCGAGGTCGAGGTCGTCCGCCGCGGCCTGCGACAGTGGGTGATCGGGCGGGAGATCGACTCGACCGAGGTGCTCCATCCCCGGGCGATCAGGCGCCACCTGCCCGGGGCCCTGGAGCTGGCCGCGCGGCTGCGGGGCCGCACGCTGGTCTCGGCCGAGCGGCGCGGCAAGTATCTCTGGCTGCCGCTGTCGGGCGACGAGGACGCGCTGATGGCCCATCTCGGGATGAGTGGCCAGTTGCTCGTGGTGGAGCGGGACGCGCCGCCGGAGAAGCATCTGCGGGTGCGGATCCGCTTCCGTGACGGCGGCCCCGACCTGCGCTTCGTCGACCAGCGGACGTTCGGCCACATCATGGTCAGCCCGCTGGTCGCCGGCGTGCCTGAACCGATCACGCACATCGCGCCCGATCCGTTCGAGGAGGCCTTCGACGACGCCCGCTTCGCCGCCGGCCTGCGCGGGAAGCGGACCGAGATCAAGCGGGCGCTGCTCGACCAGTCGCTGATCAGCGGCGTCGGCAACATCTACGCCGACGAGGCGCTCTGGCTGGCCCGCCTCCACTGGGCGCGGCCCACCAACACACTGACGCGCCCCAAGATCACCGAGCTGCTGGCGGCGGTCCGCCAGGTCATGGGTGCCGCGCTGCTGCAGGGCGGCACGTCCTTCGACAGCCTCTACGTCAACGTCAACGGCGAGAGCGGCTACTTCGACCGCTCGCTGGAGGTCTACGGGAGGCAGGACCAGCCCTGCTCGCGCTGCGGCACCCCGATCAGGCGCGAGCCGTTCATGAACCGCTCCTCCTACTTCTGCCCCCGATGCCAGCGACGGCCACGCTGACGGCGGCGAGCGCCGCTCCCAGCCACATCACCGCGGCGACGGAGACCCCGTCCGCCACCCGGCCGCCGGCGAACGCGCCGAGCGCGATGGAGACGTTGAAGGCGCAGACGAAGAGCGCGGTGCCGAGCTCGCCGCCGCCCGACCGCATGATCCACAGCTGCAGGGTCACGCCCACGCCGCCGTAACCCACGCCCCACACCACCAGCGGGGCCAGGGGCAGGTCGATCAGCGGCAGCGCCGCGGTGGCGACGGCCATGAGCGCGGCCAGGGTGACGAGCACGGCCCTGGGCCTTGCCGCCGCCCGCGCGCCCGCTGCGAAGTTTCCCGCCACGCCCGCGGCGCCGTACAGGAGGAGCGCCGCGCCGACGAAGGCGGGGCCCGCGCCCGCGACCTGCTCCAGGAACGGCCGTACGTAGGTGTAGGCGGCGAAGTGGCCGGACACGATCAGCACGGTCAGGACGAGAACCACCTTGAGCGGCCGTGAGAGCTTCCCTGTGCCACCCGCCGCGGCCCCGGACGGGCCGGGCTTGGTGGGCGGTTCGCCGGGCAGCGGCGGGAGCGTCGCGGCCAGCAGGGCGACCAGGGCAAGCGCGGCCACCCCCAGGGCGGCGAACGCCGCTCTCCAGTCCGCGAACGAGGAGAGGAACGCCGCCGCCGGCACGCCCAGCACGGACGCCACGGACACGCCCGACAGGATGATCGACGTGGCCCGGCCGACGAACCGGTCCGGCACCAGCCGCGGCCCGAGCGCGGCCGCGAAGGCCCAGAACCCGCCGATGCTCACTCCCGTCAGCACCCGGGCGGCCAGCATGAACGGATAGTCCTGGGCCAGCGCGCCCGCCAGGTTGGCGACCCCCAGCAGGGCCATCAGCCCCAGCAGCGTGACGCGCCGGTCCAGCCGCCGGGTGGTGATCGCCAGCACGGGCGCCGCGACGGCGGCGACCAGGCCGGGCGCGGTCATCATCAGGCCGGCGGTGCCGTCGGACACGCCCAGGCTGGACCCGATCGACGTCAACAGGCCGACGGGCAGCATCTCGCTGGTCACGAGGATGAAGGTGCCCGCCGCCAAGGAGGTCACGGCGAGCCACCGCGCCCGGTCGGCGGCGGATTCGGAGGCGGGCTCAACGGTCGTCGTCATGCCGCTCAGACTCGCCGCCGGCCCGTCCCGGGAACAATGACGAAGGCCGAAGGCTTGGTTGAGTCAGGTTAAGCGATCAGCGGAGGATGGGATGGAGTTCAAAGAGCTGGAGTGCTTCGTCGTGCTCAGCGAGGAGCTGCATTTCGCCCGTACGGCGGAGCGTCTCTACCTGTCGCCGGGCCGGGTGAGCCAGCTCATGCGCTCGCTTGAGAGCCGGATCGGCGCCAGGCTGTTCCACCGGACCAGCAGGCGGGTGCGCCTCACGCCTCTCGGCGAGCGTTTCCTGTCCGATCTGCGGCCCGCCTACGACGGTCTGGCGAGCGCGGTGGGCCGGGCGAAGGCGGCCGCCCGGGAGGTCACCGGCGTGCTCAGGGTGGGGTTCCTGGCCAGTCCCACAGACGTCGTCACGGGCAGCGTGCGGGCTTTCGAGAGCCGCCATCCCGGGTGCGAGGTCGAGTTGGTGGAGATCCCGCTCTCCGACCCGTTCGGGAGGCTACGGGAGGGGCGGATCGATCTCGCGTTCACGCTGCTGCCGGTGGACGAGCCTGACCTGGCCACGGGTGAGGCCCTGAACCGGGTCTCCTACGAGCTCGGCGTATCCGTCCGTCATCCGTGGGCGGGGCGGGCCGGGATCGACGCGGAGGAACTGGCCGGCATCCGCCTGATCGGGCTCGACGGCCCCGCGCCCCGCGCCTGGCTGGAGCGGATCACGCCCTCCCTGACCCCGCGCGGGCGGGTGATCCCCAGGGCGGGTACGGTGTCCACCGGTCAGGAGGGGCTGACCCAGGTGGCGCTCGGCCGGGGTGGCATGCTGTTCTGCGCGCCGACGGCCGCTCACCACCGGCGCCCCGACGTGAGCTTCGTGCCCGTCACCGGGCTGCCTCCGTCGATACTCGGGCTGGCCTGGGTCAAGGAGGCGGAAACAGCGGTGATCCGGGCGTTCGGCGCCGCGGCGGCCGGGCAAGCGGCGGTGGCCGGGCCGATGGTGGCTTGACGGCCCGGCGCGGGAGGAGCCGCAGGAGACGCGGCTGAGGACACTGGTCGAGACACAGCGGGTGATATGGACGACGTACGGCTGACGGCCTGGGTGCGCGGACGGGTGCAGGGAGTCGGGTTCCGCTGGTGGACCAGAGCCAGGGCGCTGGAGCTCGGCCTGGCAGGATGGGCCAGGAACACCGACGACGGCCGGGTGGAGGTCGTGGCCGAAGGGCCGCGCGACGCCTGCGTCAAGCTCCTGGAGCTGCTCCGAGGTTGCGACACGCCGGGAAGAGTCGATGGAGTAGTGGAACGTTGGAGCGAACCCCGAGGTAGTTTGGGCGGTTTTGTGGAGAGGTAGGCGGTTTCGTTAAACCGTGCAAATAGGGTATAGTTATATGTCGGGAGTGCCTGCGGGTGGGTTCCAACAGTCGCTTCGACTTGACCGCCCACACTGCCGGTGCGACTCTTGTTAGGTACCACGCGCACCCCTCCCGCGGAATAAAGAAGTGCGCGAACCAGTCTGGTCACTCAGCGTGGAGGACCCTTTACCATGGCGAAGGCTCTACTCGGCCACGTCGGCGGTCCTGACCCTCGTATGGTCTCGGAGATGCGTCGCCTGCAGCAGCGCATCCGTGACCTGGAGGCAGAACTCATCCGACTCCAGGCCCAGAATGACGCTCTTGCGGCGCAAACCCGCGATGAGGCGCTCAGTCGCATGCAGGAGCGCGAGCCGGCACTCACCTGAGAGTGATCGGAGCGCAAGATCCAGGGACGTCTCGGAGAGGCGTCCCTCGTTATTTGGTTCAATTCGACATAATGTTCTGATTCGAGACAGTTTCGTACCTTCTCGACAGGGATCCGGCTGGTCTCGACTGCACCCGCGAGCGACGGGCAGTCGGGACCAGTAGTCTTTCCCGGAGTCCGTCCAGGGAGAAGGGGGTCCGCGCTTGTATTTGAAGACCCTCACGCTGCGCGGATTCAAGTCCTTCGCCTCCGCGACCGCCCTGCGTTTCGAGCCCGGCATCACCTGTGTGGTCGGTCCCAACGGCTCCGGCAAGTCCAACGTCGTCGACGCCCTCGCCTGGGTGATGGGCGAGCACAGCGCCAAGTCGCTGCGCGGCGGCAAGATGGAGGACGTCATCTTCGCCGGCACCTCGTCCAGGCCGCCGCTCGGCCGCGCCGAGGTCACGCTCACCATCGACAACACCGACGGCGCGCTGCCCATCGACTACACCGAAGTGACGATCAGCCGGCTGATGTTCCGGTCCGGGCAGAGCGAGTACGCGATCAACGGCGACACCTGCCGGCTGCTCGACATCCAGGAGTTGCTGTCCGACTCCGGCATCGGCCGCGAGATGCACGTCATCGTCGGCCAGGGCCAGCTCGACGCCGTGCTGCACGCCGGGCCCGAAGACCGGCGGGCGTTCATCGAAGAGGCCGCGGGCGTGCTGAAGCACCGCAAGCGCAAGGAGAAGGCGCTGCGCAAGCTCGACGCGATGCAGGCCAACCTGACCCGCGTCCAGGACCTCGCCACCGAGCTGCGCCGCCAGCTCAAGCCCCTGGGCCGCCAGGCCGAGATCGCCCGCAAGGCCGCCGTCATCCAGGCCGACCTGCGCGACGCCCGGCTGCGGCTGCTCGCCGACGACGTCTGCACGCTGCGGGCCAGGCTGGAGCGCGAGGCCGCCGACGAGGCCGCGGTGCTGACCAGGCGCTCCCAGGTGGAGACCGCGCTGGCCGAGGCCCAGGAGCGCGAGACCGCGCTCGACGCGGCCGAGGCCGAGACCCAGCCGCGCCTGGCCGCCGCCCAGGAGACCTTTTTCCGGCTGTCCTCCCTGCGCGAGCGCATCTCCGGACTGGAACAGCTCGCCGCCGAACGCCACCGCCACGCGCTCGACGCCGCCGCCATCGAGCGCCGCGGCCGCGACCCCGAAGACCTCGAACGCGAGGCGGCCGAGGTCCGCGAGCGCGAGCTGATCCTGCGCGCCGAGCTGGAGCAGGCCCAGGAGCTGCTGGAGGAGGCGGTGCAGCAGCGGTCCGACGCCGAGGCGGAGCTGGCCGCCGAGGAGCGCCGGCTGGCGATGGCCGCCAGGGCCGCCGCCGACCGCCGCGAGGGCCTGGCCAAGCTGCGCGGCCAGGTCGACTCCGTACGGAGCCGGACACGGGCCGCCGAGGAGGAGATCGGGCGGCTGGAGCGGTCGGTGGCCGGGGCCGTCGAGCGCGAGCGGCTGGCCCGCGAGGAGCTGGAGGCGCAGCGCCTGGAGCAGCCCGAGATCGATCCGGCGCTGGCCGAGGAGCTTGCCACCGCCCAGGAGCGGGTCGAGCAGGCCAGGGCGGCCGCAGAAGAAGCGCGGGCCGCCGTCATGGGCGCCGAGGCCGCGCTGGAGGGCCCGCGAGCGGCGCTCAGGGCCGCGCGAGCGGCCGTAGGCACGGCGAGGTCCGCCGACCAGGAGGCCCAGCAGGCCGTGGCGGCGCTGCGCGCCCGGCGCGACGCCCTGGAGCTGGGCCTGGCCAAGGGCGACGGGGGCGCGGCCCTGCTGGAGACCGACCTGGCGGGCGTGCTCGGCCCGCTGGCGGCGGTCATGCAGGTCACCCCCGGTGCGGAGCCGGCCGTCGCGGCGGCGCTCGGGCCGGTCGCCGAGTCCATCGCCGTCAAGTCGGTCGCCACCGCGGTGAACGCCCTGGAGCTGCTGCGCGTCAAGGACGCCGGCCAGGCCACCCTCCTGGTGGCGGCCCCCGACGACACGCCCTCCGTCCGTGGGAGCGCCGTGGCGCTCTCCGCGACCGGGGAGAACGACGGTGCCGGGCCAGGCGGTTCCGAGGTGCTTTCCGCGTATCCGGAGAGCGGCGAAGGCGTGAGTGACGGTGGAGCGGGGGAGGCGCCGGGTGGGGGGCGGTGGGCGGCTCAGCTCGTCACCGTGCCCGCGCATCTGCGGGCGGCGCTGGACCGGGTGCTGGCGGGGGTCGTGGTGGTGGCCGACCTCGAGACCGCGCGCCGGGTGGCCGAGGAGCATCCGGGGCTGCGGGCCGTCACGACGGGCGGCGACCTGGTGGGGGCGCACGTCGCCGCCGGCGGGTCCGAGGGCGGCACGTCCGTGCTGCAGGTCAGGGCGGCACTCGACGACGCCGTCGCCGATCTGGAGGACGCCGGGACACGCGCGGGCGAGACGGCCGCGGGGCTGGAGGAGGCGGTCGCGGCCGAGCACGCCGCCCAGGCGGCTCTGGAGGCCGCGCAGGGCGCGGTGAGCGAGGCGCAGTCCGCCGCCGGCGCCGCCCAGGGGCAGGCGAACGCGGCCCAGGGCATGCTCGACCAGGTCAGGGCCCGTCAGCGGGAGGCCGACCAGGCCACCGCGGCGGTCGCCAGGCGGCTGGCCCAGCTGGAGGCCGCCGCCCAGGCCGCCCGCGACGAGGCCGAGCGCCTCGGCCGGAGCGTCGCCGCCGCGCAGGAGGCCCGCGCCGAGGGCCTGGAGGAGCTGTCCGAGCTGGAGATCCGGCTCGCGGAGGCCGAATACGCGCAGGAGCTGGAGAGCGAGCCGACCACCGACCGGCGCGACGAGCTCGCCACGGTGTCCGAGACCGCCCGCCGGCGCGAGATGGAGAGCCGCCTGCAGGTCCGCACCGCCGAGGAACGCGTCAAGGGCATGGAGGGCCGCGCCGACGGCCTGCTGCGGGCGGCGCAGCGCGAACGCCAGGAACGCGCCCAGGCGGCCGCTCAGCGCGCCAGGAGGCGTGAGCAGGCGGCGGTCGCCCAGGCCGTCAGCGCGGGAGCCAAGAGGGTCCTGACAGCCCTGGCCGGCTCCGTCGGGCTGGCCGCCCGCGAGCGCGACGAGGCCGAGCTGGCCAGGGTGGCCGTCGACGCCGAGCTGAAGCAGGTCCGCCTGCGCGTCCGCGAGCTGGGCCAGGAGCTCGACAAGCTGGTCAACCGCGTCCACGGCAACGAGGTGGCCCGCACCGAGCAGCGCATGCGCCTGGAGCAGCTGGAGCGGCGGGCGATGGACGAGTTCGGGGTGGAGTCGGAGGCCCTGGTCGCCGAGTACGGCCCCGCCGCTCCGGTGCCGGGGGATCCGCCCGTCCCGTACGTGCGCGAGGAGCAGGAGAAGCGGGCCCGCACCGCCGAGCGGCAGATGAACCAGCTCGGCAAGGTCAACCCGCTGGCCCTGGAGGAGTTCGCGGCGCTGGAGGAGCGCCACGCCTTCCTCAACTCCCAGCTGGAGGACCTGAAGAAGACCCGGCGCGACCTGCTGACCGTGGTCAAGGAGGTCGACGAGCGGGTGGAGCTGATGTTCGCCTCCGCCTACGAGGACGTCGCACGCGAGTTCGAGCAGATCTTCACCCGGGTGTTCCCCGGCGGCGAGGGCCGGCTGGTGCTCACCGAGCCCGGCGACATGCTCACCACCGGCATCGAGGTCGAGGCCAGGCCGCCGGGCAAGAAGGTCAAGCGGCTGTCGCTGCTGTCGGGCGGCGAGCGGTCGCTGACGGCGGTGGCGTTCCTGATCTCGATCTTCAAGGCGCGGCCGTCGCCGTTCTACGTGATGGACGAGGTCGAGGCCGCGCTCGACGACACCAACACCCAGCGGCTGCTGAAGCTCTTCGAGGAGCTGCGGCAGAGCTCGCAGCTGATCGTCATCACCCACAACAAGCGCACGATGGAGATAGCCGACGCGCTCTACGGCGTGTCGATGCGCGGTGACGGTGTGACGCAGGTGGTCAGCCAGCGCCTGCGGGAGCGAGAGCCCGCCTGATCGGCGCGCCCTTGGTCCTGACCATGCCGGTCCATCTGGAAAACTGACATCTTGTGGATGGTTACCTCGGCGTGATCGTGATCGTGGTCCTTGTCGCCCTCATCGCGGCAGGTGGCCTGTTCCTGCTCTTCCGGCCGGGAGGCAAGGCGGCCCCGCCGCCGCCTCCGGAGGCACCGCCTCTTCCCGAGGAGGAGGAGAAGCGGCCCCCGGCGGAGGAGGCCGAAGGCGCGACCACGACCATTCCGCCGCCGGCCAAGCCCGCCGAGCCGATGGTCAAGGCGCCCGAGCTGGAGGTGCCGCCGCCGTCGGCCGGCCGGATGGTGCGGCTGCGCTCCCGGCTGGCCAAGTCGCAGAGCGCGCTCGGCCGCGGCCTGCTGGAGCTGCTGTCCCGCGACCGCCTCGACGACGAGGTGTGGGACGAGATCGAGGAGCGGCTGATCACGGCCGACGTCGGCGTCGCGCCGACCCAGGCCATGGTCGAGGAGCTGCGCACCAAGGTCAAGGTGCTCGGCAGCCGCAGCCCTCAGGAGGTCCGCGAGCTGCTGCGCGAGCAGCTGCTCATCCAGATCAACCCCGACCTCGACCGCGGCCTCCACATCGCCAAGCACGGCGAGCGGCCCGCGGTGGTGCTGGTCGTGGGCGTCAACGGCACCGGCAAGACCACGACCACCGGCAAGCTGGCCCGCTCGCTGGTCGGCGACGGCAAGAAGGTCGTGCTCGGCGCGGCCGACACCTTCCGCGCCGCGGCCGCCGACCAGCTGCAGACCTGGGGCGACCGGGTGGGGGCCGACGTGGTGCGCGGCCCCGAGGGCGGCGACCCGGCCTCGGTGGCGTTCGACGCGACCGCCAGGGGCATGGAGGAGAAGGCCGACGTGGTGATCGTCGACACGGCCGGCCGCCTCCACACCAAGACCGGCCTGATGGACGAGCTGGGCAAGGTCAAGCGGGTCATCGAGAAGAAGGCGACCGTCGACGAGGTGCTGCTCGTCCTCGACGCGACCACGGGCCAGAACGGCATGCGCCAGGCCCAGGTGTTCGCCGAGGTGGTCAACATCACCGGCATCGCGCTGACCAAGCTCGACGGCACGGCCAAGGGCGGCATCGTGATCTCCGTCCAGCGGGAGCTGGGCGTCCCGGTCAAGCTGGTGGGTCTGGGCGAGGGGCCGGACGATCTGGCGCCGTTCGACCCCGAGGTGTTCGTGGAGGCCATCCTTGGCGACTAAAAGGTCACTGATTAGGAAATAATCCTTTTCACGTTAGCCCTTGTCGTCCGACGGAAGCCGTGTTGATATTGGACGATCTGTCTGTCATTGATCGGGAAAGGCCGAACATGAAGAAGGTCGTGGTCCATAAGCCGGGGACCGTCAAATTGGCCGGGGCGGCGACGCCGAAGCACGCCGCCTGACCTCCTCCATGGCAGAGGGCGCGGCGCCAGCGGACGGGGGCGCCGCTCCCGCTTTTTCTCGCGATCCGGTTTTTCGGACCGTGATTGCGGTGTTTTCTGCTCGCCAGGGGAGCGACGATTCTGAAAAGGATCATTTTCGACGCCCATCGTGGTCTCCGGGGCCCTTACACCTTCGGAGCCGCGCTCATGCACGCGCTCGTCCCCGAGGCGGGGGACGAGCTGATCGCCGCCTACGACATCGAGATCAGGACGGTGGCGCCCGCGCTGCGCGACCGGGTGCCCGCCCGGCGGGTGACGCTGGCCGACCGGCTGCCCCAGGGTGAGCGCATCCTGGTGCCCGCGCCGCTGCGCACGCTGCGGCTGGCGAACGGGCTGGCGGAGTTCGTCCGCGGTCATCTGACGGCCGCGGGGCCGATGGAGCTGCGGGTCGCCAACACCGCGCACGCCGACCCCACCGACCTCCAGCTGCTGGACGTGCTCGAACGGCGGGTGCCCGGCCTGGCGATCGTCCGCGAGCCGTCCGGGCCTTCGCACCCGGCTCCCTCGTACGCGCTCGGGCCCGAGCTGGACCGATACCGCAACGAGGGCTTCCACCACGCGATGGCCGAGGCCGGGGCGGCGCTGCTGCCCACGCTGCCGGAAGGCGGCGCGGAGTGGTGGACGCTCGCGCACCGGGCCGCCACCGCGCTGGCCGCGCTCGACCGCGAGGACGAGGCGCGCGAGCTGCTCGACCGCGGCCGGCGGGCGAGCACCGACCCCAAGAACCTCGCGACCGCCGCGTACGCGACCGCGATGCTGCTGGTCAGGCACCACGACCCCGGCAGGCGGGACCCTGAGGAGGCGCTGGCCTGGATCAACCAGGCCGTCGCGCTCACCTCGCTGCTGCCTGACCGGCGCGAGCGGGCGTTCCACCTGGGATTCGACCTGAACGGCAAGGCGCTCGTGCAGGTCCGCCTGGGCCGCGCCGGCGAGGCGATGCGGCTCGTCCAGGAGGCCATCGACCTGGGCGAGCGCGACCTGGCGCCGGGCCATCCGATCCACCGGCTGGTGCTGCGGGCCAACCGGGCGCAGCTGCTGGCCGTGCTCGGCGACCCGGAGGCGGCGCTGGCCGACCTGGACGCCGCCGTCGCGGCCGATCCCGGCTATCCCGACTACTACGTGGACCGGGGCAACCTGCGATACAGGCTGGGGCGGCTGGACGAGGCGGAGGCCGACTACGAGAGCGCCATGCGGGCCGGGCCGCCCTTCCCCGAGCCGTACTACAACCGCTCGGAGGTGCGGTACGCGCGCGGCGACCTGGCGGGCGCGCTGGCCGACCTGGACCACGCGGTCGAGCTGGATCCCGGCTTCACCGACGCGTACGTCAACCGGGCCGGGCTGCTGGTGGCCATGGACGAGTTCGACCGGGCCAAGGCGGACGTCGAGCGGGATCCGGGCAACCCGTTCCTGCTCAGCGTGCTGGGGCAGATCGAGACGGCGCAGGGCAACCTGGTGGGTGCGCGCAAGGCGTTCGACTCGGCGCTGGAACGGGCGCCGGAGTTGGCCGCGGCCTGGGCCGGGCGCGGGGCGCTGGCGTTCGAGGAGGGCGACGCGCACGCGGCGGTGGCCGACCTGACCAGGGCGGTCGAGCTGGAGGACGGGGCCGAGGTGCGGTTCAACCGGGCCTACGCGCTGCGCTCGCTCGGCGACCTGGAGGCGGCGCGCGCCGACCTCCGGCACGCCGCCGCCCTGGCTCCGGAGGACGACCAGATCGGCGAGGCCCTGGCCGAGCTCGCCTAGGAGGGCAGGAAGGCGCGCAGGTCGGCGAGGTGGGGCTCGATGTCGAGGCCCTGGCCGGCCAGCCAGGCGGGGTTGCCGTAGGTGCCGCGGTAGCGGTCGCCGCTGTCGCAGATCAGCGTGACGATGCTGCCGCGCTCCCCGGCGCCGCGCATCTCCTTGATCAGCTCCACGCAGGCGGCGACGTTGGTGCCGGTCGAGCCGCCCACGTCGCGGCCGGTGACCTCGCGCACCCAGTGCATGGCGGCGATCGAGCGGGCGTCGGGCACCGCGATCATGCGGTCGATCACCGTCGGCAGGAACGACGGCTCGACCCGCGGCCGGCCGATGCCCTCGATCCGCGAACCCGGGGCGGTGACCTCGGGGTCGCCGGAGACCCAGCCGGGGTAGAAGGCCGAGCCCTCCACGTCGGCGACGGCCAGGCGGGTCGGGTAGCGGCGGTAGCGGATGAAGCGGCCGATCGTCGCGCTGGTGCCGCCGGTGCCGGCGCCGACCACGATCCAGGTGGGTTCGGGGTGCGGCTCCATGAGCATCTGGTCGAAGATCGACTCGGCGATGTTGTTGTTGCCCCGCCAGTCGGTCGCCCGTTCGGCGTAGGTGAACTGGTCCATGAAGTGGCCGCCGGTCTCGGCCGCGAGCCGGCGGGACTCCTCGTAGATCGCGCCCGGATCGCCGACCAGGTGGCACTTGCCGCCGTAGAACTCGATCAGGTGGATCTTCTCGGGCGAGGTGGCGGCCGGCATGACCGCGATGAACGGCAGCCCGAGCAACCGGGCGAAGTAGGCCTCGCTGACCGCGGTCGAACCGCTGGACGCCTCCACGATCGTGGTCGTGGGGCCGATCCACCCGTTGGCCAGGCCGTACAGGAAAAGAGACCGGGCGAGCCGGTGTTTGAGTGAACCGGTGGGGTGCACCGACTCGTCTTTCAGGTAGAGGTTTACCTCCCACTCCGAGGGAAGCGGGAACACGTGCAGGTGCGTATCACAACTCCGGTTGGCGTCGGCCTCCACCTTGCGGACGGCCTCGGCCACCCATTGGCGTGTCGCCGGAGCGTGGCGGTCCACGAAATCCATGCCCTTACGCTATCCCATGTGATTCCCGCCACATTTTCCACGAAATTGAGCGGATGATGTTATGATTATGAAACTTGTCCAGCCGTGGACGTGATGTCGCACGCCGCGAGCACAGGGACTGTTCACCTCTCTGACCAGCGCGGAACCCCTAACGCGGCCCTTACGCGGGGCCTGCGACGATGGAACCGCTGTCAGTCGGCTGGTGCCGAACGGGGGATAGCGCAAGGGGGAATGATTTGATCACGATGACCGAAGAGCAGCGTCAAGACTGGTTCGAGCGCGATGTCGTGCCCGTGACGTCGCAGCTGTTCGCGTCCGCCATGCGTCTGACCCGTAACACCGCCGATGCCGAGGACCTGGTGCAGGAGACCGTGGCCAAGGCCTTCACGTCCTACCACCAGTTCCGCGAGGGCACCAACCTCAAGGCCTGGCTGCACCGGATCCTCACCAACAACTTCATCAACGACTACCGCAAGAAGCAGCGTTCGCCCAAGCTGTCGGCCGCCGAGGACATCGAGGACTGGCAGCTGCACGCCGCCGAGTCCCACACCTCGACCGGTCTGCGCTCGGCCGAGACCGAGGCGCTCGACCGGCTGCCCGACAGCGTGGTGATGAACGCGCTGCGCTCACTGCCCGAGGACTTCCGGGTGGCGGTCTACCTCGCCGACGTCGAGGGGTTCGCCTACAAGGAGATCGCCGAGCGGATGGGCACGCCCATCGGCACCGTGATGTCCCGCCTGCACCGGGGGCGCAGGCAGCTGCGCGGCATGCTGGAGGAGTACGCCCGGGAGGAGGGCGCGGTCCGCGAGGCCGCGCCGAGCGCGGCCTGAGGTCGCGGAGCCGCCCGCCGCTCGCGTGCTACGCGACGGCTATGAGCGCCACCGCGCCCAGCGCGCATGCCACGCCGGCGAGCTGGATCGCGTGGAGCCGCTCGCCGAGCACCCGCCTGGCCAGCAGCAGCGTGCTGGCCGGGTAGAGAGAGACCAGCACCGCCACCAAGCTCAGCATGCCCTGCCGCTGGGCCAGCAGGTAGAGCACGTTGGCGGCCATGTCGAGGACCCCCGCGGCGACGATGACGCCCAGTGAGCCGGACGCCGGCTTCAGCGCCCGCCGGGTGGTCAGCGCGAGCAGGAGCACCAGACTGATGGACGAGATTCGGGCGCCGGCCAGCGGCCAGAGCCCGGACTCCGCCGAGGCCATGGCGAGCAGGATGAAGAAGCCGCCGAACCCCGCTCCGGCGGCCAGCGCCGTGAGCACCGAACTCGCCGACCCGCTCGCGCTCCCGGACCGGTCCTGGCTGATGAGGAGCACCGCGCCCAGCCCGAGCGCCACCCCGAGCAGCGCCGTGACCTCGGGACGCTCCCCCTGGAGGAGCCCGAACCCGACGGGCAGCGCCGCGGAGGTCACGGCGGTGGTCGGCGCCACCACGGACATCACGCCGGTGGCCAGCGACCGGTAGAACAGCACCAGGCCGGCGGCGCCCGACAGCCCGGCGCCGAGCCCCCAGAGCACGGCCCGGCCGTCGAAGGCGCCGGGCAGCGCGGGCAGCAGGGCCAGGATCAGCGCGAGCCCGGCCAGCTGGGAGAGCGCGACCACGGCGAGCACCCGCGATCGTCGGGTGGCCAGGCCGCCGAAGAAGTCGGCCGTGCCGTAGACCACCGCGCTGGCGGTCGCGAGGATCACCGCGATCACGTTTCACCATCCTCTTGGTTCAATATATTGCACTCCTCGTACACTACACAGAGTGCACTGTGGTGCAAACTCTTTCCACTACACTGCACAAGGGTGGAGAACCCCGAGCTGATCACCCAGGCCATCGCCAGCAACGTGCGCGCCCAGCGGGCCCATCGCGGGCTCACCCTGGACGCGCTGGCCGCCCGGTCAGGCGTCAGCCGGGGCATGCTCGTCCAGGTCGAGCAGGGGAGGACCAACCCGAGCGTGTCGACCCTCACCCGGATCGCCTCCGCCCTGGGCGTGACCGTCGCCCGGCTGGTCGAGGTCGGCGACGTCCCGGTGGTCCGCATCGTCGGCAAGGCCGACGCGGTCACCTTCGACCAGGGCGACGTGCGGGCCAGGCTGCTGGTCGGCGCCGACTCGCCGGTGATCCTGGAGCTGTGGGACTGGCGGCTGGCGCCCGGCGAACACCACGACGGCGACCCGCACCCGGCGGGCACCAGGGAGATGCTGACCGTGCTGCGGGGCGAGCTGACCCTGACCGTCTACGGCAAGAGCCACGTGATCGGCACCGACGACGCGGTGCTCTTCACCGCCGACAGGGCGCATCGCTACGCCAACGAAGGCGACGGCGAGCTGCGGTTCATCATGGTCGTGGCGGAGCCGCGCGAGGTGGCGGACCACTGACGCCGACTCCCGGCTGTGAAACTTCTTGACGACTGTGAGCTGTGGGTGGGTACACCTCTTCGTGTGCGACGGACCGTCGGCAGGGGGTAATGGGTGAGTGAGTCCCGCGCGGTGACGGAGAAGCTCCGAGCGGAGCTGCACGGCCTGGGCGTGACCACCTCGTACGAGATCGGCGACGGTGTGACCCTCTCCGTCTGGATCGGGCTCGTCGTGCGCTACCGGGACGGGTTCTACCGTTGGCGGGAAGGCCCGGTGAAACGCCGCCATCTCGGTACCGATCCGGCCGGATGTGCCCTAAGAGTGGCGCGTCGCTACAAGGAGTTGCAGGCTGATATCCCATCATGGTGGGAAGAGCTGGTCAGGGACTCGCGGGGGCGGCCTGCCGGCGACTATCCGTGATGCCCCCGTTGGCGTGCCACCGGGGGGAACATGCGCGCGTGGGGGGTGGCGCCGGTCTTGCTGCTGGCGACGGTGACGGGATGCGCGGCCCAGCCGCCCGCACGGGTGCCCCTCGCCGCGCCGGAGCGCCCTGCTGCCTCCGCCGACCCGGAGGCGCTGGCCAGGCGGCTGACCTCGATGCAGCGCGACTGGCCCGCCCGCCCCACCGAGTGCGGCCGGTGCGTGGCACTCACCTTCGACGACGGGCCGGGCGCCGACACCGGCAGGCTGCTCCGGGTGCTGCGCGAGCACGACGCGCGGGCCACGTTCTTCGTGGTCGGCCAGATGGTGGCCGCTCCCGGCGGGGCCGCCCTCCTGCGCCGCATCACCGGCGAGGGGCACGAGCTCGGCAACCACTCCTGGACCCACACCGAGCTCACCACCCTGCCGCGCCGGCTGATCGCCCAGGAGCTCCAGCGCACCGGCGACCTGGTGCGCTCGGTGACCGGGGTGCGCATGCACCTGATGCGGCCGCCGTACGGGTCCACCGACCGCACGGTCGCCGAGGAGTCCCGGCGGCGCGGGCTGGCGCAGATCCTGTGGAACGTCGACACCCACGACTGGCGCGACCGGGTGCCCGCCGTCGTGGCCAAGCGCGCGGTCCGGGCCGGGCCCGGCTCGGTGGTGCTGCTGCACGACATCCACCGCACCACCGTCGACGCGGTCCCGCGGATCATCGAGACGCTCACCCGCAAGGGCTACCGGCTGGTGACGGTGAGCGAGCTGTACGAGACGCCGCCGGAGCCGGGCCGGCGCTACCTGGCGGCGGAGCCGAAGCCGTGACCGCGGGCCCGGCATGGCAGGCTGGGCGCCATGGGTTTCACCGGCATCCCGGACGAGGCGTTCCTGTTCTACGAAGGACTTGAGGCGGACAACTCCAAGACCTATTTCTCCCGCCACAAGCACCTGTACGAGGAAGCGGTGCGGGCTCCGATGCTGGCCCTGGCCGACGAACTGGCCGAGGAGTTCGGCGACGCCAAGCTCTTCCGCCCGTACCGTGACGTCCGCTACGCCAAGGACAAGTCGCCGTACAAGACCCATCAGGGCGTCTTCGTCGACCTGATGCCCGGCATCGGGTTCTACGCCGAGGTCAGCGCGGCCGGCGTCCAGGCCGCGGGCGGCCTGTTCTCGCAGGCGCCCGACCAGGTGGCCCGCTTCCGCGCGGCCGTCGACCACGACGAGACCGGCAAGCCGCTGGAGACCGTGGTGGCCGCGCTCGACGCCGCCGGCTACGAGCGCGGCGGCGAGCGGCTCAAGACCCGGCCGCGCGGCGTGCCGGAGGACCATCCGCGTCTCGACCTGCTGCGCCACAGGTCGCTCTACGCGAGCCGCCGGTTCGAGCCGGAGCCGTGGGTGCACACCGCGCGGGCCGCCGACCGGGTGCGCGCCTGCTGGCGCGACTTCCGGCCGCTGATCGAGTGGCTCTGCGCGCACGTACGGGGGAGCGAGCTGCCGCGCAGGCCCTGATCAGGGCTGCTGGGAGGTCTCGTCTCCCCTGAGGATGCGGTCGACGGTCTGGCCCGCGGCCGAGGTGGCGGCGGTGGTGACCGCCGCGATCACGATGGCCAGCAGCGGCGTCGCGAGGCTGCGCAGGCTGCGGACGTTGCGCACCCTGGCCCACGGCTCGCCGGCCAGGTGCATGATCCGCCACTCCCAGTAGAGGCCGAGCCCGATCGAGACCAGCGCCACCTTGCCCACGATGATGGCCACCACCTGCACCTTGTCCATCGCGCCCAGGTCGGGCTCGGCGAGGGCCGACAGGTAGCCGGACAGCTCGGTGGCCAGCGCGGCGGCCATCAGGTGGAGCGCCTTCGTCATCGGCTGGGTGCCGCGGACGCGCGGGTAGAAGTAGCCGAACAGGAAACCGAACGCGGGCAGCGCGATCACCGAGCGGGCCTCGAACACGAAGCTGCTCAGGTCGGCACCGGCGGGCACCCCGAACACGATGAGGAACGGCAGGCTCAGCAGCAGGCTGACGACGAACCCGCAGACGCCGTTGTGCCAGGGGGAGCAGCCCGCGGCGGTGGCGAAGGCGGTCTCGGGGTGGCCGCCGTGCCGGCGCAGCGCCGCGTCGAGTCCGTCGCGCTGCCTGCCGAACTCCTCCATGGACAGCTCGCCGGTGCCGATGCGGCCCCGGCCGGCGCGGTAGAGCTCCTGTTCGGAGGCCAGCAGCAGCCGCCGGTGCAGCGCGGACCTGATCAGCTCGCGGTGCTCCTCCTGGTCGCCCGGCTCGACGACCGACGGGTGCGGATGGGTCAGCAGCCAGCGCGCCGTCACCCAGGCGATGAGCGCGGTGATCGAGAGCATCGGCAGCGGCACGTTGATGTCGCCCAGCGTGGCGCTGCCCTGCGGGGCCAGGTAGGCCACCATCAGGCAGATGATCATCGTGGCCTCGGCGGCGGAGCTCCGCGTCGCGTCCAGGGCCGAACCGAGCCGCCTGAGCCGGAGCACCAGCAGCAGGAACCCGAGCAGCAGCAGTCCCATCACCCCGCGCACCGCCGGGGTCAGCTCCAGCTCGCCGATGTGGGGCACGACCTGGCCAGGCACCTCACGGCTCCACGAGCCGGCGTCGAGCCACTCGCTCGGCCAGCCCTGCACCATCAGGCTCACCACGACGGCGACCACGGCCGCGCCGCGCGTCCACTGCTTGATCGCCACGGCGACGGCGGCCACCGGGATCAGCGCCCAGCAGAACGCCAGCAGCAGCCGGACGCTGTCGGGCGGGTAGACCTGGGTGGCCAGCGCCTTGCCCCACAGGGCCAGGGCCAGCAGCGCGACCGCGGAGCCGGCCGCGAAGGCGGCCAGCCGCACGACCACGATCCGCACCCCGAGGTCGGCGCTGAGCACCACCGCGGACCCGGCGGCCGCGACCGCGGCGACACCCGCCCCGGTGAGCAGCGTGTCGCCGGGGAGTTGCCCGTAGCGGTAGGACCACGACAGCATGCCGACCGCCAGCAGGACGCCCACCCCGGTCGCGCCGAGCGCGTCACGGGGCGTCCACTGCGGCCCGGTCGGCAGCACCTGGACCGCGTGGCGCAGCGCGAGCAGCGGCAGCCCGCCGAACAGCATCACGTACGCGGGCAGCGTGAACTCCTCCGCCACGGCCGGCAGCAGCACCACCGGCACGGCCAGGGCCAGCCCGGCGGCCAGCTCCCGGTTGGCCGTCCGCTGCCACCACTCGCCGCCGAGCGCGCGCAGCAGCAGCGCCGCCAGCACGACCGCGGTGAGCACGCCGAGCGCGGTCGCCCAGGAGAAGTCGTCCTCCTCCCGCACGTCGGGGAAGCCGTAGGAGCCCTGCGCGAGCGTGACGCTCACGGGGTAGACGCCGACGGTGAACTCCAGCCGCTGCCGCTCCTCCCGGTCGGGCTCGATCGAGGCCGCCCGCAGCACGGTCCACTCGCCGGGCCGCAGGGTCACCTTCCGGTGGACGACCAGCAGCGGCCGGGCGGTGGGGGCGTTGAAGTCGACGCGCATGAGTTCTTCAGGACGCACCTGCCGCAGCAGCGTCACGGTGAAGCGCACGGTGGTGCGGCCGTCCTCGGTGGTGAGCAGGGGCGGCAGCCGGGCGGCCGGGGCCAGCACGGTGCCGTTGACCTTGACGGCGCCGAACCCGTCGTCGGTGAAGCGCCGCATGCCGCGCGGGAACTCGGCCCCCTGCCGGAGCGTGCCGGCCAGGCTGTCGGTGGAGTCCATCAGCATCCGGTGCACGATCGTCACCTTCACCTGACGCCGGCGCTCGTCCAGCCGCCCCTCGGGCACGCCGGCCAGGTCGGCGGCGCTCGCCGGGGCGATGGTCACCTCGGTGAACGCCTCGCGGTCACGCTCGACGCCGGGCTCGGCGCGGGTGGCGGGGAGGTTCCACGAGTCGGCCTCCAGCATCGAGGGCGGGACCGCAGCCGGAGGCACGGGCTCCGCCGCCATGGTGCACCAGATGATGGCGCCCATCGATATGACGGCCAGCCCGAACCCGGCAACAGCTCGGAGCCTCTCCACAGTCTGGATGATTCACTCGCCCGGCCGATTGTTCTCGCTGATGGGGTAACGGTGTGATTACATTGCTCTGGTCTTGACATCTTCTGTCTATTTCCGAAGCGTAAAAGCCCGCCAATCCCTTGAATTCCCCTTCTCCAGGTACGGCACACCTCACTAGAGAGGTAAGCGGAAATGCGTGATTCCGCATCGTAGCCTCCGACCAGGGAACCTGTGCTCCGCTCCCGGATTCCCGAATCGCCGCCCGGAGAAATGACTACGGGCCACTCCGCCGTACCGGAGAAACAATCTCCACACGGCGGGGTGACCCGGAGTAAGGACGCTCAGGCGCGCTTGGCGCGGGCCGCGGCGCGGCCCCGCGTGGCGGCGTCGAGAATCACCTTGCGGATGCGCACCGCGTCGGGAGTGATCTCCACACACTCGTCCTCGCGGATGAATTCCAGCGCCTGCTCCAGCGAGAGCACGCGCGGCGGGATCACCTTCTCCGTCTCCTCGGAGGTGGAGGAGCGCATGTTGGTGAGCTTCTTCTCCTTGGTGATGTTGACGTCCATGTCGTCGGAACGGGAGTTCTCGCCGACGACCATGCCCTCGTAGACCTCGGTGCCGGGCGAGACGAACAGGGCGCCGCGCTCCTGGAGGTTGAGCATCGCGAACGCGGTGACGGGCCCGGAGCGGTCGGCCACCAGCGAGCCGCTGGCGCGCGTGCGCAGCTCACCGAACCAGGGCTCGTACGCCTCGAACACGTGGTGCACCAGGCCGGTGCCGCGGGTCTCGGTGAGGAACTCGGTGCGGAAGCCGATCAGCCCGCGCGCCGGCACCACGAACTCCATCCGGATCCAGCCGGTGCCGTGGTTGGTCATGTGTTCCATGCGGCCCTTGCGCACGGCCAGGAGCTGGGTGACGGCGCCGAGGTAGTCCTCAGGGCAGTCGACCGTGAGCCGCTCCACCGGCTCGTGCACCTTGCCGTCGATCTCCTTGGTGACCACCTGGGGCTTGCCGACCGTCAGCTCGAAGCCTTCGCGGCGCATCTGCTCCACCAGGATGGCCAGCGCCAGCTCGCCGCGGCCCTGCACCTCCCACGAGTCGGGCCGCTCGGTGGGCAGCACGCGCAGCGACACGTTGCCGACCAGCTCCCGGTCGAGGCGGTCCTTCACCATGCGGGCGGTGACCTTGGCGCCCTTGACCTTGCCGACCAGCGGCGAGGTGTTGGTGCCGATCGTCATCGAGATGGCGGGCTCGTCGACGGTGATGAGCGGCAGCGGGCGCGGGTCGTCGGGGTCGGCCAGCGTCTCGCCGATCATGATGTCGGGGATGCCGGAGATGGCGATGATGTCGCCCGGGCCGGCCTCCTCGGCGGGCTTGCGCTCCAGCGCGTCGGTCATCAGCAGCTCGGTGATCTTCACCCGCTGGATGCTGCCGTCGGTGCGGCACCAGGCGACCTGCTGGCCTTTGGTCAGCCGGCCCTGGTGGATCCGGCACAGCGCGATGCGGCCGAGGTAGGACGAGGCGTCGAGGTTGGTGACGTGCGCCTGCAGCGGCGCGCTGGGGTCGTAGGTCGGGGCCGGGATCGTCGACTTGATGATGTCGAACAGCGGCTCCAGGTCGGCCGACGCGGGCATGGTGCCGTCGCCGGGACGCTCCAGCGAGGCGCGGCCCGCCTTCGCCGAGGCGTAGACGATCGGGAAGTCGATCTGGTCGTCGGTCGCGTCGAGGTCCATGAACAGCTCGTAGACCTCGTCGACCACCTCGGCGATACGCGAGTCGGGCCGGTCGACCTTGTTGATGCACAGGATGACGGGCATCTTGGCCGACAGCGCCTTGCGCAGCACGAAGCGGGTCTGCGGCAGCGGGCCCTCGGAGGCGTCGACCAGGAGCACCACGCCGTCGACCATGGACAGGCCGCGCTCGACCTCGCCGCCGAAGTCGGCGTGTCCGGGGGTGTCGATGATGTTGATGGTCATGCCGCCGTGGCGCACCGCGGTGTTCTTGGCGAGAATGGTGATGCCCTTCTCGCGCTCGAGGTCGTTGGAGTCCATGACCCGGTCATCGACGTCCTGGTTGGCGCGGAACGCCCCGGACTGCCAGAGCATGGCGTCGACGAGCGTGGTCTTGCCATGGTCGACGTGCGCGATGATCGCGATGTTCCTCAGGTCGTCGCGGCTGTTCAAAGGCATGATGAGTTCTCGCTCTGTATTGATGGGGCCGGCCGCGCGATCTCGCGACCTTATAAGTCTAGTTGATCCCCTCTGGTGACACGCGCGGACTGGAGAGGCCGCTTCCCTGAGGTGCTGACCTAGGGAAGGTGCCACACTGTGACGTCAGAGTGATCCTCCCGCCACAGATGGTGACCATATGCCGCAGTTCTTCGCCGGCGCGCCGACGGACGACGTCGAGCGGCTGTGCCGGCTGCTCGACGGGATCCCGCTCGCGCTGGAGCTGGCCGCCGGGTGCGCGCTGCCCCCCGGGCGGATCGCCGACCGGCTCGGCGGGCGCCACGGTCTCCTGCCCGCCTCCGCCGACGGGGCCGGCAAGGTGTTGGCCGTGGTGCGGCTCGGGCACGAGCTGCTGGCGCCCCGTGAGCGGGTGCTGCTGCGCAGGCTGGCGGTGTTCGCCGGGGCGTTCGACGCGCCGCTGGCGGGAGCCGTGTGCGGCGACGGCGGGATCCTGCGGCGGGCCGAGGTGCCCCGGCTGCTCGACCGGCTCGTGGCCGCGCGATTGGTGACGGGGGCGTACGCGCTGCGCGGGGTGGTCAAGGAGTACGCGGCCGAGCGCCTGCGGGAGGCGGGCGAGCACGACCTGCTGCGCGACCGGCACCTGAGGGCGGTCCGCGAGGCGTACGAGGAGTGTCATGAAGGGGCGTCACTGGCGCGGCGGCAGCCGTGGCCGGAGCGGGTGCGCCACCTGCGCAGGGCGCGGGCACTCGGGGCGGAGTGCCGTGCCGCCCTGGGGCGGGCGCTGGAGCGCGGGGAGGCGGCGTGCGGGCTGCGGCTGGTCAGGGCCGCGATGGCGATGGGGGTGTCCTGCCCGGACGACGCGCTGGAGCGGCTGCCGGCGCTCGGGGCGCCGGGGGAGCTGGCCGACTCCGCGAAGGTGCTGCTGGGGTGCGCGCGCGGCGCGGTGGAGCCTGTCGTGGCGGGGGTGAACGGGCTGCGGGCGCGGGGCTACTCGTACTGGCTGGGGGTGGGTTACAACGCGGCGGTGCGGGTCTGCTTCGCGAACGGACGGTGCGGGCTCGGCCGGCGCTACCTGGGCGAGCTGGAGGCCGCGGCGGCGGCCGACGACGACCTGGTGGCGCTGGCGGGGGCGCGGATGGCGCGGGGCGACCTGGCGCTGCTGGCCGGTGAGGTGCCTGAGGCGCGCCGCCACGCGGGTGCCGCGCTGACGCTGGCCCGGGAGGCCGGTGACCCGCGCGCGATCGTCGCCGCGCTCCGCCGCCTCGCGGCCGTCGCCGACACGGTGGGCGACCACGACGAGGCGGCCCGCCACCGCGCGGGCACCCTGCCGATCCTGCACGCCATAGGGGAGGAATCGCCGCACAACATCCTGTCCCAGGCTTGAGCGGGCGCGACAGCTTCTCGCGCGGCCTGAAGGGCCGCGGCGACAGCCTCACGTGGGCCTGATCGGGAAGTCGCGCGTTGGCACGCGCCGGTGCCGACGGTCCGGTTCTCGCCCTGGTCGGCGAGCGCAGCGGGCCGGAGGCACGCATGACGGCGGCCGGCCCGAGGGGTTTCCCGAAAAGCCTTTGATCTTGTCTTTGACGGGAAGATCCGTCAGATACAGGAGAAACGCCTCAGGGGAGGTGGGCGGCGAGATATCCGTGGGCCAGTCGCTTGCACTCGGCGATCAGGTCGGGGTCGCCGTCGGGGTCGACCCGGAAGGCCAGCTTGAGTACGGCGTCGGCGGCCTCGACCGTGACCAGGACCGCGCGGTCGAACGCCGGCCCGGCCGGGGCGTCGAGCAGGTCGACGGTGATGGCGCGCAGGCGGTCGGCCACGATCGCGTTGTTCTCCAGGGCGGTGTCGAGCATCCGGTTGGTGCCCTCGATGGCGGGGCCGCCGGGGGCGCGCAGGATCTCGCCGAAGTCGACCACCGCGAACCCCGGGGTGGTCCGCTTCATGGCCACGAACTCGTCGATCGCCAGGTCGACCAGGTCGGTCCAGTGGCCGAGGTCGGCGGCGGTGATGCGCTCCTTGATGCGCTCGGTGACGCGGCCGAGGAACGCTTCGAGGTTGCGCAGGGCCAGCGCCCGCACCAGCCCCTGCTTGTCGGGGAAGAACTGGTAGAAGGTGCCGATCGGCACCTCGGCGCGGCGGGCGACCTCCTTGGTGGTCAGCGACTCGTAGCCGATCTCGTCGAGCAGGAACGCGCACTCGTCGAGCATCCGCTCCACCCGTTCCAGGCTGCGGCGCTGGGCCGGCCTGCGACGCAAGGTACTCGTCATGTCCCCATCCTGGCGCATTACCCGCAGGTAGCGGGCGTCTCGGTTAACATGAGCCGGACTCAAGCAGAGGGAGCCGGGCATGTTCCTGTGGGGTACGGCGACGGCCGCTTACCAGATCGAAGGCGCCGCGGACGAGGGCGGCCGGGGGCCGTCCGTCTGGGACACGTTCTCCCGCGAGCCCGGCCGCACCAGGAGCGGCCACACCGGTGACGTCGCCTGCGACCACTATCACCGCTGGCCGGAGGACGTCGCGCTGATGGCGGGGCTCGGGGTGAACGCCTACCGCTTCTCGCTCTCCTGGTCCCGGATCCAGCCGTCCGGGAGCGGGCCGGTCAACGCCGAGGGCCTGGACTTCTACGACCGGCTGGTGGACGCGCTGCTGGCGGAGGGCATCACCCCGGTGCCGACGCTGTTCCACTGGGACCTGCCGCAGGCGCTGGAGGACGGCGGCGGCTGGCTCGCCCGCGACACGGCGCACCGCTTCGCCGAGTACGCCGCGCTGGCCGCCGGGCGGCTGGCCGACCGGGTGCGGATGTGGATCACGGTCAACGAGCCGTTCGTGCACATGGCGTACGGGTACGCGATGGGGATCCACGCGCCTGGCCACGCCCTGATGCTGGACGCGCTGCCCGTCGCGCACCACCAGCTGCTGGGCCACGGGCTGGCGGCGGGCGCGCTGCGGGCGGCGGGGGCCGAGCAGGTGCTGATCACCAACAACTGCACGCCGGTCTGGCCCGCGTCGGAGTCGGAGGCGGACCTGGCGGCGGCGGAGGCGTACGACGTCCTGCACAACCGCCTCTTCAACGACCCGGTGCTTCTCAGCAAATACCCAGATTTGTCGGCGTACGAGGTGACAAACCTGGACTTCGTGCACGACGGGGACCTCGACGTCATCGCGACCCCGCTGGACGGCATCGGGATCAACTACTACAACCCCACCCGGATCGCCGCACCCTCCTCCGAAGGGCTGCCGTGGGAGGACGCCGGGATCTCCGGCTACCCGACCACCGCGTTCGGCTGGCCGGTGGTGCCGGACGGGCTGCGGGAACTGCTCGTACGGCTGAAGGACCGGTACGGCGATCGGTTGCCGCCCGTGTACGTCACCGAGAACGGCTGCTCCCAGGAGGACGTGCCGGGGCCGGACGGCGTGGTCGACGACCGGGGCCGGATCGCGTTCCTGGAGCAGCACATCGAGGCGATGCGCCGGGCCGGGCGGGAGGGGGTGGACGTGCGGGGATACTTCGTCTGGTCGCTGCTGGACAACTTCGAGTGGGCGGAGGGCTACCACCAGCGGTTCGGCCTGGTGCACGTCGACTTCCCCACCCAGAGGCGCACCCCGAAGGCGTCCTACGCCTGGCTGAGGGACTTCCTGTCGTCAGAACACTGAGACGTGCACGTGGTCGTAGTGGTTGGCGGTGGCCCCGCCGCGGTCGGACATGGGATCCCAGCCGCCGCCCGACCTGATGTCGTAGTAGCGCTGCTTCCAGATGATGTACATCACGCCCAGCCGGTCGCCGTTGCGGATGAGCCACTCCGCCAGGGCGTCGCCGCGGTCGGCCTCGCCGCCGCTGGCCATGCCGCGGGAGATCATGAAGTCGCAGGCCCGGCCCTTGCCGTGTTCGCCGGGGTCGCCGGGGCGCAGGCAGCCGACCCCGTACGGCATCGGGAAGTTCTGCATGACCTCGGCGCGCACGTTGACCATGCGCTGGGTCAGGCCGCCGGCGCTGCCGGGCTGCTGGAAGCCGTACTTGGCGAGCAGTTTGTCGAGGTCGCGGCGCTTGCTCTGGAGGGTCTTGATCTCCTTCTGGAGCTTCTTGATCGTGGTGTTGGCCCGCAGCTTGGCCTTCTGGGCGTCCTTGATGAGCCTCTCGACGCCCGCGACCCGGTTGGCCCGCTCCTCGATCATGTGGGTCATGTTGGCCGCCTGGCCGAGCGCCTTGTAGGGGTCGATCTCCGTGCCGAAGAGGCGGGTGGTGTCGAGCGGGCCGAGGATGTAGGAGGTCTCGGCCAGCGCGGCCAGGTCGGACTGGGCCTCCGCCAGGCGCCTCTGCAGTGAGCCGGAGGTGTCGACGGCCTTCTTGGCCTGGATGCGGATCTCCTCCAGGCTCTGGATCGAGCCGCGGTAGCGCTCGTTGAGCTGGGAGGCCTGCTTGGTGAGCTTGCGCAGCTCCGCAGGGCTGGGGTCGGCGGCGGCCGGCCGCTCGGAGGGGAGCGCGAGCAGCCCGGCGAGGACGATGGCGAACACGGCCACGCGCCCGGCTTTCACGCCCGTCCTCCCCTCGTAGACGACCGAAACTATAGAAGATGATCTTGAAAGCTGTCATCTTAACGGCTCAACTCGCGACCGTTTAGTGAGGATTGTCCTGGCTGTCCGGAATAAGACAGGAATAAAGATTGGGTCTTGCCGGGATCGTCAAGTCCCATTGAGATGGCGATCGTACGCGTCTCTGCGAAGGGGCAGGAACCTGTGTCTCGTTCACTCACCCTTGTCACGGCCGTGATCCTCGGCTTAGGCACGTCCATGGTCGCGCTGCAAGCCCAGGCGGCCGTGGACCCGCTACCGCCCGGCGACCGGATCGAGCTCTACCAGCTCGACAGCCCGCTCGGCACCGCCCAGGCCCTCAGGGAGAAGGGCTTCGACGTCGTCCAGCAGGAGATCCGGAACGGCAAGGAGCACATCGAGCTCACCGCCGCCCAGAAGGATCTCGAAGGGCTGGAGAAGCTCGGCCACGAACCCGCGCCCGTACGCAACCCGCAGGGCCAGACCCAGCTCCAGGCGGCCAAGGCCCAGGCGGCGAGCGGATACACCGTCTACAAGTCCTACTCCGAGAGCGGCGGCATCGCCGACCAGCTCAGGAAGATCGCCGACGAGAACAAGGACGTCGTCAAGCTCCAGTCCATCGGCAAGACGCTCCGCGGCCAGGACATCCTCGCCGCCAAGGTGACCTCGCTGGCCAGGGTGCTGCCCGACGGCATCAAGCCCGCCACCCTGTACTCCGCCACCCAGCACGCCCGCGAGTGGATCGCCACCGAGGTGGACATGCGGCTGCTCAAGCACGTGGTGGCCAACAAGAGGCAGCTCAGGAGCCTGCTGGACCGGACCGAGCTGTGGTTCGTGCCGGTCGCCAACCCCGACGGCTACGACTTCACCTTCACCGAGGGCAACCGCCTGTGGCGCAAGAACCTGCGTGACGTGAACGGGGACGGCCAGATCACCACCGGCGACGGCGTCGACCTGAACCGGAACTTCCCCACGAACTTCCACTACGACGAGGAGGGCTCCTCCTCGATCCCGAGCAGCGAGACCTACCGCGGCGCCGGCCCGGCCAGCGAGCCGGAGACGAAGGCCATGGACGGCCTGCTCAAGCGGGTGAAGTTCAAGATGCAGCTCAACTACCACTCGTACGGCCCGCTGCTGCTCTACCCGTCGGGTTTCCAGATCGCCACGGAGACCGCCGACCACCCGATCTACCAGGCGCTGACCGGTGACGACGAGAACCCGGCGGTGCCCGGCTTCGACCCGGACCTGGGCGCCGAGCTCTACACCACGAACGGCGAGACCACCGACCACGCCCACTCCACCTACGGCACGCTGGCGTGGACGCCCGAGCTGAACGAGGGCTGCGACGGCTGCGGCTTCGTCTTCCCCGACGACGAGGCGCTGGTGCAGGCCGAGTTCGAGAGGAACCTGCCGTTCGCGCTCGACGTGGCCAAGTCGGCGGTCAACCCGGTCGAGCCGGTGAGCCACCTGGGCAACACCACGCCGGACTTCGTCCTGGACCCGTTCGACGTCAGCTACGGCAAGAACCAGACGGTCCAGGTCAACGCCAAGCGCAAGCTCGGCCCGGTGTTCCTGAACTACCAGGTCGACAACGGCCGCACGCGGGTGAAGCTGACCAAGGAGTGGAAGGGCGGCGAGCGGTACGGCAAGGGCTACGACCGCTACTACCACCGGTTGCGCGGCGAGGTCACCGGCACCAAGCCGGGCGACACGGTCAAGGTGTGGTTCAGCTCCCTGGGCAAGAAGAGCCAGTCGTTCACGTACAAGGTGCACGACGACATCGGCGGCAAGGTGCTCGTGCTGGCCGCCGAGGACGTCACCGGCCTGAGCCCGGCGCAGGGCGTCACCGAGGCGAAGTACGCCGGCGCCTACGCCCAGGCGCTCCAGGCGGCCGGTTACAGCTCCGACGTGTACGACATGGACAAGATGGGGCGCAAGGCGCCGCACCCGCTGGGCGTGCTCAGCCACTACAAGGCCGTCATCTGGGAGACCGGTGACGACATCATCCCGCGCAGCGCGGGCCAGGTGCCCGGCACCACCTCCCTGGCGGGCGTGGACACCGAGCTGGCCGTCCGCGACTACCTGAACGAGGGCGGCAAGGTCATGCACGCGGGCAAGTACCCGTCGTACGCGGCCAACGCCAACGGCGCCTACTACTACGAGCCCGACCAGCCGGGTCAGCCGGAGTGCTCGGAGCCGAGCGACCCGCCCTGCATCCCGGTGTTCAACGACTTCCAGCAGTACTGGCTGGGGGCGTACGTCTACTTCGACAACTCGGGCAGCGACCCGGCCACTGGCCAGCCGTACCCGGTGAAGGGCGTGAACGGCGGGTTCGACGGCTTCGCGGGCACGCTGGAGCCGGACGTGCACACCAACGCCTTCGTGGCCACCTCGGCGATCCTGCCCGCGGACAAGTTCCCGCTGTTCGCCAGCTCGGCGCCGATCAAGTGGGAGCGGCCCGGCGCCCCGTTCGACCCGCACACCGGGTCCTGGGACGTCTACAGCGGCATCGCCGACGTCTCATGGAAGCGGCTGAGCAAGACGATCGACCTGACCGGCCGGTCGAGCGGCGAGCTGACGTTCTGGGCGTCGCTCGACACCGAGGCCGACTGGGACTTCTTCATGGTGGAGGCGCGCACGGCGGGCGGCGACGACTGGACGACGCTGCCCGACGCCAACGGCCACACCTCCCAGGCGACCGGCAGCAGCTGCCAGTCCGGGTGGAGCAGCATCCACCCGTTCACCCAGCGGTACCAGGGCCCGGACTGCGAGCCGACCGGCACCTCCGGCTCCTGGAACGCGGCCTCGGGCAACTCCGGCGGCTGGCAGCAGTGGCGGATCGACCTGACCCCGTACGCGGGCAAGCAGGTCGAGGTCTCGATCTCGTACGTCAGCGACTGGGCCACCCAGGGCGCCGGCGTCTTCGTCGACGACGCGGTCGTCACGCTGGACGGCGCGACGGCGGAGGAGACCTCGTTCGAGTCCGACCTGGGCGGCTGGACGGCGGCGGGCCCGCCCGAGGGCACGTCCGCCTCGGTGAACAACTGGGCCCGCACGGACCAGGTGTTCGAGGAGGGCGCGGGCATCACCACGCGCGACACCGTCTACCTGGGCTTCGGCGCTGAGAGCCTGCTCGACCAGGCCACCAGGACCGACCTGGTGAAGCGGTCGATGGCGCACCTGCTCAACGGCCGGCGCTGACGGTCTGAAGAGGGGCACGGCACCGGGTGCCGTGCCCCTCTTGCGTGCCCGGACAGAACATGATTCGGTCCTCTTGCGAAGAAAGCATTCGGTTCCGGCAGGAGGCTCACGACATGCGCCAGCACGACAAGCTGTTCATCGGGGGCGAGTGGGTGACCCCGGCGGGCACCGGCACGATCGACGTGATCAGCCCGCACACCGAGGAGGTCGTCGGCCGGGTCCCCGACGGCACCGCCGAGGACGTGGACCGGGCGGTGGCCGCCGCCCGCGAGGCGTTCGACCACGGGCCGTGGCCGCGCATGACGTTCGCCGAGCGGGCGGCCGTCATCGGGAGGCTGGCCGAGATCTACGCCGAGCGGCAGGGCGAGATGGCCGCGCTCATCACCGAGGAGATGGGCTCGCCGATCACCTTCTCCAACCTCGCCCAGGCGCCGCAGCCGCTGGGCATGCTGCAGTACTACGCCCAGTACGGCGCCACCTTCGAGCAGGAGGAGCAGCGGCCCGGCGTGTTCGGCCCGGTGACCGTCCGGCGCGAGCCGGTGGGCGTGGTGGCGGCCGTGGTGCCGTGGAACGTCCCGCAGTTCGTCACGATGACCAAGGTCGCGCCCGCGCTGCTGGCCGGCTGCGCGATCGTGCTCAAGCCGGCCCCCGAGACGCCGCTCGACGCGTACGTGCTGGCCGATATGGCGCGCGAGGCCGGGGTGCCGGCGGGCGTGCTCAACATCGTGCCCGCGGGCCGCGAGGTGAGCGAGCACCTGGTGTCGCACCCGGGCGTCGACAAGGTGGCGTTCACCGGCTCGACCGCGGCCGGCCGGCGCATCGCCTCCATCTGCGGCGAGCAGCTCAAGCGGGTCAGCCTGGAGCTGGGCGGCAAGTCGGCCGCGATCGTGCTCGACGACGCCGACCTGGCCTCCTCGATGGGCATGCTGGCCATCGCCTCGCTGATGAACAACGGCCAGGCGTGCGTGGCGCAGACCCGCATCCTCGCCTCGCGCAACCGCTACGACGAGGTCGTCGAGGCGGTCGTGAACATGGTCAACTCCCAGCCCGTCGGCGACCCCGCCGACCCCGCCACCGGCATCGGGCCCCTGGTGGCCCGGCGGCAGCAGGAGCGGGTCGAGGGCTACATCAAGATCGGCATGGACGAGGGCGCCAAGGTCGTCGTCGGCGGGCTGGAGCGCCCGCACGACCGCGGCTGGTACGTCGCCCCGACGGTGTTCGCGAACGTGACCAACGACATGCGCATCGCCCGCGAGGAGATCTTCGGCCCGGTCCTCGCGGTGATCCCGTACGAGGACGAGGCGGACGCGGTGCGGATCGCCAACGACAGCGACTACGGCCTGGCCGGCACCGTCTGGACGGCCGACACCGAGCACGGCATGGACGTGGCCCGCCAGGTGCGCGCCGGCACGTACGGCGTCAACTGCTACATGATCGAGACGGGCGCGCCGTTCGGCGGCTACAAGGCCAGCGGGCTCGGCCGCGAGCTGGGCCCCGAAGGGCTGGCCGGCTATCTGGAGTACAAGACGATCGCCCGGCTGGGCTGACGTCACGACGAGGGCCCCGGCGAAGCGCCGGGGCCCTCGTCGTGCCGCGGATGGCACCCAGCGCGCCCCCGCGACGCTAGGTGCCCACCCTGCGGTGGACCACTTTGGGCAATCAGCCGACTACGAGAAGTATGAACCACGCCCATCGCCTGGGCGGATCGCTTACCCCTGAGACTTCTCCCGGCGGTTTGCTGCTGTCCGCCCTAGGTAGACGTGTTTTATTCAGGAAAAGTTCGAGGAGATCCACTTTCCGATCCTGCGGACCAGTTCGGGGGTCGCCGCGGACTCCGCGTGGCCGTACCCGGGCTCGATCCACAGCTCCTTCGGCTCCCGCGCGCCCTCGTACAGCTGCCGGGCGTGATCGAGCGGGAAGAACGCGTCCGCGTCACCGTGCACGATCAGCAGCGGCGTCGGCGAGATCAGCGCGGCGGCCTCGTGCGGCGGCATCGGGATCGGGTCCCAGCGGCCGACGGCGATCCTGGTCCGCTTCGCCATCCTGGCCGCCCAGCGGCCCAGGGGCTGCTCGATGATCCAGTGGACCTGGCGCATCGGCTTGGTGCCGCGGTAGTACCACCGGGCCGGGCCGCTGACCGCGACCACCGCGTCCGCGCCCTCGCACAGCCCCGCGTGCCGCACCGCCACGGCGGCCCCCATGGAGAAGCCGACCACGGCGATCCTGCGGTAGCCGGTCGCCCGCGCGTGGCGGACGGCCGCGGCCACGTCGAGGATCTCCTTGTCGCCCACCGTGCTCTCGCCGCCGGACCTGCCGTGGCCGCGGAAGTCGAAGGCGATCACCCCGCCGTACGCGCTGAGCACGTGCACGATCCGCCGGGCGGGCCGCTCCCGCCACGAGCCGGTGAACCCGTGCGCCACCACGATGCCGACGTCCCGCGCCGCGCTCCCGGTGGGAGGGGTGTGCGCGGCGTCGATGCGCACGCCGTCGTCGGTCCTGAGCATGACGGGGAAGCTGGGCGCGAACTGCATCCTCCGAGCTTAATTTCCCTCCCCGGGCCGCCCGCGTTCAGCTGGGGGTGTCGAGGCGGGACTTCAGGTCGTCGTCCAGCTTGAGCTCCGTCGCGGCGATGGCCTCCTCCAGCTGGGCCATCGAGCTGACGCCGACGATGGGCACGTGGCCGTCCGCCAGGAGCCAGGCCAGCACCACCTGGTTGGGGGTCGCGCCGAGCTCCCGCGCCACCTGGTGCAGGACCTCCAGGCGGCGGGTCGTACCGGGGTGGTGGTAGATGTCGGGGATCGGCCGGTCCTCGCGGGTGTAGGCGCCGAACATCAGCGTGTTGTACGCCCACAGCGTCACCCCGGTGTCCTCCAGGTAGCCCAGGTGTTCGTCCGTGGTGAGCGTGTGGCCGCTCTCGACGAGCTTCGTGTACGGGCGCGGGCGCAGATAGGTGTGCCGGAGCTGCAGGTGCGTGTACGGGGTCCAGCCGTGGGCCGCCGAGACGTTCCTGGCCCGCTCCAGCCGCCAGGCCGGCAGGTTGCTGGCCCCGATGGCCAGCGCCCGCCCCGCCTGGACCAGCTCCTCGAACGTGCCCAGCGTCTCCTCCAGCGGCACCGACCTGTCCTCGATGTGCGCCCAGTACAGGTCCACGCGGTCGGTGCCCAGCCTGCGCAGGCTGCCCTCCATCGCGGTACGGATCGCCGCGGCGGACAGGCCCTCGGCGGAGTCGAGGGTGACGTCGCCGGGCACCGTGGGGCGCGCGCCCACCTTGGTGCTCAGGTACACCTGGTCCCGGTTGCCCCGGGCGGCGAGCCAGGCGCCGATGGCCAGCTCGCTCTCGTCGCCGGTGCGGCCGGGCACCCAGAACGGATAGTTGTCGGCCGTGTCGAGCATCCGGCCGCCGGCTTCGACGAAGCGGTCGAGGATGGCGAAGGTGTCCTTCTCGCTGACGGTCGTGCCGAAGGGGATGGTGCCGAGTGCGATTCTCATGGCTATGACGATGGAAGCTGGAGCGCACTCCATGTCAACCGCCCACTTTTATCGGATTTATCGGCTTATTTCGGGCATTTCGACCTGGAGCTTGACCTGGAGTCCGCTCCAGGTGGCATGCTCTTTCGCGTGAGCGTCTACACCCCCGCCGAGGTCGTCGAGGAGACCGGCTTCACCCTCGACACGCTGCGCTACTACGAGAAGATCGGCCTGCTCGAACGCGTCGAACGCAACGCCGCCGGCCAGCGCCGCTTCACCGAACAGGACATCGGCTGGCTGGGCATGCTCCGCTGCCTGCGCGACACCGGCATGCCGATCGCCCAGATGCTCCGCTTCGCCGAGCTGACCCGCGCCGGCGACCACACCATCCCCGACCGCATCAAACTCCTCGAAGAGCACGACCGCCGCGTCGAGGGCCAGATCGACAACCTCCAGGAACGCAAGCGCTACATCAGAAACAAGATCTCCTACTACCGCAGCGTCCTCTGACCGAGCGGCTTCAGCTGTCGGGGTAGAGCACGCGAACTGCCATCACCTTCCGTGCTCGTGGTGTAACAATGAGTGCCATGCCGTCCCCCCGACATGACACTCTCGTCAAGATGTTCGCCGACGGCCCCCAGCTGGTGATGAAGATCCTGCGTGACCTTCTGGGGGTCGACCTGCCCGACACTCCGCTGATCCGGCGGGAGAGCGCCAGCTTCAACACCCGCAACTCCGAGGACATCGCATCGGACCTGATCTTCACCTTGGGGCCTCCGCAGAACACGGCGCACGCCGTCATCGTGGAGATTCAGCAGGACCAGTCCAAGGAGCCGAAGCAACTGGCCCGCTACGCGGCGGCCCTGTGGTTGCAGTTGAAATGCGACGTCACGGTGCTGGTCGTCTGCCCTGATCGTGCGGCCGCTGACTTCTACGCGAAGCCGGTCGACTCCGGGCTGAACGGTTACCTCTTCCGGGCCTGCGTGCTGGGGCCGGACGGCGTTCCGATCATCACCGACCCCCAGGAGGTCGCCGCCGCTCCGGGGCTGGCGGCCTTGTCGGTCATGATTCATGGCCGCAACCGCAAGGTGGTCGAGGCCTTCACCCAAGGGGTGTCCAACATCCCCGATCGTCACGCTCTGAAGTACACTGAATACGCCTACAGCATGGCCGCCCCCGCGATTCGCCGCCTCATGGAGGAGATCATGACGTCCACCGACTGGCCGGTCTACACGCCGTGGGCCCGCGAACACTACGGCCGCGGTCTCCAGGAGGGTGTGGCTGAAGGGAAGGCTGAAGGGAAGGCCGAAGGGAAGGCCGAAGAGGCTGCCAAGTCGGTGCTGCTCGTGCTGGACGCGCGGGGGTTCGAGGTTCCCGACGACACTCGTGCGCGGATCACCTCCTGTACGGACCTGGCTCAGCTTCATTCCTGGCTCGTCCTCGCGGCCACCGCCCAGACGCTCCAGGGCATGTTCGGCGACTGAACCGTCAGCGGTAGGCCGAGGCCTGGAGGGTGTAGAGCTCGGCGTAGAGGCCGTCGAGGGTCATGAGGGTCTCGTGGTCGCCCTGTTCGGTGACCTGGCCGTGGCGGAGGACGTAGATGCGGTCGGCGTAGCGGACGCTGGCCAGGCGGTGGGTGATGAGCAGGACCGTGCGGCCGTCGGAGTGGTGGCGGATGCGCTCGAAGAGCGCGTGTTCGGCGCGGGCGTCCAGGGCGGCGGTCGGCTCGTCGCAGATGAGCAGCTGGGCGTCGCGGTGGAAGCCGCGGGCGACCGCGATGCGCTGCCACTGGCCGCCCGACAGCTCGTGGCCGTCCTTGAAGCGGCGGTCCAGGAGGGTGCGGTAGCCGTGGGGCAGCTCGGCGATCACCTCGTCGGCCCCGGCCACCGCGGCCGCCGCGTGCAGGGCCGGCTCGCCCTTGCCGGTGCCCATGGTGATGTTGTAGCGGGCGTTGAGGGGCCAGCGGGTGTGGTCCTGGGCGATGACGGCGGTGCGCAGGCGCAGGTCCTCCGGGCTGACGAGGCGCAGGTCGACGTCGTCCCACAGGACGCTGCCGGTGTCGGGCTCGTACAGCCCTGAGAGGATCTTGGCGAGGGTGGTCTTGCCGGAGCCGTTCTCGCCGACGAAGGCGATGACCTCGCCCCGCTTGATCTCCACGCTGACGCCGCGCAGCGCGGGCTCGTCGGAGCCGGGGTAGGTGAAGGTCAGGTCGCGGGCGCTGATCCGTTCGAAGCGCTCGGGGGCGGGGGAGCGGCTCGGGTCGGGCTGGCGCCGCTCGGCGTCGGCGCAGAACTCCACGAAGTCGGTGAAGTAGAGGCCCTCTTCGTAGAGCCGGTTGGTGGCGTACATGAGGTTGGCCAGCGACTGGGAGCCGGAGCGGATGGCGAGCACGGCGGTGCCGGCGACGGCGAGCGGGATGGCGCCGAGGGCCAGCAGGATGCCGAGCGCGACGTAGACCAGGCCGCTGCCGAGCCCGCCGAGCGCCTCGCCGACCAGCTTGGCGACGGTCTGCCGCCTGGCCAGCCGGAGCATCACCTCCTGCTCCGCCCTGGCGACCGCGTCGTACATGCGCAGCAGGAAACCGCGCATGGTGAACGAGCGGACCTCGGCGGCCGGGTCGCGCTCGGCCAGCAGGTCGGCGGTGATCCACTTGCGGCGGATGACCGGGATCAGCGCGAACATGGTCGTGTAGCGCATCCTGGCGCTGCGCACCGCGGCCCACGCGTCGGGCAGCACCGCGAGCAGCAGCAGCGGCAGCAGCACCGGGTGGAGGACGCCGAGCACGCCGGCCACGGCGGCGATGCCCACGGCGGCGGTCACCACGTCGATGGCCGAGGTCACCACCGTGTCGGCCACCGACACGCCGCGCAGCCTGGCCCGCTGGAGCGAGTCGTGGAACGCCGGGTCGTCGTAGGAGACCAGCTCCACGCGGCTGGTCAGGCCGTAGAGGCGCTCCTCCGTCAGCCGGGCGACCTGGGGGGTGAGCCGGGCCTGCGCCCAGCCGGCGCCCGCCGTGACGGCGGTGCGCAGCGCGGCGGCGGTGGCGACCAGGATCAGGCTGGGCAGCGCCGCCCGCACCCGGTCGGGCGTGGGTCCCTCGCTGAACAGGGCGTTGAGCACGCCCGTGGTCGCCAGCAGCCCGAACGCGGTGAAGACGCCGCCCAGCAGGTTGAGCGAGACGGTGGCCAGGGTGTCGCGGGGGCTGGCCCGCCAGGCCATGCCCATCGCCTGGCGGATGAGGGAGGGGAGGCGCCGGGCGATGGTCAGGAACCCGACCTCGGCCATCTTGTCGGTGTGCGCGTGCCAGTCGGAGAGGGATATCTCGCCCAGTTCGAGGGGCTCGTCGGCCATACCTGGTGTTGTTCCCGCCCGCACCGGCGAATCCGCATGCGATGTTCCTTCGCGTTGCCGGGGGAGTATGCCGACCTGTTATCCGCACGTCCTTGACGCATCAGCGGGCGAGATGGGTTGATGGCCCTACTGACAACGTTGTCAACTCACCGAAGTTCGGGGGCTTCTCGAAGGGATGGTGTGCGATGAGACGACGGTGGATGGCAGCCGCCGCGATCACGTTTGCGAGCGTGCTGGGCCTTTCCGCCTGCGGCGGCGGCGGTGGTGACACGGCCGGCGGCCAGCCGAGCGGCGGGAAGCAGCAGGTCGAGGTCTTCTCGTGGTGGACCGGCCCCGGCGAGGCCGACGGCCTGCAGGCCATGCGGCAGATCTTCGAGCAGCAGAATCCCGGCCAGACGTTCTTCGACGCCGCCGTGGCGGGCGGCTCGGGCGACAAGGCCAAGGCGCTGCTCGCCTCCAAGCTGCAGGCCGACACCCCGCCGGACACGTTCCAGGGACACGCGGGCGCCGAGCTGCAGGGCTACATCAAGGCGGGCGACCTGGAGGAGCTGAACTTCCTCTACGACGAGCTGAAGCTGCAGGACGTCTTCCCCTCCCAGCTCATCGAGCAGATCAGCGTTGACGGCAAGATCTACTCGGTGCCGGTCAACATCCACAGGTCGAACGTCCTGTGGTTCAACCCGGCCGTGCTCAAGGAGGCCGGCGTGGCCGGCGCGCCGAAGAGCATCGAGGAGTTCCTCACGGCCCTGGAGAAGGTCAAGGCCACCGGCAAGATCCCGCTGTCGATCGGCTCCGAGTGGACCGCGGTCCACCTGCTGGAGAGCGTGCTGCTCGGCTCGCTCGGCACCGACGCCTACAACGCCCTGTTCCTGCCGGGCGCCGACTGGAACAGCGCCGGGGTGACCAAGGCGCTGGAGGACTTCAAGAAGATCATGTCGTACGCGGGAGACCCGCAGGACGACTGGCAGCCCGCCGCCAAGCAGGTGGCCGACGGCGAGGCCGCGTTCAACGTCATGGGCGACTGGGCGTACGGCTACTTCCACAACCCGCCGGAGGGCGGCCTCGGCAAGACGTCGAAGACCGACTTCGACTGGGCGCCCTCTCCCGGCACCGAGGGCACGTACCTGTGGCTGTCGGACAGCTTCACGCTCCCCAAGGGCGCCAAGAACCGTGACGGCGCCGTCGCGTGGCTGAAGGTCGCCGCCAGCAAGGAGGGCCAGGACGCGTTCAACCCGAAGAAGGGTTCCATCCCCGCCCGCAAGGACGCCGACCAGGCGCTCTACACCGACTATCTGGCGGACGCGCTGAAGGACTGGTCGGCCGACAAGCTCGCCGGCTCCATCCAGCACGGCGTCGCGGTCAACCAGCCGTGGCTGGCCGAGATCAACACGCAGGTCGGCCTGTTCCTCGGCACGCAGGACGTGGCCGCGCTGCAGAAGGGCCTGGCGGACGCCGCGGCGGCGAACGCCCAGTAGGACGACGGCACGGCAGGCGCGGCACGCGCCTGCCGTGCCTTTTCACGGAGGGAGTGGTCGGTGAGACGAGTGCGCGCCTGGCTCCCGGGGCTGCTCCTCGTCGCGCCGTCGATCGTGGCGATCGGCGTGTTCGTGTACGGCATGCTGGGGTGGAACTTCCAGCTGGCCATGACGGACAAGCACGACGAGGTGTCCGAGGGGGAGTTCGTCGGGCTGACGAACTTCATCGGCATCTGGGACGAGGCCCGATGGCATCTGTCGGTCAACCACGCGATCATGTTCACGGTCGTGTTCGTGGCCGGGGCGCTGGTGCTCGGGTGGTTCCTGGCGTTCCTGATGGAGAAGGGCGTCCGCGGCGAGGGCACGTTCCGGGCGATCTACCTGTTCCCGATGGCCGTGTCGTTCGTCGCCACCGGCATCGTGTGGCGGTGGCTGATGAACTCGGGCCAGGACGAGCGGGCGGTCGGGCTGAACCGGATGTTCGACTGGCTCGGGCTGCCGCAGTGGCAGTGGTTCCGGGACCCGGACTGGGGGATGGCGGCCATGGCCATCCCTGCGATCTGGCAGATGTCCGGATATGTCATGGCGTTATTCCTGGCGGGGTTCCGCGGCGTCCCCGAGGAGCTGCGGGAGGCGGCGCGGGTGGACGGCTGCACCGAGTGGGGCGTCTACCGGCACGTGGTGCTGCCCCTGCTGCGCCCGGTCACCCTGTCGGCGCTGATCATCCTCGGGCACATCTCGCTCAAGGTGTTCGACCTGATCGTGGCGGTCTCCGGCAAGCAGGTCATCACCGACGTGCCGGCGGTGTTCATGTGGGTGGCGGTCTTCGACTCCCACGATCCGGCCAAGGGGGCGACCATCGCCTCCTACATCGTGCTCAGCGTGGCCGTCTTCGTGATCCCGTACCTGATCTGGTCCGTACGTAAGGAGAGGCGGCCATGACGGCGGTCGCGGTGGCGGGGCGCAGGCGCCGGGCCTTCTCGCTCGCGAAGCTGGCGGTCCTGATCGCGTTCGTGGTGATCTTCCTGATCCCCATCTACGTGCTGCTGGTCACCAGCTTCAAGCCGCTCACCGAAGCGGACCCCGGCCAGGCGTGGAACCTGCCGCAGACGTGGACGTTCGAGGCGTGGCGGGTGGCGTGGGAGAAGCTCGCGCCCGGCCTGTGGAACAGCGTGCTGGTGGCCGTGCCCGGCTCGATCCTGTCGTGCGCGCTCGGCTCGATGAACGGGTACGTGCTCTCCAAGTGGCGCTTCCCCGGCGCGGACGTGCTGTTCACGCTGTTCCTGTTCGGCATGTTCATCCCGTACCAGGGCGTGATGATCCCGCTGGTGCAGCTGCTCGTCGGGCTGAACGAGCTGACCGGGATGCAGGGCGTCTGGTACGGCGGCATCCCCGGGCTGGTGCTGGCCCACGTGGTGTACGGGATCCCGATCTCCACGCTGATCTTCCGCAACTACTACGTGACGATCCCGGACGAGCTGATCGAGGCGTCGCGGGTGGACGGGGCGGGGATGCTGCGCACGTACTGGTCGGTCGTCCTGCCGGTGTCGGGGCCGGCCATCGCGGTGGTGATCATCTGGCAGTTCACCTCGCTGTGGAACGACTTCCTGTTCGCCGTCTTCCTCACCGGCCCGCAGAGCTGGCCGGCCACGGTGATGCTGAACAACATCGCCGGCGCCCAGGCCACCCCCTACAGCCAGCAGATGGCCGCGGCCATCCTGGCGTCGATCCCGACCATGCTCATCTATGTGCTGCTCGGCCGGTTCTTCATGCGCGGCCTGATGGCCGGCGCGCTGAAAGGGTGACGGCGGGGTTGGCGCAGTGCGCCGGCGGCTCACCGCGGGCGTACCTGGCCACGTCGGCGGCCACGATGGAGGCGGCCTTCATGGCCGTCTCCTTGCTGGCGCCGGCCAGGTGCGGGGTCATCACCAGGTTCGGCGCGGCGAGCAGCCGCGAGCCGGCCGGGATCGGCTCCTCGGGGAAGACGTCCACGCCGGCGCCGAACAGGTGGCCCGACTCCAGCGCGTCGCAGAGCGCGTCGTAGTCGAGCAGCGCGCCGCGCGCGCAGTTGACCAGCACCGAGCCGCGCGGCATCAGCGCGAGCTGCTCGGCGCCGATCATGCCGGTGGTCTCGGGCGTGGCCCGCGCGTGCAGCGACACGAACCGGGAGCGGCGCAGCAGCTCGTCCAGCTCCACCTGTCCGGGCACGTCCACGTACGGGTCGTACACGAGCACCTCGGCCCCGAAGCCCTCCACCATGCGGGCCACCCGGCGGCCGATCGCGCCGTAGCCGACCAGGCCGACCGTGCTGCCCTCCAGCTCCGGGCCGACCCTGTCGTAGGTGTAGTAGTCGCCGCGCCAGACGCCCCCGGCCAGGTCGCCGTGCGTCTGCGGGATCCGGCGGGTGGCGGCGAGCAGCAGCGCCATCGTGTGCTCCGCGGTGGCCACCGCGTTGCGCCCGGGGGCGAAGGTGACCGCCACGCCGGCCTCGGTGGCGGCCTCCAGGTTGGCGTTCACCGGGCCGCCCCGGCTGACGCAGAACAGCCGCAGGTCGGGGCAGGCGTCGAGGACGCGCCTGGTGAGCGGGGCCATCTGGGTCACGCACACCTCCACGCCCCGCAGCGCGGCGATCAGCTCGTCCTCCACGTCCGACGCCTCGTCGACCTCGCCCACGGGGCCGAACGGGACGACCGGCCACGGCAGGGTGAGCTCGCTGATCGCCAGGCCACCGGCGACCTCGCGGCGCAGCGCGCCGGCCAGCAGGTCGTTCCGGACGAAGTGGTCGCCGGCGGCAAGCACTCGGATGGTCAACGAACGGCTCCAATCGGGGTGTTGTACTGCAGGATCGCGGCCCGGGGCGCGTCGTCGCGCAGGCGCAGCTCGGTGAGGGCGCAGTTGTCCAGGCGCGGGAACAGCCGCCGGTACTCGCCGAGCGGCACGCCGACGAGGCGGCACAGGGCGATCCTGATGGCGGTGGTGTGCGCGACGACGAGCACCCGCCCGTCCGGGTCGGCGGCGGCGATGTCGCGCAGCGCGGCCGTGAACCGGTCCGCGGCGGCGGCCGGGTCCTCGCCGCCGGGCAGCGGGTTCGCGCCGGGGTCGGCCTCGAAGGCGGCGCGGGCCTCGGGGAAACGCTCGCGCATCTCCCGCGCGGTCAGCCCTTCGGCCTGGCCGAAGTCCAGCTCCCGCAGCCGCTCGTCCACCCGCAGCCGCACCCCGGCCGCCTCGGCGCTGGCACCGGCGGTGATCTGGGCCCGGCTCAGCGTGGACGCCCACACCGCGCTCAGTCCCGCCCCGGCGGCCCATCCGGCCAGCTGCCGCGCCTGCTCGTGACCGCGCGGGGTCAGCTCCACGTCGCTGATCCCCGCGTAGCGGTTCTCGGCGTGCCAGACGGTCTCACCATGCCGCACCAGCACCAGCGTCGCGGCCCTTGCGTCGGTCACCACGTCCCCCTCATCCCGTTTCCAACGATCCCCACCAGCCCCGCAAACCGCGCCCCGCCCTCGTCCGGCTCCACTCGCGGCGGTTCCGCTCGCGAGGGTCGTGCCGCCTGTGAGGGCTGAGGCTCGGCCACGGGCCGCACCCTTGCGGGCTGCGCCGCATGCGTTGGCCGGGCGCCACGTGTAGGTGGCGCGGCATATGTGGGTTGTGCGGTATGCGTTGGCCGCGCGCCCTGGGTGGGCCGCGCTGTGTGTGCGGGCGGGGTCATCGCTCGCTCCTTTGGCGGGCGTGGGCGGCGGCGGGGGTGGGGAGCCAGCCGCGCTCTTCCAGGGCGGTGACGAAGCGCAGGTACGGGTCGCGCAGGTCGGCGCCGGAGGGTTGGACGACCTCGCGGGTGCGGATCATGCGGGCGGCGGCGTCTGCGGCGCCGGACGTGTCGGTGGCTCCGGCTGCCAGGACGGCCATGCCGAGTGCCGGTTCGGCGTTCTCCCGGAGGGTCACCGGACGGCCGAGGACGTCGGCGCGGAGCTGGGTCCAGTACGCGCTGCGGGTGGCGCCGCCGGTGAGGATGATCTCGCCGTCCACGGGGGCGCCGAGCAGGTCGAGGTAGTCGAAGCAGAGCCGCTCGACGAACGCCGCGCCGAGCAGGATCGCGACGTACCGCTCCACGTCGTCGGCGGGCTCACCGAGCGTGAAACCCTCGGCGTCCGGCGCCGCGAACGGGAACCGCTCACCCCGCGAGACCAGCGGATACGTGATCGGCAGCCCTGCCGGATCCAGCGGAACGCCGCCTCCGCCCCGGCCGGCAGGGTACGCGCCGACGGTGGTCCCGCGACCGTACGGACTGTCCACGTCCGAGGAGCCCCTGCGGCCGTACGCGCCGTCCACGGCTGCGGAGTCACGGCGACCGTACGTGCCACCCGGGGAGTCCACGCGACCGTACGTGGCACCTGAGGAGCCCGAGCGGCCGTGCGTGAGACCCGTGGAGGTTGCGGGGGCGTAGCGGGTGGCGGCTTCCAGGGACAGGGCGTCGAGGTCGCGGCCAGGGAGGTCGCGGGAGAGGACGCCGGCGCCGGTGCTCGACGCTCCGCCCGGGAGCCAGGACCCGTCCGGGGCGCGGTGTGAGTAGACGACGCCGAGCGGGTCGCGCACCGGCTCGCGGGTGACGCCCTTGAGCACGAGGGTGGTGCCCAGGACGGAGTTCCAGCTCCCGGGGGTCAGCGCGCCCGCGCCGAGCTGGGCGGCGCACCCGTCGGTGGTCCCCGCGATCACCGGGGTGCCCCGGGGGATGCCGGTGGCCCTGGCCGCCTCCGCGCAGACCTCGCCGACGCGGGTGCCGGGACGTACCACGGCGGGCAGCACGCCGGCGGGCACCCCGAGCGCGGACAGGACGTCGGACGGCCAGCGTTCGTCGATCAGGTCCACCCCGGTCTTGAGCGCGTTGCCCAGATCGGTCGCCACCTCGCGCCCGGCTAGCCGGCGGTTGACGAAGTCGCTCTGGTGGGCCAGGCGGGCCCCCGCCGGGGCGTCGCCGAGCAGCCACAGCAGCTTGGGCAGCGCCCAGTTGGCCTGCATGCGCCGGTAACCCAGCCGCTCCCAGACCGGCGCGCCCACCTCGTTCACCCGGTCCACGAACCCGGCGGCGCGCCTGTCGTCGTACATGAGCGCGGGCGTCAGCGGCGTCCCGTCCGGCGCGGTGAGCAGGATCGTGCCGGACGTGGCGTCGACCGCGACCCCCTCGATCCGCCCGGCGGGCACGTCGCGCAGCGCCTCGCGGGTGGCCGCGGCCAGCGCCTGCCACCACTCCTCGGGGTCCTGCTCGTGCCGGACGCCGTCGCGGCGGCTGGTCAGCGGGCGGACGGCCGCGCCGAGCACCCGCCCGCCGGCGTCCACGACCATCGCGCGCACGCTCTGGGTGCCGAGGTCGATCCCGATCCACGCGCTCATGACCTGCTCCGCATCTCGGCGAGCAGCGGCCAGGACCGGGCCGCGTGCTCGCGCAGGGTCAGGAAGTCCCGGTACGCGCTCGCGTACGGGCCGGGCTCGGGCTCCACGACGTCACCGAGCCGCACGTGCCGGGCGGCGGCGTCCTGGATCGTCGCGGCGCCGGTGGCGGCGAGCCCGACGAGGAAGGCGCCCCTCGCGCCGACCTCGGCGTCGGCCGGGCGCAGCACCGGCAGCCCGGTGACGGCGGCGATGAGCCGCAGCCACAGCCCGCTCGCCGAGCCGCCGCCGCAGACCCGCAGCTCGCGCGGGGCGGCGCCGGTGGCGGCCAGGCAGTCCTGGACGACGAGCGTGAGCCCTTCCAGCACGGCGCGGGCGAGGTGCTCGCGGCCGTGCTCGACGGACATGCCGAGGAACGCGCCCCTGGCGTACGGGTCGGAGAACGGCGCCCGCTCACCGGCGGGGGAGAAGTAGGGCAGGAACGCCAGCCCGCGCGCCCCCGGTTCGCTCCGCGCGGCCAGCTCGCTCAGCTCGGCGGGCCGGTCCAGGCCGAGCATCCGGCAGGCCCACTGGATCACCTCGGTGCCGGCGAACGTGGGGAAGGCGCGCAGGTAGCCGCCCGGCGCCGCGATCGTGATGCCGACCGGGTCGCCGTCCAGGTCCGGCCGTTCGACCAGGGTCTCCACGCAGAGCGTGGTGCCGAGGATGCCGCACGCCTGCCCCGGGCTGACCGCGCCCGCGCCGAGCGCGGTCGTGACGATGTCGTACGGGGCCAGCACCACGGGCGTGCCCTCGGCCAGCCCGAGCCGCTCCGCCGCCCGCTTCGACAGCCCGGCCGTGCGCCGGTCGTCGTCGCGGATGCCGGGCAGCAGCCGCTGCGCCCATTCCAGCCCGAACAGCTCAAGCAGCTCGGGCGCGTAGCGGCGGGCGCGCAGGTCCATGAACGGGGCGGAGGCGTCGGACTCGTCGGCGGCGAGCTCGCCGGTCAGCCGCGCGAAGATCCAGCCGCCGCAGGTGAGTGCGGCGGCGGAGCGGGCCAGTCGTCCGGGGTCGTGCTCCTTCAGCCAGGCGAGGATCGCGTGCGGCAGCCCGGAGGCCGCCGACGAGCCGTTGACCCGGAAGGCCCGGGCGGCCAGCCCGGACCGGGTCCAGCCGTCGACGATCCCGGCCGCGCGGCCGTCGTTCCACAGGATGGCCGGGCCGGTGGGCTCGCCGGCGGAGTCGACCAGCCAGCAGCCGTCGCCCTGCGCGGTCACGGCCACGAAGTCGACCGGCTCGCCGAGCGCGGCGGCCACCTCGCGTACGGTCGCCTCGACGGCGTCCCAGACCGCGGCCATGTCCTGCTCGGCGTGTCCGGGGACGGGCCTGGAGACGGCCGTGGGCCGCCTGGACACCGCGGACTCGGCGCCCCGGGCGTCGTAGCCGACGGCTTTGATCACCGTGGTGCCCGCGTCGACGCAGATGGCCGCCATCATGCCCTGCCGTGCGAGGTCCTCGACCGGCGCGAGACGGAGTCGACGACCACCGCCAGGAGCAGGACGGCCCCGGTGACCATGAAGCGGATGGAGGAGTCGAGGTTCAGCAGCGTCAGGCCGCTGGAGATCGACTGGATGACGATGATGCCGAGCAGCGCGCCGAACGCGGTGCCGCGCCCGCCGAACAGGCTCGTGCCGCCGATGACCGCCGCGGCGATGGCGTTGAGGTTGACGTCGCCGCCGCCGCTGCTCTGGTTGGCCGCCGCGAGCCGGGCCGCGGCGAGGATGCCGCCGACCGCCGCGAAGGAGGAGCAGAGCACGAACACCGAGGTGTAGATGGTCCTGACGTTGATGCCGGCGCGCCTGGCGGCCTCGACGTTGCCGCCGACCGCGTACACCGACCTGCCCCACCGCGTACGCGAGAGCAGGTAGTGCATGACCAGCACCAGCGCGACGAAGAACACGAACATCCAGCCGACGCCGCGCGTCTGTCCCAGGTACCAGACCATGAACAGCAGCGCCACCAGCAGCGCGGCGCTCCGCACGACCAGCGCCGAGGTGCTCTTCGACGACAGCCCGGCCTTGCGGCGCTCCCTGGCGTGCAGGTAGCCGCTCGCGAACAGCCACCCGGCCGCGACCACCGCCAGCGTGTACGACAGCCAGGCGGGCACGAAGGCGAGCTGGGCGAAGTTCACCAGCCCCGAGTCGAACGGCAGGTTGATCGCGCCCTTGGTGCCGAGCACGTACAGCTGCAGGCCGAGGAAGCCGAGCAGGCCCGCGAGCGTGATGACGAAGCTGGGCACGCCGAACCTGTTGAACAGCTGCGCGTACACCCAGCCGACGGCGGCGCCGATGATGACCGCGGCCGAGATCGCCACCCAGGCCGGCAGCCCCTGGTCCACGAAGAGCACCGCCAGCACCGCGCCCGACAGGCCGCTGACCGAGCCGACGGACAGGTCGATCTGGCCGACCAGCAGGACGCAGACGATGCCCAGCGCGATGACGCCGACCGCGGCCGACTCCATCGTCAGGTTCACCAGGTTCTGGCTGGACAGGAAGATCGGGTTGAGGATCTGCAGCACGCTCCAGATGACGATCAGCCCGACCACGACCGGGATCACGCCGAGGTCGCCGCCGCGCGCCCGCTCGACCACGTCGGTGAACGCGCCGCGCAGGCCCTCGCGCCGCTGCAGCCGCTCGTCCTGGTGGTCAACCGTGCCGTCCGTCGTGCTGTTCACCGTGTCCTTCATGACGGGAGCCCTTCCTGACGCCGGGACGCCCGCCGGGCCACCGCGTTGTCGGTGGCCCCGGTGATCGCGGCGATGATGTCTTCGGCGGAGACGTCGCCGACGTCGAAGACGCCGTTGTTGCGGCCGAGCCTGAGCACGGCGACCTTGTCGGCCACGGCCTTCACGTCGGCCATGTTGTGGCTGATCATGATCACGCCCAGGCCGTTCTCGCGCAGCCGCTCGACCAGGTTGAGCACCTCGGCCGTCTGGGCGACGCCCAGCGCGGCCGTCGGCTCGTCCAGGATGATGATCTTCGGGTCGCCGAGCAGCGACCTGGCGATCGCCACCGTCTGGCGCTGGCCCCCGGACAGCGCCGCCACCGGGACCCGCACGCTCGGGATCTTCGCGGAGAGCTGCCGGAGCAGCTCCCACGAACGCGTCTCCATCGCCACGTCGTTCAGGCGCAGCGGGCGGATCTCCTGGCCCAGGAACAGGTTCTGGATCACGTTGAGGTTCTCGCAGAGCGCCAGGTCCTGGAAGACGGTGGCGATGCCGAGCTTGTGCGCCGCCGCCGGGTTGGGGATGTCGACCTCACGGCCGGCGAACGTGATCGTCCCCGAGTCCGGCGGATGCACCCCTGAGAGGATCTTGACCAGCGTGGACTTGCCGGCGCCGTTGTCGCCGACCACCGCGACGACCTGGTGCGGGGCCACGTCGAGCTCGATGTCGGTGAGCGCGGCGACGGCCCCGAAGGTCTTGCTGATGCCGCGCAGGGACAGGACTGCGTCCGGCTTCTGTGTGGGCGACACGGGGACCCCTTACTTGATGTCGAGCGCGGCGCAGCCCTCGGCGTACTCGCCGGTGCACACCTCGGAGGCCTTCATGATGCCGCTGTCGAACAGCACCTCCTTGACGTTCTCCTTCGTCACGACCGTCGGGACGAAGAGCTCGGAGGGCGTGTCGTACAGGGAGTCCTTGCCCTCGGGCTTCTGGCCCTGCATGAACTGGTAGGCGACGTCGGCGGCGGCCTCGGCGACGATCTTGATCGGCTTGGAGATCGTGTTGTACTGGTCGCCCTTGATGATGCGCTGGGCGGCGGCGATCTCCGCGTCGTTGCCGGTGACCGGCGGCACGTCCTTGCCCGCGGCCTTGAAGGCGGCGATGGTGCCGCTGGCGGTGCCGTCGTTGGCCGCGACCACGCCGACGATGTCGTCGCCGAACTGGGTGATCTGGCCGCTGACCCAGGTCTGCGCCTTCTCCGGGCTCCACTCGGGCGTGTCGTACTCGGCCAGCAGCTTGAAGCCGCTGGGGTCGACGGCGCTGTGGATGCCCTTCTTGATCAGGCCGGCCGCGGCGTCCGTCGGGGAGCCGTTCACCTGGAGGATGCCGCCCTCGGCGTTCTCCGCCTTGAGGTGGTCGACCAGCGACTGGGCGATCAGCGAGCCGATCTTCTCGTTGTCGAACGAGATGTAGTAGTCGGCCGGAGTGGACGGGATCGGCCGGTCGTAGGCGATGATCGGCACCTGCTGCGCCTGCGCGGCGCGCACGATGGTGGCCGCCGCGGTGGAGTCGACGGGGTCGATCACGATGGCCTTGACGCCCTGGGCCAGCGCGGAGTTCGCCTGCTGCTGCTGCTTGGCGGCGTCGGAGTCGGCGTTCTGGTAGATGACGGAGCAGCTGGGGCAGAGCTCCTTCATCTTGGCCTCGAACAGCGGCTTGTCCTGCTGCTCGTACCGGGTCGAGGCGAGGTCGGGCATGAGGAACGCCACCTTGGCGTTCTCCGCGCCGCCCTCGGCGCCGCTGGTCGCCGCACCGTCGCCGCCGCCGGTCGAGCCGCACGCGGCCAGCGCCGAAGTCGCGAGGACCGCCACGGCGGCGAAGGCGGACGTCCGCATCTTGATTCTCTTCACGGGTTCTTTCCTCACTCGCTACGTCCAGCGGACGATCTCGTATGCGTCGCGTCCCCCGAATGCGACCAATGACGCGCCTGTCGGGCCACGTCCTGTGGTGGGCATCACGCTAGCCGGGGCCAGAACATTTGTCCAGCACGAGTGTTCACACTCTAGGCATGCGGACGACGCCGGGTTCACCCCGGCGTGGCGCTCAACGCGTGGCGGCGAGGATGCTCTCGGCGGTCAGCGCGTCGGTGACGAGCCGGTTGAAGTAGCCGCCCCTGGCACCCGCGATGATCGAGGCCACCTTCTCCCCGCCCACGGCGACGGCGATCGAGTGCGGGATGCGCCGCAGCTCCTCCAGGCCGGCCGCGACCAGGCGTTCGCTGCCCGGGTAGCCGACAGGCTCGCCGTCGCGGTCGTAGAAGCGCGAGCAGACGTCGCCCACGGCCCTGCGCAGGCTGGGCTCGTCGCGCGGCACGAACGCGGGCACGACCTGGCGCGTCAGCGGCGGCGAGCCGACGCCCACGACCGCGCACCTGGCCTGCGCCCACAGGTCCATCACCCGGCGCACCGACGGCTCGTGCTGCAGCGAGTAGAACAGCTCGGGGCCAGGCAGCGCGGGCGCGTACAGGTAGTGGGGCACGCCGCCGACCTGGTCGGCCAGCAGGCGGGTGGTCTCGTTGGTCTGGAACCAGGGCTGCGGGTCCTGCTGCCCGCCGACCGCCGGGGCGATCCGCACGCCGGGGAAGCGGCCGAGCCCCTCGCGCGCGCACTCGTACACGGTGCTGCCCGACGACACCAGCACCACGTCGCCCGACTCCAGCCCCACCGCCGCCAGCGCCTTGGCCAGGCCGGGGGCCAGCCACGGGCCCAGCGCGGGGCCGCTGACCTTGGGGACCAGGTGGACGTCGTGGAGGTTCAGCGCGCCGGCGACCTCGCTCGCCAGGTGGCCTCCGGCCAGCCGTTCGGGGCGGTGCACCCTGATCTCGACGATGCCCTGCCTGCGCGCCTCGGTCAGCAGCCGGCTCACGGTCGCCCTGCTGACGCCCAGCCGTTCGGCGATGTCGGCCTGGGTGGCGTCGTGAAGGTAGTACTGCGACGCCGCGGCGTACATCAGCTCCTGGGGGAAGCGGGCTTCCTGTGCGGCGTCGACATTCATGCGCGCGCTCCCTGGGGATTCTCTGAACAATTGTGCTGAACGTATGCGCTCGACTATACCTTCGCGCCGCCCGGAAGAAAGGCTAGCGATCCTGGCGCGAATCCGGGATGCCCGGCCGGATCGCGCCCGCGACGAGGGCGTCGCCGAGCGGGGTGCGCGCGTACAGGACGCTGCGGCCGGTCCGGGTGCCGCTGATCAGCCCCGCCTCGCGCAGCGCCGCCAGGTGGCCGCCCGTGGTGCCGAGGCTCTGCCCGAGCAGCGCGGCCAGGTGGGTGGTCGTGGCCGGCGCGGCCAGCTCCTCCAGGACTCGGGCGCGGGTGCGCCCGATCAGCCGCGCCAGGCCGGCCCCCGCCCGGCGCCGTCCGGCCGCGATCCCGCGGGCGGGGTACACCAGCGCGGACGGCCACGCCTCCTCCAGGTACGCGCCCAGGTTGCCGATGAACGCCGACGGCAGGAACAGCAGCCCCTTGCCGCCCAGCCGGTACCACTCGTCCTGCGTGCCCATCGCGATCTCGATGTGGCCGTCGCCGTTCCAGCGCACCTGCTCGCTCAGGCCGTCGAGCGCCGCCGCCCACCCGTAGGCCGCCAGCCGCCCTGCCCGGTGCACCACGTCCCGCTCCAGGATCGCCTGGAAGTGCGGCCACTCCCTGGACACGATCTCCGTCCAGAGCGCCTCGTACGCGTCGGCGATGAGCCGCACCACGTCGGCGCCGAGCAGCAGGGTCCTGGCCTCCTCGGCGGGCGGCGGGCGGCGGGCCAGCACCGCGGCGATCTCGGCGTGCGCCTGCTCGATCGGGGTCTCCCTGACGGCGGACAGCTCCGCCTCGAACGGCACGCCCACGCCGGTGGGCGGGGGCGCGATGAAGTCCACGTTCGCGTCGCCCCGGTTGCCGGAGATCACGGCCGTGGCGCGCAGCGCCGGGTGGCGGCGCGCCAGCTCCCGGTACGCCGGCCGCCACCGGTCCACCCATTGCCGGTGCACGCCCGCCGGTCCGCGGCCGTCGAGCAGCCACTGCGCGTGCATGGTCTCGATCAGCGGCGAGATGGCGAACCGGCTGGCGGCCACGTCCTGTGGGGTGACCTCGATCCTGTACACCATCTTTCGGTTATATCCGAAAGCTTCGCCGCGAGCTTGGACCCCGGCCACCATCGGATGAACAGAAGAGGCGGCCCCGGCCCTCCCTCCGGGGCCGCCCCTCCCATCTCTCCTGAGGAGATCCGCCTTGTCCACCGAACGCGCGGCGACCTACGGCGAGGTGTTCGCCGTCCGCGAGTTCCGGGTGCTGTTCGGCAGCTTCGCGCTGCTGGTGTCCGGCGACTCGATCAAGATGCTGGCGCTGTCGGTGCTGGTGTACGCGGAGAGCGGCTCGCCCGGGCTGGCCGCGGCCGCCTACATGGTGGGCTGGCTGCCGTACATCGTCGGTGGCATGTTCCTGCTGTCGCTGGCCGACCGGCTGCCCGCGCGAGGGCTCATGGTGGTGGGCGAACTGGTCAGGGTGGTGGTGTGCCTGCTGCTGGCGTACGCGGGGCTGCCGGTCTGGGCGATGCTGGCGCTGGTGCTGGTCACGGGGCTGTTCTCGCCCGTCTTCGGCGCCGCGCGCAGCGCCATGCTGCCGGACGTGCTGCCCGGTGACGCGTTCGTCCTGGGACGGTCGCTCCTGGGCGTCACCTCGGCCGGAGCCCAGATCGGCGGCCTGGCCGTGGGCGGCGCCTTCCTGGCCGCCACCGGCCCCCAGGGCGCCCTCGCGGCCACCGCCGCGCTCTCCGCCTTCGGCGCCCTGATCCTCCGCTTCGGCCTTCCGTCCAGTCCGCCGCGCCAGACTGACCGGCGGGGCTCCGCTTCCGGAGCGGTGCGGACCACGCTGCGGGTCAACAGGCTGCTGCTCGCCGACCGGCGGGTGCGCGGGCTGCTGTTGGCGTCGTGGGTGCCGCCGCTGTTCCTGGCCGGGGGCGAGGCGATGATCGTGCCGTACCTGGGCGGGCAGGGCAAGGCCGGCGTGGTGCTGGCCGCGGCCGCCGCCGGGATGGCGGTGGGGGAGTTCGCCGTCGGCCGGTTCGCCGCGCCGGCGCTGCGGGAGCGGCTCTCGCTGCCGCTGGCGGTGCTGCTCGGGGTGCCGTGGCTGGGGTTCCTGGCCGCGCCCGGCGTCGGGTGGGCCGCCGCCCTCGCCGCCGTCGCGGCCGCGGGCCTCGCCTACCAGCTCGGGCTGCAGCGCCGGTTCGTCGACGCGGTGCCCGAGGACGTGCGCGGGCAGGCGTTCGGGCTGCTGTCGACGGGGCTGATGACCGGGCAGGCGGTGGGCGCGGCGCTCATCGGCGTCGTGGGCGAGGTGTTCTCGCCCCGGCTGGGGATCGTGGTCGCGGGCGCCGCCGGCGTCCTCGCCGCCCTGGCCCTGTGGCGGCCCCTCCGCCCCGAGCCCGCCCCGGAGAGAATCACCGCCGACCAGGCCCCCACCCGAACCTCTTGATCCGTTGATCCCCTCTCGGGCAGGGCGCCGCAACGCGTGCCTGAGGCCCGCCGGGCTTGCCGTAAGTTCAGAAAAATCACGACCTTTTGGGAAACCCCTCGGGCTCGGCGCCGTCATGCGTGCCTGACGGCCCGCTCAGCCCGCCGTAGGTCCGGGTTCGGGACCGCGTCCGCTGACGGGGCCGCCCGCGTCAGGGAGGGGGAATCGTTCGGCCGAAGCTCTCGGGTGCGGCGCGTCGATGTCCGTGAGTCTCACGGGGGCAGCTCGCCCGAGCCGCGGGGGACGAGGCCGACCGGCAGCACCGGGTGCTCGGCGGGTCCGGTGTCGCCCGAGAGCCTGCGGAACAGCAGCTCGGCCGCCACCCGCCCCATGCGCGCCGGATCCTGCGCCACCACCGTCACGCCGAGCAGGTCCGACAGCTCGAAGTCGTCGAACCCGACCACCGCCGGCCCCCGCCGCCCCGCCAGCGCGCGCAGGGCCGTCACGGTGAGCCGCCCGTTGCCGGTGAACACCGCCGTCGGCGGCCGGTCCAGGGCCAGCATCCGGTCGAGCGCCGCCCGTACGGTGTCGAGCGCGGGGGCCCGCATGCACACCAGCCGCTCGTCGTAGAGGTGACCGAGTGCGGTCCGGTAGCCGTGCAGCCGCCGCGCGGCCGTGAAGATCGACGGCTCGTCGCCGAGGAACGCGATCCTGCTGTGCCCGTGCGCGACGAGGTGCCGGGTGGCCAGGGCCGCGCCGCCCGCGTTGTCGGCGAGCACCGTGTCGACGTCGATCCCCGGTCCCGGCGGCCGGTCCACGAACACGGCCGGGGTGCCCGCGTCGAGCTCGGGCCGCAGGTAGGAGTGGTCCTCGCCGGCGGGCACCACGATCAGCCCGTCGACCCGCCGCGCGCAGAACGTGAGCACCAGCTCCCGCTCTCGCTCCGGGTCCTCGCTGGACGACCCGCTGAGCAGCAGGCACCCGTGGGCGGCGGCCACGGACTCCACGGCCCGGCTCAGCCCGGCGTAGAAGGGGTCGGCGACGTCCTCGATGACCAGGCCGATGGTGGCGGTGCGGCCCCGGCGCAGCACGCGGGCGCTCTCGTTGCGGCTGTAGCCGAGCCGGTCGATGGCGGCGCGCACCCGGTCGGCGGTCGCCGGATGCACGCCGGGCTCGCCGTTGACCACGCGGGACACGGTCTTGAGCGCGACGCCCGCGGCCGAGGCGACGTCCTTCATCGTCGGTCTCACGTCTAGGATCCTTTCTCACCTCGCAGTGCCGGACAACGTTGTCAAAGCACTGTGCGACAGGAGGAACCCGATGTCGTTCAGATCCGCACTGCTCGTCGCCGGCATCGTGCTGGCCGGGCTGAACCTCCGGCCCGCCATCGCCGGGGTCTCGCCGCTCCTCGACGAGATCATGACCGACGTCGGGCTCAGCCCCGCGGGAGCCGGCGGCATCTCCACGGTCATGGTGATCTGCCTGGGCGTGTTCGGGCCGTTGGCGCCGCTGCTCGCCCGCCGCATCGGGCTGGACCGCACGCTCCTGGCCGGCCTGCTGCTGCTCGCGCTCGGGGTGGTGCTGCGGGTCCTCGACGGCGCCCCGGTCCTGTACGCAGGCTCGGCCGTCGCGGCGACGGCCATCGCCGTGATGAACGTGATCATGCCCGCCATCGTCAAGCAGCACTTCCCCCACCGGCTGAACCTGCTGACCGGCGTCTACTCCTCGGCCATCGTGGGCGGCGCGGCGGGCGCCTCGGCCCTGGTCATCCCGCTGGAGAACGCCACCGGTCACGACTGGCGCGGCGTGTCGGCGCTGATGGCCGTGCCGGCCCTGGCCGCCGCCCTGCTCTGGCTGCCGCAGGTGTTCGGCAGGCAGGTGCTCCCCCCTCGGGGGCCGCGGCCCATCCGGGCGGTCCTGCGCAGCCGGGTGACCTGGCAGGTGACGGCCTGGATGGGGCTGCAGTCGGCGACGTTCTACATCATGCTGACGTGGCTGCCGAAGATCTTCCTGGACGCCGGGCTGCCCGCCGACCAGGCCGGTTACCTGCTCGGGCTGACGACCCTGGTCCAGGTGGCCGCCACGCTGGGGGTGCCGGTCCTGGCCGGGCGGCGGGCGTCGCAGGTGCCGTACGTGATGGCGGCGGGTGTGCTGACCGGCCTCGGCTACCTGGGGGTGCTGGTGGCGCCGACGACGGTGCCGTGGCTGTGGATGATCGTGCTGGGCATCGGGCAGGGCGCGTCGTTCGCGCTGGCGCTGCTGATCATCGCGCTGCGCCCGGCCGACCCGGCGGCGGTGACGGCGCTGTCCGCGGTGGCGCAGTCGCTCGGGTACGTGATCGCGGCGCTCGGCCCGCTGCTGTTCGGGTATCTGGGGCAGGTGTCCGGTGGCTGGTCCGTGCCGCTGGCGGCCGGGCTGGGCGTGGTGGGGGCGCAGCTGGTCACCGGATGGTTCGCGGGACGCCCTGCTACCTTAGGCAAGGTTAACCTTTAGCGAAGGGGTTCCGGGGTGCTGACCGAGGTGCTGGAACGCGTCGCCGCCGAGCGCGGCGGCGTGCTGGGCGTGGAGCCGGGCCTGGTCATCGAGCCCGACGAGAGCTGGACGGCCGTCGCCGGCCTGGTGCGGGAGCCGTACACGGTGCTGGGCGAGCTGGTCGACGAGACGGCGGCGCGCTGGAACGCGCCACGCCACGTCGGCGCGGCGCTGTTCTGGAAGACCTACGGCTACTGGCACACGCTGCCGATGGCGCTCGGCTGGGCGCTGGACGGGCACGTGCCGATCATGAAGCTGGCCGACACGTACGTCAGGCGCTCCGACGCCGGGGTGACGATCGCGGCGAGCCGGGTGAGCTGGACGGAAGGTGCCGGCGCGATCCGGGAGGCGCTGGCGGAGTCGCAGCGGCCCCTGGTCAAGGCGATCGGCTCGATGGCCAGGGTGGGCGAGCGGACCTTGTGGGGCTCGACGGCCGAGGCGTTCGCGCACCCTCTGATCTCGATGGTGCCCGGCGACTACATGGACCTGCTCAGGCGCGTCGGCGAGCCGGTCGACGGACTGATCGAGCCGTCCGGCGACGGATACTTCCGCCGTACCTGCTGCCTGTGGGTGACGCTGCCGGACGCCGAGCCGTGCGGGAGCTGCTGCGTGCTGAGGAAGCCCGCCGCCTGAACACGGACCCGGGGACGGCGGCTTGGACGGCGTCTGATCGCAGGGCGTGGAGTGCCTGAACGCGCGGCGTGACCGGGGCGTTACCACGCGGTCACCGGAATGTCGGTGGCGGCGTTTATCGTGGCGGGATGCCCCGCAAGCGAGCGACGATCCGGGAGGTGGCGCGCGCCACGGGCCTGTCCCAGGCCGCCGTCTCCTACGCGCTGCGCGGCGTGCAGGTCGCGCCCGAGACCGTCGAGCGGGTCCGCGCCGCCGCGGCCGAGCTCGGCTACGAGGCCGACCCGATCGCCCGCGCCCTGGCCAGCGGCCGCACCGGCATGATCGGGGTGCTCTGCGCCTCGCTGGAGGACCTCTGGCAGCAGTCGCTGGCCGTGGGCATCAGCAGGGGCCTGCGCGAACGCGACCGCTACGCGCTCATCCTCGACGCCGCCGGCGACCCGGCGCGCGAGCGGGCGCTCGCCGGCCAGCTGCGTGACCAGCGCGTCGACGGCCTCATCGTGCAGCCGCTCGACCCCGCCGCGCCGTTCTGGCCCGAGCTGTGCGCGTCGCTGCCGGTGGTCGCGGTCGGCGACTCGCTGCGCGGCACCGCCGCCGAGGTCGTCTTCGACAACCGGCGCGGCGTCACGCTCGCGCTGGAGCACCTGCGGGCGCTCGGCCACCGCCGCGTCGGCGTGCTCACCCCCACCCGGCCCAGCACCCCCGACCGTCCCGCTGACGTGCACGTCCTGGCCGAGGCCGAGCGGCTGGGCCTCGACATCGAGGTGGCGAGCGCCGCGCACGGCCCGATCGCCGCCACGCGAGCCGCCCGCGACCTGCTCGGCGGCGCCCGGCCGAGCGCCGTCTTCTGCTTCGCCGACTCCATCGCCTACGGCGTCTACGCCGCCGCCCGCGAGCTGGGGCTGTCGATCCCCGGCGACGTCTCGGTGATGGGCTACGACGACCACCCGATGTCCGGCCTGCTCACTCCCGAGCTGTCCACCGTCGACTGGAACATCGACGGCATCGTCGGCGCGGCCGTCCGCCTCATGACCGACGCGGCCGACGGCCAGGGCGAGCGCCGGCGCGTCGTCCAGCTGCCCACCCTGCGCGAGCGCGAGTCGGTGGCCGACCTCAGTCGTCGGGGATGAGCCAGCTGAGCAGCCAGGTCACCACGCTGATGATGATCGCGCCGAAGAACGCGTCGGGCCAGAAGGAGTCGACATGGAAGGGGATGCTCAGCTGGCCGGCCACCCAGCTGGTCAGCAGCAGCATGGCGGCGTTGATGACCAGCAGGAACAACCCGAGGGTGAGCACGATCAGCGCGCACCCGAGGCCTTTCACGATGGGTTTGACGATGGCGTTGATGAGGCCGAAGATCAGCGCGACGACGAGGAGCGTGCCCCAGTAGCTCGCCGAATACTCCGGCGCCGTCACGTCGATGCCGTCGAGGAACTGGACCGCCACCCAGAGCGCGACCGCGGCCGCGAGGGTTCTGATGATGAATCTCACGCTGCTTGATCCTCCCACTGCCGTCGCCATACGGATAGGCCGGAGCGGATCCCGATGCGTTACCGCCCCGCTCGCCCGGGAAAGGGGGAGGTTACCAGGGAGGAGCGAGATGGACGCCACCGGACTCGAAACGCTGTCGGACAGCGAGCTGCACGAACGCGCCGTGCGCTACGCCGTCCGCCATGGGGACCTCGGGTTCCTGTGGAACCTGCTCAAGGTGATCCCCGCGGCCGAGGCGGCCACCGGCCACGCGAGCGAGACGACGGCCGACCTCACCCGCGTCTCGGCGCTGCTGAGCGACGCGATGACCGCGGGCGAGGGCAACCTGGGGGCGGCGCTGCGCCCCGTCTACCTTGAGTATCTACGCGAGCATCCCGACGCCTAGCCGGCCAGCTAGCCGGCCAGCAGGGTGCCCGCCCCGCTGTAGGCGGCCAGGCCGGGGGTGCCGAACTCCTGGCCGTCACGGGTCACGATCAGGCTCTGGTACGGGCCCTCGCCCAGCTCGATCCCGAAGCGCCTGGCGAGCACCGGTCCCATCGCGTACATGGCGGTGGCGTAGGCGTCCGCCACTCCCAGGTCGGGGCCGAGCACGGTGACGGACGACAGGGCGTCCTGCGGCTCGCCCGTACGGGGGTTCACGATCTTGGCGCGGCCGGAGGTCGCGACGGCCAGGTCGTGGGCGAACAGGACCCTGCGCACCACCCCGGTCTTCGGGTCGCGGACGCCGATCCGCCAGCGCTTGCCCGGCGAGGCCGAGCCGCGCACCCGGATGTCGCCGCCGGCGTCGATGAGGTGGTCGACCGCTCCCGACTGCGTCAGCGCCCGTGACAGCCGCTCCAGCGCCCAGCCTTTGATGTAGCCGGACGGGTCGACCCTGCCGTTGATCCGGGCCTCGAACCAGCCGTCGGTCGCTTTGCTCAGTTCGTCGCACCGGTGGAGCACCTCGACGAGCTCCGGCACCTGACGCAGGGTCTGCCCGCGGTTGAGGCGGAAGATCTGGCTGTCCTCGTCGTCCGGGTCGAACGTCTCTTCCACCCACCGCAGCCACCTGAACGCGTGGTCGAGCACGGGAGTGAGCTCCCGCGTCGGCAGGGCGGTACGGATGTCGACACTGACGTGTGTGCCCATGAAGTTCCCGACACGGGCCGTTCCGGGGAAAGTCGTCACCTTCGCCTCCTTGTCCCCAGTAACACTCTCATAACGTCCGTAATGTCGGGTTAAGGGTATGCCGCAGCTTTACCGGCCTTTTACCGTGTCCTGGCCGTCCGCACCTGGGCGCCGGGAACGGCCAGCCGGGAGAGCGCGCCGCGCACGTACCGCTGGAAGTGCCGGGGGCCGGCGAGGATCACCTCGCGCTCGACGATGTCCGGAACCTGCCTGCTCAGGCCGGAGGCGCTCAGCCGCTCCTTCGTCCGCGGGTCGTGCTCCGCGCCGACCACCAGCACCAGGCCGTACCGCTGGTGAAGGTCGAGCAGTTCGGCGTCGACCCGCTCGGTGCGGTAGACGGCGACGGTGTCCGCGCCCTTGCCGGCCAGCAGCCCCCGCAGCGCGCCGGGCTCCAGCCCGGTGGCGATGAGCACGGTGCCCTTCGTGTGCCGGCCGTGGACGCGTACCGCCATGACGGCCGCCACCGCGTACACGGCCAGAGCCGCGCCCGTGACCGGGGACGCGTGACCGAGCAGGTACGCGGCCGGCGCCGCACCCGCTCCCAGACAGAAGAGGAGGGAACCGAGGAATTTCCGCTCACTAGCCATGATTGAACGATGCGTCTCGAAGATGAGAAGCGTCTGAGTAAGGTCTAAAACATGGCTAACGTGCGGGTAGAGCGGACCGAGGACGGCGGATTCCTGGCGACCAATGCCAGAGGCGCCCAGGTGCGGATGGGTGGTGCGGAGGACGGCGTGTTCACGCCTGTCGAGTTGTTGCTCGCGGCGCTGGGCGGATGTCACATCGTCACCGTCGAGCCGCTGACCGCCAAGCGCGGCCAGCGGCTGGTGCGCCTGGCCATGGAGGTCTCGGCCGACAAGGTCGAGCCGAACCGCCTGGGTCCCGTCACCGTCCGCTACGACGTCGAGCTGCCCTCGGAGGAGGCCGACGAGGTGTTCAGGGCGGTGGCGCACCGGGTGCACGAGAAGTACTGCACCGTCGGCCGCTCGCTCGAAGAGGGCACCGAGGTCCGTTTGGAGATCCCGTAGCCCTGATTAAACGGATATTCGACTGCGTTATGACGCGGTCGTTGCATAGGCCCCGGTAGCGTCGTAGACAGGTCGGAAGCATGGTGACCGGCCGAGAGACCTACACCGAAAAGCAGGCAGCGGAGGGGGACCGCTCGTCTGCAGCGCGGGACCGCCGGGGCTTTTGGGGGAAAGCCGACCGGCCTGGACCGCCACCGGACCGGGGTCGGGCAGATTTGGGGGAACTGCCCGGCCCCGGTCTCATACCCACCGGAGCCGGGCGGCAGACCGCCCGGCTCCGACTTTTTGATCTTTGCGTATCGTACGGTTCCGTGACGAAGATCCTCATTGACTGCGATCCCGGCATCGACGACGCCATGGCCCTGGCCCTCGCGGCCGGCGCGCCCGGTCTGGAGGTCGTCGCCGTCACCACCGTGGGCGGCAACGCCGACCTGGCCGTGACCACCAGGAACGCGCTGGCGCTGCGGGAGTTCCTGGACCTGGGCGACATCCCGGTCGCCCCGGGAAGCCCCGGCGCCCTCCTGCACCCCGTCGTCCGCGCCGATCACGTGCACGGACCCACCGGCCTCGGCGCCGCCGTGCTCCCCGAACCGGTGCGCGCCGCGGCGGACGGGCACGCGGTCGACGTCATCATCGACACCCTGCGCGCAGCCCCCGGCGAGGTCACCCTCGTCGCGATCGGCCCGCTCACGAACATCGCGCTCGCCGTCCGCAGGGAGCCGCGCGTCGTGGAGTGGGCCCGCGACCTGGTCATCATGGGCGGCTCCTACACGCGCGGCAACCACAACCCGGCCGCCGAGTTCAACATGCTCGCCGACCCGGAGGCCGCCGCCATCGTCTTCAGGTCCGGCTGGACGGTGAAGATGCTGGGCCTGGACGTGACGCTCACCGCCGTCGTCACCTCCACGGTGCTCGACCGCATGCGGCCGCTCGGCCGTCTGGCCGAGTTCCTGATCCCCGCCGCCACCTCCTACGGCGTGGTCACCGCCGACGGCGGCCCCACCATCCACGACGCGTGCGCGGTGGCGTACGTGCTGGACCCGGCCCTGGTCACGATGACGCCGGCCGTGGTCGACGTGGAGACCAGGGGCGAGCACACCCGGGGCATGACCGTCGTGGACTTCCGGCCGATGGACCGTGTCCCCAACGCGCTCGTCGGCACCCACCTGGACGTGGACCGCTTCTGGGACACGATGCTGGACGCGTACGGCAGGCTGGCGGAGCGTCTGGGCTGACGCGTGCGTGGTGCGGGGAGTGTTCGGCGGCTGATACAGTTACACGTGTTGCGGGCGCCGCTAGCTCAGTTGGTCAGAGCAGCTGACTCTTAATCAGCGGGTCCGGGGTTCGAGTCCCTGGCGGCGCACCATCAAGAAACCCCGATTCGGTTCAGCCGGATCGGGGTTGTTTCATGTCCGGACCGGTTTCCGCGACGAGTCCTCCTCCGCCACCTGAGCCCGCGACAGGGCAGGAGTGAGTCTTTGCCTGTGAGCTGTCGAGGGTTGAGGGCATGGGGGAAGAGGCCAACGGAGGAGAGGAACGGTGACATGACAGATGTTTCCGGACAGGGGTCCGGCACCGGTGACCAGCGGCAGATTCTGACGAACCGGCAAGGCCACCCCGTATACGACAACCAGAACCAGCGCACGGTCGGCGCCAGAGGCCCCGCGACGCTGGAGAACTACCAGTTCCTGGAGAAGATCAGCCACTTCGACCGGGAGCGCATCCCGGAGCGGGTGGTGCACGCCCGCGGCGCGACCGCGTTCGGCTTCTTCGAAGCGTACGGGAAGATCGGCGACGAGCCGATCAGCCGCTACACCCGCGCGAAGCTGTTCCAGGAGGCGGGCAAGCGGACCGACGTGGCGCTGCGGTTCTCCACGGTCATCGGCGGCCGGGACTCGGCGGAGACGGCCCGCGACCCTCGGGGGTTCGCGGTCAAGTTCTACACCGAGGACGGCAACTGGGACCTGGTCGGCAACAACCTGGCCGTGTTCTTCATCCGGGACGCGATCAAGTTCCCCGACGTGATCCACTCGCTCAAGCCCGACCCGGTGACGTTCCGGCAGGAGCCCAACCGGATCTTCGACTTCATGTCGCAGACGCCCGAGTGCCTGCACATGCTGGTCAACCTGTTCAGCCCGCGCGGCATCCCGTCCGACTACCGCCACATGCAGGGGTTCGGCGTCAACACGTACAAGTGGGTCAACCAGCAGGGCGAGACCGTGCTGGTCAAGTACCACTGGATGCCCAAGCAGGGCGTGCGCAGCATGACCGAGCTGGACGCCGCCGTCGTCCAGGCCCAGGACCTGGGGCACGCCACCCGTGACCTGCACGAGGCGATCGACCGGGGCGACTACCCCGAGTGGGAGCTGCTCGTGCAGATGATGAGCGACGACGAGCACCCCGAGCTCGACTTCGATCCGCTCGACGACACCAAGGTGTGGCCGGAGAACGAGTTCCCGGCCAGGCCGGTCGGGCGGCTGGTGCTCAACCGCAACGTGTCGAACAACTTCGCCGAGAACGAGCAGATCTCCTTCGGCACCGGCGTGCTGGTCGACGGCCTGGACTTCTCCGACGACAAGATGCTCGTCGGCCGGACGTTCTCGTACAGCGACACCCAGCGTTACCGGGTCGGCCCCAACTACCTGCAGCTCCCGGTCAACCAGGCGAAGAACGCGGAGATCCGGACGAACCAGCGCGACGGTCAGATGACGTACTTCGTCGACACCGCCGGCGAGTCGCCGCACATCAACTACGAGCCGTCGCTGATCGACGGGCTGCGCGAGGCCGAGTACCCGACCGTCGACGAGGAGGGGCCGGTCATCTCCGGGCGGCTGACCCGCAAGCGCATCCCGAGGACCAACGACTACGCCCAGGCAGGGCAGCGTTACCTGCTCATGGAGGAATGGGAACGCGACGACCTGGTGGCCAACTTCACGGCGAACCTCAGGCAGTGCGACCGGCGCATCGCCGAGCGCATGGTCTGGCACTTCCTCATGGCCGAGGACGAGCTGGGCCTGCGCGTCGGCGAGGGGCTCGGCATCACGCCCGACGACGTGGCGCACCTGGAGCCGCTCGCGACCCAGGACCTCACCAAGGAGGAGCGGGAGCGCCTGGCGAACCTCGGCAGGAACGGGCCGCGCGACGTGCAGGGCCTGAAGATGACGCACTGCGTGCCGAACGAGCGCGCCGCGCGCGCCGAGCAGTAGTCCCGGACAGTCCCGGAAGTCACCCCAGGCGGCGGAGCAGGGCCTGCTTCGCCGCACTGAACTCCTCGTCCGTCAGCACGCCCTGGCGGTGCAGCTCGCCGAGCTCGGACAACTGGCCCAGGATCGTCTGCGTCTCCGCCGTCGTGCTCGGCGGCGGGGGCAGCTCGGCGGGCCCGCGCGGGATGCGGGCCAGGACGGCCGCCGCGACCAGGCAGGTCGTCCCGCCGAACCGCTGCACCCCCCACGACAGGCAGCGCGGGTCCTTCTGCGGCGGCCTGAGCGGGCCCTCGTCCTTGGGATGGAAACGCAGGACGCCGTAGCCCATGCCGCTCTGCGGCTTCCACTCCACGCCGGTCAGGTCGGCCACCGCGAACTCCTGCGGGCCCGCCTCGTCCTTGGCCGTCGAGGCGAAACCGGTCCACTCGACGCGCACGCGCTCGCCGTCGAAGCTCACCGTGCCGTCGCCCGCGGTCGCCGTGATCGGCACCTCCGGGCCGGGCAGCACGAAGTCCTCGCACGGCCCCGCAGCCGTCTGCCACACCGCGAGGCTGTCGCGGATCTCGTCGGCGAAGTACTCGGCCGCGCCGGTGCGGTCCTTCGGGATCTGCAACCGGTAAGGGTCGGCGGGCGCGGTGAGCGAGCCCGCCACCGCGTCGGTCAGCGGGTCGGCCCCCTTGCGCAGCCGCAGCCTGAGATGGCCGCCCTTGCGCGCGGGCTCGAACGTGGCGCTCGCGATCGCCTCCAGCGGGATGACCAGCTCTCCGAGCGCCTTGCGGATCTCGTGCACGTCGCGCCCGCTGCCCGGCACGATCCGCAGCGTCTCGCCGTCGAAGGTCCACACGCCGTCGGCAAGCGCGATCTCAGCCATGCGTTCCAGCCTAGTGGCCAGGAAACAATCCGGTAACGGCATTTGACCTGCCAAAACCGGACAAACTAACCTCCTCCATATTCTATAGAAAGTAGAATGTGGAGGACGTGGATGGACGGGCTGGCACGTGCGGCGATCGTCACCGACGTCACTGGACCAGTGGAGGTGCGCGAGTACGCCCTGCCGCGGCCCGGCCCGGGAGAGTTCGTGCTCCAGGTCGAGCTCTGCGGGATGTGCGGCACCGACGCGCACATCTACCGCGGCAGGCTGGCCAGCGTGCGCTTCCCCGCGCTGCTCGGGCACGAGATCGTCGGCCGGCTGGCCGCCCTCGGCGAAGGCGTCGAGGCGGACCACGCGGGCAGGCCGGTGGCCGTCGGCGACCAGGTCGGCGTCTTCCCGTCGCTGAGCTGCGGCCGGTGCTTCGAATGCCAGGTGCGGCACAGGCCGGCCAACTGCCCGGACCGCCGTCCTTCGTACGGGTTCGCCTCGCCCGCCGACCGTCCCCCGCACCTGACCGGCGGCTTCGCCACCCATCTGTACGCCTCGAACGCGGGCACGGTGTTCTACCGGACCGACCTGCCCGCCGAGGTCGCCGTGCTGCAGGAGCCCATGTCCGTGGCCCTGCACGGCGTGGAGCGCTCCGCGATCCGGATCGGCTCCACCGTCGTGGTCCAGGGCGTCGGCGCGATCGGTCTGATGGCCGTGGCCGCCGCCCGCGCCGCCGGCGCCGCCCGCGTGGTCGCCGTCGGCGGGCCCCGCGCCCGGCTGGACCTGGCCGCCGGACTGGGCGCCGACGCGGTGGTCGGCCTCGGCCAGAGCCCGGAGGAGCGCAGGCGGGCGGTCTTCGACGCGCTCGGACGCCAGGGAGCCGACGCCGTCATCGGCACGGCCGGCTCGCCCGAGTCGTTCGCCGAGGCGCTCGGCCTCGTCGCCGACGGCGGTGTGCTGGCCGAGCTCGGCAACTTCACCGACCGCGGCGCCATCCCCTTCAACCCCTACAGCGACCTGCTGAGGCGGGACATCACGATCGCCGGCGTGTACGGCGCCGGTCCCGACATGCAGCGCCGCTACCACCAGGCGCTGACGCTCCTGGAGCGCGGCGGCAGGCCGTACGAGCGCGTGGTGAGCCACCGCGTGCCGCTGGCCAGAGTCCGCGAGGCACTGGAAGCACTCGGCGGCGGCTACGCCCTCGACGGCAGGGACGTCGTGAAGCTCGCGATCGATCCGGTCGCCTGAACCCCCTTTCCCCCAAGGAGAAGTGTTGAGAAGCATTCGGCTCGTCGCGGCCACGGCCGTGCTCGGTCTGGCCGTCGCGGCCTGCGGTTCGTCGGCGGAGGAAGTCCCGGCCGACGGCGGCGGTCTCGGCACCGCGGAGAACCCGGTGTCGATCCGCGTCATCGCCAACGACGCGTTCGCCAAGCAGTGGCAGGACGGCCTCGTGCCCGAGTTCAACAAGAAGTACCCGAACATCAAGGTCACGATCGACGGCGTCCCGTACAACGACCAGCTCGCCAAGACGATGCTGGAGCTGACCGGCGCGAACGCCACCTACGACGCGGTGCTCGCCGATGACAACTGGCTGCCGCAGCTCGCCAAGACCGGCGCCCTGCACGACCTCAAGGGCACCGAGCTGGCGCAGTGGAACGATCCCGAGTACGACTGGGACGACATCCACCCGGCGCCGCTGGCGGCGGGGGAGTGGGAGGGCAAGCAGTACGCGGTGCCGGTCCGCTCCAACCTGCTGCTGATGTTCTACAACAAGACGCTCTACAAGAAGGCCGGGGTCGCCGAGCCGACCGCCGAGACCACCTGGGAGCAGTACTTCAAGGACGCCGAGAAGCTCGTCCAGGACACCGACGGCGACGGCGAGACCGACTCGTGGGCGGCGGCCACGTACTTCACCAAGGACCCGCTGACCCCCACGGTCTGGCAGACCGTGCTCGACTCCGACGGCGGTCAGCTGCTCGACGAGAACATGCGGGTCGCGTTCGACAACGAGGCGGGGGTCAAGGCCCTGCAGACGCAGGTGGACCTGCTCAAGTACGCGCCTCCCGGGGCGAGCACCTACCAGTTCAACGAGCCGCTGGAGGCGTTCCGCCAGGGCAAGGCGGCCACCATGTTCATGTGGGGCAGCGTCTTCAAGGGCACGGCCGTGGACAAGGAGACCACCACCCTGACCCCCGAGGAGGTCGGCATCACCACGCTGCCCGCCGGGACCGCCGCGCCGGGCGCGCACCGCGGCATCTGGACGGCGGGCATCTCCAAGAAGTCCCAGCACCCGGCCGCCGCCTGGACGTGGCTGCAGTGGGTCACCTCCAAGCAGGGCGAGCAGTTCACCGCCAAGGAGTTCGGCACGTTCCCCGCGCGGGTCTCCACGCTCGACGGAGAGCCGCCGGCCGACTGGGCCGAGCCGGTCTACAAGGCGCTCAAGGAGGGCTACGAGGTCGTCACCAAGGGCGAGATGTGGCGTCCGAGGCTGCCCGAGTCCGACGCCGTCCAGCAGATCCTGGCACTGCACACCAGCCAGGCCGTGTCCGGCCAGTCGACCGCACAGCAGGCGATCGAGGCGGCCGCCAGTGAGATCACGGCACTGCTGAAGTCCAAGGGCTACGGACAGTGAGACGCGTTCGCCTGGGAGAGCCGGGCACCGCCTGGCTCTTCCTGGCACCCGCTCTGATCCTGCTCGCGGGCATGCTGCTCTACCCGATCTTCTACACCCTCTGGGTGAGCGTGTCCGACTTCGACCTCGCCACCTTCCAGCCCGCCGGGTGGGTCGGCTGGCGCAACTACGAGGCCGTGCTGAACGACCCCGGTTTCCTGGAGTCGCTCCGGGTCACCGCGGTCTACCTGGTGATCGCGTTGCCGCTGCAGATGGTGCTCGGGTTCGCCATCGCGTTCCTGCTCAACGTCGCCTGGCGGGGGCGGGGCGTGCTGCGCGCGCTGTTCCTCATCCCGATGGTGGTGGCGCCGGTGGTCGCGGGCGGCGTCTGGCGGATGCTGCTCGACCCTCTCTGGGGCGTCGTCAACTACGCGCTCGGCCTGGTCGGGATCGGCCCGGTCGAGTGGATCGGCGACCCGACGCTGGCCATGGCGAGCCTGATCATCATCGACACGTGGCGCTGGACGCCGTTCGTGGTGCTCATCGCCGCGGCCGGGATCATGGCGCTGCCGGGTGACGTGTACGAGGCGGCCAAGTCCGACGGCGCGGGCCGGTGGGCCACGCTGCGGCACATCACGCTGCCGCTGCTGGTGCCGGTGATGGCCGCCGCGTTCGTGGTGCGCTGGCTGGGCGCGGTCAAGATGTTCGACATCGCGCTGGCCGCCACCAAGGGCGGGCCCGGCAACGCGACCAACGTGGTCAACCTCTACATCTACGAGAAGGGGTTCCGGAGCCTGGAGTTCGGCACGGCCTCCTCGATGGCCACGATCGTGCTGGTCCTGACGATGATCATCACCTATGTCCTGTTCAACGTGACCCGGCGTCTGGAGAACCGATGGTGAGGAGGTACGCGGCCATCACCGGGGCGATCCTGGTCACGCTGCTCTTCCTGTTTCCCGTCCTCTACATGGTCAGCATCTCCTTCAAGCTGCCCAAGGACATCTTCACGGTGCCGCCGAGGTGGCTGAGCGAGTTCACCCTCGACAACTACGTCAGCTACTTCCACCAGGCGCGCATCATGCCCCGGATGGTCAACACGGTCATCGTGGCGGTGGGCGCGTCGGTCATCTCCATGGTCGCCGGATCCATGGCGGGCTACGCGCTGTCGCGGATGCGCATGCGCGGCGCGGGCGTCGTGGGCGGGCTCATCCTGGCCTCCCGCGCGGTGCCGCCGATCGCGCTGGTCGTCCCGCTGTTCCTGGTGGCCAGGAAGCTAGGGCTGACCGACCAGTACATCACGGTGATCCTCGCGTACGTGACCTTCCTCGTGCCGTACGTGGTCTGGCTGATGCGGGCGTTCTTCCGGGGCCTGCCCAAGGAGCTGGAGGAGGCCGCGATGATCGACGGGTGCACCCGCTTCGGCGCGTTCTTCCGGATCATCGTGCCGACGAGCCTGACCGGGCTGGTCTCGACGCTGATCTTCTGCATCATCCTGGCCTGGGAGGAGCTGCTGTTCGCGCTCATCCTCACCAACGACAAGGCGGTCACCATCCCGGTGGCGATCGCCGGCATGGCGGCCGACACCGAGAAGGGCGGCATGTGGGGGCCGCTGGCCGCGGTCGGGGTGCTGACGGTGCTGCCCGTGGTGGTCTTCGCGCTGCTCGTGCAGAAGTACCTGATCAAGGGCCTCGCGGACGGCGCTACCAAGGGGTGATGGGCCGATGAAGATCACAGACGTGCGGGCCAGGGTCATCGAGCTGCCCTATCCGCGGCCTTTCGTGCCGTCGTGGGCTCCGGAGGGCGCGCACCGGGCGATGTCGGCGGTCATCGTCGAGGTCGAGACCGACGAGGGCATCGTCGGCGTGTCGGGCGGCGACATGGGGCACGGCACCGGCCCGATGCTGCTGGAGGCGATCCGCGGCTGGATCCGCCCGCAGCTCGTGGGCCTGGACGTGTTCGACACCACGCACGTCGCCAACCGGCTGCGGTACGTGGCCGAGTACGTCTTCCCGCGGCCCTGGGTCGTCGGCGTCGCGGTGTGGGACGCGGTGGGCAAGGCCTGCGGTCAGCCGCTGTACAAGCTGTGGGGCGGGCACTCGGGAGCGGTTCGCGCCTATGCGAGCTTCGGCGAGGTCCGCAGCCCGGAGCAGCGGGTGGAGGACAGTCTGAAGGTCGTCGAGGAGGGGTTCCTGGGCATCAAGCTGCGGGTCCACGCCGCGACGATCGCCGAGGACGTCGCCCAGGTGGCCGCCGTGCGCGAGGCCGTCGGACCGGACGTCGCGATCATGGTGGACGCCAACCAGGCCGCCGCCCGCTGGCGGTACGCGCCCGACGGCAGCCGGTTGATCTGGGACTACGACCGCGCCCTGACCACCGCCAGGGAGCTGGCCGATCTCGGCGTGGCCTGGCTGGAGGAGCCGATGCCCCGGCACGACTACCGCGCGCTGTGCGAGCTGACCGCGGCCGCGCCGATCCCGATCGCCGGCTGCGAGCACAACCGCGGCATCGGCCAGCTCGTGCGGATGCTGGAGGACGGGTGCTTCGACATCTTCCAGCCGGACGCCAACGAGAGCGAGGAGATCGGCGCGCTGCGCGACTTCGGCGCCATGGCCGCGGCCCGGCAGCGCAAGGTGATCCCGCACGCCTGGGCCACCGGCCTCGGCGTCGCGGGAAACCTGCAGCTCTGCGCGTCGCTGCCGAACTGCGACTGGCTGGAGTACCCGTACGACCCGCCGGTGATCGTCCCGGAGGTGTTCCACGCGATGCTGACGAAACCGCTGCTGCCGGACTCCTCCGGGCTCGTAGGCGTTCCGGAAGGACCGGGACTCGGTGTAGAGCTGGACCACGCGGCGATCGAGCCGCTCACTGTCCAGCGGGTCTGAAGGGCTCCCCCAACCATGGCCGAATCGCGTTCCCCCTTCCGCACCAAGGCGGATCTGGCAGCGGACCACATCAAGAATCTGATCATGTCAGGAGAGGCGCCACCCGGGATGAAGATCACCACCCGGATGGTCGCCGAGGCCGTGGGCATCAGCGAGACGCCGGTGCGCGAGGCCATCAAGCAGCTCTGCTCGGAGGAGTGGCTGGTCGAGCGCCCGCACGTCGGGGCCGTGGTGGCCGCGTACACCGTCGAGAACGTCCGCGAGCTCTACAGCGTCCGGGCCGCCCTGACCTCGCTGGCCCTGAAGCTGGACGGCCGGCCGCTGGCCGGCGACCGGCTGGCCGAGGTGGACGCGGTCCTCGCCGAGTGCGAGGTCGCCGTCGCGAAGCTGGACGTGGCCGCGTTCGCCCGGCTCAACCGGCGCTTCCACTCCCTGCTGTGCGACACCGAGAGCAGCAGGCTCACCCACCGCATGCTGCAGAGCCTGTGGGCCCGGACGGAGACCGCCCAGCGCGGCTTCCGCCTGGTGCCCTGGCGGCTGCCCGAATCGCACACCGAACACGTCGCCATCAGGAACGCCCTGGTGGCCGGCGACATCACCCTGGCCAGCGAGTTGCAGCACGCACACGAGATGGCCGCCATGAAAGCGCTGATCGACGGATTGCGGGAGACAGATGGCTGACACGGGAAGGGCACTCATCGGGGCCGAGTGGCGGGAGGCGGACGGCACGTTCACCGTCTACGCGCCCGCCACCGGGCAGCCGCTGGGCGAGGTCGCCGACTGCGGCCCCGAGCTGACGGCGCGGGCGGTCGACGCCGCCGCCGAGGCGTTCCCGGCCTGGCGTGCCATGCCCGCGCACGAGCGGGCCGACCTCATGCGGGCCGCCGCACGGGAGCTGGCGGCCAGAGCGGAGACGATCGGCGCGATCATGACGGCCGAGCAGGGCAAGCCGCTCGCCGAGGCGACCGGCGAGGTGCTGTCGGGGGCCGACCACCTGCTGTGGGCGGCAGAGGAGACCCGCCGCCTCTACGGTGAGACCGTGCCGGGCGCGCACGCCGACAACCGCATCTGGCTGCTGCCCGAACCGGTGGGCGTGGTGGCGGGCATCACGCCGTGGAACTTCCCGGTCTCCATGATCACCCGCAAACTGGGCCCGGCGCTGGCCGCCGGCTGCACGGTGGTGCTCAAGCCGGCCGAGCTGACCCCGCTGTCGGCCATCGCGGTCGCCGAGGCGTTCGTCGCCGCCGGGCTGCCGGCCGGCGTGTTCAACCTGGTCACCACGTCCCGCCCGGCGGAGTTCGGCGCGGTCGTCATGGCCGACCCGCGGGTGCGCAAGGTGTCGTTCACCGGCTCCACGGAGGTCGGCAGGGAGCTGATCAGGCAGAGCGCCCAGGACGTGAAACGGCTCAGCGTCGAGCTGGGCGGGCACGCGCCGGTGCTGGTCTTCCCCGACGCCGACCCGGTCGCCGCCGCCCGGGCCGTGGCCCGCAGCAAGTTCCTCAACGCCGGCCAGGCCTGCACCGCGCCCAACCGGATCTACGTGCACTCCTCGCTGGCCGCCGCCTTCACCGCCGAGCTGGTCCGCCGGGCCGAGGCGGCCGAGCTGGGGCCGCTCATCGACGAGCGGGCCGTGGCCAAGGTGACCAGGCACGTCGAGGACGCGCTGGCCCGCGGCGCCACGGCGCTGACCGGCGGCCGGGCCTCCGGCGGACGGGGCACGTCCTACCCGGCCACGGTGCTGTCCGGGGTCACCGACGACATGCTGATCTGCCGCGAGGAGACCTTCGGGCCGGTCGCCCCGGTGCTGGAGTTCGACGACTGCGACACGGTCGTCGCCCGCGCGAACGCGACCCCGTACGGACTGACCGCTTATGTGTGGACGAACGACCTGAACAGGACCATCCGGATCGCGGAGGAGTTGCAGTTCGGGATGGTCACCGTGAACGGCGGCCCGCTGGCGCCGCCGCAGGCGCCGTTCGGCGGGGTGAAGAGCAGCGGCTACGGCCGCGAGGGCGGCCACCACGGGGTGGCCGACTACCTGGAGTACAAGTACCTCAGCGTGGGGCTGGGGCGATGACGGAGAGCACGATGAAGACGAGCCCGCGCGCGGTCGCCGAGCGCGAGATCACCAGCAGGGTCGACCTGTGCCTGCCGAGCGGACGGCTCAACCCGGCCGCCGTCGGGTGGAGCCGCACCCCGCTGCACCGCGCCAACATCCGCGGCTGGGGCCGCACCATGCGCTGGGACTACTGGTGCGTGACCAGCCCGGAGCAGGTGTTCGCCTTCAGCGCGAGCAGCCTCGACTACCTGGCCGGCGAGGCGGCGTTCTTCCTGGACCGGCGCACCGGCGAGCAGGTGACGAGCAGGGGCCTGCTCGTGCCCGCCAGAGGCGTCTCGTTCTCCGCGCGCAGCGGCGAGGGCAGCGTGCGCATCGGCGCCGGTCCCGTCCGGATCAGCGTCGACGAGACCGCGGCCGGCACCCGGCTCCGGCTGAGGTCGGCCGAGCTGGACGCGGAGATCCTGGTGCACCGGGTTCCGGGCAGGGAGAGCCTGTCGCTGGTGGTGCCGTGGAGCGCCCGCCGCTTCCAGTACACGGTCAAGGACGTCGGCCGGCCCGCCGAGGGCACCGTCCGCGTCAACGGCAGGACGTACGAGTTCGCCACCGAGGACGCGCTGGCCACGCTCGACCTCGGCCGCGGCCGCTGGCCGGGGGAGGTCCTGTGGAACTGGGGCGCGGCCGCCGGCCGCCCCGGCGGCCGCGACGTGGCTATCCAGATCGGCGGCAAGTGGACCGACGGCACCGGCAGCGTGGAGAACGCGCTGATCCTCGACGGCCGCGTCCACAAGATCAGCGAGGAGCTGGTCTGGTACTACGACACGAGCGACTGGAACGCGCCCTGGCGGATCACCGGCGACCGGGTGGACCTGGAGTTCGTCCCCGAGCACGTACGCGAGGCCGACGTGCGGCGGGCGCTCTACATGCGCACCCGCGAGGCCCAGGCGTTCGGTCACTACCGGGGCACGGTCGTCGCGGACGACGGGGAGATCGTGGAGATCTCCGATCTGTACGGCTGGGCCGAAGAGGTCTACAGGCGCTGGTGAGGATGAGGATGGCAACGGTCATGGGACAGCGCGACGCCCTGCTGCACGAGGTGTCGGAGAACCTGCTCGACGTGCTGGTCGTCGGCGGCGGCGCGACCGGCGCCGGAGCCGCGCTGGACGCGGCCTCCCGGGGGCTCACCGTGGCCCTCGTCGAGGCCGGCGACCTGGCGTCGGGCACGTCGGGCAAGTCCAGCAGGCTGCTGCACGGCGGCGTGCGCTATCTGGAGCAGCTCAGGTTCGGGCTGGTGCGCGAGGCGCTGCACGAGCGCGGCCTCCTGCACGACCTGGCCCCGCACCTCGTGCGGCGGCTGTCCTTCCTGTATCCGCTCACCCACCGGATGTGGGAGCGCGGCTACGTGGGCGCCGGGCTCGCCCTCTACGACGGGCTCGCCGGGATCGGCGACCGGCACGGCTTCCGGCGGCACCGCCACCTCAGCCGGCGGGCGCTCCTGCGCGCCGCCCCGCCGCTGCGGCCCGACGCCGCGGTCGGCGCCCTCGCCTACGACGACGGGCAGGTGGACGACGCCCGGCTGGTGGTCACGCTGGCCCGCACCGCCGTGCGCGAGGGCGCCACCGTGCTCACCCGCGTGCGGGTCACCGGCCTCGCCACCCGGCCCGGCCACACGGTCGCCACCTGCGAGGACGTGCTCAGCGGCGAGCGGTTCGCGATCCGGGCGCGGCGCGTGGTGCTCGCCACCGGGCCGTGGTCGGAGCTCACCCAGCGGATGCTGGGCGTCTCCCCCGTACGGACGCGGGCCTCCAAGGGCGTGCACCTGGTGGTGCCCAAGTCGCGGCTGCCCATGTCGTCGGCGCTCATCGCGCGGACGGCGAGTTCGGTGCTGTTCGTGATCCCCGCGGGGGACGTGGTGCTCGTCGGGACCACAGACACGCCGTGGGAGATCGGGCCTGGGCCGGTGCTGCCGACCGGCTCCGACGTGCGCTACCTGCTCGACCAGGCCAACCGGTGGCTGCGCGAGCCGCTCACCGGGGACGACGTGGTCGGCGTGTACGCCGGGCTGCGGCCGCTGGTCGACGCCGGCTCCGGCTCCGGCGACACCCAGGCGGTGTCGCGCGAGCACGTGGTGCGGGAGGTGGCGCCCGGCTGCTTCGTCGTGGCGGGCGGGAAGCTGACCACCTACCGGGTGATGGCGCGCGACGCGGTCTCGGCCGCCGTCCGCGGGCTCGGCGCGCGCCGCTCCTCGACGGCCACCCTCCCGCTGGCCGGCGCCAGCGGCTTCGCCCAGGCCTGGGCCCGCCGCGACGCCGCCGCCGTCGCCGCCGGGGTGCCCGTCTCGGTGGTGGAGCGGCTGGCTCTGCGGTACGGATCCGACTACCGCGAGGTGCTCACCCTGGGCTCCGGCCCGCTCGGCGGCGGGACGCCGGGCTCCCTCCCTGGCGGGCCGCTGGAACCGATCCCCGGGGCGCCGTCGCTGCTGGGCGCCGAGGTGCTGTTCATGGCGGCGCACGAGGGTGCGCTCGGCGTGGACGACGTGCTGCGCCGGCGCAGCCGGGCCGGGCTGGAGGCGCGTGACGGCGGCGCCGCCGCGGCCCCGCACGTCGCCGCGCTGCTCGCCACCGCGCTCGGCCGCGACGCCGCCTGGGAAGCCGACCAGGTCGGACGGTACGTCGCCGCCGCGCGCATGACCGAGGAGGCCCTCGCCGTCGACCGCGACGCCGACCTCGTCCCCCTGCTGGCCCGCCTGCGGGAGGCCGCGTGACCTCGCGTGGCCGCGCCGGCCTTCTCGTCCTCGACCTGCCCCTGGAGGCCTCGTGACCGTCCTCGCCGTGGACGCCGGGACCACCGGCGTCACCGCGCTCGTCGTCGACGACGAGGGGCGGGTGCTGGCCAGGGGGAGCCGTGAGTTCCCGCAGCACTTTCCGAGGCCGGGGGAGGTGGAGCACGATCCGGACGACATCTGGGCCGCCGTGCTGGACGCCTGCCGCCAGGCGGTGGACGCGGCGGCGGTCCCGGTGTCGTGCCTGGGGCTGACCAACCAGCGGGAGACCGTCGTCATCTGGGACCGCGACACGCTCCGCCCGGCCCGGCGCGCGATCGTCTGGCAGGACCGCCGCTCCGCCGCCGTCTGCGAGGAGCTGCGCGAGTCCGGTGCCGAGGACCGGGTCCGGAAGGTCACCGGGCTCCGCCTGGACCCGTACTTCTCCGCCACGAAGCTCACCTGGCTGCGCCGCCACGACCCCGCCACCTGGGAGGGCGTCCGGTCCGGCAGGCTCGCGATCGGCACCGTCGACTCGTACCTGTTGGCCCGGCTCACCGGCGGACGGCTGCACGTCACCGACGTGTCCAACGCCTCCCGCACGCTGCTGCTCGACCTGGCCGCCGCCACCTGGTCCGCGGAGATGGCCGACCTGTTCGGGGTTCCGGCCGCCGCGCTGCCCGAGCTGGTGCCCTCCAGCGCGGTGCTCGGCGAGACGTCGCCGGAGGCCTTCCTCGGGCTGCGCCTGCCCATCGCGGGCGTCGCGGGCGACCAGCAGGCCGCGCTCTTCGGGCAGGCCGGCTTCACCGCGGGCGCCTCCAAATGCACGTACGGGACGGGCAGCTTCCTCCTGGTCAACACCGGCGACCAGCCCGCGTCCCCGGACTCCGGGCTGCTCTCCACCGTCGCCTGGCGGCTCGGCGACGGGCCCGTCCAGTACGCGCTGGAAGGGTCGGTGTTCGTCACCGGGGCCGCCGTGCAGTGGCTGCGCGACGGGCTGGGGCTGCTCGGCGCCACGGCCGACAGCGAGCGGCTGGCCGCCTCGGTGCCCGACTCCGGCGGCGCCGTCTTCGTACCGGCGCTCACCGGTCTCGGCACCCCGCACTGGGACCCGTACGCCAGGGGAGCGCTCCTCGGTGTCAGCCGCGGCACCACCGCCGCGCACGTCGCCCGCGCGGTGCTGGACGGGATCGCGTTCCAGATCCGCGACGTGGTGGACGCCTCCGGGGTGGACATCACCCGGCTGGCCGTCGACGGCGGCGCCGCGGCCAACGACCTGCTCTGCCAGATCCAGGCCGACCGGCTCGGCCGGCCCGTCGTCCGGCCGGCCGGGACCGAGACGACCGGGCTCGGCGCCGCCTTCCTCGCCGGTCTGGCCACCGGGGTGTGGGCCGGCCCGGACGAGCTCGCCCGGGCCTGGCGGGCGGCCCGCGAGTTCACCCCCCGGCCGTCGCCGGAGTCCGAGCTCCGGCGCTGGCGCAGGGCGGTCGCCCTCGTACGCGACTTCGGCTCAGCCGCCTGACGCGGTGCGGGCGCCCGCGCTCGCCTAGCGGCTGACTCCGTCGGTGGTGCGGTCGAGGAGCGCCAGGTCGGCGCGGCGGGGGAGGCTCTCCCAGTCGCCCTGGGAGGTGACCGCGAACGCCCCCGCGGCGCAGGCGGTGCGCAGCCGGTGCTCGGGCTCGGCGCCCTCCAGCCAGTCGGCCAGCCATCCGGCGGCGAACGCGTCCCCCGCGCCCACCGGGTCCACCTCGGTGACCTGGTAGGCGGACGCCCGGTACGCGACGCCGTCGGACAGTTCGACAGCCCCCCGCGAGCCCAGCTTGACCAGCACGTGGCGCGGGCCCAGCGCGGCCAGCGCCTCCGCCACCGCGACCGGCCCCTCCGGGACGGCTCCTTCCGCGTCCTCGTGCGGCGGGGTCGGGAAGGTGTCCGGCAGGAGCAGGCGGGCCTCCTCCTCCGTGGCGAACAGCATGTCCACCTGGCCGATCACCTCGCGCAGCCAGGCGCCCGCCTCCGCCGGGGACCACAGGGCCTTGCGGTAGTTGACGTCCAGGGACACCGGGACTCCCGCGCTCCGCGCCACCTCGACGGCGTGCCGTACGGTCGCGCGGGCGGAATCCGACAGGGCCGGGGTGATCGCGGTGACGTGCAGCACGCGGGCACCCCTGATCAGGTCCGGGTCCAGGTCCTCCGGACGGATGCGCGAGCCGGCGCTGCCCGCGCGGTAGTAGCGGACGTCGATGTGGTCGGCCGTGCGGCGGCCCTTGATCATCAGGCCCGTCGGCGCCTCCAGGTCGGGGACGGCACGCACGTCCACGCCCTCGCCCGCGAGGGCCGAGCGGATCAGGTCGCCGAAGTCGTCGGCGCCCACCCGGCCCGCCCAGCAGGCCGTGCGGCCCAGCCGGGCGACGCCGATCGCCACGTTGGACTCGGCGCCGCCGAGCCCCAGGTCGAAGTCGCGGGCGAAGCGCAGCGGGCCGGTGCGGCGGGCCGCGAACAGGGCCATCGTCTCGCCGAAGGTCACCAGGTCTGTCATCGGATTGAGTTCGGGCACGCATGAAAACCTATTTCGGCGCGCGCCCGTATGCCAATCGTCAGGATCTGAGGGCTCCGGCCGGGGGCGACCCGTCAGCGGCGGCTCGGTGGTGGTTCAGGTGCGGGGACGGATAGGAGGGGGGCGACTCCGGAGGTGGCGTCGCCGAGCCATTCGAGGGTGCGGCGGGCGTCCTTGACGACGGTGGCCACGCTGACGGCCAGGGCGACGGCGGCGACCAGCGCCAGCGCGGGAGACAGGAGCCCGAGCCGTCTGGGCCGGGACGCCGGCAGGCAGGCCAGCGCCCACGAGCGGGTCTCCTCGCGCGGCCGGTCGAGCCAGCCGCGCAGGCGCGGCCAGGCGTGGAAGAGCGCGGCGGTGGCGGGCACGAGGCGGTCGCCGGTGACGGCCACCAGGGTGCCGGCGTCGGTGCGGGCGGGCGGGACGGCGACGCTGGGCCGGACCAGCAGCCCCGACTCCAGCAGCCGGGACAGGACGGGCTCGTCGAGGGAGGGGGCGGCGGCCGGTGGCGCGCCGGGGGCCAGCTCGACCAGGAGGTCCCTCAGCCGGTCCCGCTCGACGGCGGTCAAGGACGCGTACAGCTCCTCGGCCACCTCGCCCAGCGCGGGCGGCCCCGGCAGGGACGGCACCCGGGCCGACGTCGGGAGCGGCAGGGCGGAGGCCGGGGGCCGGGACGACGGGTCCTTGGACAGGGCGCGCGCCACCCGGTCGCGCAGCCGCGGCGGGAGAGCCGTCAGGTCGGGGTCGCAGGACAGCAGCCGGTGCATGACCTCGCCCATGGAGCCGCCGCGGAACGGGTCGTCGCCCGTGGCCGCGAACAGCACCAGCGCGCCCCAGGCGAACACGTCGCCCGCCGCGCCGCCCGGCTGCCCCGTGACGACCTCGGGGGCGAGGTAGGTGCGGGTGCCGCCGATCGAGCCGGGCACGCCGGGGCAGATCACCTTCGGGCCGTCGCCGGTGAGCAGCACCTTGCCCGGCCGCAGGTCGCCGTGGGCGAGCCCGGCGGCGTGGAGACAGGCGAGCGCGGACGCCACCGCCGTGGCCAGCGCGACCAGCTCCTCACCCGCGTACGGGCCGTGCAGGGAGATCGCCTCCCGCAGGGACGGCCCGCTCGCGAACTCGCTCACCACGTAGGCGGGCGTGCCGCCGGACCGGACTTCGAGGACGCTCGCGAGGTGCGGGTGGGTCACGGGCCGGACGCGGGGGAGGGGACCGCGCGGCACCCTGACCGCGAACCTGCGCCCCTCGTCGTCGTAGGCGTCGTAGACCACGCCGTGGCGGCCCGCGCCGAGCCGCCCCGCCAGCCAGTAGCCGCCGAGCCTCTCGGGATCACCAGGCACCGAGCGCATCATCGAAAGGCTTAGACGCACCACGACGAGAATTTGTTGCGCACGGCTCCCAGAACGCCACAGGCCCCCCGCGCGCCTCGGGGAGCCCGTGGGTAAAGATCATTATTACAGCAATCCGGATCTTGCTTGCCAATCGGGCCGCAGCACGGACATGACGAGGGAGTCGTACCACTCGCCGTCCCAGCGCAGCGCGTCGCGGAGCCGGCCCTCCTCCACGAAGCCGAGCTTCTCGTAGACGTGGCGGGCCCGGTCGTTGAACGCGAACACCTCCAGGCCCACCCGGTGCAGCGGCGTGGTGCGGAAGGCGTGGTCGAGGGCGAGCGTGATGGCCTCGGTGCCGTAGCCCCTGCCGAAGGCCCGGGCGCCGATGAGCGCGATGCGCAGGTTGCACGACAGGTTGGGCTCGTCGAGCTCGTTGAGCACGACCTCGCCCACGTAGTCGCCGCCGGCCTCGATGGCCAGGTCGAGGCGGTCCGCCTGGCCGGCCCGCGTGGCGCACCAGCGCCGGCACGCCTCCAGCTCGAAGGCGGCGTGGGAGCCGGTCAGCCGCCGCACCTCGGGATCGGAGACCAGCGCGAACAGGCCGTCGGCGTGCTCGGCCCCCACCGGCCGCAGCGTCACCCGCTCGCCGGTCAGCACGGGTTTGTCGGAGAACATCGCCCCTGGTTATCAGTCCCGGCCGGGCGCGGGCAAACCCGAATCGCGCAGCACGGCCGCCAGCACCTCCTCCGGTTTGAGCACGCCCACGTCGTACTTCAGGTCCGCAACTTCACGGAAGTACGGCTCGCGCCGGGCGCGCAGGGCGGCCGGGGCGAATTCGGGCCGGTGGTCGCTGGTGCGCATCCGCTGGGTGAGCACCTCGTCGTCGGCGTCCAGCCAGATCACCGTGGCGGCGCGCATCGCCTCGCGGGCCCGCTCGTCGTCGAGCGTGCTGGCCGCCGCGGCGATCACCTTGGGCTCGCCGGCGAGCTCCTCGATCAGGTGCTCGGCCTCTCGCTCGTGCAGCACGTCGGCTCCCTCGCGGGCGGCGATCTCCGCGGACGGGCCTCCGTATCTCGACCGCAGAAAGGAGTCGCTGTCGCTGAACGGAAGGCCGAGAGCCTCGGCGACGAGGCGACCTGTCGTGCTCTTACCGCTGCCCATCAGCCCGATTAACACGATTGGTTTGTTTTTCTTCATGTGGATAGAGGTTCCTCGTGTCAAGGAGGTAAATCAAATGACCATCGCCGGAAGCATCATCCTCATCATGCTCGGTGCGATCCTCACGTGGGCCGTCGAATTCGATCTCGCCGGTGTGGACATCAACGTCGTCGGCGTGATCATCATGCTCGGCGGACTGGTCGGATTGCTGTTCGCCCTCTACCGGATCAACGTCACGCGCAGGGCGGTCGGCCCGATCGAGGAGCCGGTCCACCGGCACGAGATCTACGAGGAGCCCGAGGCACGCAGGACGACCGTGTACGAGGAGCGTCGACACTACGACGAGCCGCCGCTCTAGGAGGTGAGCCGGACATGCCGGCCAGAGAGGAACTCCCGTCCACCATCCGCCGCTCCCCGAAGAAGGCGCAGGACACGTGGATGAAGGCGCACGACTCGGCCGTCGAGACGTACGGCGAGGGCAGGCGCGCCCACATGACGGCCTTCGCCGCGCTGAAGCACTCCTTCGAGAAGGTGGGAGACCACTGGGAGCCGAAGTCGAAGAAGGGGCCGTCGGACAAGGGCGCGACGGACCGTTCTGGACGCACGGCCGAGGGCGTCGACGCCAACGCCAGCAAGGAGCACCTGCGCGGCGTGGCCGCCGACCTGGACATCAGCGGCCGTTCGAAGATGAGCAAGCAGGAGCTCGTGGACGCCATCAAGAAGGCGAACAGGAAAGCGACCGCGAAGGCCCGCGGCTGATCCGCGCTCGCCGCGGCGGTACGGGCCGGCCACCGGAGACGGCGGCCGGCCCGTACGTGTCGTGAGGCCGGTCACCCGGGAGACGGCGGCCGGCCCTTCTCGGTGCTCACACCAGTCTGTTGACCGCCGCGACGATGGCGTGGCGGTCGATACGCGCGTCGGCGAGCTGCTCCCCGGGCGTGGCCGAGCCGGGCATGCCGTGCACGGCCAGCTTCACCACCCGCGGCCCCAGCTCGGACACCGCGTCCAGCACGGCGTCGCCCAGGCCGCCCTCCGGCCGATGGTCCTCCACCGTGATGAGGTTGCCGGTCGTGGTCGCCGCCTCGACCAGCACCGCCGTGTCGATCGGCTTGATCGAGTACATGTCCACCACGCCGACCTGGACGCCCTCGGCGGCCAGCGTCTCGGCGGCGGCCAGCGCCTCGTGCACGGTGATCCCGGCGGCCACGATCGTGGCCCGGTCCGACGGCGAACGGCGCAGCACGCACGAGCCGCCGATGGGGAAACGCTCGCCCCGCTGGTGGATGACCGGCGTCGCGCCGCGCGTGGTGCGCAGGTAGGACACCCCGGTCAGGTCCGCCATCTCCACGGTCAGGGCCGCGGCCTGGTTGGCGTCGCACGGGTAGAGCACGGTGCTGTCGTACACGGCCCGCATCATGGCCAGGTCCTCCAGCCCCATCTGGGACGGGCCGTCCTCGCCGATCGACACCCCGGCGTGCGAGCCGACCAGCCGGATCGGCGACCGGCTCACGCCCGCCATCCGGATGAAGTCGTACGCCCTGGTGAGGAAGGCGGCGAAGGTGGCCGCGTACGGGACCCAGCCGCGCACCGCCAGGCCCATGGCGGCGGCGACGAGCTGCTGCTCGGCGATGTACATCTCGAAGAACCGCTCGGGGAACGCCCGGCCGAACTCCTCGGTCTTGGTCGAGTCGGCCACCTCGCCGTCGAGCGCCACCACGTCGCCGCGGGCGGCGCCCAGCGCGGCCAGGGCCTCCCCGAACGCGCTCCTGGTCGCCACCTGGTCGCCGACCTTGTACTCGGGCAGCACCAGCTCGCCGCCCTCGAACCGGTACGGCTCGCCCGCGCGGTCCGGAGACCGGACCTCCACCCGCAGGTCGCGTTCGCCGCCGAGCTCCGCGACGGCGGGCTCCGGCTCCTTCAGCGGCTTGCCGTGCGCGCCCTCGCGGTCGGCCACCGCCCGCACGCCCTCGCCCTTGCGGGTCCTGGCCAGGATGGCGGTGGGCCGCCCGCGGACGCCGTGCGCCTCCTGGAACGCGTCGTCGATCGCGCCGGGGTCGTGCCCGTCGACCTCGATCGTGTGCCAGCCGAACGCGCCGAACCTGCGCGCGTACGCCCCGGTGTCCCAGCCGTGGCGGGTGGGGCCGCGCTGGCCCAGGCGGTTGACGTCCACGACCAGGGTCAGGTTGTCCAGCCCCGTGTCGCCGGCCTGCTCGGCCGCCTCCCAGATGGAGCCTTCGGCCAGCTCGCTGTCGCCGCACAACACCCACACGCGGTACGGCATGCGCTCCAGCCGGCCGGCCATCGCCACGCCGACCCCGACAGGCAGCCCCTGGCCGAGCGAGCCGGTGGCGACGTCGACCCAGGGCAGCCTGGGCGTCGGATGGCCCTCCATCCGGCTGCCGCGCTTCCTGAACCTCAGCAGTTCCCTGTCGGTGACCGCGCCGGCCGCCTTGAACAGTGAGTACAGCAGGGGCGACGCGTGGCCCTTGGAGAAGATGAGGTGGTCGTTCGCCGGGTTGCCCGGGTCCTCGAAGTCGTAACGCAGATGGTGGGCGAAGAGCACCGCCATCAGATCGGCGGCGGACATCGACGACGTGGGGTGGCCGGACCCCGCCTCGGCGGAGGCTCTCACCGAGTCGACGCGGAGCTGCGCGGCCAGCTCGCCGAGAAACCGCAGATCTCGTTCAGCCATGATTCCCTCCGATCGTTTCCGGGCGCCTACCCGTGGGGGATCGGGCGAATCGCGCTGCGATTCCCGGCCGGGCCGCTTGTTCCGGCCCATCCGGAACGGCCGAGAAGGGACCGCTCAGCGGGATTTCCGCATCAGGGCCGCCGCGCCCGCCGCCGCCGCGGCCGCCAGGGTGAGCATGACCGACCGGCGGTGCTGGGAGAGCCAGAGCTGCGGGCTGCGGTGGTGGCCGCGGTGGTGGCTGCGGTCGTCGAAGCCGCCGTGCGGGCCGTGGTCCTGATGCTCGTCGGCCGGCTCCCACAGGTTCGCGGCGCCGCTCGGGGGCTGCCCGTCGGTCTGCTGCGCCTGGACGCCGGTCCTGGCCAGGTAGCGGTCCACCAGCGCGGGGGCGGCGCGCTGGGCCAGGAGGGCGGCCGCGGTGGTGCCGCCGACCCAGTACTCCTTGCGTTCCGGGTGCGCGGCCGCGTACACGACGCCCCGGGCGGCCACCTCGGGCTGGTAGATCGGGGGCACCGGCTGGGGATGGCGGCGCAGCTTGGACAGCACCCAGTCGAACTGCGGCGTGTTCACCGCCGGGAGCTGGACCATCGTGACCCGGACATCGCTCCCTTCCGCGAGCAGCTCGGTGCGCAGGGACTCGGTGAAGCCCCTGATGGCGTGCTTGGCGCCGCAGTACGCCGACTGCAGGGGGACGGCCCGGTGCGCCAGGGCCGAGCCCGTCTGCACGATCGTGCCCCGGTTGCGTGGGCGCATCAGGTCCAGGGCGACCTTGGTGCCCCAGACGTAGCCCAGGTAGGTGACCGCGGTCGCGCGCTCGTACTCCTCGGGGGAGATGTCGGCGAACCGGGCGAACACCGAGGAGAACGCCGAGTTGATCCATACGTCGATGGGGCCCAGCTCGGCCTCGATCCGCTCGGCGGCCTTCCTGACCTGCTCGTAGTCGGCGACGTCCGCCTCGTAGACCTGGCCGACGCCGCCGGCCGCGCCGACGTCGACCGCCGCCGCGCCGAGGCCCGTGGTGCCCCGGGCGATGAGCGCCACCTTGGCGCCCTTCGCGCCGAGCTCGCGCACCACCGCCCTGCCTACCCCGCCGCTCGCGCCCGTGACGACGACCACCCTGTCCTGGAGGATGTGGGGAGCCATGGGCGAGTCAGCCGATCTCTCCGACGTCACTGTCCTTCTGCTTGCGTACGGCCCGCCAGATGTTGATCACCGTGAGAATCGCCAGGACGACGGTGATCCCGGTCATGATCCAGGCCTTCGCGATGAGGCTGAGCACGCACATCGCGAACAGGAACACCAGGATGAACGAGCCCACCCTGATGTGGACCACGTCCCGCGGCGTGGCGGGGACCATCGCATGGCCCTTCTTGTCCCTTGTCTCGACCCAATCCTTGTTGTCGCTCATGTAGCTGCACCTGCCCGAGCCGTTTGCCGCCTAACACGCCGGGTAGCGCGGCAGACGTGCCCGAGCTGCATCCCAGCGACCAGAACGAACCGGGGATCACCCGGCGCCGTCGAGGCCGCGGGTTCAGCTATCACGGACCCGGCGGCGAGACCGTCCGCGACCATGCGACGCTGGCCAGGATCAGGGCGCTGACGATCCCGCCGGCCTGGACCGACGTGTGGATCTGCGCCTCGCCCCACGGGCACCTGCAGGCGGTCGGCACCGACGCGGCCGGGCGCCGCCAGTACCGCTACCACGACCTGTGGCGGCAGCAGCAGGACGAGGCCAAGTTCGACCGGGTGCTGGAGCTGGCCGACCGGCTGCCCGCCTTCAGGAAGAGCGTCGACGAGCAGCTCAGGGGCCGCGGGCTGACCAAGGAACGGGTGCTGGCCGCCGCCGCGCGGCTGCTCGACATCGGCTTCTTCCGCGTCGGCGGCGAGAGCTACGACTCCTACGGCCTGGCCACGCTCCGGATGGAGCACGTCGTCTGCTCGCGCAACACGATCACCTGCTCGTACCCGGCCAAGGGCGACGTGCCGCGTGAGATCCAGGTGGCCGACCCCGGCGCCTGCCGGGTGGTCAGGTCGCTGAAGTCCCTGAGCGCCGAGGGGGAGCTGCTCCGCTACCGGGGCGAGAACGGCTGGGTGGACGTGCGCAGCGATGACATCAACGACTACCTGCGCGAGACCATCGGCGAGTTCACCGCCAAGGACTTCCGCACCTGGCACGCCACGGTGCTGGCCGCCGTCGGGCTGGCCGTCTCCCGCATGGCCGAGAGCGACACGGCCAGGAAGCGGGCCGTCACCCGGGTCATGCGGGAGGTCGCCGAGTATCTCGGCAACACCCCCGCCGTGGCGCGGGCATCGTACGTGGATCCGCGGGTGATCAGCGCGTACGAGGAGGACAAGACGATCGGTCAGGCGCTGACCGAGCTGGGAGCCGGCGTGGACCCGGGGAAGCTGGCCACGCACGGCAAGGTGGAACGAGCCGTCATCAACCTCCTTCGCACCGTTTGAGCGGTTCTTTGCCGGGCATGCGCGGCAGGGAGTATAGGGAGGGAAGCGATGGAAGCTCCGCAGTACGTCGCGGCCCGCGTCCAGGCGGCGCTGGCTGAGGACCGCCGCACGCATGAGCTCGGCATCCGTGTCGACGTGAGAGGCGATCAGCTTTTCCTGCGCGGCCAGGTGAGCGGGGCCGAGCAACGTGAACGGCTCGGCGAGGTGGCCAGGGAGGCCGCTCCCGACCTTCACGTGCACAACGAGATCAACGTCGTCGAGGTCGGCAGGCCAGGGGAGGTAGAGCATCTTGACTGAACTGCGCATCGCGGCCGTGGGAGACATCCACCTGGGTGAGGACGTGCGCGGCCAGTACCGCAAGAGCCTGGACGGCATCGGGGACCGCGCCGACATCCTCATGGTGGCCGGCGACCTGACCCGGCACGGCACGCTGGAGGAGGGCAGGGTGGTGGCCGACGAGCTGCGCGACCTGCCGATCCCGGTCGTGGCCGTGCTCGGCAACCACGACTACCACTCCGACATGCAGCACGAGATCGCCAGTGAGCTGCGCGACGCCGGCGTCATCGTGCTGAACGACGACAGCGCGGTCATCGAGTGCGACGGCACGCGGCTCGGCGTGGTCGGCGGCAAGGGCTTCGGCGGCGGGTTCGCGGGCAAGTGCGCGAGCGAGTTCGGCGAGCGCGAGACCAAGAACTTCGTCCGCCACACCCGGCTGATCGCGGAGTCCTGGCAGCACGCGCTGAAGGAGATCGACGCCGACCGCCGGGTGGTGCTGTCGCACTACTCTCCGATCAAGGAGACGCTGGAGGGCGAGCCGCTGGAGATCTACCCGTTCCTGGGCAGTTACCTGCTCGCCGAGGCGGTCGACACGGCGGGTGCCGACCTGATCCTGCACGGCCACGCGCACAGGGGCACCGAGAAGGGCATGACCTCCGGCGGCATCCGCGTGCGCAACGTCGCCCTGCCGGTGCTCGGCGCCGCGTACGCGGTCTACTGCCTGGCCGACGAGTAGCCGTTCATGGTGAAGCCCTTCCCGGTCATCCGGGAAGGGCTTCTTCGGCGTACAACTCCTTCTTCATTTATGGCAATTCATCGGGCCGGTGATAAACACCGGCCCGACGAACGAGCGTGTGGGGCGTCAGAACACGCCCTACACATTGAAGATGCTGACCCCACCGGGGCCGACCAGGAACCCGAGAACGATCAGGACGATCCCCCAGAGGAGATCGCGACGGGCCAGAATCACATAGATGCCGGCGATGACGAGAATTACCGCGATGATCCAGAGCAAAGTAGCCATGACACAGCCACTGCCCTCGTGGCGGGACCTTTAACATTCGATGTGCCGCCGATATTTTCCTCTTTCATGAGGCGGACCTGGCGAGCTTGGCGTACGCGAACTGCAGCCAGTCGGAGGCGGCCACCGCCGTCATCGCCGCTCCCACCAGCCTGGTCGCGCGCGGCGCGAACACCAGGCCGATGGCGTAACCCGTGGCCGCCCACTGGGCGATGCAGAACGGGCAGCTCACCAGCTCGCCGACCGTGTTGCGCGGCTCCTCCTTCAGCTCCGACGGCCCGCTCACGCCCTCGAACCGGGTGAACGGCGCCCTGATCGGGCTGGTGACCGGATCCTTGGCCAGGAGGCGGGCGAGCTTGTGCGTGCAGGCCGCCATCAGGGCCACGTCCATCGGCCCGATCCGCTCCGGCGGCCGCCTGCCGGTGAGCTTCGCCGCGACGGCCGCCGCCGCCACGACCGTCCCGTACACGCCGATGATGCGGGCGTAGGTGCCCAGGGGACGATCATGCTCGCCTTCGTACTCCTGCCCGGTCTTTTCCAGGTACTCCGTCATGGGGTCGCGGCTACCCTTCGGCCGTCGGTTCACGCGCCGGGACAGGCCTATTCGAAGGGCCTGAGGGTAGCCCGCTCTCATGAGCAGTCATAGTCATGAGGTCACTGACGCCATCCTTGACACGCTCAAACGGGCGAGCTCCGGTTTGAAGGACGCGGGCGTGAAATTCGCCTTGGCGGGAGGGTGCGCCGCGTACGCGCGCGGCGCGGCGCCGTCCCTGCACGACGTGGACTTCGTGGTCACCGAGCACGACGTGCCCGCGGCTCTGGAAGCGCTGCGGGGCATCGGTTTCCGGACGGCCAAGCCGCCCGAGGACTGGCTGGTCAAGGCGTACGACGACGGCAAGCTGGTGGATCTGATCTTCAAGGTGTCCGACCGCCCGGTCACTGACGAGTTGCTGAACCGGGCCGAGCCGATGAAGGCGTCGGCGGTGATCGTGCCCGTCCTGGAGGCCACGGACCTGGTGATCTCCTGGCTGATGCCGCTGTCGGAGCACGCCTGCGACTACGGCGCGCTGCTGCCCCAGGTCAGGGCGCTGCGGGAGCAGGTGGACTGGTCCAGGGTCGCGGCGGTGACCGGGTCCTCCCCGTACGCGGCCACGTTCCTGACCCTGCTCGAACGGCTGGCCGTGCTGGAGAAGCCGGTCGAGCCCGCGGGTGACACCTCCTGGCCGTGAGCCACGGGGAGACCGCCGTGGGCCGCGTCGCCGGGCGCGGCCTTTTCGATGTCCCCGGGCGGGCTCGCCGATTTCGGGATGAACGCTGCTTTCCGTCCCGGCTAAGGTGAGCCCGTGCCGCGATTGATCTGCTCCCCTCCTCCCGCCCGCTAGCGGGCGGCATTTCCTGATTTTCCGGGTCTGACCGATCCGGGGGTGGCTGCTGCCCGCATCCGGGCCCTTCTCCACCACTCCCATCCGGAGCGATCTGTCATGACCCAACTGTCCATCCGGCGTGCCACCGGGTACGTCGTCACGGCCGCGGCTGCGTGGGGCACCGGCGGCGCGGCGGGATCCCTGCTGTTCGCCGCGGGCGGCTTCGACGCCCTCGACGTCACCTTCTGGCGCTTCCTCCTCGGCGCCGCGTTCCTCCTGCCCCTGCTCGGCGGGGCGTCCTGGCGGCTGGACCGCCACGTGCTGGTCGTCGGCGCGGGCATGGCCGTCTACCAGGCGGCCTACTTCGCGGCCATCGCGCGTTCGGGGGTCGCGGTGGCCACCGTGATCACCATGGGCGCGACGCCCGTGTTCACCGCCCTCGGCGGGCGTCTTCTCCTCGGCGAGCGGCTCGGCCGGTCCGGCCTCGCCGCACTCCTGGCCGCCCTGACGGGACTCGCCCTCCTGATGGCGGGCTCCCCGGAGGCGCCGGGCGGCTCCGGGGCGGGGGGCGCGCTCGGCGGGGCCGGGTTCGCGCTGCTGTCGGCGTTCGGTTACGCCGGGGTGACGTTGTTGTCACGGCGGCTCGGCACGGCGGAGGAGCCGGGGGACCCGCTGGCCACCGCCGCGGCCGGGTTCCTCGTGGGGGCCGCGTGCGTGCTGCCGTTCGCGCTGGCCGGCGGGGTGCTGCCCCGGCTGAGCTGGGAGAGCGCGGCGCTGCTCGCGTTCCTCGGCGCGGTGCCCACCGCGCTGGCCTACGGGCTGTTCTTCCGCGCGCTCACCGCGCTGAGCGCCACCACCGTCGCCATCGTCTCCCTGGGCGAGGCCGCCTTCGCGGCCCTGATCGGGGTGGCGTTGCTAGGTGAACGGCCCGGCCCCGCGGGCTGGGCCGGATGCGCGTTGCTGCTGCTGGCCGGGGTGTTCCCGGCCCGGCGGGCACGGGGCTAGCGGACGGGCGAGTGCGGTCCGTCGTATGGGTTAAGGTCCGTACGGCGGACCGCTGCGCCCCGGCGCGAGGGAACGGCGCCGGCGAAGCGCGCGTTGGAGGAACTGTGGCCTCGATAACAGGAATCGTCAGGAACCTTCTGGACCGCCCCGGAGGGGCGAACCTGAGCCCCTACCGGAAGGTCGTCAAGGCCGCCGCCGGGCACGCCGACCGCCTCAAGACGCTCGACGAGCTGCCCCGGCCCGACATGAGCGACCTGGCCGCGTTCTGCGCCGTCGCCAGGGAGGCGGCCGACCGCACCCTCGGGCTCCGCCCGTACGACGTGCAGTTGCTCGGCACGCTCGCGCTGCTCGACGGCAAGGTCGCGGAGATGGCCACCGGCGAGGGCAAGACGCTCTCCGGCGCCATGGCGGCCGCGGGCTACGCCCTGAAGGGCAGGCGGGTGCACGTCATGTCCGTCAACGACTACCTCGCCAGGCGCGACGCCGAGTGGATGGCCCCCTTCTACGAGGCCATGGGGGTCACCGTCGGCTGGCTCGACCAGAACTCCACGCCCGCCGAGCGGCGCGAGGCGTACGCGAAGGACATCACCTACGGGCCGGTCAGCGAGATCGGCTTCGACGTGCTGCGCGACCGGCTGCGCACCGACGCGAGCGAGCTGATCGTGCCGGAGCCGGAGGTGGCGCTGGTCGACGAGGCCGACTCGGTCCTGGTCGACGAGGCCAGGGTGCCGCTGGTGATGGCCGGCTCGTCCGACGCCGGCAACACCGTGCCCGAGATGGCGGTGCTGGTCCGCACACTCGTCCGCGGCTACCACTACGAGATCGACGAGCAGGCCCGCAACGTCTACCTGACGCCCAAAGGCGCCGAGACCGTCGAGAAGCGGCTGGACGTCGAGCTCTACGACCAGGACGAGCCCGGCACGCTGATCGAGCTCAACCTCGCCCTGCACGCCCACGCCCTGCTCACCCGTGACGTCGACTACATCGTGCGCGACGGCAAGGTGCAGCTCATCAACCCGTCGCGCGGCCGGGTGGCGGTGCTGCAGCGCTGGCCGAACGGTCTGCAGGCGGCGGTCGAGGCCAAGGAGGCGCTGCCCGCCAGCGACAAGGGCGAGATCCTCGACTCGATCACCATCCAGGGCCTGATCAGGCGCTACCCGCGGGTGTGCGGCATGACCGGCACCGCCGTCGCGGTGCACGAGCAGCTCGGCGAGTTCTACGGGCTGAAGGTCGCGGTGATCCCGCCGAACCGGCCGTGCGTCAGGGAGGACGAGCCCGACCGGATCTACCCGACGGTGCCGGAGAAGGAGTCGGCGCTGGTCGAGGAGATCCAGCGGGTGCACGAAACCGGCAGGCCCATCCTCATCGGCACGCTCGACGTGGCCGAGTCGGAGAACCTCGCCGACCTGCTGCGCCGCCGCGGCCTCGAACCGGTGGTGCTCAACGCCAAGAACGACGCGGAAGAGGCCGCCATCATCGCCAGGGCGGGCGAGCGCGACGCGATCACCGTGTCCACCCAGATGGCCGGCCGCGGCACCGACATCCGTCTCGGCGAGGGCGTCGCTGAGCTGGGCGGCCTGTACGTGATCGGCTCCGGCCGCCACGCCAGCAGCCGCCTGGACGACCAGCTCCGCGGCCGGGCGGGCCGGCAGGGCGACCCGGGCGGCTCCGTGTTCTTCGTCGGCCTGGAGGACGAGCTGGTCACCCAGTTCGCGCCCGACGAGCGGCCGCCCGCCGCCGACCCCGACGGCCTGGTGCGCCACCGCCGCGCCGACTACATCGTCGGTCACGCCCAGCGCATCGCCGAGGGCGTCAACCTGCAGATCCACCGCAACACCTGGCGTTACACCCGGCTGCTCGAACAGCAGCGCGAGCTCATCCTGGAGTGGCGCGACAAGGTGCTCCACACCGACTCGGCGGCCCGCGCGCTGGCCGCGGCCCACCCCGAGGAGTGGGCGGCGGCGCCGGAGGACACCCGCGAGGAGACGGCCCGCCAGATCGTGCTGCACGCCATCGACACCTGCTGGACCGAGCACCTCGCGTTCCTGCACGACCTGCGCGAGGGCATCCACCTGCGGGCGCTGGGCCGGATGAGCCCGATCGACGAGTTCCAGCGGGAGGCGGTGGCCGAATACAAGACGCTGCAGGCGGAGATCGAGCGGCGCTCGCTGGAGGCGTTCCAGGCCCCCGAGCCCGACCTGAAGCGCCCCGAGGCCACCTGGACCTACCTGGTGCAGGACAACCCGTTCGGCACCGAGTGGGACCGCATCCTCAAGCGGATCAAGGGCGGCCCCGCCCGTACCTGACAGCAGATGGCAGGTATGCCTGGAAGGCTGCGGAGCATGACGACGAAAGCGAAGCTCCTCGCCACGACCATCGACTGCGCGGAGCCGAAGAAGCTGGCGGAGTTCTACCACCAGCTGACCGGCCTGCCCATCCAGTACTCGGAGGACGAGTACGCCGCCGTGGGCGACGGCACGACCAACATCTACTTCGGCAGGGTCCCCGACCGCGAGCCCGTCCCGTGGCCCAGCCCCGCCAAGCAGTTCCACTTCGACTTCCGGGTGCCCGACGTGGAGAAGGCCGTCGAGGAGTACGTCGCGCTGGGCGCCACCAGGCCGGAGTTCCAGCCGGGCGTCACCGACGAGGGCGTGGGCTGGATCGTGATGCAGGACCCGGAGGGCCACGCGTTCTGCGTCTGCCCAGAGAAGTCCTGAACCCGGAGGGCCAGATCGCGGCCCCCTTAAGGGGAAGAATGGCCTAAAGGATGATTCGGGGCTGGCGCGTACCCTCTAAGCTGGGGCAATGCTCCAAGGATCTCCTCCCCACCGAGCACGCCCATGACCTGGATCGGCGTGCTCATCGCGCTGGCGGGCGCTCTCGGATACGCGCTGGGGGCGGCGCTGCAGCAGTACGAAGCCGTGGCCGAGGGCGCGTCGCTCAGGCTGATGCGGCGCCCCCGATGGTGGATCGGCGGCGTCATCGGGTTCACCGGCGCGTGCCTCCACGCGGTCGCGCTGAGCTTCGCGCCGCTGGTGGCGGTCCAGCCGATCAGCGTGGCGACGCTGGTGTTCGCGGTGCCGCTGGCCGCCTTCATGTACGGTCGCAAACCGTACAAGGCGGAGATCTTCGGCTCTATCGCGGTGGCGGTGGGCCTGCTCTGGCTGATGATGCTGGTGCCCCACCAGGACGTCACGCCCCGGCTGAGCGACGGGGCCGCGCTCGGGTTCATCGGCGTGATCACGCTGATCGCGCTGGCCACGCAGGTCGCCGCCGCCCGGGTGCGCGGGCCGGTCAGGGCGATGCTGCTGGCGATCGGCGCGGGCGCGGTCACGGCCAGCGTCTCGACGTTCGTCCGGGTGGTGGGGGGCGGCCTGGAGGGCGACCTCGGGCGGCTGGTCCACTGGTTCACGCTCGCCATCCCGGTGCTGCTGATCTTCGCGGTGGTGCTGCTGCAGCGCTCCTACGCGGTCGGCTACTTCGGCATCGCCTACGCGGGCGTGCAGGTGGTCGACCCGATCACGTCGGTGATGGCCGGCGCGCTGCTGCTCGGCGAGTCGTTGCCGACCAGCCCGTCCACCGCGATCCCCGCCGTGTGCGCGGCGGCGCTGACCATCGCCGGCACGATCACGCTCGGCCGTCTCGCACCCGATCACTCCCGGCCGGCGCCGGTGGCCGCCACCGCAGAACCCCGTCCATTTGCCGCAGCATCAGATCTGGCGTGACCCGCGTGGCCAGCGACATGCCCAGGTCGCGCAGGGCCACGGCGAGCGGGTTGCGCAGCTTGGTCGTCCGGCAGATGCTCATGGCCTTGCGCACGATCCCGGCGGTGCGGCTCAGTCTGGCCTCGGTGTAGGCGGCCAGGTCGCCCCCGGCGAGGTGGGCGAGCACGACCGCGTCCTCGATCGACTGGCAGGCGCCCTGGCCCAGGTGGGGCGTCATCGCATGGGCCGCGTCGCCCAGCAGCGCCACCCGCCCCGCGTGCATCGCGGGCAGCGGCTCGCGCAGGTAGTAGAGGTCGTTGCGCAGGACGTGGGCCGGGTCGGCGGTGCGCAGCAGCTCGGGGATCGGCTCGTGCCAGCCGCCGAACCTGCGCACCAGCTCCGCCCTCTCGTCACCGGCGGCGCCGCCTGCGGGCGCGACGTCGGTGGCGTAGAAGTACACCGTCATCTCGTCCAGCGGGTGCGCGCCGAACACCAGCCCCCGGCCCCAGGTCTCGCTGTTGCGCGGCGTCGCGGCCGGCATGGGCGCCAGGCCGCGCCAGGCCGTCACCCCCGAGTAGACCGGCCCGGGATGGCCGGGGAAGAGCGCCCGGCGGGTCGGGGAGTGGATGCCGTCGGCGGCCACGACCAGGTCGCCGGTGAACTCGCCGGCGTCCGTCCGCACGGTGCCCGTGGCGGCGTCCACGCCGGTGACCGTGGTGCCGAGGCGTAGCCGGTCGGGCCCGAGCGACTCGGCCAGCAGGTCCACCAGCTGGGCGCGGAGCAGCACCACGGCCGTCCGGTCGCCGTAGCGCTCCTCGGCCGCGCTGCCGCTGGTGTGGGTGAGCCAGCGGCCGTCGGGCCTGCGGATCCCGATCTGCCCCTGCATCCTGGCGCGCGCCCGCACCGGGTCGCCGAGTCCTACGGTGTCGAGGGCGCGCAGCGCGTTGACCGCTATGGCCAGCCCGGAGCCGACCGGTTCGAGCTTCGGCGTCCGCTCCAGGACGGTGACGTCCCATCCCTTGCGGTCCAGGGCGACACCCGCGGTCAGCCCTCCGATGCCGCCACCGATGACGATCGCTTTCATGTCCATCCCCCTCACTACTTCTGTAGTGGCAACATACTACGCCCGTAGTTTGGACTACAAGCGTAGTATCGGGGTCCGTGAAGCGATCCGAGGCCGTGGCGGAGGCGGCGATCACCCTGCTGGCCGAGCGGGGCATGCGCGGGCTGACCCATCGGGCGGTCGACGAGGCCGCCGGGCTGCCGCCCGGGTCCACGTCCAACGTGGCCCGCACCCGCGCCGCGCTCCTGGAGCTCACCCTGTCGCGGCTCACCGACCTGGAGGAGCGGCTGTTCTCCGGGGCGATGGGCGACGGGCCGCCGCCGGGCGCCGACCTGACCGAGTTGCTCGCCGGAGTGCTGACGGCCCAGCTGCGCGACCGGCGGCGCACGCTGGCCCGCTACGAGCTGGCGCTGGAGGCGACCAGGCGGCCGGAGCTGCGGGAGATCTACGACCGGGCGGGCCGCCGGTTCCGCGATCCCGCCGTCGCCCTGCTCGCCGCCGCGGGCTCGCGTGATCCGGTACGGCACGGCCGCCAGCTCGTGGCGTTCGCCGAGGGCGTCATGTTCGACGTCATCGCCGGCGCGGGCGCCGAGCCGTCGCCGGACGACCTGCGGGCCGGCGTGCGGGATCTGCTGAGAGGCATGCTCGCCGACCAGGGCGACGGCCGGAGCGACGCCGGCCGGAGCCGGCGGCGGGGTTGACACCGGGACGGCGGCGGGGCGGGTGTCAGCCGGTGAGGCGGGCGCGGTGGGACGGCCATTCGTCGTCGAGGATGCCGAAGCAGGCCGTGTCGCGCCAGGTGCCGTCCGGCCTGCGGCGGTGGCGGCGGAGCGTGCCCTCGTGCAGCCCGCCGATCCGCTTGATGGCGGCCTGGGAGCGCAGGTTGAGCGCGTCGGTCTTGAGCAGCACCCGGTTGTGGCCGAGCTTGTCGAAGGCGTGGTCGAGGAGCAGGAGCTTGCAGGAGGTGTTCACGGCCGAGCGCCAGTGGGCGCGGCCGTACCAGGTCCAGCCGATCTCGACGCTCTCGTCGAACCCCGGCACGTCGCAGTAGGCGGTCCAGCCGACCGCCCGCCCGGTCTCCTTGAGCAGCACGGCCAGCGGCACGTGCCTGTCGTCCTCGATCAGCGACCGGGCGGCCGCCGCCAGCTCCTCCTCGGCGCGCGGGGTGGCGATCGGCATCCACCGCCACACCTCGTCGTCACCGCCGCCCGCGGCGAACAGGTCCGGCACGTGGCCGGGGGAGAGGGGTTCCAGCCGGACGACGTCGTTCTCCAGCGTCACGGGTGCGGGAAGGTGTGCGGTCATGGCGGTGACCTTACGGGGGACCGGTCCGTACGGGAGAGAGCCACCTGGCGGGTTTTGGCGGAGACCACTGTCGACAGCCATACCGGCCGGTCGGTAGGCTCCCGGCATGGACTTCGCTTTCGACAGCGTCACCGAAGACCTTCGCCGGCGCCTGCTGCAGTTCATGGACGAGTGCGTCTACCCGGCCGAGCCCGCCTTCGAGGAGCAGGCCAAGGCCAGCGGCTGGGGCGTCCCGCCGCTCGTCGAGGACCTGAAGGACGAGGCGAGGAAGCGTGGCCTGTGGAACCTGTTCCTGCCCGGTGACCACGGCGCCGGGCTGACCAACCTCCAGTACGCGCCGCTCGCGGAGATCATGGGCCGCAGCCCGCGGCTGGCGCCTGTGGCGACCAACTGCGCCGCGCCCGACACCGGCAACATGGAGGTGCTCTCCATGTTCGGCAGCGAGTGGCAGCGCAAGGAGTGGCTGCGCCCGCTGCTCGACGGCGAGATCCGCTCGGCGTTCGCGATGACCGAGCCCGACGTGGCCTCCTCCGACGCCACCAACATCGCCACCTCGATCGTCCGTGACGGCGGCGAGTACGTCATCAACGGCCGCAAGTGGTTCACCTCCGGCGCGATGAACCCCAACTGCAAGATCTTCATCGTGATGGGCAAGACCGACCCAGAGGCGCCCAAGCACCGCCAGCAGAGCATGATCCTGGTGCCCCGCGACACCCCCGGCATGGACATCCGGCGCGGCATGAGCGTCTTCGGCTACGACGACGCCGACCACGGCGGGCACGCCGAGATCCTCTTCGAGGACGTCCGCGTCCCGGCGGAGAACCTCGTCGGGGAGGAGGGCGGCGGCTTCGCCATCGCCCAGGCCAGGCTCGGCCCCGGCCGGATCCACCACTGCATGCGCCTGATCGGCATGGCCGAGCGGGCCGTCGAGCTGATGTGCGGCAGGGCGCTGGCCAGGACCACGTTCGGCAAGCCGATCGCCCGGCAGGGCGTGGTGCAGGACTGGATCGCCGAGTCCCGCATCAAGATCGAGCAACTGCGCCTGCTCGTGCTGAAGACCGCCTGGCTCATGGACACCGTCGGCAACCAGGGCGCCCACACCGAGATCCAGGCCATCAAGATCTCCACCCCGATCACCGTGGAGTGGATCCTCGACAAGGCCATCCAGGTGCACGGCGCGGGCGGTGTCTCCCAGGACTTCCCGCTGGCCGGGCTCTGGGCCGGGGCCCGGTCGCTGCGCCTGGCCGACGGGCCGGACGAGGTGCACAAGCGGTCGCTGGCCTACCGCGAGCTCAAGAAGCACATGTGATCCCCCGACGACAGGAGCTGGAGTGGACGAAGCACGGCTCAAGGAACGCGTCGCCGCGTTCCTGAGTGAGAACGACCCGGCAGGCGACCGGCTGGAGTTCCTGCGCGCCAGGTTCGACGCCGGCCTGGCCTGGGTCTGGTTCCCCGAAGGGCTCGGCGGTCTCGGGCTCTCCCGTGACATGCAGGCGGTCGTGGAGCGGGAGCTGGCCGGCACCCCGCAGATCGACGGCGGCGTGCAGGGCATCGGCCTGGGCATGGCCGCGCCCACCATCCTCGCCTTCGGCACCGAGGAGCAGAAGCGGCGCTTCCTGCGGCCGCTGTGGACCGGCGAGGAGATCTGGTGCCAGCTCTTCAGCGAGCCCGGCGCCGGCTCCGACCTGGCCACGCTCGCCACCCGGGCGGTCCGGGACGGCGACGAGTGGGTGGTCGACGGGCAGAAGGTGTGGACGTCGGGCGCCCACCACGCCCGCTGGGCCATCCTGGTCACCCGCACCGACCCCGGCGTGCCCAAGCACCGCGGCCTGACGTACTTCGTCTGCGACATGCAGGCGCCCGGCGTCGACGTCCGGCCGCTGCGGCAGATCACCGGCGAGGCCGAGTTCAACGAGGTCTTCCTGACCGGCGTCCGGCTCGCCGACGACCTGCGGCTGGGCGCGGTCGGCGACGGCTGGCGGGTCGCGCAGACGACGCTGATGAACGAGCGGGTGGCCATCGGCGGCGGCGGTGGCGCCCGCGGCGGCGGCATGGTGGGCGGCGTGCTGCGCTCCTGGCGGGAGCACCCCGAGCTGCGCACCCACGACCTGCACCAGCGGCTGCTGTCGCTCTGGGTGGAGGCCGAGGTGACCCGCCTGTCGGGCGCCAGGCTGCGCGAGCAGCTCGCCGCCGGCCAGCCGGGGCCCGAGGGGTCCGGCATGAAGCTGTCGTTCGCCAAGCTCAACCAGGCGCTGACCGGCCTGGAGATGGAGTTCCTGCGCGACCTCGGCTACGACGACTACGCCTTCCGCCGCTCCGAGACCGTCGACTTCTACGGCCGCGGCCCCGGCTACCGCTACCTGCGCGCCAAGGGCAACTCGATCGAGGGCGGCACCTCGGAGATCCTGCGCAACATCATCTCCGAACGGGTGCTCGGCCTGCCCTCGGAACCCCGCATCGACAAGGACGTGCCCTGGAAGGACCTGCCGCGATGAGCCTGCTGTATTCCGAGGTCGAGGAGGAGCTCCGGGCCGCCGTGCGCGACCTGCTCGCCGACCGCTGCCCGCCGTCGGCGGTGCTCAAGCGCGCCGAGTCGCGGCCGTACGACCCGGACCTGTGGAAGACGCTGGCCGGGGAGATCGGCGTGGCCGGGCTGATCGTCCCCGAGGAGTACGGCGGCGCGGGCGCGTCCGCCAGCGAGGCCGCCGTCGTGCTGGAGGAGCTGGGCCGCGGCATCGCGCCGGTGCCGTTCTTCACCAGCTCGGTGCTGGCCACCCGCGCGCTCGTCCAGGCGGGGGCGGGCGAGCTGCTCGAACGGCTGGCCGACGGGCGCTCGACGGCCGCGCTGGCGGTGTCGTTCGCCGCGTCCCCGTACCGGCCCGACCGCGGCGCGTCGGTGCGGCACTCGGGCGGGACGCTGTCCGGCACGGTCACCGGCGTCGCCGGGGCCGACGTGGCCGACGTGCTGCTCGTCCCGGTCGAGGGCGACCTGTATCACGTGGAGGGCGCCGAGGTGCGGGCGGAGACCTCGTTCGACCTCACCCGGCCCGTCTCCACCGTCACGTTCGACGGCGCGGGCGCCACCCGCGTGGGCGACGTGGACCTGGTGGCCGTCCTGCGGTTCGGCGCCGGGCTGCTGGCCTCCGAGCAGTACGGGGTCGCGCAGTGGTGCCTGGACACCACGCTGGCCTACGTCAAGGAGCGTCACCAGTTCGCCCGGCCGGTCGGCTCCTTCCAGTCGATCAAGCACCGGCTGGCCGACCTGTGGCTGGACGTGGTGCGCGCCCGCGCCGCCGCCCGCAACGCCGTCACCGAGGACACGCCGGTCGCGGCCGCCGTGGCCCAGGCGTGGAACGCGGGCGTGGCCGTACGCGCCGCGGAGGAGGCGCTGCAGTTGCACGGCGGGATCGGCATGACCTGGGAGCACCCGCTGCACCTGTATCTCAAGCGCGCCAAGTCCGCGGAGGTCGCGCTCGGCACGCCGGGCGACCACCGGGAGGCGCTGGCCTCACTCGCCGGGGTGCCCGGCCCCGAGTGAGGTCAGCAGCAGGTCGGCGAAGTGCTCGCCCACCTGGGCACCGGTCAGCGGCCCGTCCGCGTGGAACCAGGTGCCCAGGTGGTGCACCGAGCCGAAGAAGTAGTCGACGACCAGCTCGGCCGGCACCCGGTCGCTGAACACGCCCTCGCGCTGGCCCTCCAGCACCAGGTCGCGGAAGCGCTCGTGGTAGCGGCGGCGCTCGGCCCGCACGGTCTTGCGGGTCTCGGGGGCGAGCAGGTGCATCGAGCGGAAGAAGATCTTGGAGTCGTCGAGGTTGTCCGTCGTGGTCTCCACCACGTCGGCCGCCGCCCGGTGCAGCCGCTCCACGACCGTGCCGCCGCTGTCGGCGATCTGCGTCAGGCGCTGCATCTGCATGCGCAGGACCCTGGCGTAGATCTCGTGCAGCAGGTCGTCCTTGGAGTCGAAGTAGTGGTACATGGCGCCCTTGGTGACGCCCGCCGCGACGACGATCTCCTGCACCGAGGTGCTCTCGAAGCCCTGCTCGGCGAAGAGCCTGGTGGCCTCGCCGAGGAGCCGCTGGCGTACCGGTTCATCTTTCACGGGGCAAGCATACCGACTGGTCGGTTGAGCGTCTTGATTGTGGCCCTGGAGGTACCAATTACGTCACCTTAGGCTCGCCTTGCTTCGGCATGGGGTATCTCTTAGTTCGGCGAGGGATCTTCGGCGTAGCAGATCCTGTGGTTTCACGACATCTTCATTCGGGGAGTTTGCCGTGCCCGGTGGCTCTATCTACGTGCAGCAGGACGAGAAATTCACAGGATCGTCTCCGCAGTGGTGGTACGAGAAGTTCTGGCGGGAGGGAGCCCAGAGCAGGCGCCGCTCCCGCATGGTCAAGGCGGCGGTGGGAGCCGTCGCCGGGTTCGCGATCGCGCTCCGGTTCGCCCTTCCGGCGCCCGTCCTCTACGCCGTCGCGCTCGGCGGCGTCGTCGCGGGCATCGACTGGTGGCTCGACTGGCGCGCGTTCCGGGCCACCGCGGTCTGGCGGGGCAGGCGGCGCGGCGAGGCCATCACGGGCCGGCTGCTGCGGCGCTCACTCGGCAGGCAGGGCTATCGCGTGCTCGACGGCCGCGCCATCAGGGACCAGGCGTCCATCGACCACCTGGTGATCGGGCCGGGCGGGGTGTGGATCGTCGACAACGAGTCGTGGAGCCCCGACACCGAGATCGCCTCCTACAACGGGCGGCTGTTCTTCGGCGAGAAGTACGGCACGAAGACGGCCAAGCCGCTGTGCGACGCCGCGCAGGCGTTCGCCGAGCTGCTCGGCCGCGAGACCGGCATCCAGATCTCCATCAGCCCGCTGATGGCCGTCCACTGCGGCATGCTGCCGCGCGGCGGCTCGCTCACGGCCGAGGGCGTCACCTTCCTCAAGCCGCGCCTGGTGGCCAGGCACATCAAGGCCAACCAGAAGGCCCTGCTGGACGCCGCGCAGATCGAGCTGCTGGCCCGCACCGCCGCCCGCGAGCTGCAGCGCGTCTGACCCGCCGCCGGCGACGGGTCAGGCGATGTCCTCGATGAACGCGGTCAGCTGGGCCACGTTCCTGCACTCGTGCATCGGCACCACCGTGCCGTAGTCGGTGGCGATCGAGTCGCCGGTGTCCCACTGGCGGCGCGGCTCCGGGTTCAGCCAGTACGCGTGGCGGGCCTGGCCGGCCAGCGACTTCAGCACCTCCAGGGCGGGCGGCTGGTAGTTGGAGCGGGCGTCGCCCAGGATGAGCAGGGAGCTCTTCGGGCCGATCGCGTCGCCGTAACGCTCGGCGAACGTCTCCAGCGCGTGACCGTAGTTGGTGCGGCCGAAGCGCACCATGTCGGCCTCGGTCGCCAGCCGGCTCATCGCGTCCAGCACGTCGGCGCCGGGCTGGAAGAACCGGGTGATCTCGTCCACGGTGTCCACGAACCCGAACGCCCGCACCTTCGTGAACTGCTCCCGCAGCGCGTACGTGAGCAGCAGCGTGAAGTGCGCGAACGACGACACCGAGTCGCTGGTGTCGCAGAGGATGACCAGCTCGGGCTTGTGCGGCCGGGGCGGCTTGAAATGGGTGTCCATCGGCACGCCGCCGCTCTGCAGCGAGGCCCGCACGGTGCGGCGGAAGTCCAGCCGCCCGCGCCTGCCCTTCCTGTGCTTGATCGTCAGCCGCGCGGCCAGCCTGCGGGCCAGCGGATGGATTTCGCGGCGCAGCCGGGCCAGGTCGGCCTTGGTGACGCGGAGGAAGTCGAGCTGGTCGAGCGGCGGCCGCACGGCCGAGCGGGCGATCTTCTCGATCCCGGAGTCCTCGGCGATGCGGCGGCGCACGTCGGCGGAGACCGCCTCCTCGAACCGCCTGATGCCCGAGTTCACCCGCTGCCGGGCGGTCTTCTCGGCCAGCCCGCCGCGCTCCTGCCCGGCCAGCACCTCGCGCAGGATGCCGGCCATGAGCGTCTCGGGCGACAGGGCGCGCAGCACGCTGTAGGAGAACCAGTTCTGCCGCCCCGGCCGCGCCTCCTGCCTGCCGAAACGGCCCACCATGGCCCGCGCGAACGCGCGCAGTTCGCTCTCCGTGCCGTCCATCAGCAGCCCGGCCAGGTGCTCGCGCAGCTCGGGGACCGGGGCCTGGTCCAGGTCGACGTCCTCACGCTGCCGCAGGCCGCTCGTCGTCGGCGGGAACCACAGGTCGAACAGCACGTCGAAGCCGGGCCGGTTGGCCGGCTTCTTCACCAGCGTGGCCGCGTACGCCTCGCGCAGCGACTCCCTCTCGACCAGGTCGATCACCTGTAGCGCCCGCGCCGCGTCCAGCCCTTCGGCCAGCGACACGGGCAGCCCGGCGTCCCGCAGCGCGTGCACGAATCCGATGTGCCTGTCGACGAGCGACATCAGGCCAGCCCGAGTTCCTTGACGGCACGCTCGTGGTCGGAGTTGTGCTTGAGCACCACGCCCAAGGTCTCCGCCACCGTCTCCTCGTCCAGGTCGCCCCGCCCGAGCGCCAGCAGCGTGTGGGCCCAGTCGACGGTCTCGGCCACCGACGGCGCCTTCTTCAGCTCCAGCGCGCGCAGCGTCGCCACCGTGCGGGCGAGCTGCTCGGCCACGCCGGCGGGGAGCGACGGCACCTGCGCGAGCACGATGTCGCGCTCGCGTTCGGGTGTCGGGTACTCGATGTGCAGGTAGAGGCAGCGCCGCTTGAGCGCCTCCGACAGCTCGCGGGTGGCGTTCGAGGTCAGCACCACGTACGGCCTGCGCCTGGCGACGATCGTGCCCAGCTCCGGGATCGTCACCTGGAAGTCGGACAGCAGCTCCAGCAGCAGGCCCTCGACCTCGACGTCGGCCTTGTCCATCTCGTCGATGAGCAGCACGGTCGGCTCCTCGGCCCTGATGGCCTTGAGCAGCGGCCGCTCCAGCAGGAACTCCTCGGTGAAGATGTCGTCGTCGGCGCTGGTGGCCTGGATCCGCAGCAGCTGCTTCTTGTAGTTCCACTCGTACAGCGCCCGCGCCTCGTCCAGGCCCTCGTAGCACTGGAGCCTGACCAGGGCGGACCCGGTGGCCTGGGCGACGGCCTTGGCCAGCTGGGTCTTGCCGACGCCCGCGGGGCCCTCCACGAGCAGCGGCTTGCCGAGTGCGGCGGCCAGGAACACCGAGGTGGAGATGGCGTCGTCGGAGAGATAGTCGACGGCGGTGAGCCGCTCGGTCACGTCGGCGGGGGATGCGAACATCGATGCTCCTGTCTGGTGGCCGAACTTTATTCTAGCCGGAGATGTCCGCGTCCAACCGATTCGACCAGCATGCGAATCGCCGGTATATTCATCCCCGCAAGCGCCGCTAGCTCAGTTGGTCAGAGCAGCTGACTCTTAATCAGCGGGTCCGGGGTTCGAGTCCCTGGCGGCGTACTCGACGGGAAAGCCCCGGCTCACCATGGTGGGCCGGGGCTTTCCGCTTGTCGTCGTCTCAGCGGCCGTGCAGGCGGAGGAAGTCGTCCAGGCTCCGGTGGTAGAAGGCGAGGTCCTTCTCCAGCTTGGCCCTGGTGACCCGGTCGGGCTCCGACGCGCGCAGCGACCTGCCCGTCTCCGTCCAGAACTCCTCCGATTCGAGCTCGGCGGCGCCGTCGGGGAAGAACTTCAGTGCCTCCTCCAGGGCCTCGGCGGCGAACCGCCAGCCCGACGCCACCTCGTCGTGCTTGCGGGCGTCCGAGGGGTCGGCGGCGGAGTACAGCGCGCCCTCCATCGCCCGGCGCGCGTACGTGGTCGCGATGAGCACCCACTGGCCGGGGTCGATCAGCTCCGACACCCCGGCGCCGAACACCAGGTCCCGCTCCCTCGCCCGCGCCTCGGACTCGCGGGGCACGAGCACCTCCGCCCCGCCGAGGCGCACCACCCAGCCGTCCGCCGTCTCCTGGGTGGTCGCGTCGCGCGAGCCGCCGGCCAGGTCGAGGTACACGTACGCCTCCACGAGCGTGCGGGCGCGCTTCCGCTCAGGCATACCGCTCCACCAGCCCCTGGTAGGTGTCCCGCACGACCAGCAGCCGGTCGAGCTGGAACCGGCCCGGCTCCTGCGCCCGCATCCGCTGCCCCCGCTCCGACCAGAACCCGTCGTCGGGCACCTCGTCCGCGCCCGGCGGCACGAACTTGACCACCTCCGCCACGGCCGCCGCCGCGACCCGCAGCGTGCGCTCCGCCTCGGCCGGGTCGTCCGTCGGCACGTTGCCCGCCGACAGGTCGGCCACCCACATCCACTCGCCCGCGTCGAGCAGCTCCGACGGCTCCTCCCCGCCGAACGTCGGATAACCGGCGGGCATCAGGGGCCGCTCCGGCAGGCCGAACACGTACTCCCGGGGTGTCCCGCACGCCTCGCACGTGCCGTGGTAGCGGTTGACCAGCCCGCCGTCCACGCTGACCAGCCCGCTCTGCCAGGAGGTTTCCACCGACCCGCAGGCGCACGGGTGCAGATCGAGATAGAGGTGGGCCTCGTCCCTCGTCCTCGCCACCGCGAACGTCATGACCGTCCTCTCGCTCGGGATTCCCCATGATGCCGGAACTCCGGCGTCCGGCTCATGCCCGGACCGTGCCGGCCGTCACCTGCTCCGGAGCGATGACGGTATCGCCGGGCACGTCCGGCTGGGTTCCTCCGCCGCGGCCGCACGTGCACGGCTCGCCGTCCGGGCACTGGCACGCCTGGTCCGGCGGGAGCCAGCCGGTGGTGTTGGCGAGCGTGCGCAAGCGCTGCAGGTGGGCGGGCCAGTCGCGGGGCCGGTCGCCCGCCGCGAGCGTCGCCAGCTCGGCCGCCACCGGTTCCGGTACCAGCCGCAGCACCTCCGGGTGGGCGTTGACCAGGTCGAACAGCACGCCCAACCGGCCGGGCCGCTGCGCCGTGGTGGCCGCCCGCACCTGCCGTACGGCCTCGTAGAGCTCCGCCAGGGCCGCCTGGTCCGCTGCCGCCTGCCCTCTGGCCCGCGCGATCGCCTGCGCGGTCGCCGCGGCGGCGGCGCGCTCGTTCGCCCCGATCGTGAGCCGCGCGTCCACCTGGAACGTGAGCGCCCCCTGCTCGGGCGCGCGGCGCTGCTCGGGCACGGCGGACCCCGGAGGATGGATCTCGACGGGGATGGGCGGGCGGCCGGGGAGGACGATGTCCAGGCGGCCGGGCGCGCGGACGTGGACCCGGGCGTCCATGGCGGCCGCGGCGCGCTGGACGGCGGCGACCGCGGCCGTCTCCGGGAGCGACAGCCGATGCGCCGCCGCGAGGGCGGGGTCCGCCGCCGGGCCGCCGCTGAGCAGCCTGGCGATCCGGTTCTGCTCGGGCGCGGCGTCGCGCGGGCCCGTGCCCCAGGGCGGCGGGGGCGGCGTGTGGCCCCGGCGTTCGAGGTCGTCCGCGATGGCGTCGATCGCGTCGGCCAGCCGCCCGCGGACGGCCGGGTCGGTGGCCGCGTGCCACCGGCGCGCCAGGTGGACGTGCTCGTCCAGGCGGGGGAGCAGGCACAGGTCGTCGCCCTCGCGGTCCGGCGACGACGGCCTGACCACGCCCTGCGGCGTGCCGGCCGCGGCCGCGGTGACGGCCTGCGCGACGTGTGAGAGCTCGTGCACCATGATCGACGACACCACGTCCGGGTGCGTCCGCTGCCATAGGCGCATCACGTGCGGGTCCTCCGGCGTGCCCGCGCGTACCTCGGTGGAGCCGTTGAGCCCCGCGCCCGGGTCCTCGATCACCACCCGGACGTGCTGGTCGGGCGCGGCGGGGAACTGGACGGTCAGCCGGTCGCCGGCCGTCCAGGACAGGTACGCGGCGGCGCCGCCCAGGTCGTGCACGGTGAGGTCCTGCCCGCGCGCCTCCTCCAGGGTGAGGTCGGGCGTCCCGTCGGGCCGGGCCGCCCGGTCGAAGACCGTGCCCTCGATCGCGGGGGAGGGCGAGGCGCCGCCGGCCCAGCCCTGGGCGACGCTGCCGCCCACGGGGGACTGCGGCTTGCGGACGTCGGCGGGCCAGATCGGCTTCGAGGCCTCCGCCATGAAGAAGCCCCGCTCGTTCAACGCGGCCCTGACCTGCTGGACGAACGGGGCGCGCAGCCGCGAGGTCAGGAACGCCTGGTGCAGCTGGAGGCCGGCCTGGTCGGCGGCGTCCAGCAGGGCGGGAGGCAGGGTGGCGAACGCGGCGGCGAACTCGGCCTTGTCCGGGGTCATGCTGTGCACCGAACCGTCGGGGGCGGCCACGTGATCGTGCATGGTGCCCTGCTCGCGGATCCTCACGCGAACCGGAACGCCCCGGTCGCGGGCGGCGAGACGCGCGGCCTGCAGTACCTGGATCAGCCCACGGCGGGAGTCATCCGGAACGAATCGCTGCGACTTGGTGTCCGGATCGAATGCGGGAGCGAGCCGTACGTTCGACTCCATCCGGTGGATGAGCTCCTCCAGTTCCTCCCCGGTGAGGACCACGTCCACCAGGCCGTTCGCGGCGCTCGGCATGTGGACGGGCTTGCCGGTGGTGTCCTGCTCCTGGCCCGGAGCCCGCTTGGCCCGTTCGAACGTGAGGTCGAAGTCCACCCTGAACCGGACGATGTACAGGGCGCCCTTCTCGAAGCTGCTGCGCTCGCGCCGGGCGCCGTGATGGTCGCTCACGGTCTCGGACACCTGCTCGCCGCCGCGCATGCCGCCGTTCAGGCCGGAATCCTCGTTGCTCCCGTTGACGTTGGCGCCGACGGGCATGACCCGGCTGCGGGACATGGAGACGTTGTGGGACTCGGCCTGCCTGTTGACCTGGCCCTTCTCCCCGTCGAACGGTCCGGCGACGATGGTGAGGTCCGAGGTGCGGGCGTGGACGGTGACCTGTGCGGCCTTGTTCCGGGCGTGGCTGCCGGGAATCTCTATCACGTCACCGACCTGCCCGGACATCCGCTCGAAGGCGGGCAGCAGGGCCGATCGCGCCAGGCGGTTGACCAGATACGACCGTTGTGCCCGGACGGTCTTGGCGCCCACCATCTTCGACAGCTGCTTGGTGATCACTTCGAACAGGTCGGGCTTGGCCGGATCCTCCCAGATCGCCGCCGGGACCATCCCGGCCCGCAGCTCCGCCTGCCGGGGGTCGGGCGCGGTGGAGATCGGCCCCGGGTCCCGGTCAGCGGACATGATCATGCCGGTCGGGACCCGCCGCACCAGCGACGCGTCGAGCACGACCGCAGGGCCGAAGTCCGGCTCGTCACCCACCCGGTGCCGGGAGACCTGGACGACGGCGATCATGTCGTCCTGGCGGACCCGGTTGTTCCCGAAGAACAGGCCGATCCGGTTCAGGCGGGTGTTCTGCGTGTTGACGGAGTGCGTGTAAGTATGGCCCCGGTCCGTCGCGAGGCCGGCGCCGTCGCCCTGGCCGTCGTCGCTGCCGTTGTAATTCAGGCCCGCGGCGTAGGAGACCGTCCGGGACCGCGAGAAGGTGCGGTCGATGTAGGCGTAGAGCTGCTTGATGATCCCCGAGAGTTTCGAGTGCGTGAGAGCTTTGGCCCTCCGCGAATCCGCGGGATCCATGGGGATCAGCCGGTACTTGACCGTCAGCTCCTCCGGCGGCTTCGACGGATCGTCGGCCCGCAGGGCGTAACTCCGCTCGAAGCCGCGGCGGGACCACGCGTCGTCGAGGTGGATCCTGATGGAGTTCTCGGAGAAGTCGGTGTCCAGATCCTGCTCGTTCTGGATACGGTCCCCCGCCTCGGGCTCCTGAGCCAGGATGGCGGCCTCCACCGCTTCGCGAGACGAGATCACCGTGCCCTGCTCGTCGGTCAGAGTGATCGACTCCACCAGTGACATGCCCGTCGCCATGTCGAACGACGGCGCCAGCACGACGTCGCGGGAGCGTTCGATGAGGTCGATCGCCTCGCTCAGCACATTCTGGAGCTGCTGCTCCTTGTCGGCGTTCGGGGAGTTCGGGTTCTCCCCGAGCCCGGTCAGCTCGTTGATCGTGTCGAGCAGCGCCGTCGGCGTGTGCCGGTCGGCGTAGCCGACGTCCTCCCCGGCGCTCCGCGCGCGGGCGACGTCCAGCAGATACTTCTGCACCAGAGGTACGGCCACGTCGGCGTCCAGCGGCAGGCTGCCGTTGCGTAGGCGCTCGATGGCGTCGCTCACCAGCCGGGGCGGCAGGTCGAGCTTGCCTTCCATGTAGAGGACCAGCGCGTCGTACTCGGAGATCGTGAACAGCCCGGTGCCCTGGGCCGGGGCGGCGTTCGTGCGCAGCGTGACGTCGGCGCCCGGCAGCCCGGGCGCCGCGGTCTCCGAACCGGTGAGCGTGAGATCCACCGGCGCCTGGATGACGTACTGGCGGCCGAACTCGATGAGGAGTTCCTCCGTGCCCCAGATGTTGGTGAAAGCGGTCGACTCGGAGGTGCCGCTGGAGCGGCCGGGCGCGGTCGACCCGCTGTCGCTGCTCTTGCCGCCGTCATCGACGTCGCCGACCTTCGACGAGCTGCCGGTGGTGTGGCCGGACGTCCCGCCCCAGGACACGCCGGCGCTGCCGAGCCCGAAGAGGATGTCGCCGTACACCTGGTCGACCATGCCCACGACCGTGGCCTGGCCCATTTCGCCCGAGACCGACAGCGACGACCGCGACGGCATGCCCTGGCCGCGGACGATGAGGTCGGAGACGATCGGCCCGTTCAGGAACTTGGCGTGCGAGACGAGATGGCGCACGTTCAGCAGCGAGAAGATCTTGTGGAACGCCGGGGAGTCCTCGCGCGTCCCCCGGGGCAGCACCTCGCGCGCCGCGCGCCACACATCGGGCACGTCCAGGTGGAGCAGCCTCATCTTGGCCCGCGCCTCCGGGGACACGTTGCCGAGCGTCGCGGGCGGCGTCTCGGTGTCCGGCGGCATGAGATCGGCCGAGAACAGCAGCTTGGCCGAGGTGCGGTCGGACGTCAGCGTGGTCGTCTCGCCGCCGTGCAGGAGCTCGGCCTTCAGGTCGCCCGCCTGCTGGAAGATCCCGAGAGGGCCCTTGCTCTCGTAGAGAAGCACCTCGTTGTTCGTGCCGCCGACGCTGAGCCCGTGCGCGAGCGTCCTCGCGAAGTCGTATCCGGCGCCGAACTCGTTCAACATGCCGTTCTGCCCCTCCGGGGGGCCGTCGCTCAGGCCGAAGGAGGCGCCGACGCCCCAGTTCCTCACCAGGGAGAGGGCCCGGGCCACGGTGTCGGAGCTGATCTCGAGATTGACCACCGTCTCGGACTCCGTGTGCCCGATGTACGTGGTTCCCCGGTCGAAGTCCTGCTCCAGGGAGATCTTCAGCGAGAAATGCTCGGGCGCTCTGTTGACGCCCTGCTTCACCAGGTCGAAGACGATGCCGTCCTGCGCGAGCGAGTCGTACGCGCCCCTGATCCGGCTGTCGGACAGCTGCTTGGTGACCTCCTGCAGGTTGAGGATCTGGGCGTCGCGCGCGAGCTTGCCGGAGGCGTACTTCGGCTTGCCGTCGACGATCTTCGGGATGAGTCCTTCCTCCGCGAGCTGGTCCATGACCTTCTGCCGGAACCGGTCCAGCCCGTCGATCTCCTGGACGAGGGCGGGCCCCGCGCCGCGCATCTTCCCGGGGCCGTGGCCGATGAAGCGGGGCAGCTCGGGCTTCCGGCCGGGAGGCGGGTCCTGGTTCGGGTCGCCCCGCAGCACCGGGTTCCCGTTCGCGTCGGTGACCGGCCGGCCGTTCCGGAGCACCAGCGCCGCCTGGTCGACCGGCAGGCCGTACCGGTAGGCGGCCGACTCCCGCATGCTCGCGGTCACCTTGCCGCGCATCGGGTCCAGCGTGACCGGGTCCTCACCGTACTTCTCCACGGTGAACGTGGTCTCCACCATGAGCCGGTAGCCCTGCTTCGGGCTGATCTTCCTGTGCACGCTCGGATGGATCGCCTGCCTGTTGGCCGTCGACGAGGACGACCGCGACCCGCCCACGGAGCCCTTGGCCTTCGGGCCGAGGTTCGGGCTGTAGTCACCGGGCCCGTCGAGGTCCTCCAGCCCTTCGTGGCCGATCGAGGCCGAGACCTCTCCGCCGATCGACCTGCTGGCGGTCGCGCCGCCGGACGTGGCGACGAAGTCGACGAGGACCTCTTCCTCCCACTCCTCGGCCGTGGAGCCGCCGAGCACCTCGCTCTCCACCAGGATGATCTTGCTCTCCGCGCGCACCCGCGCGTGCGGCCGCCCGTCGACGGTGAAGACGCGCTCGATCCCCCCGTTGACCGCGTCCCGCAACCGGTGGGGCAGCTCGGCGGTGACGAAGCCGTGCAGGCTCGCGCGGGTGTCCTCACCGATCTTGGCGTAGTCGCCGCCGAGTTCCTCCGCGATCTTGTCGAACATGTCCTCTAGGCCGGGCATGTCGCTGACCACGAGGTTGGGGGCCTTCGGGTCGCGCAGGCTCTCGTCGATCCGGGTCAGCCTTCTCGGCGGCTGGTCGGTGTAGGAGTGCGAGACCCACAGGCGCTGGGCGGCGGGGTCCCCGGGGGCGCCGGACGTCACCTCGGTGGCTTCCCGCCAGCCGCGCTCCCGCGCCGTGCGGATCTCGACGGTCCACTTGGCCTCGGCGTCGAAGAGCAGGGACTCGCTCCGGTTGTCCGCGACGGAACCCCACTGCGCGTACATGCCGGCGCCGCCGGTCGAGGACTGGCTGTGCCCGCCGGAGCTGCCGAGGGCGATGCCCAGCAGCTGGAGCGCCGACGCCAGATCGCCTTCCGGCAGGGCCTTCGCCAGGCTCTTGGTGTTGAACCCGGCGGAGCCGCCGACGCTGGCCGTCTGCGTTGCGGAGACCGTCCGGGCAGCCTGGAAGAACAGGCCCACCATCATCTCCGACGCCTTGACGCCGGGGTCGAGCACCTCGACCAGGTCGGCGAGGGTGAGCTTGATCCTGAGCTCCGCCGCCGTGCCGCCCCGGCCCACGCGCAGCACCAGGCCGTCGGGGGAGACTATCCGGTGGAAGTCCGCCCGTACGGCGCGTTCCAGCTCGTCGGGGGTGAACCGGTGCCGCGCCCCGTTGCGGGCCAGCATGTCGTTGACCGTGTCGGTCAGGGCGTTCAGGTGGGCGAGGGTGCCCGCCGGCATCGCGGTGGACAGGGAGGCCGGCTGCGGCAGCGCCCTGGCCAGGGCGTCGAGGTAGCGCTGGTGCCGTGTCAGCACCGCGCCCTCGAGCCGCCTGGTGCGCCTGGACACGCTCGGCACCCCGTGCTGGTTGGGCCGGAGCGGCTGCTGCCGCGCCGCCAGGAGCCGCGCGTACGTCTGCTCGGCCTGCTCGGCCCGGCTCAGCGCCCGCTCGTACGCTTTGGCGACCCGGAGGTGCCGGCGCTGCGTGGCCCGGTGGTTCCTGCTCTCCTTGCGTGCCTGCCGGGCGCGCTCGAACCGGCCCGAATCGTGCTGCCGCAGCGCCTTCCGGGCGTCCGCGGTGGCCTTGAGCGCCGCCTCGCGTGCCTCGGCGGCGCTGGTCTCCTTCGCCGTGATCTGGAGCTGGAGCTCCTGCTTGGCCTTGGCCAGCGTGGTGATGAGCTCTCGGACGTCGTCGTCGGAAAGGCGTCCCTGCGGTAACGGCGGCGCGTGCCGCTTCCGGGTGGCCTGCGTGGGCGCCCACGGCCGGGCGAGCGGGGTCTGGCCGTGTTTCCGCAGCTCCTGGGCCACGCCCTCGATGTCGATGGCGAGCAGTCGCTGCTCCTGCGCCGTCGGGGCGTTGTGCCACTTGTCGGACAGCAGCGCCATCTCGTTGAGGCGGGCGGTCACGCAGTGGTCGCGGCGGGCCTCGGCCTTGCGGCGCCGCAGGAAGCCCTTGCGGCCGTCTGACCGCAGCTTCTGCAGGGTGTCGGTGATCTCGTGCAGCCAGACCCTGGAGAGCTGGTCGTTCGTGACGTTCGGGTTGAAGCGGACCTCGTGCGGGTTGCTCTTGCTCGACTGCTTCCTGACCACGGTCTCGGCCATCAGGCCGTCGCTCGACAGGCGGCCGATGACCGGGCGGAAGTACTGGGTGCCGTCCGTGGTGGTGTGCACCGCCAGTGTGCTGCCGTCCTGCGACCAGGTGAAGCCCGTCACGGTGCCGTCGCGGAAGTACTGGGTGGCCAGCTCCTGGGTCGCCGCCCGCACGTCGTCGAGCGTCATGTCGGGGCCCTGTCGGCCGCTGGGCACGTACCGGGTGTCCTTGACCGGCCGCGACGTGACCGTGCCCGGCTTGCTCTGGTACACGCCCGCGCCGTTGGAGGTAGTGCCCTGCTCGGGGCCGGTGGCGGGAGCGGTCCCGGTGGCCGGGGACGTCGGGGCGGCGGCGCCGGTCTGCGTGGTGCCGCCGTCCGGCGCCTGAGCCGTCGTCGTGGCGCCGTCCGAAGGATCCTGAACGGTCCGCCCGTCGGTGCCGGTGTCCTGGGACGGTTGCCCGTCCGAATCGGTCGTCGGGGAGGGCGTGCCGGTGTCTTGGGACGGCTGGTCGGTCGTGCGGGCGTTCTGGGACGGCTGCTCCGCCGTACTCGTGTCCTGGGACGGTTGCCCGGTCGAATCGGTCGGGGACGGCGTGTCGGTGTCCTGGGACGGCTGGTCCGTCGTGCGGGTGGTGCGCGCGGAAGGTTCGGACGTGTCCGGGGACGGCTGGTCGGTGTCCTGGTCGGGGCGCGCGGGACGGTCGGGCTGCTCGGGCCGGTCGTCGGGGTTCGAAGGGGCGGAGGCGCGCCGGTTCGTGGTCGTGTCGGTGTCCGGCAGGGTGGCCGTGGACGTGGTGGACCGGGTCGTCCCGCCCTGGCCCGGCGCGGTGCTCGTCCGCGCGGACCCGGGGTCGCCCCCGCGCACGGGCGCCTGCCCGGCGGGCTGGTTGTCGGAGGAGGGCCCGTTGTTCGACGGATTGCCACCGGTCGTGGGCCCGGCGGGCGGGTCGCCGCCCATGCGGGCGGCGTCGGTGCGCGCGGCGGAGTCGTACGCGGAGGCGAGCGTGGACACCGGGTTGGCCAGCGCGGAGTAGACGTCGGGATTGAACGGGCTGATCGACCCCGCACGCCCGGCGCCGCCGAGGAACCCGCCCATCATGGACTCGGCCGTGAACGGGTTCTGCCACTGCCCGTAGACGGCGCCGTTGGCGAAGAAACTGCCGACCGGGGAGGCGATCATGTTCGTCGCGCCGGTGGTCAGCGCGCGCCCCGCGAAGCCCGGCACCGAGCCGGTCACCCGGGACACCGGCCCGGACAGCCGGGTGCCGATGACCGCGCCCGCACCCGCGCCGATGACCGCGGCCTGCGACTTCTTCCAGTCCCACTCCTGCCGGGTGCCCATCCGGATCTGCTGGTACTGGGCGACGGCGTCGATGAAGAACTCCTCGCCGATCTCCTCGACGAGTTCCCGGCCGAGCGAGGTGGCCAGCAGCCTGGCGATGACGCCCCGGCCGGTGGCGCCGCTGAGCGTGGTCACCCTGGCCAGCCGGGACGCGGTCAGCGACCTGCCGCCCACGGTGGCCAGCCTGACGAGGATGCGGCTGATGGCCGCGCGGGCCGCCGCCGCGTACGGTCCGATGATGGCGGTGGTGGACCCGGCGCTGAAGAACGCGGCGACGAGGGCGATGGCGATGGCCACGACCGTCACCCAGAAGGCGACGTTGATGGAGAGCTTCGAGTACTGGGTCTCGACGGCGAAGTTGTTGGCCTGCTGCCCGTACGCGTGCGCGTTCGCCGACACCCCGGCGAGCCCGCCCTCGTTTCCGTACAGGACCTGGGCCCTGGAGACGAACTCCGCGGTGGAGGGCGAGTTCCAGCCGGTGGCGACCGTGCGGGCGGCGGTGCCCGCGTCCTGCGTGCTGCCGACGGCGGTCGTGCCGAGGTCACCGTACGCGTGAGCCAGCTTCGACAGCCCGCTCTCGCTGGCCTCCGGCCACTTCTGCCCGGCCGACAGCATGGGGATCAGCCAGTTGACCACCCAGTCGGGCAGTGCCTCGGTCTCCCACACGGGCTGGACGTCGCTGTTGATGGTGACCAGGGCCGACACGCTCGGCTGCCCACCGCCGCCCGGTGCGGTGGGATTGGTCGGGCCGCCGTTGACCGCCACGCCGGAGCTCTCAGACCTGCCGCATCATCGCGGAGAGATCCTCTTCCATGGCGGTGCTCACCTGCAGGGTGTTGCCGACGGCGGCGCGCACCCTGCCCGGCTCGCCGGAGATCTCCTGGCACAGCTGCGCGCACTGGTCGAGCAGGAGGTTCGGGCCGTTGCCCTGGAAGTGGGCGTTCCAGAACGCCACGCCCTCGGCGCCGGTGCCCCACGGCGCGGCGGCGAGGGCCGCCTTGACCTTGGCGACCCGGTCGGACAGTTTCTCGTCGAGGTCCCCGGCCATCGTGTCCCACTGGGTCAGCCCGCGGTCCACGGTCGGCTTCATGATCTCCGTACCGTCCCAGAGTCTCACGTCCGGCCCTCCATCCGGTCGGCGAGCCGGTTCATGGCGGCTTCGAGGTCACCGTCGAGGTGCGCCTCGAACTCCGCGCGGGGGATCACCGGCTCGAAGATCTCGGTGACGCGTTCCCTGGCCCTGGCCACCGCCCGCCGCGTCGTCTCGGTGATCGTGTCGGCCAGGTGCCGCGCGTCGGGACGCCGGTAGATGCGCGGGTCGAGATCGAGCCTGACCAGCTCCCCGCGCGCCCCGACCGTCACCGACACCAGGCCGTCGCGCGACTTCTCGGTGACCTGGACCTCTCGCGCCTTCGCGTGCAACTCCAGGCTCGCGTCCTGGATCTGGCGGAACATGTCGCGCAGTTCGTCGGCGTACGCGCGCATCGCCGCCACGTCAGGGAGGGACTCCACGGACACCTCCCCCATCCCCGGCGAATCTGATCACACACCCGTATTACTGATCAGTTTCCGTCACATGAACATCAGAAGGCAAGAGGTGCATCAAAGTGGTGAATCTTCCCCATTGAGTGGTACGGCGTGCTCCTGCGGATCGTTCACCTCTTCACGGGGCACCCAGAGGCGGTACACGCCGCGCTCGATCCGTTCCAGCCCCAGCTCCCGCGCGGTGAGCGCGGAGCCGCCCAGATACTCGAGCAGCAGCAGCCCGTCACGCTCGTCGCGCACGTCGAACCGCTCGCCCCGCCAGTGGCACACCGTCGTCACGAAGTCCAGGGCCTCGCACTCCGCCACGGGCACCGTGCGCACGTGACAGCCGGGCTCGACCTCCTCGAAGCCGTCCGCCGGATCGGGGCTGCGCAGCCGCACCCACAGTTCCAGGGGGTGCGGCTCGGGGCTGGCCACATAGTCGGCGCCCCGCCAGCGGGCACGGTAATAAGCAGGGCTTGTCACGTCCGCGCCCCGATCAGCAGCCATCGCCGCAGGTCGCCGTGGTAAAGAGCGCGCCGGTGCTCGGTCCCGGCCTCGGTGAGCTCCCAGATCTCCGCGCCGTGCGGCAGGATCACCCCGTACACCTTGTACTCGCGGATGACCTGGTCCACGTTCGGCGCCAGGCCGAGCCCGGTGAACGGCGGCTCCTCGACGACCCACCCGGCCACCGCGGCCCTGCGCTCCTCGTCGGTCCCGCCGTACGGGGTGCGGTAGAGGCCGAGGCCGGCGGGGCGCCAGCGCAGGATGTTGAGCGAGCCGTCGGAGGTCAGCATGTCGGGCTGCCCCAGGGCCTCGGCGAGCACCGCGGGCGTCGCGATGTGCGAGACGTCCAGCGCGTGGTGGCAGTATCCGGAGATCCTCGGCTCGCCTCCGGTGAGCAGGTCGTGCACGCCGCCGGGGGAGAGCAGCTTCTGCACCGCCGGGACCCCGGAACCGGGGGCGATCAGGAGGTCCTGGGCCAGCGTGGGCACCGCCAGCCTGGCCAGCGTGCCCGACTCCAGCAGGAAGGAGGCGGGCAGCCCCGGATTGACCGCCAGGCCCCACCGCGGGTCGGGCCAGCCGGCCGCCAGCTCGACCGGCGACGCGATCCGGCAGTGCGCGGCCACGCCGCCGGTGGCCAGCCGCATCGCCGCCACCGAGGTGAACGCCAGCACCCACGTCCGTTCGGCGTCCGCGGCCGTCGCCCAGGCCGGAGCCTCGGTCCCGGCCGCCGCGCCGGCGGTGATCGGCAGCGCAAGGTCGGCGTCGCGGAGCAGGCTCAGGCACAGGGCCGTCTGCCCGTCCTGATGAGCGGCCCACAGCCGCTCCTCGAACGGCGTGGCCGGTTGATGGTCGATCGACGTCACTCTGCCCAGTCTGCCCGGTTCGTCGGCCCCCCCTATGCGGACAGGACCCGGCGGAGCGTGGCGGCGAAGCCGTCGGGGTCGCCCGCCATGCCGAACTGGCCGTCCAGGAATCCGCCGTGGTGGCTGGGGAAGACCACGGGCTCCGTGCCGAGCCGCGCGGCGACCGCCACGCCCGCGCGGTGCGCCAGTTCCCCTTCCGACTCGGCGCCGACGCCGATGACGATCCGGGTCGGCGCCGCGCGCAGCGCCTCGAAGTCGTGCTCGTAATGCGTGCAGGTCATGAGATTCTGGGCGAACATCGGGTCGTCGCGGGAGCCGTCGTCCTCCGCCGGGAACCCGAGCTCCTCCGGCTTCTGCACGGGCAGGTCGGCGAAGCCGGCGGGAACCTCGCCCCGCAGGCTGGAGACCGCGATGAACTTCGCCATCGCCGCGCCGAAACCGTCGCGATCGTACGTCCGGCAGATGTCCACCACCGAGGCCAGCGCCCGCTCCCGGTCCGGCAGGGCCTGCGCGGCCGGCGGCTCGTGCGCCACGAGCGTGCGCACCCGCTCGGGGTGCCGGGCCACCAGCGCCAGCGCGTTCACGGCGCCCCCGCTGCTGGCGAAGACGTCCACGGGCCCGCCGCCGAGCGCGCCGATCAGCCGGTGCACGTCGTCGGCGTGCTGCTCGGGCGTCGACTCGCCGCCGCCGTCGCGCTCGCTGCGCCCGATCCCGCGCGGGTCGTAGGTCACCACCGTACGGTCCCGGAACCGCCCGGCCAGGGCGGTGAACCCGGTGGCGTCCATCGGGCATCCGATCATCAGCAGGATCGGCGCGTCGTCCGCCTCGGCCTGGTGCACGTCGTAGGCGAGAGTCGCGCCGGGCACCTCAAGGGTGTGGGTCATGTCGTCGCTTCCTTCCCAGTCATCCTGGAATGTAGACCCACGAGAGGCGGCGAAGTCATCGGTCGCGTGCTCCTTGACGGGGGACTTCTGTCACCCTGGCCCATTACCCTGCATGGAGGCGTTGATGGGGGTGGAGGGCTTCGTGACGGTCAACGGGATGACGAGCGTCGATGTGGCCTCCGTGGCCGCGGGGGCGGTCGGCCGGGTGCTGGGCACGCAGGCCGCCTCGCCGCTGTCGTTCTGGATCGGGCTGGAGCCGGGCAAGGTGGTGCAGCTCGACGACGTGGTGGTGACCAAGCGCGAGGTGCCCGGCCACGGGCCGCTGGTGATGGCCGGCGTGGTGACGGCCGTGGAGGCGCGTCACGAAGGCGCGGCGTACGACTCCGACGTGTTCCTGATCGCCGAAGGGGCGCTGCCCGCGGCGGTGGTCGAGGTGGCCGAGGTGCGGGTCACCCGGGTCGAGCCCGAGGTGTTCGTGCCGCCGCTGCCCGGGGCCACGGTCTATCTCGCCGGGGCGGGCGACCGCGACCAGGCGCTCTACTTCGACGTGATGGAGCGCCGGGTGCCGCTCGGCGTGGGCCGCGACGGGCAGCCGCTCTACGTCAACTTCGACTTCCTCGACGGCACCCGCGGCGCCCACGTGTCGATCTCCGGCGTCTCCGGCGTCGCCACCAAGACCTCGTTCGCCACCTTCCTGCTCTACTCGATCTTCAACTCGGGGGTGCTGGGCGGCGAGGCGGCCAACACCAAGGCGCTGATCTTCTCGGTCAAGGGCGAGGACCTGCTCTTCCTCGACCAGGACAACGTCCGCCTCGACGAGCCGGCCAAGGCCGTCTACGGCCGGCTCGGGCTGCCGGCCAGGCCGTTCGGCAGCGTCCACGTGTTCGCGCCGCCCCGGCCCGGCGACCCCAACGGCGTCCCCCACGTCTCGGCCCGCACCCACGGCGTCAGCTCCTTCTACTGGACGCTCGTCGAGTTCTGCCAGGACGAGCTGCTGCGCTTCGCGTTCGCCGACGCCGACGACGAGCGGGCCGGCTACTCGCTGCTGGTCGGCCAGGTGGCGGCCCGGCTCAAGGCGTGGGCGGAGCCGGTCGGCGACGGCGGCGCCGTGATGATCCAGGGCACCTCCTGCCGCACCTTCTCCGACCTGGTCGAGCTGCTGTCCGACCAGCTCCAGGACGAGGGCAGCCGCCCCCAGTGGACCGGCGCGCAGACCCCGCTCGGCACCGTCAACGCCTTCCTGCGCCGGCTCAGGAGCGCCGTCCGCGCGCTGTCGCCGATCATCCGCGGCGACCTGCCGTTCTACCGCAACCACTCGGTCAGCACCTCCAGCGCCCAGGTGACGATCGTCGACCTGCACAACCTGCCCGAGCGGGCGCAGCGGTTCGTGGTCGGCGTGGTGCTGCGCGGCGAGTTCCACCGCAAGGAGTCCTCGGGCACCGCCAAGCCGCTGCTGTTCGTGGTGCTCGACGAGCTCAACAAGTACGCGCCGCGCGAAGGCGACTCGCCGATCAAGGAGATCCTGCTCGACGTGGCCGAGCGCGGGCGCAGCCTCGGCGTGATCCTCATCGGCGCCCAGCAGACCGCCTCCGAGGTGGAGCGCCGCATCGTCGCCAACAGCGCCGTGCGCGTCGCGGGCCGGCTCGACACCGCCGAGGCCGCCAGGTCCGAGTACGGCTGGCTGCCCCCGGCCGTCCGCGACCGGGCCACCATCGCCAGGCCCGGCACCATGTTCGTGGCCCAGCCCGAGATCCCGGTGCCGCTGGTCGTCGCCTTCCCGTTCCCCGCCTGGGCCACCCGCCCGTCCGAGGCGCTCGCCCCCGCCGAGGCGTCGGCCGATCCGTTCCAGGGGCTGCCCGGCGTCGAAGACGACATCCCGCCCTTCTGAGAGGTCGACTCGTGAAGATCCTGCACACCGCCGACTGGCACGTGGGCAAGGTGCTCAAGGGGCGCTCCCGCCTCGACGAGCACCGCGAGGTGCTGCGCGAGCTGGTCGCCACCGCCCGCGAGCGGGACGTCGACCTGGTGATCGTGGCCGGCGACCTGTTCGACACCTCCGCGCCCACCACCGAGGCCCAGCAGCTCGTGCTGCCGGCGCTGATGGCGCTGCGCGAGGGCGGCCGCGACGTCGTGGTGCTGGCGGGCAACCACGACAACCCACAGCTGTTCGAGGTCTACCGGCCGCTGCTCGGCAAGCTGGGCCTGCACGTGGTGGGCGCGTTCCGCCGCCCCGACCAGGGCGGCACGCTCTCCTTCACCGCCCGCACCGGCGAGCCGGTCCGGCTCGCCGTGCTGCCCTTCCTGTCACACCGCTACGTGGTGCGCGCCGCTGAGGTGCTGGCCGGCACCGCCGCCGAGCACAACCGCGACTACGCCGCCCGCATCGCCGAGCTGATCGCCGCGCTCACCGCGGGTTTCGAGAACGACACGGTCAACCTGATCACCACCCACGGCACGCTCCCCGGCGGCCGGTTCGGCGGTGGCGAACGGGAGGCCCAGTCGATCTTCTCGTACTACTTCGAGCCCACCGCCTTCCCGCCGTCCACCCAGTACGCCGCGCTCGGCCACCTGCACCGCCGCCAGCAGCTGCCCGGCCCGTGCCCCATCTGGTACAGCGGCTCGCCCATCGCGGTCGACTTCGGCGAGGAGGGCAACCTGCCCGGCGCCCTGCTGGTGGACGTCGCGCCCGGCCGGCCCGCCGCCGTGGAGGAGGTCGTGTTCCGCTCGCCGCGCAGGCTGCGCACCGTGCGCGGCACGCTCGACCGGCTGGAGTCCCTGGAGCAGGGCGACGACTGGCTCCGGGTGGTCGTCGAGGAGAAACCCCGCGTCGGCCTCGCCGACCAGGTGCGCGAGCTGCTGCCGGGCGCGATCGACGTGACCCTGGACGAGCGCTTCCGCCCCGTCGCCGCCGTACGGGAGTCGCGCTCGCCCGCCCGCAGCCCGCGCGAGCTGTTCCGCGAATACCTGACCGCGACCGGCCGCGCCGACGAACAGGTGGCCACGCTCTTCGACCGGCTGTACGACGAGGTGACCGGCTGATGCGCCCGCTGCTGCTGCGACTCGACCACTTCGGCAGCTTCCGCGACCCGGTGGACGTCGACTTCTCCGACGTCGACTACTTCGCGCTGACCGGGCCGACCGGGGCCGGCAAGAGCACGATCATCGACGCGCTCTGCTTCGCGCTCTACGGCACCGTCCCGCGCTGGGGCAGGGAGAACGTCATCGCCCACGCGCTGGCCCCGTCCGTCGCGGCGGGGAAGGTGGCGCTGCTGTTCGAGAGCGACGGCCGCCGCTACGGGGTGGTCCGCGCGCTCGTCCGCGACGGCAAGGGCACGGTCCGCACCAAAGAGGCGCGCATCGACGAGCTGGCCGGCGGGGTGCCGCTGGGCGAGGCGTGGGAGGCCGTGGTCAGGCCGCTCGCCGAGGGCGAGCACGTCACGGCCGAGGTGCAGCGGGTGACCGGGCTCGAATACCGCTTCTTCACCCAGTGCGTCGTGCTGCCGCAGGGGCGCTTCGCCGAGTTCCTGCACGCCGCGCCGCGCGAGCGGCAGGACCTGCTGGTGCAGCTGCTCGACGCCGACGTGTACGAGGCGATCAGGCAGCGGGCGGTGCGCGAGGAGGAGACGGCCAGGACCTCCGCCTCCCTGGCCCGCGACGAGCTGGGCAAGCTATCGGGGGCGACGGCCGAGCTGGAGGAGCAGCTGGACGGGCGGCTCTCCGCGCTGCGGCGGCTGGCCGCGACCCTCGACGCCGACCTCGACCTGTTGCGTGCCCGCGAGTCCGAGATCCGCCGCGCCACCCGCGAACGCGCCGCCGTGGCCGAGCGGCAGGCGGCCCTGGCCGCGCCGCGCATGCCCGACGGGGTGGCGACGCTCTCGTCGGCCCGGCGGGCCGCCGCGGAGGCGGTGACGTCCCTCCTCGACGAGGTCGCCAGGCTGGAGGCCGACGAGCACGAGGCGGACGAGGCGCTGGCCGCGCTGGGCGGCCGGGAGCGCCCCCAGGCCGCGCTGACCGCGCTCGACTCCCGCGACCGGCTCACCGCCCAGATGGAGTCGGCCCGTGCCCAGGCCCGTTCCGCGGCGGACTCCCTTGAGTCGCTGAGGTCCGCGCTCCAGGAAGCCGAAAGCGCCATGGCCGAGGCCGATCGGCGCCGCGACCGGCTGCGCGACGCCCACGCCGCCGCCGACCTGGCCTCCCGCCTCACCCCCGGCGACCCGTGCCCCGTCTGCCTCCGCCCCACCCCAGGAGAGAACACACCCCCGCAGCCGACCGCCCCGACGGGCTCCGCCGCCTCGGGAACCCCCACCGCGACCACCGCCGGCGCGGAAGATCCCCGTACGGGGAGCCACGCGGGTGCGGCTGTGCATGCCCACGCGGGCGCCGGGGCGTCCCGGGTGGTGGTGCGGGCGCCTGGGGCTGCGGAGATCCGGGCGGCGGAGGGGGCGTTGGCCACGGCGCGGAAGGAGGCCGAGCGGGCGCGGACCGCGTACGCGAAGGGTGAGACGTCGGCGGGGATGTACGCCACCCAGGTGACCAGGCTGGAGGCGGAGCTGGCCGCGCTGCCCCCGGCCGTGGACCGGGCGGCGGTCGAGGGCAGGCTGGCCGCGATCGCCAAGGCGGAGGCGGTGGCCGCCGAGGCCCGCACCGCCGTGAGGGCCGCCCGCTCCCGGCTGCGGCAGGCGCAGACGGAGGCGGAGCGGGCCGACCGGCGGGCCGCCGACGCGTGGCGGACGCTGGAGACGGCCCGCGACCGGCTGCTCGCGCTCGGCTCGCACGACGACCCGCCGCCCCCGCTGGCCCGCGACGACCTGCACCGCGCCTGGACCGACCTGCTGGCCTGGCGCGACGAGGCCGCCCGCGCCGCCACCGCCGCGCTGGCCGAGCGCGACGAGGAGCTCGCCGCCGCCACCGCCGGCCTCTCCCGCGAACGCGCCAGGCTAGCCGAGCGCCTCCGGGAGCACGAGGTCCCGCTGCCCGGCGAAGGCACCCCCGAGCAGCTCGGCGCGGCCGTCGCCGGCGAGGTGGCCCGCGTCGAGTCCCGGCTGGAGCGGGTCAGGGAGGCCCGCGAACGCGCCGCCGAACTGGCCGAGGAGCTCGCCGCGAAGGAGCACGCCGCCAAGGTCGCGCACGAGCTTGCGCTGCGGCTGCGCGCCAACGCCTTCGAGCGCTGGCTGTGCGCCGAGGCCCTCGCCGTGCTCGTCACCACCGCCTCCGGCCTGCTGCGTGAGCTGTCCGACGGCCAGTACGAGCTCGCGCTGAGCGACCGTACCGAGATCGAGGTCATCGACCACGCCGAGGCCGGGATGCGGCGCAGCGCCCGCACGCTGTCCGGCGGCGAGACCTTCCAGGCGGCGCTCGCGCTGGCGCTGGCGCTGTCCGACGCGGTCGCGCGCGGCCTCGACTCGATCTTCCTCGACGAGGGGTTCGGCACGCTCGACCCGGCCACCCTCGACACGGTCGCCACCACCCTCGAACGGCTCGCCGCCGGGCAGGAGCGCATGGTCGGCGTCGTCACCCACGTCCCCGCGCTGGCCGAACGGGTGCCGGTGCGGTTCGAGGTCCGCCGCGACACCAAGGGCTCGCACGTGCGGAAGGTGGGGCCGTGACGGCGTTCTCCGTCGATCCCTGGGACCCCGGTTACGCGGCGGCGCTGGCCGCCGAGGCGTTCTCCGAGCTGGGCGCCACGAGCGCCGAGCTGGTGCTCGACATCGAGCGGCCGTCCGGCGACTGGAAGCCCGTCACCCCCGGCCCCGACGCCAGGGCTCCCGAGACGCTGCTGGTCGCCGACGGGGTGCGCCGGATCGACGCCCGGGTGTGGGTGGACGACCCCGACACGGCCATGCCGGTGCCGGGGATCGCGGCCTCGTACGCCGCCGGGATCGTCCGGTGCGGTCCCGACGGCGCCGACCTGGCGGACATCGAGGTGCACCGCGCGCTCATCAGCGCCTCCCCGTACACGCCCGAGGTGAAGACCGCGCACGCCACCTACCGCCCCGGCAGGGCGGCCGACTCGACGGCGGAGGAGCTGTCGCTGGCGCTGCAGCGGCAGGTCACCCAGCTGGAGGTGGAGCTGTCGGTCCGCCACCGCGGGATGGCCGACGACCTGCTGCTGGTCGACGGGCCGCTGCGCGGGCGCGGCCATCTGCCCCGCACGATCGGCTACATCAAGACCCACCACATCGCCTACCTGCCGCCCGCTCAGTCGGCGGTGGTGGCCTCGCTGGCGCCAGGTCAGCGCACGCCGGTGTTCCTCATGGGCACGAGCTGGCGGCGGCACGCCTGGTACGTGCGGCTGCCCGTGCACGCGGTCACCCCGTGGGCGGGCATCGTGCGCTGCGAGGCGAGCGCCGAGCTGGACCCCGCGGAGGCGGCGGCGCTGGCCGACGCGGTGACGCTGGCCCTGCCGCCGCTGGCCGGCGTCGACTACAAGGATCCGCGCGCCCCGCAGAACCTGGTGCCGATCGGCGGCCTGGAGAAGCTCCTGCGCCACCACCTGGGCGACTCCCGGCTGCTCTACCGGGCGCTGCGCACGGCCGCACGTAGTTGATCTTGGCGGAAATCGTCACTTTCCTGTCCTTGCCGCCATGACGGGCGGCCCTGGAGCATAAAAGACGTGCGCGTCGTCTTCGTCATCTTTCCCGGGTTCCAGATCCTGGATCTGACCGGGCCGCACGAGGTGTTCCACCAGGCCGGACCGTACGCGATCGAGACCGTCGCGGTGGCGGAGGGGCCGGTCCCCGCGTCGGGCGGGCTGGCCGTGGTGCCCACCGCGACCGTCGCCGGTTGCGACGGCGCCATCGACACGCTCGTCGTCGTGGGCGGGCGCGGCACGCCCGAGGCGTGCGCCGACGCGCGGCTGATCGGCTGGCTGCGGGAGACGGCCGGGCGGTCCAGGCGGGTGGCGTCGGTGTGCACCGGGGCGTTCCTGCTGGCCGAGGCCGGGCTGCTGGACGGGCGGCGGGCCGTCACCCACTGGTCGTCGTGCGACCGGCTGGCCGCGCGGCACCCGTCCGTCGTCGTCGATCCGGACGCGCTGTTCGTCCAGGACGGCAACGTGTGGACCTCGGCGGGCGTGACCGCCGGGATCGACCTGGCGCTGGCGCTCGTCGAGGACGACCTCGGGGCGGACGAGACGCGGCGGATCGCCCGCCACCTGGTGATGTTCGTCCAGCGGCCCGGCGGGCAGGCCCAGTTCTCCGCCCAGCTCGAAGCGCGGCGGCCGGCCCGCGAGCCGCTGCGCGACCTGCTGGCCTGGATCATCGCCTCCCCCGACCAGGACCTCACCGTGCCCGCGCTGGCCCGCCGGGCGGACATGAGCGAGCGCAACTTCACCCGCGTGTTCACCGCCGAGACCGGCCGCACGCCCGCCGCCTTCGTCGAGTCCGTGCGGCTGGAGGCGGCCCGCCGCCTGCTGGAGACCACCGACGACACGCTCGACGCCGTCGCCAGGGCCTGCGGGTTCGGCACGGTCGAGACCCTGCACCGTTGTTTCCGGCGGAGCCTGCGGGTCACCCCGGGGCAGTACCGCCGCCACTTCCGCATGACGAGGAGCCACTGATGCGCATCGGGATCTTGCTGTTCGAGGGCGTCGAGGAGCTGGACGCCGTCGGCCCGTGGGAGGTGCTGGCCTCCTGGGCCGCCGCCCACCCGGACGAGGCCGAGGTGGTCGCCTTCGCCCGCGAGGCCGGCCCGGTCCGCGCCGCCAAGGGTCTGGGGCTGGTCGCCGAGCACGGCATGGCCGACGTCGGGCCGATGGACGTGCTGCTGCACCCGGGCGGGCGCGGCACCCGGCCGCTGCTCAAGGACGAGGAGCACCTGGCCTGGCTCCGCGACCGGCGCGCCACCGTGCCGCTGCTGACGAGCGTGTGCACGGGGTCGCTGGCGTACGCGGCCGCGGGCCTGCTCGCCGGCCGCCCCGCCACCACCCACTGGTCGGCCATCGACACCCTCACCGACCTGGACCCGACGATCGAGGTACGGCCCGGCTACCGGTTCGTGGACGACGGCGACACCATCACCGCCGCAGGGGTGTCGGCGGGCATCGACATGGCGCTGCACCTGGTGGCCCGGCTGGCCGGCACCGAGCGCGCCAAGGAGACCCGCCACTACATCCAGTACGACCCGGCCCCGCCGGTCTAGGGGACGCGGCCGACGACGCCGAGCACGCCGCCCTTGACCAGGCCAGGCCACGGGTACGGGTCGTCGTCGTTGCGCCACTTCTGGGCCGGCACCACACCCGGAGGGAGGATCTCCAGGCCGTCGAAGAGCGCGAGCAGGTCCTCCCGGCCGCGCCAGGCGAGGCCGCCCGAGGTGCTGCGCTGGTAGACGCCGCGGACCCCGTCGACCTTCGCCGCCTCGCTCTCCCCGGGCTCGATGTAGCCGTGCGAGACCACCAGGTGGCTGCCGGACACCAGCGGCTGCCGGAGGGCCGCCACGATCTTGGCCACCTGGTCGTCGTCGTGGAAGAAGTGGAAGACGGCCGCCACGACCACCGCCACGGGCCGGGAGAAGTCCAGATGCTCTTCGGCGGCGGCCAGGATGGCGTCGGGCTCGGCCAGGTCGCCCTGGACGATGATCGTCTCGGCGTTGTCGGCCAGCAGGGCGCGGGCGTGGGCGAGCACGATCGGGTCGTTGTCCACGTACACGATCTTCGAGTCCGCGGCGACCCGCTGCGCGACCTGGTGGACGTTGTCCTGCGTCGGCAGGCCCGTCCCGATGTCCAGGAACTGCCGGATGCCGGACTGCGCCAGGTGCCGCACGCTCCGGATGAGGAATCCCCTGTTGGCCAGGGCCACCTCGCGGATGTCGGAACCGGTCTGGCGGGCGAGCTCGATGACTTGCTCCGCGGCCTCCCGGTCGGCGGGGAAGTTGTCCTTGCCGCCCAGGTAGTAGTCGTACATGCGGGCCACACTGGGCACGTTGGGGTCGATCTGCCCCGGAAGCTGCGCCATGTCCTCGCCTTCCACGTAGCCTCTGCCGCAAATGTAGTGCTTTTTCGTGACGAACGGATCTTTATCCTCTAGAAAGAGGTGATCCGGTGGGACGGTATGGGCCAAGGGCTGATGCGGGCGATACTTTGGTCCGATGCGGCGGGCCCGCCGGGGGTGTCAGCGTTGCCCGCATGGGGTTCATCGGAGTCATTCTCATGATCCAGGGGTTCGGCGGGTTCGTGGCCCGCCAGTTCTTCGACCGCGACTTCGGGCTGCTGCATCTCTGGCTCGACGGCGCGACGCTGACGGTGGTGAGCGTCGCGCTGGGCGTGCTCGGCCTGGTGCTCGCCCTGGCCAGTCTTCGAGACAGGTCGTGACGGGAGCGGCCGAGGTGACCGGCTGGCTCGCGTCCAGGGCCGTCCCGCTCGACGGGCTCGACCCGCGCGGGCCGGTCGCCGGCCTGGAGCCGCTGCGCGAGGTCCTCGACGGTGTCAGGGTGGTGGGGCTGGGGGAGGCGACCCACGGCACGCGGGAGTTCTTCCTGCTCAAGCACCGGCTGCTGCGGTTCCTCGTGGAGGAGCTGGGGTTCACCGTGCTGGCGATGGAGGCCAGCGTGTCGGCGTCCGAGGCCCTGGACGCCTACGTCCTGGGCGGAGCGGGGGAGCCGGAGCGGCTGCTGGCCGACCTCGGGTTCTGGACGTGGCGGACGCGGGAGATGCTGGCCGTGGTGGAGTGGATGCGCGCGCACAACCGCACCGCCGAGCCGAAGGTGCGCTTCGCCGGGATCGACCCGCAGTTCCCCGCAGCGTCGCTGCGGTGGCTCCGCGATCACCTGGGTGAGCGGGCCGGCGAGCTGCTCGGGCCGCTGGCGGTGCTGGGGGAGACGCGCCTGGGAGTGGGGGAGCCGCTCGACCCGGCGATCGAGGCGGCCGCCCGCGGGCTGGCCGACGAGGTGGGCGCCGGCGGCCCGGAGGAGGCGCACGCCAGGACCGTGAGCCAGTTCGCGACACTGGTCACGCGGCCGATGCGCGACGCCGACGGGGCGCGCACCGCCGGGGCGGCCCGCGACCAGTTCATGGCCGACAACGTCGACCGGCTGCTGGAGGACCCGGCCGCGAAGGTCGCCGTCTGGGCCCACAACGGTCACGTGGCCGCCGGCCACTACGCGCGCCTCGGTGCTCCGGTCATGGGAGATCATCTGCGTCAGCGTCACGGCGCCGGTTACTACGCGCTCGGCCTGCTGTTCGGACAGGGTGAGTTCCGGGCCAGGCGGCTCCGGTTCGGCAGGCCCGACGTGCGGCGGCCGCCGGTGCGCCACCGGGTGCCCGCCGCCGGCAGGCCCGACGTGGCCGAATCCCTGCTGGCCGCCGCCTGCCCCCGCGATCACGTCGTCGACCTGCGCCTCGGGCCCAGGCCCGAGGCGGTGACCCGGTGGCTGGGCGAGCAGCAGTACGTGCGCGGTTACGGCGCCACGGCCGGGCGCTTCTCGTACAAGCTGACCTTCACCCCGGCCGTGCTCGGCGCCGCCTTCGACGGGCTCGCCTACATCGCGCACGGCACCTGTTCGACCCCGCTGTAAGGGTTGTCACAGCGGGGGCCGGGGGCCGATGGCGCCCAGGCGGTCGGCGTATCTGCCGAGGCCGAGTGCCATCGACTCGACGGGCCGGTCCGCGCGCCGCACCGGCACGCCCATGGCGGCGCGCAGGCGTCTGGCCAGGCCGCGCAGCAGCGCGCCGCCGCCGGTCAGCACCGCCCCGTGCGCGGCGACGTCGGCGGCGAGCTCGGCGGGGCAGCGCTCCAGGGCCGTCGCCGCCGCGCGGGCGATGGCGTCGGCCGGCGCCCGGGTGACCTCGTACAACTGCTGGACGGGCAGCCACGCGACCCGCTCGCGCCGCGACTCCGGGTCGAGGCCGCGGACGATCACGTGCCGGTCCAGCGGTTTCCAGGACGGGCCCGCGCGGAGCTTGGCCGCCTCCGCCTCCGCCTCGCCGACCAGCAGCCCGTGCTCACGGGCGACCAGGGTGGCGATCGCCGCGTTCACGGCGTCGCCGCCGGCGTGGACGGTCCCGGCGGCGACGACGGCGCCGCAGGCGAGGATCGCGATCCTGGTCAGGTGAGGGCCGATGTCGACGATCATGCGCCCGGCCGGCTCCGTCACCGGGAGCCCCGCGCCGAGCGCCACCGCGACGGCGTGCTCCACGAGGTACACCCGCCTGGCGTCCGCCTCGTAGGCCAGGTCGCGCACGGCCGAGCTCAGGATGGGCGGGGCGCCGTCGGGCAGCGCCATCACCAGCCGCGGCCGGGCGTACGGGTGCCCGTGCACCTTGCTCAGGAAGTGCTTGACCAGCCGCCCGGCGAGCTCGCCGCCCTCGCGCACCGGCCAGCGGGCGATCCCGTCGTCGTCCCGTACCGCCCGCGTGCCCGCCCCGCTGGAGGGCGAGCACGCCGCGTACGCGTCCGCGCCGAAGAGCGTGCGGCCCGTGGCCGCGCAGGCCGCCGCCATCGACGGCTCGTTGAGCACGACGCCCAGGCCGGGGGCGTAGATCTGGGTGGTGGCCGTGCCGAGATCGATCGCGAGATCCCGGCCGAGGAACGCGAGCGGGCTCACCGCCGCGGCTCCGGGGGGTAGAGCTGCATGTCCGTGGTGTTTCCTCGATCGGGTCAAGGCAACACCAAGTCGCCGGCGCGCGTCCCGCCGATGATCCCGGTTATGCGCTGTCAAGGCCTGCGTGCGAAGCTGGAGGCTGTACGCACATCAGGAGGCCCTCATGGCGGAAACCCCGGAGCCGGAAGTCGACGAGACTCCCGAGGACGAGATGAAGCGCAAGTTCCGTGAGGCACTGGAGCGCAAGCGCGGCCAGCAGGCGGGATCTGGCGGCAGTGGTAGGGGCGCCGACCATTCCAAGATCCACGGAGCCCACGGCCCGGCTGCCGGCAAGCGGTCCTTCAGGCGCAAGAGCGGCGGCTGAATCTGGGTGTTCAAGGGGGTACGGCATGCCGTACCCCCTTTTTCTAGGTAGATCTTCGCCCGAATCATGGGCTTACCTTTGCGTTTGTCCGATTTGCTCGCTAGATTGGTCGGCGTTACCAGGCAGTGACCTTGGCTCTTCACCAGGAAGAGGCGGCTGCCTGGCGCCGAATCCCGCTCCCCCGCGGGAACCGGGGACCCACCTTCTGGGGTGAATCCGGCCCATGCGGCCGGTAGGGCATCTCCACGTCCGAACCCGTCAGCTAACCCGGTAGGCGAGATGGAGAGGACGTTTTCCTGTGATGAATCACCGCGCCCGTCCCCCCTACCGCGGGATGTCATCGGCCGCCGATTGAGCGGCACCATTTCCTGATCTTCCTTTCGCGCTCCCACCGTAGCGTCCGTACGGCTTGATGCCCGGCTACGTCGTTCCGCGAGCGCATCTTTGCTGTTGCCTCACAAAGGACTTCTGTTTTTCATGTCTGCTCGTTTCAGCATGCGTTCCATCGCCGCGATCGTCGCCGCCGCCGGCACGCTGGCGCTCGGCTCCGGCGCCGCCGCTCACGCCGACACCGACAAGGGCACGGAGAAGGTCCTGCTCCAGGGCGAGACCACGGCCTCCTACTTCTGGGACGACGGCTCCGGCCGCGCGGGTGACACCGGCCTGCCGGCCAGCGGCAAGCCCATGCAGAAAGGCATGGCCGCCAGCCCCAGCTGGCCGCTGCTGACCGAGGGCTACGTCGTCTACAAGGGCAAGAAGGCGCCGTTCTTCGTCGGCGACCGCGGCCCGGGCGTCCCGTCCAGCAAGGGCATCATGCTCGACCTGGACGGCAAGACCTTCGCCGACCTGACCGGCGGGAAGTTCAACCCGCGCACGCTCATGGTGGACGGCAACGGCGGCAAGGGCCACATCGAGGTCGAGTACGTCATCACCAAGTGGGGTGACGGCCTGGGCCTGAAGAACCACCCGGTCGCCTTCTCCGAGGGCGCCTACAAGCGCATGGACCGCAACCCGGCCGCCCCGCCGGTCCTGGCCGGGGACAAGGCGGACGACAAGGCGGACAAGAAGGACGAGGAGAAGGCCGTCGCGGGCCAGTCCGGCAGCGACAAGGCCGAGCCCGTGAAGACCAGCCCCGTGAAGGCCGACCCGGTGAACCTCGTCAAGGCCCCGGCCGAGCCGCAGCCCGCCGCCGGCGGCGCCGAGGCGGCCGCGGCCACCGAGCGGAGCAACGTGGCGGGAGCCGCCGTGGCCGGCGGCGTGATCCTCGTCGGCGGCGGCCTGGTGCTGGGCCGCGAGCGCATCCGCAAGCTCGTGCGCCGCTGACCTTTGCGTCACCACGATTAGAATGTCATTCTAGAGCCGTGACCTCGACCGCATCGGCTCATGGAATCGACATCGCGTACGAGAGCTTCGGCTCTCCCGACGGGCGCCCGCTCCTCCTGATCATGGGGCTGGGCGCCCAGCTCATTCACTGGGACGACGAGCTGTGCGAGCAGCTCGCCGAGCAGGGGCACCATGTCGTCAGGTTCGACAACCGCGACGCCGGGATGTCCACCCACCTCCACGAGGCGGGCGCGCCCGCACCGGGCAAGCCGGCGCCCTACCTGCTGGACGACATGGCCGCGGACACCGCCGGGCTGATGGACGCCCTCGGCTGGCCGGCCGCGCACGTGATGGGCGCCTCGATGGGCGGCATGATCGCCCAGTCGCTCGCCATCCGGCATCCCGAGCGGGTGCTCACCCTCATCTCGATCATGTCGACCCCCGGTGGCGCGGTCGCCCCGCCGAGCGAGAGCGCCCGGTCGGTCCTGTTCACCAAGCCGGTGACCACCCGGGAGGAGGCCATGACCCAGGCGCTGGCGACCTGGTCGGTCATCGGCTCCCCGGGGTACGAGCTCGACCGCGAGCGTGTCCAGCGGCTGGCCGGGGAGGCGTTCGACCGCGGCCACGACCCGGCGGGGTTCGCCCGGCAGCTCGCCGCCATCATGGCGTCGCCCGACAGGACCGAGGCCCTCACCCGGCTCAACGTCCCGGCGCTGGTCATCCACGGGGCCGACGACCAGCTCGTCCCGCTCTCCGGGGGGCAGGCCACGGCAGCGGCCATCCCGGGCGCCGAGCTCAAGGTCTTCCCCGGCATGGGGCACGACCTCCCGCGGGCGCTCTGGCCGGAACTCGTCGAGGCCGTCACCAAGCTCACCGCCGGTCACGCGGGCCCGGCCCGCTGATCCCGGGACCGTTGGAAGGGGCGCACCTCGCGAAGCGCCGGGAGGCTGCCGCTCGCGAGATGCGCCCCGGCGGCGGCACGCGCTCGCCGCGCCCGGACGCGTGCCGCCGGGTTCTCGGGGGAGGGTCAGACCTCCAGCTTCTCCTCGATGCTCTTGAGATGGTGCCTGGCCAGGGCCAGGTTGGCCCGGCCGCGGTCCAGGGCCAGATAGAGGAACAGGCCCTTGCCGCCGCGCCCGGAGATCGGCCGGATGATGTGGTACTGGCCGCCGAGCGTGATGAGGATGTCCTCGATGGCGTCGTTGAGCCCGAGCGAGTCCATCGTGCGGAGCTTCGCCTTGACGACCTCGGTGTTGCCGGCCGCGGCGACCTGGAGGTCCAGGTCCTTGGACCCGCCCAGGGCGCCGAGCGCCATGCCGCTGCCATGGTCCACGATGGCGGCGCCGATGGAGCCGTCGATCGCCATCATCTCCTTGAGAGAGATGTCCATGCTGGCCATGCTTTCCTCCGATCAGGAATGGTCACTTCTTGCCTGCTGCCACCGCCGCCACCGCGGCGGCGGTCTTGCGCCCCTCCAGCCGGAGCAGCCCGAGGTTGGCGCCGGGCTCAGCCAGGACTGTGAGGACGACAGTGGGGCCGGCGGCGTAGAACGCGGCGTGGCCCGCGCTGCCGGAGACGAGCGTCTCCTCCAGGTCGCCCCGCCCGGCCAGGATCATCATGCGCCGGCTCATCGCGAGCAGCGCCGCGGCCAGCGCGGACACGTGCTCGCTGCTGTCCTCCGCCAGGTCGCAGGCGATCGTCAGCCCGTCGATGGTGGAGGCCACGCTCCCTTTGACGTCGGCCGTCCGTTCGCGCAGGAGAACCATCTCCTTGAGCACCTCTTGACGCAGTTCCACAGATGGCCTCCTCCTGCGTGAGGGGAACCTCACGTCAGCTCCTCCAACGCCTTCCTGAGCCGCAGCAGCAGCTCGATGTCCGTGGGGTCCCCGGTGACGACCGGGCCGAGCGGGCCGCCGGCGGTGGCGTCCGCCCCGTGCCGGGCGACGTCGAGCCGCTTGACCCGCCTGGGCAGCGGCTCCGTCCCCTCGGCCGCGACGATCAGGCCCGCCGCCGCCAGCCTGCGCACCGCCAGCAGGACCGCGTAACCGGACCGGCCCAGCCGCTTGGCCAGCTCCAGGGGAGTGGCCTCGCCGTCGGCCCCGATCGCCACCTCCCACTGCACGTCGCTGAGCGTCACGCTCTGCCCGGGCATCCGCCGCGCGGCGCGTACGGGGGAGGTGTCCAGGTCGGCCCGCGGCCACGTCTCGGCGAGCCGTGCCCGGCGGCGCGCGCACTCGCGCACCAGGCCGGGCACGTCGAAGTACCAGCGCCCGCCGAGCCAGTGCCCCTCGCCGGGCCGGAACCTCGGCCGGGCGCCGGTCACCGGCAGCAGGAAGAACGCCGCGTCCAGCACCGCGCCGAGCACGCAGTACTGCAGCTCGCCGAGCGTGACCCGGCCTTCCTCCAGCAGGCGCTCGGTGCCGCCGTCGGCCTGCAGCCTGCGCAGCGCCGACTCCGGCACCCGGCCACCGGCCGCGAGCAGCCGCTCGGCGCCGGGCACCTGCGCGCAGGTCATGTACGTGATGCGCCCGTCGTCGAGGTAGACGGTGCCGGCGCGGCCCACCCGCAGCGCACCGGTGGCCCGTTCCTTGGCGAGGCCGGCCAGGAGCGTGTCCAGCGACGGCATCGGTCACGCCAGCAGCTGCTCGGAGATGGTGCGCAGCCGGTGGCGGGCCAGCGCGATGTTCGACCGCTCCATGTCGAGGCGCACGTAGATCACCAGCGGCCCCTCGAACAGGGTGTCCATCAGCCTGATCAGGTGGTGTCCCTGGTCGGTGCTGATCAGCAGGTCGCCGATGCGCACGGTGTCGCCGGGACAGGCCCGCGAGAGCCCGTCCATGCTGGCCCGCAGCATCTCGGTCAGCGCCGCGGCCGCCTTGTCGGCGTCCACGCCGCGGGGTTGCCCGCTGAAGGACACGGCCATGCCGCTCGTGTGATCCACGAGCATCGCGTCGAGCGCTCCCGGTATGGCCATGACTTCGGTCAGGCAGCTGTCGAGTGCGAGCACGGTGGCCTCCCTCGCCGTCATGCGGACGCGGACAGCTTAGGGATGCCAGAAGAGACGGAAATGAACGGCGATAACGTGAGCCGCACCGAGATGAAGTTGTCTACGGCTGAGGCGAAGAAAAACCCTACTGAGAGGGATAATCCCGCGATTTATGAGGAAATGACAAAGGCCTCAGGGAAGGTTATTCGCATTCGGTTCCGTCGCCTCATCCGGAAGGAGCGCCTTCTCGTCGGGCTTGAAGACCAGCACCTTGTCCACGTACGACTTGACCGCCGCGGCCAGCCCCACATCGCTCCCGGCCGCCTCCGACAGGTACCACCGGTGGTCGAGGATCTCGTGGAACAGCTGCGGCGCCTCCAGCTTGCCGCGCAGCCCGGCCGGGATGGCCGCGATCGTCGGCTGGAACACCTCGGCCAGCCAGCGGTGCGCCACGATCGCCTCGTCCTCGTGCCGCAGCCCCACGGCGACCCGGAACCCGTCGAGGTCGTTGAGCAGCCGCCTGGCCTGGTTCTCCTCCGCGTCCAGGCCGGTCAGCCGCAGCAGGCGGCGCTGGTGGTGCCCGGAGTCGACCACCTTGGGGCGGACGATCAGCCGGCCGGTGCCGACCTTGCGCCGCACCATCATCTCGGCCACGTCGAACCCGAGCAGGTTCAGCCGCCGGATCCGCTGCTCCACCCGGTGCCAGTCGACCTCCTCGATGATCTCGTCCTGGGTCAGCTCGGCCCACAGCCGGTGGTAGCGGCTGACGATGTCCTCGGCGGTGTCCATCGGGTCGATCGACGGATGGAGCAGGCCGCCGGCCTCCAGGTCGAGCATCTCCCCGAAGATGTTCAGGTGCGCCGCGTCGATGTCGCCGAGCCGCTGCCCGTCGCTGAGCATCGGGTGCATCTCGCCGGTCTCGGCGTCGACCAGGTAGGCGGCGAACGCCCCCGCGTCGCGCCTGAACAGCGTGTTCGACAGCGAGCAGTCGCCCCAGTAGAACCCGGTGAGATGCAGCCGCACCAGCAGCACGACCAGCGCGTCCATCAGCCGGGTGAGCGTGTCGGGGCGCAGCGTCCCGGACATCACGGCCCGGTACGGGAGCGAGAACTGCAGGTGCCGGGTGATCAGCGCCGCGTCCAGCCCCTCCTCGCGGCCGGTGACGTAGGCGACCGGCTCCACGGCGGGCGCGTCCAGCCTGGCCAGGTCCCACAGGAGCTGGTACTCGCGCCTGGCGTACCGCTCGCTGATTTCCTTGATCGCGTAGACCTTGCCGCCCAGCCGGGCGAACCGCACGACGTGCCGCGAGATGCCGCGCGGCAGGTCGACGAGGTGGTGCTGGGGCCACTCCGCGAGCGGCAGCTCCCAGGGGAGCCGGATCAGGTCGGGATCGCCTAACGCGCCGGTGATCTGAAGGGGCATTCGCCAAGGATATGGTGCATCGGTGGACGAGTTTCTCAGGTGGTACTTTTCCCGGCGTCCGGTCCTGGCGAGCACCTTGGGCGCCGGGGGCTACGACCACGCGCTCGGCGACTTCTCCGCCGCCGCGTTCGCCGAGCGCGAGCGCGAGGAGGCCCGGTGGCTGGCGCGGCTGGAGGCCGGCGAGACGGGCGACCCGATCGACCGCGACCTCGTGATCTCCCAGCTCCGCGGCGCGGTCGCGCTGGCGGAGTGGCCCGACTGGCGGCGCGACCCGGCCGTCTACCTGTCGGCCGTCTTCACGGCCCTGTTCACGCCGTTCCAGCACCGGCTCAAGCCGGAGCCCGAGCTGGTGGCCGCCGCGATCTCCCGGCTGGCCGAGGTGCCCGGAGTGCTGGCCGCCTGCCGCGCCAACCTCGACCCCGAGCTGGCCGCGCCGCTGATCGTGCGGCGCGGGCTCGGCCAGGCGCGCACCGGGCGCGCCTTCCTCACCGAGACCGTCCCCGGCATGGTCGGCGACCCGGACCTGCGGGCCCGGCTCGCCGAGGCCGCCGAGCCGGCCGCCGCCGCGTTCGACGAACTGGTCGCGTTCCTGGACGGCTTCCAGTGCGGCGGCACCTGGCGGATGGGCGAGCGGCTCTACTCGCGCCTGCTGCGCGAGCGCGAACTGCTCGGGTACGGCGCCGCCGAGCTGCACGAGAAGGGCCGGGCCGCCTGGGACGAGCTGGACGGGCGGATGCGCGAGGTCGCGGTACGGGTGAGCGGCTCGCCCGACTGGCGGGCCGCCATGGAGACGCTCATGGACGACCACCCCGGCACGCTGGAGGGGATGCGGGCCGAGTACGAGGCCGAGACCCGGCGGGCCAGGGAGTTCGTCCGCGAGCGGGACCTGGTGACGTTCCCCGAGGGCGAGGAGTGCCTGGTGCTGCCGTCGGCGGTCTACAGCCGGCCCGTCGTGGCGGTGGCCCACTACCTGGCGCCGCCGCCGCTCAGCAGCTCGCGCACCGGCGTGTTCTTCGTGCCGTACACCCCCGACCACTTCACGCCCGAGCAGGTGCGGCAGCGGCTGCGCACCAACAGCCGGGCGCAGATGCCGTCGATCGCGGTCCACGAGGCCTACCCCGGCCACCACTGGCACCTGGCGACCCTGGCCGCCAACCCGCACCCGGTGCGCAAGGTGTTCCGCACCCCGTACTTCACCGAGGGCTGGGGGCTGTACGTGGAGAAGCTCCTGCACGAGCAGGGCTACTTCGGCACGCCCGCCACCGAGCTGGCCCACCTGGACTTCCGGATCTTCCGGGCGGCCCGCATCGTCGTGGACACCGCGCTGCACTGCGGGGACATGACGACCGAGGAGGCCGAGACGTTCATGGCCACCAAGGCGTCGCTCTCGCCCGGCACCGCGCAGGGCGAGGTCAGCCGCTACTGCGCCTGGCCCACCCAGGCGCCCTCGTACCTCACCGGCGCCATCGAGATCGAACGGATCCGCGCGTCGTACACCGGCTCGCTGAAGTCCTTCCACGACCGGATCGCCGGCTCCGGCGGGCTGCCGACCGGGCTCGCCGAGCGGGCGCTCAACGGCGGGGGAACTCCGGCGGGTTGAGCGCGCGCTCGACCACGGCGGCGAGCTGCTCGTCGGTGAGCACGGCCGGCTCGCCCACGCCCAGCGCGCGCACGTACACCTCGCACAGCCACTCCAGCAGCCGGGTGGCCTCGAACGCCTCCTCCAGCGTGGCGCCGATGGTCACCCCGCCGTGGTTGGCCATCAGCGCCGCCCGCTTGCCCTCCAGCGCCGCCCGCACGCTCGCGGCCAGCTCGTCGGTGCCGTACGTGGCGTACTCGGCGACCTTGACCACCCCGCCCAGCATCAGCGCGTTGTAGTGGATCGGCGGCAGCTCGGTCTTCGTGGTGGCCACGACCGCGCCGAACACCGAGTGGGTGTGGACCACCGCCCGCGCGTCGGTGGTGCGGTAGATCGCCAGGTGCATCGGCGTCTCCGAGGACGGCTGCGCGTCACCTTCCAGGAGATGGCCGTCGAGGTCCACGACCGGGCACGACTCCGGGGTCAGCCGGTCGAGCGCCACCCCGGAGGGGGTCACCGCCACCCGGTCGCCCTCGCGCACGCTCAGGTTGCCCGACGTCCCGATGACCAGGCCCAGCTCGACGGCGCGCCTGCCGTACGCGCACAACTGCTCGCGGAGGCTCATGGCGGCAATGTAGTCGGTCGTCCGAAATGCGGCAACGAGTCAGAGCCCGTCGAGGTGCTGGAGCAGGAGTCGTTCCAGGTCGACCCGGCGCAGCCGGTCCGGATAGAGCAGCAGGTGCAGGCTCAGGCCGTCGACCAGGGCGAGCAGGTGCTCGGTCACGTCGTCGAGGTTCTGCCCGGTGGTCAGCTCGCCCGCCGCGCTCGCCCGGCCGAGCAGGTCGCGCACGGCGGCGCGCAGCTCGGCCGCCTCCGACCGCTGCACCTCGGCCAGCCGCTCGGAGGCCAGGCTCCGGCTCCAGAAGCTCACCTCCAGGCGGGTCTCCTGGGTGCGCTCGGCGTCGAGCGGCAGGTTGTCGAGGAGCAGCTCGCGCAGCGCGGCCAGCCCAGAGACGCCCTCGACCTTGCGGGACAGCCGGTCGCGGATGCGCTCGTGGGACTGGCTCAGCGCCGACAGCAGGATCTCGTCCTTGTCGGTGAAGTAGTGGGCCAGGACACCGTTGGAGTAGCCGGCCTCCTTGGCGATGGCGCGGGTGGTGGCGGCGTCGATGCCGTCTCTGACGATCACCCGGCGGGCGGCTGACAGCACCTCGCGCCTGCGCTCGTCGTGGTCCACGATCTTCGGCATCGGCATGCCCCCTTCCGTGTTCGCTCCAGCATATTGACTTTTTAGTCGGACGTCTGTCTATTTAAACCATGACCGTCGTCACCGTCGGCGTGCACATCGTCGACATCCTCGCCAGGCCCGTCTCGCACATCCCCGACGGGCAGGACACCGTGCTCGTCGACGAGATCCGGCTCACCGCCGCGGGCTCCGCCGCCGGCACCGCCGTCGACCTGGTCAAGCTGGGCAACGAGGTCGTCACCATGGGCGCCGCCGGCGACGACGAGCTCGGCGACTTCCTCGTCGCGGTGCTGGCCAAGCACGGCGTGGACGTCTCCCGGCTGGTCCGCCGGGCGGGGGAGCGCACCGCCGCCTCGATCCTGCCGATCCGGCCGGACGGCGGGCGCCCCAGCTTCCACGTCCCCGGCGCGAACCTCGGCGTCACGCCCGCCGACCTCGACACCGATCTGCTGCGCCGGGCGCGGGCGATCCACCTGGGCGGCGTGGACGTCACCTTCGCGCTCGCCGACCCCGCCTTCTTCGCGCTGCTCGACGAGGTCAGGGCCGCCGGCACGGTGGTCACCATGGATCTGCTGTCGGAGATGCCGGACCTGCTCGGTCTGGCGCGGGCGTTCCTGCCGCACGTCGACTACGTGCTGCCGAACGAGAGCCAGGCCCGGCTGATGGCGGGCGCCGACGACGTGCGGGAGGCCGCCGGGGCGCTGCTGGCCGAGGGGCCGCGCGGCGTGCTCGTCACGCTGGGCGAGGCGGGCAGCCTCGTGGTGACCGGCGCGGGCGCCGAACGGGTCCCGGTCGTCAAGACGGAGGTGGCCGACACCACCGGCTGCGGCGACGCGTACTGCGCCGGGTTCGTCACCGGCCTGCTGCACGGCGAGGACGTGCCCACCGCCGCCCGCTGGGGCACCGCCGCCGCCTCCCTGGTGGCCACCGGGCTCGGCTCCGACGCCGGGCTCACGGACCTCGACGCCGTGCTGGCCCTCCTCGACTGACCACCCCTTAGGAGTCTCCGATGACAGACGCCGAACTCCGCGCGCGGGCCGCCAAGGTCGTCCCCGGCGGCATGTACGGGCACCTCAACGCGGCCATCTTCGCCCCCGGCTACCCGCAGTTCTTCGAGCGGGCCGAAGGCTGCCGGCAGTGGGACGCGGACGGTCGCGCGTACATCGACTTCATGTGCAGCTGGGGGCCGGTCGTGCTGGGCCACCGCCACCCCCGGGTGGAGGAGGCCGCCGCCCGGCAGGCCGCTCTCGGCGACTGCCTCAACGGCCCCGGCCCGATCATGGTGGAATTGGCCGAGCTGCTGGTGGACACGATCCCGAGCGCCGACTGGGCGATGTTCTCCAAGAACGGCACCGACGCCACCACCCAGGCGCTCATGGTCGCCCGCGCCGCCACCGGCCGCACCAAGGTGCTCCGCGCGCACGGCGCCTACCACGGGGCCGACCCGTGGTGCACGCCCTCCACCGCCGGCACCACCCCGAACGAGCGGGCCGACCTGGTCGAGTTCGACTACAACTCCCTGGAGTCGCTGGAGGCCGCCGCCGCGAGCGCGGGCGACGACGTGGCGGCGATCATCGTGACGCCGTTCAAGCACGACTCGTTCGAGGACCAGGCCCTGGTCGAGCCCGCCTTCGCGCGGGGCGCGCGGGCGCTGGCCGACCGGCTCGGCGCGGCGCTGGTGATCGACGACGTGCGCGCCGGGTTCCGGATCGACCTGCGCGGGTCGTGGGAGCGGTACGGAGTGCGGCCGGATCTGACGGCCTGGTCCAAGGCCATGGCCAACGGCTACCCGATCGCCGCCCTCACCGGCGTCGACGCGCTGCGGGGCGCGGCCCAGACGCTCTACACGACCGGGTCGTTCTGGTTCTCCGCGGTCGCCATGGCGGCGGCCAAGGCGACCATCGAGACCCTGCGCGACACCGACGGCATCGCGGCGATGGAGCGCGCCGGCACCCAGCTCAGGGAGGGCCTGTACGCGCAGGCCAAGGCGCACGGCTTCGTGGTGAACCAGACCGGCCCGGTGACGATCCCGTGGCTCAGCTTCGACGGCGACGCGGACCTGTCGGTCGCCCTGCACTGGAGCGACGCCTGCCTGCGGCACGGCGTCTACCTGCACCCCTGGCACAACTGGTTCATGTCGGCGGCCCACACGGAACAGGACGTGGCCCTCGCGCTGGAGGGCACCGACCGGGCCTTCGCCGAGACCCGGTCGCACTTCGGCTGACCGGTCAGGAGCCGGCCCGCTCCGCCGACTCGGAGGCGGCCCAGGTGAAGACGCCCTTGGCCATGAGGGACGCCTCGCGGGCGGCGCGGGCGGCGAAGACGTCGGCGCGGACCCGGTGGACGCCCGGGTCGTCAGGAGCGGCGAGCGCGGCCATCTCGGCGAAGTGGCCGGCGAGCCGCTCGTCGCCGTCCGCGAGCGCCTTCACGGCGGCGTCCGCGAGCTTCCCGGCGCCGCCCGCCAGGTCCGCCACGGCCCGGGCGAGCACCGCGTCGGGAGCGGGCTTGAGGTTGGCCGGGTTGCCGTCGTACCAGCCGCCGTAGAGCCGCCAGAGGTTGCGCACCACGAACTCCGGCTCGTCGTAACGGGCCCGCAGGTACGGCCGGTCGGCCAGGTGGCCGGGCGGCCGGACGGCGTGCACGATCTCGTCCAGCCGGGCGCCCGCGTTGAGCAGGCCGAGCGTCTGGGTGACCAGCGACTCCAGCCACTCGGCCGTCTCCAGCAGCGCCTGCCGGATGCGGTCGCGGCCGAAGATCGGGGCGCCGTGGCTGGGCAGCATGATCTCGGCGTCGAGCGCGGCCATCCGGCGCAGGGCGTGCACCCACTCGCGCGGGTAGCGCTGCGCCTTCTGCGGGTTGCCGCAGTTGGGGGTGACCCAGATGAACAGGTCGCCGGGCAGCAGCAGCCGGTGCTCGGGCACGTACGCGACCGTGGCGTCGTCGGTCTCGCCCTTGGCGTGGAACAGGTCGAAGGTCAGCCCGCCGAGCCTGACGGTGAGCGCGTCCCGGTAGGTGACGTCGGGGTGGCGGTACTCCGAGGGCCACTGGAGGCCGGGGAGCTGGAACTGCCGCTGGTTGATCACCGCGTTGTAGCCGCTGGTCAGCAGGTAGCGCTGGAACCTCGGCACGACGGCCTCGTGCGCGTACACCGTCGCCCGGGGCCCGGACTCCTCGAACGGCCCGGTGCCGAAGACGTGGTCGATGTGGCCGTGCGAGTAGAACGCGGCCGTCAGCGGCGCCCGGGTCCATCCCCGCACGTCCTCGTACAGCTTGCCCGCCGAGAACGGGCTGCTGGTGTCCCAGAGCGCCAGGTGCCCCTCCGTCTCGAACGCGATCACGTTGCCGAATCCGGGCCACCACCCCAGGCCGTCGGCGACGGTCATCACACCCCTGCCGGACAACCCGGGATCCGCGATGCCGTCGCCGGTCTCCCCACGCCACACGCGGTCCGCGTACTCCTCCATCATGGTCCCACTCTGCTTCTAGAATTCGGTTCTAGGCAAGGGGGACAAGGACACGAATCTTCAAACACGATGCGTAGTCACTCGGTTACTGATATGAGTGGGGCATGCCCACACGCCTGCCCGTCATCCTGCTCGCCCTGCTCGTGGCCGGTTGCGGCGCCAGCCCGCCGCAGCTCGCCCACACGGAAGGCCAGCCGGCCACCACGCTCAACGGCAGCGGCGAGTTCACCGTCGCCGGCGCCTCCGCGGTCGCCTATGACCGGAAGCTGGCGCCCGAAGGCGCCCAGGCCAGCGTCACCGCCGAGTCGTCCGGCGGCCAGACGATCACCTCTCTGGTGGTCGAGGGCTTCCGGCCGAGTCGTGGCTACGGCGCCCACCTGCACACGAAGCCGTGCGGGAAGACCGGCGCCGACGCGGGCCCGCACTACCAGCACCGGCCCGGCCCGGCCAGCGCCGACAACGAGATCTGGCTCGACCTCAAGACCGACGCCACCGGCGCCGGCCGGGCCACCGCCCGCCACCCGTGGGGCTTCGACCCGGCCACGCCGCCCCGCTCCCTGGTGCTGCACTCCAAGGAGACCACGGCGACCGGCCCCGACGCGGGCAACGCCGGTGACCGGATCGCCTGCCTGACGATCAGCTAGCCCCGCGCCGCCAGCGCGAACGCGCCCCGCGCCGCCAGCGCGAACGCGCCCCGCGCCAGCGCCAGGAACTCCTGGCCGGTCTTCCCGTCGTCGAACGGCGCGTCCGGATTGACGCCCATCAGGGTCACGGCGTACGTCCTGCCGTCGGTGGTACGGGCGCGGAAGCCCATGTCATACACCCCGGGCTCGGAGCCGCCCTTGAACCACACCGACCGCCACCGGTCCGGCGGCAGCCCGAGCCCCGCGTCGTTCGCCGACATGATCTCGTCCACCCGCTCGTCGCCCAGCCCGGAGAGCGCGGCGTGGGCGCGGCAGACGTCCTCCGGTGACGCGAACCACTCGATCGTGTCGAGCTCGCGCGGGTGGGTCCACGGACGGATGTCCGAGAGCGGCACCTTCGCCACGACCTTCGCCAGATAGTCGCGCCTGTCCCGGGTGTTCATCGACAGGTAGCGCTCGGCCAGCTCCGGGTAGCGGGCGCCCTTGAGCACGAACAGCTCCCTCGTGGTCAGCAGCGGCGTGTTGCGCCGGTCGTGGCCCTTCGTCCAGGAACGCATGGTGCGCTCCACGGCCTCGCGTCCCGCCTTGCGGATGAGCAGGTCGGTGGCGGTGTTGTCGCTGATGGAGATCATCAGCCTGGCGGCCTCCAGCACGGTCACCCGGCTCCCGTCGGGGCGGTCCTGGAGCTGCCCGGTCGGCAGGCTCTTCACGTCCGCCGTGATCGTCAGCTCGGTGTCCCAGCCGTAGGCGCCCTTCTCGATCTGCCCGGCGACCGTGCCGAGCACGTACAGCTTGAACATCGAGCCGAGCGGGCGGCGCACGTCCGCCGCGACGCCGCGCACGGTGCGGCAGGCGCGGCCGTCGACCCGCGCCGCGACGAACCCGGCCCGCGGCGCGACGGCGCGCAGCCGCCGCTCCAGCTCCTTCCAGCTCTTCGGCGCGGGCTGCGGGGCTGGCGCCTCGGTGAGCCGCATCCCGTTGATCAACCCCGCGCCGTCGACCGACAACTCCAGCAGGAACCGCTTGCCGCCCGACTCCACGCCCGCCACGAGCGCGGCGGCGTGCGCCACACTCACCGCCCGCAGGCTCAGGTCCGGGTACGCGGTCAGCACCGCGTCGAACTGCTCGGCCGGGACCGCCGCGAGGAACTCGGGGGCGATGCGCGTCCTCAGCTCGCTCTCCCCGACCGGCGCCCTGGTGGAGGCGTCCAGCACCCAGCGCAGCGCGTCCCCCAGAGGCGTGTCCGGGATCTCGACGGGCGTCGCCGTAGACGTGGCCGCAGGCGTCGCGGTCGCCGTCGCGGCAGTGGCGACCGGTGGGACCGCCGCGGCGGTGGCGACCGGCGCGGCGCACGCCGTCAGGCTGACGGCGCAGGCGGCCGCCAGGAGTGATACGCGCCTTCTCATGAAAGATCCTCCTCGCGTGGACGTGCCCCCAGCCAAGCCGGGCGGCGCCGCCGCGCCCACCGGGCAGGCCACCGTCCCGCGGGGTGGGGATGGCCGCACCGACTGTGCGGTCAACCTCATGGACGCAGGTCAGCTGCCTTTGTGACGATGAGGGGCGATGCGTACGAATCTGGCGGCCGGGCTGATGGCCCTGATCGCGGCCGCGGGTCTGGTGGGCGGGTCGCTCCTGGAGGGCTTCACGGTCTGGCACGTGGCGTTCGTCGCCGTCGGGCTGGTCCTGCCGGTGCTGGGCTGGCTGCTGGCCGCCCGCCGGCCGGACGTGCCGTACGGCCGGCTGCTGCTGGCCGCCGCGGTGTGCTTCGGCGCCGGCATCTTCGGCGTCGGCCTGGTCGGCCGCGTGCCCGGGCTCGCGGCCCCTTCGATGGTCGCGATGGTCGTCTTCTACGCGCTGACCTGGGTGTACGTCCCGCTGCTGTTCCCGGAGGGCAGGCTGCCCTCGCGCCGGTGGCGGCCCGTCGCCTGGGGCGCGGGCGTCGCCGCCGCCGTGCACGCCGCGGGGGTGCTGATGGCGCCCCTCTTCCTCGGCGGGTCTCCGGACGTGACCGATCCCGTGCAACTGACCGGCGTTCTCGCCGCCACCGTCGGCCAGCTCACCGTCTGGGTCGCCGGCTGGGTGGTCCTCGGCGGGCTGGTGCTGCGCTGGCGCCGCAGCCGTCCGCCGGAACGCTCGCAGTACGGCTGGATGGTCGCGGGGACCACGGCCACCCAGGTGGGAGTGCTGCTGGCGTACTTCTTCCTCTTCGGAGGGGTCGCCCTGCCGGTCGTCGGCGTGGCCGGGGCGCTGGCCATGCTGGGGGCGCTGCCCGGCGCGATCGTGGTCGCGGTCGTCCGCCACCGCCTGCTCGACCTCCGCGTCGGCCTGCGCGGCTCGCGGCTGCTGCTGGTGTTCGACGTGCGGCCGACCGTGCAGGAGGTGCTGTCCAGCCTCGGCCCGGAGCTGGAGGACAGCCGGGAGCCCGTCGAGCAGCTCGGCAGACTGGCCATGGCCGTGCGCACCGGCCTGGAGACCCGCTGGGCCGCCGTCACGCTCGCCGACGGCCGCCGGGTGGTCTCCGGGCCGGAGGACGGTCCCGCCGCGATCACCCTGCCCGTGCTCGGCGGGCAGGGGCGGATCGAGTGCGGCCCGCGTGCCCACGGCCGCCTGTCCGGCGAGGACCGGCGTTTCCTGGAGGCGCTGGCCGTACCCGCCGGGCTGGCCATCCAGAGCGCCGGGCTGGCCACCCGCCTGGTCAACGCGCAGGAGGCCGAGCGGCGGCGCATCGAGCGCAACATCCACGACGGCGTGCAGCAGCAGCTCGTCGCCCTCATCGCCGGCATCGAGCTGGCCCGCGCCACCGGCGGCGGCACCGGGACGCTCGGGAACCTCCGCGAGCAGGCCCGCCAGACCCTCGCCGACCTGCGCGAGCTCGCGGCGGGCATCCACCCGTCGGCGCTCAGCCAGGGCGGCCTGGTGGAGGCCGTCGAGGAGCGCTGCGCCCGGCTGCCGGTGCCCGTCCAGGTGCTCGCCGGCCGGGAGCTGCGGGCCGAGCGGTTCCCCGACGAGGTCGAGGGCGCGATGTACTTCACGGTGAGCGAGGCCGTCGCCAACGCGCTCAAGCACGCGGGGGCGGCCAGGATAGAGGTGCGGCTGTCCCGGGAGGAGGGGCGGCTCGGCGCCACGGTGACCGACGACGGCACGGGGTTCGAGGCGCGGCCCGGCGTGCTCGCCACGCTGGCCGACCGGCTCGACGCGCTGGGCGGCGGGCTGCGGGTCGAGAGCGCGCGCGGAGAGGGGACACGGGTGGACGCGTGGGTGCCGGTCGATGGGTGACGCGATCAGGACGGTCCTGGCCGACGACCACTACCTGGTGCGCGAGGGCACCCGGCAGCTGCTGGAGACGTCCGGCGGGGTCACCGTCGTCAGCGCGGTCGGCGACGCCGACGAGCTGCTCGACGCGGTGCGCCGGCTGCGGCCCGACGTGGTGGTCACCGACATCAGGATGCCCGGCGGCGACTGGCGGCAGGGCTTCGAGGGCATCGACGCCGCGCACGCGGTGCGGGCGGCGCACCCGGGGGTCGGCATCGTGGTGCTGTCGCAGTACTCCGACGCGCTGTCCGCGCTGGAGCTGTTCAAGCACGGCACCGAGGGCTTCGCCTACCTGCTGAAGGACCGGGTCGGCGACCTGGACGAGCTGCTCGGCGCGATCAGGGCGGTGGCCTCCGGCGGCTCGGTCATCGACCCGAAGGTCGTCGAGGGCCTGATGGCGAGACACGACCTGCGCGGCGAGCCGGAGTCGCTGACCCCGCGCGAGCGCGACGTGCTCCGCGAGATGGCCCACGGCCGCTCCAACGGCGCCATCGCCAGGGCCCTGCACCTGTCGGTGTCGTCGGTGGAGAAGAACGTCAACTCCATCTTCACCAAGCTCGGCCTGGAGGCCAGCGCCGACGTGCACCGCAGGGTGGCGGCCGTGCTCGCCTACCTGAGGCCCTAGCCGAACACCGCCGGCGGTGGCACCGGTGCGAGCACCGCGTCGCCGTCCTTGATCGGGGCGGCTCCGGCGACGAAGTTCTCCAGCGCTTCCCCGTACACGCACCTGGCCTGGGTGAGGCCGCCGGCGGCGCGGCGGGTGAGCGGGTCGAGCGGCAGCTCGGCGCGCGAGGCGGCGACGATCAGGTTGCCGAACCGGCGCCCGCGCATCACCCCGGGCTCGGCCAGCAGGGCGACGTGGCGGAAGGCGCCGGTGACGGTGGCGAGCAGGCGCCTGGCGAAGGCCAGGCCCTTGCCGTCGGCCAGGTTGATCAGCAGCGTGCCGGAGGGGCGCAGGACGCGGGCGACGTCGCCGAGATACTCCACCGTGGCCAGCTCCACCGGCATGGTGGCGCCGGTGAACGCGTCCAGCACCACGAGGTCGGCCGAGGAGTCCCAGACCTTGGCGGTGCCCTCCCGGCCGCCCGCGATGATCATTTTGAGCTTGGGCACCGAGCGCAGGTCGAGCTGCTCGCGTACCAGGTTGACCAGGAGGCCGTCGGGCTCGATCACGATGTGCCGGGAGCCCGGCCGGGTGGCGGCGACGTAGCGGGGGATCGTGCAGGCGCCGCCGCCCACGTGCACGCAGCTCAGCGGGCCCTCGTCGAGCAGGTCGATGACGTCGGCCATGAGGCGGACGTATTCGAATTCCAGAAATGTCGGGTCTTGTAGGTCCACATAGGACTGAGGTACGCCATCCTTGGACAGCACCCAGCCGTCCTGCCTGTCCAGGTCCCGGAGCAGCTCCACCTCGCCGAAGGTCACCGGGTACTGGCCGGGCATCGGTTCCCTCTGTCCACGTGCCACGTTCATCTCCTCCTGGGAGAACCGTATGCGACAGCGCAGGCTGATTGTGGTCGTAGGCGCAGTTGTGGCCGTTATCGCCGCGGTGGCTTTCGCGGTCTCGGCCGCCGGCGGCGTCGAGGGCAGCGCCGCCGACACCTCGGCCGCGTACTTCCAGGCCTGGCGGGACGGCGACGTGGTCGCCATGTCGCGGCTGGTGGACCGGCCTCCCGGCGACTTCAGGCAGTGGCACGAGGCGATGGGCGGCGCCCTCGGCGTGGAGCGGCTGCGGCTGGAGCCCGGGGACGTCGAGCGCACCGGCGAGGAGACGGCCGAGGTGACGTTCACCGGGGTCAGGGAGCTGGAGGAGCTGGGCGAGTGGCCGTTCGACGGCACGCTCAGGCTGGCGGTGCGCGACCGGCAGTGGAAGGTCCTCTGGCAGCCCGAGACCCTGCACCCGCTGCTCAAGGACGGCGGCACGATCGAGCTCGTCGAGCTGTTCGGCTCCCCGGCCGAGCAGGTCACCAGGGAGGGCGACAAGATCCCGCACAACAGCTACGCCGACGCCCACCTGCGGCCGCTGCGCGACGACCGGGAGGAGGGCGAGCCGGTGGGCTGGGTGCTGGTGGCCAAGGCGCCGGGGAAGCCGGACCGGGAGCTGCTGAGCGCGCGGCCGGAGACCCGGCGCCAGCGGACCACGCTGTCGCGCTCGGTGCAGGCGGCGGCCGCGCGGGCGCTCGACGCGAGCTCCGACGCGGCCATCGTGGCGATCCAGCCCAGCAGCGGCGACATCCTCGCGGTGGCCGACCGGCTGAAGAGCGGCTTCAGCGCGTTGAAGGACGTGTTCCCGCCCGGCTCCACCTTCAAGGTCATCACGGCCGCGGCGCTGCTGGAGTCGGGGCTCGGCCCGGGTGACCAGGTGGCGTGTCCCGGCACGTACACGATCCCCGGTCATCGCACCCTCCGCAACGACGGCGAGGTGGCGCGCGGCGCCGTCTCCTTCACCGACGCGTTCGCGTACTCCTGCAACACCACGTTCGTCGAGCAGTCGCTCGCCCGGCTGGACGTGGCCGACCTGCCGGGGACGGCCTCCAGGTGGGGCTTCGGGCGGGCGCTGCCGACCGGCGCGGGCGGCTTCTGCGGCTCGATCCAGGAGGCGGACGGGCCCGACCAGCGCGCCGCCGACGCCATCGGGCAGGGCTCGGTCACGGCCAGCCCGCTCTGCATGGCGACGGTCGCCGCCGCGGTGCAGAGCGGCACCTGGCGGGCGCCCAGGCTGGTGCCGGAGAAGGAGGCCACCCGCATCGACGGCCCCGCGCCCGACCCCGTGGAGCTGGACCAGGGGGTGGTGGCGGGGCTGCGGGCGATGATGCGCGCGGTCGTGGACCACGGCACGGCCGGCGGCGCGGGGCTGCCCGGTGACCTTTCGGGCAAGACCGGCACCGCCGAGGTCGTGGACGGCGCCCCGCACGCGTGGTTCATCGGTTACCGCGGCGACCTGGCCTTCTCCGTCTTCGTCAGGCACGGCGGCTCGGGCCGGTCGGCGGCGGTGCCGATCGCCGCCCGCTTCTTGAATGGACTCTAACCTACGGTACCGTAGGTTATATGACGACGATCTCCGTTAAGCCCATTCTGCGGGGGTGGTTGCACGCGGGAGCGTTGCCCGTGACCATGATCGCGGGCATCGTGCTCGTGGCGCTCGGCCCGACCCTCCAGGCCCGCCTCGCCTCGGCCGTCTACGCGATCACTTCAGGGCTGCTCTTCGGCATCTCGGCCACCTATCACCGCGGCACGCTCGGCCCCAGGCTCGCCGAGTGGCTGCGCCGGTTCGACCACGCCAACATCTACCTGATCATCGCGGGCACGTACACGCCGTTCGCGCTGCTCGCGCTCGACGGCGCCGCGCGGATCGCCGTGCTCGCCGTCACCTGGGGCGGGGCGCTCACGGGCGTGCTGTTCAGGGTGCTGTGGATGGGCGCGCCGCGCTGGCTCTACACCGTCCTGTATCTCGCGCTCGGCTGGACCGCGATCTTCGTGATGCCGCAGCTCCTGCGGGGCGCCGGGGTGGCCGCCGTGGTGCTGGTCGCCGTCGGCGGCGTCTTCTACAGCGCCGGCGCCGTCGTGTACGGGCTGCGCCGGCCGGATCCCTCGCCCCGCTGGTTCGGCTACCACGAGGTGTTCCACGCCTTCACCCTGGCCGCCTACCTGGTGCAGTACGTCGCGGTGTCGATCGTGGTCTACTCCCAATGATCGCCCATTCTTGACCATGCCGAGGGATGCCCCGACGGCTCGCGCGGACATCAGGGAAGAATGGAGCAGCAACTCGCACGTACCTGGTGGATGCCGCTCGTCCGGGGCATCGCGGCCGTGATCTTCGGCATCCTGGCACTGATCTGGCCGGGCATCACCCTGCTGGTGCTCGTGATCTTCTTCGGCGCCTACGCGATCGTCGACGGCATCGTCGCGATCTACTCCGCGTACCGCCACGAGGTGCGGTCGCGGGCCTGGGCCGTGGCCCTCGGCGTCATCGGCATCCTGGCCGGCCTCGCCGCCTTCATCTGGCCGGGCATCACCTCGCTCGTGCTGCTGTACCTCATCGCCCTCTGGGCGATCTTCACCGGCATCGCGGAGATCGCGGACGGGATCCAGCTGCGCAAGGTCATCTCCAACGAGTGGATGCTCATCCTGGGCGGCGTGCTGTCGGTCATTTTCGGCGTGCTGCTCCTGCTCTGGCCGGCCGCCGGGCTGCTCAGCCTCGTCTGGCTGGTCGGGATCTTCGCGCTGCTGTACGGGATCACGCTGATCGCGCTGTCTTTCCGGTTGAAGAAAATCGTCTGACAGGGCGATGATCCGTAAATTTTATGGATGAATCCGGGTTACGGTGGGGAATATATGGCATGTCCGGCCGAATGCGGAGGAGACATGGACGTTCACGCCCGCCTTGCCCGCCACCTGCTCGTCGACGGATACAGGCTCGTACTCGACCTCGAACTCAGCCAGGGCTCGTGGCTCGTCGACGCCCGCGACGGCCGGCGCTACCTCGACTTCTACACGTTCTTCGCCTCCGCGCCGCTCGGCGTGAACCCGCCCTTCGACCCCGACTTCGCCCGCCTGCTCGGCCAGGTCGCCCGCAACAAGCCGGCCAACCCCGACATGTACACCGAGCACCTCGCCGACTTCGTCGACACCTTCACCCGGGTGCTCGGCGACCCCGCCCTGCCCCACCTGTTCTTCGTCGAGGGCGGCGCGCTGGCCGTGGAGAACGCGCTCAAGGTCGCCTTCGACTGGAAGAGCCGCCGCAACGAGGCCGCCGGTCGCCCGCGCGAGCTCGGCACCCGGGTCCTCCACCTCACCCAGGCCTTCCACGGCCGCAGCGGCTACACGCTGAGCCTGACCAACACCGATCCGGTCAAGACCGACCGGTTCCCCACCTTCGACTGGCCGCGCGTCGAGGTGCCCGCCATCCACGCCGGCGACGTCGAGGCGGCCGAGGAGCGCGCGCTGGCCCAGGCCCGCGCCGCCTTCGAGCGGCATCCGCACGACATCGCCTGCTTCATCGCCGAGCCCATCCAGGGCGAGGGCGGCGACAACCACATGCGGCCGGAGTTCCTGCGGGCCATGCAGGACCTGTGCCACGCGCACGACGCCCTGTTCGTCCTGGACGAGGTGCAGACGGGCGGCGGCACCACCGGCACCCCGTGGGCCTACCAGCAGCTCGGGCTGCAGCCGGACATCGTGGCCTTCGCCAAGAAGGTCCAGGTCGGCGGCATCATGGCGGGGCGGCGCGTGGACGAGGTGCCCGGCAACGTCTTCGAACGCAGCGGGCGGATCAACTCCACCTGGGGCGGCGGGCTGGTCGACATGGTGCGCAGCCGCGGCATCCTGGAGATCGTCGAGCGCGACGGGCTCATCCCGCGGGCGGCCGCCCTCGGCACCACCATCCTGGAGCGGCTGACCAAGCTGGAGGCCGAGCACCCGGAGACCGTGTCCGGCGTCCGGGGGCGCGGGCTCATGTGCGCCTTCGACCTGCCGGCGCCGTCCGACAGGGACGCCCTGGTCACCCGGCTGCGCGAGGAGGCGGGAGTCCTGGTCCTGCCGTGCGGGCCCAGGTCGGTCCGCCTGCGCCCGGCGCTCAACATCCCGGAGCAGGACGTGGACCACGGCCTCACGGCCCTGTCCGCCCTCCTGGAGACGGCTCCGTAGCCACCTCTGTCCGAGCGCGCGCGCCTCAGGGGAGGGCGCGCACGCTCCGAGGCGAGATCACTCCGTGGTACGGGACCGCCAGAGGCCGATGGCACGGACGCGGGAGTCCACGCCGAGCTTGGCATAGATGCGGTTGACGTGGTTCTTGACCGTTTTCTCGCTGAGAAACAGTCGCTGTGCGATCTGGCTGTTGGACTGTCCTGTCGCGATCAGGTCCATGACCTCGGCCTCACGCTTGCTCAAGGACGTGAACGCGCTGTCGAACGCTGCGTCGTCGACTCTCATCCGGCCTCCGGGGCGCGCAGACGGTCAGATCGCCGAGTCCCCCCAACCAACCGGCGTTAGCGGTAGACAGCGAGCATAACTCGCATTGACATGTTTTTGGGGAGTTGTCGGAAGAAAACGGCAACGGCCGGTCCCGAAGAACCGGCCGTTGCCCTCTGGGGTGAGTGAAGGGACTTGAACCCTCGACATCCAGGACCACAACCTGGCGCTCTGCCAACTGAGCTACACCCACCATCGCGCCGTCCGCAAGAACGGCACAGGAAGAGTGTAGCGGTGTTCGGGAGTCTTCACGCCACCCGTTAACCGCTGACACGCTCCGCGAGTGTCCGGGCCGTCGCCGAGTCAGGCCCGGGCTGGCCGACGAACACGGCAGCCCGATAGTAACGCAGCTCCCGGATGCTCTCCAGGATGTCGGCCAGAGCCCGATGGCCGCCCTGCTTCTCGGGCGCGGCGAAGTAGACGCGGGGATACCACCGCCGCGACAGCTCCTTGATCGACGACACGTCGACCATGCGGTAGTGGAGGTAGGCGTCGACCGCCGGCATGTCCCTGGCCAGGAACGTGCGGTCGGTGCCGATCGAGTTGCCGCACAGCGGAGCCTTCTTCGGCTCGGGGACGTGGCGCCGGATGTAGTCGAGCACCAGCGACTCGGCCTCGGCCAGCGTGACCCCGGTCGCCAGCTCCGGCAGCAGCCCCGACGCGGTGTGCATCTCGCGGACGACCCCCGACATCTGCTCCAGTGACTCCGGCGGCGGCTTGATGATCACATCCACGCCGCTGTCGAGCTGGTTGAGCTCGCTGTCGGTGACGATGCACGCCACCTCGACGAGCGCGTCGCGCCCGAGGTCGAGACCCGTCATCTCGCAGTCGATCCAGACCAGGGAATCACTCATGCGTACTCCTCGCCGCAGCGGCCCGGAGCGACCCGTCCGCCTGCTCATGCCACCAGCCTAGTGCCACTCGTCACGCGGGCTTGAGCGAGCTCACCACCTTGTCGACCACGTCGGTGCCGAGGTTGTCGGGCACCGAGACGTAGATGAGTCCTGGCCGCTCGCCCTCACCGCGGTCCATGAGCACGACCGCGCCGTTCTCCTTCTTCCACTGGTAGCCCTTCTCCTCGGCGATCTGGGTGAAGTCCATTTCGAACTGCACCAGCCAGGCGTCCCGGTCACCGATCTTGATCGCCTGGTCCTTGACGATCTTGCTGGTGTGCTGGAGCGAGTAGTACCTGTTGTTGAAGTCGGCGTACACCGCCTTGGCCGTCAGCCCGATCCCGGCGGCGCCGGGGTAGGGGTAGCGGTCGCTGAGCGCCCCGGTGAAGACGTTGCCGATCCAGTCGGACCGGCCGTCGAACTTCTCCTGCGAGATCTTCTGCACGCCGCTGCTCCACAGCTGGGCCCCCGGCTGGGTGCTGTTGATCGCGGACGCGCGCGGCACGTCCCAGGTGTCCGGCACCTCGTACGAGACCCCCAGCTTGGCGTCGGTGATGCGGCCGTCCACCGGCTGCGGGAGCTCGGCGGAGCTCTGCGGCGGGTCGGTCGAGGGCGGGGGATCGGTCGAGGGCGCCGGGTCCGGGTCCTCGGTCTCCGCCGGCTCCTCGGTCTGGCTCTGGGACGTCGTCGGCGCGGCCGCCGGGTCACCGGTGCTGTTGACGAAGACGACGGCGGCCACCACGAGGAGGGCCACCACGAGCAGTGCCGCCGCCCCGCCGATGATCCACGGCATCGGGTTGCTCTGCTTGGGCGGCGGGCCGTAGCCGGGAGCGTCCCACGGCTGCTGCCCGTAGGAGCCCTGCTGTCCGTACGGGGCCTGCTGGCCGTACTGCTGCCCTCCCGGCTGCCCGTACGGGGCCTGCTGGCCGCCGGGATGCCCGAACGCGCCCTCCTGCGGACCCGACTGCCCATAAGGACCGGACTGCCCGTACGACCCCGACTGCCCGTACGGTCCAGACTGGCCGGAAGGCCCGGTCTGCCCGTACGGACCTGACTGGCCGGAAGGGGGCTGGCCCTGGGGCGGAGGCTGGCCGTAGGCGAGCGTGGGGTTGGCCCCCGCCGGCGGCCAGTCGGGCGGCCGGCTGCCGTGCTGCTGCGGGCCGGAGGCCGGCTGGGGTCCTGAGGGCTGCTGGTGCGCCGGCCCCTGATCCGTCTGGCCCTGCTGCGTCGGGCCTCGATCCATCGGGCCCTGCTCCATCGGATGGGTGGCGTCGGTCCACTGGCTGCCGTCCCACCACCGCAGTTGCGGAGAGCCGTACGGGTCGGGGTACCAGCCCGCGGGGGTCTGCGAGGTCATGCACGTCAGCGTAGTAAACAACCGCTTTGGTGCGCATTCAGCACTTGTAGGTGAAGGTCGTCTTCGCGGTGCGGGCCGGACCGGGAGAGAGCACCCGTAACGTGGCCGTGGCCTTGGCGGTGCGCTCGCCCTGGAGCCGCCACGTCAGGTCGACGTCGTAGGAGGTGGTGCCGGCCGTGGCACGCAGGGTGCCCTCCTCGACGTCCTTGTCCAGGTTCATCCGCCACTCGTAGCGGATCTCGCCGGCCCCGCCGTTGGTGTCGATCCGGCCCGAGACGAACGCGTCGCTGTCGCAGCCCAGCGTCTTCTCCGACGTGGTGACGGTCACCTTCTCCACCGCCACGGGTGTGTCGTCGCCACCGCCGAGCCGCAGCCAGGCCAGGACCGCCCCGGCCATCACGGCCGCGAACACGAGCGCCGATACGATCGTCCGGCGGCGTCGCGCGCGCACCGCCCTGGCCCTGCCGTTCCGCGCGGGGGAGACGCCCTCGCGCCAGATCCGCTGGGCCGTGGACTCCTGCCCCGCCGCGCCGACGCCCGGCCCGAACCGCATCGCCTCCCCGCCGCCGGGGCTGGGACTGGTGGTCGCCTGACCGGCGTGCGTGGTGCGGCCCGCGCTCTCGCGCCCCTGCGGGACGTGCAGCAGGGTGACGATGTCGCCCTCGTCGCGCTCCTGCCCGGCCGGGGCCGGCATGCCGTACGCGGCGGGCTGCGCGAACATCGACTGGCCGCGTGCCGCCTGCGCCAGCCGGTCACGGGTGATCATGCCGCCGGGCAGCACGTGCGACTCGGCGAGCAGGCCGCTCCTGGCCGCCGCCAGCCCGTGGGCGGTGGCCGCGGCCGCGGCCCGCTCGAACGCCGCCGCGGCCTGTGGCGCCCCGCGCTGGCAGGCGCCGGCGAGCCCGCGTGCCAGCGCCGCCCAGCCGGAGACGTCGCGGTCCGGCGGCGAGATCTCGCCCCGGATGGCGTCGGCCAGCCCGCGCTCGGACAGCAGCGCGGCGCCGTCGGCCGTGACCACGACGGTGCCCGGGTGCACCGAGCCGTGCGTCACCCCCGACGCGTGCAGCGCGAGCAGGGTCTGAGAGGTGTCGGCCAGCACCGCCGCCGCGCCGCCCGGCTCCACGGTGCCGGCCGCCAGCAGGCTCGCCAGGGTGGGCGTGACCGCCTGCGCGGTGAGCAGCCACACCTGCTCGCCGGCCGCCACCACGTCGGCGACCGGGATCAGCCCGCCGAGCCCGCCCATGACGAGCCGGCGGTCGGTCAGCACCGCCGACACCACCCGGTCGCGCACCCCGGGCAGCTCGATGATCCTGGAGTCGAACAGCAGCGCCCCGGCCCTGCGGCCGTCGGGCGAGATCGCGTCGATCCAGTTGCCCAGCTCGGTGATCCAGGTGTGCTCGGTCAGCCGGAACCCGGCGATCCCCTGTCTCGGATTGCTCATCGCCGTCTGCCCCCCCGGAGCGCCAGATCTTCCTGTGGTGACGCCCCGACTTGCGTCGCCTTACCGCCAGTTTGACGGGAACCGCACCGGACGTCACCCGTTCCGGTCGGTGCCGCTCCCTAGTCGATGATCACCGTGGGCGTGCTCCTGGGCGGCTCGCCGCCGGTCGGGCTCTCGGACGGGCTGGGCGTGGTCGGCGGTGTGGACGGCGTCCGCGTGGGTTGCCGCGTCGGCGTCTGCCGCGTGGGCGTGGCGGAGGGCTGCGTGGGCGCGGCGGTGCCCCGGTTGCCGGTGTCGGCCTTGCCGGACAGCCTGGTCTCCGGCGTCTCGGCCGGGGTGGACACCGGGGTCTTCACCGGGGTCCGGGTCGGCCGGGCCGTGGGCTTCCTGGTCCTGGTCGGCCGCACAGTCGGCCGCACCGTGGGGCGGGTCGTGGGACGGGTGGCCGTGGGCTGGGCGACGGGCGCGACGGACGTGGTCGGCTGCGGCGTCGTCGCCTCCGGCGTCGGCTCCTCGGGCGTCTCCGTCTCGACCGGCTCCAAGGTGTCGGTCTCCACCGGCTCGGCGCTGGAGGCCGACGGGGTGGGCGTGGCCGTGGTGGTCTGCGCGCGCAGGGCGGTGTCGCCCTTCCACGGGTTCACCAGCACCACCGCCACCGCGATCGCCACCCCGACGCAGGCCGTGGTGATCGCGGCCTTGGCGGACACCTTGCTCAGCAGCTTGGCCGGGCCTTCGAAGCGGGTCTCGGCCAGCGTGGTGACCGCCTCCGCCGGAGCCTCGGGCGGCACCGGCCAGAGCAGCAGGAGCAGGCCCGCCAGAGACGTCAGCCTCCGCCTGCCGCGCTCCTCCCAGTCGGTCCCGTACGCCTCGCGGGCGACGGTCTCCAGCTCCACCAGGAACGCCTCGGCGGACGCCGGCCGTTCTTCCGTGCGCTTGGCCAGGCCCTGCTCGACCAGGCCCTGCAGGGCCGGCGGCACCTCCTCGACGGGCGGCGGCGTGGCCTGGTGCTGGCGGGCCAGCGCGGCCAGGTTGGTCGCCCGGTAGGGGCGGGCGCCGGTCAGGCACTCGAAGAAGACCACCGTGGCCGCGTACACGTCCGTCGCGGGGGAGGCCGGCGCGCCCGACCACTGCTCCGGCGCCATGTACGGCGGCGTGCCGGCCGCGCTGGCGCCGATGCCGGCCGCCACCGCGATGCCGAAGTCGACCAGCTTGCTGGCGCCGTCGCCCTGGACGATCACGTTCTCCGGCTTGTAGTCGCGGTGCACGATCCCCATCGCGTGCGCCGCGGCGAGCCCCTGTAAGGAGCCCTTGAGCACGGTCAGCGCGGCCTCGGGCCCCGTCGGGCCCTCCGAGCGGAGCAGCTCGCGCAGCGACACGCCGTTGACCAGCTCCATGACGATGGCCGCGCCGTGCCCGGTCTCGACGTAGTCGATCAGCCTGGCGTTGTGCGGGCTGCGCATCGCGCCCAGCAGCCTGGCCTCCTGCCGGAACCGGGCGACGAAGCCGACGTCGTCCCTCAGCCGGTCGGACAGGTACTTGATGGCGACTTCGGCCCCGTCGTGGTCGCGCGTGGCCAGGACCACCCGGCCGGCGGCGCCGGTGCCCAGCTCGCGGACCTCGGTGTAACCGGGGACCCCCCACCGCTCATCGCCGTTCATAGCGGTCTCCTCTACGGTCGTCCGGGCCCCCACCCTCAACAGACGGAGCGTAGCTTAACCGGCGTTTCACACCTACCGGCATCAGATATCCCGAAATTCGAAAGGGTGAGATTCAGTTGATCTCCGGCTGTGGAGTCTCCGTCACCTCGGGTTCACAGTCCGGCAGCGTGCCGCCCCGCTGGGAGCCGCCGTTGCCCGCTCCCGGCCGGGTGCTCGCCCGTACCCGCCAGGACGCCCCGCAGGGTGTCTTGACCGCGTATCGGATCGTCCTGGAGTACGAAGTCGCGCCGGACAGCGTGAGCTGCCTCGTACCGGCGATCTTCCCGGCCTGGAACCCCACGACGAGGCGGACCGGCCGCGTGTCACCGGTCCTCACGGCGACCGTGGCGGTCAGCCCGCCGGCGTCGGCCACGGCGCGCACGACGGAGACGCTCCTGACCTCGATCGGGCAGACGACGTCGGCGCTGCCGGTGGCCGTCCGGCCCTTGGCGGTGACCCGGACCGTGACGGTGGCGCCGCACGGGCGGCTGCGGAAGGCGTGGCGGAACGTCGTGGTGTACGAGGTGCGCCCGGACGCCTCGGCCGACCGGGTGGCGACCTGGTCGCCGTTGACCGCGAAGGCCGCCGCCACCGGCACCTCGCCGGTGCCGCTGGTGCGCATGGACACGGTGGCTCTGGCGGTCGCGCCCGCCATGGCCAGCCTCACCCGCAGGCCGGTCACCTCGGTCGGGCAGGGCGGCACGCTCACGGTCGACGAACCGTTCCCGCCGCGTGCGGGCGGGTCGGAGACGACGGTGAGCGTGACGTCCTTGCCGCAGGGGCGCTCGCCCAGGTCGTGCGAGACGGTGCGGGTGTAGGTGCGGGCGTCGCCGAGCCGGATCCGCTCGGTGCGCACCTCCTGACCGGCGACGCGCCAGGTGGCGCGGGCGGTGATGGGGCCGGTGCCGGTGGCGTCGACGGTGAGCGCTCCCGCCGCGACGGCGCCCCTGACGGCCAACCGGTGCACGACGAGCGAGGACACCGCGGTCAGGGGCGGCGCGCTCGTGACCGGGTCGCTCGGCGTCGGGGTGCTCGTCGTCGGAGTCGTCGTCGGAGTCACCGTCGGCGTGGTCGTCGTCGGCGGGTCGGAAGAGGGCGGGGCGGAGGAGGGCGGGGCGCTGGTCGGCGGGTCCGAGGTGGGCGGGTCGCTGGTCGGAGGCTCGGAGGAAGGCGGGGTGCTGGCCGGCGGGGCGCCGGGGCCGTCCGTGGAGGTCGCGACCGGGTCGGGGCCCCCGGTGACGGCGGGGTCCGGCGACCCGCCCGTGGCGGTGGCCGGGGACCCCGGGTCGCCGATGACCGGCAGGCGGCCGAGCGCCGTGTCCTCCGGGGAGGGGCCCGCGGTGGGATCCCCGGAGGGCCGCGGAGTCACCGCCGGCGGCAGGGACGGGGTGGGCGACGGCGCTTCGGAGGGCGCGGCGGCCACGGGTTCGAGCCGCGTCGGCGTCTCCCTGTTGACGGCCACGACCACCACGGCGGCGGCCACCACGGCGGCCAGCCCGCCCGCCATGGCGACGCGCACCGCCTTGCGCGGCGCTTCCCTGAACACCGTGCGGGCCAGGGTGGTGGTCACCTGCGGGGCGGGCTCGGCGGGCTCGGGCAGCAGCAGCGCGAGCAGGAACACCAGCCCGGCCAGCCGCCGGCGGCCGCGCTCCTCCCAGTCGTCGCCGTAGGCGGCCCTGGCGACCTCCTCCACCTCGGCGACGAACGCCTCGGCGCCGGCGGGCCGGTCGGCGGGGCTCTTGGCCAGCCCGCGCCGGATCAGCTCGCGCACCGGCTCGGGCGCGTCGTCCACCGGCACCGGGGCGTGCAGGTGCTGGTAGCCCAGCACGCTCGGCTCCGGCGAGCGGTAGGGCCGGTGGCCCGTCAGGCACTCGAAGAACACGGCCGTGGCCGCGTACACGTCGGTCGCCGGGGTGGCGGGCTCGCCCGACCACAGCTCCGGCGCCATGTAGGGCGGGGTGCCCTCGGCCCGGGTGGCCTGACCCTGCTTGACGGCGATGCCGAAGTCGACAAGCTTGCTGTGGCCGTCGTCGCGGACGATCACGTTCTCCGGCTTGTAGTCGCGGTGGACCAGGCCGAGCGCGTGCGCCCCGGCCAGGCCGAGCAGCGAGCCCTTGAGGACGACCAGCGCCGCCTCCGCGCCGGTCGGGCCGCTCTCGCGCAGCAGCGCGCGCAGCGGGACGCCGTTGACCAGCTCCATGACGATGGCGGCGCCCTGCGGATCCTGGATGTACTCCCACAGCGTGGCGACGTTCGGGTCGCGCAGCGTGGTCAGCAGCCGCGCCTCGGAGCGGAACCTGCCCAGCGCGGCCGGATCATGTCGCAACCTCTCGGAGAGGTACTTGATCGCGACCTTGACGCCGGTCTCCTCGTGCGCGGCCAGCACGACACGGCCGCTGGCGCCCGCGCCGAGCTGCGTGATCTCCGTGTAGCCGGGTGCGCTCCACTCCATTTGTCCGCCTCTTTAACCAGGGTCGGCCCACCAGTTGAGACGCGTGATCTAGGGAAGGAGTTTGCCAGGTGCGCCCCTGTTCATGGAACTACTTTCTGTCACTGATGTGAACCGGTATGCCGATCCCGTCTGCGAGCGCCGGGTCGGGCAGCGGCTCGCCCCAGGCGGTGACGAGCGGGAGCACCCCCGCCCACATGGGCAGCGCGTAGTCGGCGTCCTCGTCGCTGGGCGCGCCACGGCGGATCTTGACCGACGCCTCGTCCAGCGGCAGGGCGAGCACGGCGGTGGCGGCCAGCTCCTTGCGGTCCGGCGGCCGGGCGTAGTCCCACTGGCCCGGCGCGAGCTGCTCGGTCAGCGCCCGCAGGCCGGCCATCCGCTCCTCCTCGTCCGTCACCAGCCTGGCCCGGCCGTAGACGATCGCGGAGCGGTAGTTGACGGAGTGGTGGAAGACCGACCTGGCCAGCACGATGCCGTCGAGGTGGGTCACCGTCACGCACACCTCGCCGCCGGCCGCCGCCCGCAGCGACCTGGCCCCCGTCGACCCGTGCAGGTAGAGGGTGTCGCCGACGCGCCCGTAGCCGGTGGGCACCACCATCGGGTAACCGTCGGCCACCACGCCCAGGTGGCAGATCAGACCCGCGTCGAGGATCTCGTACAGATCGTTCCTGTCGGTGCTGCCACGCTCCTTCGAGCGGCCCAGCCTGGTGCGAGCGGTGGAGGAGAGCATGCGTCGACCGTAGCCGCGAAGTGGACCTATCCTGGAGAGCCACTATCAACGCCTTCCCGGAGACCACTTGCGTGCCCTCGTCGACCTCCCGATCTCCCTGTCCAGGGAGTCCGACGTGCCGCTGACCGTCCAGCTCGCGGGCCGGCTGCGCGACGCCATGCTCTCGGGCGCGCTCGCGACCGGTGAGCGGCTGCCGTCCTCGCGCGGGCTGGCCGCCCAGCTCGGGGTCAGCCGCACCGTGGTGACCGAGGCCTACCAGCAGCTCTACGCCGAGGGCTGGCTGGAGGGGCGGCACGGCTCCGGCACGTTCGTGGCCTCGATGGAGACACCGCCCGGCGCCAACGGGGCCGCCGCCGCGCAGGCGCCCGCCCCGAAGATGGCGCGGCGGGCGGTGCCGGGCGACCACGTGATCAACCTGTCGCCCGGCCACCCCTGGGTGCGCGACTACGACGTGGCCGCCTGGAAGCGGGCCTGGCGCAAGGCCGCCGACCTGCCGCCGGGCGACTATCCCGACCCCTACGGCCTGCCCAGGCTCAGAGAGCTCCTCGCCGATCACCTGCGCAGGGCCAGGGCGGTGGCCGTCGGGCCGGAGAACATCCTGGTCACCCGCGGCACCGGCAACGGCCTCGACCTGTGCGCGCAGGCGCTGCTCGGCGCGGGCACCCGCGCGGGCGTCGAGGACCCGGGCTACCACGTGGCCCGCACGGTGTTCGCCGCCAGGGGAGCGGAGGTGGTGGCCTGCCCCGTGGACGAGGACGGCGTGATCGTCGACGACCTGCCCGGCGGGCTGCGCGTGCTCTACACCACTCCCGCCCACCAGTACCCGCTGGGCGGGCGCCTGCCGATCCCGCGCCGCGAGCGGCTGCTGGCGTGGGCCAGGCGCACCGGCGCCACGGTCGTGGAGGACGACTACGACGCCGAGTTCCGCTACGACGTCGCCCCGCTGCCCGCCCTCTACGGCCTCGACCCGTCGCGGGTGGTGCTGCTCGGCACGCTCTCGAAGTCGCTGGCGCCGGACGTCGGGGTCGGCTGGCTGGTCGGCACGCCCGATCTGCTCGACAGGATCGCCGCCATCCGCCGCGCCGTCTCCGACCGCACCAGCGGGCCGGTGCAGCAGGCGGTGGCGACCCTGCTGGAGCGCGGCGACCTCGACCGCCACCTGCGCAGGATGCGCCTGGAGTACGCGCGCAGGCGCGCCGTGGTGGTGGAGTCGCTGGGACCGGTCTGCCGCCTGCGCGGCGACACGGCCGGGCTGCACGTGCTGGCCGAGCTGCCGCCGGGGCTGGCCCCCCGCGTCATGGAACGTGCCGCGGAGCGAGGGGTGCTGCTCGACACGGCCGAACGCCATCATCACGGGGTCGAGCGGGTGCACGGCCTGGTCATCGGGTACGGTTCCGCCTCGCTCGCGCAGGTGCGGCGGGGCTGCCAGATCCTGGCCGAGCTGATCAGGGAAGGCTGAACGCCGGGGCGGCCTCAAGCTCGCGCAGCAGCGGCAGCGCCCGGCGCGCGTACAGCGGGTCGACCGGCAGCACGTGCCGGGCCCACCAGCGGGCCGGCGTCGGGTCGGGCGAGGGCTTGGTGAGACCCGGCGCGTAGTCGTCGTACGGCGGGTCGTAGAGATAGCCGGTCGCCACCCCGCGCCGCTCCAGCTCGGCGATGGCGGCGTCGCGGTCGCGCACCAGCAGCGGCACCCTGAACAACGGCTGGTCGAGGTGGTCGCGCACGGCGGGGGCGGCGATCGGCAACGACGCGAGCAGGGCGACCCCGGCCAGCCTGCGCTCGCGTTCGCGCGGCACCTTGGCCACCCGCCTGGTCTGGTACCACCGGGACACCCGGCCCTGGGCGGCGCGGTAGTCGTGCAGGTCGGCCCGGACCCACGGGTCGAACGACGGCAGCGAGGGCGCCCGCGGCAGCGCCTCGGCCAGCTCGCGGGCCATCAGCGCGATGCGGTAGCCCTCCCGCTCCTCCTGCAGGCCCAGCGCCCGCATCAGCCACAGCGCCGGGCGCACCAGGTCGAGCCGGAGCGCCGCCTGGCGGGCCATCGAGGTGGCCACGGCGAACAGCTCCGCGCGCAGCGACCCCGGCCGCAGCAGGGCGTCGCGGGCCTGCTCCAGCGACTTCAGGTCGGCGCGCTCCGTAACGGCCAGCACCCCGCCCGAGCCGGCGGCGGCGTGCTTGCCCAGGCTGAACACCCCGGCCAGGCCGAACGTGCCGAGCGGCCGGCCGCCGACCGAGGTCTCCATCGCGTGGGCGACGTCCTCGACGAGCACCTTCCCGGTGAACGCCGTCACCTGGTCGGGCAGCCCGTACAGATTGGTCGTCAGGACCGCGTCCACGGAGGAGAGGTCGGCGCGGGCGACGTCGATGTTGCCGTCGCGCGGCGACAGCGGCGCGATCACCGGGCACAGGCCGGCGGCGAGCACCAGGAAGAGGATCTCGTCGGCGGAGACCGGCGACATGAGCAACCGCTGGCCGGGCGAGCACCAGTGGCGCAGCGCCAGGTAGAGACCGAGCCGGTTGGAGGGGAGGAGCAGGCAGTGGCGGCCGGTGCGCTCCTCCAGGAACCTCATCCGGCCATCCTGGCCCGCAACCGGCCGTAGGTCTTCAGCGCCTTGTCCGCGGTCCTGTGGAGCACCGGATGGGCCAGCACGGTGGCCCTGGCCCTGCGCGCGGGCACCCGCATCATCCAGTGGACGCCGGCCGGGAGGCCGGGCCTGGCGAGGCGGCCCTCCGCGACGGAGAGCTCGCCGGTCTTGAGCTTCTCCTTGTACTCCTTGGCGCCCCGGCCCATGTCGATCAGCTCGATGCCGGCGGCGGCGGCCTTCTCGGCCATCGCCAGGTGCTGGATGAGGCCGGGGGAGTACTTGGCGAAGGCGGTGTCGTAGGCGGGGAACCAACCGGCCAGGGTGGTGCGGGTGCGGACGCCGAAGTGGCCGGCCACCGGCCGGTCGCCGACGTAGACCATGTCGAGCACGCCGGCGAAGCTCTCGCCGCGGGTCGCCTGCAGCCGCTCCACCAGCTCGACGATCCACCGGTGGGAGAACCGGTCGGTGCGGCCGGTGCGGCGGTACTGGTCGGTCTTCCAGTTGAGCAGGGTGTGGAGCGGTCCCGGGTCGGTGATCGCGAACTCGTGGCGCACCTCGCCGGCCTCGCGCCCGAGCTTGCGCTCCTTGGCCAGCGTCGTCTTGTAGGTCTTGCCGGAGTTGGCCCGCAGGAACTCGGTGTAGGGGCCGTAGCCGTCGCTCAGGTCGATGACCGGCGACGGATAGGTCTCGTAGGTGGCGCCCAGCAGGGGCTGCCCGATCACCAGGTGGTCGAACTCGTAGACGCTGAGCCCGCACTTGCGCAGCAGCTTGAACGGGTCGATCTCGAGGTCCTTGGCGTAGATCATGCCCTGGGCGTCGGTCAGACCCGCGGCCACCGGTTTGCCGATGCCCAGCGGGTGTCGCTCGAACGGGAAGAATCCGACGATCTCCGGCCCGTCGTGGATCACCGCGACCCGCACGGCGTCGCGCAGCTCACCGACGGTGAGCGTGAACTCCGGAGACAGGAAGGGGTTGTCGAACGCCGTGTCGCTTTCCTGCAAAGCACGCCAGCGGCTGATTTCGGCGTCTCCCAGCTCTCTGGGATGAGCGAGGGTGACCTGCACTGGGCTCCTACTGTCGACATGCCTCGGGGCGGCAGACATGTGGAAACTCAGCTTAAAGGATCGGTGTGTCGCCTGTTCTCGCAGGTGCGGAACGTTACGCAACTCCCAGGTGGTTTTCAGAACCGAATAACGTTCTAATATCAGACCATGACCGTACCTGGGATCGACCGGCCCCGGCTGTTCGCCTGGATGGGCCGCCACGCGCCCGACGCCGGTGAGCCGCTGTCCGTCTCGCTCATCTCCGGGGGCAGGTCCAACCTGACCTACCTCATCGAGACCGGCGAACGCCGCGTGGTGCTGCGCCGGCCCCCGCTCGGCCACGTGCTGCCCACCGCGCACGACATGGCGCGCGAGTGGCGCGTCATCTCCGCGCTGGCGCCGACCCCGGTGCCCGTGCCCGGCCCGGTCGCGTTCTGCGCGGACGAGGACGTCATCGGCGCGCCGTTCTACCTCATGGAGTACGTGGAAGGCGCCGCCGTTCGCGGCCGGGAGGAACTCGGCGACCTGCCGCCGGAGGGGACCAGGAGGCTGAGCGAGCGGCTGGCCGAGGTGCTGGCCGCCATCCACGCCGTCGACTACCGGGAGGCGGGGCTGGACGGCTTCGGCCGTCCCGACGGCTACCTGGCCCGGCAGGTCGAGCGCTGGTGCAAGCAGTGGGAGCGGTCGAAGACGGAGGAACGGCCCGACTTCGACCGCCTGGCGGAGCGGCTGCGCCGGAGGGTGCCCGCACACTCGGACGGCACGCTCGTGCACGGCGACTACCGGCTCGACAACACGCTGGTGCGGCTCGGCCCGGAGCCGGAGATCCGCGCGGTCGTCGACTGGGAGATGTCGACCCTCGGCGACCCCCTCGCCGACCTCGGGCTCACGCTCACGTACTGGCAGGACGCCGGGGACGAGGAACGGGCCGGGATCCCGGTCGCCGGGGACGTGACGGCCGCGCCCGGCTTCCTGAACGCCGCCGAGTTCGCCGCCCACTACGCGAAGGTCTCCGGCCGCGACACCGCCGAACTGGGCTTCTACGTCGCGCTGGGCAACTTCAAGCTCGCGGTCATCGTGGAGGGTATCCACGCCCGCTTCCGCCAGGGTAAGACCGTGGGGGAGGGGTTCGAGCGCATCGGCGGCGCCGTGCCCACCCTGATCGCCCGCGCGCACCGCATGCTCGGCCCGTCCTGACCGCCGGCCACGCCTGACCCGACGCCAGTCACACCCACCGCCCTGAGGAGCGTCATGAGCACTGTTGCACTGATCACCGGAGCGGCGAGCGGCATCGGCGCCGCGGTGGCCCGCCGCCTGTCGACGGGAGGCGCCAGGTGCGTCCTGGTCGACCTCGACGGCGACGGCGCCGAGCGGCTCGCCAAGGAGGTCGGCGGCGTCGCCCTGGCCGCCGACGTGCGCACCGAGGAGGCGTCCAGGCAGGCCGTCGCACTGGCCGAGAGCACCTACGGCCGGCTCGACCTGGTCCACCTCAACGCCGGCATCTCCAGCGGCGTCGACCTGAACGCCTTCGACCTGGCCCAGTACCGCAAGACCGTCGGGGTGAACGTGGACGGCGTGGTCTTCGGCGTGACCGCCGCCCTGCCGCTGCTGCGGCGCTCCGGCGGCGGCGCCATCGTGGTCACCGCGTCGCTGGCCGGGCTGGTCGGCTACGACGGCGACCCGATCTACACGATGACCAAGCACGCCGTCGTGGGCCTCGTCCGCGCCCTCGCCCCGCCGCTGGCCAAGGAGCACATCCGCATCTCCGCCGTCTGCCCCGGCTTCACCGACACCCCGCTGGTGGCCCAGGCGCGCGAGCTGTTCATCAGCGCCGGGTTCCCCTTGCTGGAGGCCGACGAGGTCGCGGCCGCCGTGGAATCGGCTTTTTACGCCGACGACACCGGCAGCTTGCTCGTGGTGCAGCCGGGTAGGCAACCGGTGCCGTACCGTTATGCAGGGGTTCCTGGACCCGCGAGCGGCCAGCGGCCACCATCGTCCTGACCGTTCGCAAGCCACTCGCAACCCGGACGGTTACGGTGAACAAGGTCGAGGGCCTGGCGCTCGGCCTTGTTTGGAACGTTCGTGAAGGGGTGGGTTCAGGGTGATTCCGACGGACGGCAGGCATGCCCGCAAACGGTCGCCATGGCCGCTGGCCGTCGGGGCGGGGGTCGTCGCGGTCCTGCTGGTCGCCGGCATCCTGACCTACGCCGGTCTGCGCTCGGAGCCGGACGACGGGCCCACGAGTTACGTCGGCGGCGAGATCGCCTCGTCCGCGCCCGCCGAGCCCGCGCCCGAGCTCGACCCGCCCCCGGCGGTGGACGACTGGCCGCGCTGGGGCATCACCCACACCCAATACAGCGCCGACAACGAGGACCGCGTGGCCCGGGAGGCGGCCAGGGGGATCCTCGGCCGGGTCCCGATGCTGCAGAACCAGCACATCATGGGCTGGGGCGCCGGCAACCCCGAGCCGAGCCCCGGCCAGTACAACTTCGTCGACCTCAACAGGCGGCTGAAGTTCATGGCGTCCTCGCGGTCCATCCCCGTGATCACGCTGTGCTGCGCGCCCGACTGGATGAAGGGCGGCCAGGCGGGCCGCACCGACTGGTCGAAGAACCACACGGTCGCGGTCAAGCCCGAACACTTCGACGACTACGCCAAGCTCGCCGCCCGGGTCGCCAAGCAGTATCCGACGGTCGAGTACTACATGGTGTGGAACGAGTTCAAGGGCTTCTGGAACGCCAGCACCAACCGGTGGGACGCCGAGGGCTACACCGAGCTCTACAACAAGGTCTACGACGCGCTCAAGAAGGTCAACCCGAAGATCAAGGTCGGCGGCCCCTACGTGCCGATCGAGAGCTCCAAGGCCGACAGGCCGTCCGAGCTGAAGGGCACGTACGGCAGCGTCGACCAGCGGGCGCTGGACGCGATCGAGTACTGGATCGAGCACAAGAAGGGCGCCGACTTCATCGTCGTCGACGGCGCCACCATGACCACCGACGGCGGCAACGTCCCCGACGACTTCGCGGCCACCGAGAAGTTCAGCGCGATCAGCACCTGGCTCAGGCAGAAGAGCGGCGACCTGCCGGTCTGGTGGGCCGAGTGGTACGTCGAGCCCGACGACTCCGGCTGGACCGAGGACAAGCGGACCGCCGTCCAGGCCACGGCCCTCATGGAGTTCGCCAAGAGCGGCGTCTCCACGGCTCTCTACTGGAACCCGCAGACCAGGGGCCGCGGCGAGTGCGCCGGCTGCCTGTGGCGGTCCGGCACCGGCGAGGAGATGCCCATGGCCGGCCTGCTCAGCGGCTTCACCAAGTGGTTCCCCGCCCACGCGCAGCTGGTGCAGGTCCAGTCCTCCGACAAGCGGATTCGCGTCCTGGCCCAGGAACGCCAGGTCGTCATGGTCAACACCGCCGACACCGCCGTGACCGCCACCGTCGACGGCAAGCAGGTCACGCTCCAGCCGTACGAGATCCAGTGGAGCGGCCGCGGCCCCGCCTGAACCGTCAGTTGAGGCCCGCGATGTAGACGAACCGCTCCACGATCACCCCGAGCGCCACCGCGAAGGCCGGGATGGCCACCGCCAGCATCCAGCGGCGGGCGCGTGGCGCCCGGCGGGGGCCGTTGAGCCTGATCACCTCGTAGCCGAACAGCGCGATCCAGGTCACGGCCAGCGCCCCGATGCCGACCGGCGTCCACGGCGAGGTGGGCTCCCCCTGCACCTTGTACGGGCGAGGATCGGGGATCTCCGTGCCGCGCACGAACTTGCCCCACGTGTAGAGAGCGGCGTCGTCGTTGGAGAAGACCCTCTTCAGCTCCGGCGCGGCGTCCAGCGCGGCCCGGAACTTCTCGCCCCAGCCCTCCGGGAAGCCCTCGTTGAGCTGCAGGTAGCTGACCTGGCCGCGGCTGACCACCACGTAGGTGTTGCGCGGGCTCTCGGGGCCGGGCTTCAGCGAGTCGATCACCCCGGTGATGTTCGTCGGGTCCTTGAACACCTGCGCCTGGCCGGCGAAGTTGACCAGCTCGATGTCGCGTTCGCCCCACGGCAGCGTGGGCGTGACCTCCGGGCCCAGCTTCGGCACCAGGTAGACCACCCGGGCGCTCGGCTTGTCGTGCTCGTACACGTAGTGCATGGCCGCGACCTCGCCCGAGGTCACCCGCTCGAACTTCTCGTTGCCGTAGCGGGCGACCAGGAAGGCGCCCGCGAACGCCACCGCCATGCACGCGGCCAGCACCAGCGAGATCTTCCTCGTCAGGTCGGGGTTGAAGCGCACGTTCCGCTTGCGCAGCGGGACGGTCTCCTCGCGCACGTCGGCGCTGTCGGCCGGCATGTTGGGGAAGAACGCGTACGCGGCCAGCAGGCACGCGCCGGGCAGCGCGAACATGTAGATGCGCAGCCCCATCTCGCCACCGTAGCTCTGCATCGCCAGCGCCAGCGCCGGCACGCAGAGCAGGATGAGCGCCGCCCGGTCGAACACGCCGCGGTGCAGCCGCCTGAACAGGCCCACCGCCGCCAGCGCCAGGATCACCACCAGGATGCCCAGCCGCGCCTGCAGCACCAGGGCGTGCAGCGCGTCGGTGCCCTCGATCCGGTCGCCCGTGTTGGTCTGCAGGTTGTCGAGCACCCGGCCGAGCCCGCCGAAGATCGTGTCGATCTGGCCGACCCAGAAGCCGACGGCCATGTAGCTGATCCAGGTCAGCACCACCAGGCCGAGGAAGAACGGCAGCCCCCACGTCAGCGAGGTCCGCTTGAACAGCAGGAACGCCGTCAGCACGCCGAGCATCATGAACGGCGTGATCTGGTGGGACGCCGTCGCGGCCACGAACAGGGCCAGCAGCAGCATGAGCATGAGCAGCTTGTCGGCCCGGAACATGCCGGTGTTGGCCAGCTCGCCGGGCGTCATCGCGTCCAGGCGGGCCAGCAGCCTGCGCAGCCCCTTCGGCGGGATCGGCTTGGTGCGCGGCTCCACCCGCCCGAACCAGCGCAGCAGGATCGCCACGAACACCAGATAGAGGGCGAACGTGAAGCCCTGCGGCGAGAAGTAGTCCTGCCCGATCCACTGGACCAGGATGAACAGCAGCGCCGCGAACCAGCGCGCCCGCGTGGTCGCCACCACCTGGCGCAGGATGAGCACGAACGGCAGCAGGTAGAGCAGGTTGGACAGCAGCGGCGACCAGTTGAGTATCGGCGTCAGGTCCTCGATCCCGGCCGCCTTCGTGACGAACGCGAACAGCGCGAAGAAGCCCGGCCAGCCCATGCGGGCGTCGATGTTGATGGCCGTCTCGCCGGTCCTGCCGATGAACTCCACGAAACCGGCATGGATGTACGCGGTCGGGAACCTGGGTTCCTCGGCCACCAGCGCGCCCACGCCGTGCAGGGCGAACGTGATGGCCGCGATCTGGAACAACAGCAGGAACTTGCGGTCGGTGCTCTGGGCGACCGTGACGAAGAACGACACGACCATGATGAGGATGGCCGCGAACGCGGTGACGGGCAGCGCCGAGATCAGGCCGAGGCCGTTGATCTCCTCGGGGTCGACACCCCAGTACGGGCCGGGCGGCGCCTTGACCGCCAGCACGTACATGACCAGACCTTCGAGCACCAGCAGCACGGGCAGCCACCGGGGCGCGCTGGCCAGCAACCTCGCCCAGCGCCCTCCCTGCTCGCCCGCGGCCCCTGGGGTCGCGACAGGCTTCTGCCGCACCGCGGTCGCGGCTTGAGCACCCGCCGCGCCCTGCTTGGAGGCCGCTGGAGCTTCCACCGGGTCTTTCTGGAGACCCGCCGGACCCTGGGGTGCCGCTGGATCTTTCTGGAGAGCCTTCGGAGCTTGGGGCGCCGCGGGGTCCTTCCGGGGACCCGCCGGAGTTTGGGGTGCCGCCGGGTTCTTTTGGAGAGCGATTGAGGTTTGGGTGGCCGCCGCGTCCTGTGGGGACGTGGTCTCCTGTCCGCCGTCTTCCGCCTTCGCGCCCGGCTGCCCGGGCTTGCCCTTGGCGGGCGCGGACGCCGCCGAGGCACCCGCCCCAGTGGTCTTGCCCCTGGGAGCGGTGGGCGGCGGCGAGCCCTTGGCGGCCGGTCGTGAGGCTCCGCCGGTCGAGGGGGAGGTGAAGTCCGTGGTCGGCGGGGCCGTGGATGCGCCGGAGTCCTTCCGGGCCTGCTGCGCGGGGAACGGAGTCGTGCCGGAGACGTCCTCCGTGGGCTTGGCCGAAGGGCCGAACTTGAGCTTGGGCAGCGTGGCCGTCTCCGGCTCGGCGTCCCCCTGCCCAGGTGCGGCAGCGAGGGCCGCCCCCTCAGCCTTCGGCCTGGCCGCATCGCCCTCCGGCTTCTGGCCCGAGGGGGTCTCCGTCTCGGGTGCGGCCTTCTGACCCGAGGGGGTCTCCGCCTCGGGTGCGGCCTTCTGACCCGAGGGGGTCTCCGCCTCGGGTGCGGCCTTCTGACCCGAGGGGGTCTCCGCCTCGGGTACGGACTTTTCACCCAAGCGGGTCTCTGCCTCGGGTACGGACTTCTCGCCCGAGCGGGTCTTCTCCGTCTCGGGCACGGCCTTCTGGGCGGACCGGGTCTCCTGGGCGGACCGGGTCTTCTCGGGTACGGATTGCGCCTTGGAGGCGGTGGTGGGCTTGGACGCGGGTGGTGGGGCGGCCGCGGCAGCGGCCTCTTCGGCGGTCGGCGGGCGGCCGATGTGGACCGACGGCGGGCCGGGGATGCGGAAGGTCAGGGTCTGGCTGACGTCCTCGGAGTCCCGCTTCGCTCCGCGCTCGTCCTCGGCGGAGTCGCCTCCGGAGGAAGCCGCGGCACGCTCTCCGGCAGGCCGCTCGGCGTCCGTCACGACGTCGCCGGGACGCTCTCCGGCAGGCCGCTCGGCGTCGGCGGGGGGCTCTTCGGCCGCCTCTTCGTCGGACGGGCGGTCGTCGGCCGAGCCGTCGGTGGGCTGGTCCGCGTCGGCGGGCTTGGGCGTGTCGGCTCGGTCCTTGGCGGCATCGAGGTCCAGCCGCGGGATGATCCCCGTAGCCTCCGGATCGAAGGGCACCTCTGACTCCTCTCCCGTGTCCCCCCGTACGCCGGAAGAGCCGGTGAAACGCGCTGTCATACGATCGCCGTCCCGTTGCCTCACGTGACCATCATGGGGCCCCGGGCGACCCCTGAGCGACGCTGAGCAGCCTAGTGTCGGCAGGTCTGAGAATTTTACGTAGTTTTCCGAAGATCACCAATGCGATGAGACTCTGGCTGATCAGCATGCCGTACCCCACCGCTTCGACGCTCGCGAACGGGAACAGCACCGCGATCGAGGTCAGCACCAGCGCCGCGAGCCCGATCTGCAGGAACGCCAGCTTCCGTACCTCGCCCTGTGCGCGCAGCGCGCTCAGGTAGATCTCGATCAGCACGCGCGGCAGCACGGCCAGCGCCATGAGCCGCAACAGCAGCGTCCCCTCGGCGGCGAAGGAGTCACCGAAGATCTGCAGGATGAGCGGGGCGGCGGCGACGGCTACCACGATGATGGGCACGATGATCATTAAGGCCCTGCGCAGCGCGTTGCGGCAGTTGACCGCCAGCTGGGACCGGTCGAAGGACCCCTCCACGGTCAGCGACACGGCCATGTTCATGGCCAGCAGCTCGATCATGCAGCCCAGCGTGTGGGCCATCGAGAAGCGGCCGAACGTCGCCTCGCTCACCTGGGTGGCCACGGCCACCGGCACCAGGTAGACGATCGCCAGTACGGACAGCGTGCCGGGGAAGTCGCCGGACAGGAACCTGCCGATCTCGCGCAGCCCTGGAGGGTGCGGGTGCCGCTCGGCGGTCTGCCGCATGTGCCGCGGCACCACCACCCCGAAGATCAGCCAGTTGATCGGGATCAGCGCGATCGCCGTCGGCACCATCCAGGAGACGAAGATCCCGCCGTCGGGCAGCGCCCCGGCGAGCGCGACCAGCAGCCCCATCTTCATCAGGCCGAACACGATGCTGTTGACCGGGACCCAGACGGCGTTGCGCAGCCCGGTCAGCACCACGTCCTGGAGCGTGAAGACGGCCCAGACCGCGACCGCGCCGAGGAAGAACAGCCCGGGGCCGAACCCGCCGAGCACGGCGTAGGTGTCGCCCCACAGGGGCAGCGTCAGCAGGAAGCCGATCGCGGCGGTCACGCCCGTGGCGGCGGCGATCCCGTAGCCGCGCAGGATGAGCCCCGGCGTGCTCCGGCCGCCGATCGGCAGGTAACGCGCCAGCGCCCCGACCAGGCCCAGCGCGGTCAGCGACGCGAACAGCCGCATCAGCGTGATGACCGCCTGGCCCCGGCCGAACTCCTCCTCGGAGAAGTAGTGGGCCGCCAGCAGCCAGTAGCCCATGCCGAGCACCGCGGTGATGCCGGTGTTGGCCATCAGCGCGTAGCCGTTGCGGAAGAGCGGGTTGCGGAGGTCGCTCAGCACCTTCCGCCAGAGGCTAGACATTGCCGCGAACCCGTTGCAGCCCGTATCGCGTCCTTCTGACGACGGCGTAGCCCTTGGTCAGGATGCGTTCGCGCAGGTAGATCAGGGGCACGGCGGTGCCCTCGACGGCCTTCTTGAACATGCTGATCGTGGTGTGGCGGGCGACGGTCAGGCGCGGGATGGCGAGCACGTCGTGGCCGTCGGCCGCGATCGTGTTGTTCACCGCGCAGGCGGCGAAGTAGCCGGCCTTGCGCACCTCGCGGCGGACCCGCGCGCTGGAGTAGCCGTAGGGGTAGGCCATGGTCGCCACAGGAGTGCCGAGCTTGTCTTCGAGCAGGCCCTTGTTGCGGCGCAGCTCCTGGCGCAGCTCCTCGCCCGGGAGCTGGTCGAGCTGCGGGTGGCTGTGGCTGTGGCCGCCGATCTCGATGCCGGTCTGGGCGGCCTCGCGGGCCTGGGTCCAGCTCAGCATGTCGTCCAGCGGCCTGCCTGCGGCGTCCTTGCCCGCGTCGGCCACCCACCCGCTGGTCAGGAAGACCGTGGCGGGGAACGCGTGGCGCTCCAGCAGGGGCAGCGCCTTCGTGTGGAAGTCGGCGTAGCCGTCGTCGAACGTGAGCACGATCGGCTTGCCGGGCAGCTCGACGCCGTTGATCTTGTTGAGCCGGGCGACCAGGTCGCCCAGCGTCAACGGGGTGAAGCCGCTCTCCGCCAGGTAGGCGAGCTGCTCGTCCAGGTCGGAGGGGCGCACCGAGTGCGGTTTGGTCTCCTCGTTGGGCGAGTCGGTGACGGAGTGGTACATCAGGATCGGCACCCGGATCACGAGCGCACCCCCTTCAGCCGGATCGAGCCCACCAGGTAGCCCCAGGCGGTCCAGGCCAGCCCGACCACGATCGCGCCGGCCCGGCCCAGGCCGCCGAGGTCGCCCTTGAGCGCCTCGCCGAGACCGCGCAGCGCGCCCAGCGGCAGCGTCTTCATCGCGTGCGCCCGCTCGCTGGACAGCCCGTCCTGGGTGCCCACCTCCTGGGTCACCAGGGCCTTCGACAGGCCCTCCGCGTAGCAGCGGGAGCGGAAGTAGCCGAACGTCTCCCGCTGCCTGGACACCTTGTGCCCGATCGCCGCCGTGGGCTGGAAGAGCATGACCGAACCCGGCTTCCGCTGACTCAGGCGGATGCAGAACTCGGTCTCCTCGCAGCCCAGCGGCCGGCTCTTGCGGCCCTGCACGCTCCGGCCGATGCCGCTGTGGAAGCCGCCCACCTCGGACACCGCCTCGCGCAGGAAGGCCGCGTTGCCTCCCATCACGTTGCGGATCGGCGCCTTCACCTGGGGCATGCCCCGGTAGCTGCAGCCGACCGTCCAGTCGAACTCGTGCGGGAACCAGCGCGGCCTCCGGCCTGAAGCCCAGATGGGTTCGGTGCGACCGCCCACGCCGACGACACCCGGATCCTGGAAGCCCTCCTCCAAAGCCTCCAGCCAGCCGGGGTCGGCGACCGCGTCGTCGTCGAGGAACGCGACGATCTCACCGTTGGCGGTGGCCACGCCGGTGTTCTTGCCGCCCGACAGGCCCTGCTCGTGCGAGTTCTCCACGACGATCGCGTGTGGATAGGCGCGCTTGAGTCTCAGGTGCAGGTCGGGGTTGTGGTCGACGACCAGGATCAGCTCGCGGGGCGGGCGCGTCTGGCGCTCCACCGACTCCACGGCCTCCCTGATGTCCTCCCACCGGTCCTCGGTGTAGACGCAGATGACGACAGACGTGTTCACGACGATTCCTTCAGGCGTTCGAGCGCTTACGCCACACCCCGGTCCGCGGCTGGGGCGGCGGCCGGCTCGGGCCTGGGCGGCGCGGGCTGGCGACGCCACTCACGCATGATCGTCCTGAGCACGCGCAGGCCGTCGCGTACCACGTGCAGGTTGCTCTCGCCGTGGATGCGGTCGCGCTCGTGGCTGGGCACCTCGTGCACCTTGAGCCCGCCCTTGGCGGCGCGGATGTTCATCAGCGTCTCGACCTCGAAGCCGTCGCAGTCGAGGTCGAGCACGTCGAGGTGACGCGACCAGAAGGCGTTGTAGCCGTAGCAGAGGTCGGTGTACTGGGTGCCGTACATCTTGTTGACGATGCCGGTGAGGACCCTGTTGCCGAAGCGGCGGCTGAAGGTCAGGTCGTCGCTGCCGCCTCCGGAGGCGTAGCGCGAGCCCTTCACGAAGTCGGCCCCGGTCATGAGGGCGCCCACGAACGAGATGATCTCGTGGCCGTCCGTCGAGCCGTCGGCGTCGATCATCACGATGATGTCGCCCGTGCAGGCGGCGAAGCCCTCCGCGAGGGCGTTGCCCTTGCCCTTCCCGGTCTGCGTGACGATCTTGACATTGGGCCGCAGGCGCCGCGCCACGGCCACCGTGTCGTCGACGGAGTTGCCGTCGACGAGCACGATCTCGTCGATCCACTGCGGCAGTGTGGCGAACACATGGGGCAGGTTCTCCGCCTCGTTCATCGCCGGAACTACCACACTCACTGTGGGTGAAATGGCCAAGTGGGGCGTGATCGGCGTGAATCGCTCAATAGGCGGCATCGAACGCAAGGGCATGACGTGGCTCTTGCCGTTGTGCTGGACGGTGTCGGAACTCATGGCGAAGTTGATCCTTCCGGGACCGGCCGCGGCGTGCCGGCGCCAGTGTTTCCCCGGTGCTGAGGGAACGCCTGACGAGACAGGTGGTGCATCGGCCGGTCCAGTGAGGTGCGGGTGGTGCTCGGGTTGTGCTGCTGAAGTGCTGACGGACCGCCACTAGGGCGCTCCCGGCACTTCCTTCGGTACTGCGTTCGGATCGTGCTGGACGGTACTGCGGACCCGCCCGAATCCTTTGAGGACTCGATCGGCTGCCTTATAGAGAGACGGCCGATCCAGCACGATAGTTCGGGCCTTGTTGAAAGGAGTTCGGCCGATCCAGTGGACGGCCGCCGCCGGCGTCGGCCTGGACACGCGCCCCTCGGCGACGTAGAGAGTGCCGCTCTTGAGCCAGTCCTTGTACTCCTTGCCGCCCTTGCCCATGTCGATGATGTGCAGGCCGCTCTTGGCCGCGGCCTCCGCCATCTGCATGTGGTGGACGATGCCTGGGGAGTATCGGGCGTATTCGGTGTCGTACGCGGGGAACCAGCCGACGAGCGTGGTGGCCGTCATCAGCCCGAAATGGCCGGCCACAGGCACGTCTCCCGCGTACAACATGGTGAGCACGCCGGAGAAGTCGGGCGACCTCGAGGCGTGCATCAGACCGGTCAGTTCGACGATCCACGGCTGGGCGAACCTGTCGACCCTGCCGGTGCGCCGGTACTGATCGGACTTCCAGGACAGGAGCGTGCGAAGCTCGGACTCGTCATCGGAGGCCCAGGCGAGCCGGAGCCCGCCGTGTTCCCTGCCGAGCTTGCGCTCCTTGTAGCGGACAGTCTTGAGATTCTTCGGGGAGTTGGCCTTGACCTGGTCGAGCCAGTTGTCGAAGCCGGTGGTGAAGTCCATGACCGGCGCCGGGCGGACGTCGCTCTCGTACGGGGCGAACGTCGGCTGACCGGCGACCAGGTGGTCGAAGTCGTACACGGTGAGCCTGCACGCGCGCAGGAGCGCGCGGGCGTCGAGCTGCAGATCGGGAGCAGCGATCAAACCATGACAAGTAGTCAGGAATCCGCCGAGAGGCTTACCAATACCGAAGTTGTGTCGCTCATAAGGAAAAAATCCGACAATACGGTCTTCGTTCTCAATAACGGCAACCCGTACATAATCCCGCAATTGATCCATGGCGAGCGCGAACTCCACCGACAGGAACGGATTGTCCAGACTCGGGTCGGCCTTCTGGAGCTCCCGCCATCGTGCCCGCTCGGGCCCGCCAAGCTCGCGCGGGCGCACGACGCTGATCTTCACCTTGCCCTGGCCCCCTGTTCGGTCTGCATGTTCTTCCCCCGGTACAACACGCGAAGCACGTACATGAACCCGCCGAGCACGGCGACCGTCGCCACGCCCGCCCGGGGTGACCACGCGTCGAACAGCAGCATGGCCTGGGCCAGCAGCACGTTGATCACGAGGCTCGCGGCGGCTCCTACCGATAGTGCGGCAAGCGGATCACGATCGCGCAACAGGCCGACGACCGCGGTGCCCGGCACGACCAGAAGGAAGAGAGAGATCAGGAACGGCCGCAGAGGCGTGTCGATGTCGAGCAGAGCGATGACCGCCCCCGCTATGCAGGCCAGCGAGAGCAGCCACGTGACCGCTCTGCGGTGCTGCTTGAGCATGCCGTCTCTCTCCCGGTTCTTCGCTTCGAGGTGCGCGGTTGATCGCTCCATGGCATCAATCCATGCGCGCGCGCGTCAACGCCGACGCGTGAGGACCACGTCAGGTTTACCGCAGGTCGCCACTTACCCATGTGGGATTGACCACATGGGTAGGAACCACCTCGGCCTGACACGTTCCCCAGCTACACCAGGATGCCCTATCTGCCACACACGTACCGACTTCGCGTCCGACTTATCGCATTTTTTAACGCGATGACGAACTGGCGGCTTCGGGCACCGGTGTGCCGGTCGGTCCGGCGCTCGCGGTGACGTCGTCGTCGGGCAGCCTGGTGGGGCCCGGCACGGCCGGGTCGTCCCAGCTCAGCGCGCAGGCCGAGCCGCCGCCGTTCGAGGTGATCGTCACCGTTCCGCTGCCCTCTGTGCCGGGATCCTCCACCGTGACCCAGACGACCGCCGTGCCGCCGGGCTTGATCGAGCCCGCGGCCGGGACCACGCCCAGTCCTTCCGACGCCGCGGCCTTCCAGGAGACAGTCCTGTTGCGGGCGCGCAACCCGATCGTGGCGGCGCCGGCCACCTCCTCCGGGCAGGTCGTGGTGAGCCTGGCGGGACGGGCGGTCCGCCGCCGGGTGGGGGTGCTGACGGCCGGGGGCCTGGTGGTCGCCAGGTCGGCGGCGGGCCGCCGCGTCGGCTTCGGCGACGGCGTGCGCTCGCGCCTGCTCTCGCTCGGGCTCGGGGTGGGGCCGGACTCCTCCTCGGTCTCGGCCGGCGGGCTCTCCGGCAGCACGTGTGCGGTGGGCGAGCCCTCGGGCCGCAGGTCCAGCGCGGTCTTGGCGCCCTCGTGGCCGGTCATGGCGACCAGCACGGCCGTGCCGGCCAGCAGCGCCGCGGCCGCCAGCAGCGCCGGCGCGAGCCCGCGCCGCCCGCGCCGCCGCGACCGGCCGGGCGGCGCGGGGAAGCCGCCGCGGTCGAAGCCGTCGCCCCGGTCCAGGATCATCGTGCGGGTGTCGCCCAGCGCCGGGTCCGCGCACGTGCCGAGCACCCGCTCGCGCAGGGAGAACGGCGCGTACGCCACCGGGAGCATCTCCAGCAGCCGCGCCGCGGACACCTGGGCGCGCCGCCGCTCGGTGCAGACCTCGCAGCCGCCGATGTGCGCGGCCAGCCGCCGGCGCAGCGGCGGCGTCAGCGGCCCCTCCCACGAGTCCACCAGCGCCGAGAGCTCCGGGCAGTGCGCCCGGCCGGTCCTGGCCAGCACCACCGCCGCGGCCGCGTTCTCCAGCAGGTCGCGCGACCGGCGCAGCCTGCTCGCCGCCTGCCGTGAGGTCAGCCCCAGCACCGAGCCGACCTCGGCGGGCGTGAGCCCGTGCCGCGTCGACAGCTCCAGGATCTCCCGCTCGCTCCTGCGCATCTCGCCCAGCGCCGCCCCGACGAGCTCGGCCAGCTCGTGGTCGTCGGGGTCGTCCAGCGGCGCCGCGGCCCCGCGATGGTGGCCGAGCCTGGCCATCGCCTGGAACCTGACCAGCGCGTACAGCCAGGCGCGTAACCTGGCCGGCTCGCGCAGCCGGTCGGCGCACCCCTGCGCGGTCACCACCGCGTCGTGCACCGCGTCGGCCGCGCGCCGGTCGCCCAGGAGCGAGGCGGCGTAGTCGTGCAGCCGGTCGCCGTACGCGTCGTACAGGCGCTCCGGCGCGCCCGGATCGGCGCGCCGCAACGCCGCCACCAGTTCCAGATCGTGGGCGCGGTCGACCGCCGGCCATCCAGGCACCAGTACCTCCCCGCGGGTGACAAGGAATCCCCGGCGTAGAGGACGTCCCTGGTGCCCGGCGGGTTGCCAGGTCGTGCCCAAGTGGCTTAACCAGGTAAAACAGGGATAGATGTGACGGTTGTGTCAGCCGTCGCAGTTGGGGGAGCAGAGGCGGCGTTCCATGCCCTGGAGGAAGAAGTCGCGCACCTGGAGCGGGTCCTTGGCGATGTAGGCCTCGCCGCCGGTGGCCCGCGCCACCGCGTCCATCTGCCGCTTGCCCGCCTGCGCCTCGGGGCCGAACGCGATCAGCAGGATGCTGACCGGCCGCTCCGGGTTGTAGGTCTCCTTCAGGAACCGCAGGATCTCCGCGTCGCTGACGCCGCCGTCGGGATCGTCGTTCCCCGCGCCGTCGGTCAGGATCAGCAGCGTGTTGATCCTGTCCCGGGCGTACGTCTTGGTCATCTCGGTGTAGGCGGCCTTGATCGTGTCGTTCAGGCCGGTGTCGCCGGTGGCCTTGGCCTGGACCGAGGCGAGCTCCCTGGCCAGCGCGTCCTTGCGCAGCACGCCGTCGACGCTCTGGGTGAGCGGGCCGACGGAGACGACTTCCTTCCAGTCCTTGCCCTGGCCGTCGAGGTGGGTGGAGAACATCCACACGCCCATCTCGGAGTTCGCCGGGAACAGCGTCAGGCCCTCGGTGGCGATCTTGCTGATGGCCTGCATGCGGGTCAGGTTCGTGCCGGGGACCGGCAGCGCCATCGTGCCCGAGACGTCGAGCAGCGTGAGCAGGCGGGTGCCGAGGTTCAGCCTGGTCCAGGTCTGGCTGACGGTGGCGACCGTCTTGACGTCGGGCTCCGGCAGCGCCTTGGGGGCGGCGGGGACGAAGCCCTTGGCCTCCGACAGCGCCTCGCCCGCCGTGCCGTCGGGGCCGCGGAAGCCCTGCGCGCGCAGCACCTTGAGCGCGGACTCCTTGGCCAGCTCCTGACGGAAGTCGGCCGCGGCCTTCTGCGTCGCCAGGTCCTTGGTGAGGACGGTGAGCGGGTAGTCGAGGCTCAGCGTGCCCTCGGCCGGGTAGAGCGCGACCGCCGGCGTCTCCGGCTTCTTCGTGTTGTGCACGTGGATGGCCTGCTCGGAGCTGACGCCGATCGGCACCTTCCCGCCGGACTTGACCGTGAGGCTGGCGAGCAGCGCGGTCGAGTCGGCCGCCACCTGGCCCGACAGCTCCTTGAGCGCGCCCACCAGCGCCTTGCTCTGGCCCGCCTCCCTGGCCACGCCGGACGCGGCCATCAGGGCCGCCATCCCGGCCGAGCTCTTCTGCGGGTCGAGGGCGACCACGCGCACCTTCTTGCCGGGGCCGTCGGGGTCGGCCACGTTCGCCGCCGCCACCAGGCCGGACCAGCTCGGCTTCAGCGTGCCCTCCAGCTTGGCCGCCGCGGACGCGGCCGTCGCCAGCACGACGGGCGAGGAGGCGATCGAACCGGCCGGCTGGGGCACCTCGACCTGCTCCGACACGCGGCTGCTCAGCTGGCTCAGGATCAGGCTGGAGTCGGGCACCCAGATGTCACCGGCGAACTTGCCCGCCGCGACCGCGCTCGCGGCCTTCGCGGAGGTCTCCTTGGCCACCGTGACCTCGACGCACTTGCTGTCGATCGAGTGCAGGGCCTTGGTGTACGTGCCCGCGATCTTGTTCAGCGCCGGCTGGATGTCCGGGCTCGCCACCACCCGCAGCGGCAGCCTTCCGGCCGAGCAGTCGTGTTCGCGGGTGAAGATGACGAACGCCGCTACGCCGAGCAGCACCGCCAGCGCCACGGCTCCCGCGAGCGGCACCAGGACCCGTCCGCGTCCACGCGCCCGTCTGCGCGCGGAGCGGGAAGATGGGTCCTGGGCTCGGTAGCCGCCGTCGATGTCGTCTGTGCGGTGTCGCCCCACGGTGTCCCTCTTGGTGTTCTTGATCGCCTGGCTGAGCCTGACCTTCCGGAGACCCTGGCGGGTGGTACTCCTCGATACCCGGGGAACGATACTCGGTAGGCTTGCCGGGGCAAAACACCTCTTTTGGTGCAGTAATTACTCAGGGTCGTGTTCAGTGGCAGCACGTGTGACCACGCCAGGCCCGTATCCCTTCGCGTACCGCGACCACGGCGAGGACCAGCGCCACGATCGGATCGACCCACCACAGGCCGAGGGTGTTGAACCAGAGCCCGGCGAGCACGCCCGCGGCCGTCAGACCGCAGATGATGTTCTGGGTGCCCTCGCCCGCGGTCGCCCCGGACGCCAGCCGCACCCCCAGCCGCCGCTTCAGCACGCCCAGCACCGGCATGCTGACCAGGCTCACCGACGTCACCACGATGCCGAGCAGGCTCACCTCCGCGCGGTGGCCGGCGTCCAGGTCGTGGCCCACATGCACGATCAGGTACGGGGCGAGCAGCCAGAAGCTCACTGCCACGGCCCGCCGCGCCCGGAGCTCGGCCGTCTCCGACAGCGTGCGCTCGCCGGTGAACCGCCACACCACGATCAGGCTGGCCAGCGCCTCCACCAGGGCCGACAGCCCCCACCCGATCAGCGCGACCGAGTGCGCGCCGAACCCGGCCGCCAGCCCCAGCGTGCTCTCCACGCCGAGCCAGACGAGCGTGACCACCGAAAGCGACCGCGCGTTCCGCGCCGCGCGCAGCCATTCGGGCGACGCCACAGGATGTGCATGAACTCGCTGGTCAGACACCTTGAACCCCCGCTTTCGCCGCCGACAGCGGTCCGTACCGACCTCATCACTGCTCGTGACCCTAGAGGGTGGAGGCGAGGGACGGCCGAACTTCGCGGGTAGTGTCGTGATCAAGGAGCGACTCGTACAGGGGGGCCGGTGCCGTTCACACCCAGCCACATGGCGCTCGTGCTGCCCCTCATCTCGTCGGCCCGTCTGCGCCGCCTCGCCGACCCGTGGGCGCTGGCGCTCGGCGCGATGGTGCCCGACCTGCCGATCTTCCTGCCGTTCCTGCCCGACTACAGCGACTGGCACTCCTGGCAGGGCGTGGTGACGGTGGACCTGGCGGCGATGCTTATCCTGCTGGTCCTCTTCCACGGCCTGCTCCGCGACCCGCTCCTGGCCCTGCTCCCGCCCGCGCTGGCGGGCCGCGCCGCCACGCTGCGCCCCGCCTGGCCGCAGCTCGCCCGTGGCTTTCCGGCCGTCGTGGCCGGCGGCCTGATCGGCTCGGCCAGCCACGTCGCCTGGGACTCCTTCACCCACTCCACCGGGCCGGGGGAGTGGGGCGCGTGGCTGGCGACCCCGGTGCTCGGCGTGCTGCCGCTGTTCCGGGTCCTGCAGTACACCTCGTCGGCGGTGGGGCTGGTGATCGTCGTGTGGTGGGCCTGGCGCGGCCTGTCCAGGATGGCGCCCGTGCCGGTGCCCGCCGACCTGCGCACCCCCGCGCGGACGCGCTGGGCGGTCCTGGGCTGGAGCGCGGCGGGCGTCGTCGCCGGCGCGTTCGCCTGGCCCCGGCTGGACGAACCCAACCCGGTCTTCGGCCTGCCCGGCGTCATCACCAAGGTCGGCGCCGGCACCGTCGTGGGGTTCTGCCTCGTGCTTCTCTGCTACGCGGCCGTCTGGCAGGTCAGACGGCTCATGGCAGTATCGGAACGTGCTTGAGTACGTCACGGACGCCGCCGATCCCCGCCTGACCGACTTCACCAGACTGCGCGACGTCGAGCTGCGCAAGAGCCTGGAGGCCGAGCGCGGCCTCTTCATGGCCGAGGGCGAGAAGGTGATCAGGCGCGCCGTCGGCGCGGGCTACCCGATCCGCTCCGTCCTCACCACCCGCCGCTGGCTCCAGCCGCTCGCCGACGTCCTCGGCGACGCCACCGTGTACGTGGTCAGCGACGAGATCATGACCGCCACCGCCGGCTTCCAGGTCCACCGGGGCGCCCTCGCCTCGATGGCCCGCCTCCCGCTGCCGCCCACCGCCTCGGTCATGGAGTCGGCCGACCGCCTCGTCGTCCTGGAGGACATCGTCGACCACGCCAACGTCGGCGCCGTCTTCCGCTGCGCCGCCGCACTCGGCGTCGGCGGCGTCATCCTGTCCCCCCGCTGCGCGGATCCGCTCTACCGGCGCGCGGTGAAGGTCTCGATGGGGGCGGTGTTCTCGATCCCGTACGCCCGGATGGACAACTGGTACACCGGCCTGGACGAGCTGCGCGCGGCCGGCTTCCAGACCCTGGCGCTGACCCCCGACCAGTCGGCCACCCCGCTCGACGAGGTCAAGCTGGGTGACCGGGTGGCGTTGCTGCTCGGCGCCGAGGGCGACGGCCTGTCGTCGCGGTGGCTGCACGAGGCGGACGAGCCGGTCCGCATCCCGATGAGCCCGGCGGCCATGGACGCGGGCGTGGACTCGCTGAACGTGGTCGCCGCCGCCGCCATCGCCTGTCACGGCCTCATGCGCGGCCGACGGTGACGCCGGTCAGGAGACCTTGGAGGACGACGCCGCCCAGGTGTTGCAGGACTTGGGGTCACCGGTGGCGAAGCCCTGCTTGATCCAGGCACGCACGTTGGCCGTCTTCCCGACCCAGCGCTCCGAGCCGGTGTCGCCCTGGACCAGGCTCAGCAGCTCGCGATAGTCACGCGACGTCCTGCCCTTGAGCGGCCACACGCTCTTCAGGAAAGCCCCGCCGAGGCAGTCGGTCTGCAGACTGACGCGGCGCGACTGCTCCCGCAGCTCCGTCTTGTTGTCGTAGGGCTCGTCGTTGTAGGCGTCGGTGATGCCGGTGAGCTTCTGGACGTGGTAGCCGTACATGCCGGCCGTGTAGTTGAAGAGCCACAGGTCGTCCGGATCCTCGACCCAGGTCTTGCCCACCTGGACGGCGAGCGTCTCGGTCTTCTCGCAGTACCAGGCCTGCGAGTCGTCCTTGTCCACGTCCAGGCCGCAGTACTTCTTCGGGATCCGGTTGAAGTGCTTGACGCGCATCTTGCCGAAGTCCACCCCGGCCTTCGTCAGGTGCGCGCCCCAGGTCTTGTTGAGGCAGGCGACGACGGCGTCGATATAGGCCCGGGCCTGCTTCTTGTCGCCCGTCCTGATGCGCTTCTCCGCGCACTTCGTACGGGGGAGAGGCCCGGTGGCGTAGAGGTCGTTCTTGGTGAGCTCGGGGCTGTTGATCGGGTCCATGGCGGCGTTGGCCGCGGTGCCGGACAGCGGAAGGGTGATGGTCGCCAGCGCGGCGATCATGAGGGTTTTCACATGGCGGGACCATAGGGGGGAAGGTGACTTCGGGCAACCGCAATAGATGAAAAGCGATATTTCCGGAATTTTCGGCGTATAACGCTGCCAAAGGCGCTTGCCTGCCTATCGGATGACGATGGCGTGGTCGCCGCGCGGCACCAGTTCGCCGATGACCGGGGCGCCCGGGATCTCGCCGGCGATCAGCAGGCCGCCCGAGGTCTGGGCGTCCGCGAGCAGGAGCATCGTCTCCTCGTCCGCGCCGCCCGGATCGACGTGGCCGGCGACCCAGTCCAGGTTGCGGCGGGAACCGCCCGGCACGTACCCCTCGCGCAGGCTCCGGCGGGCGTCGTCCAGGATCGGCACCGCGGCCGCGTCCACCACCGCCGTCACCCCCGAGGCGCGGGCGAGCTTGAACAGGTGACCCAGGAGCCCGAACCCGGTCACGTCGGTGGCGCAGCGCACCCCGGCCTCCAGCGCCGCCCGGCTCGCCGCCGCGTTGAGCGCGGTCATGGTGGCGACGGCGTGCGGGAACACCTCGCCCGTCGCCTTGTGCCGGTTGTTGAGCACGCCCAGGCCGAGCGGCTTGGTGAGCGACAGCGGCACGCCCGCGACCCCGGCGTCGTTGCGCATCAGCCGGTCCGGGTCAGCCAGCCCCGTCACCGCCATGCCGTACTTGGGCTCGACGTCGACCACGCTGTGACCTCCGGCGACGTGGCAGCCGGCGTCCGCCGCGACCTCCGCGGCCCCGCGCAGCACCTCGCGGGCGAGCTCGTACGGGAGAGTCTCGCGGGGCCAGCACAGCAGGTTGATCGCCATCAACGGGCGCCCGCCCATGGCATAGACGTCCGAGAGCGCGTTGGCCGCCGCGATCCGCCCCCAGTCGAACGGGTCGTCCACCACCGGCGTGAAGAAGTCGGCGGTGCTCACGATCGCCGTCCCGCCCTCGATCCTGACGACCGCCGCGTCGTCACCGCTGTCGAGGCCGACCACGAGATCACCGCCCTGCGGCCGGGCCAGGCCGGCCAGCACGTCCTCCAGCTCTCCGGGAGGGATCTTGCACGCGCAGCCGCCGCCCTGGGCGTATTGGGTGAGCCTCATCATGATCACATCATTGCGTGGATCGCGGGTTTCCGGTATGGCAGATGACCATGACCGATCAACGGCGCCGGATTCCCCGCACGGACGCGGTCCTGGCGGATCCCCGCCTGGCCGAGCTCATCCCCGTCTTCGGCAGGAGCCGGGTGAAGGCCGCGGTCACCGCGGCGCAGCGCCGGGCGCGTGACGGCGAGATCGCCCCCGAGCTGGTGGCCGAGACCGCGCTGGCGTCGCTGTCGGACGCCGGGCCGCGCCGCGTGATCAACGCCACGGGGGTGGTCGTGCACACCAACCTGGGCCGGGCGCCACTGTCCGGGCCGGCGCTGGAGGCCGTGCGGGTGGCGGCCGGATCCACCGACGTGGAGCTCGACCTGGTCACCGGACGCAGGGGACGGCGCGGGCGCGGCGCCCTGGCGGCCCTGGCCCAGGCAGTCCCGGCGGCGGAGGCGGTGCACGTCGTCAACAACAACGCGGCCGCCCTCGTCCTCGCGGCGACCGCGCTCGCGTACGGGAAGGAGATCGTCATCAGCCGGGGCGAGCTGGTCGAGATCGGCGCCGGGTTCCGGCTGCCCGAGCTGCTGGAGTCCACCGGCGCCCGGCTGCGGGAGGTCGGCACCACGAACCGCACCACCGTCGCCGACTACCGGGCGGCGATCGGCCCCGCGACCGGGTTCGTGCTGAAGGTCCACCCGTCCAACTACCGCGTCGAAGGCTTCGGGGGGACGCCCGGCGTGGGCGACCTCGCGGGGCTGGGCGTCCCGGTCGTCGGCGACATCGGCTCGGGGCTGCTGCGCCCGGAGCCCGCGCTGCCGGCCGAGCCGGACGCGGCCACCTGGCTGGAGCAGGGCGCCGACCTGGTGACGGCCAGCGGCGACAAGCTGCTCGGCGGCCCCCAGTGCGGGCTCCTGCTCGGCCGGGCCGGCCTGGTCGAACGGCTCAGCACCCACCCCCTGGCCCGCGCGCTGCGCGTCGACAAGCTCACCCTCGCCGCTCTGGAGGCCACGCTCACGCACGCCGCCAACCCGACCCGCGCCGCGCTCCTCGCGGACCTGCCCACGCTGCGCCGCCGCGCGGACGAGCTCCTGCTCCTGCTGCACGCGGACGGGGTCAAGGCCGACGCCGTGGACACCGTGGCGGCGGTCGGCGGAGGGGGCGCGCCGGGGGTGGAGCTGCCCAGCGTGGCCGTCACCGTACCGCTCGCGCTCGCCGGCCCGCTGCGGACCGGGACCCCCGCCGTGGTCGGCCGGGCGGCCGCGGACCGCTACCTGCTGGACCTGCGCGCCGTCGCCCCGGACGACGACGGGGACCTCGCGGCCGCGGTGGCGGCGGCCTGGGAGGCGGCGGCATGCGCGTGATCGCCACCGCCGGGCACGTCGACCACGGCAAGTCGACCCTGCTCCGGGCGCTGACCGGGATGGAGCCCGACCGGTGGGAGGAGGAACGCCGCCGCGGCCTCACCCTGGACCTCGGCTTCGTCTGGACCGACGGGCTGGCCTTCGTCGACGTGCCCGGCCACGAACGGTTCATCGGCAACATGCTGTCCGGCGTCGGCCCCGCGCCGGCCGTGCTGTTCGTGGTCGCCGCCGACGACGGCTGGGCCGTGCAGTCGGAGGAGCACCTGCGGATCGTCGACGCGCTCGGCATCACCACCGGGGTTCTCGCGGTCACCCGCGCCGACCTCGCGGACCCGGGTCCTGTCCTGGCCGCCTGCCGGGAACGGCTGCGCGGCACCGGCCTCGACGGGATCCCGGCGGTCGCCGTGAGCGCCGTCCGCGGCGATGGGCTGGCCGAGCTGAGAGCGGCGCTGTCCGCCCTTCCCGAGCCCGAGCCGTGCCCGGACGCCGACGTCCGCCTCTGGATCGACCGGGTGTTCACCGTCGAGGGCCGCGGCACCGTCGTGACCGGGACGCTCGGCGCGGGCACGATCCGCACCGGCGACCGGCTGATGGCCGGCCGCGAGCCCGTCCGCGTCCGCGGCTTGCACAGCCTCGGCACGGCCCGCGACGAGGTCCGCGGCCCGGCCCGGGTCGCGGTCAACCTCCGCGGCGCGGCCACCCCCCGCCGCGGCGACGCCCTCCTCACCCAGGACCGTTGGCTGCAGGTCACCCAGGCCGACGTCCGGCTCTCACCCGCGACCGACGTCCCCCACCACGCCATCTGGCACATCGGCACATCAGCCACCCCCGCCCGCATCCGCCCCCTGACAGCCCCGTCCCCCCGCACCGTCCGTAACCACCCACCCGGAGCGTCCGCCCACCACCTTCAGGACTCGCCGGGAGCGTCCGTCGGCGACGTTCAGGATCACCCGTATGGAGGAGCCGCCCACGACCTCCGGGATCGCCCGTCTGGGGGAGTCGCTCGCGACCTTCAGGGTCATCCGCCGGGAGTGTCCGCTCGGGACCTCCAGGATCACCCGTCGGGAGTGGCCGCTCGGGACCTCCAGGATCACCCGTCGGGAGTGGCCGCTCGCGACCTTCAGGGCCATCCGCCGGGATTGGTCGCTCGCGACCTCCGGGATCATTCGCGGGGAGTGTCTGCTGGTGACCTCCGGGATCACCCGCCTGCAGCGTCCGTCCGCGACCTTCAGGATCGCCCGCCGGGATTGGTCGCTCGCGACCTCCGGGATCATTCGCGGGGAGTGTCTGCTGGCGACCTCCGGGACCATCCGCCTGGAACGTCCGCCCGCGACCTTCAGGACTCGCCTGGAGCGTCCGCCCGCGACGTTCAGGACTCGGCGGAAGCGTCCGGGCGCGACCTCCAGGACCGCTCGCCTGGAGACCTCGGGCTCGGCGCGGGGAATCGGCTGCTTGCCGACGGCGCGGGGGGTCGTTCGTTCGGGGAGGACCCGGTGCATGTCACGCTGGATCGTGCGTACGGCGGGGAATCGGTGCTCGATCGTGCGTACGGCGGGGACACTGTGCGGGTCACGTTGGAGAGGCCGCTTCCGCTGCGTATCGGTGATCGGGCGTTGCTGCGCGATCCCGGCAGCCGCAGGGTCTGGGGGGTGACCGTACTCGACGTCCGGCCGCCCGCGCTGCGTCGCAGGGGCGCGGCGAGGCGGCGGGCGGAGGAGCTGGCCGCCCTGGACGGCGTTCCCGACGGAGAGGCGGAGCTGCGGCGGCGGGGGATCGCCAGGCGGGACGAGCTGGCCGCCATGGGCGCGCCGGTGACCGCCGAGCCCGTCGCCGGCGCGTGGGTCGCCGATCCCGTGCACTGGGAGTCGCTCAGGGCCCGGCTGGTCGAGGTCGTGACCGCGCACGCCGAGGCCAGCCCGCACGATCCCGGGATGTCGGCCGAGGAGGTCAGGCAGGCGCTGGGCCTGCCCGACCGGTCGCTCGTGGACGCGCTCGCCGAGCGGACGCCGCTCGGCCGCTCCCGGGGACGGCTGACCGCCGCGCCGCCGGAGCTCGCGCCCGGCGTCGAGCGGTTGCGCCGCGACTGGGCCGCCGCGCCGTTCGCCGCCCCCGACGCCGCCAGGCTGGCCGAGCTCGGTCTGGACGGCCGCGACCTGGCCGCGGCGGAGGCCGCCGGACACCTGGTACGGCTCGCGCCCGGCGTCGTCCTGCCCACGGGCGCACCCGAACGGGCGCTCACCGTGCTGTCCGGCCTGGCCCAGCCGTTCACCGCCGCCGACGCGCGCAAGGCGCTGGGCACGTCCCGCCGGGTGGTCATCCCGCTGCTCGAACACCTGGACAGGACCGGCGCGACGCGCAGGGCCGAGGACGGCTCGCGCCGGATCGCCGGAACGGGCCGCCCGGAGCGCTAAGATCGCGAGCGGAGGCGTCCAGGTGCCTGGTGGCCCTCCCGGTCTTCAAAACCGGTGGCGCCGAGCATCTCGGCGCGGCGGGTTCGATTCCCGTCCGCCTCCGCTCGACAAGTCAGTGCCGGGCCAGGCCCGGGATCGCCGGCTCCGCCTCGCCCGGCAGGTCACGCAGGACATGCCCGTCGGTGGTCAGCAGCCGCAGGCGTCCCCGCTGGTCGGCCGGTGGCTGGACGACCGCGTACCCGTCCCTCGTGGGCCCGAGGGCGTACTGCCCGTCCGGCAGCGGCGTGCGCTCGACGAGCGTGCCGCGCGGATCGAACCGCAGCACGGCGACGCTGTCGCCGGTGTACTCCAGCACGAAGATCCGCTCTCCGCTGACCTGGACGGACAGCCCGTGGTCGGCGTCGGACAGCACCCCGGACCCGGTCGCCGAGAGCGTGCGGGCCGTCCCGCCCACCCGCAGCCGCACCCGCTCGCGCGCGCCGTCGCCGTCCTGCCCGAGCGCCAGGAGGACGAGCTCGCCCGACGGGAGCACGCCGACCGGCTCGTACCCCTCCGGCGGGGTCAGCGGCTCCGTCCGCCCGTCATCGAGACGCACGTCGGTGTACGCGTGCACGTCCCCGCTCGCGTGGTAGCCGAGGATCAGCCTGCGGGAGTCGGCCGACCACGCCCACGGGCTGTAGGCGCTGTCGGCCCGGCCGTCACCGGGCACGGGGACCCGATGCGCGGTGCCGCCCAGCAGGTCCCTGAGCTCGTACCCGTCCGGCGTGGGCAGGCCCAGCCAGCGGCCGTCGGGGGACAGCGTGATGTTGCCCTGCGGGTGCACGGTCCGCGCGCCGAGCCCGTAGGTCCGGCCGTCCTCCAGGGTGAGCAGTGTGGGGCAGGAGCTCCGGCACGGCGCGTACACGACCGCGCCGCGGCCCACCGGACCGCTCGAAGGCAGGACCGGATACCCCGCGCTCGTGGAGACCGCCGGCACCGCCGTGATGGTCTCGGCGGAGCGGGTGAGGTTCTGGTGCAGCCCGAACCCCCCGGCCACGAGCAGGGCCGCCGCCGCCGCGCCTGTCACGGCCCGCGCGGTTCTGCGGCGGCGCAGGACGCGCAGGGCGAGGTCCGCGTCCGCGTAGTCGCGCGCGTCGGCTCCTAGCCGGTGGTACGTGTCGCGGAGGTTCATGGGCACACCCTCTCCAGCAGTCGCGGCGCCACCCGGCGCAGGCGGTTGAGCGCGTCGTGCGCGTGCCGCTTGACCGTCCCGACCGAGCAGCCCAGCTGCGCGGCGACCGCCGACTCCGGGAGGTCCTCGTAGAACCGCAGGTAGAGCACGATCCGCTGCTTGGCCGTGAGCACGCCGAGCGCGCGCCCTAACATGATCTTCAGGTCGGCCTGCGTGGACTGGTCGTGGTGCGGCCCGGAGTCCGGCAGGTCGGCGGTCGGGACGATGGTGAGCCGTCGAGGGCGGCGCCAGGTGCGCAGCTGGTTGAGCATCATCGTGCGCACGTACGCCTCGGGATCGGCCGCGGCGGAGACCCTGCGCCACCGGGTGGCGGCCTTGACCAGCGTCTCCTGCAGCAGGTCCTCCGCCTGGCCGTGGTCGCCGGTGAGCAGGAACGCCGTCCTGGACAGGGCGTGACCACGCGCGGCCACGAAGTCGCGGAAACCCTCGGTGTCGATCAATCGGCCCAGCCCTTCAGTCCTGCGGCGTCATAGGAGAGGACTCTCCGCACCCCGCCGGAGGTTGAGGCCGTTCGCGAGATCGTGCCAGTCAGGCCGGGACGGCGAGCAGCAGCAGGCCCAGGGCCAGCACCGCCGCGGCCCTGGCCCAGGTGCGCCAGGACACCGGCTCGCGGACGCCGAAGCACTGGCAGGCGGCCGGCCCGCCCGCGGCGACCAGGTACGTCTGCGCCGCGGTGAAGCCGGCCCCCAGCACCGTCGCCGCCACCCCCGCCACCAGGCCAGGGGCGGGGGAGAACAGCAACGCGGCCGTGCCCACCTCCACGGCCACGACCGCGCCCGCGGCGGCCGTGCCCGCCGCGCCCCGCAGCCCGAACGCGCCGAGGCTGTCGCGGAAGCCGCGCGGATCCCGCAGCTTGCCCGCGACGGCCAGGACGAGCACCAGCCCCAGCGCGTACCGGACGACGATCACGCGATCACCATCAGGGCCAGCATCGGGATCACCAGGACCACGAACAGCGGCCGGAGCCTCGGCAGCTCGAAGTAGAAGGCCTTGTCCGCGCTGTTCTTGCTGCGCGCGGCCACGAACGTCAGCAGCATCACGGCCCTGCCGAGCGCGAACCCGGCGCCGGCCAGGAGCGCCTGCTGCCAGGAGGCGAGGAACACGATGGAGATCGCCATGATGTGCGGCAGCGCCGTCGGCGAGTACGTGCGCATGCCCGTGCCCATCTCCATGCCGAACTGCACCGAGCCCCAGAACGGGATCCTGGTGACGAACTGCGGGACGAGCCGCGCGTTCTGCAGGATCGGGAACCGGAGCACGCCGATCTCCTGCAGCAGCAGGACGATCGCCGCGACGACGACCACCACCCGCGCCACGGCGGGCGGGAACGGCACGCGCAGGAGCGAGCCGACCACCACGAAGGCGAACGCGGTGCCCATCGCACCCAAGAAAAGACCGAGGACGAACCCCGAGACGTCAGAGCCCCGCCGGACCGACGAGGACAGCACCCAGGCGCTGTTGAGGCTTCAAACGGAGCCCGACAGCGAGAACCCGGCGACCAGGGCGGCGACCAGCCAGACGAAGCCGGTCGTGCCCGCGCCGAGCGCCCCTGCCGAGGTCAGGGCCGCGAGCACGGCCGCCTCCCCCGCCGCGATGAGCCCGAAGCCGGGCCAGAGCAGGCGGAGGGAGGCCGACGTGTTGTCACTCACTCAGATCGTGGTCCTGCAGATCGAGAACTGGCCGGAGCCGCTGGCGCCGCAGGCCACCACGTAGCGGTAGCCGTCGGAGCACTTGCGCCGCTTGCTGGTCGTGCTGCCGCCGGTCCAGCGCCAGGCGTTGCGGCCGGCGCACGAGTCGGCGTACGAGGTGTAGTTGATGCTGACGCAGGTGCCCGAGTAGCCGTCGTCGCGGTGCCAGGAGCCCGTGCAGTTGTCGGAGCCGTAGTAGGCCGAGGACGGCACGCACACCGACGACGCGTTGATGAATCCCTTGCAGGTGTCCCAGACGGTCTTGTAGACGGCGGCGGCGGCGCTGCGCGGGCGGGAGCCGGGCAGCAGGTCGAGGGCGCCGAGCCCGGCCGCCGTCGCCACGCCGAGGGCGAGGCCGAACACGCCCCGGCGGCTCGGACGCGGCTTGGTCGCGGCGACCCTGGACGGGACCGCGTCCACGGGCTCCCGGTTCGCGCTCGGTATCTGGTCGAGGATCGAACTCTTCTCGTCCGAGATGGTCACGGCTGTGCTTCCCTTCGTTTCTCCAACGCTCGTTCCACGACGTCCACCAGCGCCTCGCCGGACCCGACCGGGGTCGAGAACACGACCAGCCCGTCAGGGCCGACGACGAGGAGGGCGGGTGCGTACGGGACGGTGATCGACCGCCACATCTCGGGGTCCTTGATCACCCGTACCGTCTCGGGGAGGCTCTTGCCGAAGCCCGGGTCGTCGGACACCACCGCGAAGGAGTGGTCCTCAGGGAGTTCGGGAGCCAGTTTGGCCACGGCGACGAGGACGTCGTCGCAGATGGAGCACTGTCTGTTGATCTTCACGACCAGCGTCGTGCCGTCCGGCCTGGTGATGGCCGAGCGTGCCTGCTCGTGCTGCCCGGAGGTGAAGCGGACGCCGACGCCCTCGTAGGTGGCCAGCTCCAGCTCGCGGACCCGGCGGTAGAGACCCGCCCCGGCCGCGAAGAGCAGGCCGACCAGGACGGCGAGGACGATGATCGCGGCGGTGGCGGGCTCCACCTACGCGGTCCACTCGAGGCGCTTGATCTTCGTGAGGAAGGTGGCGGCGGCGTCCTCGGCCGCGACGCCCAGGGAGCGCACGGAGACGCCGGGCCGGTCCTGCCGCGGGGCGTCCCACGGGGACAGGGTGACCACGGCGGTGTCGGTCACCATGATCAGAGGCTGCGCGTGGGTGTTGGACTCGTCGTCGTCCCGCCAGATCTCGCCCGCGCTCGTCTCGTAGCCGCGCCAGGCCGGGATCCGCTTGGAGCTGGTCTGCTTGGGCTCGACGAGCAGCGACCCGACCCCGGCGATGGTCTGCGTGTACATGGCCATGGACAGCTGGAAGCGCTGCCCGGCGTCGGCGGTCATGCCTTCGGGGGTGTCGGTCCACGCGACCCGGGCGAAGGTGTCGATGATGTCCTTCGTCTCCCATTCCGGGGCGTAGAACATGCCGTGCACCATGTGCCAGGGGCCGAGCCAGGCGGCCCAGCGGGCGTCCTGGGGGTCCTTGCAGTCGTGGATGACGAGCTCGCCGCCCGCCACGGACAGGCGCTCACGCTCCCTGCCGCCGACCGCCTGCACGGCCGAGCCGAGCGAGGTCAGGGGCGCGAGTTCGAGGGCCCAGACATCGGCCGTCGTGTCGCGGCTCCCGTATTTCGGGTTGTAACGCACATGGCCGCACCAGACGTGCAGCAGTTCTTTGTCGTTGTCCTCGACTTCTAGTTGAATAATGGAATTGTCGATGGCGCGGACGCGGGATAAATAAGTCATGCCGACCCCTTGACGAGTGCCGATGCTGCGCGCGACCAGAGCTTTTCATGATCGGATTCAGCCCGTCAAGAGGCTGATCAACTCACCGGTAAAGTCGCTGATCATGGGCTTTACCGTTTTTTTCTGGAACGGTCTAGCGGCGTTTTTCTCTTTCCTGACCGGCGGTGGGAAGTCCGGTAAGCACTCCTACCACCGGACCGGCGTGTGCGCGTTGTCCAGCGGCTCGCCGACGCCCACCGGCGAGGCCGCCCACAGCACGGCGTTGGCCAGCACGCGGCGCACGTCGGGATGGTGGTAGACGGGGTAGTTCTGGTCGCCGGGGCTGAAGTAGAAGATCCGGCCCAGCCCCCGCCGGTAGCAGCAGCCGCTGCGGAACGCCTCGCCGCCGCCGAACGAGCTGATGAACACCAGCTCGTCAGGCTCGGGCACGCCGAACGGCTCGCCGTACGTCTCGTGCTCGCCGATGACGATCGGGTGCGGCACCCCCTCGGCGATCGGATGGCCGGGGGCCACGGTCCACACCAGCTCGCGCTCTCCGGCGTCGCGCCAGTTGAGGCTGCACGTGGTGCCCATCAGGGAGCGGAAGAGCTTCGAGTAGTGGCCGGAGTGGAGCACCAGCAGCCCCATGCCGCCGAGCACCCGCGACCGCACCCGCTCGACCACCTCGTCGGCGACGTCCTGGTGGGCCATGTGCCCCCACCAGGTCAGCACGTCGGTCTCGGCGAGCTCCTTGTCCGACAGCCCGTGCTCGGGGTCGTCCAGGACGGCGGTGCGGACGCGGACCCGGGAGCCCAGGTGCTCGGTCAGCCCCGCCGCGATCGCCCCGTGCATCCCGTCGGGGTAGCGCCGCCGCACCTCCTCCTCGCGCTGCTCGTGACGGTTCTCGCCCCACACCGTGACCTTGATCGGCCCCTTGATCGGCCCCTTGATCGGCATCGTGTCCCCCTCGTGCGCCGCCTACGGGGAGGGCGTACCCGTCATTCGGCCCAGCTCATCGGCGCGGGCGGTTCGAACGAGCTGACCAGCTCGACAGTCCCGCCCTTCTCGTACGAGGCGCGCGCGGCGCAGAGGATCTCCACCACGTGCGCGGCCTGCTGGCCGGTGGCGCGGTGCGGCCGCCGCTCGCGGATCGCGGCGGCGAGGTCGCGCACGGCCCGGCCCCATTCGACGCCCGCGTACGGCTCCCGCAGCGGCTTCACCGGCCGGGGCTCCTCGCGGAAGGCGGCGATCTCCAGCGGCGCGTCGAAGTCGTGCCAGCCGCGCAGCAGCAGCGATCCGCCGTCGCCGTGGAACTCCATGCCCTTCTGGTGGGTGTTGCGCTGGTCGACGTAGAAGTCGCAGGTCAGCCGGAGCAGCACGCCGCCCTCGAACTCGATGTTGGCCACCACGTAGTCGGGCGTGGTGAGGGTGAACGGGAGGCCGTCGAGGCGGGTCCGCTGGGGGTGCAGGGTGGAGGAGAACGCGGTCACCCGGCGGGCCGGGCCGAGCGCGGCCGTGGCGATCGTGAGCGGGTAGACGCCCACGTCGAACAGCGCCCCCACCTCGTAGAAGCCGACCGGCTCCGGGTGCCACACCTCGATCCGGCCCCAGTTCACCTCCGCGTAGACCAGCCGGACGCGGCCGATCGCCTCCTCGCGCAGCAGCTTGAGCGCCGTCTGCTGGGACTCGCCGAGGAACGTGGCGGGCGCGCCGCCGAGCCGCAGCCCGCGCTCGCCGGCCAGCGTCACCAGCTCGGCCGCCTCCTCGTAGCGCAGCGCGAGCGGCTTCTCGCTGTGCACGTGCCGGCCCGCCTCCAGGGCGCGGCGGATGACCTCGTAGTGGGCCTTGTGCGCGGTCAGGTTGACCACGATGTCGACGCCGGGGTCGGCCAGCAGCTCGTCCATCGTCGCGTACGCGCGGACGCCGTGCGCGGCGGCGAGGGTCCCGGCCCGCGCGGGGTCGACGTCCTGCACGCCGCGGAGCTCGATCTCGGGGTAGGAGGCCAGGTCGGCGGCGTATCTCTGGGCGATGTTGCCGCATCCGACGATCGCCACGCCCGTGGTCCCCATCACACGTCTCCCTCGCAGGCTCGCGGATCTGGCACTTCGATCACCGAAACTACGCGTACCGCACAACAAAGGTCAATCATGTGTAATGAGCTGAAAACCTGCCGTTTACGCCACTTGACTAGGGAGGGGAGCGTCTCGTCCGAAGGACTACGGACGCGGCGGCGCGGTCGAGGCGCGGACGATCAGCTCGTGCGGGAACAGCAGCCGCTCGGGCTCGTCCGGCGGCTCCAGCAGCAGCCGCCCGGCCGCCGCCCCGATCTCCTGCTTCGCCTGCCGGATCGTGGTCAGCCCGGCCTCCTCGGCGGCGCTGTCGGAGAACCCCACCACCGACAGGTCGCGGGGGACGTCGAGCCCGAGGTCGGCGGCGGCGTCGAGGATGCCGAGCGCCAGCACGTCGGTGTTGGTCAGGATGGCCGTCGGCCGCGGCGTGCGCCCGAGCAGCGCGTGGCCGGCCTCCCTGCCGGCCGCCCGCGAGTTCCTGCTCAGCTCGTAGAACGGCACGGACGCCCAGTCGACGCCGGCTGACACGCAGGCCGCCTCGTAGCCGGAGCGCCGCCCCCGCATCGCCTCGAACACGGCGCCGCGCTGGCGCCCGGGGTCGGCCCAGCCCGTCCGGCCGTCGTCGTGCAGGCCGACCATGGCCACGCCGACGCGCCGGTGGCCCAGCTCGACGAGGTGGCGCGCGGCCTGCGCCCCGGCGGCCGGCTCGTCGATGCCCAGGAACGGGTGGCCGGGCACGTACGGCTCGTCGACCACCACCGTGGGCAGCCTGCGGGCCAGCACCTCGGCCAGCGCCGGGTGGCCGTCGGGCAGGGACACCACGCAGAACGCGTCCACCACGGCGTCGCGCACCGGCGGCGGGCGTTTCTCGCCGCGCGGGAGCGGCAGGATGAGCAGCCCGACCCCGGCCTCCTCGGCGGCGGTGGCCAGCCCCTGGAAGAACCCGAGCGCGTACGGGTCGGCGAAGGCGTAGGCGAGGGTCTCGCTGAACAGCAGGCCCACCGCGCCGGCCCGGCCCAGGCGCAGCGAGCGCGCGGCCGCGTTGGGGCCGGCGTAGCCCAGCTCGTCGGCGACCTGGAGGATGCGCCGCCGCAGGTCGTCGCTGAGCTGGTCGGGCCGGGAGAAGGCGTAGGACACGGTCGCCCTGGACACGCCCAGCCGATCGGCGATCGTCTGCAGCGTGACCCTGGCCATCTTCCCACCGTAGCGGATCTCTTGCCGACCACCTCTTAATCGATTAAGGTCTTAATGGATTAAGAAGGAGGGTTCCATGGATGCCATGCAGGTCCTCGCGTACCGGACCGCGATGGGACACCGGGAGTCGGCGCATGCGGCGCTGCCGGACGCGCCGGTGCTGCCGCATCGAGACAGGGCCCGGGTCAGGGTCCGTCTGGCGCACAGCCTGCGCCGGACCGCCGACCGCCTCGACCCGGTCGTGCAGTGCTGAGCCTCAGCCGATGACGATCTCCCCGGCGGCGTGCTCCAGCAACCGCTCGGCGGTCTTGAACCGGCGCTCGTCGCTGTCGCCGAGCAGCACGCCGACCACCCGCGTGCCGCGTTGCTCCGCCGCGAACAGCAGGCAGAACCCGGCCTTGCGGGTGTAGCCGGTCTTGACGCCGATCGCGCCGTCGGCCCGGCCGAGCAGCTTGTTCGTGTTGGTCCAGGTGTGCGCCTGGTGCAGGGCCGTCTTGGTCACCTTGTGCGTCGGGCGGCTCACGACCGTCTTGAAGACCGGGATGTCGAGCGCGTACTGCGCCAGCCTCGCCTGGTCGACGGCGGTGGAGTAGCCGCCGTCGCGCGGGGTGGGCATGCCGTCGGCGTTGGTGTAGCGGGTGTCGCCGAGCCCCATCCTGCGGGCGGCGGAGTTCATCTTGGCGACGAAGGCGGGCTTGCCCGGCCCGTAGGTGCGGGCCAGCGCGTTGGCCGCGTCGGCGCCGGACGGCAGCATGAGCGCGTACAGCAGGTCCCGGACCGTGAGCCGCTCGCCCGTGCGCAGGCCCGCCGTCGCCGCGCCGCCCTTGGCGGCGTAGCGGACGTCGGCGGCGGTGACGGTGACGACGTCGGTCAGCTTCGCCTCGCGCAGCACCACGTACGCGGTCATCACCTTGACCAGGCTGGCCACCGGCACCCGGGCGGTCTCGCGCTTGCCGAAGTGGACCGTTCCGTGGGAGTCGACCACGTAAGCGTGCCTGGCGGCCACGGCGGGGGCCGCGACGGCCGGCGGCGCGGCGGAGACCCCCACGGTGAAGGCGAGCATGGTGGAACAGGCGAGAGCAGCGAAGCGCATGCGCACCATGTTGACATCAAGAGGGCGCGGATTCGGTGAAACATGCCGGGACGGTCAGGCCGGGAGTGTTTCCTCCCGCTGCGCCCTTTTCTTGCGCCGCCGGGCGACATAGACCGCCACAGCCGCCACGACGGCCACCGCCACCAGCGCGGCCGTGATCGGCGACTGGTAGGCGAGCCGCAGCCACGCCCACAGCGCGACCATGCCGCCGAACCACCACAGCGGCGCCCAGGTCATGCACCCGAGCGCGCTGGCCACCACGTACCAGGGATAGGACACCCGCAGCGCCCCCGCCACCCACGGCAGCGTGTGACGCAGCATGGGCACCCAGAAACAGCCGTAGACGGCGAGCGCCCCCCACTTCTCGACCGTCCGCTCGATCCTGGCGATCCGCTCCCGGCCCATCCGCTCGCCGACGCGGGACTCGTACAGCTTCTCGCCCAGCCGGCGGCCGGCCCAGTAGTAGACCTGGAACACCACGAAAAGGGCGATCATCAGGATGACGCCCACCAGCCAGTAGGGCAGGCCCAGCCAGAACGGGTCCGTCGGCGCCGGCATCGCGAGCGGGAGGTGCCTCATGGCGAACTCCACACCCCCAATCGTTAGGTCAGGCTTACCTTATTTCACCTTGCAAACGACTGCCATATCGGGCTGCAAGTCGTGGTCAACCACCTCCCAGTAGACCTGAGGGTGAGCGAAAGAGGTGGTGACCATGGCGACGAGAAGCGGAGCGGTGCTGGCCAGTGGTACGGCGAACGCGGCCAAGTTCGTGGTGGCGGCCCTGGCCTTCACCGCCGCGTACGCGGGCCTGTCGGCCTACGGTATCGCGAGCTCCGCCCAGGCCCCCGCGCCGGCCGCCGTGAGCCTGTCGGCCGAGGAGACACCGGTCACCACAGCCCTCACCGCGCGGGCGCTCGCCGCCGGCACCGTCACCGTCAGCGCGCTGCCCGCCGGGCCCGGCTGCCTGAAGCCGTACGTGGCCCGCACCCTCCTGGTCAACCCGGACCCGGGCCGGACCGTCTCCTACAGCTGGAAGCTGGCCCGCTGGAGCCCGTCGGCCAAGACCTGGCGGACCTACTTCGTCGACTACTCCGGCTTCGCCGGGGCGCGCGGCACGGCCGAGTGGGAGGCCACGGTCTCCGGCAACCCCGGCTGGTATCGCGTCGAGCTGGCCGTCGAGGGCGCCAAGACCGTCAAGAGCGACCGTTTCCAGGTGAGTTGCTGACCGAGCGCTGCGCCGCCTCCACCCATCGCGGCACGCCCACCCGCCTGGCCACCTCCAGCGCCTTGAGGTAGTGGTCGCGGGCGGCCTCGGGCTGGCCCACCCGGATCGCCAGGTCGCCGAGCGTCAGCGCCACCGGCCACAGCGCCACCACGCCGGTGCCGGCGCCCGCGACCCGGTCGGCGAACGGCTTGAGCTTGTCGTAGCAGTCGACCATCCGCTCCCGGTCGTCGAGGAGCATCCCGGCCAGCGCCCGCCACGTCATGGCGAGCTCGTACAGGAAGTCGGGCCGCACCGGCGGGCGCACCGCGGCGACGGCCTTGGCGTCGGCCAGGTGGCCCGCCGAGGCCAGCGCCAGCGCGTAGGCGTCGAGGGTCCACTTGGCGCCGCGCTGGTGGGCCTCGGCCAGCAGGTCGACCATCTCGGCGGCCCGCCCGTCGACCAGGTGGAGGCAGAACGCGGTGATCAGCGGCAGGTCCTGGCGGCCCTCCAGCATGCCCGCCCTGGCGGTCAGCCGGGCCGCGTCGCGGTAGGCGTGCTCGGCCGCCGGGTAGTCGCCGGCGATCATGCGCCGCAGCCCGACGTACCACGCGTGCACCGCGGCGGGAGCCGGCAGGTCGTACTGGCGGGCCAGCTGGTCGGCGGCGGCGGCGTGCTCGTCGGCCGCCGCGAACTCGCCGCGCGCGGCCGCGCACTCCAGCAGCACCAGGTGGGCCAGCGCCTGGGTGGCGATCTGCCCCGAACGCTGGGCGACCTGCAGCAGCTCACGGCCGATGCTCTCGCGGGTGTCGACCGCGGGGATGTCGTAGGACTGCCGCAGCCGCGCGCTCAGCGCGACCGCGATCAGCGCCGGATCGCCGCTCTGCCGGGCCACCTCCAGCGCCTCCAGCGACGCCTGGCGGCCCCGCTCGGGCGAGGAGGAGCCCTCCAGCTCCAGCGCCAGCGTGGTGAGCAGGCTGGCGCGCAGCGACTGCTCGCCCTCCGGCAGCTCCGACAGCGCCCGCTCGGTGATGTCGACGATCTCCCAGGCGGTGCGGGTGAAGTCGCGGGCCATGCCCTTGTGCGGCACCGCCAGCGACGCGGCCACCCGGGCCGTCAGCTCCAGGTCGCCGAGCGGCAGCGCGGCGTCCATCGCCTCGCGCCGCAGCACCCGGGCCGCCGTCATGTCGCCGCACAGCGCCAGCGCCTTGATGCGGCGCAGCATGAGCTGCAGGCGCTGCTTGGTGTCGCCGCCGGTGCGGTCGAACGCGGCGGTGGCCTGCTCCCACAGCGTGGCCGCCTCGCGGTGGGCGAAGCGCCGCTCGGCCTGCTCGGCCGCCAGCCCGGCGTAGTGGACCGCCTTGTCGGCGGCGTCGGCCAGGTAGTAGTGGTGGGCCAGCGCCGCCACGTCGGACGGGGCGCGCCGCTCGATCACCGCCGCCACGGCGGCGTGCAGCCGGGTGCGGCGCAGCCGCGAGGCGTCGGAGTAGATCGTGTCGCGCACCAGGTCGTGGTCGAACCGGAGCATGCCGGGACCCGGCTCGGTCACCAGCCCCGCCAGCAGCGCGGCCTCGACCGCCTCGACCACCGCGTCCTCGTCGCCGGCCACGTCGACCAGCACGTCCACGTCCACGTCGCGGCCGATCACCGCGGCCTGCAGCAGGATCTGCTGCGCCCCGGCGGGCAGCCGGGAGATGCGCCGCCGCAGCACGTCGCGCACCCCGGACGGCACCTGCGACAGCACCTCCGCCGCGCTGGCCCGGTCGGCCGCGCCCTCGGCGTCGAGCAGGCGTACGGTCTCGCGCACGAAGAACGGGTTGCCCGCGGTGCGCTCCACGATCGACTCGACCGCGTCGTCCTCGATCTCGCGCACGCAGGTGGCGCGCACGAGCTGCGCCACGGCCTTCGGGTCGAGCCCGGACAGGCTCACCCGCAGCGGCCCGAGCCGGGCCAGGGCGGCGAGCACGTCGGCCTGGTTGTCGTCGAGCTCGCTCTCACGGCAGGTGACCACGAGCAGCACCCGGCTGGTGGCCAGCAGGCTGGGCAGCGCGCGCAGCAACGCGAGCGTCTGGTCGTCGGCCCAGTGGAGGTCCTCCAGCGTGAGCAGGACGGGCGAGCGGCTCGCCACGCCCGCCAGGTAGCCGCCGACGGCGCGGTGCAGCCGGAAGCCGCCCGACACCTCGTCGTCGTCGGGATCGGGGGCGGCGTCGTCGAGCAGCGGCGCGAGTAACTGGGCGTACTCGCCCGCGCCGGTCACGCGGACCAGCGTCCGCAGGATCTCCACCCAGGCCCAGCCGGGCGGGGTGGCGCTGGAGTCGGGGCAGGCGCCCGACGAGGTCATCCAGCCGTCGGCGGTGAGCCTGCCCTGGAGCTGGCGGAGCAGCGTGGTCTTGCCGGCGCCGGCGACGCCGGTGACGATCGCCACCTGGAAGCGGCCGGTGCGGGCGGCGGCCGTGGTCAGCCTGGACAGCTCGGCGTCGCGGCCGACGAACGGCTCAGGCTCCAGCGGCGGCGGCTCGACGGGCGTGGCCGGGCGGGGCGGCCAGGTGTCGGCCGCCGGGACCGGCCTGGACGGGCGCGGCGGCGGGGTCAGGTCGAGCTCGGGCGACTGGGCCAGGATGTCGGACTCCAGCTTGCGCAGCGCCGGGCCGGGGTCGATGCCCAGCTCGTCGGCGAGGATGCCGCGCGCCCTGCGCAGCGCGGCCAGCGCGTCGCCCTGCCTGCCGCAGCGGTAGAGGCCGAGCGCCAGCAGCCGCCAGCCCTCCTCGCGCAGCGGGTGTTCGGTGGTCAGCGCCTCCAGGTCGGGCACGGTCTCGGAGGGCAGGCCCAGGCGCAGGCCGGTGTCGGCGTGCCGCTCGCGGGCCACCAGCCGCAGCTCGGCGAGCCGGTTGACCTCGGCCTCGGCCCACGTCTGGTCGGCGAAGTCGGAGTAGGGGGTGCCGCGCCACAGGCCGAGCGACTTCTCCAGGCGGCCGCGCGCCGACTGGGGGTCGCCCTCCTCCAGGTGCTCGCCCGCCGCGCGCACGAGCTGCTCGAACCGCAGCGCGTCGACCTGGTCGGGCGCCACCCGCAGCGCGTAGCCGGAGGCCACCGTCACCAGCAGCCGGTTGGGCCCGCCGCGCGGGCGGCCGGGCTCCAGCACGCGGCGCAGCCGCGAGATGTAGACCTGCAGGCCGGACTGGGCGCCCTTGGCCGTGTCGTCGTCCCACAGGTCGTAGAGCAGGGTGTCAACGGGCACGACCTGACCCCTGGCCACGAGGAGCCGGGCGAGGACGGCCCGCTGCCGCAACCCGCCGAGGTCGAGTTCGTCGTCGTGTGCGTACGCCTCGACTGGCCCCAGAACTCGGAACGCCACCATTTCAGCCGCCACGCTATGCGGGCTTCCGAATCACGCACAAGGCCCGGGGTTGATAATCGAGCGTTATGTTTCTGATCGTCACCTGGGGGCCTTCGAGATCGTGGACGGGGGCTCCGCGGCGGCGCCACGCCTGTCGCGCCTACGCAGAAGCGCCCACGCCCCGAGCGCGAGGCCACCGAACGGGATCTCGATAGTGTAAGTCCAGAAGCCGAAAAGCAGTGCGGCGGCCGTCGCGGGAGCGAGCGGCACGCCGAACGCGCTGGTGAGCAGCACCACCACGCCCGCCTCCATGATGCCCGCCCCGCTGGGCGTGATCAGCGCGGTCGTCAGCACCCGCGACAGCGCGAAGACCGCGATCGACTCGGCCGGGCCCGGGTAGGCGCCGGTGGCGACGAGGCAGGCCACCATGATCGCCCCCTGCAGGACCAGGAACGCGACCATGCCCGCGGTCAACGGCGGCCACCGGGTCCTGATGACGTCCGCGGTGTCGGCCCGCAGCCGGTGGAACGCCTCCGACGGCCGCACCCGCAGCCGGATCAGCCGTACGAGGGAGTCGAGGCCCCGGCCCAGCACGGCCGCGGCGCGGTCCCAGTAGAGCGCCACGGCCACCACCGTGACGAGGACCAGGATCGACACCGCGCCCGCCCAGCCCGCGTTGGCCACCGTCGGGTTGGGCACCCGGCCCGCGATCAGCAGCGCGATGATGCCGACGGCCGGCAGGACGAACCTGAACAGGGTGTTCCACACGCCGCTGACCAGCGTCATGACCACGATCGAGCGGCTGTGGAAGCCCCACCCCCTGGCCATCGCGAACGTCAGCGCGACCCCGGCGGCGCCGCCGAACGGCAGCAGGTTGCTCACCGCGCTGCCCGCCGCGTTGAGCGTGAGCGCCTGCAGGCGCCCCAGCCCCGGCAGGGATCCCGTCAGCACGAACGTGTACGCCAGCAGGCTGAGCAGCCACAGCCCGGTCATCAGCGCGATGGTGCCGGCGCCGAGCGAGCCGAAGACGGCCCAGATCTCCCGCCACGAGACGTGCTTGCCGGTCAGGGTGTGCACGATCTGCGGCAGGTAGACCACGAGCACCACTGCCAGGCCCAGCGAGAGGGCGGACAGCGTGATCTGCAGCCACTTGTTCTTCATCGGCTCCCAGTCTGGCGGCTGCGCGGCGTGGCCGGGTCCATCTGGGGGACTATTTCGGCCCCGGGTCGAAGGGATGACGCACCCGGGTGCCCGGCGGCAGGTCGCGCCGGACGTACCACTCGGTGCCGAAGACCAGGCGGTAGAGCGGGCCAGGCACCTTGAGCATCACGGCGAGCGTGCGGTCGCTGTCGCCGCCGGAGGCCTGGGACACGTGCGCGGCCATCGCGGCCCGCTTCTGCCGCGCGTAGCGGCGCACGTTGACCCGGTGGGTGATGGTCTCGCCGGCCGAGTAGGCGCTCTCGAAGGTGCGCACGTCGAACTCCGGCGGGAACCGGTAGACCTTGCCCGCCATCCGCAGCAGCCGCAGCAGCGGGTCGCGGTTGACCGTGGCCTCCAGGACGATCGGCGTGCCGGCGATCTCCGCCGCCCGCCTGCCCACCCGGTGGACCTGCACGTGGTCGGGGTGGCCGTAGCCGCCGGCCGGGTCGTAGATGGTGAGCAGGTCGGCCTCCTCCTCGCGGAGGATCGCGGCGAGCGCGCCGGCGGCCTTCTCGGTGTCGGCGTCGATGAACGCGTTGTCGGGGCGCTCGTCGGCGACGCCGCCCTGCGGGCTCAGCCCCGAGTCGCCGTAGCCCAGGCACTCCACGCGGGCGCAGCCGAGCACCGCGGCCGACTGGTAGAGCTCTTTCATCCGGGTCTCGCCGAGCGCCTCGCCGGGATCCATGTCGGCCAGGCCGCGCTCGCCGGCGGTGGCCACCACGAGCACCACGCGGTGCCCCTCGGCCGCCAGCATCGCCATCGTGCCCGCCGTCAGCAGGGCCTCGTCGTCGGGGTGGGCGTGGAAGAAGACTGCGGTACGTGGAGGCACAGGCCCCAGATTAGTCTGGGAGAGGTGCGGATCTTTCACGTGAGCGACTGTTACCTCCCGCGGCTCGGGGGCATCGAGGTGCAGGTCGCCGATCTCGTGCGGATGCAGCGCGAGTCCGGCCACGCCGTCGAGGTGGCCACCGCCACCCGGGGGGAGCCGCTCGACGGGGTGCACCGCGTCGCCGCCAGGATGCCGTTCGACCTGCCGGTCCACCCGCGCGGGGTGAGCCATCTCACCAGACGGCTGGCGCTGTCCAGGCCCGACGTGGTGCACGTGCACATGGGGGCGGTCTCGCCGTTCGCGTGGATGGGGGTGCGCGCCGCGGTGCGCCGCGGGCTGCCGTGCGTGGTGACCGTCCACAGCATGTGGGACCCCGTCACGCGGGCGCTCTACCGCCTCCTGGGGCTCGTGTACGGGTGGCAGCGGTGGGGCCTGGTGGCCACCACGGTCAGCAACGCGGCGGCGGTGCCCATCCGGCGGGTGGCCGGGCCGGGGGTGCCGGTGCGGGTGGTGTCCAACGGCCTCGACCTGTCCGGCTGGCGGCTTTTTCCCGGAGGCGGCGGGCCCGAGCCGCGTGACGAGGTTCACGTGGTGGCGGTCGGCCGGCTGGCCCCGCGCAAGCAGCCGGTGGGCCTGCTGCGGATCCTGGAGAAGGCGAGGGCGCGGGTGCCCGCGGCGATCCCGCTGCGCGCCACGGTGGTCGGCGACGGCCCGGCCAGGCCGGCCATGGAGCGCTATCTGGCCAGGCGCGGCATGAGCGGATGGGTGTCGCTGCCCGGCCGCTACAGCAGGGAGCGCATCGCGAAGGTGCTGGAGTCGGCCGACGTGTTCGTGGCGCCGGCGCCGCGCGAGTCGTTCGGCATCGCCGCGCTGGAGGCCAGGACCGCCGGGCTGCCGGTGGTCGCGCGGACGCAGAGCGGGGTGGCCGACTTCGTCGAGCACGGCACGGAGGGCCTGCTCGGCCGCGATCCCGGCGCGGTGGCCGAGGCCGTGGCGCGGCTCTGCGAGGACCGTGGGCTGCGGGAGCGGATCACCCGCCACAACCGGGCCAACCCGCCCGCGGCGGGCTCCTGGCCCACGGTGCTCGCCGGCTTCGACCGGGCGTACGCGGAGGCGGCCGGCCGCGCCTGACCGTGTTATCTTGGTACCGTGGTACCAACCGAGCGGACGCAGACCGGCCTGAGAGTGGAGAAGAACCTGTTGAAGGTCCTCAAGGGGCTGGCCGAATATCTCGACATGTCACTCGGCGACCTGGTCGAGGGCATCACGCTGCACGCCTTCGAAGGCCGCGCGCCGTTCTCCGACGAGACTCTCGGCAAGATCGCCCAGCTCAAGTCCGTCTACGGTCTGACGCTCACCGCCGACGACGCCCACAAGCTGGTCGACCGGTGAGCGACGGGCACTGCACGCTGACCGGGCACGTGCCGGTCCCGCTGCCGCCGCCGGAGGCGCTGCGCCTGTTCACCCCGCGGGGCGAGGAGGAGTGGATCAAGGGCTGGCGGCCCCGCTTCCCCGTCCCCGCCCCCGACGACTCGCGGCCCGGCACCGTCTTCGAGACCGACTCCCACGGCGAGCGCACGATCTGGGTGGTGGCCGACCGGCAGGAGGGCCACCGCATCAGCTACGCGAGGGTGACCCCCGGCTCGCGGGCCGGCACGGTGACGGTCACCGCCGTCGACGACGGTCACGGCGGCACGACGGTCGAGGTCACGTACGAGCTGACGGCGCTGTCCCCGCAGGGGGCCCGCGAGCTGCGCGGGTTCGCCGACGGCTACGCGGACTTCCTCGGGTCCTGGGAGCGGGCGATAGCCGCCCGGCTCGCCTCTCCCAACGCGGCCACCCCTACGTGACGCGACCGGGGGCGGTCGGCGACTGCCCCCGGGACCGTTCTCTGATTAGCTGCAGGCCTGCTGGATCTTGGTGATGAAGCCCTGCAGCTTGCTGACCGACTCCATCGAGCCCGCCGGGTCGGAGCCGTCGATCTTGATGCCTTCCAGGCCGGTGGCGAGGTCGTTGAGCGCGGCGCCGACCTCGCCGTCGTAGTTGCCGGCCAGCGTCTTCACCTTGGCGCCGGCCTCCTTGCCCGCGGTCTCCAGCGCCTTCGGGTCCGTCGCGGCCGACGCGGCCGTGGTGTTGAACTCGTTCATGATCGTGGTGACTTCCGCGGCGGCGGTGTTGCAGTCGACCGCCTGGCTCAGGGCGCCGCAGCCGGTGATCGTCATACCTGCGAACGCGAACGTCGCGACCGCGAGGGCCAGGCGACGGCGAGGGGGTGTCATGGTTGTGCCTTTCGTAGGTTCAGGGACGAACGGACAGTAGAAGCGCGTTCTTGACGGTCGCTTGCACCGCGCTAACGACCATGGTGACAGCCAGTGTGGAACGCCGTGACCAGCCCCGGCGCGCGCCGCCCCGGATGCCTCTTGACACGCCCCGAGGCCGACCCGAATATGTCGCATATAGAGCAACTCGGTGCGTATTACGCAACAAGGAGTGTCCCTTGACCAGCACATCGAGTCTGATCTCCACGCTGCCCGGACGCTCCTACACCGACCCGGCGCTGTTCGTGGCGGAACAGGCCAGGATCTTCGAGGTCCTGTGGTTCTGCGCGCTCCGTTCGGACGAACTCGCCAGACCCGGGGCGTTCAGGACCGTCCAGGTCGGCAGGGAGAGCGTGATCGTGGTCCGGGGCCGGGACGGGGAGCTGCGCGCGTTCCTGAACGTCTGCAGGCACCGCGGCGCCCGGCTCTGCGTGGAGGAGACGGGCGAGGTCAAGCGCACGCTCAAGTGCCCGTACCACGCCTGGGCCTACGACCTCGACGGCCGCCTGGCCGCAGCGCCCAACCTGGTCAAGATGCCCGACGTGGACCGCGTCGAGTACGGCCTGGTCCCGGTGGCCCTGCGCGAGTGGCTCGGCTACGCCTGGGTCTGCCTCGCCGACCAGCCGCCCTCGTTCGAGGACACGGTGATGCACGCGGCCACGGAACGGCTCGGCGACCCGGCCGCCATCGAGCACTACCAGACCGACAAGCTCGCCCTCGGCCGCCGCATCCGCTACGACGTGCGGGCCAACTGGAAGCTGATCGTCGAGAACTTCATGGAGTGCTACCACTGCGCGACCATCCACCCCGAGCTCACGGCCGTGCTGCCCGAGTTCGCCGGCGGATACGCCGCCCAGTACTACGTGGGCCACGGCGCCGAGTTCGCCGAGCGCGTGCAGGGCTTCACCGTCGACGGCAGCCCCGGCTTCGGCAAGCTGCCCGACGTCTCCGCCGAGCAGGACCGGCGCTACTACGCGATCACCGTCAAGCCGCAGGTGTTCGTCAACCTGGTGCCCGACCACGTCATCGTGCACCGGATGTTCCCGATGGCCGTGGACCGCACGGTCGTGGAGTGCGACTGGCTCTACCACCCCGACGTGGTGGCCTCGGGAGCCGACCTGTCGCTGTCGGTCGAGCTGTTCCACCGGGTCAACGAGCAGGACTTCGACGCCTGCGAGCGGACCCAGCCCGGGATGTACTCGCGGGCCTACCGGTCAGGAGGCGTGCTGGTGCCGAGCGAGCACCACATCTCCGCCTTTCACGACTGGGTGAACCAGCGCTTGCGCGGATAGCGCACGGTCAGGCCGCCGTACTTGCTCTGCCCGACGATCACCAGGTGAAGGGCGCCGGGCTGCTGGCGGCCCGGCACGTCCGCGACGCTCGTGCTGCCCCAGTCGCTGCGGAACCCGTCGATGTCCGCCGACGCGCCCGGCGGCAGCACGATCTTGGCCGCTCCGTACTTCAGGTCGAACGCGACCTCGACCACCCGGTGCGGAACCACGGCCTCGGTGAAGTCGAGGTGGACGGCGCCGTGCTTGGAGGCGATCCGCAGCCGTCGCGGGACCGCCCAGTCGCCGGTGCGCCGGATGCTGTCGTGGGTGCTCTCCAGGGTCACCTCGTCGCGCGCCGGCCCGGCCGCCGCCGCGGGCAGGTCGTCGACCAGGGCGACCAGATCTCCGTAGACCTTGGCGCTCAACGCCCTCTCCAGGCGCTCCTCCAGCTCGAACTGGTCGAGCCGACCCTCGGTGAACGCCTGCTGCAGCTGCTGGGTGATGCGCTCCCGGTCCGCGTCCGAGGCGCGCATCCGCAATTCCGACATACTCCGAGCATAGGGATCGGAAACCTAGAACGGGAGTTGGCGGCCGGATGGGGTGCGCAGATCCAGGGAGAACGCTGGACGCGGCTGGCGGGGTCGCCGGACGACCCGGTATCTCTTCACACTGAGGGGGTACCCCCAACGAGGTGCCTTGAAGTCGTCAATTCCGGGTAGCTTGAATCACGATGGTGGCCGAATCCTTCTCTCACCCGGCCCTCTTCTACAGAGGCGACCGGGAATACACGGCTGCCGTCACGGCCTTCGTGCGCGAGGGCCTGGCGGCCGGTGAGCCCGTCGCCGTCGCGGTGCCCGGTCCCAAGCTGGAGCTGCTGGAGCGGGAGCTGGGCGCCGACGCCGCCCGTGTCCTCATGCTCGACATGAACCGGGAGGGCCGCAACCCCGGCCGCATCATCCCCGGCGTGCTGCTCGACTTCGCCGACCGCCACCGCGACGCCCACGTCCGCATCGTCGGCGAGCCGATCTGGCCTGACCGGACCGACACCGAATACCCCGCGTGCGCCCAGCACGAGGCGCTGATCAACTTCGCGTTCGAGGGCCGCGACGTCACGATCCTGTGCCCGTACGACGCCGAGGGGCTCACCGCCGAGGTGCTCCGCGAGGCGGAGCTCACCCACCCGGTGCTGCTCGACGCCGCCGGCGAGCGGCCGAGCGGCAGCTACGCCCCGCGGCTCGTCGTCGACGGCCACAACCGGCCGCTCGCCGACCCCGACGACTTCGTCTCGCTCCGCTTCGACCACGACAACCTGGCCGCCGCCCGCGGCCTCGCCGCCACCGCGGCGGCCGAGATGGGGTTCGGCGGCCACCGGCTCGACGACGTCCGCCTGGTGGTCGCCGAGCTGGGCGCCAACAGCCTCGACCACGGCGGCGGCGCCGGTCTCATCCGGGTGTGGCGCGAGGGCGACCGCCTGGTCTGCGAGGTGAGCGACGCCGGCCACATCGCCGACCCGCTGGCCGGGCGCAGGCCGGTCGACCCGCAGGTGGCGGGCTCGCGCGGGCTGCTCATCGTCAACCTGCTCAGCGATCTGGTCCGGGTCCACACCCGCGCGGGAGCGACCGTCGTCCGCGTCTACTTCGACGCGCCGCGCTGACGTCCGCCCCACCCTCCCTGATCGGGCCCGCCCTACCCAGGGTCGGGTCCTCGCAGGTCAGGGCAGGGTCTTAGGGGGTGATCCGACCTAAGTACTAAGGGATCGACCAGGGAGCGCTGGGGCTCTTCTCCGATACTCCGCGAGGCCGCGTGCCACGACGTTGGAAGCATGAAGGGATTGCTTGCCAGCGGATTCACGGCCATCGGCACCGGCACCGGCACCATGGTCGCCCTGCACGCCGAGGCGGGGCTCGACCCGATGCACACCGTCATCAGCGAGTACGCCTTCCAGGCGGCCGGCTGGCTGCTGCCGCTGTCGCTGACTCTCTTCGCGGCGGGCGCGGCCCTGATCGCCGAGGCGCTGCGCCGGTCCGGCGCGGACCGGTGGGTGGTGGCGCTGCTGGCCGTGTGGGGAGCGAGCATGTTCCTGGTCGGCGCCTTCCCGACCGACGAGCCCGGGCTGCCGCTGTCCTTCTCGGGGGCCGTCCACCGCTATGCCGCCTTCGTCGCGTTCCTGGTGATGCCGCTGGCCGGACTGCTGCTGGCCAGGGCGCGGATCCGGTACGCCGGATGGGTGCGGGTGCTCAGCATGGTGGCCCTGGGCGCGCTGGTGATGGTCGTGATCCCGTACGCGGTGCGGATGTTGGGCATCCCGCTGGAGAACGACGACTTCCCCGCCGGGCTGATCCAGCGGACCGTGGTGATCACCGAGCTGGGCGTGCTGGCGCTGGCCGGCCTGTCGATGCCGGGACGGCCCGCCCGCCGCTCGACGGCCCCGGCCCTGGCGTAATCGCCCCGCCTTTCGGTAGAGGACGGGCATGACGATTCTGATCGCGTACGACGGATCCGACGACGCCAAGGCGGCCATCGAGTGCTGCGGGAAGATGTTCCCCGGCCGGGACGCCGTGGTGCTGACCGTGTGGGAGCGGCTGGCGATGACCACCGCGCGGGCCTCCGCCGGCCTGGTGATGGTCGTGGACACCTCGCCCGCCGAGGAGGAGGCGATCCAGCGGGCCATGACCGAGCTGGCCGGACAGGGGACCGAGCGGGCGCGCGCGGCGGGGCTGGAGGCACGTCCGCGCTGTGAGCCGGACGCGCCGGCCGTGTGGGCGACCATCGTGGACGTGGCCGACGAGCTCGACGCCGAGCTGATCGTGACCGGCACGCGCGGGCTCGGCGGGGTGCGGTCGCTGCTGCTCGGCAGCACCTCGGACCGGGTGCTGCACCACGCGGGCCGGCCGGTGCTGGTCGTGCCGGGCCCGAGACCCGCCGAATAGCACGCTGTTCAGCCGCTGTTCTCCCGCCGTGGGTTGATCGCGCCGGTCCGATGCGGCAGAGTGCGCCGGACGGTGAGGGAGGGGTGCGTGGGCGAAGGGCTGGCCAGGCGACTGGGCACCGGTGACGCGGTCGTCGTGGGATTGAGCGCGATGGTCGGGGCCGGGGTGTTCGCCGTGTTCGCGCCGGCGGCCGGGGCCGCCGGGTCGTGGCTGCTCGCCGCGCTCGGGCTGGCCGCCGTCGTGGCCTACTGCAACGCCACCTCCTCCGCCCGCCTGGCGGCCCGCCACCCGGAGTCGGGCGGGACCTACGTGTACGGGCGGCGCAGGCTGGGAACCTTCTGGGGCTACCTCGCGGGGTGGGGGTTCACCGTCGGCAAGACGGCCTCCTGCGCGGCCATGGCGCTGACCTTCGGCGCGTACGCCGCGCCCGGCCTGGCCAGGCCGCTGGCCGTCGGCGCGGTCGTCGTGCTGACGGCACTCAACCTGTTCGGGGTGCGGCGGTCGGCGGGGGCGGCGCGGATCATGGTCGGGTTCGTGCTGCTGGTGCTGGCCGCCGTCGTGGCGGTGGCGTTCCTGCCGGACCTGGTCGCCGGTCCCGCGTACGACCAGCCGCCGGGCCTCCGCATGTTCCTCGATCCCGAGGTGACCGGGTGGGGCGTGCTCCAGGGGGCCGGTCTGCTGTTCTTCGCGTTCGCCGGATATGCGCGCATCGCCACGCTGGGGGAGGAGGTCCGCGACCCCGGCCGGACGATCCCGCGCGCCATCGGCGTCGCGCTCGGCCTCACGCTGGTGGTGTACGCGCTGGTCGCCGTGGCCGCGCTGGACACGCTCGGGCCGGGGATGCTCGCCCAGTCCGCCGAGCCGCTGGTGGACGTGGTGAAGATGGCCGGTGCGCTGTGGCTGGAGCCGGTGGTGCGGGCCGGCGCGGCGGTGGCGGCGCTCGGCGCGCTGCTCGCGCTGCTGCTCGGCGTCTCGCGCACGGTGCTCGCCATGGCCCGCGAGCGCGACCTGCCCGGCGCGCTCGCCGCCGTCGACCCCGTCCACCAGGCGCCGCGCCGGGCCGAACTGGCGGTGGGTGCGGCCGTGGTGGTGCTCGTGCTCGTCGCCGACCTGCGGGAGGCGATCGGGTTCTCGTCCTTCGGGGTGCTCGTCTACTACGCGATCGCGAACGCCGCCGCCCTGACCCTGCGCCCCGACGAGGGCGCGCCGCCGAAGGCGGTGCCGGTGCTCGGGCTGGCGCTCTGCCTCCTGCTCGCCGCCACCCTGCCGGTGGCGTCGGTGGTGGCCGGGCTGGTCATGTTCGCCGTCGGCACGGCGCTGTGGGCCCTGCGCCGCCGCCGGGCCTGAGCCGCCCGCTTCCTCGTACGCCTGCTTCCTCGTACGCGGAAAATGGCGGGAGACGCGTGGGGCCGATCGGTACGATGGCGGCATGACGGCGTTCGCGGTGATGACGGCCCCCTAGCGGGGTTCACCGGACGACGTCCTTCACGAGGCCCTGCGAGCGGGGCCTCTCGTCGTGTCAGGGGTCCCCGGGAGGCACCCGATGTACATCACGACGACCATTCCCTATGTGAACGCCCGCCCGCATCTCGGGTTCGCGCTGGAGATCGTGCAGGCCGACGTGCTGGCCCGCCACCATCGGCGGCGCGGCGAGCCGGTGCGGTTCCAGACCGGGACCGACGACAACTCGCTGAAGAACGTGCTGGCGGCGGAGGCGGCGGGCGTGCCGGTGCGCGAGCTGGTCGACCGCAACGCCGCCGCGTTCGAGGGCCTGCGCGGGCCGCTTGACCTGTCGTTCGACGCGTTCGTCCGGACCAGCTCCCACCCGGGACACCGGGCCGGGGTGGAGCGCCTGTGGCGGGCGACCGCGCACGACCTCTACCGCAGGCACTACGAAGGGCTCTACTGCGTCGGCTGCGAGGCGTTCTATCCGGAGGAACCCTGCCCTGAGGGGCACCCGGAACCGCTGCGGCGGGTGTCGGAGGAGAACTGGTTCTTCCGGCTGTCCCGCTACCGCGAACCGCTGCTGGACCTGATCAGGAGCGGCACCCCGGCGATCGAGCCGGTCAGCCGCAGGAACGAGGTGCTGGCGTTCCTGGAGTCCGGCCTGGAGGACATCAGCGTCTCGCGGTCGGCGGAGCGCTCGCGCGGCTGGGGCATCCCGGTGCCCGGCGACCCCGGCCAGGTGGTGTACGTGTGGTGGGACGCGCTGGCCAACTACATCACCGCGCTGGACGGCGACGACTACGGACGCTGGTGGGAGCGCGAGCCCCGCAGGCTCCACCTCATGGGCAAGGGCGTGATCCGCTTCCACGCCGTGTACTGGCCGGCCATGCTGCTCTCGGCCGGGCTGCCTCTGCCCACGCGGATCTTCGTGCACGACTACGTCACCGCGGGCGGGCGCAAGATCAGCAAGTCCGGGGGCGCGACGGCCGACCCGGTGGCGCTGTCGGCCGCGTACGGGGTGGACGCGGTGCGGTGGTGGCTGCTGCGCGAGGTGCCGCGCGTCGGCGACGCCGACTTCACCGAGGAGCGGCTGATCGCCCGCGCCGACGAGGACCTCGCCAACGGCGCCGGCAACCTGGTCAACCGGGTCGTCACGATGGTGCACAGGTTCCGCGACGGGCGGGTGCCCGACGCCCGGCCGGAGCCGCTGGAGGCGGCCGGCCGCGCGGGGGAGCGGGTGCACGAGGCGCTGGAGGCGTTCGACTTCCGGCGGGCGGCGGCCGCCGTGCAGGCGATCGTCGAGGAGGCCAACCAGTACGTGGAGCGGACGCGGCCGTGGAAGCAGGATCCCGGCGGGCGCGACGCCTCCCTGGCGACGCTGGTGCACGCCTGCCGGGAGCTCGCCGTACAACTGGAGCCCTTCCTGCCCACGGCGGCGCGCCGGGTGGCCGCGGCGGTGCGCGAGGAGGACGGGCGGCTGCCGCGGCCGGCGCCGCTCTTCCCCCGGCTGGGCGGCGGTTGACGGGGAGTCAGGGGCCGCTTACGGTGGCGCGGGAAGATCCGCCGGCACGGAGGTGGCCATGCCCGTCGTCAGCACCGTCCGAGGCCCGGTCGACGTCGCCGAGCTCGGCCAGACCCTCATGCACGAACACATCTTCGTCGCCGCCGCCGAGCACCTGGAGAACTACGGCAGGGGCGCCTGGTGGGACGAGGAGGTCAGGGTCGCCGACGCGATCACCAAGCTGAACGCGGTGGCGGCCAAGGGGGTGCGGACGATCGTCGACCCGACCGTGTGGGGGCTCGGCCGGTACATCCCCCGCATCCAGCGGGTCGCCGCCGGGGTTCCGGACCTCAACATCGTCGTCGCCACCGGCATCTACAGCTTCGAGGAGCTGCCTCACCAGTACGAGCACCGCGGCCCGGGGCTCCTCCTCGACATGCCCGACCCGATGATCGACGACTTCGTCCGCGACCTCACCGAGGGGATCGCCGACACCGGGGTCAAGGCGGCCTTCCTCAAGTGCGTGGTCGACGAGAAGGGGCTCACCCCCGGTGTGGAGCGCATCTGCCGCGCCGTCGCCCAGGCGCACGTGCGCACCGGGGCGCCGATCACCGTGCACACCAACTCGCCCGCGCAGAGCGGGATCGTCGCGCTCGACCTGTTCGCGAAGGAGGGGGTGGACCTGACCAAGGTGGTGGTCGGCCACGCCGGCGACAGTAACGATCTGGACTACTTGCGGCGGCTCGCCGACACCGGGGCGACGCTCGGCATGGACCGGTTCGGGCTCGACCTCTACAACCCGACGCCGCAGCGCGTGGCCACGATCGCGGCGCTGTGCGAGCGCGGCTACACCGACCGGATGGTGCTCAGCCACGACGCGTCCTGCTTCATGGACTACTTCCCCAACGAGTGGGACATGGTCGGCGTCATCGCTCCCAACTGGCGCTATGACCACATTCACGATGATGTGCTTCCCGCTCTGCGTGAGGCGGGTGTGACGGATGGGCAGATCGAGCAGATGCTGGTGTTCAACCCCCGTCGATACTTCTCGTAAAGTAAGGGGAAGTCAGACGCAACGCAGGTAGGTGGAGCTGGGTGACTTCGGACCAAGCCTTGTCGATCAGTCTCGGTCTCCAGGGGCCGTGCGTCATCGCGAGGCTGACGGGCGACTTCGACTTCGGCTCCGCCGCTGAAGTACGCGACCGAGTCACCAAGGCTCTCGACCTCACCCAACCGCCGATGCTCGTGATCGACATGCAGGCGGTCAGCGTCTGCGACTCCTCCGGCCTGTCCGTGCTGGTCTACCTGCACAAGGCCGTCACCGCCTCCGGCGGCAAGCTGCTGCTGTCCGGGCTCAACGGCCGGTGCAAGCACCTGTTCGCGATCACCGCGCTCGACAAGTTCTTCGACATCAGGACGACCGCCGAGCTGGCCATCGCCGAGCTGAGCGAAGAGGGGAATTCGCCGCCCTTTACCGGGTAGTCGCCTCGCATGTCGGCTGAAGAGCCCGATCTGCTCGGCCTCTACCTGCAGCAGATCGGCGTGATCCCCCTGCTCTCCGCCGCGGACGAGGTCGACCTGGCCAAACGGATCGAGGCGGGCCTGTACGCGGGTCACCTGATCGGCCGGGGCGCGGGCTCCCCGGAGCTCGAAGACGTCCGCCGCGACGGCGAGCGTGCCAAGGAGCTGCTCATCAGGTCCAACCTGCGGCTCGTCGTGGCCGCGGCGCGCAAGTTCGCCCACCGCGGGCTGCCCATGACGGACGTCGTCCAGGAGGGCAACCTCGGGCTCATGAGGGCCGTGGAGAAGTTCGACTACCGGCGCGGATACAAGTTCTCCACCTACGGCATGTGGTGGATCCGGCAGGCCATCGAGCGCGGCATCCACGACAAGAGCCGTACGGTCCGGCTGCCGATCCACGTGGCCGAGGAGCTCGCGCGGCTGCTCACGGTGGAGCGGCGGCTCGCCGTCGAGCTCGGCCGCGACCCGGGCCTCGACGAGCTGGCCGAGGCCGCCGGGCGCTCGGTCCGGCAGGTGGCCAGGTTACGGATGCTGGCCCAGGAGACGGTCAGCCTGGACATGCCCGTCGGCGACCGGGGCGAGGGCAGGATCGGCGACCTGATCGCCGACGAGGACGGCCTGGAGGTGCAGGAGCTCACCGAACGCCGCGCGCTCGGCGCCGAGCTGAACCGGCTCGTCACGTCGCTGCCGCCGCGCGAGGCGTACATCATCAGGCTGCGGTTCGGGCTGGCCGGGCGCGAGATCATGACTTATACGGAGATCGCCGCGCAGATGGGGCTGACCAGGGAGCGCATCCGGCAGTTGGAGAAGCAGGCGTTCAAACGCCTGCGGGAAGGCGGACCGCTGCTCGCCTGGGCATCATGAGCCGAAATATCGGCAAATGTGGACGTTGACCTTGCTCCCGATCTGGTGGTTAATCAGGATGCCGCTTTCAACAGGGGGAGGCGGCGGCCGGTCAGTCATGGGGGCACCAGTGCGCAGACGCCATGCCGGAAATCGCGCCACGACGCTGTCGAGGCTCTGGAGACGCTGGCTCGACGGAGAGATCCGCTTCGACCTGCGCGCGTTGAGGGTGAGGGCCAGGGGCGAAACGCCCCTGGCTGTCAGGAGGTGACCAGCAGGGCCAGGCCGATGAGAACCACGACCGGCACGAGCCAGACGACCGCCTCGGCAGCGAACTCCTTGTACATCGTGTAGATCTCCCTCTCAACGCCCGGGCGGGGGCAGCGTGAACGTCACTGCACACCATAGCCGCCCCCCGCCGGTGGATCGGCCCCCGGCTCCTCCGTCCGGCTCGCGGCGATGCGCTTGGCGAGGCCGGCGAGCGACTCGTCGGCCATCAGCGCGGGCAACCTGGGGGCCTCCGCGGCGATCCGGTCGTGGATCTCCTCGTGGTCGCCCAGGTGGCGGGTCCAGGCCCGCAGGACCTCCGGCATCGCGGCGATCGCCGCGTCGCTCAGGATCGCCTCGCGGGGCAGCCACGAGGTGAGGAACGCCGACACCCTGGCCGGGCTCCACCACAGCGGCCGCGCGCCCAGGAACTCGGCCAGCGCGCCGAACGCCTCGTCCGCCCCGGGCGTGTCGGGCAGGGCGTCGAAAGCGGTGAACGTCTCGTCGGGCGCGTGACGTACCGGATCGGGGACGGACCGGGCGCGTGCAAGCGCGAGCGGGCGGACGGCGGGCAGGGTGTCGGCCACCTCCGCGCCCATGAGCAGGTCCGTCACCTCGAACGCGTCCAGCACCCGCCCCGCCACGACGTCCGCCGGCGCCCGCGCCAGGTCGAGGTCGTCGAGGAACTTCGGCTCCTCCACCACTGCGTCCACCGCCAGCCCGCCGTGCGCCTGGTCGATGCCCACCACCAGCAGATGCGGCTCCCTGCCGTCGGCATAACGGAACGCGAGCGCGGCCAGCACCTGCTCGCCGTGCCGATCACCCCTGCCGTACCACGCCCCCTCGCACACCACCTCCCCCATCCGGGCCGCCCACCTGGGCAACCACTCCAACGCCTCCCGCCCTGCCACGGCGAGATCGACACCGTACGGGGGAGGTGTCCGTGGGACGGTCGCCGTTAGATCGTCGGGTTCTTCGTCCTCCCGGGCGGCGGCGGTGAGATCGTCGCGTTCTTCGTCCGAGGTCGGTGTCTCCTGGACGGCCTCGGCGTCGTACGGCGTCGCGCTGGCGGTCGTGGTGAGGTCGTCCGGGAGTTCGAGCGTGGCCAGGGCCGCTATCGCGAGTCTCGCCTCGGGACGCTCGGAACCGGCCAGTTCGCCCAGCAGGTCAGGGTCGCCCTCGGACACCAGGCGGGCCGCCCAGAGCTCGGTGCGCAGCGGCGAACGCCACCGGAGGAGGTCACGGGCCTGCTCGATCGCGCGGTCGTACGTGGTCACCTTCCGACCGTATCGTCCCACCGGTCATGACAGCCGTCACCGCCGGTCCGGGTCGCCGCTCGTCCCTGGCGATGTCCATCCACAGTCCCACCGCGCGTCACGCGGAAATCGAGATGTCGGGCTGCGTGATCCTCCCGCGCGGCGGGAGAACGGAGAACGTCCTCTTTCTTAGCCGCCGGATCCTCACAAGCGGTACGTGGAGACGGAGAACGTCTCCTCATCCGGGCGGAGCGCGGCGTCTGGAACGCCGGTCAGCGGACCTGCACCCATGGTCGATCTTGAGGATGTGCGACAGGACTAGGCCGTGTGGTGCCGATCAGGTACTGGGGGACGGGCACGCCGTACTGACCGGGCTTGGGGTTGTGGACTGCCATGACGCGCGCGTGCACTTGGCGACGATGGTCACGGCGTCCGACGTGGGCGGGATTGACCACAGCTCCGGCCTCCCGGACCGGGTGTCCGGGAGGCCGGGTGGTTACTTGTCGTTGCCGGTGAGGCCGGCCTTGCGGAGGGCCTCGGCCATGGCGCCCGTGGGCTCGGCGCGGCGCTGGGACTGGCCGCGGCGGTCGCGCTGGGCGTTGCCGCGCTGGTTGCCCTCGCCTCCGCCGCGCCGGTCGCCCTTGGCGTCGCGGCGGGCGTCTCCGCGAGCACCGTCGCCCCGGGTGCCGTTACCGCGAGACCCGTCTCCTCGGGCGGCCCCGCCGCGGGCTCCATCGCCCCGGGTGCCGTTGCCGCGAGAGCCGTCCCCGGTGTTGCCGCGAGAGCCGTCTCCTCGGGCTGCGTTACCGCGAGAGCCGTCTCCTCGGGCGGCGTTACCGCGAGCGCCGTCGCCGCGAGCGCCGTCGCGGCGGGGGCCGCCGCCTCGGCCTTCGCCCCGGCCGCCGGAGGCCGCGGGCTGGGCGGCGTCGTCGTCGAGGCGGAGCGTGAGGGAGATGCGCTTGCGCGGGATGTCGACGTCCAGCACCTTGACGCGCACGATGTCGCCCGGCTTGGCGACGTCGCGCGGGTCCTTGACGAAGGTGCGCGACATGGCCGACACGTGGACCAGGCCGTCCTGGTGGACGCCGACGTCGACGAAGGCGCCGAACGCGGCCACGTTGGTGACCACGCCCTCCAGGATCATCCCCGGCTCCAGGTCGGACAGCTTCTCCACGCCCTCCTTGAAGGCCGCCGTGCGGAAGGCGGGCCGAGGGTCGCGGCCGGGCTTCTCCAGCTCGCGCAGGATGTCGGTGACCGTCGGCAGGCCGAACGTGTCGTCGGTGAACTTCGGCGGGTCGAGGGACCGCAGCGTGGCCGTGTTGCCGATCAGCGACTTGAGGTCGGTGCCGACCGCGTCGAGGATGCGGCGGACCACGGGATAGGACTCGGGGTGCACGCTGGAGGCGTCGAGCGGGTCGTCGCCGTCCTGGATGCGCAGGAAGCCCGCGCACTGCTCGAACGCCTTCGGCCCCAGCCGCGGCACGTCCTTCAGCGCCGTGCGGCCGCGGAACGGGCCGTTGGCGTCGCGGTGGCGGACGATGCTCTCGGCGAGCGTGGCGCCGATGCCCGACACGCGGGTCAGCAGCGGCGCGGAGGCGGTGTTGACGTCGACGCCCACGCCGTTGACGCAGTCTTCGACCACCGCGTCGAGCGACCGGGACAGCTTGGACTCGGCGAGGTCGTGCTGATACTGGCCGACGCCGATGGACTTCGGGTCGATCTTGACCAGCTCGGCCAGCGGGTCCTGCAGGCGGCGGGCGATCGACACCGCGCCGCGCAGCGACACGTCGAGCTCGGGCAGCTCCTGCGAGGCGTAGGCGGACGCGGAGTAGACGGACGCGCCCGCCTCCGACACCACCACCTTGGTCATCGACGGCATGAGCTTGACCAGCTCGCCGGCCAGCTTGTCGGTCTCGCGGGAGGCGGTGCCGTTGCCGATGGCGATCAGCTCGACGCCGTGGCGCTGCGCCAGCGCGCCCAGCACGGCCAGCGACTGGTCCCACTGCCGCTTGGGCTCGTGGGGGTAGACGGTCGCGGTCTCGACGACCTTGCCGGTGGCGTCGACCACGGCCACCTTGACGCCGGTGCGCAGGCCGGGGTCGAGGCCCATGGTGGGGCGGCTGCCGGCGGGCGCGGCGAGCAGCAGGTCACGCAGGTTGGTCGCGAACACCCGCACCGCTTCGTCCTCCGCCGCCTGCCACAGCCGCATCCGCAGGTCGATGCCCAGGTGGACGAGGATGCGGGTGCGCCACGCCCAGCGGACCGTCTCCCACAGCCACCCGTCGGCGGGCCTGCCCCGGTCGGAGATCCCGTAGCGGGCGGCGACCCGCAGCTCGTAGGCGGCGGTCTCCTCGGGCTCCAGCGCGACGGTGAGGACCTCCTCCTTCTCGCCGCGGAAGATGGCGAGGACGCGGTGGGAGGGAAGCTTGGTGAACGGCTCGGCGAAGTCGAAGTAGTCGGAGAACTTGGCGCCCGCCTCCTCCTTGCCGTCGCGCACCTTGGAGGTCAGCCTGCCCCGCTCCCACAGCTGCTCGCGCAGCGCGCCGATCAGGTCGGCGTCCTCGGCGAACCGCTCGATGAGGATCGCCCTGGCGCCCTCCAGCGCCGCCCCGGCGTCGGCCACGCCCTCGGTGACGAAGCCCGCGGCCGTCGCGGCGGGGTCGAGCGACGGGTCGCCGAGCAGCTGGTCGGCCAGCGGCTCCAGCCCCAGCTCACGGGCGATCTGCGCTTTGGTGCGCCGCTTCGGCTTGTAGGGCAGGTAGATGTCTTCGAGGCGGGCCTTGGTCTCGGCCGCCATGATCTGGGCGCGCAGCTCGTCGTCGAGCTTGCCCTGAGACTCGATCGACTCCAGGATCGCGGCCCGCCGCTCGTCGAGCTCACGGAGGTAGCGCAGCCGCTCTTCGAGCGTGCGCAGCTGGGCGTCGTCGAGCGCGCCGGTGACCTCCTTGCGGTAGCGCGCGATGAACGGCACGGTGGAGCCGCCGTCGAGCAGCTCTACCGCGGACCGCACCTGCCCCTCGCGCACCCCGAGCTCTTCGGCGATCCGCTGGTGAATAGAGAGCACTTGCCCTGCCTTTCGATGGTCCCGCCGGTCAATTGTGCAGGACGATGCCGTCTTTCATGACAAGAGTGCGCCCGGGGCGAACGACCACGGCCTCGGCCGGGGTGCTCGCCCCGACCACGACGAGGTCGGCCCGATCGCCCGGCGCGAGCCCGTAGCCGCGCAGGCCGAGCGCGCGGGCGCCGCCGTGGGTGGCGGCCTCCAGGGCCAGCTCGATGTCGTCGTCGCGGCGGAACGTGCTGCGGTAGGCCAGATGCATGGCCCGCTCCAGCATGTCGCCGCTGCCGAACGGGCCCCACAGGTCGCGGATGCCGTCGTGGCCGCACGCCACCGTGACGCCGGCCGCCCGCAGCGTCTTGACCGGCGGCACCGGGAAGCTGTAGACGGCGGCGGTGCAGACCGCCACGCCCGCTCCGGCGAGTCCCTCCGCCAGCTTGCCCGCCTGGGCGGCGTCGACCTGGCCGAGCGCGTACGCGTGGCTGATCGTGACCCGGCCCGCCAGGCCGAGCACGCGGGTGCGTTCGGTGATCAGCTCCACCTCCCACGCGCCCAGCGAGCCGCCGTCGTGCAGGTGGATGTCGACGTGGGCGCCGTAGCGGTCGGCCAGGCCGAAGATCAGGTCGAGGTGGCGCACGGGGTCGCGGTCGATGCCCGCCGGGTCGAGGCCGCCGACCGCCTCCACGCCGCTCTTGAGCGCCTCCTCCAGCAGCTCGGCGGTGCCGGGGTTGGTGAGCAGGCCGTGTTGCGGGAACGCCACCTGGGTCACGTCGACCGGCACCTGCGCGGCCGCCTCCCTGACCGCCTCCACGCCGCGCAACCCGGTCTGCGGGTCGATGTCGGTGTGGCTGCGCACGCTGGTGGTGCCGTACGAGCTCATCGCCCGCAGCAGGGACACCATGCGCGGCACGCTCGGGACGCCCAGCTCGCCGCGGCGGGCCAGGTCGTTGCCGATGCGGCCGGCGAGGGTGTCGTCGGCCGAGTGGGGCACCCAGGGGCCGCCGTAGAGGGTCTTGTCGAGGTGGCAGTGGGCGTCGACCAGGCCGGGCAGCACGAGCTGCCCCGCGACGTCGACGACCCGCGCGCCGGGGGCTTCGACGGACGGCGCGACGACCTCGATCACGCCGTCGCGGACGAGGACGTCGGCGGGCCCGCCGGCCCCCCAGGGCCGGCCGCCGCGCAGCAGGACGTCTGTCATGCCCTGCACCCTAAAGCGCGACACCGACGTTTTGCGGCCCTCCGCCGTCCGGGTTCGGTGGGGTGGGGGTGGGGTGACTTTGGGGTGGTTTGCGCGGCACTGACGTTTTGCGGGCCTCCGCCGTCCGGGGGTGAGGGGTCAGATGTGGTCGAGGTGGGCGACGTTGGCCTGGTCGGTTTCGTCGGTGCTCGGGGTGCCGCGCAGCCAGGCGTCGAGGATCTCGTCGAGGAGGACGTCCGAGGTGAGGCGGAGGCTGAGGGCGAGCACGTTGGCGTCGTTCCACTTGCGGGCGCCGTCGGCCGTGTAGGAGTCGACGCAGAGCGCGGCCCTGACGCCGGGCACCTTGTTGGCCGCGATGGACGCGCCGGTGCCGGTCCAGCAGCACACCACGGCCTGGTCGGCGCGGCCCTCGGCGACGTCGCGGGCCGCCGCCTCGGACGCCCACGCCCAGTCGTCGCGCTCGTCGCCGTTGAGCGCGCCGTGCGTGACCACCTCGTGGCCGCGCCGCCGCAGAACGGCCACCAGCCGCTCCGCGACCCCGTCCAGGCTGTCGGCCGCCACCGAGATCCGCATCCTGCCCTCCTCCGGCCGGGAACCTGTTCTCAGGTCTATCAGTGAAGGGCCCGATGCGAGAGCGTGACTGGCGCAATGCCGGTGTATGTGCTTGGTTGGGGCCCCATATGAGCATCCGCGAAACTGACATTCCGGCCCTGGCGCGGGGATGCGCCGTGCTCGGCACCGGCGGCGGCGGTGACGTGCGCGCCGGCTCGCTGGCCGCCGTACGGGCCATCAGGGCGTACGGGCCGGTGCCCCTCGTGCGGCTGGCCGAGTTACCCCCCGACGCACTGGTGGTGCCGCTGTCCGGGATCGGGGCGCCGACCGTGAGCCACGAGATGATCCACGGCGAGGACGAGCCGAAGCGCATCGCCGAGGAGGTCGAACGGCTCTTCGGCAGGCCGCCCACGGCCGTGATGTCGTCGGAGATCGGCGGCTCCAACGGGGTCGCGCCGGTGGCCTGGGCCGCCCAGCTCGGGCTGCCGCTGCTCGACGCCGACGGCATGGGCCGGGCGTTCCCCGAGGTCCAGATGGTCTCCATGTACGTCGCGGGGCTGCCCGCCGACCTGGTGATCATGTCGGACGTGGCGGGCAACGTGGTGACGATCCGGCCGGTGGACGGCCTGTGGTCGGAGCGGCTGGCGCGGGCGGTCTGCGTGGCCGCGGGCTCCTCGGCGCTGATGGCCGACTACGTACTCACCGCCGAGCGGGCGCGGGGCGCGGTCGTCGAGGGCACGGTCACGCGCGCGCTGGAGATCGGCCGGGCCACCGAGGACGCGACGGACCCGCTGACCTCCCTGGCCGCCGAGCTGGGCGCGGTCAGGCTGATCACCGGCAAGCTGACCGACGTGGAGCGGCGCACCACCGGCGGGTTCGTCAGGGGCACCGCCACGATCGAGGGCACCGGCGACGACCGCGGCCGCACGCTCGTCCTGGAGCTGCAGAACGAGAACCTGGTCGCCGTCGAGGACAACCAGGTCAGGGCGATGGTGCCGGATCTGATCACGGTGGTCGACACCGAGACCGCGGCCGCGATCCAGACCGAGGGCCTGCGTTACGGCCAGCGGGTCACCGTGCTCGCCTGGCCGTGCGACCCGCTGTGGCGCACCCGGAAAGGGCTGGACACGGCCGGGCCGCGGGCGTTCGGCTACGACCTGGACTACGTTCCCGTGGAGGAGCTGGCGCATGGCTGAGCCGGACCTGCGGATCGGCATCGACGTCGGCGGCACCAACACCGACGCGGTGGTGCTCGACTCCGGCGACCGGGTGATCGCCAAGGCCAAGCGGCCGACCAGCCGGGACGTCACCGAAGGGCTGCGCGCCGCGCTGGACGCGGTGCTGGACGAGCTGGGCCCGCACGCCCACGGCCGGATCGGCCGGGTGATGCTCGGCACCACCCACGCCACCAACGCGATCCTGGAGCGCAGGAACCTGGGCCGGGTGGCCGTGCTGCGGCTGGGCGCACCCGCCACCACGGCCGTCCCGCCGCTCTCCGACTGGCCCGACGGCCTGCGCGAGGTCGTCTCGGCCGGCGAGGCCGTGGTGCCCGGCGGTCACTACGTGGACGGGCGCGAGATCGGCCGGCTCGACCCCGGCTCGATCCGCCGCTTCCTGGACGGGGTGGAGGCCGACGCGGTGGCGGTCACCGCCGTGTTCAGCCCGGCCACGGCCGACCACGAGCGGGCCGCCGAGGAGCTGATCAGGAGCGAGTACGGGCTGCCGGTCTCGGTCAGCCACGAGATCGGCTCGCTCGGGCTGCTGGAGCGCGAGAACGCGACCGTGCTCAACGCCGCCCTGTACGAGGTCGCCGGGCACGTCACGAGTGCGCTGACGGCCGCGCTGGCCGAACGCGGGCTGGCGGCCACCCCCTACCTGGCGCAGAACGACGGCACGCTGATGACCCTGGAGCACGCGGCGCGGCTGCCGGTGTCGACCATCGGCTCCGGCCCGGCGAACTCACTGCGCGGCGCCGCGTTCCTGTCGGGCGTGCCGGACGCGGTCGTCGCGGACGTCGGTGGCACCTCCACCGACCTCGGGGTGCTGACCGGAGGGTTCCCGCGCGAGTCGGCGGCGGCCGTGGAGATCGGCGGCGTGCTCACCAACTTCCGCATGCCGGACATCCTGGCCATCGCGCTGGGCGGCGGCACCGTCGTGCGCGGCGCGAAGGCCGGTCCCGACTCGGTGGGCTACCGGATCGCGGAGGAGGCGCTGGTGTTCGGCGGCGGCACGGCGACGCTCACGGACGCGGCGGTCGCGGCCGGGCGGCGGCCGCCGGGCGTCACCTGGGACCTGGGCGACATATCGGAAGATTTCCGCGACACTCTGCAAAGGGCGATCGCCGCCACCGACGCGCTGGCCGCCGACGCCGTGGACCGCATGACGCTCGGCCGCACCGGCCGTCCCCTGGTGGCGGTGGGTGGCGGCGCTTTCCTGCTGCCCGAGCGGATCCCCGGCGTGAGCCGCGTCATCCGCCCGGAGCACGCCGAGGTGGCCAACGCCGTCGGCGCCGCCATCGCCCTGGCGAGCGGCAGAGTCGATACGATCATGCCTGCGGGTGAAAGCCGGACAAAGGCGATCGAAAGGGTGAGGCGGGAGGCCGCGGCACGTGCCGTGGCGGCGGGCGCGGACCCTGACCGGGTCCAGATCGTCGACCTCCTGGAGGTGCCGCTCAGCTACCTCGCGGAGCCCGCCGTGCGGATACACGCCAAAGCCGCCGGACCCCTCACCCGGTGACAATTCGAAAGGATCCCCCCCATGCGCTGGCACAAGCGTCTGCTCGTAGCCGGGATCGCCGGTGTCGTCGCCCTGGCCGCATCCGCGTGCGCGGGCGGCCAGGTACGCGGCGCCGGCGGCACCCCCCAGCCGAGCACCGGCGGAACGCAGGCTACCCAGTCCACCGAGAACGACGCCACCTTCGTCTACGCCCCCAACCTCGACGTGGTGACCGACTGGGACCCGGCGACCTCGTACTCCAACGAGATCATCGCCATGACCAGCATCTACGAGGGCCTCACCCGCTACGACGCCGAGGCCAAGGAGGTCCGGCCGCGCCTGGCCACCGAGTGGTCCTCGGCGGACGAGGGCAAGGAGTGGACGTTCAAGCTGCGCCAGGGCGTGAAGTTCCACACCGGAGCCACGCTCGACGCCGAGGCCGCCAAGAAGGCCATCGAGCGCACGATGAAGTCCGGCGGCGGCGCCGCCTACATCTGGAGCGCGGTCGACAAGATCGAGACGCCGGACGCCTCGACGCTGAAGTTCACGCTCAAGTACGCGGCCCCGATGGACCTCATCACCTCCTCCGGGTACGCCGCCCACATCTACGACGCCGAGGCGCTGGAGAAGAACGAGGACGACGTCAAGAACGGCAAGCTGGACGCCGGCACCGGCCCGTACACGATCGACTCGTGGCAGAAGGGCCAGGAGACCGAGCTGACGCTGAAGGCGTTCGACGACTACTGGGGCGGCTGGCGGCCGGAGCAGTACAAGAAGGTCGCCTTCCGCGTCACGCCGGAGATCACCACGGCGTGGCAGCTCCTCCAGCGCGGCGAGGTCAACTTCGTGCAGCGGCTCAACCCGCAGCTGTTCGAGCAGGCGGGCATGACCGAGGGCGTGCAGGCCAAGCAGACGCCGTCGTTCCAGAACCTGCTGGTGCTGTTCAACACGGCGGAGGGGCCGACGAAGGACGTGCGCGTCCGGCAGGCGCTGCAGCACGCCATCGACTACGACGGCCTGGTGGCGGCGCTCAAGGGCTCCGCGCAGAAGGCCGGCGGTCTGGTGCCGCCCGGGCTGCTCGGCCACACCACGGGCATGGAGCCCAAGCAGGACCTGGCCAAGGCGCAGGAGCTGCTGCAGGACGCCGGGTACGGCCCGGACAACGCCGAGCTGAAGCTCACGCTCACCTACGCCCAGGGCGACGAGGACCAGAAGCTGCTGGTCACCCTGCTCACCGCGGCGCTGAAGAAGGTCAACGTCACCGTCGAAGCGCGGGCGATGGCCTGGAACGCGCAGTGGGACAGGGGCAAGAAGGGCGACCAGGACATCTTCGTCATGTACTGGTTCCCCGACTACGCCGACCCGTACTCGTGGTTCCTCAACGTCTTCCGCAGCGCGGACGAGGTCTCGTTCAACCTGTCGTACCTGAAGGACGAGGCGATCGACAAGGCCATCGACGGACTGCCGCAGCTCACCGCCACCGACCAGCTGGCGGCCGACCAGGCCTACGCCGACCTGCAGAAGAAGATCATCCAGGACGAGGCGGCGGTCGCGGTGCCGTATGTGCAGACCTACCAGCGCGCGCTCACCGCGGACGTGCTCGGGTACGTCGACAACCCGGCCTACCCGAACGTGGTCTCCTTCTACGACCTCAAGCCCGCCAGCTGACCGATGCCGCGCTACCTGATCCGCCGGCTGGGCCAGGCACTCCTGGTCATGGCCGGCGTGGTCGCCCTCACCTTCGTGATCACGAGGATGGTGCCCGGCGATCCGGCGGTCGCCTACGCCGGGCCCAAGGCCACGCCCGAGCAGCTCGCCGAGGTGCGCGCCCGCTTCGGGCTGGACGACCCGCTCTGGGTGCAGCTCGGCAACTACGTCAGGGACCTGGTGACGGGCGACTGGCAGACCAGCCTGCACACCCGGCGGCCGGTGCTGGAGGATCTGTACCACGCCTTCCCGGCCAGCCTGGAGCTGGTCGGGGCCGGCCTGGTGATCGCCGTCGTGGCAGGCATCCCCGTCGGCGTGCTGGCCGCCCGGTTCAGGGGCCGCTTCCCTGACTTCTCGGTCCGGCTGACCAGCATGCTCGCGGTGTCGCTGCCGGTGTTCTGGCTGGCGCTGGCCCTGCAGACGGTCTTCGCCAGCAACCTGGGCTGGTTCCCGGTCGCCGGGGAGTACGACAGCGCGCTCGACACCACCAGCCCGCTGACGCTCTGGACGAACATCACCGTCGTGGACGCGCTCATCACCGGCAACTGGCCGATCCTCACCAGCACGCTGGCGCACCTGGTGCTCCCGGCCCTGGTCGTGGCCGCGTACCCGGCGGGCGTGATCGCGCAGATGGTGCGCGCCACGCTCATCGAGGAGGCGTCGCAGGACCACGCCCGGCTGGAGCGGGCGCTCGGCTTCCGCGAGACGACCATCCTGACCCGGTTCGCGTTGCGGCCCGCGCTCAACCCGGTGCTGTCGCTGATCGCGCTGGTGTTCGCGTACGCGATCGTGAACGGGTTCCTGGTCGAGGCCGTCTTCAACTGGCCCGGCCTGGGCCGCTACGCGGTCAACGCCATCTCCAGCTCCGACACCCCGGCGGTCGCGGGCGTCACCCTGCTGGTCGCGCTGATGTACGTGCTCGCCAACCTCGTGGTGGACCTGCTGCAGGGCGTCGTCGACCCGAGGGCGAGGGCCCGGTGAGCGCGCTGCCCGAGGCGGCGCCGCTGCGCCGCACCCTGCCGAGGGTCACCGACCGGTTCGCACTCGCCGGGGCGGTGCTGATCGCGATCGTCGCGCTGGCCGCCCTGCTCGCGCCGTGGCTCGCCCCCTACCCGCCGGACGAGGTGGACCCGTTCGCCGCACTGCGGCCGCCGGACGGCACGCACTGGTTCGGCACCGACGCGGCCGGCCGCGACGTGCTCACCCGGGTGCTGTACGGCGGGCGGACGTCGCTGTTCATCGCCCTCACCGTGCTGGCGGTCTCGGCCACCACGGGCGTCCTGCTCGGCGTCGTGGCCGGGTACGCGGGCGGCTGGGTCAGAGACGTGATCATGCGGATCACGGACGTGTTCCTGGCCTTCCCCGCGCTGCTGCTGTCGGTGGCCCTGGCGGTCGTGCTGCAGCCGAGCGTCACCACGGTGATCGTGGCCATCGCGGTCACCTGGTGGCCGTGGTACGCGCGGCTGTCGGCGTCGATGGCCGCCTCCATCGCCACCCGCCCGTACGTGGACGCCGCGCGCTGCCTGGGCGTGCCCGCGCCCATGATCATCCTGCGGCACGTGCTGCCGAACTCGCTGACGCCCGTCCTGGTCCAGGTCTCGCTCGACGGCGGCGGGGTCATCCTCACCGCCGCGGCGCTGTCGTACCTGGGGCTGGGCGCCCAGGAGCCGACGGCGGAGTGGGGGCTGATGGTGGAGCAGGGGCAGTCGCTGTTCACCACGAACTGGTGGGTCGTCACCTTCCCCGGGCTGGCGATCCTGCTGACCGCGTTCGCGTTCAACGTGCTGGGCGAAGGGCTGCGGAACGCGCTGGACCCGCGGAGGATCGTGAAGTGATCGAGGTACGCGACCTCCGGGTGAGCTACGGCGGGCGGGTCGTGGCGAAGGTGCCGGAGCTGGACGTGGCCCCCGGCGAGTGCGTGGCGATCGTGGGGGAGAGCGGCTCGGGCAAGTCGACCACGCTGCTGGCGCTGCTCGGGCTCACCGAGGGCGCGGAGGTCGGCGGGCGGATCCGGGTGGCCGGGGTGGACGTGACGAGCGCCTCGCCGGCCGAGCTGCGCGCGATCAGGGGAGCCAGGGTGGCGCTCGTCATGCAGTCGCCGCAGGCCGCGCTCAGCCCCACCCTCCGGCTCGGCACGCTGATGCGCCGGGCGCTCAGGCTGCACGGCGTCGGCGACGCGGAGCGGGTCATGGCCGAGGCGGTCGAGGCCGTCCTGCTCGACCCGGCCATCCTGCGCCGCTACCCGCACGAGGTCTCCGGCGGGCAGGCGCAGCGGTTCGCGATCGCGTTGGCCATCGCGCTGGGCGCGGAGGCGATCCTGGCCGACGAGCCGACCAGCGCGCTGGACGTGACCGTGCAGGCCGAGGTGGTGGCCGTGCTGCGCACGCTCTGCGCCGAGCGCGGGCTGGCGCTGCTGCTCGTCTCGCACGACCTGGCCCTGGTCTCCACCATCGCCCACCGGGTGCTGGTCATGCGCGCTGGCGAGGTCGTGGAGAGCGGCCCCGCCGGCCGCGTGCTGTCCGAGCCGTCCCACCCCTACACCCGCGAACTGCTGGAGGCGCTGCCGTGACATCGTCGGGGAGCCTGCTGAGGGCGGAGCGGGTGACGCTCGGGTACGGCCGCACCCCCGTGGTCCACGACGTCACCCTGGACATCACCGGGGGCGGGGTCGGCCTGATCGGGGAGAGCGGGTCGGGCAAGACGACGCTGGCGCGCGCCTTCCTCGGCCTCCTCACCCCCATGTCCGGAAATATCCTGTACGGGGACCAGAACCTGAAAAAAGTGGACATGAGGCGCTTCCGCGGCGACGTCCAGCCCGTCTTCCAGGCCGAGGCCCTGGACCCCCGCATGCGCGTCGGCAACTCCGTAGCCGAGGCACTGCCCCGGGACGCCCGCCACCGCGTCCCCGAGCTGCTCGAACAGGTCGGCCTCGACCCCGCGCTGGCGAGCCGCAGGCCGCACCAGCTCTCCGGCGGCCAGCGCCAGCGGGTGGTCATCGCCCGCGCGCTCGCCGTGAACCCGAAACTGCTCATCCTCGACGAGCCCACCAGCGCCCTGGACGTGACGGTCCAGGCCAGGATCCTCGACCTGATCGCGGGGCTGGCGGCGGAACGCCTGCTCATCACGCACAACCTGGCCGTGGTGGGGAAGCTGTGCCGCACCTCGCACGTGCTCTTCGCGGGCCGCGTGGTCGAGTCGGGCCCCACGGCCGACCTGCTCGCCAGGCCCGCTCACCCGTACACGCTGGCGCTGCGCGACGCCGTCCCGAAGCTGGGGGGAGAGCCGCCCGTGGCGCGGGGGCGCGCGGAGGTGAGGCCGGCGGAGACGGGCTGCCCGTTCCGGCCGCGCTGCCCGATGGCGGTGACGGAGTGCGATCGCGCGCCCGCGCTGCGGGACCTAGGAGGGCATCAGGAGGGGCAGGAGGGGCGCCGGGTCGCCTGCCACCGGGCCGAGGACGTGCTCAGAGAGCCTTCAGTCCGTCGATGACCTCCAGGAGCACCGTGGCGTCGGGCGCCGGAGGCGGCGACTCCACCTGGACGAGCTTCTGCTGGTGCAGGTCGCCGACGAGGACCCGGACCACGCCGATGGGCAGGTTCAGCTCCGCGGCGACGTCCACCAGCCGCGTCGGCTTGGTGCACTTCTGCAGGATGATCAGATGCTCGGGACCGAGCCCGACCGGCGGCGTCAGGCCGCCGGAGGTGATGATGACGGCGATGAGGTCGATGGCCTCGCTCGCGGGCACCGTCCGGCCCCGGGTGAGTAAGTAGGCGGGGACGATCGGACCGGCGTCCTCGTCCAGCCAGCGCTCATCTCTACTCACCTTGCACCACCCGGATCGGGCGGGCCGGGGCCGCGGTGGGCTCCTCCGGCTCGTCCGGAGGATCTGTTACGTGTTCTGCCGGGATCAGCACGATGGCGGTGGTCCCTCCATATGGTGAATCGCGCAACATCACGCGAATGTCATGCCTGGCGGCCAGGCGGGAAACGACGAAGAGACCGAGCCGCTCGCTGTCGGCCAGGTCGAACTCGGGCGGGCTGGCCAGCCGCTCGTTGTACTCGGCCAGCTGCTCGTCACTCATCCCGAGCCCCCGGTCCTCCACGTGGAAGGCGAAGCCGCGGGCCGCCACCTCGCCTCGCACGATCACCGAGGTGTGCGGGGGAGAGTAGACGGTGGCGTTCTCGATGAGCTCGGCCACCAGGTGGATCACGTCGCCGACCACGGGCCCGGCCAGACGCTGGGCCGGCATCGGGTCGACGATCACCCGCTGGTAGTCCTCCACCTCGGCGGCGGCGCCGCGGGCCACGTCCAGCATCGGCACGGGCTTGCTCCAGCCGCGGCCGGGGGTGGCGCCCGACAGGATGATCAGGCCCTCGGCGTGCCGGCGCATCCGGGTGGCCAGGTGGTCGAGCCGGAACAGGTCGTCGAGGTCGTCGGGGTCGGTGGCGCGGTGCTGCATGCCCTCCAGCTGGATGCGCTGGCGGTGCAGCAGCGCCTGGCTGCGCCTGGCGAGGTTGCGGAACACGTGGCCGACGCCGTCACGCAGCTGCGCCTGGCCGACGGCCGCCTCGACCGCGGTCTGCTGGACCGTGGAGAAGGCCTGGCCGACGTCGTCGATCTCGACGGTCGTGCTGGCGACGGAGAGCTCGGGCACGTCAACCGTCTCCCCCTTCCGCAGCTTGGCGACGACCTCGGGCAGCCGCTCCTGGGCCACCTCCAGCGCCGCCCCGCGGAGATTGGCCAGCTCCTTGGACAGGCGATTGCCCATCCGCAGCGAGAACGCGATCGAGACCAGGATCAGCGCGAAGCATGTCCCGGCCAGCAGCAGCGCCCGGGTGAGCCCGGCGTCGGCCACCGGCTCGGAGCGCTCCTGCAGGATCATGCTCGCCCGCATCTGGGCCTCTTGGAAAGACTTCGCCAGAGACTCGGTGGTGTCCAGCCATCCGCGCGGCGAGCCGCCCGCGACGATCTGGTCCTCCATCAGCCGCATCCGCTGGTAGACGGGCGAGGTGATGATCGACACCTGGGTCTCGCGCAGGCTGGGGTCCAGCTGGCCGAGCGAGTGGTCGATGAGGAAGCGCCGGTTGCCCACCAGCCGGGTGAACAGCCTGCGCTCGGCCACCGTGGTGGTGCCCAGGCCCAGTGCCTGCTCGCGGGTGAGCAGCTCCTTGGCGTAGCCGAGGTCGATGACGATCCTGGACTGCTCGTAGATCGGCAGGTCGTCGATGTAGCCGACCCGCCGGTGCAGGTCGAAGAGGGCGTCGAGGATCGTGTTGTACCCCTCCACCGTGCGCAGACGGTCGGACAGGCCCGTGTCGATCTCTCCCCTGACCGCGTCGAGCCTGTCGAGCTGCGTGTACACCGCGTCCACCTGCTTGCGGATCGCCTCCGAGGTATCCCGGGACTTGCCCGAGGACTTCTTGAACTCCTCCTTCGCCCTGTCGCTGCGTGAGCGCTGCTCGATGAGCGCCGACCTGTCGGCCGACACGCCGGCGCCCAGGAGCTGAACGGAGGCGAGGCGCTCGCGCTGCAGCTCGTTGCCGAGCTTGTACGCCGGGTGTCGCAGGTTCGTCCAGAGCGTCTGATACTGCCTCAGCTCCAGACTCTCGCCCGCCGTGACGGCGGTGATAACCCCCCACAACACCACCATCGAGGCCAGCGGAACCAGCAGTAGGCCGATGATCTTCAGGCGGATCGTTCGGCTACGACCCATGGCACCTCACTCCGGTCGGTCCCCTGCTGGCAACCCCGGACGGGACAAGGCACGAGAATAGCAATTCGATCTCCGGATTGCCCAATTTTTCGGTGGTTTCGGCCATCGGGCCATGATCGTCTAGTAGGTTCTCCCAGGAGATCGGTCATAGAGGGAGATGCGTTGCGCCGTCGTCTCGCAGCGGTCGCCACGCTGGTGCTGCTCCTCACGGCGTGCTCGGCACCGGCAGTGGTGCGGCAGCCGCGGCTGGGGGAATCGGCGTTCGTCTACGTCCAGCACGGCGACGTGGTCACGGATCTGGATCCCGGCACGTCCTACTCCAACGAGGTCGTCGCCCTGCAGAACGTCTACGAGACGCTCACCCTCTGGAACCCGGTCACCAAGAAGAGCTCACCCCGCCTGGCCACCTCGTGGCGGACCACCGCCGACGGCCGCTCCTGGACGTTCACCCTGCGCCAGGACGTCACCTTCCACACCGGCCGGCCCATGGACGCCACCGCCGTCAAGCAGTCCATCGAGCGGACCATGTCCACCAAGGCCGGCGCCTACTACATCTGGGACGCGGTCTCCTCCATCAGGGTCGAGGACCCTCATACGCTCACGTTCGCGCTGCGCTACCCGGTGCCGCTCGACCTGGCGGCCTCCTCCGCCTACGCGGCCTACATCTACGACACCGAGGCGGCCCCCGACCTGGGGAAGTGGTTCCAGGCCGGCCGGGACGCCGGGACCGGGCCGTACAAGGTGGACACCTGGAAGGACGGGGCCGAGACCGAGCTGACGCTCAAGGCGTACGACGACTACTGGGGAGGCTGGGACCAGCCGCGCTACCGTACGGTCAAGTTCCGCGTGATACCCGACCAGCGGCGCGCCTGGCAACTGCTGCTGCAGGGCGAGGTCAGCTTCCTGCGCCGGCTGGAGCCGAGGCTGTTCGCCCGGGCGGAGGCCGCGCCGGGGCTGCGCACCTCCGAGCGGCCCTCGTTCCAGACGGCGATGCTGCTGTTCAACACCGCCGAGGGGCCCATGTCCGACCAGCGGGTGCGGCGCGCGGTGCAGAAGGCCGTCGACTACCGGGGGGCGGTCCGGGCGCTGCGCGGCGGCGTCAGCCCGCACAGCGGCGTGGTGCCGGAAGGGCTGCTCGGCCATGTGCCGGGCCGCGTGCCCCGGCAGGACCTCGCGGGCGCGGGCGAGCTGCTCCGGCAGGCGGGGTACGGGCCGCAGGGCAGGCCGCTGCGGCTGACCCTCACCTACACCGAGGGTGACAGCGACCAGCTGGTCCTGATCAAACGGCTGCGCCGCGACCTCAAGACGCTGAACGTCACGCTCAGGGTCCGGGCGATGCCCTGGGTCGACCAGTGGGAGCTGGGCAAGAAGGGCGGCCAGGACATCTTCGCGATGTACTGGTGGCCGGACTACGCCGACGGCTACTCGTGGTTCGGCAACGTCTTCCACAGCGCCGAGCCGCCCGTGTTCAACCTCTCCTACCTGAACGACCCGACCACCGACAAACTGCTGGACTCGCTGCCCGAGCTGACCGTGACGGACCAGCGGACGGCGCAGCAGGCGTTCGCCAGGGCCACCAGGAGGGTGCTGGACCAGCAGGCCGCGGCGGCCATGCCGTGGGTGGTCAACTACCGGCGGGCCTACCTGGGCAGCGTGCAGGGATACGTGGACAACCCGGCCTATCCGGACGTGGTCTTCGTCTACGACCTGCGGCCCTCGGGCTGACCCTCGACCCGCTCGCGCAGCCGTACCCTGATCTCCTCCGGCGTGTAGGCGCGGCGGCGGCGCTCGGCGCGCGCGATCGCCACTCCCGTGGCCGCGACGCCCGCGACCCCCGCCAGGCCGAGTATCTTCCACCAGCGCATGTGCCTAGGCTAGCCCCATGCTGACTCTCGACGAGGCGGTTGAGCTCACCCGGACGGGCGACCTGTGGATCTTCCGCGGCCGGACCGTCCCCGACCGGGCCATCCAGACCATGACCAACAGCCCGGTCAACCACGTGGGCATGGCGATCGTCATCGAGGACCTGCCGCCCATGATGTTCCACGCCGAGCTCGGCAAGTCGCTGCTCGACCTGTGGTCGGGCACCCACCACCGCGGCGTGCAGCTGCACGACCTGCGCGACGCGGTGACGGTCTGGGCCGACCGCTACGGCCAGCGCGCGTGGCTGCGCCAGCTGGAGCCGCAGGCGACCCGCGAGATGGAGGACGCCGCGCTGCGCGCGGTGGCCCGGCTCGACGGCACCCCGTTCCCGTCGACCGCCAGGCTGGCGGCCCGCTGGGTGGGCGGCCGGCTGCCGCGCCCGCGCCGGGTCGCGGGGGAGCGGGCGCTGGAGAACGCCTACTGCGCCGAGGTGGTGGCCGTGACCTACCAGGAGATGGGGCTGCTGCCCCCGGGCCGCAGGCCCAACTGGTACGACCCGGGCCGGTTCTGGAGCGGCGACGACCTCGACCTGCTCGGCGACCACAGGCTCGGCAAGGAGATCACCGTCGGGATCCCGCTGGCTCCTCGGTCACGCTGATCCGGCGCGCGCGCGGCGTGATCGGCATGTGCTCCAGGTCCTCCAGCGTGCCGGGGGTGTCCTTGAGGAAGTCGAGCCTGATCAGGTCGTCGGGGGCCATCATGTTGAGCAGCCAGTCGCCGCTCACGCGCAGCCGCGAGCGGCCCGACGGCGTCGTCAGCAGGTGGTAGCCGCGGGTGACGAGCTGCGCCAGCGGCCCCTTGAGGTCGATCCCGAACGGCCTGGCCACCGCGTCCGAGCCGCCGAGGTCGACCACCAGGCCGAGGTCGCGGTGACGGTATTCGCGCAGCTTGCCGCCGCGCAGCGCCGCCAGCACGTTCCGCGCCGCGGTCCTCGCCTGCCGGTGGGCGTGCTGGGCGGTCGGCGCGCAGGGCGTGCCGGGCTCGGCCGTCAGGTCGGGCACCGCCGCGGCGTCGCCCAGCCCGAACACGCCGTCGCAGCCGGGCACCCGCAGATCGGCGCCCACGACCAGGCGGCCCTTGACCGTCTCGGTGCCGAGGCTGGACACCACCGGCCTGGGCGTCACCCCCGCCGTCCAGATGACCGTGCGGGAGGGCAGCGTGGTGCCGTCGGTCAGCTTCGCGGTGTCCACGGTGATCCGGTCGAGCGTGACGCCGAGTCGCACCTCGACCCCGCGCTCCTCCAGCAGCCGCGTCGCCGCCTCGCCCAGCTCGGGGCCCAGCTCGGGCATCACCTTGGGCGCGATGTCGATCAGCGTCCAGCGCAGCAGCCCGGGGTCGAGCCGCGGGAAGCGGGCCATCGCCCGGCGGGTGACGAGCTGGAGCGTCGCCGCCGTCTCGACGCCCGAGTAGCCGGCGCCCACCACCACGAACCCGCACCGCGCGGCCCGCTCCTCCGGGTCGTCGGAGGAGGCGGCCAGTTCGAGCTGGGCGATCGAGTGGTCGCGCAGGTAGACCGCCTCGGCCAGCGTCTTCATGCCGCGCGCGTACTCCTGCAGGCCCGGGATGTCGAACGTCCTGGTCATGCTGCCGGGGGCCAGCACGAGCACGTCGTACGGCACCCGCACCGGCTCGCCGTCGATCCTGAGCACGTCCACGGCGCGGGCGTCCAGATCCACCTGGTGCGCCACACCCGGCAGCAGCTTGCTGCGCCGCAGCCGCGTGTGCAGCGGCGTCACGATCGAGCGGGGCTGCAGCACCCCGCCGGCCACCTGTGGCAGCAGCGGGAGGTACAGCGTGTAGTCCTTCGGCGTGATCAGTACGATCTCCGCCTCGCCAGGCCTGAGCCAGCGCTCCAGAAGTTTCGCGCAGGTGTACCCGCCGAAGCCGGTGCCCACGATCGCTATGCGTGCCACGTGTAGCCCCTTCCGTGGACCGGAGCGGGCAAACCCGGGCGCGGTGAAAATCTGTTGGGTGGACCTACGCTCGGAGGGCGGATTCCCAGCGCTGTCCGGGCGAGCTCCTACGATACGGCGCATGACCTCGTTCGGATTCACGATCACCGCCGGCGGACCGTTCGACTTCGGCGCCTCGCTGCGCTTCGTCGAGGACTGGCCGGCCACCAGCGCCCTGCACTCCGACGGGCGGGCGCTGCGGTTCGGGTTCTGCCCGGAGACCGACTGGCTGCCGATCGGCGTGTCCGTGACCGCCGCGCCGGGCGGGGTCGCCGTGGCCACGACGCGGCCGGCCGGCGCGGGGATCCGGGGCGAGGTCGCGCGCATCCTCTCCCTCGACGTGGACGGCTCGGGGTTCGCCGCGCTCGGCGAGGCCGACCCGGTGCTGGGCGACCTGCAGCGCCGCAGCCCCGGCCTGCGGCCGGTGTGCTTCTGGAGCCCGTGGGAGGCGGCGTGCTGGGCGGTGATCGTACAGCGCTCGTCGATGCTCATCGCCGCCCGCATCAAGCAGCGCATCGCCGAGCGGTACGGGGCGACGGTCGCCGTGGACGGCCGGGAGCACGCGGTCTTCCCGCCGCCCGTGACGCTCCTGGAGGCCGGCGGCCTCGGCCTGCCCGCGCAGAAGGAGGAGTGGATCCGCGGCCTGGCCCGCGCCGCGCTCGACGGCGTCCTCACCGCCGAGCACCTGCGCTCCCTCGCCCCGGAGCAGGCCCTGGCCGAGCTGCGCGCCCTGCCCGGCGTCGGCCCGTTCTCCGCCGGGCTGATCCTGATCCGCGGCGCCGGCGCCCCCGACGCCTTCCCCGGCGACGAGCCCCGCCTGTTCGCGATCCTCCGCGAGGTGTACGGCCTGCCCGAGGACGCGCCCGCCGCGTCGTACCGGAAGCTGGCCGACCACTGGCGGCCCTACCGCTCGTGGGCCTCGTTCCTGTTCCGCGCGGCCACGTACCAGCCGGTGCGCGGAAACCCCGGCGACGAACCCCGCTGACTACCCGAAGGCGGGCGGGCCGCCTCCCGACCGGGAGCGGCGTACGCTCACCCGGATCAGGTAGCCCGCCGCTACCAGCGCCACGGCGGCCGGGACGAGCGCCGGCCACGGCATCCCGGCCAGCAGGGCCAGCACGGCCAGCACGACCCCGGCGAGCAGCACGAGCGCCGCGCCCAGCAGGCGGTAGCTCGACGCGTTCGAGGGCGGCGGGCTCTCGTCCCGGTCCCCCCGGCCGCCGCCGGGGACCTCGGGCACGCCGGTGTCGCTCACCACGCCGGAGCGGCTGACCTCCTCGGGAGGCGGCGGCTCGCGCAGTACGGGCGCGAAGAACTCGTCGCCGGGATCGTCGTCCTTCCTGTTCATCCCCGCCCCCTGCCCCCGGAGCGGCGGTTCACCGCTACGAGGGGCTCGGGCCCGCCCCGTCGACGATCTCGCGCCCCGCGACGGGCTCACGCAGCTTGACCAGCGTCTGCTTCTCGATCGCGATCTCCACGCACACCGGGTCGCGCACGTCCGGGTCCGAGCCCTCGTACAGCGTCACCTGGACCGTGTCCGTCCCGTACGAGACGTCCACCCGGTCGAGCACCCGGCACGGCGCCACGCCGGACGTCCACGTGACCAGCAGGCCGTGGCCGTCGCTCACCGGCTCGGCCGACGTCCAGGCGACCGGCAGGGGATCGACGGCGTCGCCGAGGGCGACCACGGGCTCGGCGGTGCGGCACGGCGCGGGAGACGGTTCGGCCGTCGGCGGCGGTGGCGTGGCGGCCGTGGTCGGCTCACCGGCGGTCGAGGCCCCGCAGCCCGCGAGGCCCAGGGCCAGCGCCGCGAGCCAGGCCGCCGTCCTCACCCTCATGACTGCCTCCTCGTGGCCTGGCAACCGGACGGTTGCCCGCGCGGCGACTACGGGCCGGTCTGGGACGTGCGGACCGCCGGATGATCGCAGCCGCTCCCGCCGCCCTGGCAGGCGTTCTGCGGGGCGGCCACGGTCATGACCACGCCGATCAGGAACACGACGTAGGCCACGATGGCGAGCACCCACCAGAAGGCCACCGGCACCTCCTTCGCGTGCCCCTGCTGGGACCCGGACAGGAGGGCGTCGAGGTCCGGATCGTCGAAGGCCAGCCGCTCCTCGATCTCCTGAAGCGTCTGGCGTTCCTCGTGTGAAAGGCCCATGGCGGTCACCCCCGCCCTCGCGTCTCCTTGCAGTATGCAACGTGCTCCCGGCGAGCAGGAAGCGCGGCCCCCCATCCACAGGCCGGCGCCCAGCCCTTGCGCTCGCCTTCCTCGGCCAGATCCTGTTGGGACAGGACGCGCTCGTCGGGACCGGGCGTGTCCGTGCCGTTCGTTCTCTGGGCAGGTGGTCCTTTCTGGCCGCCTGCCCAGCCCGGCCAAGGGGAAACCGTCACCACAGGCTGTGCCGCCGGGGCAGGTCGACGACGCCGGACAGCGAGAGCGCGCCGAGCACGAGGAGAGCGACCGCGAGGACGCCCAGCAGGAGCCAGGCGATCGGGTGCCCGAGGTTGAGCGTCCACGAGCCGGTCCCCAGGCGGGCGTGCACCAGCAGGGCGGGGTCGCGGCGGTTGGCGTAGACCGCGCCGGCCAGGAACCAGTGGCGGTCGTCGTCGCGCTGCTCGATCCCGGAGTCCTCGTCCTCCTCGCCGGGCAGGGCGGGCAGGCGGTGCCCGGCCTGCCCGGCCTTGATCTCCCAGCCGACCCAGCCGGCCAGGAGCGCGACGAGCGGCATGTACGCGGCCACCTGCCAGCCGATGCCCGGCGTGACCACGCCCCACAGCTGGAGCGCCCCGACGAGCAGGCTCAGGTTGAGGCAGGCGGCGGCCAGCAGCGACATCGCCGCGACGCCGCGCAGGTAGAGGCGGTAGCGGCGGGCCGACCCCCGTGGACGGGCGGCGTCGAGGTCGGGACGGGCGCGCAGCACGACCACGACCAGCGCGACGACGACCACGAGGACCGCGACCTGGTAGAGCAGCGGCTCGAAGACCCGCAGCGGGGTCGTGGCCACGCGCTCCCCGGGGTCGATGGCGAACCCGAGGTAGAGCGGCAGCGTGGCGGGCAACCCGCCGAGGCGTGACCAGCCGATGCCCCCGGTGATCAGCAGGACGGCCAGCGCGGGCAGCCCGTGCTTCCACGGCACCCGGACGGGATCGGTGCGGAAGGTGGTGTCGACGGTGACGCCCTGGCGGCGCCCGGCCGACCACGCGCCGGCCCGCTTGGCGGCGCTGATCCGGCGGTGGGCGAGGTAGTAGAGCAGCAGGTCCGCGACGATCACCGTCGACACCGTGACGGTGACCCCGGCCGCGTAGCCCGTGACGAGCAGCACGGGAACGGCCATCACGGCGGCGACCACGCCCACCACGATCACCAGGCGGGCGAAGCGGCGACGCTGGCGGACCACGGCCGGATCGCCCGCGCGGTCGGCGGGCACCCGCACGCCGAACGGCAGGACAGGCCTGGCCAGCGCGGGCAGCGCCAGCATGAGGCAGGTGATCAGGGCGACGGAGACGAGCACGGAGACGAGCGCGGTGACGATGAACGGGGTCATGCCGGCTCTCCGAAGCCGTCCAGCATGGCCGCGCACCGGCGCAGCACGTCCTGACGGTCCATGCCGTGGACGGTGGCCTCGGCCAGTAGCACACGCATGCGTTCCTCCCAGTCTTCGGTGAAGGGGGCCTCGGGCGGGCCGCTGCCGGCGTCCCGCCGTACGACCGCGCCGCTCTTGCGGTTGATCCGGATGACGCCCTGCTGCCGCAGCAGGTCGTACGCCTTGTTCACCGTATGGAAGTTGACGCCGAAGTCGGCGGCGAGCTGGCGGGTGGAGGGCAGCGGGTCGCCTTCCCCGGCCTGCCTGCGGGCGATGGCCTCCACGATCCGGTCGCGGATCTGCTGATAGATCGGGACCTCGCTGTCGAGGTCGAGGGTCAGGTGCACATCCGCAGTCTATCTGATATACAACTTATAGAACAGATAGTTGAGGAGGCACAAAGATGATGCATGTAGAAATCGCCCACGGCACGCTGACCCTGCGTTTCGCGCCGTGGGCGCGGCTGTTCACCAGGACCGGCGTCGTGAGCGTGCCGCTGGCGGCCATCGCCGAGGTGCACCACCTCGACCGCCCGCTCGCCGCCGCCACCGGCTTCCACTCGGGCCTGCTCGTCTCCGGCGTCGTCAAGCTTGGCACGTGGACGTCCCCCGGCGGCGTCCGGCGTCTGGCCGCCGCCCGGCGCGAGGTCCCCGGCGTGCGCGTCGTGCTCAAGGACCGGGTGGCCGGCTATGACGAGCTGATCCTCGGCGTCCCCGACGTCCGGCGGCTCCACCACGACCTGACGGCGGCGCGGGCATGAAGGTCGAGGTGCGCGGCCTGACGAAGACGTTCGGGCCGGTCGCCGCCGTCACCGGCCTCAGCTTCGACGTCGCGCCCGGCGCCGTGACGGGCTTCCTCGGGCCCAACGGCGCCGGCAAGACCACCACCATGCGGATGATGCTCGACCTGGTCGCGCCCGGCTCCGGCACCGTCACCTACGCCGGCAGGCGCTACTCCGACCTGGCCAGGCCGTCGGCGGCCGTCGGCGCCGTGCTGGACGGCGCGGGCTTCCACCCGGCCTGCACCGCCCGCGACCACCTGCGGATCTATGCCCGCATGGGCCGCCACGGCGCGGCCCGGGTCGCGGAGGTCGCCGACCTGACCGGGGTGTCGGCGTTCGGCGACCGCGCCACGCGCACCCTGTCCACCGGCATGCGGCAGCGGCTCAACCTGGCCACCGCGCTGCTCGGCGACCCCGGGGTGCTGCTGCTCGACGAGCCGGGCAACGGTCTCGACCCCGAGGGCATCGCCTGGCTGCGCGGGTTCCTGCGCGCCATGGCCGCTGAAGGCCGCACCGTCCTGGTCTCCAGTCACGTGCTCGGCGAGGTCGAGCATCTGGCCGACCACGTCGTGGTGATCCGCGACGGCCGGCTGGTTCTCGACCGGCCCATGGCCGAGCTGTACGGGAGCGCGGCGGTGATGATCCACTCCCCGCAGGCGGAGCTGTTCGCGGCCCGGCTGGCGGAGCGCGGGACCCAGGTGGGCCAGCCGCGTCCCGGTGTCCTGCGCGTCCACGGCCTGACGACCGCCGAGATCGCCACCTTGGCGGCCTCGTACGGGGTGGTCCTGCACGAGATCACCCCCGAGCGCCCCACCCTCGAACAGACGTTCCTGCATCTCACCGGAGGTTCCCCATGATGACGCTGGTCGCGGCGGAGTGGACGCGCCTGACGAGCACCAGGCTCTGGCTGTGGGGCCTGCTGGCGGCGCTGGGCAGCGGGGCGCTCATCGGCCTGGCCGCGCTCGTCGGCCCGGAGAACTTCACCCCGCCGCTGCCCGGCCTCGAAACCGAGGAGGGCACCCGCGTCCTGCTCGGCCTGCTGGGCTTCACCGTGTTCGCCCCCGCTCTGCTCGGCACCAACGCCGTGGCCGCCGAGTACCGCCACGGGACCATCACCGCCACGGCGCTGTTCGCGCCCAGGCGCTGGACCTGGCTCGCCGCCAAGCTGGCGGCCTACACCGTCGCGGGGCTCGCCTACGGGGTGGTGGCCACGGCCGTGGCGGGCGGCGCGCTCCTCGGGGCGGCGGCGCTCAAGGGAGTCACCCTCGGGCTGCCCGTAGGCACCGTCGCGGTCCTGCTCGGCCGCATCGCCCTCACCATGGCGGTCTACACCCTGCTGGGGGTGGCGGTGGGCGCCCTCCTGCGCAACCAGGTGCTCGCGCTCCTCGCCGTCGGGGCGTACTTCTACATGGTCGAGACCGCGCTGATGCTCGTCCCGGGCGTCAAGGAGCTCTACCCCTTCCTGCCGGGCGGCGCCACGGCGGCGCTGACCGGATTCACCTATCTGTCGGAGGCCGTCGCCACCCAGACCGGCACCTCCGCCACGGCCCTGCTTCCGGCCGCGGCGGGCGGCGCCGTGCTGGTCGCCTACGCCCTGGTCGCGGCCGCGGTCGCCGTGGCGGCGCCGCTGCGGCGGGACATCGCGCGCTGACGACGTGCGGGCGAGGAGAGCGGGAAGGCTGGATTCAATAGGAGTTTTGAGAAGGAAGCCCTCCCATGGCCTCGCGATCTTCACAGTACCAGGCGGGGATCAGGCGGGGATCAGCTCGTGCAGGGTCGCGGGCGTGACCACGCGCGCCCCCTCCGGCAGCTCCGCCGGCGCAGCCGGCCCGAGATAGGTGGTGTGCGCCGCCGAAGAGCCTTTGGCGCGCAGCCGGTCGGCCAGGTAGCGGACCGTCAGATACTCGCGCTCCACGATCGAGCGCACCAGCAGCGAGGCGGTGACCCGGTTGCCCTCCACCTGGTTGAAGTCCGGATATCCCTTCAGGTAGAGGTGCAGCCACTTCACCCGCCAGGCGCCGTCGCCGTCGCGCAGGAAGGCCAGGGGCAGCGCGACCCGGCCGGAGCCGCGCAGGTCGGACTTCATCCGTACGGTGCGCGGCTCGAAGGGGAGGCCCCGCTGCTCGTCGTTCCTCGTCATGTAGCCGAAGAACGCCTCGGCGGCCTCGTCGAACGGTTCCCCCGCGTAGACGTGGACCTGGGGGATGATGATCGACCGGGTGGCGGCGGCGAGCCGGATGTCGACGAACTCCGACGCGCCTTCCGGCGCTTCAGTGAGGTCGCCGGAATACCGCGCGAAGCCGCTGCTGTAGTTGGTCCACGACACGTGGATCTCGTCGCCGTACGAGTCGTCCAGCATGAGCGCGGACAGGTCGTAGTCGGTGCGGCGCGCGGCCTGGCGCCAGTGCACGAAGAACCGGAGCAGCTCGCCGTCCACCGGTGAGATCGAGCCGCGGGGCAGCATGCCGAGACCGGGCGCGACGGCCTTGCCCGACAGGGGCAGGGCAACGCCGAGCATGTCGGGGTCGACGATCAGCTCGCCGGGGTCCGGGAGGCGGCGGGTGATCTCCTCGTCCAGGAGGGCCAGCGCGTGCGCCAGCACCTCCCGGTCCAGCGGCGGGCGGGAGTCGGGCGTGGTGAAGGCCCGGCCGTGCCGGTTGGTGAAGACGCGGCCGGGGGCGGGGGACAGGCGGTTCTGCACGTGCTCGCGCAGCGACAGCAGCACGCGGCCGGACGCGTGCGCCGCGGCCCGCGCCGCCGCGTCCAGCACGTCCCGCGCGGACGGGCTGAGGCGCAGCAGGTGGTCCAGGCGGCGCAGCAGCGCGCCGGGCGCGTTGGCGAGCAGCGTGACGGCCTCGGCGGGGCGGCCCTCCGCCAGGGCGGCCTCGACCCGGCTGTCGAGGCTCGCGGCCTCGCGCGTACCCCTGGCCACCTCGAAGACCTGGGCGGCGCGCGGCAGCAGCGGGTACTCGTGCGGGTGCAGCCGCTCGCCGAGCCGCTTCCACCGCTCCCGGTGGCGTGGCACGTCGCCGAGCTTGGTGGGGGTGGCCACCGCGTCCAGGGCCCGCAGCAGCGCGCGGCGCTCGGCGCGGCGGAAGGACCGGAACCGCGTGGGGGTGGCCAGCGTGACGTCCCCGCCGGAAAGGGCGCAGGCCAGGCGGAGCACGTCGGTCACCGTGTCCACCAGCGGCGGACGCCCGGCGGCCAGCCGCGCCTCGTTGAGCACGGCGCGGTTCTCGCGCACCGGGATGCGCTCCGGCTCGTCGGCGCAGCTCGCGGCCAGCAGGCGCAGCGCCGCCAGGTCCTCCTCGGCGAGCGGGGCCTCGGAGCCGGCCATCGACAGGAACAGCGCGCGGGTCTCCTCCTCCAGGCTCCCGCCCAGCTCCAGCACCGTCACCCGGTCGGAGGCCAGCGGGACCAGCTCGGCGTGCGCGGCCAGCAGGTCGGCGTAGGTGTGCTGGTAGCGGCCGTACGCGGGGAAGTCCAGCAGGTCGACGATCTCCGGCCGCGCGCGCTCGGCGGTCACCGGGTCGAGCAGCGCCTGGCGGAGCAACCCGGCCCAGAACTCCAAGGTGTCGGGCACATTCCTGGGGAATTCGACGAAGTAGGCGTTGTGGAGGACGTGGTCGCCGGCCAGGGTCCTGACCGCGGCGAGGATCCGTACGCCCAGATCTAGTACGGCCTCGCCGGGCAGTTGCGACAGCCGTCCGAGCAGGGCGGGCGAGCAGGTGAAGCCGGCGGTCAGCAGCGCGGCGTCGAGCTGCCGGGCGGCGGCCTCTCCCCAGCCCGGGGCGGCGCCTGCGGGGGCGTCGACGGGGACGCGCAGGCGCCGGGCGATGACGAGGGCCTCCAAGTCGCTCACCGCTGCACTTTATCGGCGAACTGATCCACTTTCGTGGGGTTTTCGCCTGCCCAGCCCGGACCCGGCCGTGGCCGGACCCGGGCGGGCTCAGGGCGGTGTGCGGATATCAGCGCACTTGGAAGCAGGTGCGGATATCAGCGCACTTGGAAGCAGGTGCGGTGATCAGCGCACTTCGAAGCAGGTACGGCCCTTGGGACGCCAGCCGGATCCGACCTTCTCCCAGCCCTGCGCGCAGATCCTCGACCCGGCGGTGTAGTCGTCCACCCCGCTCCAGATCGCTGCCTGGGGCGGGGTGTGGTCGCCCCGCTGGATCGTGTGCCGGCCTTCGCGATGCAGGTCGATGTGCCCGGTCCAGGCGCCGGTGCGGCCGTCGTGGTAGGCCTCGGCGTAGGTGACGCGCACCCCCTCGTTCACCACTTTCAGGCAGACCCCGGGGACGTCGGTCCGGTTGCTGCACGACTGGTGGTCGGCGTGCGCGGCGGGGGTCCCGGCGAGCAGCCCCGTCAGGAGCATCGCTCCTGCGAGGAGCCCCTTGGCGGCGGAGGACGTGGTGCGGGTACGGGTGTTCATCTCTGGATTCCTCCCTCGGTGGCCGGCGGCCGTTCCGCCGGACGGGAACCAGAGAAGCCGCCCGGCCGAGGTGTCCAACAGGGGCGCGGACGGACTCGAACGGAATCGATCCACTTCCGCGCCGATCCCGGACAGGGCGTCGCCACCGGGGCCGATCAGTCGCTCCGGCCGGCCCGCCACTCCGGCGCCAGCACCGACCAGACCTCCATGTCGTGCCGCCGGCCGCGGTAGGGGTAGCTCTCGCGCAGCACGCCGTCCTTGGTCATGCCGAGCCGCCGGGCGACGGCGATGCTGGCCGCGTTCTCCGACGAGACCACCCACTCCACGCGGTGGATGCCGCGCTCCTCGACGGCCCAGTCGATGATCGCCCGCACCGCCTTGGTCACCAGGCCCCGGCCGGCCGCCGACGGCTCCAGCCAGCAGCCCGCCTCGGCGGTGCCCTTCGGGACGTCCATCGTCCTGAACAGGACGCCGCCGGCCAGCTCGCCGTCCACCCAGATGCCGTAGACCCGCCCGGTGTCGGAGGCGGCCTTCTCCGCGTACGCCCGCAGGAACGCCAGGCTGGACTCCAGGTCCGTGACGGAGTCGGGGAGCCCGACGTACCGCCCGATGAACTCCCGGCCCCGGTCGATGTGGCTCAGGAACTCCCCGGCGTGCCAGGGCTCCAGCGGCCGCAGTTCCGCGCCGTCACCCAAGGAAACTGCGAACATTTCGCCCTCCATGCCCTTATAACCGGAGAAATCCTCTCATGGGCGTGATCCTTTCAGGCCCGGTGGAGCTGCCCTCCGGGCCTGGTGACCACCAGCTCCGACACGACGGCCCTGGAGGAGAGCCGCGTCAGGCTCATCGCCAGCTCGGCCACGTCCGCCGTGCGGATCATGTCGGCGGGGTCGATCCGGTCATGCACCCACGCGGACATGTCGGTGTCGACGTAACCGGGGCAGATGGCGGTGGCCGTGACGCCGTCGGCGGAGAGCTCCGCGTTCAGGGACCGGCACAGCGAGATGAGCGCCGCCTTCGAAGCCCCGTACGCGGCCAGGCCCGGCTCGGGGAAGGCCCCGGTGAGCGACGACAGCATGATGATCTTCACGCCGTGGTCCGGCCGTGCCGCCGCGGTCGCCCTGAGCGTCGGCAGCAGCGCCTGCACCAGCGTGTACGGGGCCCGGACGTTGACCGCGAACTGCTTGTCGAACCGGTGCAGGGGCGCGGTGTCCACCGGCCCCGCCGTGCCGACCCCCGCCGCCACCACCAGCACGTCGAGCCGCCCGTACGCGTCCTCGTGCGCCCTGGCGAGCCGCCGCACGTCGTCCTCGGCCGCCATGTCCGCGGGCTCGGCGCGGACGGCCGCCCCGAGCGCGGCGAGCCTGGCGCCCGCGGCGGAGAGCGCGTCGCCGCCCCGGGCGCAGATGGTCAGGTCATGCCCGGCGGCGGCGAGGCGCTCGGCGATGGCGAGGCCGATGCCCCGGGAGGCGCCGGTCACCAGCGCCGCGGGCCTGGTCGTGGTCATGTGCGGATGCCCTCCTTGAGCGCGCGCGGCCCCGCCGCGACGAGGAGTGGCGTGCAGGAACTCATGGATGCTCCCCGCCCGCGCGGAGCACGTTCTTCTGGATCTTCCCCGTCGAGGTCTTGGGCAGCTCCCCGAAGACCACCTTCCTGGGCGCCTTGAAGCGGGCGATCCGCTCGCGGACGTACGCGATGACATCGTCCTCGCTCACCGGGGGCGCCTCCGGCCGGAGCGCGACGAAGGCCACGGGCACCTGGCCCCACTTCTCGTCGGGCACGCCGACCACGGCCGACTCCAGCACGGACGGGTGACCGTCGAGGACCCGCTCCACCTCGACGGAGGCGATGTTCTCGCCGCCGGAGATGATGATGTCCTTGGACCGGTCGCGGATCTCCAGATAGCCGTCGGGGTGCCGCACGGCCAGGTCCCCGGTGCGCAGCCAGCCGCCGGCGTCCACCTCGGCGGTGGCCTGCTCGTCGCGGTAGTAGCCGAGCATCACGTCGTTGCCGCGGACCACGATCTCGCCCACCGTCCCGCCGTCGGCCGGCACGTCCGCGCCGGACCCGTCCACGACGCGCACCTGTTCCGCGATCACGTTGCCCACGCCCTGTCGGGCCTTGAGCTCGGCCTGCCCGCCGGCGGGGAGGGCGTCCCACTGCGGCTGCCACTGGTTGACGGCCACCGGTCCGAACGTCTCGGTGAGCCCGTACAGGTGGGTGACCTCCATGCGCAGCCCGGCCATGCGGGCGAGCAGGGCCGGGGTGGGCGGCGCGCCGCCCGTCTGCACGCGCACGGTCCGGCCGAGCGGGGCGCCCGCCCGCGCCTCGGGCGCGTTCGCGATCATGGTGAGTACGGTCGGCGCGGCGCTGAAATGGGAGACGTCCTCCTCGCGCAGCAGCCGCCAGATCTCGGCCGGGTCCACGGCCCGCAGGCAGACGTGGGTGCCGCCGGCCGCGGTGACGGCCCAGGTGAAGCACCAGCCGTCGCAGTGGAACATGGGCAGCGTCCACAGGTAGGCGCTGGCGGGGCCGAGCCCGGCGTGGAACGCCATGGCCAGTGTCTGCAGGTAGGCGCCCCGGTGGTGGTACATGACCCCCTTCGGGCGCCCCGTGGTGCCGCTCGTGTAGTTGATCGCCAGCAGCCCGCGCTCGTCCTCGCAGGCCGCGAGGCGGGGCTCGGCGGCGGCGAGCAGCTCTTCGTACTCGTCACCGGGGCCGCCCGCCAGGACGAGCCTGACCCCGGTCGCGGCGGCGACCTCACGGGCGCGCCCGGCCAGCTCGTCCGTGGCGACCAGGACGCGCGCGCCGGAGTGTTCGACGATGTGCGCCAGCTCCCCGGCCGACAGCCGGATGTTGAGCGGCACCAGCACCGCGCCGCGCATCGGCACCCCGTTGTGCAGCTCCAGCATCACGTGGCTGTTGACGCAGAGCGCCGCCACCCGGTCGCCGGGCTCGACGCCGAGATCCGCCAGCGCCCCGGTGAGCCGCCGTGCCCGATCGAGGAACTCACCGTACGTGAGCCGCCTGGCGCCGTCGATCACCGCGATCCGGTCGCGGAAGACGGCCCCGGACCGCTCCAGGAAGGCGGACGGCGTGAGCGGGGTGAACGTGAACGACGCCATGGCGGCGCTCACCGGCCGCCGGGCAGGAGTCCGGCGAGATCACCCGGGGCGGCGGCGACGGCCAGCGCGGGCCGGGCCGACGCGAGCTCATCCGGGTAGTAGCCCCAGCCGGCGCCGACGAACGCGGTCCCGGCGGCGATGGCCGCCTCGGCGTCGTGCGGGCCGTCGCCCACGTAGGCGCAGTCGCCGGCCGTCCATCCGGCGCGGCGCAGCCCGTGCAGGATCGGCTCGGGCGACGGCTTGCGCTCGACGGTGTCCTCGGTGGTGACCACCACGTCGAACAGCGGCAGCAGGTCACGCGCGCCGTGCACGTGGCGCAGGTCGTGCTCGGTCCGCTCCCGGCCCTTGTTCGTCACGATGCCGAGCCGCAGCCCCTGCCCGCGCAGCGCGTCGAGCATGTCGGCCGCCCCCTGGTAGAGGACGACCTTCCGGTGGCCGTCCTCCAGGTAGTGACGCTCGTACCGGGACACGCACTCGGGGGCGCGCTCGCCCGCGACCTCGGCCATCACCTCGCGCATCCGCCAGCGCATCACCCGGCCGAGGCCGAGCTCCAGCAGGGACTCCCAGCCCTGGGGAATGGGCGCGAGCGCCGCCCGGTAGCAGTCCAGGATCGCGGGACGGGAGTCGACGAGCGTCCCGTCGAGGTCGAAGAGCACTGCCCGCGTCATCGCGTGACCTCCCTGAAGGCGAGGAACTGGGCCGGGTTGGCGACCAGGGTCAGCTCGGCCAGCTCGTCGCCCAGGGCCTTCCTGATGGCGTCGAGGCAGGGGCCGAGCCCCGGCGAGCCGCCGTAGGCGCGCTGGTAGGAGCCGCGGCCGAGGTCGCCGGAGACCATCACCCGGGTGTGGCCGGCGTCCACGAGGCGCCGGACCATCGCGGCCCGGTCGGTGTCGTGGCCGTACTTGTCCTTGGTCCACTGGTCGAGCCCGAGCCAGGCGCCGCGGCGGGCCAGCGAGAGGAGGTAGTCGGCTTCGAGGTTGCGGTCGAGGTGGCCGACGCACACCTGACCCAGGTCGAGCCCGGCGGCCTCGAAGACGTCGAGCTGCTCGTGGCCCAGGCGGCCCGCCTGGGTGTGGGTCAGGATCGGCGCCCCGGTCTCCTTGGCGGCGATGGCCGCCGCCGTGAGGACCTTGCGCTCGACGTCCCACATCTCCTCGGTGGAGCAGGTCCCGGCCTTGATGGCGCCGGCCCGGGTGTTCTCCGGGCCGAACCCCGTCAGGATGTCGGCGACGAAGCCGGCGGCCAGCTCCTCGCTGGTCCGCCTGGACGTGCCGGCCGGGTAGTAGATGCCCTTCTGCAGGCCGGTGCCCTGGACGATGTGGGCGCCGGTGGCCCTGGCGGCGGACAGCGCGGCCGTGACGTCGCGGCCGTAGTCGACCGTGGTGAGCTCGACCAGCCCGCCGCCGCCGGCCTCGACGAAGTCGGAGACCTCTTTGGAGGCGCCCTCCGCGGTGCCGAACTCCAGGTCGGCGTCCCGGTGGACGGCGTAGGCCGGCGGCGCCGTCAGCAGGTGCTCGTGGATGAGCATCGCCCCCAGGGACTCGGGTGACACGTCACCGAGCACCGTGCGGACCAGCCCTGCCGGTTCTGCGGTGTACACGATCAGTCCTTTCCTTGGTCGCCTGCGCGGCCGAAGCCGGCGAACAGCTCGCGCGCCGCCGCCTGCGCGCGGAGGAAGCGGTCGAACGCCTCCTGGTGGGGCTCGGCCAGGCGGGGGTCGGGCTCGACCCGGCCGACGGTGCGGACCATCTCCGACACCGCGGTCTCCAGGTCCTTCCAGATGCCGACGTTCACGGACGCGAGGATGGCGACGCCGAGCGCGGCCGACTCGCTGGTGGTCACCAGCTCGACCGGCACCTGGAGCGCGTTGCTGAAGGTCTGCCGCCAGACCCGGCTGCGCGCGCCGCCGCCGGTCAGCCTGAGCAGGCTCAGGTCGTCGCCCTGCCGCCGGTAGCAGTCCATGGCGGCGTACACCTGGCCCTCGTAGACGGCGCGCAGGATGTCGCCGCGGGTCGTCCCGTGCTCCAGGCCGAGCATCACCCCGCGCACGTTCCCGTCCTTGAAGGGCGCCTGGACGCCGGCGGGAGAGAGGTACGGCAGGAACGTGAGGCCGTGGCCGGCCTCCTCCGACGCCAGCGCCTCGGCCTCGACGGCGGCGAAGTCGGACGCGGCGCCGCCGGCCAGGTCGCGGCAGAACGTGCGCACGGCCCAGTCGAACGTGCCCGCGCCCGCGGTGTGGGCCAGGCACCTGATCCAGTGCTCGCCGTCGGGCGACGGGTACACCCAGCCGACCCCGCGCAGGTCGTCGTCCAGGTAGCGGTTGACCATCTGGTTCAGCCAGCTCGTGCCCAGGACGGAGACGGCCTGGCCGGGCATGACGACCCCGGTGCCGAGCATGGCGGAGATGGCGTCGCCGAGTCCGTTGGCGACCGGCGTGCCTTCGGGGATGCCGGTGGCCAGCGACGCCTCGCGGGTGACCGTACCGATGATCTCCCCGGACGGGCGCACCTCCGGCGCCCGGGAGAGGAACGCCTCCGCCCCGACCAGCTCCATGAGCCGCGGCGAGATCCGGCCCGTGGCGATGTCGCCGGGCATCAGGGACACGTCGGTCGGGTCGGTGACGACGCGCCCGGTCAGGAACGACTGGACGTAGTCCTTGGCGCAGGCGAAGTAGCGGGTCCTGGCGATCACGTCCGGCTCGTGCCTGGCCAGATGCCCGAGCAGGAGCATCGTCATGCCGGGCAGCGCGCTGGTGGCCGAGATGTCGAGGTACTCCTCGTACGGCGGGCTCGCCTCGAAAGCCGTCAGCGTGTCCAGCGTGCGCGCGTCCGGCCAGGCGATCGCGTTGCGCACCGGCCGGCCGGTCTCGTCGAGCAGCCAGGCGCCGGTCATGTGACCGGACACGCTCACCGCGGCGATGTCGGAGGCGCGGCCGGGCAGCGCGGCGACCGCCTCGGCCACGGCGTCCATCGTGCTGCGCAGGCTCACCGCGGGATCTTCCTCGTGCCAGCCCCGCCGGGGGCTGAGCACCTCGATGAAGCGGGCCGCGCGGGCCAGCTCGTTGCCGGTCTCGTCGAAGACCGCCGCCTTGGTGACGGTGGTCCCCTTGTCGATGCCGACGATCAGCCTGCGGCCTTCGGGAACGCTCATCAGTGGCCTGCTCTCCTTCCGGACACCATGCGCCGGGCGCTGGTGCTCATGCCGACGGCCGCGATGAGCAGCAGGCCCTGGAAGATGAACTGCGCGGACGTGGACACGCCGTGGATCGCCATGCCGTTGAAGCCGACGGCCACGGTGACCACGCCGATCACGGTGCCGACGACGTGGAACTCGCCGTCGCGCAGGCACGCGGAGCCGAGGAAGGCCGCCGCGAACGAGGACAGCAGGTAGCCCTGGCCGCCCGCGATCTGCCCGCTGCCGACGTTCGCCGTGATCAGCACGCCGCCGGCGGCGGCGAGGACGCCGCACACGACGAACGCGAAGATGACCACCCGGTGCACGCGGATGCCGCTCAGCTCGGCGGCGGTCCTGTTGCCGCCGACGGCCTGCCACTCCAGGCCGAGCGAGGTGCGGTTGAGCAGCAGCCAGAGCACCCCGGCGACCGCGAAGAGGATGACGATCGGCCACGGGATCGGGCCCAGCTTGCCCAGGTAGACCTGGATCAGGTCCATCCCGGAGGCGTCCAGGCTCTGCGGCACGCCGGCGGTGACGATGTAGGTGGCGCCCATGACGACGCTGCCTATGCCCAAGGTGCCGACCAGCGCGTTGACGCCCAGTTTGGTCACGATGAGGCCGTTCACCAGGCCGACCAGCGCCCCCACGGCGATGACCAGCCCGATGGCGCCGAGTTTGCCCCCGGCGGAGCCCGCGTACAGGCCCGCCGTGAGCACGCCGGCCAGGCTGGCCGTGTAGCCGATGCTCAGGTCGAACTCGCCCACCACCAGGACCACCGTGAGGCCGAGCGCGATCACGACCGAGATCGTCGACTGCAGGAGGATGTTCTGGAAGTTGGTGAACGACAGGAAGCGGCTGCCGTCCAGGAAGGAGAAGACGAGGACGAGCAGGATGAGGACGAGCAGCGTGCCGTAACGGCCGAGGAACTTGACGGCCTTCAGCGTCATCGAGCTCGCGCCCGCCTGCTCGGCCCGATGCGAGCCAGGTGGCGGCGCGGCGGGCTGCTGGCCAGCCGCGGTGTGACGGACGGTGTTCATGGAACTCTCCTGGATCGTCTTTCTATGCCTGCTCGACGGCGGCCGCGCCGGCGCGCAGGAAGCAGAGGCGGGTCAGCTCGTCCTCGTCGAAACCGTCGTCGTTGTCGAACTGCACCGTGGCGCGGCCCTCGACCATGACCACGATGCGATCGCAGTACTCCAGCTCGGCCAGCTCGGAGGAGACGTAGACGACGCCGACGCCCTGGTCGGCGAGGCCGCGCACCATCTGCTGGAAGTCGTAACGGGCGCCGACGTCCACGCCCCGGGTGGGCTCGTCCAGCAGGAGCAGGCGCAGCCCGTCGACGGTCGCCCGGCCGAGCACCACCTTCTGCTGGTTGCCGCCGCTGAGCGACATGATCGAGTCGTTCAGCGACCGCGCCTTGAGCCGCAGCGACTCGGCGAGCCGCTGGGCCGACTCCCGGTAGCGGGACCGCCTGCTCAGGATGCCCCCCGGCCCGCCGCCCAGCGTGCGGAAACGGGAGCTGGAGAAGTTGAACACGATGTCCCGCTGGGTGAAGATCGCCTGGGCCAGGCGTTCCTCCGGCACCAGGACGACGCCCTGCTTCAGCGCCCTGGCCGGGTCGCGGGGCTGGTAGGCCCGGCCGCCGAGGCTGATCTCGCCGGACACGACCCGGCGGAGCCCGACCAGCGCCTCCAGCACCTCGGTCCGGCCGGCGCCGACGAGGCCCGCGATGCCGACGATCTCGCCGGGGTTCACCTCGAACGAGACGTCGTCCACGCGGCTCTGCAGCCGGAGACCGCTGACCGAGAGCAGTGGCCCGTCAGGGCTCGCGCTCTTCTTGACCGAGGCGGCCGGGGCCGTCGTGGTGCGTTCGGCGCGGCGCCGGTCACCGCCCGCGTCGTGGGCGATGAGATCGGCGAGCGCGTGCTCGTCGACGCCCTCCATCGGGCCGTCGTGCACCCGCTGGCCGTTGCGCAGCACGGTGATGGCGTCGCACAGCCGGCTGACCTCGCCCAGCCGGTGACTCACGAAGATGACGCCCGCACCGGCCTCGACGCGGCGGCGGATGATGGAGAACAGCCCGCTCACCTCCTTCGGGCCGAGCGAGGCGGTCGGCTCGTCGAGGATGAGCAGGCGTCCGCTGCCGACCAGCGTCTTGGCCAGCGCCACGGTCGCCTGGTGGGCGGGGGACAGCTCGCGCATGACGGCGTCCAGCGAGATGTCCAGCCCCCATTCCTCGAACAGCTCCGTGTACGCGCGCTCGCGTTCCTTGGCGCCGGCCAGCTCGGGATGGAGGTAGCGGCCGAGGTGGAGGTTCTGGCGCACGCTGAGCGCCGGGACGATGGCGAGCTCCTGGTGGGCCAGGCGCACGCCGGCCGCCGCCGCCTCGCGGATGCTGCCGGGGCGGAAGGGCACGCCGTCGATGGCGAAGTCTCCCTCGTCCGGCTTGGCGAGGCCGGCGAGGATCTTCACCAGGGTGGACTTCCCGGCGCCGTTGGCGCCGAGCAGCCCGTGCACCTCCCCGCGCCCGACGGTGAGGTCGGCACCGCGCAAGGCCTGGACGAGGCCGTAGTTCTTCACCGCGCCCCGCACCGACAGCAGGGGCGCCGGATCGTCTCCGGCCGCCCGCGCGGCCGGATGCCCTGTCGCCATCACGTATGACTCGCCTCCCTCGTCAGGCCTTGGTGGTAGGTCCCGGTACCGCTAGCTGAGGAGATCCGGGTTCTCCTGGAGCGTCTGCTCGATGTTGTCCTTGGTCAGCAGGACGCTCGGCGCGGTGACGTCCTTGGGCTGCCACGAGCCGCCCGCGTCACGCCACTCCTTGATCATTTCCACGATCTGCTCGCCGGCCTTGTCGACCTGGATCCACAGCACGCCGGTCGCGTAGCCGTCCTGGATGGCCTGGATCGCGGGCTTGGAGATGTCCCAGGTGTAGAGCGGGTAGGGGCCGCGGCCGGCCTGCTTCTCGGCGGACACCGCGCCGATGGCGGCCTCGGAGAAGCACGGCCAGATCATGAAGGTCGTCTGCCCGTCGTCGGGGTGCGCCTGCAGCCAGGCGGAGGTGGCCTCCTGGGCCGACTGCTCGCCGCCGGGGATCTTCACTTCCTGGCGGGTGACGTTGACGTTGGACAGCCCTTCGAGCTTGGCGTCGAGGTCCTCGGCCCTGGACCGGCACGGGGCGCCGGGGGTGTAGCGCAGCTGGAGCAGCTCGACCTTCGGCTTGTCCTTGATCGCCGCGATCACCTCGTCGTTGACGTTGGCCGCCGCGACGAGCTCGACCGCGCCGGCCTCCCCGCCGCCGGCCAGCCCGCCCGCGGTCGAGAAGACCGGGATGTCGGCCGCCTTCGCGGCCGCGAGGCCGGCGGACAGCTGGTCGGGGGTGTAGGTCTGCACGATGATGGCGTTCACGCCGCTCTGCACGAGGTTCTGCATCGCCGAGATGGCCTTGGCGGGGTCGCCGTCGGAGTTGATCTCCGTGGTCTCCCAGCCGATGCTCTTCATCTTCTTCTGGGCGGCGGTGCGCTCGTTAAGCGCGGTGATCTGCGTCGCGTCGAGGGCGACGATGCCCACCTTGAACGGGTCGCCCTCCGCGGGCGTGCCCGCCTGGTCGGTGGAAGGGCTGGACCCGCATGCGGCGACCACGGCCGCCAGGGCGCCCATGGCGGCGAGCGCGCGGATCCTGCTGAACCGACGGGCCGACTGTGCGATCACGTCTTCTCCTGTCTTATGGCGTCGTACGAAGAGATGCCGTCGCATTCGATCCCGACGTAGCGCTAAGCGGGACGTGGACCGTTTGCTGGAGCCGTTTGTCCAACTCAGTGGACATATGACATCAGAGTGGGAATGAGATTTCAAGGGTGTATATAGGGCAAGATATGGCGTTTGCGCAGGTGAGCGAGCCAGTACCGGAACGACTCCTCGGTGTCGAGGCAGTCGTGGAAGCCCGCCCGGCGCAGCTTGACGGTGCTCAGGAACTTCGGCGGCATCGGCTGCTCCGACCCGTACGCGAAGCACTTGTCCGCGTAGTGGTGGGACTCGCCGAGTAAGGCCGGCAGGGGCGTCGGGCGCAGCCCGTGCTCCCGCACGATCTCCTTCCACACGTGCTCGTGCCGGGGCAGGAAGTCCGCGAGCGCCCGGGGTGTGTCGGCCGCCGGCTCCATGCCGAGCTCCGCCGCGATGGCGGGCCACAGGTCCCGCCACTCGAAGACGTCGCCGTTGGTGATGTTGAAGGTCTCTCCCCGGGCGGCGGGCGACGAGCGGGCCCACGACAGCGCCGAGGCCACGATCCGCGCGTCGACCGCCTCCCAGACGTAGGACCGCCCGCCGGGGAAGCCGAACGGGAGGCCGAGTCTCGCGCAGAGCGCCGCGTAGACGCCGATGACGGGGACCACGTTCATCGCCGAGCCGGTGGCTCCGCCGACCAGCATCTGGGGGCGGAAGATCGTGAGGTCGAAGCCGTGCCGGTCGGCCGCCTGCCGGAGGTAGTCCTCCTGCAGCCAGTAGAAGTTCGGGTGGGGGTCGCGCGGCTCCCGCTCGCGTGACGGGATCCGGCGGGGCGGGTGGACGTGCCCGCCGTACGCCTTGGCGCCCTGCATGAGGCTGACGTGGCGCAGGACCGGCCGGGGCGCGCCGACGAGCGCTTCGACGAGGTTCGTGAGCATGGCCAGGTTGGTGCGCATCTGGTCTTCCTGCAGCCACCCGGCCACGAGCCCAGGCTTCTCGAACAGCGCCGCGTAGACGACGTGCGTCACGCCCGCCAGCCGCCCCAGGACGTCCCGGCACGCGGCGGCGTCCGTCAGGTCCACGGCGACGTGCCGGAGCCGGGGGTGGGGAGCCACGTCGGGAGGCCGCCGCGACAGGGCGACGACGTCGGTCCCGTCGGCCAGGAAGCGCTCGACCGCGGCCTGGCCGATGACGCCCGAGGCGCCCGCCACCAGGACGGTCATGACGCGTCACCCGCCGCGATCAGGGTCTTCATCAGCCCCGCGGGCCCGTCGCCGAACACGCGGCCGGGCGCCTCGCGCACCGGCACCACGTCGCTGACCAGCGCTTCGAGGGGCAGCCCCGCCGTCCCCATGAGGTTGACGGCGCGGGCCATGTGGTCGCCGGTGTAGACGCGGGAGCCCACCAGCGTCTGCTCCTTGAGCATCACCTGGGACATGGGCACCCGGGCCGGCCGGTCGGTGAGCGCGCCCACCAGGACGGTGCCGCGGGGCCTGGTGACCTCGGCCGCGGCCGCGTAGGAGGAGTCGGCCCCCGACACCTCGAAGCTCACGTCCACCCCGCCGGGCGCGCGGCTCTCGCACCAGGAGGCCACGTCGGCGCCGAGCGGGTCGGTGACGGTCATGCCGAGCTCCGCCAGCAGCTCCCGCCGGTCCGCGCGCGGCTCGGCGACCAGCACGGCGGAGGCGCCGGACAGCCGGGCCACGAGGCCCAGCAGCGCGCCGATGGGCCCGCCGCCGAAGACCATGACGACGTCGCCGACCGCCACGCCGGCGCGGGAGACCATGTGGACCGCCACCGAGAGCGGCTCGGCGAGCGCCGCGACCCGCGGCGGGACGCCGTCAGGCAGCCGGTGCAGGCGGTCGGCCGCGACCACCACGTGGCTCGCCGCGCCGCCGTCGCGGTCGATGCCGTAGAGCCCGAGCGCCTCGCAGATGTGCCGGTGCCCGCGGCGGCAGGTGCGGCAGGTCCCGCAGCTGATGAGCGGCTCGACGGCGACCGGGTCGCCGGGCCGGAGCCCCGCCCGGCCGAGGTCGCCGCCGACGGCGCGCCCGGCCATCTCGTGACCGATCACCACCCCCGGCCGGACCCGTGCCAGGCCGCCGCGGACCAGGAGGTGATCGGTCCCGCAGACGCCGACGTGACCGACTTCCACGAGGACCTCGCCCGGACCCGGCTCGGGCTCGGGCACGTCGCGGATCTCGACCGCGCCGGGACCGGCGTAGACCAGCGCCTCCATGACGTTCCTTCCGTTGGGTCGGGGCGATGACGAGCAGCGTGGCAACCAGAACGGGCGATGTCAATGAGTAGGACACACATTCGTTGAATGAGACAGAGTTGTTGTCTGCTCTCATGCCCTGAGAGTATGTGTCATTGACTGAGTCTTGTACATCGTTCATAGTGGGACCAGGCAGCTCTGGATGGCTAGGCCGCCGATGGTCTGACCTCATGAAAAGGAATCGACTGCATGCCCGCAAGTGAAGGCGCGTCCCTCACGACCTCATCGGAGGTGGTCGAGCGGATCCGCGAGCGCGCCCAGTTCGTCCGCCTCGAGACCGTCCGCCTGATCTCGATCGCGAAGACGGGTCACTACTCGTCGACGTTCTCGTGCGCGGAGATCCTCGCGACCTTGTACTACGGGGTGCTGCGCCTGCGCCACGGAGACCCTCAGTGGCCGGATCGCGACCGTTTCGTCATGGGCAAGGGCCATGCCGCCGTCGGGCTCTACCCGATCCTGGCCGACCACGGGTTCTTCGATCCCGAGCTGCTCGACGGCTACACGCGCCTCGGCAACCCGCTCGGCGACCACCCGGACATGACCAAGGTCCCGGGCTGCGACTTCAGCTCGGGCTCGCTCGGCCACAACCTCTCCGTCGGGCTCGGCATGGCGCTGGGCGCCCGCATGACCGGGCGTGACTTCAACGTCTACGCCCTGCTCGGCGACGGCGAGCTGCACGAGGGCCAGATCTGGGAGGCCGCCGCGGCGGCCGGTCACTACGGCCTGGGCAACCTGGTCGCGATCGTCGACCGCAACGGCTACTGCCTCGACGGCAAGGTCGACGACATCATCACGATCGAGCCGCTCGCCGACCGCTGGCGGGCCTTCGGCTGGGACGTCGTGGAGGTCGACGGCCACGACGTGCCGGCGCTGCTGAACACGCTGCTGCGGCTCCGCGACGGCGCGCCGGCCAAGCCCACGGCCGTCATCGCGCACACCGTCAAGGGCAAGGGCGTCGGCTTCATGGAGCGCGACTTCGGCTGGCATCTCGGCTGGCTCGCCGAGCAGGACGAGGCCGCGGTCATCCGGGAACTGAAGGGCGAGAAGTGAACCTGAACACCGACAGCCTCGTCCCGCGCGGAGCCGATGGGCAGCCGCTCGCGGAGGGCTCCTGGCACATCCCCAGCATGCTGCTCAAGTCGCCGGGCCTGCTCGCGCTCGGAGAGCAGCTGGGCGCCCTGGTCGACGACGGCGAGCCGGTCGTCGTGCTCACGCCGGACCTGTCGTTCTCCAACGGCCTGTGGGCGTTCCACGAGCGCCATCCCGACCGGTTCCTGCAGCTCGGGGTGAGCGAGCAGAACTCGGTGTCCGTCGCCGCCGGTCTGGCCACCACCGGGCTGCGGCCGTACGTCACCGGCTTCGCCTCGTTCCTGGCCCTGCTGTGCTGCGAGCAGATCCGCACCGACATCGCCTACACCCGGCAGCCGGTCCGGCTCATCGGCCACCACTCCGGCATCACCTTCGGCTTCTACGGCACCTCGCACCACGCGACGGAAGACATCGCGATCATGCGTACGATCGCCAACATGACGGTCGTCGCGCCCGCCGACCACGTGGCGATGGGCGTGCTCCTGAAGGCGTACGCCGACCACCCGCTGCCGGTCTACTTCCGGATGGGCCGCGGCCGCGAGCCGCTGGTGTACGAGCCGGACGACGAGCGGATCCGGCCGGGTCAGGCGATCGTGCACGCCACGGGCGACGACCTCACCATCATCGCCACCGGGACGACGGTGCATCCGTCGCTGCTGGCGGCGGAGGAGCTGCGCGCCGAGGGCCACAGCGTCGGCGTGATCGACCTGCACACGATCAAGCCGCTGGACGAGGCGGCGGTCGTGGCCGCCGCCGAGGGGTCACGCGGGCTGATGACGGTCGAGGAGCACAACGTCTACGGAGGGCTCGGTGGCGCGGTCGCCGAGACGCTCACCGACCACGGGATCGGCGTGCCCCTGCTGCGGCACGGCATCCGCGACGAGTACGCTCCCATCGGCCCGCCGACCCATCTCTACCGCCACTACCGTCTCGACGGGCCGGGCATCGCCGAAGAGGCCCGCGCGTTCCTGAAGTCGGGGAGGATGACCTCCGATGTCCGCTGAGACGGCTCGGCCCGTCGCCCTCGTCACCGGCGCCGCCCGCGGGCTGGGCGCCGCCATCGCGGTCAAGCTGGCCGCGGACGGCTTCGACCTCGTGATCGCCGACCTGAACGGCGAAGGCGCCGCCGCGGCGGCCGACGTGGTGGCGAAGGAAGGCGGCACGGCCGTCGGGGTGCACGCCGACGTCACCGACGACGACAGCGTCGGGCGGCTGCTGGAGGAGGTGCGCTCCCGCTTCGGGCGGCTGGACGCGCTGGTCAACAACGCCGGCGTGATCGCGCGGGCGGCGGCCGAGAGCTTCCCGACCGAGGGCTTCATGAAGGAGCTCGACGTCCACCTCGGCGGCGCCATGCGCTGTTCCCGCGCGGCCTTCCCGCTGCTGGAACGCAGTCCCCGGGCCGCGATCGTCAACCTGGCGTCGGTGGGGTCGACCTTCGGCCTGCCGCTGCGGCTCGCTTACACCACGGCCAAGACCGGCGTCTCGGGGCTCACCCGGGTGCTGGCGGTCGAGTGGGGCCGGCGCGGCATCCGGGTGAACGCGGTGGCGCCGGGCTACATGGACACGGACATGTTCCGCTCCGGGCTGGTCATGGGCGTCCTCGACGAGGAGACCCTGCTGCGGCGCACCCCGCTGGGCAGGTTCGGCAGGCCGGAGGAGGTCGCGGACGCCGTGGCCTTCCTGGTCTCCCCTCAGGCGGCGTTCGTCACCGGGGTGGTGCTGCCCGTCGACGGAGGCATCACGGTCGACGGGACCTTCCACCGGGAGGACGACTTTCCCGATCGTTGATCCGACTATTGTCACGCGACCACCAAGATAGGGTTGTTCCATGAGAGGACAGGCTTCGCCAGGCACCCCCTCCACCAGTGACGGGGAGCCGGTCGGCCTGCTCGACAAGGCGTCCGCCATCCTGGAGATCCTCGCCCAGCGCGAGTGGGTCAGCGCGGCGGAGCTCGCCGAGACCCTGGGGGAGCCGCGCAGCACCATCCACCGGCTGCTGCGCAACCTCGCCTCCCTCGGCTGGGTCGAGTCAGGCACCCGCGGTCAGTGGGGGATCGGCCTGCACCTGTTCCGTCTCGGCTCCGGCGCGGTCCGCCGGATGGACGTGCGCCGTGCGGCCCTGCCGCACATGCAGCACCTCCACGACGAGAGCGGCGAGACGGTCTTCCTGTGCATCCGGCGCGGTCTCGACGCCGTCTGCGTGGAGCGCCTCGACGGCCGCCGGGTGCAGAGCCTGGCCCTGCAGCTGGGCGGCTCCATGCCGCTCCACCTGGGCGCCGGGCCGATGGCGATCCTGGCGTTCTCTCCCGAGGACGTCTATCGGGAGTGGCTGCTCGACTTCGCGGAGAACGGCTCGAAGGACGGGCCCACCGCGGCCGAGATCAACGAAGAGGTCAAGGTCACGCGCCAGCGCGGCTACGCCGTCTCCGACCAGAACGTCACCCCGGGCATCGCCGCCGTCGGCGCCCCGGTGTTCAACTTCCGCAACGAGCTCGAGGGCGCCCTGTCCGTGAGCGGCCTGCGCGACGTCATACTCGACCCCGCCAACCGGCTGGCCGAGCTCACCGTCGAGGCCGCCGAGCGGGCGTCGCGAGACCTGGGCTGGGCCCGGCCCGCCGCCTGGTGGGGCAAGCCCCTGCCGTCCGACAACCACCGATAGCACGACCCTTCCGGCGCCGGCTCCCGTACGGGAGCACCGGCGGCGTTCCCGCCTGTGCCGATCGAGAAAGGACCGACCATCATGACGGACACTCCGGACGCCGGCAGGATCCGCGACGAAGCCGCGATCCCCTACCGCGGCCCCCTCCTGCCGAACACCGTGGACGACCTCGTCGAGCTCGGCGCGCTGGACGTCGAGTGCGACGAGCGCCTCTGGGTGCCGCAGGCGCCCGACGTGACCTTCAGGCCGCTCCTGCTCAGCGCGACCCAGGGCTACTTCGTCAACATCCTGCGGGTCAGGAGGTCCGGCATCCTGTCGCGCCACCGCCACGCCGGCCCCGTCCACGCGACGACGCTCCGGGGCCGCTGGCACTACCTGGAGCACGACTGGTGGGCCGAGGAGGGCAGCTACGCCTTCGAGCCGCCGGGCGACATCCACACCCTCGAAGTCCCCGAGGGCGTCGAGGAGATGCGGACCCTGTTCCACGTCACGGGCGCGTACATCTACGTCGACCCGGACGGCAACCCCACCGGCGTGGAGGACGTCTTCTCCAAGATCGAGAACGCCCGCCGCCACTACGCCGAGGTGGGGCTGGGCGCCGACTACGTCGACCGCTTCATCCGCTGAGCGACGCCCCCGGCCGTTCGTCGGCCGGGGGCGCGGCCGTCATCCCGAAGAGGCCGTCATCGCGAAGAGACGGCGGGGGAGTCCTCGCCGGGCGGCGTGCCGCACGACGGGCCGTTGGGGCCGCCGATGCGGACGGACTCGAAGAACTCGCGGTAGGTGGCGAAGAAGTTGCCCTTGGAGCCGGCGCGGGTCACGGCCGTGCAGCCGGTGTAGTTCGCCCCGGAGTAGAGGTGGACGAGGGAGCTCGTACGGTTCCAGTCGGAGTTGGCGCGGTTGGCCATGCCCAGCGCCGCGAGGTCGGGGGTGTCGGCGGTGATCTGGATGATGTCACCGGTGCCGTCGAGGCCGGAGAACATGCAGTAGTTCCCCGGCTGGCACCGGTCGTAGCCGTCGGCGGCCTGTGCGGGAAGGCTGGTGAGTGCGGCCATGGCGACGGCCGCGATCGGAACGGCCAGCAGGTGAAGCTTCTTGCCCATCGATCCTCCGTGGGTGAAACTTTCTTTCGGCAACGGCTTGACCATACATGGCGCGATCTTGTTAGGGAAGGGTGAAAGTTTCACTCCATCGGGCCTGGTGGTGCGCCCTGGCTGACCGCTCCCGCGCCCGCCGACGTCACCGCCTACCGCCTCGGGTCCGTGCTGTCGGGCGGCGTGTCCGCGCCGTCGCCCAACACCCCGGCTGCCTGGGCGGACATGTACGACAGGTTCCAGAACGCGGCGCTGGCCACCCCGCTCGGCATCCCATCCTGTCCGGGGTCGACGCGGTGCACGGGCACAACAACGGCCGCACCGCCACCGCCCGCCCCGCCGGGCACAACGCCACTGTCGCGCCGGGCGGCGAGACGTCCTTCGGCTTCCAGGCCACCCGCCCCGGCGGCGACCCATCCCTGCCGGCGGGCTACACGTGCACCCCATGACGACGGTGGGGGGCTTCGCGGGTCCGGTTCAGGCCCGGGCGCCGCACACGCCCGGCGTCCTGCCGATCATGGCGTCGTCCTCGGCCGCGTCCAGGAGCGCCGTCGCGTAGTCGGCGCGGGGCAGCGTGGCCTCGCCGCCAGTGGCGTTGGCCTCGAAGTCGACGTGCAGCCGGCCGTTGGCGGGTTTGCCGGTCAGCATGGTGGCGCGGACGATCGTCCAGTCGAGGCCGGAGACCTCCAGCATGCCCTCGGCCCGCGCCAGGTCCACGTAGGCCGATCGGAAGAACAGCCAGGCCAGGCCGACGGCGAGGCGGGGACGGGTGGCGGGGATGGAGCGGCTGCTGGTCATCACCACCCTGCGCACGCCGGTCTCGCGCATCGCGGCGATCAGCGTCCTCGCGATGCCGCTCGTGCCCACCGCCGAGATGACGGCGTCCTGGCCCGCCACGGCCTCGCGCACGGTGGGCAGGTCGGTCGCGTCCCCGGTCACGACGGCGCGCAGGCCCTCGCGCCCTTTCAGGAGCTCCGGTTTCCGGGTGAACGCCGTCACCTCGTGGCCGCGCGCGACACCCTGCTCCAGGACGTGCGCACCGGTACGGCCCGTCGCCCCGATCACTAACAGTCTCATACTGCCTCCTTCTATATTGCAAGATGCAATAGGGCAGCATGCAGTGTCAAGTTCCCTACGGGGGATCAGCAGTCGCAGGAGCACCCGTCTCCGCCGCAGCAGTTGCAGCAGTTGCAGCAGTTGCAACATTCGCCGCAGTTGCCGCAGGCGTCCCAGCCCGAGCAGTCGAAGCGCTGGCAGCAGGAGCTCTCGTGGTCCTCGTCCCACGCGGGCCGGTACAGCCCGCACGTGCAGCAGGTCAGCGCGGCACACAACGAGGACAGCAACCCTCCCGGATCCCGCTTCGGCGGACGCTTGCCCGGCGGCGCCCCGGGATCACCGGGCGGCGTCTCAGGCGCCCGCCCGGACCAGCGCCCGGCACGGTGGGGCTGTGCTTCACTGCCCTCCGCGATGGCGAAGGCCCGGGAGACGGCTCGGCCGGTCTCCCGTACCAGGAGGGCGCGTGCCAGGGAGGGGTGCGGCAGGTCCAGCTCGGTGACCGCCGCGCGGAGGTCGGCGCGGGCGGCGTCGCAGTGGCGGCGTGCCTCGCGCAGGCCGGTGCCGGTGGCGGCGAGCGGGTTGTACGCGCCGGACGCTTTGTCGTCGGCCAGGTCCTCCACCGCGTCGATCAGGTGGGCCAGCCTGCCGAACCCGCGCCCGGCCGCCTCCAGGGCCGCCCGGTTGTGCGGCTTCCCCGTGAGCACCGCCGTGTGCCCGAAGGCGGCGGCCACGGCGTCCTCGGTGGGCCCGGTCAGCTCACGCAGGGCGCGGGCGGGCGCGCGTTCCAGGAGGGCCTGGCGGCCGGCCGCCGCCGTCAGCGGGGCGGGGTCGAACCCGAGCGTGCCCGCCATGGCCGTGCCCGCCGAGGACCAGCGGCTCGCCAGCCGGGTGGCTCCGGCGGCCACCGGACGGCGGGCGTACACGCCGTCCCCGTCCGCCACGTGGTCGCGTACCTTGCCCGCCGCCAGCAGCAGCGACACCGAGGCCGCCAGCCGCACCCCTTCGGCCTCCACCACGTCGGCGCCCTTGAAGCCGCGCAGCGCGCACGCGCCCGCCCGCCGGCGCGGCGCGGACGCGGGGGACTGGGCCTCGGTGAGGACGGACACGAGCAGGCCGTCGTAGTTGGTCACCAGGCGGGACAGGTGCCCGTGCTCGTCACGGAGCGCCAGGCAGAGCCCGCACAGATGGCCCATCCAGTCCGCGAAGAGTCCCTCGCACATGACGTGCCGGCATGGGCGGACAATGCCGAACATATATCCCCTTATGTGTCCATTGAGCGGCTAAACCGTAGCAGGACAGCTCCCGGGAAAGGCGGATCTCTCACGCGTCACGGGTCGAGCCTGTTCAGCAGTTTGGGCAGGGCCACCAGCGTCGCCCCGCCCGCCCCGCCGCCGCCGAGCAGGGCGGCCGGCCAGGGCACGCCGGTGGCCAGGAAGAGCGCGCAGGTGATCGCGGCGATCATGATCGTCACGGTGAGCGTGAGCAACTGGCAGGTGGTGAACATCGGTCCTCTTTCTTCAGGCGCGGTCGTCGGCCCAGAAGTCGATGAGCTCTTCGGGGGTCATCTCTTCCGGGCGCACGGCAGGAGGTGTGCGCCCGGTCGCGAGGACCCAGGTCGTCAGGAGGGTGACCAGCAGGTGCTCGTCCGCCGGGCAGGGAGCGTCGGCGCGGTACGTGATGCTTGAGGGGCGAGCCGTGAGAAGCGGCATGGGGGCGCTGGCCTCCCGGAGGGCGGCGGTGGACGCGACCCATGGTGCGGCTCCGGGAAAGGCGCCGGCCAGTGGTGCAAACATGCCCGGACAGAGCCGGACGAGATCGACAACGAAGCGTCCCCGGGGGCAAACTTCCGCGATCGTACGAGGTCGTCCGGCTTGTTCCTGACTTATCCGGAAATCAGCCACCTAAGACGATCCCATCGGCCGTCTGACCAGCGGTACCACACCTGGTACGGCTGCGCCGGAGATCAATGAAAGTGGCCGTTGATGCCGAAATAGATGGATATCGGAAAACCGTCCAAACTGCGAGATTTTTTCTGCAAATATGGCGACAACCTGATCCGTTCGACACTTTCAAGGACGATGACTGAAACGCATAAGGGCGAGCACCACGCCTTCATAGCCCAGCTCATAGAGCTGCGGGAAGCGGCCGGGCAGCCGAGCTATGGCCGGATGAACCGGCTGTCGCGCGCGCCGGGCATCCCCAAGGAACTGCCCACGAGCACGCTCAGCGACATACTCAACGGCAAGCGGGAACGCCTCCCTGACTGGGAGCTGGTCTCCTCCTTCGTCACGGTCTGTCATCGCCACGCCGAGCAGACCGGCCTGCCGGTGGCCCCCCTCGGCACCGTGCCGCAGTGGCAGGCCCGCTGGCTCGCCGCCAGGAAGGAACCCCGCGCGCAGGCCACCGGCGCGTACGAGCCCCGCACGCACACGACCGGCACGTACGACCTCTACCGGACGCCTGCGGAGGAGGCCGACCGGCGCACCTCCAGGATGGTCGCGTACCTGGTCCGCCGGGCGGCCGAGGGCGACTCCGAGCCCGCCTACCGCCTGGCGATCATCAAGGCGCTGCTGGGCGAGGTCGCGGAGTCCCGGCACTGGGCCTACGTCGCGGTGCAGCGGCGGCATCCCGGCGCCGAGGCCTTCGACCGTCACCGGCCGCCGATCGACCTGGCGGCGGATCTGGCCTTCGCCTACGGCCGGGCCTACGAGCAGGAGGGCCCGTCCAAGCTCGACATCGCCAGGGCCTACTACAGGCTCGCCGCCGGACACGGCCACCTTCGCGCCGCCGAACGCCTGCGCGCCATGCGCGCCGTCCCGTTCGGCAAGCTGCTTCCCGCGCCCCTGCCCACCGAGCACCGCCCCGGTCCGGGATGATCTGACCGCCGCCGGGGTCCTCCGCTCACAGCCCGCACGCCGTACAGTCTTCTCATGCACGAGCGTCGTGTCGTCGTCGTCGGCTATCCCGACGCGCAGCTGCTCGACATCGCCTGTGTGACCTCGACGCTGCAGAGCGCGAACTGGTACGGAGCCGCGCCCGCCTACCGGATGGTCATGGCCAGTCCCGGCGGCCATCCCGTCACCTGCGCCAGCGGCCTGACCCTGCAGGCCCACGAGGCGCTCGAACAGGTCAAGGGCCCGCTCGACACGCTCGTCGTCACCGGCGGCATCGGCTGCATGGCGGCGGCGGACAACCCGCGGATCCTCGCCCACGTACGCCGCCTGGCCAGGGAGAGCCGGCGGGTCGCGTCGGTCTGCACGGGGGCGGAGATCCTGGCGGCGGCGGGGCTGCTCGACGGGCGGCGCGTCACCACCCACTGGGAGTGGGCGCGGCATCTGGCCACGAAGTACCCGAAGGTCTCGGTCGATCCCGATCCGATCTTCGTCCGCGACGGCGAGATCGCCACCTCGGCCGGGGTCACCAGCGCCCTCGACCTCACCCTCGCCTTCGTCGAGGAGGACCACGGCCCGGAGGTGGCCCGGCGGGTCGCCCGCAACCTCGTCACCTACATGCAGCGGCCCGGCAACCAGGCGCAGATGAGCATGTTCACCGCCGCGCCCCCGCCCGGCAACGGCCTGGTCGAGCGCATCATGAGCCACATCGTCGCCAACCTGGACGGCGATCTGACCACGACCACGCTGGCCGCCGGCGCGGGCGTGAGCGAGCGTCACCTGACCCGGCTGTTCCTCAAGCACGCGGGCCTGACGCCCGGCAGGTTCATCAGGCAGGCCCGCACCGAAGCGGCCGCCCACCTGCTGGCGGCCACGTCCCTGCCGGTGGCCGTGGTGGCGGCGAGATGCGGGTTCGGCACCGCCGAGACCCTGCGCCAGGCGTTCGTCGACCGCTACGGCGTCCCGCCGTCGCACTACCGGATGACGCAGTCCTCGACCGCCGCGTCCGGCTGAGACCCTGACGGGTCACCAGTCGCCGCGGTAGAGCTGGCCGCGGACGGCGCCGCCGGGGAACTGCTTGTTGTGCAGGTTGACGTACCAGTTCTTCGGGTTGTTCCAGATGCGGCGGCCCGTCGCCGCGGGAGTGGGCACGCTGCCCGCGACGCCGTTGACGCCCGCCGGCAGGCCCTTCTCGGCGGCGAAGAAGGGCACCACCACGGGGCCGTTCCTGCCCTTCGGGGCGCGGTGGATGTGCGCGGCGACCGGTGCGCCGATCCGCTTCCACGCGGTGGCGAACCAGACGCGCTTCTCCTCCGGCTGCACCAGCCATCCGGCGCGCCCGTCGCGGTCGCCGGACTTCGTGCCGGGCGCCGGCACCTCCTGGCGGCCGTTCGCCTGGGTGGTGAGCGTCTTGCCGAACCCGTGCGAGAGCACCGACTCCAGCTCCACCGGATGGATCCGGTAGAGCTGAGCCCGTACGGCTCCGGCGGCGAACTGGGCGTTGTGCAGGTTGGCGTACCAGTTGCCGGGGTTGGTGATGATACGGCGCAGCAGCCCGAGATCCTTCACCCGGACGGTGCCCTTGACGGCGTGCAGCGTGGCGGGCAGCGCCTGGCCGAAGAACGGCACCGTGACCGGGCCGTTCTGTCCCTTCTGGCCCCGGTGGATGTGGAACCCGCTGGGCGCGGCCACGCCGTGCCATCTGATGGCGTAGTCGACGCGCTGACCATGGATCCTGAACACGGCGAGGGCGTTGCCGTCGGGATCGCCGGCCTTCCCTCCCTTGGCGGGCACCTCGTTGGCGCCTTTGAGCGCCGCCGCCAGGTAGACGGGAGTGGTGGCCTGAGCCGAGACCGGGCTGAGCGAGGTGGCGATCAGAGCAGTGGCGGCGGCCAGGCCGGGAGCCACGAGGGTGCGCTTGTGCATCTTGACCCTTTCGCTGTTCTCTGTGGCTTGGTACGGCCGGCCGCGCCGCCGAGTTCAATGGCCGGGGTGCGGATGCCGGTAGTCCAGGGACCCGCCGGCCGTTCGCAGGCCGGCGGGTCCGTGGTCGGCAGGTCAGGCGGCCCTCAGCCAGGCGGGGGTGAACCGGGCGAAGACGATGCCGCCGGTGTCGCCGATCTCGTAGAGGACGCCGACCTGGCCGTTGGCGAGCACGGCCATGGTCGAGTAGCCCGCCGCGCCGGGTTTGACCAGCGCCCTGGCGGGCCAGGTGGCCCCGTCGTCGGTGGAGAGCCGGACGGTGAGGTCGTTGCGCGCGGTCGGGTGGCCGTTGCCGCTGTACAGGACCGTGGCGGTGCGGATCGGCGCGCCGTTCGAGCCGCGCTGCCCGGGGGTGAGGTAGGACAGCTCGTCGGCGTTGCACAGCGGATCGGTCAGCACCGGGCTGGCGGCGGCGGCGCCGAAGGTCCGGCCGCCGTCGGCCGAGGTGGCCAGGAAGCGGGAGCGGACGCCGTTGTGCCGCATGTTCTGCGCCACGGCGCCGCCGCTGCGCTCCACGGCCTTGCTCTCGTTGACGTTGCCGCTCGCCGACGAGCCGCGCTGCCAGGTCCGGCCGTGGTCGTCGCTGTAGATGTTGGCGGCGTGGCTGGTCCCGGCGGCGTCGCGGTAGACGATCGGCTGGATCAGCCGGCCGGAGCTGGTCTGGATGCCGTGCCCGGACGACGCGAAGAGCTGCCGCCAGCCCGGGTCCTTCACCGACGGGTTGAGCTCGACCGGGGCGCTCCAGGTGACGCCGTGGTCGGTGCTCTTGACGTACTGGATGTGCAGGCTGTCGGGGTCGTTGGCGGCGTTGGAGCCGGACCCGCCCGACCAGAAGCTGATGCCCGGCCGCGGCGAGTAGGTGTAGAAGACGAAGACCTCTCCGGTCGAGCGGTCGACGAGCACGCTCGGGTCCCCGACGCCCTGGGACGTCGTGGCGGCGTGGTGGATGACGCGCGGCTGCTCCCAGGTGAGGCCGTGGTCGGTGCTGCGCATCAGCACGATCTGGATGTTGTTGGTGCCGCCGCCGAGGTCGTAGGAGCCGTCGACGCGCGCGTCGGCCACGGCGATGACGGTGCCGTTCCCGGTGACGGCCATGCCGGGGATCCGCACCGATCGGACGGTGCCGTCGTAGCGGCCATTGGGTCCGTTGAGCCCTCTGATGGTGGTGCTGGTGCGGAGCACAGCGGTCGAGTTCAGCTGGGGCGCGTCGGCGGCCAGGCCGCAGCGCGCGACGCCGGAACGCGTGTCGTCGAAGCCTTCCGCCGTGGTCCGCAGGGTGTACGGCGTGCCGGCCGGGACCGTCCAGTAGTGCAGGTAGTTACCGCCCGCGGCGACGGTGCGCGTCCAGGGCGAGCCGGTCCGGCCCGGCCAGGTGACCGTGAACGTCTTCGCCGCAGTGGTCCGGTTCTCCAGGATGAGCTGGAGGCGGCTCTCCGTACAGTCGAAGCCGACGAGCGCGGACATCCCGCCGCCGCAGTGGAACCTGCCGCTCTGCGTGGTGTCGAGGCCGGTCGGAGTCGTGGTGCGCAGGGTGTACGGGGTGCCGGGGTCGAGCGTCCAGTGGAGCAGCGCGCTGCCTCCGGCGGCCACCGTGCGGGTCCACGGCGATCCGGAGCGGCCGGGCCAGGTCACGGTGTACGTCTGGGTCTGGGCCGACTTGTTGTCCAGGGTGAGCTGGAGCCGGCTGAGCGGGCAGTCGGCCCCGACGGTCGCCGACACGCCGGGGACGGCCGCGAAGGCGGGGGCGGGGACGAGGACCGCCGCGGCGGCGACGGACAGGACGAGGGCTAAGACTCCGCGCAGGAGCCTTCTGGGCAGGGACGTCACGGATCGATCGCTCCTTCGGTTCGGGGGGTTGGAGCCGAGGAGCATCAGACATCAGACCTCCCGTACTGTAAGTGCGGGGTGGAGAGCCGTCAATGCCCGCGATTTTCCCTCAGGTGCCGCCGCACCGGCGCGTAGTGGGCGGCGATCGCCTCCGCGAACCCCTGGAGGTCCTCGGCGGAGGCCGCCCGCACGATCGCGCGGTGCGCCGCGACGGTCTCGCGCACCGACTCGGGGGTGGTGGGCATCGTGGGCGCGACGATCGCGTGCACGTCCCAGAAGGCGGCGGTGAGCTGGGTGACCAGCTCGTTGCCCAGAGGTTTCATGAGGAGCAGGTGGAACTCGCGGTCCTGCTCGATGAACGTCTCGCCCGCCCGCGCCCGCTCGTCCATCTCGTCGGTGAGCCTCTCCAGCTCGCCGCGCAGATCCGCCCCCAGGGCGGGGATGATCGCGGAGGCGAGCCCCTGCTCCAGGGTCTGGCGCACCTGGACCAGCTCGGAGAGCACCTGGTAGTCGTCGGACCGGCTGAGCAGGCCCCGGAAGCTCAGGCTCTCGACCAGGGCGGCGAGTGACAGCTTGCCGACGTAGGTGCCGTATCCGTGGCGCACCTCGACGATGTCGAGGGCGGTGAGGGTCTTGATCGCCTCCCGCACGCTGGAGCGGCTCGCGCCGATGGCCGCGCACAGCTCCGCCTCGGTGGGGAGCGCGTCGCCGGGCCGCAGGCGGTGGTGCAGGATGTACTGCTTGATGCGCTCGGCCACCTCTCGCTGTCGCAGCTGCGTACCGCGGGACGGTCGCGAGATGGGCTCGATCACGGCCAACATCTTGCCCTTTCGTCCAAAGGTCGTCTACATTCCCCGCATCGGCATCAGACATCAGACGTCATGTGTCCTGTGCCGGACCCGTGACGATACCCCCCAAAACGGTCACCATTAAAGGAGAGGGGTAGCCATGCCCGATCCCGCCCCGTCCGTCAACCGCCGCGGCTTCCTGCGGCTCGTAGGGGCCATGAGCGCCGCCACCGCTTTCACCGGCTCGCTCGCCGCGTGCTCGGGCCCCGCCTCCACCGGCAGCGCGGCGCCCGCCGCCGCCGCCGACAGCATCGAGGCCGGCATCTCGTACGCCCTGTCGACCGGCTTCGACCCGATGACCTCGTCCGGCGCCACGCCCGTCGCGGCCAACATGCACACCCTGGAGGCGCTGTTCGACCTCGACCCGGTGACCCGCGAGCCGTACGCCGCGCTCGCCGCCGGAGAGCTGGAGAAGGTCGACGACACCACGTACAAGGTCGCCCTGCGCCAGGGCGCCACCTTCCACGACGGCTCCCCGGTGACGGCCGGAGATGTCGCCTTCAGCTTCGAGCGCGTCATGGACCCCGCCAACGCCTCGCTCATGGTGCAGTTCATCCCGTTCGTGGAGAGCGTCACCGCGGTCGGCGACACGGCGGCGGAGATCAAGCTCAAGCACGCCTTCCCCCTGCTCAAGGAGCGGCTCGCGGTCGTCAAGATCGTGCCGAGGGCGATCGTGGAGAAGGACAAGGCCGCCTTCGACGCCAAGCCCGTGGGCTCGGGCCCGTACCGCCTGATCGAGGCGACCAAGGAAGACAAGATCGTCTTCGAGCGGTGGGACGAGTACAACGGCCCGCGCCCCGCGAAGGTCAAGAACATGACGTGGCGGCTGCTGTCCGACCCGTCCGCCCGCGTGACCGCGCTGGAGTCCGGCCGCGTCGCGGCGATCGAGGACGTGCCGTACCTCGACGCCGAGAAGGTCGGCCAGAAGCACAAGCTGGAGGCGGTGCAGTCCTTCGGCCTGCTCTTCCTCATGTTCAACTGCGCCGAGAAGCCCTTCGACGACAAGCGGGTGCGCCAGGCGCTGCACTGGGCGATCGACAAGGACAAGGTCATCCGGACGGGCATGCTGGGCAACGCCGCCGCGGCGACCGGTTACGTCCAGGAGTCGCACCCGGCGTACGCCGAGGCGGCCACCGTCTACGGCTACGACCCGGACAAGGCCAAGGAGCTGCTCAAGGCGGCCGGGGTCGAGAACCTCCAGGTCACCATGGTCACCACCGACACCGGCTGGGTGAAGGACGTCGTCCCGATCATCAAGGAGTCCTGGGACGCCGTCGGCGTGACCACCACGCTCGACATCGGCCAGTCGGGCGGGCAGTACACCAACAAGATCGACCCCGGCGCGTTCCAGGTCCTGGTGGCGCCGGGCGACCCCTCGGTCTTCGGCAACGACATGGACCTGCTGCTGCGCTGGTTCTACGACGGCATCTGGCCGGAGAACCGCTACCGCTGGAGCGAGACCGCCGAGGCGAAGAAGATGCTGGAGCTGCTCGACGCCGCGGTGCGGACCGACGACGCCGCCGAGCAGAAGAAGCTGTGGGGCCAGGCCGTCGACCTCGTCGCCGAGGAGGTGCCGCTCTACCCGATCCTGCACCGCAAGCTGCCCACCGCCTGGGACGAGAAGGCGCTCACCGGCTTCCAGCCCATCCCGACCACGGGCCTGTCCTTCCTCGACGTCGCCCGCGTCTGACCGCCCCGACGAGAAAGCGCCATGTTCGCACTCCTACGGCTGACCGTGAGACGGCTGGTGATCCTGCCGCCCATGCTGCTGGGCGTCACGCTGCTGGTCTTCGTGGTCCTCCAGTTCTCGCCCAACGATCCCGCGTACAACGCACTCGGCGACGGCGCGAGCCCGGAGGCGCGCGCCGCCTACAGGGCGGAGCACGGGCTGGACGACCCCCTCCCGCTGCGTTACGTCCGGTTCCTGGGGCAGCTGGCGCAGGGCGACCTGGGCTACACCGCCCCGCCGGCGACCCCGGTGATCGACCGGGTCGTCACGGCCTTCCCGCTCACGATCCAGCTCACCGTGCTGGGCCTGGTGCTCGCCGTGGCCGGCGCCCTGGCCTTCGGGGTCACCGGCGCGCTCCACCGCGACCGGTGGCCCGACCAGGTGACCCGCGTGCTGTCCATCGCGGGGGTGGCGATGCCCTCCTTCTGGCTGGGCATCCTGCTCATCCAGGAGTTCGCGCTCGGCGTTCCGATCTTCCCGACCGGCGGTTACGTCAACCCCGCCGACTCCGTCACCGGCTGGCTCCTGTCGCTGGCCCTGCCCTCGATCGCGATCGCCGTCCCGGCCGCGGCCTCGCTGTCGCGCCTGGTGCGCACCTCGATGGTGGAGGAACTGGACAAGGACTACGTCCGCACCGCCACCGGCAACGGCCTGCCCCGCGCGATCGTCGTACGCGGCGCGCTGCGCAACGCGCTCATCACCCCGCTCACCGTGCTCGGCCTGCGGGTCGGCTACCTGCTGAGCGGCGCCGTGGTCATCGAGACGATCTTCGACCTGCCCGGCATGGGCAAGCTCATCCTCGAAGGCGTCACGAACGGCGACGTGGCCCTGGTGCAGGGCGCGGTGCTGACGATCGCGGTGGCGTTCCTCCTCGTGAACCTCGTCGTCGATCTGCTCTACCTGCTCGTCAACCCGCGGATCAGGGCGGTGTGAGATGCTCAGATCAGGCCTGACCGCCCGGCTCTCCGACCCCGGCATCCGCTTCGCGCGTCTCTCCCCGGTCGCCGTCGTCTCCCTCGCCGTGCTCGTGGCGATCGCGCTCTTCGCCGTGCTGGCGCCGCTCTTCGCCGGAGATCCGCTCGCGACCGGCACGCCCGCCGTCCCGCCCGGCGCCGACCACTGGCTCGGCACCGACAGGGCCGGGCGTGACGTCTTCGCCAGGATCGCGCACGGCGCGCAGTCCTCCCTCCTCATCGGCCTGGGCGCCACCGCGCTCGCCGTCGCCGCCGGCGCGGTGCTGGGCAGCCTCGCGGCCACCTCGCGCAAGGCCGTCAGCGAGGGCATCATGCGCGTCCTCGACGTGGTCATGGCCTTCCCCGGCATCGCGCTCGCCGCGGTGCTGGTGGCGGTCTTCGGCCGCCACCTCCCGGTCCTGATCGGCACGATCGCCTTCCTGTACGTGCCGCAGCTGACGCGGGTGGTGCGGGCCAACGTCCTGGCGCAGTACGGCGAGGACTACGTCGCCGCCGAGAAGGTCATCGGCGCCACCAGGCCGCACATCCTGGTCAGGCACGTCGCCGTCAACTGCGCCGCGCCCATCATGGTGTTCGCCACCGTGCTGGTGGCCGACGCGATCATCTTCGAGGCCAGCCTGTCGTTCATCGGCGCGGGCATCCAGGACCCGGCGCCGAGCTGGGGCAACGTGCTGGCCTACGGCAGGCAGCTCGTCCTGGCCGGCGGCTGGTGGGCCACGTTCTTCCCCGGCCTGGCGATCCTGGTCACGGTGCTCGCGCTCAACCTGCTCGCCGAAGGGCTCACCGACGCGTGGGCCGCGCCCCGCTCCGCCCGGCGCGCCGCCGCACCGGCCGACGACGTCTCCTCGGCGGCCGTACCCGCCGAGGAGAGCACCGAGACCGGGGACGCGCTCGCCAGGCTCGCCGTCGTGGCGGACGAGCGCCCGCCACGCGTCCCGCCGCTGCCGCCCGGGGCCGCGCCGCTGCTGTCGGTCGAGGACCTGACCATCCGCTTCCCGCAGCGATACGGGGACGTCCCGGTCGTCCAGTCGCTCTCCTTCGACGTACGGGTGGGCGAGACGCTCGGGCTGGTGGGCGAGTCCGGCTGCGGCAAGAGCCTGACCAGCCTGGCCATCATGGGTCTGCTGCCCCGCGCCGCGCAGGTGAGCGGCCGGATCGTCTACGACGGCCGCGACATCCTGCACCTGCCGCCAGGCGAACGGCGGGCCATCTCCGGCCCCGAGATCGCCATGGTCTACCAGGACGCCATGTCGTCGCTGAACCCGTCGGTCCTCGTGGGCACCCAGCTGCGCCAGCTCACCAAGAGGGGCGGCACCCGTACGCCGGAGCAGCTCCTCGAACTCGTGGGCCTGGACCCGGCGCGCACCCGGCGCAGCTACCCGCACGAGCTGTCCGGCGGCCAGCGCCAGCGCGTGCTGATCGCGATGGCCCTGTCCCGCGGCCCGCGGCTGCTGGTCGCCGACGAGCCCACCACGGCGCTCGACGTGACCGTGCAGGCGCAAGTGGTGGAGCTGCTGGTCGAGCTGCGGGACGAGCTCGGCTTCGCGATGCTGCTCGTCTCGCACGACCTCGGCCTGGTCGGTCAGCTCGTGCACCGGATCGCCGTGATGTACGCCGGCCAGCTCGCCGAGATCGGCACGACCGGCTCGCTCCTGTCCGGCGCCGAGCACCGCTACGCCCGGGGCCTGCTCGGCTCGGTGCTCTCCCTGGAGAGCGGGGCCAAACGGCTGCACCAGGTGCCCGGCGTGGTGCCCGCGCCCCGCGACTTCGGGCCCGGCTGCCGCTTCGCGGGCCGGTGCGCGGCCGCGGACGCGACCTGCCGCACCGCTCCGCCGCCGCTGGCCGGCGACCCGCACGACCACGCGCGGGCCTGCTTCCATCCCGGAGGGGGACAACGGTGAACGAACCAGTCGTCAGCCTCGAACACGTGCACGTGGTGCACACCGCGCGCAGCGGCGGCCTGGTGCGCCGCGACAAGGTGCACGCACTCACCGACGCCACCGTCTCCGTCGGCCGGGGCGAGATCCTCGGCGTGGTCGGCGAGTCGGGATGCGGCAAGTCCACTCTCGCCAAGGTGGTGGTCGGCCTCCAGGCGCCCACCTCGGGCACGGTGCGCTTCCGCGGCGAGGACCTGTGGACGCTGCCGGTACGGCGCCGCCGGCGGGACTTCGGGGCCGCCGTGGCCATGGTGTTCCAGGACGCCTCCACCGCGCTGAACCCCCGCCTGTCCGTGCGCCGCATCCTGCGCGACCCCCTCGACGTGCACCGGCGCGGCACGCCGAAGCAGCGCGAGGAACGCGTGCGCGACCTGCTCGACCTCGTCGGGCTGCCCGGCCACGTCGCCGAGGCGCTGCCCGGCCAGCTCTCCGGCGGCCAGCGCCAGCGGGTCGCCGTGGCGCGCGCCCTGACCCTCGAACCCGACGTGATCGTCGCCGACGAGCCCACCAGCGCGCTGGACGTCTCCGTCCGCGCCCAGGTGCTCAACCTCCTCCTCGACCTGCGCACGAGCCTGGGGCTCGGCCTGGTGTTCATCTCCCACGACATCCAGACGGTCCGCTACCTCGCCGACCGGATCGCGGTCATGTACCTCGGCCGCGTGGTCGAGGAGGGGCCGGTCGCCGACGTGGCCGGCCGGGCGCGCCACCCGTACACGCGGGCCCTGTTCTCGGCCACGCCCAGCCTGCTCGACGACACCGAACGGATCGTGCTCACCGGCCCGGTCCCGTCCGCCACCCACCCGCCGTCCGGTTGCCCGTTCCGCACCCGTTGCTGGAAGGCCACCGAGGCGTGCGCGCAGGAGTTCCCGCCCGCCACTCAGGCGGAGGCGCACTTCTGGCACTGCGTCCACCCCGAATCGCCCGTAAGGAGCCTTCTTTGAGCCCCCGCAAGCCCCGCTTCAGCGGCGTCATCCCGCCGGTCGTCACCCCTCTGACGCCGGACGGCGAGATCGACGCCGCGTCACTGGAGCGGCTGGTCGAGTTCCTGATCGAGGCGGGCGTCAGCGGCCTGTTCGCCCTCGGCAGCTCCGGCGAGGCGGTCTTCCTCACCGACGCCCGCCGGGACAAGGCGCTGGAGGTCGTGGTGCGGGCGGCCGCCGGCCGGGTGCCCGTGCTCGCCGGCTGCATCGAGACGACGACCGGCCGCGTGATCGAGCGGGCGGAGATCGCCAGGAAGCTCGGCGCGGACGCCGTCGTGGTGACCGCGCCGTTCTACGCCCGCATCCATCCCGTCGAGGTCGACCGGCACTTCCGCGCCGTCAGGGCCGCCGTTGACCTGCCGCTCCTGGCCTACGACGTGCCGGTGTCGGTGCACACCAAGCTCACCGCCGACCTGGTGCTCTCCCTGGCCGCGGACGGCGTCGTCGACGGGCTCAAGGACTCCAGCGGCGACGACGTGGGGTTCCGCCAGGTGGTCCTGCGGGCCGCCGGGCTCGCCGGGTTCTCGGCGCTGACCGGGCACGAGGTCGTGGTCGACGCGATGATGCTCGCCGGGGCCGACGGCGCCGTGCCCGGCCTGGCCAACGTCGACCCGCACGGTTACGTACGGCTGCTGCGGGCCTGCGCCGACGGGCGCTGGGCCGACGCCAAGGCCGAACAGGACCGTCTGACCCGGCTGTTCCGCATCGTCGAGGCGGCCTCCCCTGCCACCGCCGGCGGCAGCACGCGGGGCGTCGGGGCGTTCAAGACCGCGCTGGCCCTGCGCGGGGTCATCGGGCACGCGGCCGTCGCCGCGCCGATGCGCGAGCTGACCGCCGACGAGGGCCGCGCCGTCGCCGCCCATCTGGAGGAGGCCGGGCTGCTGTGAGCCTCGTCGTCGGCGTGGACATCGGCGGCACGAAGATCGCCGCCGGCCTGGTCGACCACTCCGGCACCCTCCTGGCCACGGCCACGCGCCCCACCCCCGCCACCGAAGGCCCCGACGCCATCCTCGCCACCGCCACCGCCCTCATCCACACCCTCACCGAGAGCCGGGGGGTTGTGATCGCGGCCGGTAGTGCGGAGGTCGGGCGTGACCTCCGCGATGGGACCGGGGAGTCGGCTGGTGTCGGGGGTCTCGGTGGCCGGGGGGTTGTGACCGCGGTCGGTGTCGGTAGTGCTGGGGTGGTCGATCCGGGGCGTGGTGTGGTGGTCTCGGCGACCGGGGCACTGGCTGGATGGGCGGGGACCGATCTGCGTGGCGAGCTGTCGCGCAGGCTCGGGGTGCCGGTGGTGGTCGGCAACGACGTGCACGCGCACGCGCTCGGCGAGCAGTGGCGCGGTGCCGCCGCCGGCCGGGAGGACGTCCTGCTGGTCGCGGTCGGCACCGGCGTCGGTGCCTCGGCCATGCTCGGTGGGCGGGTCCGGCACGGGGCGCACGCTGTGGCCGGTCACGCGGGCCATGTGCCGGTGGCGGCGGCGGCCGGGAGGCCGTGCCCGTGCGGCGGGCAGGGGCATGTGGAGGCGGTCGCGTCCGGCCCCGCCCTGTTTGGTGAGTACCGTCGCCGGGGCGGTACGGACGCCGCGGACCTCGCCGGGGTGGCTCGGTTGGCTGCGGCCGGAGATCCGCTCGCCGCGGACGTCCTGGCCGAGGGCGGGGCCGCGCTCGGCTCGCTCATCGGCGGGCTGATGAACGTCATCGACCCCGAGATCGTGGTCATCGGGGGAGGCGTCGCCGGATGCGGCGAACCGTGGTGGCGACCGCTACGCGCCGCCATCGCCGCCGAGGTACTGCCCGCACTGCGAGACGTCCCGGTCGAACCCGCCGCCCTCGCCGGCGCCGCCGCCCTGCTCGGCGCCGCCCGCATGGCCCTGGAAGCGTCCCCATGACCGACACCATTTTCCGCCCCGCCTCGCGTGGCCCGTTTCGCGCGGGCCCGTTTCGCGCGGGCCCGTTTCGCGCCGGGCCGCTTCGCGTCGGGCCGTTTCGCGTGGGTCGTTTCGCGTGGGCCCGCCTCGCGCTGGCCCGCTGGGCGGTTGGAACCGTACTGGACGCGCGAGTGATCGGCCCGCTTCGCGCGAGCACCATCGAGGATTCGCGCGAGCACCATCGAGGAGGATCATGACGTCGGCCGCTGAGCACCCCGCGCTGGCCGCCATTCGGGGCCGTCTGGTGGTGTCGTGTCAGGCGTACCCCGGGGAGCCGATGCGTGACCCGGACACGATGTGCCGGGTGGCGCGGGCGGTGGCCGCCGGCGGGGCGGCGGGGATCCGGGCGCAGGGGCTGGAGGACCTGCGGCGGATCCGCGCGGCGCTGGACCTGCCGCTCATCGGCCTGTGGAAGGACGGCGACGGCGACGTCTTCATCACGCCGACCCTCGACCACGCCCTCGCCGTCGCCGCGACCGGCGCGGACATCGTGGCCGTGGACGGCACCCGCAGACCGCGCCCCGACGGCCGCACGCTCGCCGAAACCGTCAAGGCCGTGCACGACCGTACCGGCCGGCTGGTGATGGCGGACGTCTCCACGTACGAGGAAGGGATCGCCGCCGCCGAGGCAGGCGCGGACGTGGTCGGGACGACCCTGTCCGGGTACACGGCGTACTCCCGCCCAGGACCCGGCCCCGACCTCGAACTGGTCGCCGGGCTCGCCCGCGACCTGCCCGTCCCGGTGATCGCCGAGGGGCGCGTCCACACGGCGGAGCAGGCCGCCGCGGCGGTCGAGGCGGGCGCGTACGCCGTGGTCGTCGGCACCGCCATCACCCACCCGACGACCATCACCCGCTGGTTCGCCGACAGGGTGACGAGGCCGGGGGCGTGACAGCCCAGGTTCCGGCAGAATCGTCCGCGGGCACCCGGTGAAGCCGGGAAGCATACGACGTCTGACGTCCTATGCTTAGGGTGCACGCCAGAGACCGGCATCGCGGGAAAGGCAGAAGATGGCGCTGGACTTCCCTGGACCCGCCACGGGGCGGCATCCGTTGCGGCGGCAGGAGGTGACGGAGCAGATCAAGGCGTTCATCCTGCGGAACCATCTGAAGCCCGGCGATCCGCTGCCCACCGAGTCCGTGCTCTGCGAGAGCTTGGGGGCGAGCCGCTCCAGCGTGCGTGAGGCGATCAAGACGCTGAGCGCCCTCGACATCGTGGAGGTGCGGCACGGCCACGGCATGTACGTCGGCCGCCTGTCCCTGGTGGCCCTGGTGGAGAGCCTCGCCTTCCGCGTCCAGCTGAGCAGCCGCGACGACTTCACCGTGCTCGGCGAGGTGATCGGCGTCCGTCAGCTGCTCGAACAGGGCCTGGCGGCCTCCCTTGTGGCGGCTCTGGAGGAGCCCCACTTCGACGCCCTGGCCGCGCTGGTGTCCGAGATGCGGGAGCTGGCCGACAAGGGGGAGACGTTCGTCGAGCAGGACCGCGCCTTCCACCTGCTGCTCATGGAGCCGCTGAAGATCGACCTCGTCCAGCAGCTCACCGGGGCGTTCTGGGACGTCCACAGCATGGTCGCCCCGTTGCTGGCCCCGTCCACCGCCGACGGACGGGAGACGGCCGACGCGCATGCGGAGATCGTGGCGGCCGCCCGGCGGCGCGACGTGGCCGCCTTCCAGGCGGCGATCGAGGCCCACTACGGGCCCGTGCGCAAACAGCTCGCCACCCACCTGCGGGATTCCGGGAACGGCGTGGACGGACGGCCCGGAGGCCGATGAGCCCGCCGCCGCCGATGCTCACGCCCGGCGAGCGGAGTCTCGCCGTCAGACGTACGAGGATCAGCAGGTAGATCAGGGTTCCCAGGGCGATCAGCGCACCGCTGACGAGCACCGGCCAGGGTGCGCCCAGGCGTGCAGGGAACGTCCACGGCGTCGCCGAGCACGACCGCCATCGCGATGATCGCCCACGGGAGCAGGGCCGGTGAGCTGCCGACTGCCAGGCCCGCACAGGTCAGGGTGAGCGCGACGGGCGCCGTGGTCCGCAGCCACGCCGTCTGACGTGCCCGTACGTCGGCGCGCTCGGTGCCCGGGTGCATCACCGTGAGCCAGAGCGCCATTCCTCCCGTCATGCCTCGGAATGACGGGATCGCCACGTGACTCGTCAGCGCGCCGTCGGCTCCCCGTTCCCTGGCACCAGCAGGGTGGTCAGCAGGTCGTCGAGGCTGACGATGCCGATCGTGGCGTCGTCGTCGCGGACGAGCGCGAGCTGGCTGTGGCCGGCCCGGAGCGCCGACACCGCGTCCGACACCGAGGCGCCCGCGTGCAGGGCCGGGACGCGGTAGGCGAGCTGCTCGGCGGTGACGTCGCGGGAGCGGCGGCGCGCCAGGTAGGCGTCGCGGATGTGGACGACGCCCAGCGGCGCCGCGGCGGGGCCGACGATCAGGCGCGAGCGTCCGGCGTTCAGGCAGGCGTCGACCACGTCCTGGGCCGAGGCGGCGGCGGGCACGCCGACGATCCGGTCGATCGGGGTGATCAGCCCGGCGATGCCGGTGTTCGGGGCGTGCAGGGCCTGGGTGAGCACGGCGTGGTCGTCGGCCTCGATGAGCCCGAGCCTGCGCGACTCCTCCACCAGGTGCTGGAGCTGCTCGGGGGTGCGCGGGTTGGCGTCACCCTCCCGGGGCCGGACCTTGAACAGGCGGAGCAGCGCGTCGCTGACGGCGTTCAGCACGCTGATCACGGGACGGACGACCAGCGTGAAGCCGCGGAACGGCAGCGCCAGGACGGTGGCCGAGCGCTCCGGATGGGCGATCGCCCAGGACTTGGGCGCCATCTCGCCGAGAACCATGTGCAGGAAGGTCACGATGGCCAGCGCGATGACGAAGGCGACCGCGTGCGCGGCGGCCTCGGGCAGCCCGGCGGCGTGGAACAGCGGGGTGAGCGTGCCGGCGATGAGCGGCTCGGAGACCACGCCGAGGCCGAGCGAGCAGAGCGTGATGCCGAGCTGGGCGCCGGCCAGCATGAGCGACAGCTCCTTGATCCCCGCCAGCGCCGCCGCGGCGGACCGGCTGCCCTGCGCGGCGGCCTTCTCCAGGCGGTGGCGCTTGGCGGCGACCAGGGCGAACTCGGCGGCGACGAAGAAGCCGTTGCCGGCCAGCAGGAACAGGGTGAGGGCCAGGCCCAGGGACAGGTTCACGACTGCTGCTCGCCTTCGTGCCGGTACGGGGTGAGGCGGACGCGCTCGGGGACGTGGCGGTTCAGGGTCAGCACCTCGATGCGGGCGTGGGTGGGCGCGCCGGGGTCGAGGGTGGCGGGCAGGTCCGCGGTGATCACGTCGCCGGGCACGGCGAAGCGGCCCAGCCGGTGCAGGATGAGCCCGGCCAGCGTGTCGTAGTCGTCCTCGTCCGGCAGGCTCAGGTCCGTGGCCAGGGCGATCTCGTCTATCCGCAGGCCCGCGTCCAGCTCCCAGCCGTCGCCGCGGCGCACCGCGGCGGGCGTGTCGGCGTCGTTCTCGTCGGCGATCTCCCCGACCAGCTCTTCGGCGACGTCCTCCCAGGTGACCAGGCCGGCCAGGCCGCCGTGCTCGTCGACCACGCAGGCCACCTCCTCGCCGCGCGCGTGGAGCTGGCCGGCCAGGTCCGGCAGCGGCTGCGAGAAGGGCACGACGAGCACCTCGCGGGCCAGGTCGCCGACCCGGGTGGTGGCCGCCGCGCCGGTCGGCACGGCGGCGACGTCCCGCAGGCTGACCAGCCCGGCGACGTCGTCCAGCGTGGCGCCGAGCACCGGATAGTGCGTGTGGCCGTGGGCGGCGATGAGCTCGTCCAGCTCGGCGACGGTCGCCGACGCGGCGACGGCCACCACGTCGGCCCTGGGCACCATGACCTCTTCGGCGGTGTGGTCGGAGAAGGCGAGCGCCCGCTCCAGCACGTCGGCCTGGCTGCCGGGCAGGTGGCCGTGCGCCTCGGACTCGCCGATGATGTGGCCGAGCTCCTCCAGGGTGGCGCCGTGGTGCAGCTCCTCGACCGGCTCGATCCCGACCGCGCGCAGCAGCCTGTTGGCGGTGGCGTCGAACAGCTTGATGATCGGCCCGGCCACGGCCAGGTAGATCAGGGTCGACGAGGCCAGCGCGCGGGCCAGCGGCTCCGGCCTGGCCAGCGCCAGGTTCTTCGGGGCGAGCTCGCCGATCACCATCTGGATGATCGTGGCGAGCGCGAACCCGATCGCCAGCGCCACCGCGTCCACCAGCCCCGCGGGCATGCCGAGCGCGGTCAGCGCGGGTGAGATCAGCTCGGCCAGCGCCGGGCGGGCGATGAAGCCGACCACGAGCGCGGTGACGGTGATGCCGAGCTGCGCGCCGGACAGCATGAACGACAGCCGCTCCAGCACCTTGACGGCCTTGGCCGCCTTCTTGTCGCCCGCGGCCGCCTGCTGCGTCAGCGCGAGCCGGTCGGCGGTGACGTAGGCGAACTCCTGGGCGACGAAGTAGCCGGTGGCCAGGGTGAGGACGAAGATGGCCACCAGGCCCAGCGCGACGCTCATCGCGCGCACCCCCGTCCCGGCACCGCGCCTCGGCGCTCAATCGTGTTCAGGTCAGCCGGCACCGGCTCCACCATCTCTTTCCTTTCGAAGCCGGGGCCTGGACCTGCGACCGGCGAGTAGGCGCGTGCCGGACAAACCGTCCGCACGCGCCGTTTTCGACGCTAGCCGATCGTGCGGCCCCGGCTGCCACCAGGCCACATCTTCCCAGGCAACAAGCAGGAAAGGGACCTATCGGTGGCCCGCGTGCCCCCAGTCCAGCAGAGCCTGCGCGGTCTGGAAGCGGCGGCCGGAGTCGGTCTCGCCGAGGATCACGCCGACCAGGCGGTTGCCGTCGCGCTCGCCGGCGAAGGCGAGCGTGTAGCCCGCGTCCCTGGTGTAGCCGGTCTTCACGCCGAGGGCGCCCGGCGCGGCGAGGAGGCGGTTGGTGTTCTTCCACGCGTACGAGCCGTGCTCGGACGTCGACTCCACGGCGTGGTACCGGGTCGAGGTGATCTTCTTGAGGGTCGGGTCATCCAGCGTCGCCTTGGCGAGCGTCGCTTGGTCGCGGGCGGTGGAGTGGCCGCCGCCCCGGTAGGGCATGCCGTCGGCGTTCACGTACACGGTGTCGGTCATGCCGAGCTTGCGGGCGGTGTCGTTCATCTCGGCGACGAACCCGGGCACGCCGGGGCCGTAGGCACGGGCGAGCGCGTGCGCGGCGTCGGCGCCGGACGGGAGCATCAGCCCGTACAGCAGGTTCTCGACGGTGAGGGTGTCGCCGGCGCGCAGGTGGGCCACCGAAGCGCCGCCCTGGCTGCCGTACTCGACGTCCTCGGCGGTGATCGTGACCTTGTCCGTCGGCTTGGCCTGCTTGAGCACGGTGTAGGCGGTCATCGCCTTGGTGAGGCTGGCGACCGGCCTGCGCAGGTCGGCCTCCTTGCTGAAGTGCACCTCGCCGCTCTTCGCGTCCATCAGGTACGCGGCGCTGCCGGCCACGGAGGGGGCGTTGGCGAGGGGCCGCTCGACGGCCGCGGCCGGAGTGGCGGCCTGGGCGGCGCCGGCGGCGGTGGTCATGGCGCCCGTGGCTACGGCGAGGCCGAGCAGGGCACTGCTGATCCGATGGCTGATCCGATGGCTGATCCGATGGGTGAGACGCATGAAGGGATTGCTCCTAGCTTCCATGCCGCCTACCGGGTTAGCTGACGGGTTCGGGCGTGGAAGTGCCCTACGGCGCGAGATCGGGCGCCGATTCACCCCGGAATGAGAGTGGGTCCCCGGCTCCGCCGGATGGCGGATTAGGCGGCCGCGCGAAGGCGCGGTCCGGGCAGAACACAGCGGTCGCATGGCGGACCCCGCTGCTGCAAGCCTCAAACGTAGCAAAAAGGAATAAAACGGTCAAATGTTCGCCTATGAAGCTCAGTACGTGGCGCGTCCCCCGCTGATGTCGTACACGGCGCCGGTGGAGAAGCTGACCTTGTCGGAGGCCAGCCAGGCGATCAGTTCGGCGACCTCCTCGGGGCGGCCGACGCGGCGCATCGGGATGAGCCCGGTGATGTGCGCCAGCGCCTCCGGGCCGGTGTCGGCGTTCATCGGGGTCTCGATGACGGCCGGGGCGATCACGTTGGCCAGCACGCCGCTGGTGGCGAGTTCCTTGCCGAGCGACTTGGTCAGCGCGATGACGGCGGCCTTCGAGGCGGAGTACGGCGCCATGTTGGGGTTGCCGTCCTTGCCGGCCATGCTGGCGATGTTGACGACGCGGCCCCACCCGCGCTCGCGCATGCCGGGCACGAAGGCGCGGCAGGTGTGGAAGGTGCCGTCGACGTTGACCTCGAAGGTGCGCCGCCAGCCGTCGAGCGGGAGCTGCCAGAGCGGGGCGTTGGGGCCGACGATCCCGGCGGAGTTGACCAGGATGTCGACCGGGCCGATCTCGTCGGCGGCGGCCTGGACGGCGGCGGCGTCGGTGACGTCCACGACCAGGTCCGCGCCGTCGGCGATGTCGAGGGTGACGACCCGGACGCCGTCGGCTTCCAGGCGGACGGCGGCGGCTCTGCCCAGGCCGCTGACCCCGCCGGTGATGAGAGCGGTGCGCATGTCTCTTTCCAATAGTTGGAATCGATAACACATGAGTGGAACTGTCTGTGAGGCTAACCGGCTCCCGCCACCCGGGGAAGCCTTCTCCGCGAGCAACTTCCGTTTCCTGGAACGACGGTCTAACGTACGGAATATGCCCGAATGGACGGAGGAGCAGCGGCTCGTAGGCTCCGATCGCGTGCTGGCGGTGCTCGCGGAGCTGGCCCGTCACCCCGACGGGGTGGGGCTGGAGGAGATGGCGCGGGCGGTGGACAGCTCGAAGCCGACGGTGCATCGGGCGCTGGCCTCGCTGCGCCGGGCCGGGTTCGCCAGCCGGCACGGACACGGCCGCTACGTGCTCGGCGACGAGTTCCTGCGCATGGCCTTCGCCCACCACGAGGCCCGCCCCGACCACGTCCGCGTGACCCCGATCCTTGAGGCGCTGTGCGACCGGTACGGCGAGACGGTGCACTACGCGGTGCTCGACGGCCCCTGGGTCGTCTACCGCTCCAAGCTCGACCCGCCGTCCGGGGCGGTCCGGCTGAGCTCCGTCGTGGGCGGCCGCAATCCGGCCCACTGCACCGGCGTGGGAAAGATGCTGCTGGCCGCCGCCCTGCCCGACGAGGACGCGGTGCGCGCCTGGGTGGGCGACCGGACGCTGGAGCGGCCCACCGGCCGCTCCATCGGCACGGCCGGGGAGCTGCACGCCGAGCTGGTACGGGTCCGCAGACAGGGCTATGCCGTCGACGACCAGGAGAACGAGCCGGGCGTCAACTGTCTCGCGGTCCCGGCCTACCTGACCTCGCCCACCGTGCCCAGCGGCGCGATCAGCATCAGCGGCCTCGCCTACCGCACCCCCGTGCGGGCGCTCGTGGACGACCTGCCCGCCATCCTCGCCATCGTCTCCGGCGATCGGCCCCCTTCCAGCTAACGGAGAAGACACGTGCAGCTCATGCGCATCGGCGCGCCAGGCGCCGAGAAGCCCGTCGTCCGCGTGGACGAGACCCACTACATCGACGTCTCCGACGTCACCCCCGACTTCGACGAGCGGTTCTTCGCCCGGGGCGGCGCCGCCCTGCTCGCCGACCGGGTCGCGACAGGTCAGCCCCGCGCGTTCGCCGGCGAGCGCGTCGGCGCCCCGATCGCCAGGCCGCACCAGATCCTCTGCATCGGCCTCAACTACAGCGACCACGCCGCCGAGACCGGCCAGGCCGTCCCCGACGAGCCGATCCTGTTCACCAAGTCACCCAACACCCTCGTCGGGCCGTACGACGACGTGCGCATCCCGCGCGGCTCCACCAAGACCGACTGGGAGGTCGAGCTCGGCATCGTCATCGGCAGGCGCACCTCCTACCTCGACTCGGTGGAGGAGGCCCGCGACGCCATCGCCGGCTACTGCGTGGTCAACGACGTCAGCGAGCGCGCCTTCCAGATGGAGCGCGGCGGCCAGTGGAGCAAGGGCAAGTCCGCCGAGACCTTCAACCCGGCCGGTCCCTGGCTCGTCACCCCTGACGAGATCGCCGACGTCACGAACCTCGGCATGTGGCTGACGGTCAACGGCGTGCGCCGCCAGACCGGCACCACCAAGACGATGATCTTCGACCCGTACGTCATCGTGCACCACCTGAGCCAGTTCATGGTGCTGGAACCGGGGGACCTGATCAACACCGGCACCCCGCCCGGCGTCGGCATGGGCCAGAACCCGCCCGTCTGGCTCCGGCCCGGCGACGTGATGGAGCTCGGCATCGACGGCCTGGGCAGCCAGCGCCAGAAGGTGATCGGCCCCCGGTGACGCGGGCGCTGGTGCTGACCGGCCCGGGGGAGGCGGAGGTCCAGGAGGTCGAGCCGCCGGTCGCCGCGCCCGGGGAGGTGGTGGTGGACGTCGAAAGGGCCGGCGTGTGCGGCACCGACGTCGAGCTGTTCACCGGCCACATGAGCTACCTGAGCACCGGCCGGTCCCGTTACCCGTTACGGCCGGGCCACGAGTGGTGCGGGCGCGTCACCGCCATCGGCGAGGGCGTGGACCCCGCCTGGCTCGGCCGCCGCGTCACCGGCGACACCATGCTCGGCTGCGGCCACTGCGCCCGCTGCCGCGCCGGCCGCCACCACGTGTGCGCCGAACTGGCCGAGATCGGCATCAGCCGGGGCCGCCCCGGCGCGCTGGCCGAACAAGTCGCCGTGCCCGTCACCGCCCTGCACCGGCTGCCGGACACCGTGGACCCCGCGCTCGGCGCCCTCGTCGAACCCGGCGGCAACGCGCTGCGGGCCGTCCGCGGCGCCGCCCTGGATCCGGGCGAGCGGCTGCTGGTCCTGGGCACGGGCACGATCGGCCTGCTGGCGGCGCTGTTCGCCCGCGCCCGAGGCGTCGAGGTCCACCTGATGGGCCGCGACGACGAGGGCCTGCGCCTGGCCGCGGACCTCGGCTTCACCGGCACCTGGACCAGGGCGTCGCTGCCCGCGCTGCCCTGGCACGCCGTCATCGACGCCTCCAACGCGCCCGGACTGCCCGCACTCGCGCTCGACCTCGTCGAACCCGCCGGCCGCCTCGTCTACATCGGCCTGGCCCGGACCCCGTCCACCCTCGACACCCGCGACCTCGTACTCAAGGACGTCACCGCCGTCGGCATCCTGGGCGGCTCGGCCGGTCTGGCCGGCGCGATCGCCGCCTACGCCGACGGCTCGGTGGACGCCCGCCCGCTGGTCGCGGCCACGGTCGGCCTCGCCGAGACGGCCGGCGTCCTCGCCGGCCGCCGTCCCGGAGGCGCCGGTCCGAAGATCCACATCGACCCCCGGCGCTGACGCCGCCTGGACAACCCTTCGCTCGGCATGATCACATATGGCGCTGTTCGCTTGCGTCTCCAAGTGAAAGGCGTTCACGTGTTAAAACGAAGCGTTACGGGGTTCTTAGCCCTTGTCGTCCTGGTCCTCGGTACCGGCATGCCGGGCGCGGCGGCGGACGGCGGCGCCCCCACAGACCCCGGGCCCGTCTACAAGACGGTCACCGACAAGAGCGCGAAGCTCTCCCTCCAGACGTTCGGACGCCCGGACGGGAAGGACATGGTCTTCCGGATCTCCGGCTCGGTGTACGCGAACATCGAGGGCAACAGCCTGGACCCGGAGCTGCGCCACGGCCAGAAGCTCTTCAACATCGAGGGCTACAACATCCGGCGGCTGTACCGGGTCCCCGGGACGACCCAGCTCTACCAGCTCTCCCGCGAGATCGTCTTCTACACCGACCCGGCCGACCCGAAGCACGTCGTGCGCACGTGGAAGAACCCGGTCGACGGCAAGACGTATCCCGTCGTCCCCATCAACAACGACACGGTCAACTTCGGCCCGTTCCCGATCACTTCCTCCTACGTTGGCCCGCCGCTGCAGCGCCTGCACGACGAGACCGTGTGGACCAGCGACATCCCCGTGCGGACGGACTTCGGCGCCACCCTCGGCGAGCGGTTCGGCCTGGTCGGCGGCGTGTACGCGGCGCAGGAGATGTTCGACTTCTCCGTGGACGACCGCGAGGTGGCGGCCCGCACCAAGCCCGGCGTCCCGTCCGGCGCGATGAAGACGAAGATCAGCTGGTCGCGGACCAGCCCGTGGGCGCCGTTCATGTGCCTGGCGGAGACCGACGTGCGCGGCCAGCTCACCTACCACGCCCGCAGCTGGTCGCTGAGCTCGTACGCCGACATCGAGCCGTGGCTGCGGGCCGAGGTCGAGAAGAGCCATCCGCTGTACAAGGCCGCCCCCGGCGCGCCTGGGCCGAGCGAGAACTCGTGGACGTCCTTCTACAACAAGCAGCTCGGCAAGGGCGCCACCACCTGGGCAGGCTGGTGCGCCGCCAACGGCCGCGCCTGAACCGCCCGCCGAGGCGGAGCCACGACGGCTCCGCCTGGTAGGACGCATCAGGCCACGGGATGCGGCGCGGTGCGGGACCGGGTGGCCATCAGGTGGTCGATGAGCGCCAGCAGCACGTCGCGCCCCGCCGCCCGGTCGCGGGCGTCACCGAGCACCAGCGGCACCTGCGGGTCGAGGTCGAGCGCCTTGCGGATCTCCTCCCGCGTCCGGTCACGGACACCGTGGAAGCAGTTGACGCCGACGACGAAGGGGATGCCGCGGCTCTCGAAGAAGTCGATCGACGCGAAGCTCACCTCCAGCCGGCGGGTGTCCACCAGGACGACCGCGCCCATCGCCCCGTTGACGAGGTCGTTCCACATGAACCAGAAGCGCTCCTGGCCGGGCGTGCCGAACAGGTAGAGCACGAGCTGCCTGTTGATGGTGATGCGGCCGAAGTCCAGCGCGACGGTGGTGGTGGACTTGCCGCCCACGCCCTCCAGGTCGTCGACGCCGACACTGGCGTGGGTCAGGTACTCCTCCGTGCGCAGGGGGGCGACCTCGCTCACCGCGCCGACCAGGGTCGTCTTCCCGACGCCGAAACCGCCGGCGACCAGGATCTTCACTGCCAGGGGAGCGGCGTCCGCATGGTCAGAGTTCGCGTAGCCCATCCCTCACCGCCTCAAGGATTGCCATGTCGGGGAAACCGCCTGCCTGTGCGAAGGAGAGCGGCGGCCGGGCCAGCACCTGACCCGACTCGATCAGGTCGCCGATGAGGATCTTGGTCACCGACACCGGCAGGTTCAGCGCGGCGGCGACCTCGGCCACCGCCAGCGGCCGCTTGCAGAGCGTGAAGATGGTGCGGTGCTCCGGCTGCATCCTTCTCCGGCCGCGCGCGGCTTCCGGAAAGGCCTCGGAGACCGTCGTCACCAGGGTGATCAGCGCCAGGTCGTCCCGCTCGGGTGCGGTCCGTCCGCCGGTGATCGTGTAGGGACGGACGAGGGACTCGTCGGCGTCTTCGTCCTCGAAGCCCTCCGTCCAGTGCCTCATCCGTGTCTCCCCCCGTCATGCGGGGGGCGCGCCTCGGTGCCCAGCGCCTGGCCCACCTGCTGGATCAGGGTGTGCATCGCGACGCTCATCAGCTCGGCGTCGACCTCCTGGGACGCGACCACGGCCAGATGGGTCCCCCGGCCCGCGGCCGTGACGAACAGCCACAGGTCGGCCATCTCGATGATCACTTGGTGGACCGGGCCGCCGCTGAACAGCTGCCCCACGCCGCGGGCCAGGCTCTGCTGGCCGGTGGCGATCGCCGCCAGGCGTTCGGCGTCCGCGCGTTCGATGGTCCTGGACCGGCTGATCACCAGGCCGTCGTCGGACAGCACGATGGCGTGCCGGGTGCCCGCGACCCGGTCGACCAGGCCGTCCAGAAGCCAGTCCACGTCTATGTTCGTGGCGGTGGTGCGCTGCGTCATCATCGATCTTCCGTCGTAGGGGAACTGGGCTCGGCGGATCCGCCCTGCCCGGGCCGGGAGGCGTCGTCACCGGTCCGGCGCTTGCGGGACTGCCTCTGGAAGGCGCCGATCGCGGCGCTGGACCGGCCGGGCTGGTCGCGCACGGCGAACTCCTGGCCGGTCCGTTCGTCTCTGGCCGCCGGGACCTTGAGCTCCGCGGCGAGGCTGGCCTGGCGCACCCGCTGGGGGAGCGGCCGGAGGCCGGACGACGCCGGCGCGTCGTCCCGTTCCGGTGACCCCGAGGCGGTCACGTGCGCCATCGCGCGTCCTCTGGAACGGGCCGGCAGATCGCCGTCCTCGTGAGCCGGGCGGGCGTCTTCCCGGGGACTGGAGACCTCCTCGGGAACCGGCACCGGGCGGGGCCGGTCCACCACCAGCGACTCGGGGATCAGCACGATGACCCGGGTGCCGCCGAAGGCCGACGACCGCAGCTCCACCTTGAGCCCCAGGCCCGCGGAGAGCCGGGCGACCACGTACAGGCCGAGGCGCACGTCGTCGGCGTGGGTCATCACGTCGAGCCGCGGCGGCGACCGCAGCAGGTCGTTGGCGGCCTCGTACTGCTCGGGCTCCATGCCCAGGCCGCGGTCCTCGATCTCCACGGCGACGCCCCGGCTGACCGGCGCGGCGCGCACCTCCACGGGGGTCAGCGGCCGGGAGAAGGCGGTGGCGTTCTCCATGAGCTCGGCCAGGACGTGGACCAGCGGTCCGACCGCGCGCTCCGCGATCCAGGACTCGCCCTCGACGTCGATCGCGATCCGGCGGTAGTCCTGGACCTCGCCCTGCGCGGCGCGCAGGACGTCGAGCAGGTGGACGGGCTTGCGCCAGCGGCGCTGCGGCTGCCCGCCGCCGAGGATCACCAGGTTCTCCTCGTAGCGGCGCAGCCGGGCGGTGAGGTGGTCCAGGTCGAACAGGCCCTCCAGCACCTCGGGGTCCTCGTGCCTGCGCTCCAGCTCGTCCAGCTTCTTCAGCTGCAGGCCGATGAGGATCTGGGTGCGGCGGGCGATGCGCTGGAGCATGCGCTGGAAGCCGCGGTGCTGCTCGGCCTGCCGCACGGCGGTGAGCACGGCGCTGCGGCTGGCCAGGTTGAGCGCCTGCCCGAGCTCGCCGAGCTCGTCGGGGGTGGGCTGGAGCGTGCGCACCTCCGCGTCCACGTCGACGTCCTCGCCGCGTTCGAGCCGGGCGACCACGTCAGGCAGCCGCTCCTGGAGCTCGTGGGCCTCGTGGCGCAGGTGCAGGATGCGGCGGCGGAGAATGGCGGTGAGCCGCCAGCTGGTGAAGATCACCAGGGCCAGGGCGAGCAGGCCGACGCTGGAGATGCTGACGAAGACGGTGAAGACCATGCGGGCGTGGTCGTAACCGATCTTGCTGACGTTCTCGAACCGGAGGTCGAGCAGCTGCCGCAGCTGCCCGGTGACCGCCTCCACCGAGGAGCGCCAGGCGACGCTGTCGCCGCGGAGCGTCACCTGGTCGCCCTCGGGGGCGCTGGTGATCAGCCGCTCCTCCATGGCGGTCATGGTCGCCCACGCCTTGCCGTCCGTCAGCTTCGCGTACGGGGTCTCGTCGCCCTTGAGAGCGGGGATCACCCGGGAGCGCATGAGGTGGTTCCTGGCGCCGATGGCGTCGGAGACGAGGACGTACTCGTTCCTCGTCAGGCGCCCCGTCCCCCAGCCGCGGGCCAGCACGGCGTCTTCGCGGCCGAGCAGGTTGACGACCCAGTAAAGGTCGCTCAGCGCCTGCGCCTCCCTGTTGACCTGGCCCTCGTCGGTCCTGCCGAGCGTGGTCAGCACGCCGAGGCCCGACTCCAGCACGCCGCTGTAGTAGTCGAACGCGCGCTGCGCGCCGGACCGGCCGGCGTCCACCGCCCGGCGCTGCTCGGCGAGGAGGCCGAGGCCGCGATCGGTCCTGGCGATGGCGTCGGCGAGCCCTTCCTGCGCGTCGGGGACGTCCAGGGCGGTCAGCGGACGGAACGCCGCCACGGCCTGGTCGGTCACCCGGCGCTGCTCGGTGAGCTCGGCGCGGGCGCTCGCCGAGCCGGCCAGCACCTCCGCGGTGAGCCGCCGCTCCCGGTCGAGGCCGAAGAACAGGGCGGACGCGGGTACGCCCACCGTGGTGGTGGCCAGGTCCATCTGGGCCTTCTCCGCCTGCCACTGCGTGAACAACTGGTTCATGCCCGAAGCGAGCAGCGGGGCGAAGGTCAGGCTCGGCACGAACACGACGATGAGCAGCACGGTGCGCAACGGCAGCCGCCGGACACCGCCCCGTCGCCGCGGGCCGTCGCCGGACGGCCCCGCTAACCCGTTCCCGTCGTCCATCGTCCCCGTCCGTTGTCGCCCGGTCCTGCCTGACTCAGCCACGTGCGGGACACTCTCCTCGGCGATCGGTGCGTTCTTGGAGAAGATCGCCACATCGGCGACCGATGCCCGATCGTAGCCATGAGGCAGTTGAGTCGAAAGCCCCCGATTTGCCAGTACGGGTCGGGCTTCCCGGAGTGCTCTGACCGGTGGGCGCCCTGAGATGTGGGATCGCGCGTCAGGGACCGGAGGACGCGAGCCGGCGTACGGCTTCGATCAGCTCGGCCCGGTCGGCGGCGCCGGCGAAACTGAGGCGCAGGTAGGCGGCGGGGAGCTCGGTGGCGAAGAAGCGGTCGCCGGCGCTGACGGCGACGCCGTGCTGACGGGCCGTGCCGGCGACCGCGGTTTCGTCGGCGCCGTGCGGCAGGCGGACCCAGAGGTGGAGCCCGCCCGCGGGGACGCGGTCGAGTGTCCAGCCGGGAAGCTCGCGCGTGACGGCGGCCGCCAGCGTCCCGCACCGCTCCCGCAGCGCCACCGCCAAGGCGCGGACGTGCCGTTCCCAGGCCGGAGAGCTGAGGAGTTCGAGCGCCGTCTCCTGGAGCGGGCGGCTGATGAAGAAGTCGTCGACCAGCCGGACGGCGCGCAGGCGCGCCATCACGGGGCCCCGGGCCACCAGGGCGCCGATGCGCAGGCTCGGCGCCGCCGGTTTGGTGAGCGAGGTCAGGTAGATCACGGTGCCGTCGCGGTCGTCGGCCAGCAGCGGCGGCGGCATCGGCGTGCCGTGGCCGAGGTGCCGCGCGAAGTCGTCCTCGATCACGAACGCGCCCGCCGCCCTGGCCGCGTCGATGATCTCCCTGCGGCGTGGCGGCGCCAGCACGGCCCCGGTGGGGTTGTGATGGGTCGGCTGGCAGTAGAGCAGGCGGGCGCGGGTCATGCCGAAGGCGTCGGCCAGGAGGCCGGGCCGCAGGCCGTCGGCGTCCATGGGCACCGGGACCGGGCGCAGGCCGGCCGCTCTGGCCGCCGCGATCGCCCCCGGGTAGGTGGGCGACTCCACCAGGACGGGGTCGCCCGGCCCGGCGATGGCGCGGAACGCCATGGACAGGGCGCTCTGCCCGCCGGCGGTGACCAGGATGTCGTCCGCGTGCACGCCGTCGCCGGCCATGGTGGCGAACACGCTGCGCAGGGCCGCCAGGCCGCCGGCGGGGGCGCGGTCCCAGGCGTCGGGGCGGCGCGCCGCGCGGGCCAGCGCCGCGGTCAGGATCTTGCCGGGCTGGAGCGACCGATGCAGGTAGCCGCCGTCCAGCATGATCGTCCCCGCGGGCGGCGGGCCGCCGGCGTCGGTGAGGAGGCGGGTGTCCACGCTCCGGTCGGCGAGGGTGACAGTCTGCCAGGAGGTGTCGGCCACCTCGGCGCGCCGCCGGGCGCGGGCGGCGACGTAGGTGCCGCTGCCCGGACGGGTGACCACCACGCCCTCGGCGGCCAGCGTGGCGATCGCCTGCGACACGGTGGCGGGGCCCACCCGGTGGCGCCGGATCAGCTCCCGGCTGCTCGGCAGCCGGTCACCCGGCGCCAGCCGCTCGATCTCCGCGCGAAGCCTGGCCACCAGCTCGACCGAACTGCTACCGTCTGACATGAGGATCGATAATAGCGCTTCCAGCATCTCCCCAGAACCGCTTCTGGACGTCGCCGCCCTGCGCGCCGACACTCCCGGGGCCGCGGGCGTCGTGCACTTCAACAACGCCGGTTGCGGCCTCATGGCCGCGCCCGTGCTGGCCGCGATGGTCGACCACCTGCGGCTGGAGGCGGACCTCGGCGGGTACGAGGCCGCGGCCGCCCGCGCCGAGCAGGTCCGCGGCTTCTACGCCGAGACCGCCGCGCTGATCAACTGCGCTCCCGAGAACATCGCCTTCGCCGGTAGCGCCACCCACGCGTTCTCCACCGCCCTGTCGGCGATCCCGTTCGAGGCCGGCGACGTCATCCTCACCACCCGCAACGACTTCATCTCCAACCAGATCGCCTTCCTGTCGCTGCGCAAGAGGTTCGGCGTACGGATCGTGCACGCGCCCGACGTGCCCGAGGGCGGGGTGGACGTGGCGGCGATGGCCGCGCTGATGCGCCTGCACCGCCCGCGCCTGGTGACCGTCACCCACATCCCCACCAACTCCGGCCTGGTCCAGCCGGTCGCCGAGATCGGCCGGCTCTGCCGCGAACTGGACCTGCTCTACCTGGTCGACGCCTGCCAGTCCGTCGGCCAGTACCCGATCGACGTCGAGGAGATCGGCTGCGACCTGCTCACCGCCACCTGCCGCAAGTTCCTGCGCGGCCCCCGCGGCTCCGGCTTCCTGTACGTGTCCGACCGGGTGCTGCGCGCGGGCTACGAACCGCTGTTCATCGACATGTACGGGGCGCGCTGGGTCGAGCCGGGCCGCTACGAGCCGGTCGAGACGGCGGCCAGGTTCGAGGACTGGGAGTTCCCGTACGCCCTCGTCCTCGGCTGCGCGGCCGCCGCGCGCTACGCCCGCGAGGTCGGCATGCACGCCATCGGCCGCCGCACCCCCGCCCTGGCCGCCCGCCTGCGCGACGCGCTCGCCGGCCTGCCCGGGATCCGCGTCCTCGACCACGGCCGGCGCCTGGGCGCCCTGGTCACCTTCGTCGTGGACGGCTGGGAGCCGGAGCCGTTCAAGGCGGCCATGGACGCCCGCCGGATCAACTCGGCGCTCAGCTTCCGCCACTTCGCGCAGTTCGACTTCGGCGACAAGGACGTCGACTGGTGCCTGCGCCTGTCGCCGCACTACTACAACACCGAACAGGAGGTGGACGAGGTCGTCGCGGCGGTCGCCGGCCTCACCGCCGCCGGATCGTCCTGACCCGGGTCAGACCCGTACCACCGCGGTGCGGGTGCGCCCGCGGGTGCCGTCCAGCTCGATCTTGATCGCCCGTTTGGCTCTGCGGACGCCGCGGTCGTGTTCCCCGAGCGACTTCACCGCCCAGGGCAGCGTGATCCTCACCTCGCCGGCGGTCCTGGACGGGTCGGAGACCGCGAGCCTGGCCCGCCCGCCGTCGCGGTGGACCAGCAGCGCGCACGGGCCGTCGGCGGCGAGTGGCCCGTCCGGCGTCTTCACGGTCCCCGCGCGCCAGAAGACGGCGGCGAGCAGGCCGTCGCGGGAGATCGCCTGCGCCGTTCCGTTGTTGGCGAGGATCTCGACCTCCTCGCGGTAGGTCGAGGTCCGGGCGAAGGAAGCGCCGGGCAGCACGGCGTAGGCGTAGCGCGCCTTGCGCGGGTCGATGCCGTGGTCGACGAGGATCGTCGTGTAGTGCCTGGTGACGCGGGTGGTGTCGCCTCCGGTGGTGGCGCCCTTGTCGATGTCGCGCCAGCGGCCGGTGCGCTTCTCGCGGACCAGCTTCGGGGCGGTGCGGTCGAGCAGCGCGTAGCCGCCCACGCCGGACAGGTGGATCCAGTCGTCGCCCCGGGTCAGCGCGGGGTGGCAGTCGTGGGTGTTGCGGTTCTCCACCACGGTCTCGACGCGGCGGCCGTCGGAGGCCGTGATGCCGGCGCCGAGCGCGATCACCGCGTCGTCGAGCAGGAACCACGCCTTCTTGGCCCGCAGCGACGAGCCGCCGGCGACCAGCCTCATGGCCGCCACGCCGTACCCGCCGTCGAGCGCCACGCCACCGGCCCACGGGGTGGGCGGCAGGCGGCGCTCGCCGTGCCGGAGGTCGGCGCGCCTGCGGCGGTCGACCGTGGTGCCCGGCAGCCGGTACGGGTCGATCGTGGGCCACAGGTCGTCGTTCCAGTGGGTGAGGTCGTCGGTGTAGAGGTACGTCATGCCGTCGCCGGTGTACCAGCCGCGCAGGTTCTCCCGGTTCATGGCCTCGGCCGCGCCGATCCGCTCCGAGCTCATCGCGATCGCGAAGGCCCAGGTGGGGCGGCGGTGCACGACCCGGTCCATGTCGGGGAAGACGTACGTGCCCGTCGTGCGCGGTCCGACCGGCACGGACGGGTCCTCCAGCAGGGCCCTGGCCTTCGCGATGCTCGCCGGCGGCGCGAGCGTCTCGTACGGGACGGCCTGGTTGCGGGTGAGCCAGCCCTTCACCATCGGCCGCCAGCGCCTGGCATGGCGCTCGGGCGCCGCCTCCAGCAGGGTGAGGATGGCCTCGACCGTCCTCTGCCCCGCGTGGTAGTCGCGGTGGCCCTGGCGTGAGATGGCCCGGCCGCGTACGCAGTCCATCATCAGCCCGTCGAAGACGAACGGCACGAAGGAGCGGTCCACGATGTCGTGGACCTTCCCGCTGTCGGGGATCGCCCAGGGCGAGCCGGCGAGCATGGCGATCAGTTTGGCCACGCTCTCCAGGTAGTCGACGCCGTAGCTGCCGGTGTAGGGGTACACGTCGTGCTGGATGAACGAGCCGTCGCGGTGGAAGCCGTCGCCCGGGCCCCTGGTCGTCCGCAGCAGGTCGGAGACCGCGTCCTTGGCCCGCTTGACGAGGCGGGCGTCGTGGGTCAGCAGTCCCCGCATCGCCACGGCCATGGCCTTGCTCGCCCGGTTGGCGCCGGTCTCGACCACCCCGGGGTGACTGACGCGCCGCTCAGGGTCGGGGCACCAGCGGCGTAACGGGCGCAGCCAGCGTCTGAGGCGATCCTGGGGCAGGCCGTCGTACATCAGCGCGCAGGTGTCGGTCAGCGAGCGGGGCACGCCGATCTCCCACCAGTACCAGTTGCTGCCCCTCGGGTCGAGCTTCTCGTGGTAGGCGTGCTCGTACAGGAAGTCCAGCGCCCTGGCCGCCGTCTCGGCGACCTGCTCGTCCCGGTGCATGGCGGTGCCCGGCGTGGCCCAGCCCAGCGCCAGGGTGCGCATCCGGTTGTAGGCGCGGTTGAAGTCGCCCGTCCGGGGGTCGTCCAGCGGCAGGTCCGGCCACAGGCTCGGCCGATCGTGGTCGGGCCTCAGCTTGCGCAGCACCGCGTGGGCCGAGCCCTCGACCGCCCGCGTCTTGTCGGCGTGGGCGGCGTGGTACGTCCCGCCGGCCAGCAGGTCCACCCAGCGCTCACGCGCGGCGTCGAACGCGGCCCTCCCGACCGCCTCGGCCGGTCTGTCCCCGAGGGCGAGACCGGTCACGGCCGCGGCGCCCAGCAGGGCGGACCGCCGGCTGAGGGGGTGAATCATGAAGGCCTTTCCGACAATCTGGCGGATATCACATGAAAAGATCATAGGTTGACGGGCGAGTGGCTATCTCGACTCTGCCACGGTGAGCCGCGCCCGAACCTCCCGTAACTCCGGCCGCTGACCTCGGGCTGAGCAACCGGTTGATGGAGATATCTTTCATTGACGATTCCATGTTGGTTGAATACTTTCACCTGTCATTCCCTCTACCCCCCAAGGGAACAGCCCATGAGAATCATCACCCGCTGGTTATCCACCGTCGTGGCGGCCTCTCTGGTCCTGCTCGGCCCGGCGGACCCCGCGGCGGCCGCGACCACCACGGTCGACAACGCCGCCGCCGGACGGTTCACCGCAGGCCCCGACTGGGGCACGTCGGCATGGTCCGCCCAGCGGCACGGCGCGGACTACCGGTTCGCGGCACCGAACACCGTCACGAGCGACGCCGCCTGGTTCAAGGCGTCGATCGCCGAGGCCGGGGCCCACCTGGTCGAGGTCTGGTATCCGGCGGACGCCGGCTACAACAGCGCGACCCCGTTCATGGTGGCGACCACAGGCGGCACCCGCAGCGTGGTCGTCGACCAGCGCGCCAACGGCGGCCGCTGGGTCAGCCTCGGCACCTTCACCCTGGCTGCCGGCGACTACAACGTGGTCGGCGTCAGCCGCTGGACCAGCCAGCCCGGCTACGTCGTCGCCGACGCTGTCCGGATCACCTCCTCGACCGGAGCGGTCGCGTTCTCGCTGCCCGTCCCCCGGAGCGCGCTGCCTCGCAGCGAGTACGACGACCCGCACCACGACTATCCCGCGATCGACCTCCCGGTCTGGACCGGCACCCCGGCGTACGCGGTGCGCGCCGGCACGGTGACGGTCATCGACGACAGCTCGTGCGGGCGCGGCATCAACCTGACCGGAACCGACGGGGCCGTCTACACGTACTGCCACTTCTCGTCGTGGTCGGTCTCCAACGGCGCGGCCGTCGCCCCCGGGCAGCAGATCGGGCTGACCGGCAACACCGGCAACTCGACCGGTCCGCACCTGCACTTCGGCATCCGTACCGGCAGCACCAGGCGGTGCCCGCAGAACTTCCTGCTGGCCGTCTACGACGGCGCCACGCCGCCGGCGGCGAGCAGCCTGCCCACCACGGGCTGCTTCTACGCCACCCGTTCGACCGAACCGGTCATCCCGCTCGGCTGACCGACGGCGAGCCCGCCGGCATCCAGCCGGCGGGCTCCACGTCAGCTCAGCGGCGGGTCGTGCGGGTTCGACACCGTCTCATCGGGAACGGCGTCGTCGGCGAGACGGGCTGAGCCGTCGGGATCGGGGAGCTCACGCCAGCCCGGGGGCCAGCTGCGCGACACGCCGGGAGCGGCTTCCACCCGGGCGTCCCAGAACGCGTGCGCGGCGACGAAGGCGGCGTCCCTGAAGGAGGCGGGCCCGGCGAACAGCGCCTCCCGGAAGACCGCCTCGCCGGCGAACGTGACCCCGCCGAACAGCGCCTCGGCCGTGAACCGGGTACGGCGGAAGGCGGCCAGCCCTTTGAAGACGGCCTGATCGAAGATCGCGGTGCCCGCGAAGGTCGTGCCCCGGAAGTCGGCCCGCTGGCTGAAGACGGTTTCCCGGAACACCGTCTTCCCCTCGAACAGCGCATCCTGGAAGCACGCCTTGTAGTTGGCGGTCTCCCAGTCGGCCGTGCCGGTGAAGACGGCGCCCGCGAACATGGTCCTGCCGCCGAAGGTGGCCCGGTCGAAGCGGGCGAACCCTTCGAAGGTGGCGCTGCCGAATCCGGCCAGACGCATCCGGCAGTCGGTCAGGTCCAGTTTCACCAGCCACGCGCCGGTGAGGTCGAGGTCGATGCCGGGCCAGAAGGCGGCGGGCGGTGACGGCTCGGACCGGCTCCAGCGCAGATGGTCGCGGAGGATCCGCTGGGCCGCGATGCGGACCTGCATCTCCTGAGGATCGACGAGCGCCCGGAGCTCCTGTTCCCGATCGCCGGTGGGCGCGGGGCCGACGAGTGTGGGAGGCATACGCAGGTAGGCGCAGACCACGTCCACGATCGTCTGCCGGTGTTCGGCATGGTGCTGCGCGACGCGTTCCAGGGCGTACAGCCCGGCCAGTCGCACCGCGGCCTTGTCGTGCCCGAGTTGGTCGGCGGCCTTGGTGTACAGCTCGGTCACGCGCTTCTCGGTCGCGTCGTACTCCTGGTGGGCCTGGGTGCGCTCGCCCAGCCACTGACGACGCACCCCCAGCAGCAGCGCGACCAGACCGGCGGCGCCGGCGCCCACGGTCAGGCCGGTCTTGACCGCGTCCAGCCGCAGCTCGACCCGTCTGACGGGGTCCGGCGCGGTGTCGGCCAGAGCCAGCAGCACCGCGGTGGAGCCCCACATGGACACGACGATGAGCACGACGCCGGTCAGCGCCCAAGACCACGACAGGATGCGCAGCTCGGCACGTCCATGCCGCCGGCGCCCGCCCACCGTCAGGCCCAGACCGGTCGCCGCCAGCACGACGGCTGTCAGGACGAGTACGCCCCGGACAGGGACGTACGGGGCCACTTCCGGTGCGCCGAACTGTTCCACCGGCAGCGCGGCCACGGCCGTCGCCCCGGCCGCGACCAGCAGGGCCGCCCCGGCTGTTCTCCGTCCCCAGCGCCTCATGGGTCAACTGCAGCGCATTCCCGCCGGAGCTGTCCACCGGAGTTTTTCTGCCACGGCCGCTCGGTGAGCGGGATAATGCGAAACCTACCCAGTAGTATGTCGAATAAGAACGCGTAGTCCTGGAGGAATTCATGGCGGACGAGCCCATTCTGATCGAACAGCGGAAACACGTGGCGATTGTCACGCTGAACCGCCCCCGGCAACGCAACGCGCTGAGTTCGGAAATGCTGAAAGGCGTGGTCGAGGCGCTCGACTGGGCGGAGGGCGAATCCTCGGTCCGCGCCGTCGTGCTGACCGGTGGCACCAAGCTGTTCGCCTCCGGGGCGGACCTGCGTGAGCTCCGGGACACCACCCCCGCCGACTACCTGCGTGCCGAGCGGCAGAAGGCCTGGCCCAGGATCGCCGCCTTCAAGAAGCCGCTGGTCGCCGCCGTCGCCGGATACGTCCTCGGCGGCGGCTGTGAGGTGGCCTTGAGCTGCGACTTCGTCGTGGCCGCCGACTCGGCCGTGTTCGGCCAGCCCGAGATCCGCCTGGGGCTCATCCCGGGCGCCGGGGGGACGCAGCGGTGGGCCCGGGTGGCCGGCCGGTTCGAGGCCGCCGAGCTCGTGCTTCTCGGTAAGACCGTCGACGCGTGGACCGCCAAGCGGATGGGCCTGGTCAACAGGGTCGTGCCGGCGGAGTGCGTGGTGGAGGCCGGTGTGGCGATGGCGGAGGAGGCCGCCCGGCACAGCCCCGTGGCCGGTCTGCTCGCCAAGTCGGCGCTGCGCGCCTCCGAGGAGATCGGCGTCTCCGCCGGGCTGGAGCTCGAGCGGTCCCAGCTCATGGTGGCCCTGTCGTCGGCCGACCGGACGGAGGGCATCGACGCGTTCCTGGAGAAGCGGCCCCCGCAGTTCCAGGGACGCTGATCCGGGGCGCCGGCTCGTTCTCCGCGAGGAGAGCGGGCCGGCGCGGTGCTAACGCGCCCCGGCCGGGAAGTCGCCGGCTCGCCCCAGCATCGCGGGCGGCTGCGTCTTCCCCAGCCGCTCGCAGATCCAGGTGCCCGTCGCGGCGGTCGCTTCGAGGTCGAGGCCGGTCCGCATGCCGCTGCGGTGCAGCGTGTACAGCAGGTCCTCGGTGGCGATGTTGCCGGTGGCGGCGGGGGCGAAGGGGCAGCCGCCGATCCCGCCCGCACTCGCGTCGAGGGTGCGCACCCCGCTCTCCACCGCTGCCAGGGCGTTGGCGTACCCGGTGTTGCGGGTGTTGTGGAAATGCATGCGCAGCGGCACGCCGGGAGCGGCCTCCGCGACCCGGGCCGCCAGGTCCCGGACCTGGTGCGGCACCCCGACGCCGATCGTGTCCGCGACCGCGATCTCGTCGGCGGGCGTGGCGAGCGCCGACCGGACGATCTCCAGGACCCGGTCGGCGGGGACCTCGCCCTCGAAGGGGCAGCCGAAGGCGGCCGACACCGTGAGGCTGACCCGGATCCCGGCGGCCCTGGCGGCCGCGGCGATGTCGTGCCAGGCGTCGAGCGACGCCTCGACGCCCATGCTCTGGTTGCGCAGGCTGAACGTCTCGGTGGCGATGACGACGTAGTTGACCTCGTCGACCCCGGCGGCGAAGGCCCTGTCCAGGCCACGCCGGTTGAGCACCAGGCCGATGTAGGAGACGCCGGCCGGCCTGGGCACGGCGGCCATCACCGCCTCGGCGTCGGCCATCTGGGGCACGCGCTTCGGATGGACGAAACTCACCGCCTCGATCCGGCGCGCGCCGGCGCGGATCAGGCGGTCGATGTATTCGACCTTCGTGCTCGTGTCGAGCAATTCCGGCTCGTTCTGCAGGCCGTCCCTCGGGCCGACCTCGACGATGTCGACAGAATGGGTATTCCCCAAGAGTTCAATCGCTTTCCGTGTCGGGATTCTTCGCGCGGCCCATGTTCGTCAATGTCGAACGGGCGCTGTAGATATGCGACTGCATAATGGATTGGGCCCATTCCCCGTCGCGGTTGGCGAAGGCCACCAGGACTTCCCGATGGTGCGCCATGCTGCGCGACAGCGCGTCCCTGTCGTACTGCCGGAAGGTCCGATAGACGAGGGGGACCTGCACCAGGGCCGAGAGCAGGCTGCTCAACCGCTGGTTGCGGCTGGCGTTCATGACGATCTGATGGAACCGGCCGTTCAGCTCGGCGATCTGGTCGAGGTGTCCGGGCTCGGCCTGCTCCGCCATCGCCTCCATGCGCCGGCTGAGCTCCCGGAGCTGTTCGAGCTCCTCGGCGGTGATGCGGTGCGCGGCCCGCTGGGCGACGGCTCCTTCCAGCTGGGCCCGCACCGTGAACAGGTCCCACAGATCCTCCGGGCTCCACTCGGGGATCCGGGCTCCTATGTTGTGCTCCCACTCGATGAAGCCCTCGGTGTGCAGCCGGCGCAGCGCTTCGCGGACCGGGGTGCGGCTCGCCCCCACCGCTCTGGCGAGGCTCGCCTCCGTGAGCTTGTCCCCGGGCTTGTAGGCGGAGCCCAGCAGGAGATCGCGGATGAGTTCGTAGGTACGTTCAGCCTTGGCCACGCCGGCACCTCAACCTTCACGTTCGGACAGTGGAAGCGGGGGACAGGCGACCGCCACGGGGGCCAAGACCGGACGGCTCATCGGACGGCGGCGTGCCGTGTGCGTACGACTTCGACCGGCAACAGGACGGATTTCCGGTTGGCCACCAGCCTTTCTCTGCCGGCCGGTGTCATACGGCTCTCGTCCCACTCCGTGCTGTCGCCCCAGGTGATGGCGACATCCTCCAGCTGGGGCAGCTCGCTGGCCAGCTCGCGGCGGACACTCTGTTCGAAATAAGGACTGTACATGCACATCGGAGCGGTCGTGATGAGCTTCAGGGCGACCCCCACGGCACGGCCGTCGGCCGCGTTCCGCACCTCCACGGACTCGACCAGGCCCATGTCGACGATCCCCATCGGCTGCCCGACCCCGAGGCTGCACGGGTCCTGGACCGCGTTGCACGCGTCGAGGACCCGGGCCACCAGATCCTGCTGTTCGGCTTCCATCTCCACCTCCTTGAGAGAACCGGGCGTCAGGCGGCCAGCCGTTCCCGGTGCAGCTTCCACGGGCGCTCGCCTTCGGCGAGGTAGGCGGCGCGCCGCTCGGCGATCCCGTCCGTGCTGATCCTCCGCTTGACCTCCGCCGGGTCCAGGCCGTGCAGGCGGGCGGCGTTGCCGCCGAGGAGCTTGGCCTTGATCTCGTCGGTGAGTTCGGGGAAGCCCCAGCCCTCGACCAGGTCCTCCGGCATGGTGAAGTCGCGCAGCGCCTCGACGATGGGCTGCGGGTGCGCCGACGGGACCCCGGTGGCGAACAGGATCCGGTCGGTTCCGCCGTGCGCCATGAGGGTGCCGATGATCTCGGCGAACTTCCGGGGCTTGCGCACGATCATGTTGGAGACCGACTCGATGGTCGCGTAGATGTTGCCGTGCGAGCGCAGTTGCAGGGCGCAGTCCTCCAGGAAGGCCCAGCCGCTGTGCACGACCTCGAAGGTCATGTCGGGGAACGCGATGGCCGCCGTGGTCACGTCGTCCACGTGGTTGAGCACCCGCGGACCCGCCCCGGCCGGCACGGCCTTGTGGATCGCGATGCGCCGCATGCCGAGTTCGCGCGCCTTCTCCAGGTACGGGAACACCAGCTCGCGGTCGTTGAGCAGGGTGAGCTTCGAGGAGCTGATCTCCGGATCGATGACGCCGTTCGTCGGATAGAACTTCAGTCCGTCGATGTCGTCCTCGCGGATGCGCTGCTCCATCAGCTCCAGCTCCGCCGGCCCGCGCAGCGGGTCCACGGGGGCGTAGAGCTGGACCCGGCCGGGGTAGGCGCGCTTGAGCGCCTTGCCCAGCTCGTAGGGCGAGGCGCCGCCGGAGAAGAATCCGTCGATCTCGACGCCGTGGTAGTACAGGACGTCCACGTCGCTCTCCACGAAGACGATCTCGGCGAGCTCCTCGGCCGTCCATCCGGCGGTGAACTCGTCCCGGGACATCAGGTAGCCGGGCTTGCCCGACTCCACGGACGTGTGCCCGACGCGGTAGAGGAAGTCGACCATGCCGTCGTACGAAGCCTGCGGGCAGTTCGGGTTCCGGTTCTCCGGCCGGAAGTCGTATCCGTGGACAACGGCATCGATGACGAGCATGTCGCCGATCATGGAACCTCCAGCGTTGGCTACGGGTGTGGCGCCTGTAACGGTCCACCTCGTGAAGTGTGTGCAATCTAGGCTCGACCCTCCGGAGGCGTCAAGACGTCCCGACAGCCGGGTCCGACTCTGACAACCCTTCTTGTTGCCGTCATCAAGGGCGGCCAACGCCTGTGACCTGGAATGATGTCTCGGATCAATGATCAGAGATTGACGTCAGAAGCCGTGGACTAGACCTTTCCGCACTTGCTCCAGGGAGTAATGTTCCGGTTGCCCCTTGACAGATTGCATACGATTCGGCCGATACTCAGGCCCTATGAACGGCGACACAGCAGCATCCCCCGCAACGCTGCAGGACGATGCCCGGTCCGGCGGCAGGCCCGACAGCACGTCCGTGCTCGTCGCGACGGATCTCAGGAAGAACTTCGGGGCCGTGGCGGCGCTGGCGGGAGCGTCCCTGCACCTGCGTCGTGGTGAGGTGATGGCCCTGATGGGCGACAACGGGGCCGGCAAGTCGACCCTGGTGAAGTCCATCGCCGGCGTGGTCGTCCCCGACTCCGGGGAGATCCTGATCAACGGCGAGCCCAGGCGCTTCGCCGGCCCCGGCGACGCGCTCAGGGCCGGGATCGAGACCGTCTACCAGGATCTCGCCCTCGTCGACTCCATGTCGGCCAGCGAGAACGTCTTCCTGGGACGGGAGCCCGTCAAGGCCGGACTGCTCGGCCGGCTCTTCAAGCTCGTGGACCGCCGCCGCATGGCGGACGACGCCGGTCAGGCGCTGGCCGGGATCGGCGCGAAGATCCCGTCGCTCGCGGACTCCGTCTCCGCGATGTCGGGAGGTCAGCGCCAGGCGCTCGCCGTGGCGCGCGCGATGCTCTGGGGCAAGAACATCGTCATGCTCGACGAGCCCACCGCGGCCCTGGGGGTCCAGGAGTCGGAGGGCGTCCTGGAGATCATCACGGCCCTGAAGTCACAGGACGTGTCCGTGCTCATGATCTCCCACAACCTGGAGCACGTGTTCAAGGTGGCGGATCGGGTGACCGTGATGCGCCAGGGCCGGACGGTGGGCGAACGGCACATCCGCGATGTCGTGGCCAACGACATCGTCGGACTCATCACCGGGGGATCAGAGGTGTCCTGAGCGGCACCGAGATCGGGGAACCTCGTCGAATCCCACCTGGTGTGGGCGAGATCGGAGTACGAAATGTCAACGTCCAGACTACGACGCTGGCCGCTGAAGGCCGTGGCCATCATGTCGCTCACCGCCGCGGTCGCGGCCTGCGGCGGCTCCACGGACACCGCCGAGCCGGCCGCGGGCGAGTCCGCCGCGGACAAGAAGGTGTTCATCGGCTTCGCCAACTTCGCCGAGCCGGAGAGCCCGGTGCTGAAGGCGCTCGACACCGGCATGCGCAAGGAAGCCGAGAAGCGGAGCTGGGACCTGGTGGTTCTCAACAACGACCGGGACGGGCCCACCGCCGTCTCCAACGCGGAGACGATGGTCGCCCAGGGCGTGACGCACGCGGTGGAGTTCCAGGGTGACGGCAAGGTCGCCCCCCAGCTCATGGACACGTTCAACGCCGCGAACATCCCGGTCATCGCGATCGACATCGCCCACCCCGGCGCGCACTTCTTCGGCATCAACAACGTCGAGGCCGGGCGGCTCAGCGGGCTCGCGGGCGGCAACCACGCCAAGGAGAACTGGGACTGCAAGCCCGACCTGGTGACCCTGCTGGAGAACGAAGCCTCCGGTGACGTGGCGCTGCTGCGCACCGAGGGCATTCTCAAGGGCCTCAAGGAGGCGTGCCCCGACCTTCCCGACGACGTGATCCAGCGGCGCAACTCGCCGACCACGCCGGACGGCGCCCAGGGCGTCGCCCGCGACATCCTGGTCTCCAAGCCGGACGCCAAGAACATCCTCGCCCTGGGCGGCAACGACAACATGGTGATCGGCACCATCAACGCCGCCGAGCAACTGGGCCGGGCCGGCAACGTGTTCGGCTACGGGCTGGGCGCCGACCTCATGCTGTTCGGGGTGGACACTCCCGGCCTGGGTGGTTCGACCGCCTTCTGGTACGAGGGATACGCGAAGGAGATCTTCAAGCTCCTCGACAAGATCGTCGCAGGTGAGGCTCCCGCGGTCGTCGACTCCCCGACCGACCCGAAGGCGCACTTCAACCCGGCCTGCCAGTTCCCCAACGACCAGGTGAAGAGCATTCCCAGCCTGGACCAGAGGATCGAGGAGCTGTACGCGGGCGACGCGGGCTCGGCCTCGGCCGCCGAGAAGTACTGCCCCGAGGGCGTGGAGACGTACGGGCTCAAGGGTTAGCCGGACCAATGTCGACTTCAGGCATCGCACTGACGAACCGGTGGGCGAGGGTCTCGGCCCTCGCCCCCCGGGGGCATGGCGCCACCACGCTGGTGCTGCTGCTCACCTGGCTGGCGCTCGTCGTGGCGACCGGCCTGCGGGCCCCCGGCTTCCTGTCCGGCCAGACGGTCGTGGCCGTGGCGTTCAACATGGCCTTTGTCGGGATCATGGTGACCGGCGTCGGCATCGTCATGATGTCCGGTGCCGAATTCGACCTCTCCGTCGGGGTCACCGCCGTCACCTCCGCGCTGATCGTGGCGCAGCTTCTCGTCGAGGGCTGGTCGTTCCCGCCCGCGATGCTGGTCGCGGTGCTGTTCGGGGTGCTGATCGGAGCCGCCAACGCCTGGCTCGTGCTGTGGCTGGGCATCCATCCGATCGTGGCGACCCTGGGCATGATGTTCCTGGTCAGCGGGGTCACCCGGATCTTCGTGGACTTCGTCGCCATCCCGCGCGACTCCTTCCTGCGCCAGCAGGCCGCCGGAGCGTGGCTCGGCGTCCCCAGGGTCTTCTGGGTGATGCTGGTGGTCTTCACGATCGTCGGCCTGGTGATCAGGAGCACGCGTCCCGGCCGGCATCTCGTCGCGGTGGGCGGCAACGCCCAGGCCGCGCGGGCCCGTGGCATCAGCCCGCGGCGCGTCCAGGGCGTCGCGTTCGTCCTGTGCGGGCTCTGCGCGGGCATCGCCGGGCTGGTGCTCGCCTCCCAGGGCGACATCGTGCAGTCCAGCCTCACGGCCGGCACCGAGTTCAGGGTCATCTCGATCCTGCTGCTCGGCGGCATGGCCCTGACCGGCGGGCGCGGGCGGTTCAGCGGGGTGTTCGCGTCGCTGCTCCTGCTGAGCACGCTGCCGACGGCCATCGTCACCTGGGGCGTCTCGTCGAGCTGGCAGCCCGTCATCGAAGGTCTCGTCCTGGCCGTCGCCCTGGCCGTCAACTCATTGCGCGAGAAGAAGAGGTGAGAACCTTGACCAGCCGCCCGAAACCTTCGGCGACCGCGTTGCTGAGCCCCATGGCCACGAGTCTCGCCTTCCTCGCGATCGTGATCGTGTGCGGGATCGTGTTCGCCCCCAGCTTCCTGTCGGTCGCCAACCTGGCCAGCGTGTCGAGCGGGATCATGGCTCCGGCCATCATCCTTCTCGCGGCCTGCCTGGCCATGACGGGAGGGGTCGCGGACCTGAGTCTCGGGTCCGTGCTCGGGCTGGGGGGCGTCGTGTACGCCACGGTGCTCCAGCTCTCGGAGTCACCGCTCGCCGGGGTCGCCGCCGCCGCGGCGGCGGGGGTCGCCGTCGGCCTCTTCAACAGCGTGCTCTCGGTGCGGTTCCACATCTGGCCCCTGATCGCGACCCTCGGCATGCTGGTGGCGGCCCGCGGCCTGGTCAGCGTGATCAGCGGCGGCAGCTCGGTGGCCGCCTACACGCCGGAGCTGAGCGCGGCGCTGAAGACCGCCATCGGCCCCGTCCCCGTCGTCCTGGTCGGCGTGGTCGTCCTGGCCGTGCTCGTCGGCTGGATCATCAGGTACACCCGCTGGGGCAACCACCTGCGGGCGGTCGGCGGCGACGACGTCGCGGCCCGGCGTGCCGGGATCCCGGCCGACCGCGTGCGGATGTGGCTGTTCGTGGTCGTCGCCCTGGTGGCCGCGCTGGCCGGTTCGCTCCAGGTCATGCGGACCGGCGCGTCCGCGGTCAACCTCGGGGAGGGCGTCGAGCTGCTCGTGTACGGCGCCCTGCTCATCTCGGGTTACCGGCTCGCCGGAGGAGGGCGGGGCAGCGCCCTGTCCGGCCTGGTGTGCCTGTTCGCGCTGGAGCTGATCAGGAACATCTTCCGGCTGCGCGGGCTGCCCCTGCCGCTGACCGACGTGCTGCTCGGGCTCACCCTCATCGGAGCGGTCTCTCTCGACCTGGTCCGCGGACGCGTGCGACGGCCGCTGATCGCCCAGCCCGCGACCGGATGAGGGCCGGACCGCATGGAGAAAGGTGCATGAATCACATGGAAGCGTTCTCGCAGGGGCCGTTGACCGGGGTACGCGTCATCGAGACGGGTGTCCTGGTCGCCGGTCCGTACTGCGGTCAGCTCCTCGGTGATCTCGGAGCGGAGGTCATCAAGGTGGAGGACCCCGCCAAAGGCGACCCGATGCGGCAGTGGGGGCGCGAGCGTCCGCACGGCAAGTCGCTCTGGTTTCCCATCCTGGGCAGGAACAAGCAGTCCGTGACCTGCAACCTGCGGGTGGAGAAGGGCCAGGCGGTCTTCCGTAAGCTGATCGCCGACGCGGACGTCCTGATCGAGAACTTCCGCCCGGGAACCCTGGAGAAGTGGGGGCTCAGCCCTGAGACGCTCTGGGAGATCAACCCCCGCCTGGTGATCGTCAGGGTGTCGGCGTACGGCCAGGACGGTCCCTATGCCGGCCGGGCCGGATACGGCTCCATCGGTGAGGCCATGGGCGGCATCCGCCACGTCACCGGCGATCCGAAGGCCCTGCCCAGCCGGGTCGGGATCAGCCTCGGCGACGCGCTGGCCGGCACCTTCGCGGCGCTCGGGTGCATGGGAGCGCTGCGCGTGGCCGAGACGACCGGGCGGGGACAGATCGTCGACAGCGCCATCTACGAGGCGGTCCTGGCCCTGATGGAGTCGACCGTGCCCGAGTACGCCATCGGCGGCTACACCCGCGAGCGGACCGGGTCGATCCTGCCCAACGTCGCGCCGAGCAACGCGTACCGCACCAAGGACGAGGACATGGTCCTGATCGCCGCCAACCAGGACACCGTCTTCGGCAGGCTCGCCCAGGCCATGGGCCGTCCCGAGCTCGCCGCCGATCCGGACTTCGCCACGCACGGCGGCCGGGGCCTGAACCAGGAGCGGCTCGACGAGATCATCGCGGACTGGTGCTCGACCATGCCGGCCGACGCGCTGCTCGACCACCTGCACGAGCACGGGGTGCCGGCGGGCCGGATCTACACGGCCCGCGACATGTTCGCCGACGAGCACTTCGCCGCGCGCGAGGCCATCGTCCGCCTCCCGCACCCGGAATTCGGCGAGTTCCCCATGCAGAACGTCTTCCCCCGGCTTTCCGCCACCCCCGGCGGGATCCGCTCGCTCGGCCCCGAAATGGGCGAGCACAATGAGGCGGTTCTGTCCCGGTTCGCCGGAATTGCCCCAGAAGAGCTGGCCGGCCTGCGCGCAGACGGCGTCATCTGACGACCAACGATAAAGGGAGACCGACAATGCAACCCATCAACAAGCCGTCGATCAGTTACGAGGACGCGCAGCGAGCCGTCGCGGCCGCCGTGGAGAAGGCCCGTGAGCAAGGTCTGGCCATGGTGGTGGCGGTGGTGGACGAGAGCGGCGTGCTCAAGGCCTTCGCCCGCATGGACGGCGCCGCCCTGCTCTCCGTCCAGGTGGCGAAGGACAAGGCGTACACGGCCGCGGGCTTCGGGATGCCCACGGACGGCTGGTACGACTTCATCAAGGACGACGGTCCGCTGGCGATCGGCGCCCCCGCCGGCATCGACCGTCTCGTCGTCTTCGGCGGCGGCTTCCCGATCACGGCCGACGGCCAGGTCATCGGCGCCATCGGCGTCAGCGGCGGCCACTACAGCCAGGACATGACGGTCGCCCAGGCCGGGCTCGACGCGCTGGCCTAGCCCCCCCTGCCCGCCGGACGGAACCTCCCGCCCGGCGGGCACAGGTCTATCCTCGAACCAACCTACTCAGTAGTATGTTAGGAGTGTCCGTGGCGGTCATCTGGCAACCGGAGCTCGACGGGGAACGGCGGAGATGGGTCGATCTCGCCGCCCGGCTCACCGAGGACCACTTCGCCCCCCTGGCCGAAGAGCTCGACCGCGACCAGCGCTATCCGTGGGAGAGCGTGGAGAGACTGGTCGAGTCCGGTCTCGCGGGCCTGTTCGTGCCCCGGGAGTACGGCGGCCAGGGCGCCGACCTGGAGACCACCTGTGCCGTCATCGAGACGGTCTCGCGTGGTTGCACCTCCACCGGGTCGATCCTGGCGGCGTACGCCCTGGGAGGCACGCCGCTCCTGCTCGCCGGCACCGACCGGCAGAAGGCCGAACACCTCGGCGGCCTGGCCGCGGGCAAGGCGGTCAGCTTCGCGCTCAGTGAGGAGGGCGCGGGGAGCGACGCCGCGGGCATCAGGACGACCGCGGTCCGCGAGGGCGACCGCTGGCGCCTGCGCGGAGAGAAGATCTTCATCGGGAACGGCGGAGCCTCCCAGTCCTACATCGTGTTCGCGCTCACGGACCCGGAAGCGGGCACGCGCGGGATCACCGCCTTCCTGGTCGACAAGGACGCCGACGGCGTGGTGATCGACCGCTACGAGGACAAGATGGGCATCCGCGGCACCCTGACCAGCAACCTCAAGCTGGACACGGTCGTCGGCGACGACGCCGTCCTCGGCGAGCCGAACCGCGGGATGCGTCTCGCCATGCGGACGCTGGACGCGGGACGGATCTCCGTGGCCGCCCAGTCGGTCGGCGTCGGCTTGGCCGGATACGACGCCGGCAGCAGGGAGGCCTGCCGCAGGCAGACCTTCGGCAAGCCCGTCATCGACAACCAGGGCATCTCCTTCCCGCTCGCCGACGTCGCCACCGAGCTCACCGCGGCACGCATGATCACCGTCGAGGCCGCGCGCGCGTACGACAGAGGAGAGAACGTCAGCGTGCTCGGCGCGATGGCCAAGCTCTACGCGAGCGAGGCGGCGCACCGCAGCGTCGACCTGGCGGTGCAGATCTACGGCGGCGCCGGCTACTGCAGGCCGTGCCCCGCCGAGCGGCTGTACCGGGACCAGCGCATCCTGGAGATCTACGAAGGCACCTCGGAGATCCAGCGGCTCGTGCTCGGGCGGTTCATCAAGGCCGAGGCCGAGGAGGCGAGCCGGTGACATTCACCGACCACTGGACGCTCGACGTCCCATGGCCGGAACCGGGCCCGTCGACCGTGTATGACCTGGCGCATCGGCTCCACACCGGCATCCCGCACCACCCCAACCATCCGCCCTACTCCTTCACCCTCACCAAGCGGCATGGAGAGGTGATGTATCCCGACGGCGTCTCCGCCGCCGCCGAGATGATCACCACGGGCGGTCACGTGGGCACGCACATGGACGGCTTCGCGCACGTCTCCAGGTTCGGCAGGATCTACGGCGGCCTCGACGTGACCGAGAACCAGTCGTACGCCGACGGCGTCGCCGTGCACTCCGTCCACGAGATGCCCCCGGTCCTGGCGCCGGGCCACCTCGTGGACGCCACCGTCGCGCTGGGGCGGGACCTCACCCCCGATGACGGGGTGGACGCCGACCTGCTCGACGCCTGGTTCCGGACCCGCCCGCTGCCGGCGCCCGGCTCGGTCGTCCTGATCAGGACGGGCTGGGACCGGCACTGGGACGACAACGCCACCTTCCTCGGCACGTCGACCGGAGCCCCGGGGGTCACGCTCACCGGGGCGGAATGGCTGACCAGCCATGGGATCATCGCCTCCGGAACCGACACCGTCGCCTACGAGAAGATGCCGGCGGCGACGTTGCCGGTCCACTGTCATCTGCTGGTGGACCACGGTGTGCCGATCATGGAGGCGATGAACCTCGCACCTCTCAGCGAGCGCGAGGCCTGGGAGTTCTTCTTCATCGCCGCGCCGCTTCCCATCCTCGGCGGCACCGGCTCACCGATACGTCCACTGGCCCTGGTACCTCGGACGTAAGGGCGGTACACCCGTTGAGCAGCAGTGAGATCGGCCGGCCCGCACTGGGCCGGCCGGGCCCCGGCGAGGACGGCCGCAAGGCGATCCTGGACGCGGCGGCGCGGGCCTTCGCCCGCAAGGGCTACTTCGCGACCAGCATCGACGCGATCGCCGACGAGCTCGGCGCCACCAAGGGCCGTGTCTACCACTACTACCGGGGCAAGGCGGAGATCTTCCTCGACGTGGTGGTCACCGGGATGCGCGATCTCATCGCCGCGGTGGAACCGATCAGCGCCCGCCAGGACGCCGGACCCGGCGAGCGCATGTATCAGATGGCGCACCTGCACGCGTCCATGATGATGCTGCGCAACCACGCGCAGCGCGTCTCCGTGCAGGCGATCGAGATGCGCTCGGTCGCCGAGATCGCGATCCACCAGGACGTGCTCGCCGACGTGTTCGCGCTGCGCCGCCGGTACGAGCAGATCTTCATCGACGTGGTCGAGGAGGGCGTCCGGCTGGGCGACTTCGCCGCCACCGACAGCGGCCTGGTCGTCAAGTCGGCGCTCGGCGCCCTGAACTGGATCCCCATCTGGTACGCCCCTGACCGCACGCCGCTCGACGTGGAGAAAGTCGCCGACACCTTCGCCCGATTCATCGTGAACGGTTTGAAAGGAAGCTGAAGATGGACAGCCCGAGCTCGGCCGAATACTGGAGCGAGGTGGAGACCTGGCCCAGGGACCGCATCGCGGAGTTCCAGCTCGCCGCACTGCGGCGGCAACTCGCCTACGTCGGGGCGAACAGCGCCTACTACAAGGCGGCCTGGGCCGGGATCGGCTTCGAGCCGGGTGACCTGCGCTCGCTCGACGACCTGCGCTCCCTGCCCGTCGTGCGCAAGGCGGACTACGTGGCGGACCTGGCCGAGCGGGGGCCGTGGGGCTCGATGCTGGCCGTGCACCCGGAGGACGTGGCCCGGGTGCACTTCTCCTCGGGCACCACCTCCTCTCCGGCGCCGGTCTGCTGGACCCGGCAGGACCTCGACCGCTGGGCCGACCTGTACGCCAGGTTCGCGTACAGCCAGGGCGTGCGCCGCACCGACGTGTACCAGGCGCTGTTCGGTTTCGCCTGGTTCGTCGGCGGGCTCGGCGTCACCGCCGCCTACACCAAGATCGGCTGTACGGTCATCCCCGGCGGGTCGGGCGACACCGAGCGCCAGATCGACGTCATGGCGAGGTACGGCACCACCGCCGTCAGCGGCACGCCGTCGTTCATGCTGCACCTGGCCGAGACCGCCGAACGGCTCGGCCGCCCCGTGACGGGCAACCGGGTACGCCGGATCCAGGTCGGCGGCGAGCCGGGCGGCGGCATCCCCGAGACCCGCGCCCTCATCGAGGAACGCTGGGACGCCAAGGTGTTCGACGGCTACGGCTCACTCGAGTTCCAGCCCATCGCCTGGGAGTGCGAGCGGCAGGCGGGCGGCCACTTCGCCGAGGACTTCGTGCATGCCGAGGTCGTGGACGCCGAGACTGGCGCCCCGGTCCCGGACGGCAGCCCGGGCGTGCTCGTCCTCACCCACCTCGACAAGCAGGCGTCTCCGTTCGTGCGCTGGTGGACGGGCGACGTGGTGGTGCGCGACCCGGACCCGTGCGCGTGCGGCCGCACCCACGGCCGCCTGCGCGGGGGAGTGCTGGGCCGCGCCGACGACATGCTGGTGGTACGGGGGGTCAACTTCTTCCCGAGCTCGGTGGAGAGCCTGGTGCGCAGCACCCCGGGCGCCACCGGCGAGTACCTCATCGTGATCGACGAGGACGTGGTCGACCGGGCCACCGGCTACCTGACCGGCGTCAAGGTGCGGCTGGAGACCGAGGACGGCGCCGCCGAGTCCGCCGTGGACCGGCTCGCCCACGCCATCCGCGCCGAGCTCACCGTCCGCGCGGTGGTCGAGCCGGTCCCGTCGGGCTCGCTCGCCCGCAGCACCCACAAGGCCAAGCGCCTGGTCCGCGAGATCTGAACACCGAGGAGTGAACGTGGCTGACGACGTCTACATCGTGAGCGCCGTACGGACACCGCACGGGAGGTACGGGGGATCCCTCAAGGACGTCCGGCTCGTCGAGCTCGGCGGACTGGCCGGGCGAGCGGCGCTCGACCGTGCCGGGGTGTCGCCCGACGACATCGGCGAGATGGTGCTGTCCAACTGCAGGCAGGCCGGCAACGGCCCCAACCCGGGACGCCAGGTCGCCTTCAAGGCGGGCCTCCCGGAGCCCGTCCCCGCGCAGACCGTCAACATGGCGTGCGCCTCCGGCCTCAAGGCGCTCCAGCTCGCGGCGCACCCCATCCTCCTGGGCGACAGCGAACTCACCCTGGCCGTGGCGGCGGAAAGCATGTCGACCATGCCGTACATCGCCCCGTACACCCTGCGCTGGGGCGGGGTGCGGCGCGGGGACATCCTGCTGGCGGACGGCTGGCGGGACGGCGGCACCGACCCGATCTGCGGCATGAACATGGGACAGACGGCCGAGAAGGTGGCGCGCGAGTACGGCGTCAGCCGGGCCGACCAGGACGCCTGGTCGGCCCGCAGCCACCAGCGCCTGGCCGCCGCCTGGGACGAGGGCATCCTGGACGGCCAGATCGTCGAGGTGGCGCACGAGGAGGGGGCGCTCTCCAGGGACGAGACGTTCCGCCAGGGATCGACCGCGGAGAAGCTCTCGACACTGCGCCCCGCCTTCGAGGACGGCGGCACGGTCACGGCGGGCAACGCCAGCCAGATGGCCGACGGCGCCGCCGCGGTCGTGCTGGCCGGCGGCCGGGCCGCCGCCGAGCGAGGTCTCACCCCGCGTGCCCGGCTGGTGTCCGTGGCCGCCGTCGGCGTCGATCCCACCATGATGGGCATCGGCCCCACCGCGGCGATCCCCGCGGCCCTGAAGAAGGCCGGCCTGTCCGTGGGCGACGTCGATCTGTTCGAGATCAACGAGGCGTTCGCCGCGCAGATCGTGCAGAACGTGCGCGCCCTGGACCTCGACGAGGACCGGGTCAACGTGAACGGCGGCGGCATCGCGCTGGGACACCCGACGGGCCAGAGCGGCCTGCGTGTCGTGGTCAGCCTCCTGCACGAGCTGGAGCGGCGCGACGCCCGCTTCGGCGTCGCGAGTCTGTGCGTCGGCGGCGGGCAGGGCATCGCCGCCGTCATCGAGCGGGTGGCGGCATGACCCGGGTGGCGGGCATGACCGTCGCCGTCGCGGGACTCGGGCCGATGGGGCGCGGCATCGCCCGGGTGTTCGACCGGGCCGGAGCGCGGGTCGTCGTCTGCGACGTGTCGCCGGAGGCGACCGAGGCGGGGCTGACGCTGATCCGGCGGGAGGCCGAGGCCGACGGCGAGAAGGCCACCGTCGAAGCGGGCACCCTGCGATCCGCCCTGCGCGAGGCGACCCTGTTCGTCGAGGCCGTCGTCGAGAACATGGAGGCCAAGGCCGCGCTGCTGGCCGAGGTGCGAGCACACGGACGGGACGACCTCGTCGTCGCCTCCAACACCTCCTCGCTGAGCGTCGGCGAGATGGGCAAGGCCTTCGGCGACCCGTCGAGGGTCATCGGGCTGCACTTCTTCAACCCGCCGACGAAGATGCGGCTGGTCGAGGTGATCAAGGCGGCGGCCACCGCCGACGAGGTCCACGAGAACGCCCTCGGCATCGTCCGTGAGCTCGGCAAGACGCCCGTCACCTGCGCGGACTCGCCGAACTTCGTGGTCAACCGGGTATGCCGGCCGCTGTACTACGAAGCGCAGCTCCTGGTCATGCAGGGGCTGGAACCGGCCGTGGTCGACACCGTGGCGCGCGGCGCGCTCGGCCACCGCATGGGCCCGCTGGAACTGCTCGACTTCACCGGGCTGCACACCCACCTGGCGTCATCGGAGACGGCGCATCGGGAGTTCGGCGACCCCCGATACCGCCCCATCCCCCTGGTCCGCGGGCTGGTGCGCAACGGGATGACAGGCCGGGCCGCCGGCCGGGGCTTCTACGACTACGCGGTGGAGCCGCCACGCGACGGGCGCGGCCGGGTCACCAGGGCGGCCGGGCCCGCGCCGGAGGGCGTCAGCCTGCACGTGACCGGCCCGCACGCCGCCGCGCTGCGCGGGCATCCCGCCGTCGCCCGGCATCTCGCCGGCGACGCCCCGCTCGTGGTCTTCAGCTGCCACCGCGCCCCCACGCCCGAGGACGTGGAACAGGTCCGCGAGCTCGGCCGCCGCGCGCGGGTGGTGGTGGACGGCTCCGACGCGGCCTGGCGCGACCTGCTGCCCGCGGACACGGGCTGGGTGCGGCTGCACGCGTGGCGGGAGGAGGTCTTCGCCGAAGTGGTGGAGGACCCGGAGGCCGGCGTCGCGGTCCCGGACGACACGTACGCGCTGCTGGACCTGCTGGGAGCGGCCGGTGTCCGGGTGCTCGCGCTGCCCGGCCTGGTCGCCGACAGGCTGGCCGACTGCCTGGCCAACGAGGCGTACGCCGTCGTGGAGGAGGGCACCGCCCGGCCCGAGGACGTCGATCTCGCGCTGCGCCTGGCGATGAACCACCCCGAGGGCCCGTTCGCGTACGTCCGCCGGGCCGGGCCGGTCACCGTGGCGTCCAGGCTGCGCTCGCTGCTCGCCGAGATCGGCGACTCCCGTTACCGGCCCACCCAGCTCATGCGCCGCCAGGTCAGCGCGGAGACGAGGCGGGCATGACGGCCCGGACCTCCGTGCTCGCCGGCACCGCGTGCGCCGGCCTCTCCGCACTGGTCACCGGGGCCGGCAGCGGCATCGGGCGGGCGATCACGCTGCGCCTCGTCGAGCTCGGCGCCCGGGTCACGGGTCTCGGCCGCCGCGCGGAGACGCTGGCCGAGACCGGGTCGCTCGCCGCCGACCGGGAACGGTACGACTACGAGGTGTGCGACGTCCGCGACACCGAGGCGGTGGTCGCCGCCGTCGGCAGGACCGGCGCCCGTCACGGCCTCGGCCTGCTGGTGAACAACGCCGGCGGCCAGTTCTTCGCCCCGGCCACCGGCATCTCCGCGGGCGGCTGGCGGGCGGTGATCGACCTCAATCTCACGGCCGCCTTCACCGTGACCATGGCCGCGTACCCCTTCCTGGCCGAGGCGGGCGGCAGCGTCGTCAACATCTCCCTGTCCGGCGTCGAGCGGGGCGGCATGGGCATGGCGCACTCCGTGGCCGCGCGCTCCGGCATCCTCGGGCTGACCAGGACACTCGCGCTGGAATGGGCCAAGGACGGCGTCCGGCTCAACTGCGTCGGTCCCGGCACCGTGCTGACCAGCGCGCTGAGCGGCGAGGCCGGCCGTCACGTGCACGACAACCTGGTCGCCAGGGGCACGCCGATGCGGCGCGCCACCGCCCCCGAGGAGGTGGCGGAGCTCGTCGCCTTCCTGGCGGGACCGGCGGGTGCGATGATGACGGGCCAGCTGATCCAGATCGACGGCGGCGCGCACCTCGGCCCTGGGCTGCACATGCTTCCGGAGGCGTACGCATGACCGGTGACAAGCTGATCGGCCTGCCCGAGGCCGTGACCGCCCACGTTCAGCCGGGCCGCACGGTGTACCTGGGCAATTTCGGCGCCCAGCTCTTCGCCGTCGGCCACGAGATCATCCGGCAGGGCCGCACCGGTCTGCACGTGGTCGTCGGCTCCGGCGGGATCCTGCTGGACCAGTTGCTCGGGGCGGGAGCGCTGGCCTCGGCCACCTTCGGTCACTGCTGGAGTCCCGTCGGTCCCGGCCCCACGTGGAACTTCCGGCGCGCCGCCGAGAGCGGCGACAGAGCGGTGACGCTGTACGAGCTGAGCCTCGGGCTGATGACCGCGGCGCTGACGGCGGGCGCCTGGGGCGTGCCGTTCATGCCGGTGCCCGGTCTCCCCGGCACCGGCTACACGGACGAGGACTGGCCCAACGGCCGGATGTCCCGCGTGGACACCGCCTTCGGCACCGCCGACATCGTCGCGGCGATCACTCCGGACGTCGCGTTCGTCCACGTCGACCAGGCCGACGCCGACGGCAACGGCGTCATCCGCGGCCCGCTCGGAGAGGCGCTGGTCGCCGCGCAGGCGGCCCGCGCCCTCGTCCTGGTCGCCGAGGAGGTCGTCGGCACGGAGGCGGCCCGCCGGGCGGGCATCGTCATCCCCGGGGTGCTGACCACCGCCGTCGTGCACCACCCCGGCGCGGTCGCCCCCGACGGCACGATCGGCCGCTACGAGCGCGACGTCGCCGCCTACGAGCGGTACGTCGCCGGCACCTCGACTCCGGAGGGGTTCGCGGCGTGGCTGTCGGAGCATGTGACAGGAGGACGCGATGCCTGACGACCCCGGCGTGATCGGTTTCCTGATCCGCGCCGCCCGCGAGTTCCGGCGCGGCGGGTGGGTGTTCACCGGCTTCCACTGGCCGGTGCTCGCCGGTCAGCTCGCGTACGAGCTGGAGGGGGAACCGTTCACCCAGGTCTTCGAGGCGGGCGCCGGCGTGCACGGCGCCGCCGCGTCGGTGCCCACCAGCACCACGGACTACCCGGCGTACGCGGACGCGCTCGGCTTCACCGGCACCACGGCCGACGTCCTGCTGGCGATGGCCCGGCGCTTCGACCGGGTCGTCCTCGACGCGGGCAACGTCGACGTACGCGGCCGGGTGAACTCCTCCCTGATCGGGCCGGGTGACGCCCCGCGGGTCCGCCTGCCCGGCGGGGGCGGGGCGCCCGACATCGCGGCGCGGGCCCGCGAGCTCGTCTGGCTGTCCGGCGGCGACGACCTGCGGCGCGTCCAGCGGCAGGTGGAGCACGTGACCGCCGCGCCGGGGCCCGGCGCGCTCGTCCGCCTGCACACCCGGTGGGGCGTGGCGCGACTCGGTGACACAGCCGTCCTGGAGGAACTGGCCGACGTCCCGGGAGCCGACGCCTTCGTCCGCCATCTCGCGGCGCTGGGCGTACGGACCGACGCGCCCGTCACGCCCAGGCCGGCCGCCTCGGCGGCCGAGAACGCCGCCGCGCGGCTGGTGCTGCGCGCGGCGGCGGAACGCGGCTACCAGGTGGCCAGACGAGCGCTCGCAGAAACGTAGAGGAATCAGTATGGACACCACAAAACTCGACGAAGTACGGCACATCACCCGAGAGCTCGTCGGCGAATGGCTCCGGGCCGGCAAGTTCTCGCCGGTCTGCGACGCCTGGCTGCGCAGCTACGACCTGGACTTCACCAAGGCCATGGCCGAACGCGGCCTGATCGGGATCTCCTGGCCGGTCGAGTACGGCGGCGGTGGCGGATCGGCGCTCACCCGGCTCGTCGTGACCGAGGAACTCCTGAGGGCCGGCGCGCCGGTCGCCGCCCACTGGATCGCGGACCGCCAGATCGGGCCGTCCATCGTGCGGCACGGCAGCGACGCGGCCAAGGCGGAGTTCCTGCCCGCGATCGCCTCCGGCGAGGTCACCTTCTGTCTCGGCATGAGCGAACCGGACTCGGGCTCGGACCTGGCCTCGGTGCGCACCACGGCCACCCGGGCGGAGGGCGGCTGGCTCGTCACCGGCAGGAAGATCTGGACCAGCCACGCGCACCGGTCGACACACGCCTACGTGCTCGCCCGTACCGGCAAGGGGGGGAAGAAGCACGAAGGGCTCACCGAGTTCATCGTGGACATGGCCGCCCCCGGCGTCGAGGTGCGGCCGATCCACGACCTGGCCGGCGAGCACCACTTCAACGAGGTCACCTTCGACTCCGTCCTCGTCCCCGACGACCACGTGCTCGGCGCGGTCGGCGGCGGATGGGCGCAGGTCACCGAGCAGCTCGCGCTGGAACGCGGCGGCGTCGAGCGGGTGCTGAGCACCTACCCGCTGCTGGCCGCGGCGCTCGGGGCCGCCGGCGAGCTCGGCGACGGCGAGGCGGAACGGACGGGCGAGGTGCTGGCCAGGCTGGCGACGCTGCGCGCGATGGCGTTCGACGTGGCCGCCGAGATGGACGCGGGCCGGGCGCCGGTCCACGAGGCGGCCATGCTGAAGGACCTCGGCACCACGCTGGAGCGGGAGGTCAACGAGCTGGCCCGGACCCTGCTGGACACCTCGGTCGACCCCGGCGCCCCGGGCGCCGAAGGCCTGCTGGCCCAGGGCATCCTGGCCGCGCCGGGATTCACCATCCGCGGCGGCACGACCGAGGTCCTGCGTACGGTCATCTCCCGCGGCGCCGTCAGCGCCCGGGGGAGCCGGCCCGCGGACGACACCGGGCTCGGCGAGGTGGCCGACCAGGTCCTCGCCGGCCACGGCGGCGAGCCCGGCGACGACCTGCCCGAGATCTGGCACACGGTGCGGGACCTCGGCTGGACGGGCGTCGGCGTCGCGGAGACGCGCGGCGGCGAGGGCGGCGACCCGCACGACGTGGTGACGATCGTCGAAGGTCTCGGCCGCCACCAGGTGTCCGTCCCGGTCGCCGAGACCATCCTGGCGCGGCGCGCGCTGGCCGAGGCGGGCCGGGACGTCGCCGGCGAGGTCGCCACCGTGGCCGTGCCCCAGCGCGGGGAGAAGGTCCGGCTCACCGCCGACGGCCGGTTGCACGGGACCGTCTCGAAGGTGCCCTGGGGCAGGCACGCCGGACACGTGGTGGTGCTCGCCACCCTCGACTCCGGCCAGGAGGCGTTCGCCGAGGTGCGCACCGACGCGGCGGGGCTTCACTGGACCCCGGGCGCCAACCTCGCGGGCGAGCCTCGCGACACCCTGCGCCTGGACGGGACACCGGCCACCCCGCTCGACGGGCCGGGGGACGTCCTCGCCGAGGCCGCGCTGCTCAGAGCCGCCGCCCTGACCGGAGCCCTGGCCGCCGCCCTCGACCAGACGGTCACGCACGTCACGGTCCGCGAACAGTTCGGCAGGCCGCTCGTCAAGTTCCAGGCCGTGGCGCAGCTCGTGGCTCGCATGGCGTCGGAGCTCGAATCGGCCCGCGTCGCCGTGCGCCGCGCCACCCAGGCGCTGGCCGAGGGCCACCCCGGCGCCTGGACCAGGGTCGCCGCCGCACGCGTCATCACCGGACGCGCCGCGACGGAAGGCGCGCGCATCGCCCACCAGCTGCACGCGGCCATGGGCATCACCCGCGAGCACCCCCTGCACCTCGCCACCCGGCGGCTCTGGTCCTGGCGCGACGAGTTCGGCACCGCCCGCTGGTGGGCCGGGCGACTCGGCCGGACGTTCGCCGAACGCGGACCGGACCGGCTGTGGCAATGGATCACCGAGTAAGGAGCACCTGATGGACAAGGTCATCGTGGAGCCGGACGGCGGGCTGCGCGTCCTGACGCTCAACCACCCGGACAAACGGAACATCATTGACGACACCATGCGTGCCGAGCTGGTACGGGCCGTGACCGCGATCCGCTCCGACCCGGACGCCACCGCTCTGGTGGTCACCGGGGCGGGCTCGGCGTTCTGCGGCGGCGCCGACCTGCCCGCACTCTTCGGCGACACCACCCGCGACCTCGGCACCCTGCGCGAGGACCTGCAGAAGGTGTACGAGAGCTTCCTGGTCCTCCGCTCGCTGTCCATCCCCACCATCGCCGCCGTCCAGGGGCCCGCGATCGGGGCCGGGCTGAACCTCGCCATGGTCTGCGACCTGCGCATCGCCGGCCCCGGCGCCAAGTTCGGCGCGACCTTCTCCCAGATCGGGCTGCACCCCGGCGGCGGCTGCACCTGGTTCCTGGTCCAGGCCCTCGGCTCGCAGCGCGCGCTGAAGCTCCTCCTCGACGGCGGCACGCTCACGGGCGCCGAGGCGGTGGAGGCGGGTCTGGCCCTGTCCCTGGAGGACGATCCGGTGGCCGCCGCGACCGCGCTGGGCCGTACGTACGCGCGGATGGATCCACGGCTGGCGCGGCACATCAAGAGCGCGGTGCGGATCGCGGCGACGGAGGGATTCGAGGCCACGCTGGAGTTCGAGTCGTGGGCGCAGGCCTACTCGGCGACGCAGCCCGGCATCCAGGAATTCCTGGCCCGCTTCCGCAAGTGAGCCCGGACGGCGCGGCGCCTGCCCGGCAGGCGCCGCGCCGTCCTCGTCAGATGACCTGGTCCGCGCGCAGCCGTGTCATCGTGCCGGCGTCCAGGCCGAGGATCCCGCCGTAGACCTCGTCGTTGTGCTGTCCCAGCTCCGGGCCCAGGGTGTGGACGCGCCCCGGCGTCTCCGACAGCCGGGGGGCGACGTTCTGCATCGGGAAGGAGCCCAGCCGGTCGTGGATGAGCCGGACGACGGCGTTCCTGGCCTCGAAGTGCGGGTCGGCCAGCATGTCCGGTGCGGTGTAGATCAGACCGGCCGGCACCCCCGCTTCGTGGAGGCGTTCCAGCAACGCGTCGCGATCCTGTTCCCGCGTCCAGGCGGACACCAGTTCGTCCAGCTCCGCCTGGTTCTTCCCGCGCGCGGTGTGGGTGCCGAACCGTTCGTCGCCCTGCCACTCCGGGCAGCCCATCACCTCGGCCAGCCGGTTGAAGACCGTGTCGCGGTTGGCGGCGATCAACACGGCCGAGCCGTCCCGCGTGGGGTAGACGTTGCTGGGTGCGACGCCGGGGAGGATCGATCCCGTCCGCTCGCGCCGCGCCCCGGCCAGCTCCCATTCGGGCAGGATCGACTCCATGAGCGCCAGCACGGCCTCGTAGATGGCGGAGTCGACCACCTGGCCCCGCCCGGTGCGCTCCCTGGCCAGCAGCGCCATGACCGTGCCGAGCGCGGCGAAGGTGCCGGCCAGCGAGTCGCCGATCGAGATGCCGGCGCGGCTCGGCTGCCGGTCCGGCTCTCCGGTGAGGTACCGGAGGCCGCCCATCGCCTCGCCGATCGACCCGAAGCCCGCCCGCCCGGCGTAGGGGCCGTCCTGGCCGTAGCCGGTCACCCTCGTCACCACCAGGCCGGGGCTCAGCTCGGCCAGGGCGGCCGGCCCGAGTCCCCACCGTTCGAGCGTGCCGGGCCGGAAGTTCTCGATGAACACGTCCGCGCCGGCCAGCAACTGACGCAGGAGCTCCTGACCCTCGGCCTGCCGGAGGTCGCAGGTGATCGACTTCTTGTTACGGGCGATGATCGGCCAGGTCAGGGAGAGCCCCTGCGGCCGATGACTGCCCCACTGCCGCATCGGGTCGCCGCCGCGCGGATCCTCGACCTTGATCACTTCCGCGCCGAAGTCGCCGAGCAGCTGCCCGCAGAAGGGACCGGCGATGAGTGAACCGGTCTCGACGACCCGCAGCCCTGCCAGCGGCCCGCCGCGCCGCTCGTCGTCAGCCACCAGCGGCCACCTTCCCGTCGGCGTTCTCCAGGCGTTCGCGCACCCGGGCCAGGAAGGCGGCGGCGTACGCCCCGTCGAAGACCCGGTGGTCGAACGACATCGTCAGCACGGCGACCAGGCCCACCTCGACCCGAGTGCCGTCGGCCACCACCGGCCGTCGCGTGATGGTGTCCATGGACAGGATCGCCGCCTGCGGCTGGTTGATCACCGGGATGGTGAACAGCGTGCCGGAGCGGCCGAGGCTCGACAGGGTGAACGTGCCGCCCGCCATGTCGGCGACGCCGAGCGCGTGCGAGCGAGCCCTGCCGGTGAGTTCGGTGATGCGCTCGTGCAGCCCCTCGACGTCGAGCTCGTGGGCTCCGCAGATCACCGGCACGACCAGGCCCTCGTGGCTCATGTCGACGGCGACGCCGAGGTTGACGTGCTCGAAGACCCGGATCGAGCCGTCTTCCCAGCTGGAGTTGACCAGGGGGAAGTCGGCCAGGGCGCGGGTGACGGCCCAGGCCGTGTAGGCGGGCGCGGCGGGCCGGGCCGCCGACGCCCGCCGCGCGGCCTCCACCGCGTCGAAGCGGACCTCGACGGCCATCGCCGCGTGCGGGCTGGTGGCCAGCGAGCGCACCATGTGCTCGGCGGTGCGGCGGCGGATGCCGCTGGCGCGCCGTACCGTGCTGGGGCCGCGCGGGTCGGTCGTGACAGCGCTCACGGCGCGTCGCCGACGATGACGGCCAGGACGCTGCGCACGTCGACGACGTCCCCCGGCTCGACCTTGATCCGCAGGGTGCCGCCGGTCGGGGCGGGCAGGACCTCGCGTGCCTTCTCGGCCTCGATCTCGACCAGGTCCTGGCCCTCTTCGACCCGCGCGCCGTCCTCGAAGTACCACTCCAGGATCTCCGCTTCGGACATGCCCATGCTCAACTGCGGCAGGCGTACCTCGGTTTCCACGCTCACTTCTCCACTCCGAGCACGCGGCGCACGGCCGCGACGACCTTCTCCTTGGACGGGTAGATCTGCTTCTCCAGCACCGGGCTGAACGGCACGTGCATGTCGTCGCTGGTGACCCGCAGCACGGGTGCGCGCAGGCTGCCGAAGCCCTCCTCGACGAGGTGCGCGGCGATCTCGCTGGCGGCGCTGCAGGTGCGGTTGGCGGGGTCGACGATCACGCAGCGGCCGGTCTTGGCGACCGAGGCGAGGATGGCGGGCCAGTCCATCGGCACCAGCGTGCGCGGATCGACCACCTCGACGGAGACGCCCTCGCCGGCCAGGTCCGCGGCCGCGTCGAGGGCGTGCCTGACACCCCCGCCGATGCCGATGACGGTGACGTCGGTGCCTTCGCGCGGCACCGACGCCACGCCGAACGGGATCAGGTGGTCGTCGTCCTCCGGGGCCGCGCCACGGCCGCGGCGGCCCCACAGGGTCGCGTCCTCGAAGCAGAGCACCGGGTTGTCGTCGCGGATCGCCGTCTTGAGCAGGCCCTTGAGGTCGGGGCCGTTGCTCGGCACCATGATCTTCAGCCCGGGGACGTTCATGAACATCGGGTACGGGCGGTCGGCGTGGTGCGCGGCGGTGCCGCCGTGGTAGTAGAGCGCCTGGCGGAACACCACGGGCATCCTCGCCTGGCCGCCGAACATGTACCGGTTCTTGGCGACCTGACTGACGAACTGGTCCATGGCGCAGAACATGAAGCTGGCCACCGTCAGGTCGACGATGGGACGCAGCCCGGCCATGGCGGCGCCGGCGGCCATGCCGACGCTGGCGGCCTCCGACAGCGGCAGATCGCGGATGCGGCTGGGGCCGAAGTCCTCCAGGAAGCCCTGCGCGGCGCCGAAGACGTTGGCGCGCAGGTCCTGCCCCATCAGGATGACGCGCTCGTCGCGGGTCATCTCCTCGTGCTGCGCCTGCTGGATGGCCTGGAGGAAGCCCAGTTGCGCGGCGCGCCTGGCGGCCGCGGGCGCGGTGCTCATGTGGACGCCCCTTCGACGTGGTAGAGATCCCGGTACGCCTCCTCGGGCTCGGGATACGGGCTGTCGCGCGCGAACTCGACGGCCGCGGCGACCTCGGCCCGCACCTCGGCGTCGAGCGCCTCGACGGCGGCCTCGTCGGCCAGCCCTTCGTCGAGGAGACGCCGGCGGAACAGGTCGATCGGGTCGCGCTCCTGCCGCCACACGTCCACCTCGGACTGGTCCCGGTAGCTGTTCTTGACCCGCAGGCCGTAGGCGTGTTCGTGGAAGCGGTAGGTCTTGGCCTCGACCAGGCTGGGGCCCTCGCCGCGCCGGGCGCGGGCGACGGCCGCGGAGACCGCCTCGTAGGTCGCGACCGGGTCCTGCCCGTCGACGGTGACGCCGGGCATGCCGTAGCCGGTGGCGCGCACCGAGATGTCCTCGACGGAGGTGAGCTCCCCGGCGCGCACGCTGACGGCCCATCCGTTGTTCTCGCAGAAGAAGACGACCGGCAGCTTCCACACGGCCGCGAGGTTCATCGACTCGTGCAGGACGCCCTCGTTGGCGGCCCCGTCGCCGAAGAAGCACAGCGCGACGAGGCCGTTGCCCAGCACGTCGGCGGCGAGACCGGCGCCGACGGCGACGGGTATGGCGGACCCGACGATGCCGGACTCGCCGAGGCTGCCGACGGAGAAGTCGGCCAGGTGCATGCTGCCCCCCTTGCCCTTGCAGACGCCGCCGGCCTTGCCGAGCAGTTCCGCCATGAGCCGGTCGAGGCGGGCACCCTTCGCGATGGGGTGGCCGTGCGAGCGGTGGTTGCCGGTCATGTAGTCGTCCGCGGTCGTCGCCAGGCAGGCGCCCGCGATGGCGGCCTCCTGACCGATGCTCAGGTGCACCATCGCCGGCAGCTCGCCGGCGTGGAAGAGCTCGATCGTGGCCTCTTCGAACAGACGGATACGCAGCATCCGTCGCAACATCTCCAGCGCGAGATCGCGCTCCAGGTTCATACAGTCCCCTTCCGCTGTTCGTGCCTCGGCGCCCCCCGCCCACCAGCTGAATCAGCGGGTGTATCACAATGGGTGATCTAGGAGGGACAGCCTGGCGGCGCAGCTTCAGGCCGTCAGCGTCTGTGTTGACGTAGTGAATCCCATCCCCCGGGTTTCCGTCAACGTCAGTGGTGACGTTGCTCGCGGGCTCGACAGATAAACGGCCGTGACCTCTTGTGCTAACCCGAACCCGAATGCAAAGCTGCGTCAACACCAACGACGACGTAGACGCAGTCACGTCCTAGCGGCCCGCGTGCGATCCCGCCCCTGGAACATCACAAGGAGGAACGGGGATGAGCGGCATCAAACGTTCTTTCACCCTCAAGACTCGTCCGCCAGACACCGACCCCGCCCCCGGCACCGCCGGCAGCCCGTCGGGCGAGACGCTGCTGACCGTCCGCGGTCTGACCGTGCGGTTCGGTGGGGTCACCGCTCTGGAGGACGTCTCTCTACAGGTGCGAAGCGGCGAGATCTGCGCGCTGATCGGCCCCAACGGCGCCGGCAAGACCACAGCGTTCAACAGCGTCAGCCGCCTCGTCCAGCCCGTGGCCGGCGCCATCGCGTTCGACGGCGCCGACCTGCTGCGCGCCCGGGCCGGCGACCTCGCCGCCCTGGGCATCGCCCGTACCTTCCAGAACCTCGCCCTGTGGCCGGGGCTCACCGTGATCGAAAACGTCATGGTGGGCGCGCACAGCCTCGGGCGGACCGGATTTCTCGGCGCGCCCTTCGGCTGGGGGGTGCGCTCGGAGCACCGCGAGCTGACCGAACGGGCGTACGCCGCGCTGGCCGTGCTCGCCATCCAGGATGTCGCGTTCCAACCCTGCCAGGGACTGCCCTTCGGCACCCTGCGGCGGGTGGAGCTGGCCCGCGCGCTGGTCACCCGGCCCCGGCTGCTGATGCTCGACGAACCCGCCGCCGGCCTGACCCAGGGCGACGTGCGAGACCTCGGCACGTTGCTGCGCGCCCTGCGCGACGAGCTCGGGCTCAGCCTGCTGCTGGTCGAGCACCACATGCAGCTCGTGATGGACATCGCCGACTACGTCGTGGTCCTGGACTCCGGGCGCAACCTGCTCTCGGGACGTCCCGACGAGATCCGTGACGACCCCCGCCTCGTCGAGGCGTACCTGGGGAGCCCGCGATGACCGAACCCCTGCTCCGCATGAGCGGCGTGCGCGCCTATTACGACGGCGTCGAGGCCCTGCACGGCATCGACATCACCGTCGACACGGGGGAGGTCGTCGTCGTCCTCGGCGCGAACGGCGCGGGCAAGACCACCACGTTGCGCTCGATCTGCCAGCTCACCACCACCACAGGGGAGATCCGCTTCGACGGCGACCTCATCTCCGGGGCCTCCACCAGCTCGATCGTCCGCCGGGGCATCGCCATGGTGCCGCAGGGCCGCGGCACGCTGGGTGACCTCAGCGTCGAGGACAACCTGCTCGCCGGCGCCGTCACCCGGCGTGACAAGGGCGTGGCCGACGACATCGCGTCCTGGTACGAGACCTTCCCCCGGCTGGCGCAGCGGCGCCATCAGACCGCGGGCAGCCTCAGCGGCGGCGAGCAGCAGATGCTGGCCATCGCGCGGGCGCTGATGCTCCGTCCCCGGCTGCTGCTGATGGACGAACCGTCGCTGGGCCTGGCCCCGGTGATCGTGCGTGACCTGTTCGACGTGCTCGCCCGCATCAACCGCGAGCGCGGTGTGGCGATCGTCCTCGTCGAGCAGAACGCCGTGCTCGCGCTGGACATCGCCCAGCGCGGCTACGTACTGGAGGCCGGGAACCTCGTCCTGTCAGCGTCCGCTGACCAACTGCGGCAGGACGACGCCGTCCGGCTCGCCTACCTCGGAAACTGAACCAGGAGCTTGCATGGGCACCGTGTTGTCCCAGGCGGTATCCGGCGGTCAAGCCGACCTCGACGTCGTCGCCGCCCGCCGCCGGCGGGCGCGGCTGCGTGCCGTCCTCGTCGTCATCGTGCTGCTCGCCGCCTTCTCCGTCTGGGCCGTCATCGACGGCGGCGCGCAGCTGTACCTGCAACGGTTCTTCGACGGCATCACCAACGGACTGCTCTACGGCCTGGCCGCGCTGTCCCTGGTGATCGTCTTCAAGGCCACCGGAATCATCAACTTCGCCCAGGGGCCGATGGCCATGCTGGGCTGCTATCTGGCGCTGACCGTGCTGGAGCTGTGGCCGATGCCGGTGCTGCTGGCCATCGTCATCGCGATGGTCGTCTCCGGCCTCGGCGGAGCCGTGCTCGAACGCGTGCTGATCCGCCCGTTCGACCCGGACAACCACATGGCGATCATCATCGTCACCCTGGCGCTGTTCCTCGGCTTCAACGCGCTGGCCGCGCTGGTCTGGGGCTTCCGGCCGCTGAGCTTCCCCAGCCCGTTCCCGCAGGGCACCGCGGACGCGATCGAGATCGCCGGGGCCCGCCTGTCCTACCAGGCGATCGGCACGGCCCTGCTGGTGGTGGGCGCGGTCGTGGTCCTGGAACTGGTGCTGAACCGCACCCGTCTCGGCCTCTCCTTCCGCTGCGTGGCCAACGACGTGGCGAACTCCCGGTTGCTCGGCATCGACATCGGCCGCACCGTGCAGTTCAGCTGGGCGCTGGCCGCCGCGGTCGGCACCCTGGGCGCCTGCCTGATCGCCCCGTCGACGTACGTCGACCCCGGGTTCATGAACAAGATCCTGGTGTACGCCTTCGCGGCGGCCACCCTGGGCGGCCTCGACAGCATCCGGGGAGCCCTGGCCGGCGGCCTGCTGACCGGCCTGAGCGTCTCGTTGGTGACCGGATACCTGCCCGGCGTGGGCAGCGAACTCGGCCTGGTGGTGGGCTTCGCGATGATCATCGCGGTGCTGCAGTTCAAGCCGGCCGGACTCTTCGGCAACCGAGCGATGGAGCGTGTGTGATGCCGCTGCGGATCGAACGGGGCAGCCGCCGGCACCGGCTGCTGCGACTGGCCCTGGCCGGCGGAGCGGCGGTGCTGCTGCTCGGCCTGCCGCACCTGCTCGGCACCGTGTCCCAGGTGGACACGCTCTCGCAGATAGCCGCCTACTCGGTGGCCATCCTCGGACTGATCATCCTGATGGGCTACTGCGGGCAGATCTCGCTGGCGCACAGCGCGTTCATCGGGCTGGGCGGCTACACCACGGTGATCCTGGTCGCCGACCACGACTGGCCCTACCTGGCGACCATCCCGGTCTCCATCGTGATCTGCCTGGCCGTCGGCGCGCTGATCGGCATCCCGGCACTGCGCATCCGGGGCCTGTACCTGGCCGCGGTGACGCTGGCGGTGGCGGCGCTGTTCCCGGCGCTGGTCATCCGGTTCGAGGAGCTCACCGGCGGCACCAGCGGCAAGTTCGCCCGCGAGGCCATGCAGGCGCCGGAGTGGTTCTTCGTCAACCCCTACACCCGCGTCGGCCCCTCGATCGTGCGCTTCTACGTCATCGCCGCCGTGGCCGTGCTGGTCTTCCTGGTGGCGCGCAGCATCCTGCGCAGCCGGATCGGCCGGTCGATGGTGGCGCTGCGCGAGGCCCCGCTGAGCGCGGCGGCCAGCGGCGTCCAGGTCGCCCGGGTCAAGATCTTCGCCTTCGCGATCAGCGGGGCCTTCGGAGGAGTGGCCGGATCGCTGCTGGCGATCCAGCTGCCACAGGCGTCCGACACCCGCTACACACTCGACCTGTCGATCTTCCTCCTGGTGGCGCTGGTCGCCGGGGGCAGCGGCACCATGCTGGGCGCGATCCCCGGCGCGATCATCTTCGTCACGCTCCGCACGTTCGTCTCCGACTGGGCCGCCGCGCTGCCGGCGTTCCAGGGCAGCGACGGCGGCCAGATCGTCGGCATCATCTCCTGCCTGCTGCTGCTGGCGATCGTCTTCCTGATGCCGACAGGAGTGGCCGGCGGCCTGCAGAAGGCCGGCCGGCGGCTCGTCCAGTTCACCGACCCCGTCCCCGCGGGCTGGCGCAGGTTCCAGCTTTCCGCATCCTCCCAACCGACGCCGTCTGCGGACGCAGGGGGATCCCAGACAGCGTCGTCCCCGCAACCGGAGAACTCCGGTGCACCGACGAAAGGCTGAGCTCGTGTTCTCAACGGTACGACCCGCGGCTGTGGCCGTGGTCCTCCTGGCCGCGGTGAGCCTGACCGCGTGCTCCCATGACAAGCAGGCGGCCACCGCGGAGATGTGCGTCTCCGGGGCCGAGCAGAACGTGACCGCCGCCGCAGACAACCCGAACATCCCCAAGGCCGAGGTCGACGCCTCGCTCGGCCAGGTCGGCGACGGGTGCGTCTTCCGCGGCTCCGGCGGCTTCCAGCTGGACGTGTCGAAGTGTCCCACCGACTACGACATCAACACCGGCATCACCGGCAAGGAGATCCGGCTGTTCACCAGCATGCCGCACAGCGGCCCGCTCGCCGCGTACGGCTACATCGGCGACGGACTGAAGAACTACCTCTCGTACGTCAACGCCAACGGCGGCGTCGGCGGGCGCACCATCCAGCTCGACATCCTGGACGACCACTACCAGCCGGACCTGACCCGCAAGAACGTCGACAAGGCGATCCAGGAGAACAAGTACGCGGCCAGCGTGGCGATCCTCGGCTCGTCCAACAACGGCGCCATCCGCGACGTCATGAACGACGAGTGCATGCCGCACCTGCTGGTGGCCTCCTCCGAGGACCGCTGGGGAGACGTCGAGAACTACCCGTGGACCACGGGCATGGGCCTGAACTACGGCAACGAGGCCGGGCTCTGGAAGCGCTGGATCTCCGACAAGTATCCCGACGGCGCGACCGTCGCCGTGGTCGCCATGAACAACGACTTCGGCAAGGCGTACGAGGCCGCCTTCACCGACGCCGCCGAAGGCAGCAACATCAAGATCGTCGCCAAGGAGCTGATCGACCCGTCGGCGCCGAACATGACCGACCAGCTGACCTCGGCGGCGGCCAGCAAGGCCCAGGTCGCCATCTTCGCCGTCGCCGGCACGTTCTGCGTGCAGGCCATCGGCGGCGTCGAGCGCAGCTCGTGGGACCCGGACGTGATCACGGGCAACTCGTGCGCGCAGATCGAGACGTCGCTGGCGCCGCTGCAGAAGGAGGGCCTGACCGGTGACGGCACCATGGTCATCCAGTACTACTACAACCCGAGCGACCCGGCGAACAAGGCGCCGGAGTACGCCGAGCTCTACGCCGAGCAGATGAAGAAGGACGGGCTGGACCCGGAGGTCGCGCAGTACACCAACGGCTGGTTCTGGGGCTGGTACCTCGTGGCGGTGCTGCGCAACGCCGACGCGATGCAGGGCGGGCTGAACCGCGCCAACATCGCCGTGGCCGCGCGCACCATCAGCCAGCCGTACCCGCTGCTGGTCGAGGGGCTGACCTCGAAGATGAACGGCGTGGAGGACGCCTACCTGTTCGAGGGCGGCCAGATGTTCCGGTACGAGGGAGCCACCACCAGCAAGATCGGCGAGTGGAAGCCGATCGGCGAGCTGATCAACCGTGAGGGCAGCACGGGCAACTTCACCAAGCTCAACCTGCAGTGACCGGCGGCCGGGGTGCGCGGCGGCGCGCACCCCGGCCATCGACGAAGGAGTGACACATGCCCGAACTCGACTTCGACGGCGCGGTGGCGGTGGTGACCGGCGCCGGGCACGGCCTGGGCCGGGCGTACGCGGGCGAGCTGGGCCGGCGCGGCGCGCGGGTGCTGGTCAACGACCTCGACCCCGAGGCCGCCCGATCGGCCGCGCGGGACATCGCGGACGCCGGCGGCGTGGCGGTCGCCGAGACGAGCAGCGTCGCCGACCCGGCCGGTGGCGAGGCGATCATCGCGGCGGCCGTGGACGCCTTCGGCCGGGTGGACGTCCTGATCAACAACGCGGGCGTCGGACGGCCCAAGGACTTCGGCGACGTGGGCATGGACGACGTGCACCTGTCGCTGTCCGTGCACCTGCTCGGCGCCTACCACCTGATCGTCCCCGCCTGGCGGCACATGGCCGCCCAGGGCGGCGGCTCGATCGTGAACACCTCCTCGTCGGTCGGCCTGTTCGGCCAGAAGCGCTCGGCCGTCTACGCCTCGGCGAAGATGGGCGTCGTCGGCCTGACCCGGGTGCTGGCCGCGGAGGGCGCCCCGCTCGGCATCCGGGTCAACGCGATCGCCCCGGTGGCGAGCTCGCGGATGGCCGCCGACGTGTACGGCAAGCTCGATCCCAAGCTGGACCCGGCGCGCGTCGCGGCGGTGGTGCTCGCCCTGGCGCACCGCGACTGCCAGGTCACCGGCGAGGTCGTCTCCGCCGGTGGCGGCCGGCTCTCGCGCATCCTGATCGCGACGACCGACGGCTACTTCTCCCCGGACCTGACGGTGGAGGAGGCCGCCGCGGCACTGCCCTCGGTGGTGGCCGGCGAGACGGCGGTGCGGGTGCCGACCTGCGCCATGGACGAGATCGACCTGATCCGGCAGTGCTTCCCGGATCTCGACGGCTTCCCGATGCCGATGCGCTGACGGCGCCCGCCACGTCAGCCGCGCCGCCGCGGCGGGAGCCGTCCCTGCCCGCCGTAGGGCTGGAGCGCGGCGCCGAGATCGCCGTCGAACGCCGCGGCGACGTCCGCCGCGCTCCACCGCTCCCGTACGGCGTGCGGAGCGTCGGCGAGCTCCACGTGCGGCACGATGCCGAGACGCCGGCCGTCGAAGCTGAAGAACTGCCCGGTGACGCCCTCCGAGGCGTCGCTGAGCAGGTAGGTCACCAAGGGCGCCACGGCGGCGGGCGACATCTCGTCGATGCCGTCGAGAGGGGCGCTCGCGCCGTCCGGCGTGGGGGCGCGGCTGATCGCGTCACGGGTCATCCGGGTCAGGGCCTTGGGCGACAGGGCGTTGACCCGGATTCCGTCGGCTTCGAGGTCGAGGGCGGCAGCCCAGGTCAGCGCGGTGACGGCGCCCTTGGTCATGGCGTAGGCCGCCATGTTCGGGTAGCCGAACATGGCCAGGGACGAGGCGTTGACGATGGACCCGCCGCCCGCGCCCCGCATCGCCCGTGCCGCCGCGTCGAGGCAGTACGCGGTGCCGAGCACGTTCACGCCGACGGCTTCCCGCAGCCGGCGCGGGTCCTCGTTCCACGGCAGCGCCTCGTGGTAGAGCCCGGCGTTGTTGACCAGGCCGTCCAGGCGGCCGAACGCGGCGACGCACTCCCCGACCAGGGCCGCCGCCTGGCCGGGGTCGGCTATGTCGCTCGGGACGGCCACGGCGCGCCCGCCCGCCCTTTCGATCTCGGCGGCGGTCTCGCCGGCGGCCCCGGCGTCGACGTCGTTGACCACGACGGCGGCGCCGTGCCGTGCGGCGTCCACGGCGTAGGCACGGCCCAGCCCCTGGCCGGCCCCGGTCACCAGCACGGCACGTCCGACGAGCATGTCGAACTCCTTCTGTCAGCATTGACGTAGACGCTGACGAAGCTTAGGGTCGCACCCGAAAGGCGGTCAAGAATGCAGGACACCAGGCTGGACCGGCTCTGCTTCGGCTGCGGCCCGATCGGCGGCCTCGCCGCGGCGGGCGGCGACACCGGGCCGGAGCGCGCCGAGGAGATCGCCGTCGCGGCCGTCGAGGCCGCCTGGGAGTGCGGCCTGCGCAGTTTCGACACCGCTCCCAGCTACGGGGACGGCGCCGCCGAACGCCTGCTCGGCACCGCGCTGCGCGGCCTGCCGCGTGACCGGTTCACGGTCAGCGGCAAGGTCGGGCGCCGGACGATGGCGATCGCCGACCCGTACCGGCTGGACGGAGCCGCCGCCCGGCGGGAACCCCGCTTCGACTTCACCGCCGCCGTGGTCCGGCGCACCGTGGAGACCTCGCTGGAGCGGCTCGGATTCGACCGGCTCGACACGGTCTTCCTGCACGACCCCGACGACCTGCTCGGTCCCGCGCTCGACGAGGCCGTTCCCGCCCTGCGTGACCTGCGCCGGGCGGGCGCCGTCGGCGCGATCGGCGTGGGCACGACCCGGCCGCGGGCCGCCGAGGCGCTGGTCGCCGCCGGGGCCGTCGACACCGTGATGATCGCGGGGGAGTGGAACCTGCTGCGGCGCTCGGCCGCCACGCTGCTGGCGCGCTGCCATGAGGCGGGGGTTCCCGTGCTGGCCGCCGCACCGTACGCCTCCGGGCTGCTCGCCGTGGCCCGGCCCGGGCCCGGCCTGCCCTACCTCTACCGCGCGCCGTCGCCGTGGCTGCTGGAGGCCGCCGGCCGGATGGCCGACTGCTGCCGGCGCCACGGCGCCGAGCTGCCCCAGGCGGCGATCCAGTTCCCGCTCCGGCATCCGGCCGTGACCCAGGTGGTCGTCGGCATGCGCGACGCCGGCGAGGTCGTGGCCAACGCCGCGCGGTTCACCACCGATCTGCCCGAGGCGCTCTGGGCCGAGCTGGACACGCTCTGGGCCGGGCTCGGCACACCGCCCGGGGAACCCGTCCCGACATGATCGAGGAGGCCGTACGTGCTGCGCCAGGAGAACTATCGCAGGATCGCCATCGAGCGGCGTGGGGCCGTCACCGTGCTCACGCTGAACCGCCCCGAGCGGCGCAACGCCGTCGACGACGTCATGCACTCGGAGCTTTCGACGCTGTTCCGCGAGGCGCGGCGGAGCACCGACGCCGAGGTCTACGTGCTCACCGGCGCGGGGGAGGCCTTCTGCGCCGGCGGGGACACCGACCCCGGCCGTCCCTATGCCTCGCTCACCGGCCTGACGCCGATCCAGGAGGCCGCCGAGATCGTCTACGGCATCCTGGAGCTGGACCAGCCGCTGATCGCCGCGGTCAACGGCGACGCCACGGGGCTGGGGGCGATGCTGGCCTCCGCCGCCGACGTGTCCTTCGCCGTGCCTTCGGCCCGCTTCGGTGACGCGCACGTGCAGGTCGGGCTGCCCGCCGGCAACGGCCCCGCCGCGCTGTGGCCGCTGCTCGCCGGGCCGCAGCGGGCCAAGCGGCTGCTGCTCGGCGGCGAGATGATCAGCACCGACCAGGCCGTCGCCTGGGGGCTGCTGCACGAGCTGGTCACCGAGGGTTCCGCCCTGGACGCCGCCCTGGCGCTGGCCGGACGCTGGGCCGAGCTGCCCCGCGCGGCCGTACGCGGCACCAAGGCCACGATCAACGCTGCCGTACGCGCGGCGGTCGCCCAGGTCCTGCCCCTGTCGCTGGCCCTGGAGGAACAGGCGATGGCCGCCCCCGACTTCCGCCGGCGACTCGCCGCAGCGCACGAGACACGGCGAGCCGCCACGGGCTGACGCCCGCAGCGCCGGGCGACCTCCGTGACGGCGCTCAGCCGCCCCGCAGCGCCGGACGTCCTTCGCGGCGGGCCGCTGCGAGCTGACGGCGCTCAGCTGTTCCGCAGTGCCGGGATGACATCTGTGACGATGCGGCGGACGGTGTCCTCGTCGGCCTGGTCGTCCGGCCAGTAGTCCTGCGGTGGCCAGTAGAAGACGAACCGGTCGATGCCGGCCGCACGGTAGCGGGAGACGAAGCTCGCGAAAGCGTCCGGGCCGGCCCACATGTTCTCCGAGCTGACCAGCGGGCGGCCGGTCAGCAGCGTGCGGCCCAGCGTGGCCGGGTCCCGGCCGGCCTCCTCACACGCGCGTTCCATCCGGCGCACCTGGCGGGCGGTGCGGTCGAGGTGTTCGGCCGCGGAAAGGCCGAAGCCGCCGAAGGTGCTCCAGGCGTCCCCGTACCGCGCGGCGGTGGCCATGGCGTGCGGTCCGTGGGCGGCGACGGTGAGCGGCGGACGCGGGGATCGCATGGGCCGCGGGCCGAGCGGCGGGATGCGGGAACGGTAGTACCGCCCGGGCTCGACAGGCTCGCCGCGCAGGACCCGGTCGAGGAGCGCGACGGCCTCCCGGAACCGCTCCGCGCGCTCCCGCCCCGGCCACGGTCGCGAACCGGCCAGCGCGTGGTCGGAGTCGGCGTACCCGGAGCCGAGGCCGACCTCCAGCCGCCCCTGGCTGATCCGTTCCACGGTCAGGGCCTGGCGGGCCAGCAGCGCCGGATGACGCACCACCGGGCTGGACACCAGGCTGCCCAGGCGGATCGTCGTGGTCGCGGTCGCGAGGGCCGCCAGTGTGCTCCAGGCCTCCAGCCAGTCCTGCGCGGGATCCGCCGGGCTGGTCAGGTGGTCGTCGACCCACGCGTGGTCGAATCCGAGCCGTTCGGCCAGCAGGCAGTGGTCTCGCAGCGTCTGCCAGGACACCTTCGGAATGAGCATGACGCCGAAGGCCGGACCCGCCGGGGGATTTCTGTCAGCATCCACGTTGACGCAAACTAGGTGCGATGCTAGCGTGACGTCAACATCAATGGTGACGTGCACGCGGAAACCCGGCGCGTACCAGCAGACTCGATCCAACGACCTGGGAGACGAGGCAGATGGTGGTCCGAACCCCGACCCGTCGGCCAGCGGTCGACATGTTCGACTCCGATCGGTTCCGGCAAGTGATGGGCCACGTCCCGACGGGGGTGGCCGTGGTGACGGCGATGACGCGACAGGGCCCGGTCGGGCTCACCGTCGGGTCCTTCGTCTCGGCGTCACTGGACCCGCCGCTGGTCGGCTTCCTGCCGGCCCGGACGTCCACGACCTGGCCGCTGATCGTGCCGCTCGGCACCTTCTGCGTGAACGTCCTCGGCGAGGACGACGAGAGCCTGTGCCGCGGCTTCGCGCGGTCGGGTGGCCGCAAGTTCGACGGGGTCGACTGGACCTTGTCCGAGGCCACCGGCTCGCCCGTCATCTCCGGGGCGCTGGCCTGGTTCGACTGCGCCTTCGAGCACAGCTACCCGGCCGGTGACCACCTGTTCGTCCTGGGCCGCGTGCTCGACCTCGGCGTCCGCGCGCAGGGCCGACCCCTGATCTTCTGTCATGGCCGCTATCAGCAACTGGCCACGGGCTCCACGGCCGGCAGCGCCGTATCCTTTGGAGGATAAATCCCCATGCGTGTAGGTATGACCTGCATCTTCGAAGGTCACGAGAACGCGACCGACGACGAGATCTACCAGACGGAGCTCCGCCTGGCCGACCTCGCGGAACCGCTGGGCTTCGACGCCCTGTGGGGCGTGGAGCACCACTTCACGTCCTACACCATGATCCCGGACGTCCTGCAGTTCCTGACCTACATGGCAGGACGCACCGAGCGCATCCAGCTCGGCTCCGGCGCGGTCATCCTGCCCTGGCACGACCCGATCCGGGTCGCCGAGCAGGTCGCCGTCCTGGACATCGTGTCCAACGGCCGGTTCGTCTTCGGTCTCGGCCGGGGCCTCGGCCGCATCGAGTTCGAGGGCTTCGGGATCCCGATGGGGGAGTCCCGTGAGCGCTTCGTGGAGGCCGCCGACATCATCATGTCGGCCCTGGACACCGGCATCCTGGAGTACGACGGCAAGTACTACCAGATCCCGCGCCGCGAGCTGCGCCCCAAGCCGGCGCGCAGGTTCGACGACCGCCTCTACGCCGCCGCCGTGTCGCCCGAGTCGGTGCGGATCATGGCCGACATCGGCGCGGGCATCCTGATCAACCCGCAGAAGGACTGGATGGAGGTCGCCGAGGACCTCGCGGGCTACCGGGCCACCTTCAAGGAGATCAAGGGGGTCGACGCGCCGGCCCCGCTGGTCACCGGCTGGGTCTGCTGCGACGAGGACCCCATCAAGGCCAGGGACATGGCCCAGGAGTACATCGGCGGCTATTACGAGTACGTCCTGAACCACTACGAGCTGGGCGGGCGGCACTTCGACACCACGCTCGGCTACGAGTACTACCAGCGGCTCGCCCGCTCGATCCAGAAGCACGGCTCCGACCGCGTCGTGGACAACTTCATCGAGCTGCAGATCTGGGGCACCCCCGACCAGTGCCTGGAGCGCATCGTCGCCATCCAGGAGAAGGTCGGCAACGACGGGTTCAACGGCGTGTTCAACTTCGCCGGCATGACCCCGGAGACCGCCGAGAAGAACCTGCGCCTGTTCGCCGCCGAGGTCATGCCGCGGGTCAAGGCCCTCGGACCGGTCCGGCCATGACCAGCCCGGGGTTCCGGGTCGTCACCGGCGGCCTCGGCTTCCCCGAGGGGCCGAGCCATCTGGGCGACGGGGCCGTGGCCGTGGTCGAGATGCAGGGACAGGTGGTCACCCGGGTCGCGGCCGACGGCGGCAAGACGGTGCTCGCCCGGCTCGGCGGCGGGCCCAACGGCAGCGCCCTCGGCGCCGACGGCGCGATCTACGTCGCCGACAACGGGGGCCTGTCGGCGACCCGGTCCGGCGGCTACTGGCACGCGCCCGAGCCGGTCGACGGCCGTGTGCAGAAGGTGCTCGACGGGCAGGTCACGGTGGTCGCCACCGGCCTGCCGGGGCCGCCGCCGCACCGTCCCAACGACCTGTGCTTCGGCCCCGACGGCCGGCTCTACGTCACCGACTCGCACAACTGGGAGGACCTGCGCGGCCTGAAGCCCGGCCGGATCTGCGCGATCTCCCCGGACCGTACGATCACGCAGGTCGCCGAGGTCCCGGCGATGCCCAACGGCATCGCCTTCGGGCCGGACGGCCGGCTCTACGTGGCCCAGTCGATGACCCGCAAGATCCTGGTCTTCGACTGGTCGGCCGGGACGGGCCTCGGCGACCCGCGGGTCTTCGCCAAGCTTCCGGCCGGCTCGCCCGACGGCATGTGCTTCGACGCCGGCGGCGACCTCTACGTCTGCGGCAGCGTCGGGCACGTCATCTTCGTCTATGACGCCGTCGGCGCCCTCAAGCGGACCATCGAGGTCCCCACGGGAGCACAGCCGACCAACTGCTGCATCGGTGACGGTCAGCTCTATGTCACCTTCTCCATGACCGGCGAGCTGGTCGCCTACGACCTGCAGGTGACCGCGCTGCCACTGCACGAGGGAGTTATCACATGAAGTTCGGCCTGATGTACGAGATCCCCGTGCCCCGCCCGTGGAACGACCGCAGCGCGTACGACGCCTTCGAGAACACGCTGCGCCAGATCGAGCTCGCCGACCGGCTGGGGTTCCACAGCGTCTGGACGGTGGAGCACCACTTCCTCGGCGACTACTCCCATTCCTCCGCGCCCGAGGCGTTGTACGGCGCCATCGCGGCACGGACCAGGAACATCCGCATCGGCCACGGGGTCCGGCTGCTGCCCTTCCCGTACAACCATCCGGTGCGCGCCGCCGAGGCCGCGGCCACCATCGACATCATCTCCAACGGCCGCCTGGAGTTCGGCACCGGCCGGTCCGGCACCCGCATCGAGCTGGAGGGCTTCGGCATCAACCCCTCCGACACCCGCCCGATGTGGGAGGAGGCCCTTGACGTGATCATGGGGTGCTGGACCGAGGAGACCTTCTCCTGGGAGGGGGAGTACTTCAAGATCCCGCCGCGGGGCGTGGTGCCCAAGCCGCTGCAGGCGCCGCACCCGCCGCTGTGGGGCGCGTCCTCCAGTTCCGACAGCCACGAGCTGATGGGCGAGAAGGGCATCGGCCTGCTGTCGTTCTCCGTCGCGTCGGGGCCGGAGACGCTGGTCAAGCGGTTCGGCCGGTACCGCGACGGCATCCGCCGCGCCAAGCCGGTCGGCAAGTACGTCAACGAGCAGATCGCCACCTTCACCCAGGTGCACTGCGCGGAGACCACCGAGGACGCCTACGCAGAAGCCGGTCCCCGCTTCGGGTGGTACGTCCAGGAGTCGTTGAAGAAGATCGCCGAACTCAGCGACTGGAAGGACGGCACCCAGCTCGGCAGCTACGAGTACGCCAAGCGGCTCCTCGGCGGTGTCGACCTGAACACGCTGGACTTCGACTACCTGCTCAAGAACGACGCGGTGATCGTCGGCAACCCCGACCAGTGCGTCGAGATGGCCAAGCGGTACGAGGCGGTGGGCACCGACCTGCTGCTCTGCCTCGTGCAGCCCTATGACATTCCGCATGAAAAGGTCATGAAGTCGATCGAGCTTCTCGGTACGCACGTGCTGCCGGAGTTCTCCTGACCCTTGACTCCAGATGGGGTGCCGATGTCCATGCAGCGCACGAGCCGCACCGGTGACTGGATCCGGATCCACGCCCGGAACACGCCGAACAAGCCATGCTTTGTGACCGATACCGATTCGTACTCCTTCGCGGAGGTCAACAGCCGCGTCAACCGGGTGGCCCACGAGTTGCGCCGCATGGGCGTGGTGAAGGGCGACCGCGTGGCGCTGTTCGCCACCGACTCCACGAGCTACATGGAGGTGCTGCTCGCCTGCATGAAGCTGGGCGCGGTGTACGTCCCGCTGAACTACCGCCTCGCCCGGCCCGAACTGCAGACCCTGCTGCGCACCGCCGAGGCCAAGGTGCTGTTCTTCAGCGAGCGCTACGCCTCGATGGTGGAGTCCGTCGACGTGCCGACGCTGACCGCCGCGATCTGCTTCGAGAAGTCCCCCGTCGCCGACCGCGACTACGGACAACTGCTCGCCACCGGCGAGGATCACGAGATCGACACGGTGATCAACGACGACGAGCTGATGTGCCTCGCCTTCACCAGCGGCACCACCGCGCTGCCCAAGGGCGTCATGCACCACCAGCGCATGGTCAAGCACATGACGTTCCAGTGCATCCTGGAGCGGCGGCTGCCGGCGGAGGCGTTCCACTACTCCCCGGCACCGCTGTTCCACGCCGCCGGCATGTGTTACGTGCTGTCGGGCGTGGCCCGCGGCAACCCGTCGCTGATCCTGGACGGATTCGACCCCGCCACGGTGCTCAAGTGGCTGCGCCGTGACGTGCTCCACGGCGTCTTCCTGGTCCCCACCATGATCGAGATGCTCCTGCAGGAGCCCGGCGTCGAGAAGGGCGGCTACCACAACCTGCTGTCGATCGCCTACGGCGCGGCCCCGATGTCGCCGAGCCTGCTCCGCAGGGCCATGAAGACCTTCCGGTGCGACTTCATGAACCTGTTCGGGGCCGGGACGGAGGCGGGCCTCCAGACCGTGCTCACTCCCGAGGACCACCACCGGGCGCTGAAAGGCCACGAGCACCTGCTCGGCTCGATCGGCAAGCCCGGCATGGGCGTGGACCTGCGGCTGTGCGACGAGGAGCTGAACGATGTCCCGGACGGCGAGGTCGGCGAGATCGTCACCAGGTCCGACGCGGTGATGGCCGGCTATCTCAACATGCCGGAGGCGACGAACGAGGTGCTGGTCGACGGCTGGTTCCGGGGCGGCGACCTGGCCCGGCGGGACGAGGAGGGATACCTGTACCTCTCCGGGCGCAAGAAGGATATGATCATCCGCGGCGGGGAGAACGTCTACCCCGTCGAGATCGAGCAGGTGCTGAGCGAGCATCCGGCGGTGCTGGAGGTCTCGGTGGTCGGCGTCCCGGACGAGCGCTGGGGCGAGATCGTCCGGGCGCACGTGGTGGTCGCCCCCGGAGCCTCCTTCGAAGAGGACCAGGCCAGGGACTTCTGCCGCGCCCGGCTCGCCGGCTACAAGGTGCCGGAGACCTTCCAGATAGAGCCGGACCTCCCGCGCAACGCCAGCGGCAAGGTGCTGAAGCGAGTCCTGCGGGAACGGTGACGGCCACCGCGGCGGGGGCGCCGGCCCCCGCCGCCTGCGCTATCATCAACGTTGCTGTTTATGCGAGTCGAGCTGAGGGAGGGGGACACCGATGGCTCCTCGGGAACGGCGCCCACCGCCGCCGAGCGACATCGCCCGCCGCCGGATGGAGCGACGCCTGGCCAGCGGCCGCAAGTCCGACGCGCGGTGGAAGGAGGTCCTGGAGGGCGCGGGACGCGTCTTCGAGCAGTTGGGCTACGCCCAGGCCACCCTGGAGAACGTGGCGGCCGAGGTCGGCATCAACCGGGCGACTCTCTACTACTACGTCGGCACGAAGGAAGAACTGCTCGTCGCGCTGCTGCACCAGCCCATCGAGCAGATGCGCGCCGAACTGGAGCGGATCGTCGCCGAGGAGGCGACCGCGCCGGAGAAGCTGGTCAGCGGGCTGCGCGCGTACGTGCTGGCCATGTCACGCCGCCCGGAGCTGTTCATCTTCATGCGGGAGAACCTCGACCAGGTGGTGAACGGGGGCGAGGCGACCGACATCAAGGAGAACGCCGACCGGTGGGGCCGCTTGCTCGCCCAGGTGATCACGGAAGGGGCGAAGGCCGGGGAGTTCCGCGACGACATCGACCCGACCGTGGCCGTGATGGGCATCGTGGGCATGTTCAACTGGACCTACCGGTGGTACGACCCGCAGGGCCCGCGCAGCCTGGTGGACATCGGCGAGGACTTCATCGAGATGTCGCTGTCCGCCCTTTCCCCGGGCCGCTGACCCGGGTGCCGACGCGAGGCGCGCCCGCTCCCGCGAGGGGCGCCCCGTTCACTTCTTGACGTGATCGGGCGCTGGACGCGGAGAGTAATTGCATGGATACTCTTCGTGTCAGGCCCTTTCGCCCCCGTCACCGCTCTCCAGCACCGCATTCGCCGGCGTGTTTCGTGCTGCCCGGAGTGCGTCACCAGGGGCACGCAAGAAGGAGAGTTATGCAGTTCAAGAAGCTCCTGACCCTTCCGCTCGCCCTGCTCGCGGCGGGCGCGTGCGTGACCACCGCCGCCGCGGCCAGCACGACGAACGTCCCCGCCGCGGCGGCCCGCCAGGCGGCGCTGCCCTCCGGCTACCAGCTCGTGACGCTGCCCAACGCCAACGTCCCCAACTTCCAGCGCCGCACGCTCTACTGCCCCGGCGGCAAGAAGGTCCTCGGCGGCGGCGCCGAGGCCCGCGGCAACAGGGCGATCCTGGTCGGCTCGTTCCCCACCGATGACGGACGCGGCTGGATCGGCATCGGCCGCCAGGACGGCTACAACGACGTAGGCATCAGCGTCTTCGCCATCTGCGCCGACTGACCCGCGCGCGTCGGCCCCGGCCGGACCACCCGGCCGGGGCCGACGCGTATCACCGACGGCTCACGCGCGCTCGTCGTCCCCGTGATCCGTCGCCGCCCGGCGCCGGCGCCGCAGCACCGCCACCGCCACCAGCGCCACAGCCGCGAGAAGCAGCCACGAGAAGCGCCCCAGGAGCCCTTCCAGGTGAGCGGCCGACGCCCCGGCGAACGCGCCCAGGCCGACGTACACCGCCGACCACAGCAACGACCCTGCCAGTGAAGCCGGGAGGAACCGGTTGTAGGGCAGATGCGCCGCCCCCGCCGCCGCCGGCGTGAGTGTGCGGACGACCGGGACCAGCCGGGTGAGGAACACCGCCGCCGCGCCGTGACGGTGCAGCGCGTCGGTCGCGCGATCCCAGTGCCGCACCCCGAGCCTTCGCACCGCCCGCGTATCCCGCATGCGACCGGCGTACCGCTGTCCGAGCCAGTAGCCGACGTGGTCGCCGGCCGTGACCCCCAGCGCGACGATCAGCAGCAGGGCAGCGAACCGCCCGGGGGTGGTGGCGGCGACCCCCAGCAGCAGCACGCCCGTCTCGCCGGGCAGGACCGAACCGACCCCCAGCCCCGACTCGGCGAACGCCATGGCTCCGGCCACCAGCCCGAGCAGAGGGAAGGGGAGATCGCTGACCGCCTGAACGCCCTCAGCGATCCAGTCCACCCGGCGCCCTCCCATGCGCTTCCGGGGCCGCTGGTACGAGTGCCGAGAAGAGGAACGGTGGTGCGTGCATCCGGATCATGGTGGCACGCGGCGCGGCGCCTGCCATCAGGGAGAGCCCTGACTCGGGACCTGGGCCCGTACGGAATCATCCCTACGGGTCCCGGGAGTTCGGGCCGGGTCACCACTCGGTGACGAGCGGCGTGTCCCGGTCGTGCTGCCGCCAGGCCGCGGCGAGGCGGGCGAGGCGGGCGGGGGCGGCGATGCCGCGCACGGTCGCGATCTTGCCGTCGGCGATGTCGAACGACATGGTGCCCACGACCCGGTCGCCGACCACGAAGAGGGCCGCGGGGGCGCCGTTGACCACCGCGTAGTGGATGGCGGACGTGCCGCCGGCGAGCCGCCGTTTCGCGGAAGTGGATCTGAGACCGGCCCGTACGACGGCGGCGACGCGCCGCGCAGTGTCGACCCGCAGCAGCGTCTCGGTCAGGCCGGCGCTGTCGGAGACCGCGGTCGCGTCGTCGGTGAGCAGCGCGACCAGCCGTTCGGTGCGGCCCGAGGCGGCGGCGGCGAGGAACTCCTCGACGATCCCGCGGGCGGACTCGGGGTCGATCTCGCCGCCGCCCCGGCGCGCGGCGGCGATGCGCTGCCGGGCCCGATGGAGGTGCTGCTGACTCGCGGACTCGGTGATGTCGAGGATCTCGGCGATCTCGGCATGGCTGTACGAGAACGCCTCGCGCAGCACGTAGACGGCCCGCTGGACGGGGGACAGGCGCTCCATGAGGGTCAGCACGGCCAGGGACACCGACTCGCGCTGTTCGTAGGTGTCGGCCGGGCCGAGCATCGGATCGCCCTTGAGCAGCGGTTCGGGCAGCCACACGCCGACCGCGCGCTCGCGCCTGGCCCGCGCGGAGCGGAGCCGGTCGAGGCACAGGTTGGTGACGATCTTGGTCAGCCACGCCTCCGGCACCTCGATCCGGTCGCGGTCGGCCGCCTGCCAGCGCAGGAACGCGTCCTGCGCGGCGTCCTCGGCGTCGGCGGCGGAGCCGAGCAGACGGTACGCGAGCGAGGCCAGCCGGGACCGGCTGGCCTCGAACTGCTCGGTGGCGAGGGCGTCCACGCGGCCGACTCTAGGCAACGGCGGCCTCGGCCGAGCGATCGGGCCGGGCGGCCAGGCGGCGCTTCCTGGCCGGCATGCCGAAGGTCGGGTGGCTCATGCTCCAGGCGGAGCTCCTGATGATGCCCTTCTTCAGCAGCGCGGCCGTGCGGCCCCGCAGGGACCAGGCCTTGGGCCGGGCGTCACCGTCGACCAGCTGGAAGATCGCGTCGCGCCGCCCGAGGCTGATGTGGTTGCCGTAGTACTTCAGCGTGGTCGACGGGACCTCGCGGCCGGTCAGCCGCCCGACGATCGCCTCGACCGCCTGGATGCCCGTGAAACCGGCCGAGGCGCACGACATCGGCAGCGGCAGGCCGTTCTCGCCGACGGCGTGGACGCTGTCGCCGGCGGCGTAGACGTCGGGGTGCGAGACCGACCGCATGGTGCGGTCGACGACGATCCGACCGGCCTCGGTGACCTCCAGCCCGGCGGCGGCGGCGATGGGGCCGACCGCGAACCCGGCCGTCCACACGGTCGCGTCGGAGGCCAGGGCGGTGCCGTCCGTGCACAGCACCCGCGCCGCTTCGACGGCTTCGACGCCGGTGTGCTCAAGGACGGTGATGCCCAGCCGGTCGCAGGCCTGCCGCAGGTGGCCGCGGGCTCCGGCGGACAGCCGGGCGCCCAGCTGTTCGCGGGCGACCAGCGTGACCGACAGGCCGGGCCGGGATTCGGCGAGCTCGGTGGCGGTCTCGATGCCGGTCAGCCCGTCGCCGACGACCAGCACGTTCCCGCCCTCGCCCCGTCCTTCCAGGCTGTCCAGGCGCTCGCGCAGGCGCAGCGCCGAGGCCCGGCCGGCGACGTCGAAGGCGTGCTCGGCCACGCCGGGGACGCCGCCGGCGACGTGGCTGCCGAGCGCGTAGAGCAGCGTGTCGTAGCCGAGCTCGCCGCCGGCGTCGGCCACGGTGACGACCCGGCGCTCGGGGTCGACAGCGGTGACACGGGCCAGGCGCAGCCGTATCCCCGTGCCCGCGAAGACATCTTCGAGTCTCCGGGTCTCCAGCTCGTGCCCGGCCGCGAGCTGGTGCAGCCGCATCCGCTCGACGAAGTGCGGCTCGGCGTTGACCACGGTGATCTCGGTGTCCGCCGGGGACAGCCGCCGGGCCAGGATCCCGGCCGCGTAGGCCCCGGCGTAGCCGGCGCCGAGGACGACGATGCGGTGCTTCATGTGGTGCTCCTGTCGGTGCGCTTGCTTCCGGTGACTTGAGCGGTGCGGCGCTCCGATTGCTGACAGGACCGCGTATGGCATGGGTCACACAGACCGCCCGACCCTTGGTTGACGCTGCGTACGGGGCGAAATGTCCGTATTGTCGTGACAAGTCAGTATCGGAACCGGCAGAATGCGGGACCACCAGCGTCTCCCCTCCCCTGGAGGAACCCTCATGCGCCGAACCCTAGGGGCACTCGCCGTGGTCGCCGGCCTCACCGCCTGCGCCCCGTCCACCAGCGGAGCGGCGCCCGAGGCGGCCGAGCCGGTGGGCGGCGTCGCGCCGGCGAAGACCGAGGAGGCGACTCCCGAGCCGGCCCCCGAATCGGACGAGTGCCGCGTGAGCGTGGTCAAGCCGGGCGTCTCCGCCCTCGGTATCCGGGCCTCGGCCGTGCGCCGTGGATGTGAGCACCCGGCGCTGCTGCGCGTCCGGGTCATGCGCGCCGTCCCCGGCGACGATCCGGTCATCAAGAGCGGAGCCACCAGGAAGGGCCGCATCACCCTGAAGCTGCCCTGCGAGCCGGGCACGTACTACACGGTCGCCACCGACTACCGGGGCGGCACCGCCAAGTCCAAGGCCACCCGGGTGACCTGCGCCACCCCCACGCCCACCCCTAAGCCCACTCCCACTCCCACCAAGGAGACGCCGGCTCCCGAGAAGAAGAAGGAGGCCGTCCAGTCCGTCGGCACGGCACTGGAGAACGAGGTCGTCCGGCTGACCAACGCCGAGCGGGCCAAGGGCGGCTGCGACCCGCTCAAGCACGACGCGCGGCTGCGTAAGGCCGCGTCCGGGCACTCGGCCGACATGGCGGAGAACGACTACTTCGACCACGACTCCCAGGACGGCCGCGACATGGCCGACCGCATCCGTGCGACCGGCTTCACCGGCTCCGCCTTGGCCGAGAACATCGCCATGGGACAACGGTCGGCGGCCGAGGCGGTCCGGGGCTGGATGAACAGCGAGGGCCACCGGCAGAACATCATGAACTGCTCGTACACCCTCATCGGGGTGGGTGCGGCCAAGAACGCGCAGGGGCAGATCTACTGGACACAGAACTTCGCCGCCAGGTGACTCGGCGAAGCGGCTACCAGTTGCCGAGGACGAGGCGTCCGTCGACGGGGCCGAGGGCGTAGGGGCCGGAGGTGTACCACTTGCCGGCGTAGGACAGGCCGTTCTTCCAGACGTGGTAGCTGAAGGTGCCGTCGGAGTTCTGGTAGGTGGCGACGATGTCGTCCTTGCCGTCTCCGTCGACGTCTCCGGAGGCGACGCGGTTGCCGACGTTGGACATGGTCCAGCCGCCGGAGGTGTAGTCGGAGGCGCGGCTGAAGGCGGATCCGGTGGAGGTCCATCGGTAGATGGTCATGGATCCGTCGCCGTCGTCGCGCATCATGGCGGGTTCTGCCTTGCCGTCACCGGTGAGATCGGCGACGACGAGGCGTCCATCGACGGGACCGAGGGCGTAAGGGCCGGAGGTGTACCACTTGCCGGCGTAGGACAGGCCGTTCTTCCAGACGTGGTAGCTGAAGGTGCCGTCGGAGTTCTGGTAGGTGGCGACGATGTCGTCCTTGCCGTCTCCGTCGACGTCTCCGGAGGCGACGCGGTTGCCGACGTTGGACATGGTCCAGCCGCCGGAGGTGTAGTCGGTCGCGCGGCTGAAGGCGGATCCGGTGGAGGTCCACCGGTAGATGGTCATGGATCCGTCGCCGTCGTCGCGCATCATGGCCGGTTCCGCTTTGCCATCACCCGTGAGGTCAGCCAGGACGAGCCGTCCACCGACCGGACCCAGGGCGTAAGGCCCAGAGGTGTACCACTTACCGGCGTAGGACACCCCGTTCTTCCAGACGTGGAAGCTGAAGGTGCCGTCGGAGTTCTGGTACGCGGCGACGACATCGTCCTTGCCGTCACCATCGACATCACCGGAAGCCACCCGGTCCCCGGTGTTGGACATGGTCCAGCCGCCGGAGGTGTAGTCGGAGGCGCGACTGAAGGCCGATCCGGTGGAGGTCCACCGGTAGATGGTCATCGACCCGTCACCGTCGTCGCGCATCATCGCCGGCCCCTCGGTCCCACCTCCGCCGGCGTAGGGCCAGATCGTGTTGGCGATGATCTGGCCGTCGCCGGCCTGCTGTCCATATCTTTCGGGATATGCCGACACCTGGACGGCTTGGCACACTTCGCCGATCGGTGCTGTTCTCCAGCTGTTGTTGGGGTAGAGCCGGAGCATCTTGTTCAGAAACGCGTTGGTGGCCCATGTGGGGTCGAGACGCTGTTCGGCGCTTCCCCAGCTGTCCAGTTGCTGGAACAGTCCCAGGCTGGTGTGGTCGACCTTCTCGCTGATGTTCTGGATGCTGCTCTCGACGATGACGGTGGTCATCGCGATCGCCGCGGCTCGGAGGTCGAGCCCGCGGTCGCGGACGGCTTTGATGATCATTCGCGCGCAGGAGACGCGGTAGGCGGACATGTAACCGCGCATCTTGGCGTTGAGGGTGCTGTTGAGCTGGGTGGCCAAGCTGGCGTCGCGCGCGGTGGTGCCGCGGGGGTCGCAAGGGGCGAGCTGGTACGCGGCCGCCGTGATGGGGGGCGTCGGATCGGCCAGAGCGGGATTCGTCGAGATGGCTAAACCGGTGATGACTGCCGTGCCCGTGATGCCGGCACGGAACATGAGAGATCTGAACATGGGGGGTCCTTCGCAGGGGGAGGCGCCGGTGCCGTCGGTGGAGGCACCGGGGGCGGACGTCATCCGCATGGGGCAGGTCCGGGCATCTCCGGCCCGGACCTGCTATCCAGACGTGGTGTCAGTTCCAGTTGCCGAGGACGAGGCGTCCGTCGACGGGGCCGAGGGCGTAGGGGCCGGAGGTGTACCACTTGCCGGCGTAGGAGAGGCCGTTCTTCCAGACGTGGTAGCTGAAGGTGCCGTCGGAGTTCTGGTAGGTGGCGACGACGTCGTCCTTGCCGTCGCCGTCCACGTCTCCGGAGGCGACGCGGTTGCCGACGTTGGACATGGTCCAGCCGCCGGAGGTGTAGTCGGAGGCGCGGCCGAAGGCTGATCCGGTGGAGGTCCACCGGTAGATGGTCATGGAGCCGTCGCCGTCGTCGCGCATCATGGCCGGTTCTGCCTTGCCGTCACCCGTGAGATCGGCGACGACGAGGCGTCCGTCGACAGGGCCGAGTGCGTAAGGGCCGGAGGTGTACCACTTGCCGGCGTAGGAGACGCCGTTCTTCCACACGTGGTAGCTGAAGGTGCCGTCGGAGTTCTGGTACGTGGCGACGATGTCGTCCTTGCCGTCTCCATCGACGTCGCCGGAGGCCACCCGGTCGCCGACGTTGGCCATCGTCCAGCCGCCGGAGGTGTAGTCGGAGGCGCGGCCGAAGGCTGATCCGGTGGAGGTCCACCGGTAGATGGTCATCGATCCGTCGCCGTCGTCGCGCATCATCGCCGGTTCTGCCTTGCCATCACCGTTGAAGTCGGCGACGACCAGGCGTCCATCGACCGGACCCAGGGCGTAAGGCCCGGAGGTGTACCACTTGCCGGCGTAGGACACCCCGTTCTTCCACACGTGGTAGCTGAAGGTGCCGTCGGAGTTCTGGTACGCGGCGACGACATCGTCCTTGCCGTCCCCGTCGACATCACCGGAGGCCACCCGGTCGCCGACATTGGACATCGTCCAGCCGCCGGAGGTGTAGTCGGAGGCGCGGCCGAAGGCTGATCCGCTGGAGGTCCACCGGTAGATCGTCATGGACCCGTCGCCGTCGTCGCGCATCATCGCCGGCTCCTCGGTCCCGCCTCCTCCGCCGATGTTGTCGTAGCGGATGGGCGTGTAGAGGCCGGCGTAGCTGGCGGACCAGGTGCGCTCGATGGTGCCGGAGCTGCCGGTCTGCTCGATGACGACCGGCTGCGTGTGGGCGCCGTCCGCCCATCGGACGAACAACGCCACATGATTCTCGGAAGTGTTGCCGGTGTGCCGAAGGAGCGCGTCGCCCGGCTGCAGGGAGCTGCGGGAGATCTGGAACGCCCGGTCCATCAGGTTGCCGGTCCAGAAGGCGCTCCCGGAGCCGCCGAGCCCCCACGCCATCGAGACGAATCCGGAGCAGTCGGTGCGGTAGTCGCCGTACGAGTTGCGATAGCACCTCACCTGGCTGTAGGGGACGCCGCCCACGGCAAGCCAGCTGCGCGCCCGAGTGATCACCTGGTTGCGGGTCAGGGCTTTGTCGGCGCCGTTGTTGTCGCAGGGGACCGGGGTGGTCGACACCGCGTACGACCGTATCGCGCCGTCCGACGGCAGACCCGGGTACTCGGGCAGCGGCGGGTCGCCGGGCGGGGGCTCCTGCTGGACCGGCGAGACGGCCGATGCCGGCGTCGCCGCGAACGGGCCGACGATGCCCAAAGGTAAGAGCATGGCCATGGCGGCCAGTCTGGTTAAGCGTCGCATTGTCGATTCCTCCTGTGATGAATGCAGATGCGGTCGGTTCGGGGGCTACCAGTTGCCGAGGACGAGGCGTCCGTCCACGGGGCCGAGGGCGTAGGGGCCGGAGGTGTACCACTTGCCGGCGTAGGACAGGCCGTTCTTCCAGACGTGGTAGCTGAAGGTGCCGTCGGAGTTCTGGTAGGTGGCGACGATGTCGTCCTTGCCATCGCCGTCCACGTCACCGGAGGCGACGCGGTTGCCGACGTTGGACATGGTCCAGCCGCCGGAGGTGTAGTCGGAGGCGCGGCTGAAGGCGGATCCGCTGGAGGTCCACCGGTAGATGGTCATCGATCCGTCGCCGTCGTCACGCATCATGGCGGGCTCTGCCTTGCCGTCACCCGTGAGGTCGGCGACGACGAGGCGTCCATCGACCGGGCCGAGGGCGTAGGGGCCGGAGGTGTACCACTTGCCGGCGTAGGAGACGCCGTTTTTCCAGACGTGGTAGCTGAAGGTGCCGTCGGAGTTCTGGTAGGTGGCGACAATGTCGTCCTTGCCGTCCCCGTCCACGTCACCGGAGGCCACCCGGTCGCCGACATTGGCCATGGTCCAGCCGCCGGAGGTGTAGTCAGAGGCGCGGCCGAAGGCCGATCCGCTGGAGGTCCACCGGTAGATGGTCATGGACCCGTCGCCGTCGTCACGCATCATCGCCGGTTCTGCCTTGCCGTCACCGTTGAAGTCGGCGACGACCAGGCGTCCATCGACCGGACCCAGGGCGTAAGGCCCGGAGGTGTACCACTTGCCGGCGTAGGAGACGCCGTTCTTCCAGACATGGAAGCTGAAGGTCCCGTCGGAGTTCTGGTAAGCGGCGACCACGTCGTCCTTGCCGTCCCCGTCGACATCACCGGAAGCCACCCGATCCCCGGTGTTGGACATGGTCCAGCCGCCGGAGGTGTAGTCGGAGGCGCGGCCGAAGGCGGACCCGCTGGAGGTCCACCGGTAGATGGTCATGGACCCGTCGCCGTCGTCACGCATCATCGCCGGAGCGTCGAGTCCGGGGGACGAACAGTTGCGGCTGGTGACGTTGCGCCAGGTCTGGCCGTTCGACCCGCCGTAGGTCACACCGTTGAAGGTGGGCCTGACCCGTTCCGAGCCCGCGGTTCCCCAGCTGGCCGAACCGCTTCCGTCGGCGTCGTAGCCGAGCTCGAAGTGCAGGTGCGGATGCCCGTTGGAGGTGGGGCCCGTCTTGCCGACCCGGCCGATCGTCGTGCCCATGCTCACCCTGGCGCCGACGGAGACGGCGCGGGACTCCAGGTGGAGGTAGGTGGTGAAGTAGCCGCCGCCGTGGTTGATCTGGATGACGTTGCCGGCGTTGCTGTGGTAGAAGGACTGGTTCACCGTCCCGGCGGCGGGGGCGACCAACGTGGCGCCGTCGGTGCCGTGCTGGTCGGGCTCCTTGACCATGTCGAGCGCGGGGGCGTGCGCCCACGTGTCCAGCCGCCACTGCTGGCCGCACGGGAAGGGCAATTGCAGGTTGGGGGCCGCCAGGGCGGGGCTCGCCGTGGTGACCATGCCTAAGGCGATGAGCGTGCCGGTGATGGCGACGCGTAAGACAGCGGACTGGGACACGAGATCCTCCGGGGAAGCATCGATCGGATGTCGACAGACTCCCGGCGGGCCCTGAAAATCCGCTGTAACTTTCCTCCAGACGACGCCACAGCCCCGTGAACGAGGAACGGCCCCTTACGACCGTGCCGATCGAGAGGCCGTGAACTCACAGCGCGTCGGTCGTGGCGTACGTGGCGTGGTGTGCCCCGGCGCTGAAGGCCCAGTAGCGGTCGCCGTAGGACCAGTGCCACCACTCGGTCGGGTAGTTGACGAACCCGGCGGAGGTCATGGCCGCGGACAGGAGCCGGCGGTTCTCTCTCGCCTCCGGGGAGATGTCCGCCGAGGCGGTGTAACAGGCCTCGTCGCTCTCCGGCGGAGTGGCGTTGACCGATGTGCCCATCGGGAGCTCGACGCCGTCGGCGGTGCACAGGGTCAGGTCGACGGCGCCGCCCGTGGTGTGCGGGGCCACTTCGGGTGGTGCGACGTACCGGCTGGTCTCGATCCGGGCGCGGCCTTCGTCCCATTCGGGGTGCGCGGCCCGGTGGCGGGCGAGGGCGTCGGCGAAATACCGCCTCTGCAGGGCGGGCGGGCGGTAGCCCTCGACGATCAGCAGGCGTAGCCCGCGGGGCAGCCGGGTCTGCGCCGCGACCAACCGGTCGGCCACGCTCACCCGTACGTGTGCGAAGGCGCCGGCCGGATCGGCCAGCCTCAGGTCAAGCTGGAGCGCCTCCACGGTGCGGAGATCCAGCAGGGGTTCTCCGCACTCCCTCACCGATGTCTCGGCGATTCGCTTGTCCGATAGAAGCACTATCTCAGTCATGCAAGCCTTCGTGATGGACCGTCGGCGCTCCGCGTGAGACGCCAGGTCACCATGGTGCGGCCAGGTGCTCCAAAAGCGCTGTAGCGGCGTTACAGATCATTACAGCGGAAGGGATTCGCCGTACTCGCGGGCGCCGTACAACTGGAAGACCTCCACGGCCTCCGACCGGATGGTCTCGGCGGTCGCGTCGTCGCCGAGGGCCTGATGGACCAGGGCGAGGTCACGCAGGGTACGGGCGCGGAACAGGGCGATGTTCAGCGTTTCCCACAGCCGCAGCGACTCCTCCAGATGGCTCTTGGCCTGGTAGAGCCGCCCTTCGGCCAGATAGAGCTCGCCCAGGGTGCGCAGGGTGCAGGCCTCGCCCCAGCGGTCGCTGAGAGTGCGGGTGGTGACCAGCGCCTCCTCCAGCGGTTCGCGGGCCTCGTCGTATCTCTCCAGCCGCACGCGGGTCTTGGCCAGGGAACGATGGCAGTAGGCCACCATGAGACGGTCCCCGAGGTCCTCGAAGATCGCCAGCGCCCGTTCGCACAGAGCCTCCGAGCTGTCGAGCTCGCCTCGCGCGCGGTGGTACAGCGACATGCTGCGCAGCGTCAGCCCTTCACCGCGGCGGTTCTCGCCTTGCTGGTAGAGCGCCAGCGCGGCGGTGAGACAGGCCCACGACGCGGCGTAGTCTCCCCGTTCGAGGTGGACCGTGCCCATCAGCCGCTTGATGTGCGCGACGGCCGCCGAGTCGGCGAGGTCGTCCCACAGCTCCTCCGCCTTGCCGAGGAAGTGCAGGGCCTCAGGAAGATATCCCTGCTCGCGGCAGGCGGCGCCGAGTGCCGCGAGGGTGGTGCCCTCGCCCCTGGTGTCCTTGGCGGCGCGGAACAACGGCAGGGCCTGGCTGAGATACTCGCGCGACTCGGCGAAGGAGTCGCGTTCGTAGGAGAGCTGGCCGAGCCCGGCGAGCAGCTTCGCCTCGCCGAGCGTGTTGTCCATCCGCCGCGCCACGGCGAGGGCGGCCTGGTGCGTCCGGTGCCAGGCCGCGAACGGGTTGTCGAAGAGATACTGGCTGCCCTCGAAGGCCACGGCGGACAACGCGGAGGCCAGTTCGACGGCGATCTCGTCGAGGTCCATCGCCGCCGCGAGCTCGACGGCGACGATCAGCGACTCCTCCTCTCTGCGGAACCAGGCGTGCGGGTCGGCGAGCACCGCGCGCACCACCTCGGCGTCGACCGGGTGGGTCAGCCCGGTCGTGGCCCGCATCGGGATCATGCCCGTGGGCAGGGCCTCGCTCAGCTGCTCGACCAGCCACAGCCACCCGCCCAGCACCCGGGTGACCACGGCCGCGCACGCCTCCTCCGTCTCCTCGGCCGCCGCGCGCTCCTTGGCGAACAGCCGGGTGAGGTCATGCAGCCGGTAGCGGACCTGGCCCGTCGCATCCGCGTCCACGAGGTCGACGAGGGAGGCGTCGACCAGCTGCTCCAGCGCCTGTTCGGCGACGTCGAGGCTCGCCTCCATGGCGGAGGCGGCCACCCAGACGGTGAAGTGCGGCATCCCGAGCAGGCCGAGCCGGCGCAGCGCGGTCTTGGCCGGCGGCGGCAGCAGCTGGTAACTCAGGCCGATGCTGGCGCGTACCGCCTGGTCCCCGACGGCGAGCTCGTCCAGCCTGCGGTGCTCGTCGTCCAGCCGGTCGGCCAGCCGGGCCACCGACCACTGGCGGCGCGACGCGAGTCGCGCCCCGGCGACGCGCAGGGCGAGAGGCAGGCCACCGCACTGGTTCACCAGGCGCCAGGCCGCGTCCGACTCGCCGGCGATCCGTTCGGGACCGTTGATCCGTGACAGCAGCTCGAACGCGGACTCCTGCGGCAGCAGGCCCAGATCGACGAACGCCGCGCCGGCCAGCCCGGCGAGCCGGTTGCGCGAGGTGATGATCACCGCGCATCCCCTGCCGCCCGGCAGGAGCGGTCTCACCTGGCTCTCGGACACCGCGTCGTCCAGCACGATCAGCTTCTGCCTGCTGGCCAGCAGCGTGCGGTAGCGGGCGGCGCGCTCCTCCAGAGCGGCGGGTATCGGCGTGCCGGGCTGATCGAGCTCGCGCAGCAGCCGCCCCAGCGCCTCCTCCGGGGTGACGGGCGCCTCCGTCGTGCCGCGCAGCTCGACGTAGAGCTGCCCGTCGGGATAGTGGGGGGCGACCTCGTACGCCGTCTGCAGCGCAAGAGCCGACTTCCCGACGCCGCCCTGCCCGGAGATGACGCAGAGTGGCACGGCGTCCGGGCCGGTCAGATATCCGCTCAGCCGGGCCATCTCCTCGGCGCGGCCGGTGAAGTCGGGCACGGGCGAGGGCAGCTGGCGGGGCAGCTGGGCGGCGGCCTTCGCCCTGTGCAGCAGCGTGGTGTCGGATCGCAGGATGGCCGCCTGGGTCTCGCGTAACTCGGGTCCCGGCTCGATGCCCAGCTCCTCGATCAGGACCTGCCTGCCGTGCTGGTACATCGCCAGGGCGTCGGCCTGCCTGCCCGAGCGATAGAGCGCCACCATGAGGTCGCGGCGCAGGCGCTCGCGTCCCGGATACAGGGCGACCAGCTCTGTCAGCTCCTCGATGAGCTGCTGGTCCTGGCCCGCTCCCAGGTCGGCGGAGACCCGTTCCTCGATGACCGCCAGCCTGAGCTCCTCCAGCCGGTCCGCCTCGGCGCGGAGGAAGGAGTCGCCGATGCCGCCGAGCGCCGTCCCGCGCCAGAGTGACAGCGCGGCCCGGAAGGAGGCCGACGCCTCCCGGTGGTGGCCCTTCCGCGCGGCGCCGCGCCCTTCGGCGAGATGCTGCTCGAACACGTCCTTGTCCAGAGTGCGCGGGGGGATCTGGGCGAGGTAGCCGACGCGGTGGGACATGATGACGGGCGGCAGCCCCGCGGCCGCGAACGCCCGGCGCAGCGAGGCCACATAGGTGTGCAGGATCCCCTTCGCGGTGGCCGGCGGGTCCTCCGCCCAGATCGCCTCGACCAGCCGCTCGCTGGTGACCACCCTGCCCGGTTCGAGGAGGAGCGCCACGAGCAGCGTCCGGGGCTTGGTCCCCCCGAGAGACACCTGGCGCCTGTCGTTCCAGACTTCAACGGGCCCGAGCAGCCGAAATTCCATCGAGCTCTCCCAGCTTCGTGACTGACCGCAGCCGTTCAGAGGTCCGCACCATGCCATGTGGCAGGCGAGGGCGGGAAGATCGAGGTGCGCCCCCATGCTGTCACAAACCTGCTCGTACGCTCACGGAATGCGTCGCGGGCCGGGCACCCGCATCCAGAGCCGGCGGATCGAGCAGGTCAGTGATGCTGACGGACCCGGAAAAATCTGTCAACAGCAAAAGTCATCAAAGCGGGATCGTCTGATATGACGATCTTGATCATTATTTTCTGATCTTGGTCCGCATAGGTTGCAGGCGCCGGCAAGTAATGATCACCGCTCCGGCATGACCTCTTACGGGGCTCGACAGAGGAGATTTCATGATCCGTTCCCTGGGCAAGCTGGGTGACCGGCTGCTCGACAAGCTGCTGCCCAAGACCTCCGCCGCCGCGGACACCTGCTGGGACGAGACGAAGTTCGTCGGCTACACCATCCGCAGGACGTGCTGCATCGCCGCCGGTTACACGGCCTGCACCCCCTGGCGCTGATCGAGGTCCTCGCCGAGTGATCGTCATGCGGTACGTGCGCCGGTCGGCTTCGCGCCGGCCGGCGCCGATGGTCGTCATCCGCCTCGCACTCGCCGGCCCAGCGGTGACCACGTGAGGGACCCCGAAGGTCCCGCCGGGGTCTCCCTGTTCCGCCGCGGATGGGTGGCGGTCGAGCTGGCCTGGCGGGCGCAGCCGGCCGCCTTGACGGGTTCGCTGGCGACGGTGCTGCTCATGGGGGCGGCGCCGGTGGTGACCGCGTGGCTGACCAAGCTGGTTCTCGACAGGCTGGCGGACGGCGGGGGCCAGGGCGTCCTCCTCCCGCTCGCGGCCGCACTCGGAGTGGCGGGCCTGGCCCTGGTCGTCCTGCCGCACGTCTCCGACTACCTCAAGGGACAGCTGCACCGGGGGCTGCAGACGCTGATCTACGACCGGCTGTTCCAGGCCGTCAACGCCGACCCCGGGCTCAGCCGCTTCGAGAACCCCGCCTTCCACGACGAGCTGCGGCTGGCCCATGAGGCCGGCCAGAACGCTCCGCAGCAGATCGTCGGCTCGTCCCTGGCGATCTGCCAGGGCATCCTGACGCTGTTCGGGTTCGTCGTCACGCTGACCGTGCTCAGCCCGGTCATGGTCGTCGTCGTCATCGCCGCCGCCCTGCCGTCGGCCCGCGTCCAGCTCGCGCTGAGCCGCCGCAGGGCCCGCATGATGTGGGGCATCAGCTCCAACACGCGCCGCCAGCTCTTCTACGGCTCCCTTCTCACCAGCCCCGACGCGGCCAAGGAGGTGCGGCTGTTCGGGCTGGGCGACTTCCTGCGCGGCCGGATGCTCACGGAACTCGGGACGGTCAACGAGGCCGAGCGGGATCTGGACCGTCGGACGCTGCACAGCCAGGGGCTGCTGTCCCTGCTGGGCGCCGCCGTCGCGGCCGGCGGCCTGATCTGGGCCGTGCTCGCCGCCGCCGCCGGAGGTCTGAGCGTGGGGGACGTCTCGGTGTTCGTCGCCGCCGTCGCCGGGGTGCAGACGGCCCTGACCGCGATCGTCAGCCAGTGGGCGGGCGCGCACAACGCCCTGCTGATGTTCGGGCACTACATCGGCGTCGTCCGGGCCGGGCCCGGTCTCCCGGTGGCCCCGGAGCCCGCCGCGCTGCCCCCGCTGCGAACGGGCATCGAACTGCGTGACGTGTGGTTCCGCTACGACGACGAGCACCCCTGGGTGCTGCGCGGCGTGGACCTCTTCATCCCGCACGGCCAGGCCGTCGCCCTCGTCGGCCTGAACGGGGCGGGCAAGAGCACCCTGGTCAAACTGCTGTGCCGGCTGTACGACCCGGTCCGCGGCTCCATCCACTGGGACGGCGTGGACCTGCGTGAGGTGCACCCGGACGACCTGCGCGCCCGGGTCGGCGCGGTGTTCCAGGACTACATGTCGTACGACCTCACCGCCGGCGAGAACATCATGCTGGGCGACCTGGCCGCGGGCGCCGATCCGGAGCCCGTCCGGGCCGCCGCCCGGCGCGCCGGGATCCACGACACGCTCGACACGCTGCCCAGGGGCTACGACACGCTGCTCAGCCGGATCTTCTTCGGCGACGACGACGAGCGCCAGGCCGGGGTGACCCTGTCGGGCGGGCAGTGGCAGCGGCTGGCGCTGGCCCGCGCCCTGATGCGCCACCGGAGGGATCTGCTCATCCTCGACGAGCCGAGCTCCGGCCTGGACGCGGAGGCCGAGCACGCCGTCCACCTGGGACTGCGCCGGCATCGGGCGGGCCGTACCAGCGTCCTGATCTCACACCGGCTGGGAGCCCTGCGGGACGCGGACCTCATCGTCGTGCTGAGCGACGGGAGGATCGCCGAACGCGGTTCCCACGGCGAGCTCATGGCGATGGAAGGGACGTACGCGCGGCTGTTCGGCCTGCAGGCCAGCGGCTACGAGCTCACGCCGGACCCCTCAGCGGGGGAGAGCCTGCGCACGACCACGCCCAGCACCCGGTCCGCCGGGAGATAGCCCCAGTTCCGCGAGTCCGCGCTCGCCGGGCCGTCGCCGATGACGACCAGCCGCCCCTCGGGGACCAGCGCCCCCTCGGGGGCGTTCACCGCGTGCGTGACCTTCGGCGGCACCGGATCGCCGGGCAGCGCGGCCACCCGCTTGATGAGCCACTTCGAGTCCTTCGGGGCGGACAGCGGGCCGGTGCGCCATCGGCCTTCCAGCGCCGATTCGAAGACCACCACCTGACCCCGCCTGAGTCTCGAACCGGCCACGCGGCGGATGAGCACACGATCTCCGGAGCGGTACACCGGGAGCATGCTCGGCCCCGTCACCTGGACGATCACCAGCCGGCGCCGGGCGACGGCGAGACCGCCGGCGATCACCGCCGACAAGATCACTAAGTACCACACGCGCTCACCCTACGTGCCGCACCCCCGCGTGGCGCCACACGAAAGGTTGGCGGATCGGCCATGTCACCCCGTGTTACGCTCGCCGCACAGAAAGCCATAGAGGGGCGCGGCCAGCGTCACCTCCATGATGGGGGAGGGGACATGAACGACAGTTACGCGACAGCGGGCGCGAAGCAGAGGGTCGTGATCGAGGTCGCCGAGGAGCACCTCGGCACGGTCGACGACGTCCGCGCCGCACTGCGCCGGCACATCGACGACATCGCCGACGAGCGGCTCGCATGCGCGCGGGGGATCCAGATCCTGCTCATGTGCTGAGCCACATGCCGGCGATCCAGCGAGACGATCTCACCGCGGACGAGACTTCGCGCGAGAACGCCCGCGTCAATCTCGGACTGGCACTCGAGGCGTACCCCTTGTGGGTGGAACGGCTGACCTGCCGAGACCTGAAGCGGGCGTTCCTGGCGGAGTGCTCGGCCGCGGTCCCCCATTATCGGAACCTCTTCCAGGGCGCGGTGCGCGATCTGGACCGGTTCCCGGTCATCGACCGGGCCGACCACGACGACAGGCGCCTCGACTTCATCAGCACCGACTTCGAGGATCCTCGCGGCGAGTTCCTCCGGATCTCCACGAACGGCACCTTCGGCCGGACCCTTCGCGTCGCCTGGGACCTGCCGAGCTTCTTCGATCTCAACCACGCGAGCTACCTCCGCATCTCGACGGTGCTCCCCGCCTTCTTCTCGTCCCTGGTCCCGGGCGAACCCTCGGTCTTCGTGATCTCCGACTCACCGCGCGATCTCCGTACCTCGGTCGTGATGCCCGCCCTGGACGGCGCGATCCTGCGGAGGCTGATCCTGGGCCGCGACGAGATGACCGACGTCGCGCTCGTCGAGCACCTCCGCCGCGCACGGATCGCCCTGCTGCACGCCAAGCCCTCGGTGCTGCTGGATCTCATCGAGCTGGACGGCGCGCACGACGGAGGCGGGCGCATCGCCCCGGCCTACGTGGTGTGCAGCGGCGAGAACCTCTACCCCGACGACCGCGCGCGCATCGAGGCCGGGCTCGGATGCTCTGTGCTCGACGCGTACGCCGCCAGCGAGGCGGGCCTGATCGCGTACGAGTGCCGGCATCGCACCGGCATGCACGTGGTGACGGATCATCTGACGGTCGAGGTGGAGGCGGGCGACGGAAGCCTCGGCCCGACGGGGACGGGGCAGTTGCTGATCACCAACGCGCTCAACTGGCGCCACGCCTTCATCCGCTACCGCATCGGCGACAGGGCGACGGTGACCTCGGGCGAGTGCGACTGCGGCCACGACGGCCAGACCATCGTCGCCATGCCCGGACGCGAGCGGGCCGCCTACGGGGACGGCACCGGCTCGATCACCGCCGAGGAGATCGGCGCGGCGGTCGCGGCGGCCGATCCTCCGGTGAAGCAGTTCCAGGTCGCGCCGGGAGAGGACCATCGGATCGTGATCTCCTGGGTGGGCCGGCCCGGCGGTGACACCGCCCTGGCCGCGGTCTTGCGCGGGCGCTTCCCCGGCGCCAGGTTCGAGCTCGTCAACGTCCCGGCCATCAATCTGCCGGGCGGCAAGCTCCGGCGGTTTCTGTGAGCTCAACCAGTGAGAACCACCACGTGCGCCGACGCCCGGTCGAGCTGTGAGGCGAAGGCCCGCAGGCCCACCAGACCGGCCGCGCCCGCCGGGGACACGCGGAGACCGGCGTGCCTGAGCATGCCGTCACTGGCCAGGACCAGTTGTTCGTCCGTCGCGTCGCAGAAGTGGCCCCCCGTGCCCAGGACCGCGTCCATCGCCTCGCGGGCATGGAAGGAGGACCAGTTGACGAGCGGCTCGTTCACCTCCGTCTCCAGCAGCCGCGCCGCGTCGAGCTCGACCAGGCGGCCGCTGGCGAGGCTCGCCGTCAGGGCGGTGTTCCCGGCGCTTCCCACCACGCCGATGCGCACCTCGACGCCGTGATGCCGGAGCCGGGCGTGCACCCCGGCCGCGCACGTGCCGTTGCCGACGGGCAGCCAGATCGACCCCAGCGGCACCGGGCACTGCGCCATCAGCTCGTCGACGATCGCCCCGTACGCCAAGATCGCGATCCTCCCTCCACGGCCGACGGGGTTGGCGTCGAACAGCCGGCGCTTCCTGGCGAAGCTCCGGCTGGCCCTGACCGCCGCCTCGTAGTTGTCCCCTCGGGCGATCACCACTGCTCCGAGGCCGGTCATCTCTTCCGAGCGGGTGTGGTGGTACCGGATCGGCACGAAGACGGTGCACGACAGTCCGCGCGCGCGGCTCGCCCGGCTCAGGGCCACCCCGAGGTTGCCGCAGCTGCCGGCCGTGACCCCGGCCGCTCCGTCGCGGATCGCGGCGAGCACCAGCCCGCCCGCGATCCTGTCCTTGTGCGTCCCCGTCGGGTTCCCCATCTCGCACTTGGCATAGACGTGGGGCAGGCGCAGCCGCTCCTCCAGGCAGGGCAGCCGGATCAGCGCCGTCTCCCGCCTATCCTCCATCGGGATTCCGTACGAGACCCGACCCGAGATAGGCGAGCAGGTCGGGATGTCCTCCGTCGCCCCAGGACGGCGTCGTGTTGACGTCGATCAGGTAGAGATCGCCGTGATCGTCGCTGACCAGGTCGAAAGCTCCGTACTCCACCCGCGCGGCGTCCGAGACGCGGGCCGACATCGCCGCGGCGCCGGCGACGTCCGCCGGGAGCGCCGCCGGGCGGCCGGCGTCGGACGTCTTCAGGTAGTAGCTCTCGCGCGTGATGCCCACCGGCATCTTCTTGAAGACCGCCGAGTCGTGCACCCGCGACACGACCATGGCCTCACCCGCGAGATAGACACGATGGAAACGATGGGCCGCATTGGTGATGTACCGCTCGACGACCCAGTGCGGCGAGGCCCAGATGGCTGGGGGAACTTCGTCGCGCCTCATCACCCGATATTCGCCCTCCGCTCTGGAGGACGGCATGTCGTGCGGTGCCTCGTATCCGAGCATTCGCCGCTGCGGAAGCGTCAGTTCGCATTCTCGTACGCCGTGGTAGTTGCAGTTCGTTTTGACCAGCAGCGGTTCGCCGGGATCGCCCTGGCGGGGTGCCGTGGCCGTGGCGACCCCGGCCCGGGCACAGGCTCGTTGGACGGCGCGCTTCGAGATGTCGGTGATCCCGGCGTTTCGAACCGTGACGCCGCGGGCCCGCAGTTCTCCGACGAGTTTTTCCCGGTCGAACGGCACCCGGGCGGAAAGCGTCAGGTTGATATGGAACACGAATAACCGGCAGCCGGCCGGTATTCGTGAAAGCACATCCTGGAATCCCTCTCCGAGGCCGGCGGTGATGCGGCGCGCGCCCGGAAGAACGGCCGGAAGCAGGAACCCCTTCCAGGCCCTGTGTTCGTAGACGGCCACCTGGTCGAAGCTCCGCATATCGCAGTATCGACACACGTCTTCGCGCACGTCAAGCGATGTGAACCGATCTCGCGGGGCCGTCGTCAATGGCCGGGCCGTTCGGATGATCTCGGAGCGGCGCGGCCACGGAAATGACTGCTTGTTGGCTGGATAGGGCTGTGATAGTAGTGGTTCAGCCATGTTCCGCCCGCGGCGGATGGTCCCGAAAGACATTTCAGCACCGAGGCCCCGTCGAGGTGGCCGGTATTAGCTGAGGGGGCGTCGGCACATGGACCGGATATGCGGCGATCTGGCGCCATGAAGTTTCCCCGGGCTCCTTATCCGGAACAGGTGTCCTACCAGGTCGGCCTCGACAAGATCCAAGAGGCCGTGATCAGTTCGCATTTCATGCACGAACTCGCCGGCGATCCGCGGCTCGAACTCTACGACGAGGACCGGTTCGTCGCGAAGGCGCTGCATATCGACGCCGAGGCCGTCCACGACCGGCTGATTCCCGCCCTGCGTGAAGCCTGCGACGTCTTCTCCGGACATCGGGCCGCCGCCGCACGGTCGAGGGCGCGCGATAATTACCAGGATTACGGGCTGGCCGATCCACGCCAGGTCGGAACAGCTCAGGTCATCACGGAAGTCATGTTCGACCGGCAGTATCGCGCCGAGCCGTTGCGGAGCTGCTCCAGGGAGCTGCTGTGCGGCACCGTGGCGGAGCGGGTCGAGGCCGGTTCTCCCATCGAGATGGTCATTCCGGCGCTGCCGTTCAAGTTCTCCTCACCACTCAAGACCCGCGGCCGGCTGCCCGACCTGGCCGAGCTCAATTTCCTCCTCGGTCTCAACGAGATCGTGTCGACGGTCGAGCAGATCTATCGGGCGGCGAGACCTGATCTCCAAGGGCCTCTGGCGCGATTCACGGTCGTTTCCGACGGGAGCCGCTACAACAAGCTGGTGAACGAGCCGGACAGCGTCGTCGAGCGCTACTGGAATCGTCTGGGCGTCTGGGTCGAACGGTTACGGCTCGACGAGCACATCACCATCCTCGACTACCGGTCGCTGCTCCGGGACTCGATGCCGGCCGGTGACCGGCGGCGGAAAAGCGCGATCGCCGCCGGAGCGCGCGCGGAGTACGGGCGGGTGCTGTGGTCGATATTCGATCCGAACGACATGGTGTCCGCCATGACCATGGCCGCCCGGGTCGAGCCCGATCCGGAATACGCCAATGCCGAGGGCCGGTTCGTCCCCCTGCTGAAATCCCTGATCTACACGATCAAATACGACTCGCTCACCATGTTCGACCCCCTGCCGGCCGATGCTCGCCATGCTCTCTACCGCGACCTGACAGCGCACATCTTCGAACCGTATGTGGCGATCCCGCCCGACGAACTCGCCGGCGTCCGCATCGACGCCCGCGCGGGGCTCGCGCCCACGGATCGGGTGAAGGAGCGCCTGAGGCAGATGATGCTGAGGGAGTCCTGGGCCTGTGCGATCGACTACATGGCCGAGATCAAGAGCGACCGGGAGCTCGCTGAAGATCCCATCTTGACCTGTCTGCCAGGCCATCTGCGCTGGACCATCCACGCGAAGGCGGGCCAGCTGGCGTTGTCGACGCCGATCGCCGCCGGGATCAGGGTCCAGGCGTGGGCGGGCGCCGCGGTGTTCAAGCTCACCAGGAGGAAGGACGTCAAGCTCTGCACCCTTCCGGTCCTCGCCCTGGAGGGAGCCGGCGCCATCCCGGTGCGCGTGCGCGGCGTGGACGACGCGCTGGCCCTGGCCGGCCAGCCTCTCTTCTACATCTACCCGGACGTCACGTTCGCCGACATGGACGACTTCCTCGCCGTCGTCCGGAGGTCACTCGTACGCAGGAGGACGAACTAGCGTGTCGAACCGCCCGGGCAAGAGGGCGATCTTCTTCGTCTACGACAGGGGCACCGGCATCGGGCACCTGAGAAGACTCGGTTGCCTGGCCAGAAGGCTCCAAGGGCGTCTTTCGTGCCTCATCGTCACCGGTCACCGGTCAGCGGCGCACTGGTTCGTGCCGGAGGAGTGCGAGTACGTCCACCTGCCGAGCTGGGACAGCCTCCTGGAGGACAAGGCGCGTTACTGGGACCGGCGGCCGTTCGTCGTCCTGGACGAAGCCGGCGCCGTCCGGCTGCGGAAGGCGATCCTGACGGCGGTCGTGGAGGCGTTCGAGCCCGACGTCATCTTCGTCGACCATCTTCCGCTGGGCGCGGGGGAGGAGCTCGCGGAGGTCATCGAGGACAGGCGATGCCTCAAGTACCTGGTGACGAGAGGCGTGCTGAACGAGACCGCGAACCTGCGCCGGCTGGTCTTCGGCGGGAAGGCCGGCCGGTATCTGGACGCGTACTATCACCGGATCCTGGTCGCCACCGATCGCAAGGTCTTCGACTTCGCGGCGCAGTACAACCTCGGGCCCGCGATCCGCGAGAAGACGGTCCACACCGGTTATGTCGCGGACGGCGTGCCGCACGACACGGTCAAGACGGTCCGCGAGGACCGCGGCCTGAAGGACGGCGACCTCTGGGTGGTCGCCTCGGCCGGCGGCGGCCAGCTCGGCGAGCCGCTGATCGAGGGCTGCCTGGAGCTCGTCCGCGCGTACCCGGACGTCACCTTCGACATCGTCCGGGGGCCCCGGTCGAACATCGCCTGGCCGCGGCGGCACCGCGACCTCGTCGAAACAGGCAACCTGCGCCTCCACAAGGAGACCCACGAGATGCCCTTTCTCCATGCCGGCGCGGACCTGGTGATCTCCTCGGGCGGATACAACTCGCTCCTGGAGGCGCTGCAGGGGAACGCCCGCATTCTCTGCTTCCCGTTCTGGAGGGATCGGCGCGATGAGCAATACCGTCATGCGGCCCGGCTGCGGCAGTTCGTGGACCTCGAGGTGTCGCTCGACCTCTCCGAACTGCCGGGGATGTTCGCCCGGGCCATCGGCTCGACCGGCCGTGGCGTACCCGACCGGCGTGCGGAGCTGGACTTCGACGGCGCCGCCGCCATCGAGCGGATCGTCCACCGGGACCTCGGGCTGACCGCCTGAGCGGGCTCGACGTACAGACAGGGGAGTCGCCATGGAGTTTCCGAACGTCGGCGTCATCGGTGCGGGGACCATCGGGACCGAGGTCGCGCAGTGCCTCGCCCAGGCCGGGCACCGGGTGGTGCTGGTGGACGTCGAGACCGGGATCCTGGACCGGGCACGGTCGGCCATCGGCGAGAACCTGAGGTACGCGTCCCTGTTCGATGCCGGGGTGCGCGAGGCCAGCCATGCCGACATCCTGTCCCGGATCGACTGCACGACCGACTACGGCCTCCTGGCCGACATCGACCTCGTCGTGGACAACAGCACGGAGAGCCGGCCGATCAAGGAGGAGGTCTTCACCCGGCTGGACCGGATCTGCCCACCGGACCGCATCCTGGCGGCCAACACCTCCGCGATCTCGATCACCCGCCTGGCCGGCGCGACGCGGCGGCCCGACCGCGTCATCGGGGTGCACTTCATGAACCCCGTCTTCCGTAAGCCCGTCGTGGAGGTCGTCAAGGGCTGGCACACCAGCGACGCGACCGTGGAGGCGGTCCAGGGCTTCCTCGGCGGGCTGGGCAAGCGGGGGGTCGTCACCAACGACATGCCCGGCTTCGTGTCCAACCGCGTTCTCATGCTGGCCATCAACGAAGCGATCAGCGTCGTGCACGACAGGGTCGCCACCCCGGCCGACGTCGACGAGATCTTCGTCAAGTGCCTGGCCCACGAGATGGGACCGCTGGCGACCGCCGACCTGATCGGCCTGGACACGGTCCTCCGTACGCTCGACGTACTGAACGAGAGCTACGGGGACGGCAGGTTCCGCGCGTGCCCGCTGCTGAGGCAGATGGTCGACGCGGGCCTGCGCGGACGGAAGTCAGGCAAGGGCTTCTTCGACTACTCCGGACAGCAGGGGCTCCGATGGACGTGAAAGCCAGGGTCAGAAGCTACCTCAGACAGGCGATCATGGAGGAGGTCGGCGACGCGGACGACCTGTTCGAGCTGGGGCTCGTCAACTCCCTGTTCGCCCTGCAGCTCGTCCAGTTCGTCGAGAACGAGTTCTCGATCAAGGCCGAGCGGGAAGATCTGGACATCGTCAACTTCTCCTCGATCGATGCTCTGACGGCGTTCGTCCTGAGGAAGACGCAGCCGCCACCCGGGCCCGGCCATGCGGCTGACTGACGTCCAGGCCGGGTGGCGCGACAGGGCGCGGCGGTTCGCCGCCGAGCGGATCGCCCCGCTGGCGGACCAGATAGACCGGCAGCAGGCCACTCCCGCTTCCGTCCTGGCCGCGATGCGCGAGGAGGGCTACCTGGGGGCCGCCCTGCCCGCGCGGTGGGGCGGCGGCGAGCTCGACCCGGTCAGCTACGGCCTGGTCACCGAGGAGATCGGCAAGGCGTGCTCGTCCGTGCGCAGCCTGATGACGGTGCACAACATGGCGGCGCAGGCGCTCGCCGCGCTGGGCGACCGGCATCAGCGGCAGCGATGGCTGCCGGAGCTCTGCGCCGGCCGCAAGATCATCGCCTTCGCGCTGAGCGAGCCCGGCGCCGGCAGCGCGACCCGGGCGATCGGGACGCGGGCGGTGGAGGTGGGCGACGGCTACCTGGTCAGCGGCACGAAGAAGTGGATCACCTTCGGGCAGATCGCCGACCTGTTCCTGGTCTTCGCGCACTGCGAACGCGAGCCGGTCGCGCTCGTGGTGGACCGGCACAGTGACGGCCTCACCGTGACACCGGTCACGGACATCTTCGGCACCCGGGGGTCGATGCCGGCCGAGGTCCGGCTGGACGACGTCCGGGTCCCGAGATCGCACCAGGTGGGGCCCACGGGCGCGGGACTCGGCTTCGTCGCCAACCTGGCGCTCGACCACGGGCGGTTCTCGGTCGCCTGGGGGAGCACCGGAATCATCCAGGGATGCCTGGACGCCTGCGTCTCGTACACCGGGCGGCGCACCCAGGGGGACCGCACGCTGAAAGACCACCAGCTGGTCCGCCGGCACCTCACCGACATGCTGGTCGCGCACACCGCCGCCCAGGCGGTCTGCTACCGGAGCGCATGCCTGCGGGAGACGGGCGACCCGCGCGCCGTCATGGAGACCGCGCTGGCGAAGTACCACGCGGCCGAGGCGGCGATCCGGGTCGCCAACGACGCGGTCCACCTCCACGGGGCGAACGGCTGCACCACGGACTACCCGGTCGCCCGGTATCTGCGTGACGCCACCGTCATGGGGATCGTCGAGGGGACCCACGAGATCCACCAGGTGACCCTCGCGGACTACGCCTTCCAGCGGCCGTACCTGCGATGACGGCGACGGAGTGTGAGCATGCGGGCTGAGCGGCAGGGGCCGGGCATCAAGTGCGTCGTCTGGGACCTCGACGACACGTTGTGGCAGGGCACCCTGCTCGAAGGCGACGACCTGGTCCTCGCGCCCGGCGTCAGATCCGTCGTCGGCGAACTCGACGACCGAGGCATCCTGCAGTCCGTCGCCAGCAAGAACGACCACGACCTGGCGTGGGCGAAGGTCACCGAGTTCGGCCTCGCCGAGTTCTTCCTGCATCCGCAGATCGGCTGGGCCGACAAGTCGGCGTCGATCAGGATCATCGCCCGCGAGCTCGGCATCGGCCTGGACACCCTCGCCCTCGTCGACGATCAGGCGTTCGAACGGGACGAGGTACGGTACGCCCTGCCTCAGGTGAGCGCGATCGACGCCGCCGACCTCGGCGGGCTGCTGGACCTGCCCCGGATGCGACCCCGGTTCGTCACCGACGAGTCGAGGCGGAGGCGGCAGATGTGCCAGGCCGACATCCAGCGGAACCGGGCCCAGAACGAGTCCCCGGGCAGCCGCGAGAAGTTCCTGGAGACGCTCGGCATGCGCATGACGATCCGCCCGGCCGGGGAGCTCGACCTGCGCCGGGCGGAGGAACTCACGCTGAGGACCAGCCAGCTCAACACGACCGGCCGCCACTACGCGTACGAGGAGCTGAACGATCTCAAGGACTCGCCCGATCACCTCCTGCTGGTCGCCGAGCTGGAAGATCGGTACGGGTCCAGCGGGACCATCGGCCTGGCGCTGGTCGAGCGGGGTCCGGACGCCTGGCTGGTGAAGTTGCTCGTCATGTCCTGCCGCGTCATCACCCGCGGAGTGGGCGGGATCATGCTGAGCCACATCGTGCGGTCGGCCCGGCGCCAGGGCGTCCGGCTGCGGGCGGACTTCGTCGCCAACGAACGCAACCGCATGATGTACCTGACCTACAGGTTCCACGGATTCCGGGAAGTGGCCGCGTCGGGCGACGTGGTGCTGCTGGACCACGACCCGGGCGTCGTCCGTCCGTTCCCGCACTACGTCGAGGTCAGGACCAGTCAGCGAGGGAGGGGAGGCGGATGAGATTCGCCCGGCCCGGCACGCTTTCCGGGCCCCGCGTGGTGCTGGAGCCGCTGACGATGCGGCATCGGGAGCCGTTGCGGGCGGCCGCCGGCGACGACCAGAGCATCTGGACGTACTTCACCACCGTACGAGGGTCCGACTTCGACGACTGGTTCGACTACTCCGTGGAACGGGACGCGATGGGGGAGCTCTACCCGTTCGCGGTGCGGCGCCGGGCGGACGACAGGATCGTGGGATCGACGCGGTACTACGACATGGCTCCCGAGCACCGCCGCCTCGCCCTCGGTTCGACGTGGTACACGCGCAGCGCGCGGGGAACCCTCGTCAATTCGGAGGTCAGGCTGCTGACGTTGACGTACGCCTTCGAAAGGTTGTCGGTCAACCGGGTGGAGCTGATCACCGACCCGTACAACCTGAGTTCGAGGGCCGCCATGAAGATTCTGGGCGCCGTGCAGGAAGGCGTGATCCGTCAGCACATGGTCTACGACGACGGCCGGGTCAGGGATTCCGCGCTGTACAGCATTATCCGGTGTGAATGGCCCGGAGTAAGGGACAGGCTGTTGCGGAAGCTCGGTTATACCGAGGACATGATAAGCGTCGGGACTTCCCCGGCCGGTGACCCGTTTACACGGGTCACCCGCCGGTATAACTTCCCGGCTGTAGGAAAGTCCCGCCTCGGGAGGCCCCATGGGTGAGCTCGACGACTTTCGCGCGGACACCCTCGCCCGCCAGACCGAGGCGATGAGAGCGCTGTTCTCGGGAGACCAGGCGCCGTTCATGAGCATGTGGTCGACGCGGGACCCGCTGAGCCTCTTCGGCGCCTGGGGGTCGTGCACCACGGGATCCGCCGAGCTCAACCGGGTCTACCAGTGGGTGGGGTCGAGGTTCTCCCGGTGCGGTGACCTCAGCTTCGACGTGGAGGTCGTCGACATCGTCGGGGACCTCGCCTACACCGTGGGGTGCGAACGCTTCACCGCGTCCGTGGACGGGCGGCCCGCCGAGCCGATGACGATCCGGGTCACCCACGTCTACCGGCGTGAGGACGGCACGTGGAAGATCGTGCACCGGCACGGCGACTGGGCTCCCGTCGACGAGGGCCCGCCCCCGCCATGACACCGCCCAGCCTCGACGATTTCAGGACCCTGGCAAGGGAGCGGTTGCCGGCCGGCGTCTTCGACTACATCGACGGCGGCGCCTGCGACGAGATCACCAGCCGGGCCAACCGCCGCGACCTGGACGGGATCCGGCTGCTGCCCCTGTGCCTGCGTGACGTCGCCGACCTCGACCTGCGGACCAGCCTGCTGGGGCATTCGTTCGGCTTCCCCGTCGGGTTCAGCCCGACGGCCTTTCACCGGCTCGTCCACGAGAGCGGGGAGGTCTCGGCCGCGAGAGCCGCGAAGGCCCTGGACATTCCGATGATCGTGAGCTCGATGTCCAGTGTCGCGATGGAGGACGTCGCGAGGGATTCCGGCAACGAGCATCTCTGGTTCCAGACGTACATCTTCAAGGACAGGGCGCTCACGAAGGAGCTGATTCAGCGGGCCGAAGGCTCGGGATACAAGGCGATCGTCCTGACCGTGGGATGTCCGGTCACCGGAAGGCGCTACAGGAACGTCCGCAACCGGTTCGCCCTCCCGGCGGACGTGGTCGCCGCCAATTTCGCGCGGCGGAACGTGGTCGTGCACGACAACCCCATCCACTCGGTCGGCGCGGACCTCGATCCCGCGCTGACGTGGAGCGACGTCGAGTGGTTGCGCGGACAGACCGCGCTGCCCGTCGTGCTCAAGGGCATCATGAACCCGCTCGACGTCCCGCCGGCCCTGGACCTGGAGGTGGCCGCGCTCATCCTGTCCAATCACGGGGGCAGGCAACTGGACACGACGGAGTCGACCATCAGGATGCTTCCCGAGATCGCCGCGGCCGTCGGGAAGCGCACCGGCCTGCTGATCGACAGCGGATTCCGGCGGGGCACCGACGTCCTCAAGGCGATCGCCCTGGGAGCCGACGGCGTCCTGCTCGGCAGGCCGGTGATGTGGGCGCTGGCGGCAGGTGGGGAGCGAGGGGTCGTCGACGCGGTCGGCCTCCTGGTCGAGGAGCTGCGCATCGCGATGCGGATCGCCGGCTGCCGCAGCATCGGCGAGATCAGGGAGAACGCGTCGACCGTCATCCGTATCAGCTGGACAGCTCGCCGCACCTGTTGACGACGTGGAGGAAGAAGGTGTCCAGCGCGGCCGGGTGCAGTATCTCCCCGGCGAAGCGCTGCCCGTTGTCGGCGATCGCCTCCGCCTCCTCCGGATGCTCGGCCAGCCGTGCATGGACTTTCAGCAGATCCGACAGGTCATGCCGGACGGGTGCGTAGTGGACCCACGGTTTCAGCCCCGCGTAGAAGAACTGGCTCCACTGAGCTTGCAGCAGCAGGACAGATCTCGAAGCCAGGATCGTGGGCACGCGTTTCCACGCCGCCACCGCGCCGTCCAGCGAGATCAGGTACTTGTAGCGTACGAAGCCCTCGGCGGGCACTTCTTCCGCGGGGTCGCCGAACACCTCCCGCAGGTGGCGTCGCAGCGCGAGCGCGGACTCGCTGTCGGTCAGGTTGTCGTACGTGACGAGGCGCGCGTCCAGCACCTCGGGGTGCTTGCGCGAGGCCATCAGCAGCGCGTAGCGGGCGAAGTCGCGCCGGTTGCCGAAGTTCGGGTATCCGGGACCCGACAGCGTGCCCCGCCATTTGATCAGGCCGAGGCGCCGCTCGAACGGGATCGCCGCGGCGGCCTTCGCGATGGCGGCCAGCTCGCCGGCGTACCCGGGCCCGAGAATGGCGAAGTCGGGGATGAGGATGGAGTGCGCGCTGATGTCGTCGCCGTCACGCCGGTCACATCTCAGCAGCGGCGCCCTCATGAGGAACTGGACGAACTCGGCCCGGCCGGCAGGGGAGACGTACACGCTGTCGCTCAGCAGCACGAAGAAGTCCGCGGGGTGACGTATCCGGGGGAGCAGGCGCCGCAGGGCGGGCAGGAGGGAATCCGTCAGCCTGTGCCGCGATATGGGTTTGTCCACGACCACACGCACATCGAGATCCTGAGCGCTGATCCGGCAACGCACGATCAATGACGGGCGGGACAGCGTCCCCGGTGCGGCCAAGAACGCTTCGAAATCGTCCAGGACGGATTTCTCGCAGCCACTCTTGGCGAGATGCCGGAACTGCTCCTGCTGTCGAGCACGAATCGCTGCCATCGCTTCCGAAGGCGTGGAGCTCACGACAGAAGATTACCCCGCCGAGGGAACCGATCAAGAGGTCCGGCTAATCGTGGATGACGCGCGCTATCTCGAAGGCCTCGGCCAAGGGGGCGGCCACCTGACTGCCGCGATATGCGGCCAATACCCGCACGCCATTCTCACTTCGCGGGAGCGGCCATTCCTCCACCTCCCCGCCGTACGCGCGCAGCGCCGCCAGTTTGCGTTCGAGATGCTTCTCGGAGACGACCTGCCAGCAGTTGGGGGAGAACGCCGGCCGCAGGCCGGACGCCTCGCCCCAGTCGGTCGCCGACCGCACCTCGACGCACCGGATCTCGGTGACGCCGGTGCGCCCCGGACGGGCCGCCACCCGCACCGCGGAGCTCACAAGGCGGTGGTCCTGGTTGAGATCGCTGAGGCTGGTGGTGAACACGGTGTCCGGGCCGAAGAGCCGGATCTCCGCCTCGATCGCACGGTTGAGTTCGAGCTGACCCACCTGGTCGAGCCGGTTGTCGCCGTAGCCGTGGACGCTGACCTCCTCGATGCCGAGGATGCCGGCGGCCTTCTCGATCGCCCCGGCGCGGTCGGTGGCGCCGCCCCCGCTGGGGTCGCGGGAGCCGTCGTCGCGGGTCAGGACGCACAGCCGGATGCGCACGCCCGCCTCGCTCAGCCGCGCGAGTGTGGCGCCGGCGCCCAGGGTCTCGTCATCGCCGTGCGCGACGACCACCAGCAGTCTCCTCAATCCGCCTCCTGCTTTTCGGCCGCCGGGTAATCCGCCGAATGTCCGGGGAGTTTCCGGTCGGCGCGCACAGGCCACGGCAGAGCATTTCGATTATGCTCTATGAATCGTATGCGTCACGGCTGCCCATCCATTTCTGCCAGGAACAACCGTGAGATACCTGATCACTGGAGGGGCCGGCTTCATCGGATCCCATCTCGGCGAAGCGGTCCTCGCACAAGGCCATTCCGTGGTCGTCCTGGACGACCTGTCCACGGGCCACAACCTCGCCGCGCACACGGCCGGCGGGTGCTTCACCTTCGTCAAGGGCTCGGTGCTGGACGAGGGGCTGGTGGCGGAGCTGGTCGAGGGCTGCGACGTGGTCGTGCACCTGGCGGCGGCGGTCGGCGTCCGGCTGATCGTGAGCCGGACGCTCGGTTCGCTGATCACCAACGTGCGCGGCACGCAGGTGGTCATGCAGGCGGCCGACGCCTTTCGCAAGAAGGTCCTGCTGGCCAGCACGAGCGAGGTCTACGGCCAGAGCCGGGAGATGCCGTTGCGCGAGGACGCGAACCACGTGCTGGGCCGGCCCGAGGTCGCCCGCTGGTCCTACAGCCTGGCGAAGGCCGTGGACGAGTGCCTGGTCAACGCCTATCACCGGGAGCGCGGGCTGGACACGATCATCGTGCGCTTCTTCAACACCGTGGGCCCCCGGCAGAGCCCGGCCTACGGCATGGTGGTGCCCCGGCTGGTCCGCCAGGCCGTGGCGAACGAGCCGGTCACCATCTACGGCGACGGCAGCCAGACCCGGTGCTTCCTGCATGTCAACGACGCGGTGACCGCGATGCTCCTGCTGCTGGAGAACGAGCGGTCGATCGGCGGCACGTTCAACCTCGGGTCGTCGGAGGAGACGAGCATCCTGGATCTCGGCAGACGCGTCATCGAGCTCGCGGGCTCGGACTCGGAAATCGTCTTCGTCCCGCACGAGGAGGTGTACGGACCGCACTCGGAGGAGCCGCTGCAACGGGTGCCGGACACCGGGCGCCTGCGGTCCCTGACGGGATGGCGGTCGACGCACTCTCTGGACGACGTGCTGCGGGACGTGATCGCCGAGGTCCGCGCCGAGGGATGAGAAGCGCCGGCGCGGCCGGCCGTACGAGGCGGGCATGTCGTCGACGTCATGCGCGGGTGCCGGGCGTGTCGCAGGCGCCGCCGTTGTCGCGCTGGTGTCCGCGGCGGGCGTCGCGGTCGAAGATGCCCAGAATCTCACACGGTCCGCCTTCGGCGCCGATGGCGTGCGGCAGCATGGTGGGGAACTCGGCGGCCTGGTTGGTCTCAAGACGGAAGCGCCGGTGCCCCAGCATGAGGATCGCGGTGCCGGAGAGGACCACCAGCCACTCCCGGCCGGGGTGGGCACGCATGCGGGAGGGGCTGTCGGGTGGCGCGGTCATGCGCTGGCGTACGACGCTCACCCCGGGGTCGCCCTTCACGGGCCAGCGCATGAGGCTGTGAGTGTCGTCGATCATCGGGCTGATGACGACGTCGTCGGTGGCGGTCTCGACGAGCTGGTCCAGAGTGGTGTCCAGGGCGCGGGCGAGGGTGACGAGCTGGTCCAGGGCGAGGCGGCGCTGACCGTTCTCGATGCGGCTCAGTGACGACTGGCTGAGGTTGGCCCGGGTGGCCAGCTCTTCCAGGGACCAGCCCTGAGCGACCCGCAGAGCGCGGATGCGTTTGCGTACGAGGCCGTCCACCTCTCCACTTTCTTGCGTCATACGCAACATTCTATGCCTCAACCGCAAGCCAGGCTTACCGTCGTGTGCGGAAGATCGCATGCCCACGTGAGAGGAATCCATGACTACGAACCAGCCTCCGCAGGCCGCTGACAGAAGCGGCGGAGGCGCACCGGACGCGCGTCAGCTGCGCGGCATTCTGATCGCCGTCTCCATCGCGCTGATGGCCGTCATCGCGTCGGTGTCCGGGCTGAACGTCGCCCAGACGCACATGGCCGTCGAGTTCGGCGCCTCGCAGAACACCATTTTGTGGATCATCAACATCTACACCCTGGCCCTGGCGGCGCTGCTGCTGCCGCTCGGCGCGATCGGCGACCGCCTGGGCCGCAAGCCCATGCTCATCGCCGGACTGGGCGTCTTCGGCGTCGCCGGTGTCGCGGCGGGCCTGGCTCCGACGGCCGAGGTGATGCTGGCCGCGCGCGTGGCCGGCGGTATCGGCGCCGCGATGATCATGCCCATCACTCTCGCCGTCATCACCTCCACCTTCCCCGAGGAGGAACGCGGCACGGCGATCGGTGTGTGGACCGGTGTCGCCGGAGGCGGCGGCATCCTGGGTATGTTCCTCTCCGCCCTCCTCGTCGACGTCGCCGACTGGCGGTGGCTGTTCGTCCTGCCCGTGGTCCTGACCGTCGGGGCCCTGGCCATGACGCTGAAGTCGGTCCCCGACTCCCGCGAGAGGTCCGCCCACCGTTTCGACACCGTCGGCGCGCTGGTGTCCGCGGTCGCGGTGGCCGGCCTCATCTTCGTCCTGCAGGAGGGCCCCGAGCGCGGCTGGACCGCGCCCGCGACCCTGATCAGTCTCGCTGCCGGTCTCGTCGCCGCGATCGGCTTCGTGGCCTGGGAGTCGCACCGCCGGGACGCGGCGCTGCTGGACGTGCGCCTGTTCCGGGAACGTGGACTGGCCGGCGGCTCGATCACGCTGCTGGTGGTCTTCGGCGTCCAGGCGGGCATCGCCGTGGTGCTCTTCCCGTTCTTCCAGGCCGTGCTCGGCTGGTCGGGGCTGCTGTCCACGCTGGCCCTGATGCCCATGGCCGTCATGATGATGACGACCTCCGGCCTCGCCCCCAAGCTGGCCGCCCGCATCGGCTCCCGCTCGACCATGGCTGCGGGCATCGCGCTGGCCGCCGTCGGCCTGGCGCTCATGGCCCTGTTCGTCTCCGCCGACGGCGGCTACCTGACCATCCTGCCCGGCATGCTCGCCATGGGCATCGGCATGGGCCTGTCGATGGCCCCCTCCACCGAGGCCATCACCAGCTCCCTGCCGCGCGAGAAGCAGGGTGTCGCCTCCGCCCTCAACGACGTCACCCGCGAGTTCGGCACCGCCCTCGGCGTCGCCCTGCTGGGAGCGCTGCTGTCCGCCGGCTACCGCGGCGCCGTGGACGACCGCCTGCGGGGCATTCCCCAGGGTCTCGCGGACACCGCGCGCGCAGGTGTCGCCAACGCCGTCGAGGCGGCCGGCAGCGCGGGCCCGCACGCGCAGGACCTGGTCCACGCCGCCCGGCAGTCCTTCGTCGACGGCTGGCAGCAGGCCATGTGGGCGGGGGTCGCCGTCATGGGCGCGCTGTTCGTCTACATCGCCCTGCGCGGACCGAAGACTCCGCCCCCGCGGCTTCCTCAGGGGCCCCTTCAGTCGAGGACTGCTTCCGCCTCCACCTCCACCAGCACGTCGGGCTCGAAGAGGTAGTCCACGCCGATCGCCGAGAGCGGCGGCAACGGCTGGGGGATCCCCAGTTCGTCCACCACGCTCTCGATGCCCGCCATGAACTCGGTGTACTTCTCCGGCTGCCAGCCGGTGACGAAGAACCGGAGGCGTACGACGTCGGAGAAGCTCGCTCCCGCGCCCGCCAGACCACGGGCCGTACTGCGCAGAGCGTGAGCGATCTGCCCCGCCAAGTCGCCCGTGGCGACCTTGTTCCCCTGCTCGTCTCGCGCGACCTGGCCGGCGACGTGGACGTGTCGCGTGCCTGTGGAGACGGAGACATGGTGGTAGGGAACCGGCTGAAACATGCCTTCTGGGGTGAAAAGCTCAACGGTCATGAGATGTCCTTCTCTGTGAGAAATCAGGTATCTCATGTATACCTAGTACAGAAAGGCCACCTCAACGAGACCAGGTGTCATGAACGAAACCACTGCGGCCCAGGCCGGACACCCACCGATCGCCCGCGAACATCGGGAGCTGCTGGATCAGGTGCTCGACAAATGGTCGCTGCTGGTGCTCGACAGGCTCTGTGAAAGCCCCCGGCGCTTCAACGAGCTGCGGCGGGTGATCCCCACGGTCTCGCAGAAGTCCCTGACAGCCGCGCTGCGCAGGCTGGAGCGCAACGGCATGGTGGACCGCGTGGTGATCGCCACCCGCCCGGTCGCCGTCGAATACCGCGTCTCCGCGTTGGGAAAGACCCTCCAGGACCTCGTCGACGCGCTGCTGGGCTGGGCGACGGTCACCATGCCGGAGGTCGAGCGCGCCCGCGAGGCATTCGACGCCGAGTACGGGGAGTGACCACCGTAGGTCGTCCTGCTGAAGAGGACCCCACCAAGACGGAACCCCCGAACCCGTAGGTCCGGGGGTTCCGGCCATGGCCCGGCCGCCGGGATCGTCAGAAGCGATGCCAGGTGTTCTTCGTGCGCTGCTGGGACACTCCGGGCCTGGTGTAGTCGCACACCCCCCGAGGGAAGATCGTCCGCAGCCGGTCCCACTGCTCGTCCGTCCACTTCACCGCGTAACCGTCGCGCTTCGGCGTGGTCAGCCGGCACGTGATGATGTCGGCGGTGACGTCCTCTCCCGCCACCTCCCGGGGGAAGGACGCGGTCGGGTACAGCCGCTCGCACTCGCTCGCCGGGTCGCGCTCGAGCGTCTCGGCCACGAACCGCGGCTGCTCGTCGCGGGTGTTGCAGCCCTCGACCAGGGTGTTCGGCCGCGCGGTGGTGATCCGCTGAATCGGCTTGCCCCCGGGGCGGAGGCCGGCGAGGTTCGTCAGCCAGTGGTCCATCTGGGTCACGGCGTGCCGCACCAGCGCGCTCTCGGTGCTGAACAGCCCGTATCGGGCGTCCTCCAGCAGGCTGACGTGGTTGGCCGCCGTCCCGTTGGCCTCCTTCAGCCGTTCCCGCATGGAGAAGGTGTGGTAGCGGACGTGGATGTCGCCCCAGGACACGTCGTCCCAGTACGAGCGGTAGTCGATGATCGGTGTCGTGGCCAGCCCGCGACCGGCGCTGATCACCCGCCCGGTGCGGTAGGCGATCTTGGTGGCCGCCGGGTCGGCCTCGGTCCGCCGCGGCACGACGTTCGCGTCGGCGTCGAGACCGCCGATGCGCTCGTTGAGGTCGAGGAACTGCTCCGGCGTGATGGAGCCGTCCTTCAGGGCGCCGAGCCCGTACTGGATGCCGACGTTGTCCAGCGGCCTGCGGGCGAAGCCGGTGGCCGGGTCGGCGCCGTAAATGTTGATCATGTGGTCGTAGACGCCGCAGCGGACGCCGGCAGGGTTGGTGTCCGGGTTGTAGCGCTGCTGCTCGGGCACCATGTCGCAGTCCAGCCGCGGGTCGATCCGGTTGGCGCCCCGCGACATGGCGGACACCATGGCCGCCGTCGCGAAGCCGGAGGCCTTGCGCTTCTGCTCGTCCGTCCACGGAACCGTCGTGGACGAGGTGAAGTAGGTGTTGAGCAGCCGCGCGTCAGAGAGGAAGTTGACCGTGCCGATGCCGACCTCGGGGAACGAGCAGCCGACGACGATGCCGTCGAAGATGCCCGGGTAGTTGTCGGCGATCTGGTGAGCCTGGTAGGACCCGCCCGAGCAGCCGTAGCCGATCGTGTGCTCGACCGGCCCGTGCCTCTCGACGAACAGCTCCTTCGTCATCATCGCCGTCTCGGCCGCCGTGACGTCGTTGCAGTTGTTGCCGAAGACGTTCAGCGAGGACGACATCAGCGCGAACCCGCGGCCGAGCATGAACGCGTCGGTGACCGTGCCGGTGCCGCTGCCCGACCGGTACCACCCGCCCGCGCAGCCGCCGCCCAGGGTGAACACGGCCCGGCCGTTCCAGCCCGCGGGACGCGCCGTGGGGGACGGCGCGGGCTCGGTCAGCGGGTCGTGCAGCATGCTCATCTGGACCACCGCGCGGTTGGCGGTGGCCGTCTCCATCCGGACGATGAACTTGGTCGTGACGCCGAGCGAGTTGGTCGTGGTGGCCAGGTCGGCGGGGTAGGCGGTGGCGCCGGCCGGCCAGCGCTTGTAGGCGTCGGCGGTGGTCCGGTAGAAGTAGTCGACCCGGGGGGCGATCGTGCAGTCCGCGTCGAGCGGCTCGCCGAGCCTGCCGCCGATCACCGGGATCGCGAACGCCGCGGTCTCGCAGGCGAACGGCCGCTGGTGCGGGCCGGAGAACACCGGGCCCTGGGCGGGGTGGTCGATCAGCGTGATCGAGGCGTGCGGCCCGCCGGGCGCCCGCGTGGTGACCTTGACCGTGTTCTCGCCCTCCCGCAGCCCGGTCACCAGCCCGAGGAGCTCGCCGGTGCCCGCCCCGGTCCGGAACGCCGGTGTGACGTCGGTCTCGCCGTTCAACGTCACTTGAAGGCTCTCGCGCTGGACGGCGCGGGGCAGCTCGATCCGGAGCAGCGCGTCGCCTCCGGTCACCATGTCGGGCCTGCCGGAGATCGCGGAGATCCCGAGCTCGTCCGGCCCCGACTCGTCGGGCGCGGCGGTCACCGTGATCGTGACGGTCGCGGTCGAGCGCTCGGAGTCGTCGCCGATCCCGTACGTGAACGTGTCGACGCCGACGTACCCCCGGTCGGGCTTGTAGCGGAACGACCCGTCCTCGGACGTCGTCAGGGTGCCGTGGGCCGGCTCGGACCACGCCGCCACCGCGGGCGTGACGCCGTCGGGGAAGCGGTCGTTGCCGAGCACGCCGGGCGCGCCGGCCACGAGTTCCGTCCCCTCCGTGACGGTGCGGAAGTCGTCGGCGGCGGTGGGACGCGGCGTGGGCGGTCCCTCGCCGGGCGCCCTGACGACCATCTCGTACAGGCGGGCCGTGTCCGTGCTGTGCCGCGACTTCTTCGTGATGACCAGGCGGAGCGTGTCGGTCACGAGGTCGGTGGTGAACGTGACCACCGGCTTGGTGTTGCCGGCCGCGCTCCCGACGGTCACCCAGCCGTCATCGGTCCGGGCCTCGACGGTGAAGTCCACCAGGACCGTGTCGGCGTACGGGCTGGGCCAGCCTGAACCGCTGTAGATCTCGACGGTGCCGACCGGGGTCCTGGCCGGGAAGGTGATCGTCAGGGTGGGGGTGGCGTCGGCGGCCGACGACATCCAGCGGGAGGACTCCGCGCACACGCCGTCGACGGCGTTCTTCGCGCCGTAGGCCGAGCTGAAGGTCGAGGACGCCGTGACGGTCGCCCCCATCGCCCGATGGCCGGTGCACGCGATGTCCGACGCCTGGGTGGAGTTCTGGGTGGTGGTCTCGGCCGACAGCGGTGGCGCGGTCAGATGGCTCGCTGTCAGCAGGGCGGTGGTCAGCAGCGCGATGACCGAGGACCTCAGGTGCATCCTCGCGGACACGACGTCTCCTCGTCTCAGGGGGTGGGGATGAGGGGCCCGCCGGCCGTGTGGCCGGCGGGCCTGTGATCGCTCAGGGGCCGTCGGGGTAGGCGAGGTGGACGCGGATGTTGGTCCAGTTCTGCAGGCAGTTCGCCGCCTGGCAGGTGCTGGGGTCGTGCACTCCGGTGAACTCCGGGCTCAGCTGCCAGGTCTTGCCGTAGTCGTAGGAGACCTCGAAGTAGGTGGACTCGCCGAGATCGGCCGGGTCGAACGTGGTCCGGGCGTACATGCCGAACACCGGCGCGATGGCCTCCCAGCCGGGGGAGAACGAGGTCTTGCCGTCGATGATGTAGCGCCGGTCGAGCAGCCGCTTCGGGTCGGCGCCGACCGGGCCGACGATGAGCCACTGGGGCCGGCCGATGAACGAGTTCTGGCCGAGGTCGTTGCTGAGGAACTTCACGTGGTTCGCCGGGACGATCTGGAAGCCGCCGCGGACGTTCTCGTCCCAGCTGAAGCCGACGAACGGTGAGGTCGAGAAGGTCAGCGCGCCGGGGTGGTTGGTGTCCATCTGGCCGATGTGGGCGAACTCCGTGCCGCCGAAGCGCCCGGTGCCCTGGACCCGCTGGACGACGTCGGCGACCTTGCGCTTCTCGCCCCGGGCGTAGCCGACGTAGATCCCGCCGTTCTTCTCGTGCGTCTTGCCCGCGACCGTGTCGCCCGCGGCCCAGTTCTCGAACTCGAGGTAGGTCGGCGAGGCGTTACGCACCAGGGGCTGGTACGCGGTGAAGCGCAGCTTGGCGGGGGGCGCCGCGTCCGGATCGGCGCGGAAATGTTTGGCGATGGGGCGCCAGGCCTGCTTCGCCTCGTCGAAGTAGGACAGCGGCGCGCCGGTGGGCAGCGAGCTCTTGCCTCCGAAGATGCCCGAGCCGCCCGGGATGTCGGTGTAGATGGTGTCGGCCAGCCAGTTGCCCCAGTCCGCGCCGATGTACCGGTCGGGCCGGATGTTGAGCAGGCTGGTGGTCCAGTCGCGCTCGCCGGTGGCCGGGTCGAAGTTCTCGTAGCGCAGCGGGTCGTAGCTCTCCTCCGGCCAGACCTTGGAGCGCAGCACGTAGACCGACGTGGCGAGCAGGTGTCCCGTGGTGCCGTCGACGGCGCGCGAGTACTTCGACGCCCAGAAACCGTCGTTGGCCTTGACGGTGGCGGTCGCCGGGCGCTGCACGTGCCCGAGCACGGTACGCGTGCCGTCCAGCGCGACGTGCTCGATGGCGCCGCCGGTGGAGTTGTCGATCTCGACGTGGAACTGCGCGGCGAGGCGCGGGTTGTTCTCCGGCGTGGCGTGCGGGGGGATCGGCGTTCCCACCATGTTGCTGATGCCCGAGGGAGGACCGCTGCGGTTGTCCTCGACGGGCGACGCGCCGGCCGCGGTGGCGGGGGCGAGCAGTGCCACCGTCGCGAGGCTCACGCACCAGAGGCGGGCGCTACGGCGTCGGCGGGTGGTCGTGCTGCGGGGGGTGGCTTGCATGGTGTCCGGGCGGGCTGCTCGGCTATCGGGAACCACGGATGGCTCCTCCTTCTGGTGTTGCGCATTATCGCGGCTGCAAGTGTCGGCAAGTGTTGCGACCCGATCAGTGCCTGTCAAGATTCGGTATTGACTGATAATGCGCAACACCACCATGATGTTGCGCATTATCAAGCCGGGGGTAGCCCTCAGGAGGTACGGATGATCACAAAATCGCGTGGCGCTTCGCGGCTGGCGGCCGGGCTCATCGCGGTGATGGCGCTGAGCGCGTGCGGCGGCGGCTCCGGCGCCGGCAGCGGTGGCTCCGGCGACGGCGCGAGCACCCTGCGGGTCTGGTTCCCCGGCAATCTCGCCGAGGAGGTCTCCTGGGTCAACGAGAAACTGGTCCCCGCGTTCGAGGCGGAGCACGACGTCGACGTCCAGGTCGAGTTCGTCGACTGGGCCAACCTGGCCACGCGGCTGTCGACCGCCTTCGCCGGCGGCACCGCGCCCGACGTCTTCGGGCACGGCAACGCCGCGGCGGCCGGATACGCCGCCAACGACCGGGTGATCGCGCTGGACGACTACCTCGCCAAGATGCCCGCTTCCGACGTGGAGGACCTGACCTTCCTCGACCAGGGCAAGGTCGGCGGCAAGCAGATCATCATGCCGCTGCGGGGCTTCGGCCACCTGCTCGCCTACCGCACCGACCTGTTTCAGGAGGCCGGTCTCGACCCGGACTCCCCGCCCGCGACGTGGCAGGACCTGCGCGCGGCGGCGGACAAGCTCGTCGTCCGCGACGGCGACAGGATCACCCGCTCCGGCGTGATCTTCCCGGCCGACGACCCGACGAGCATGTCACAGGCGTTCGGCAGCTTCCTGTTCCAGGCCGGCGGGAACTTCGCCGACGAGAGCGGCCAGACGGTCACCTGGAACTCCGACGCGGGCAAGCGCGCGCTGGAGTTCCTCGCCGGGTTCTACAACGGCCCGAAGGCGGTCTCCACCGGCCTGGGCGAGGCGACGAGCGGGGCGGGGGCGCAGCATCCGCTGGTCACCGGGCGCGCGGCCATGGCCGTGATCGACGAGGCGACGTTCAAGAGCATCCACGAGCAGGCGCCCGACGTCGCCGCGAAGATCAAGCTGGCCCCGCCGCTCAAGGACACCACCGCGGCGTCGTTCGGCGGAGCCGGCAACGGGCTGTTCATCAGCGCCGACTCCGGCCAGAAGGACCAGGCCTGGAAGTTCATCGAGTTCCTGCTCAAGCCGGCGAACGCGAAGGCATACGTCCAGGCCGTCGGCGGCATCCCGGCGCGCGCCACCCTGGCCGCCGACCCCGAGCTCGCCGCCCAGCAGTACATCAAGCCCTACATGGACGCCGCCGCCCTGTTCCGCGGGAACCCCAACATCGCGACGTGGACGCAGCAGCGCGAGGCGCTGGCCAAGGAGATCGAGGCCGTGCTGCGCGGCAAGACGTCCGCCGCCGAGGCGCTCGACCGCGCGGCGACGGAGGCCGCGGCCCTGGCGAAGCAGAACTGATCGGCCGACTCGAACGGATCTCCCAACGGATGAAGCTCCATCATGGTGACTGAGACCCGGCCGCCGGGAACGTCCTCCGGGCCCGAGCCCGCGACGGCACGCCGGCCGAGGCGGAGCCCGCTCCGCTCGGCCCAGCGCAGAGCGGGCTGGATCCTGGTCCTGCCCGCCGCCCTCGCGCTGTCGCTGGTCACGATCGTGCCGATCGGGTACGGCTTCTACCTGAGCCTGACCTCGTACAACCCCGTCGAACGGGGCGGGCCCAGGTTCCACGGCCTGGACGGCTACTTCGCCGTGCTCCAGTCCGGCGAGTTCTGGCACGCGATTTGGATCACCGTCCAGTACGCGTTCGGCACGCTGATCCTGGCCGTGCCGGCTGCCCTCGCCCTGGCGCTCCTGGTCAACGGCCGGTTCCCCGGCGTGACCCTGTTCCGCGCGGTGCTCTACCTGCCGCGCGTGGTGCCGCTGGTGGCGGTGAGCATGATCTGGCTGTGGCTGTACTCCCACGACGGACTGTTCAACTACCTGCTGGACCTGGTCGGGCTGCCACCGGTGGACTTCCTCACCGACGAGGACACCGCCCTGCTGTCGCTGATCGGGATGCGCGCCTGGAAGGCGCTCGGGGGCAGCATGATCATTTTCCTGGCGGGGCTCCAGGCGGTCCCGGTCTCGCTGATGGAGGCCGCGTCCGTGGACGGCTGCGGGCGCTGGCGGACGCTGCGGCACGTGATCCTGCCGCTGCTCGTGCCGATCACGACGTACGTGGTCGTGGTCGACCTCATCTACCTCGCCCAGTCCTTCTCAGAGATCTACGTCCTGACCTCAGGAGGTCCCCTGTCCTCCACGACCGTCCTGAACATGCTGATCTACAACGAGGCCTTCGAGCACTACCGGCTCGGCAACGCGAGCGCCATGGCGTTCCTGCTGTTCTGCCTGATCTTCGCCCTGGCCTACTTCAGCATCCGCACGATGGCCAGAGGAGGCCGGCGGTGACCGCGCTTACGGCCGGGCCGGGCGCCGGCCGGCGCAGGGCGCTCCTCACCGGGGTGGTCACCCTGCTGGTGGCGATGCCGTTCGTGTGGATGGTGTCGCTGGCCTTCAAACCGGCGACCGAGGTGTTCAGCTACCCGCCGAAGCTGCTGCCCGACCAGCCGACGCTGGACAACTTCGCCTACGTCTGGAACTCCACGAACATCCCCGGGGCGATGGCCAACAGCCTGATCGTGGCGACGCTCACGGTCGCGGGGAACTGCGTCGCGGCGACGGCGGCGGGCTACGCCCTGGCGCGGATCGACTTCCGCGGCTCGCGCCTGCTGTTCACCACGGTGCTGGGCAGCGCCATGGTGCCGTCCATCGTGCAGCTGATCCCGCTGTTCCTCATCGTCAAGGGCTTCCCGCTGGCCGGCGGCAACGACCTGTTCGGCCAGGGCGGCAGCGGGCTGCTGGACTCGCACCTCGGGCTCGTGCTGCCGATGCTGGTGCAGCCGCTGAACATCTACCTCGCCCGCCAGTACTTCCTCGACATGCCCGGCGAGCTGGCGGAGGCCGGGCGGCTGGACGGCGCCGGAGAGCTGCGCATCTTCTGGCAGATCTACCTGCCGCTGGCCCGGCCGATCGTCGCCACCATCGCCATCCTCTCCTTCACCGGCGCCTGGGAGGACTTCCTGTGGCCGCTGGTGGCGGTGTCGTCGCCGGAGATGCAGACGCTGCCGCTGGCGCTCAGCGCGTTCGCGGGCAGCGGCGTGACCCAGTACGGCCCGCTCATGGCCGGGACGTTCATCGCCATCGTGCCCGTACTGGTGATCTTCGCTGCCGGTCAGCGGCACTTCGTGCAGGGCCTGGGCGCGGGAGGGGTGAAGGGATGAGTGACAGCGGACCGATCGTGACGCTGCTCCCGCTCGACGACCGGCCGGTGAACACCGGCCACGTCGCCGGGCTGGCCGCCACCGCCGGAACCCGGCTGCGGCTCCCGCCGGCCGGGCTCCTGCCCGCAGGCGGCGTGCCCGCGGACATGGACGGCACGTCCCGGTGGCTGGAGGACGCCGCCGGCGACAGCGACGCCGTCGTGGTCAGCGTCAACCAGCTCGCCCACGGCGGATTCGTCGCCTCGCGGCGCACCACCGAGCCGCTGGCCCGGACGCTGGCCCGGCTGGACGTGCTGCGCCGCATCCGGGCCGACCGGCCGGACCTGCCCGTCCACGCCTTCGTGACGCTGATGCGTACCAAGAAGACCGACGGCGCCGGGGCCGAGCCGGAGTACTGGGACCGGCACGGGCGGCGGTTCTTCGCCCTGTCCGAGGAGCTCTACCGGGCCGAACACGGACGCCCCGCCGCGGTGGCGCAGGCCAGGGCGGAGATCCCCGAACCGTTCGTCGCGGACCTCTTCACCCGGCGGCTGCGCCTGCACGCCATGCACCTGGCCTGCGTCGAGCTGGTGGCGGAAGGAGTCGTCGACACGCTGGCGATCCTGGTGGAGGACAGCACGGTCGAGAGCGTGTCCACGAGCGAGCGGGAGTGGCTGGAGTCCTGGATCGGCCGCCTCGGCCTCGGCGACCGGATCGGCTGCTACCCGGGCGCCGACGAGGCCGGCGCCGTGCTGACCACCCGGGCCGCGCTGGAGCACGCCGGCCTGCGCCCGAAGGTGGCGCTCGCCTGCCTCGACCCGGACGCGCTCGGACGGATCGCGGCCTACGAGGACGTGCCCGTCCGCGACACGATCGCGGACCAGGTCGCCGCCATCGGCGCGGTCCTCGTCGAGGACGCCGCCCAGGCCGACCTGGTGCTCGCGGTGCACCCTCCCGGCCTGCCCCCGCGCGACTGGTGTTCCGGGCCGGAGCAGCCGGAGCGGCCGTCCGGCGACGCGGTGCGCCTCGCCGCGCGGGCGCGAGAGCTGCTGGAGGCGGGGCTCCCGGTCGCGGTGGCGGACGTCGCCGACGCTAACGGCGCCGACCCCGCGCTGGTCATGGCGCTGCGCGGCGCCGGATTGCTCCCGCGCCTCGCCGGGTACGCCGCGTGGAACACCGCGGGCAACACCATCGGCAGCGCGCTGGCGCAAGGGTGCAGCCGTCTGCTGGCCAACGGGGACAGGCGACTGGCCGAGCACGCCCGGACTCTCACCCATCGTCTGCTCGACGACTGGGGCTACCAGACCTCCGCGCGGCGCGGGTTCCTCGCAGCCGGTACGGCCCTGCGGCCGGACCAGGTGGAGCGGGAGCTGGGCGAGCTTCTCGCCGACCTCGGCCCACCGGCCGACAAGTTCGGCATTGCGCCCGGCAGCGTCTGCTTTCCGTGGGATCGTCCGTTCGAGATCTCCTTTGCGTTGGAGCACCTTGAGGAAGGGAACGATCGCCGGTGAAAGACACCCCTCACCGCAGGCCGCGTCAGTCCGACATCGCCAAGCTGGCCGGCGTCTCGCAGACCACGGTCTCCATCGTGATCAACGGCAGGCATTCGGACACCATCCGGATCCCCCCGGAGACCAGACGGCACGTCTTCGAGGTGGCCCGATCGCTTGGTTACACCATCGATCCGGTGGCGCGCAGCCTGGCCGGCGGGATGAACCACCTGATCGGCGTCTACACGTTCGAGTCGCTGTTCCCGATGGACCACCACGACTTCTACTACCCGTTCCTGGTGGGGATCGAGGCCGCGGCCGAGGCGCTCGGCTACGACATGCTGATGTTCACCAGCGCCACCGGCTCGGACGGCGGCAGGTCGATCTACCGCGAGGGCGTCAACCGGCTGGGGCTCGCCGACGGGTGCGTGCTGCTCGGCAAGGAGACCAACCGGGACGACCTCGTCCGGCTGCGGAACGAGGGGTTCAGGTTCGTGCTGATCGGCCGTCGTGACGTGCCGGGCCCGATCACGTACGTCACCGCGGACTACGCGACCGCGACCGGCGAGGTCGTCGACCACCTGGTGGGGCTCGGACACGAGCGCATCGCCTACCTGACGGCGGCGGATCCGGGCGAACCGTCCGCCGACCGTGACGCCGGATTCCTGGCCGCCCAGAGCCGGCACGGGCTCGACACCGGCGGGCTCGTCCTGTCGGTCCGCAAGGAGGAGGGGCCGTCGGCCGAGGAGGTACGGCGGCTGCTGGAGGCGGGGGCCACCGCGTTCATCGCCCACGAGTCGGTGGTCGCGCTCAGGGTGCTCGACCTCCTCGCCGGGATGGGCGTCGACGTGCCGGGCGAGTGCTCGGTGGCCGCGCTCAGCGACCCGCCGGACGCCGTGCCGGGCCCGGAGCTCACCTGCTTCCGGATACCGCGGCGGGAGATGGGGATGCGCGCGGTCGAGCTGCTGGTCCAGCAGCTCGAGTCGGAGGAGAACGTCGAGCCGCAGGCCGTGGCGCTGTCATGCACCTTCGTCGCTGGACAGACCAGCGGCTCCAATCGAAAGGAATCCTGAGTGACCGAGTTCCGCGCGGACGTCCTGGTGGTCGGCGGGGGGTTGGGCGGCGTCGCGGCCGCCCTGGCCGCCGCCGGGAACGGTGCGCAGGTGGTGCTCACCGAGGAGACGGCCTGGCTGGGCGGACAGCTCACCACGCAGCTCGTCCCGCCCGACGAACATCCCTGGATCGAGGCTTTCGGAAGCACCGCGAGCTACCGGCGGCTGCGTGACGGCATCCGTGAGTACTACAGGAGGGAATACCCGCTGCGGTCCGCGTCGAGGTCGCTGGCCCACCTGAACCCCGGCGCCGGCCGGGTCGGCCCGCTGTGCCATGAGCCCCGGGTGGCCCTGGCGGTGATCGAGGCCATGCTCGCTCCGTGGCAGGCGGCCGGGAAGATCACCGTGCTGCGCCGGCACGTCCCGGCGACCGCCCAGGTCGACGGCGACCACGTGACGGCGATGGGCTTCCACGACCTGGAGACGGGCGGCGACGTCACCGTCACGGCCAGGTTCGTCCTGGACGCCACGGAGGCCGGGGACGTGCTGCCGATCACCGGCACCGAGTTCGCGACCGGCGCCGAGTCGCAGGACGACACGGGCGAGCCGCACGCCGCGGCCACCGCGCGGCCGGACAACATGCAGGCGGTGTCGGTGTGCTTCGCGCTCTCCCACCACGCGGGGGAGGACCACACGATCGACAAGCCGGACGACTACGCCGCATGGCGGGCGCTGGCTCCCGAGTGGTGGCACGGTCCCCAGTTCGGCTGGGTCGCCCCGCACCCGCACACGCTGGAACCCCGCCGCCACGTCTTCACCCCGAACCCGGACGACGACCCGACGCGCATCGTCGCCGACCAGAGCAAGGACCCGGGGTCGGACGAGCTGTGGACGTTCCGGCGGATCCTGGCCCGCAACCACTTCCGGCCGGGCGCGTTCGACAGCGACATCACCATCGTGAACTGGCCGATGATCGACTACCTGGGCGGTCCTGTCATCGGCGGCACCGCCGAGCAGAACGCCGCCCACACCGCCGCGGCGCGGGCCCAGAGCCTCAGCTTCCTCTACTGGCTGCAGGCCGAGGCGCCCCGGCCCGACGGCGGCACCGGCTGGCCCGGCCTCAGGCCGCGGCCCGACGTCACCGGCACCGCCGACGGCCTCGCGATGCGCCCGTACATCAGGGAGTCGCGGCGGATCCTCGGCCAGTACCGGATCGTGGAGCAGGACCTCGCGGTGGCCGTACGCCCCGAAGGGCCCGTCTCCTACCACGACAGCGTCGGGATCGGCTCGTACCGGATCGACCTGCACCCTTCGACCGGCGGGGACAACTACATCGACGTGCCGGCCTGGCCGTTCCAGGTCCCGATGCGCGCGCTCGTTCCCGAGCGCGTCCGGAACGTGATCGCCGCCGGCAAGAACATCAGCACCACGCACATCACCAACGGGTGCTACCGGGTCCACCCGGTCGAGTGGACCGTGGGCGAGGCGGCCGGTCACCTGGCGTCGTTCTGCGTGGCCAGGGACACCGAGCCGCAGCAGGTCACCGCGACGCCGGCCTTGCTGGCCGAGGTCCAGGAATCGATGGCCGCCCAAGGCATGGAGCTGGGCTGGCCGAATGTCACCTACTACTGAGGCGGGGGATCCTCGAATGCGTTTGCCCGAGTCGCGACTGGCCGTGCTGGTCAGTCTGCCGCGCAACGAGACGGCTCTCGCGCAGGCCGCGTCGGGTGCCGGAGCCGACGGCCTGAAGGTGCACACCAACGTGCGTCACCGCGCCTCCGGGACGGCCTTCGGGCCGCTGGACGCCGAGCGTGAGGCGCTGCGCGGCATCCTCGCACTCGGCGTCCCGACGGGCCTCGTCGTGGGCGCGGCCGGAACGGTGTCGATCGCGGAGATGGCCGCCGCGCGGGAGATGGGGTTCGACTACTTCGACGTCTACGCCGCCGACGCGCCCGCGGGGTACGTCGAGGCGTGCGGGCCGGTGACGCCCATGGTGGCCCTGGGGCCGGGCGACGGCCCGTCCCAGGCGCGGGCCCTGGCGCGGCGGGGGTGCGGGGCGCTCGAACTGTCCACGCTCGAACCCGACAGGTACGGCACGCCGCTGAGCCTGGCGACCCTGGCGAGGCTGGAGGCGGTGGCGTCGGCGGTCGACGTCCCCGTCGTCGTGCCGAGCCAGCACGCGCTGGTCCCGGACGATCTCGCGTCCCTGCGGGACGCCGGGGCGGCCGCGGTGCTGCTGGGCGCCGTGGTGACGGGGGCCGACACGGCGGAGTTCGGCGCGCGGATCGAGCCGTACGTCGCCGCCGCCCGTTAGGCGGCAACGCGTCCCGACTCGGTGGTTCCCCGAGGAGCCGCGCCAGGTGGCGATGCGGGCGCGGCGTCCGCCATGACGCCGCCGTCACCGGCCGGCCTCCTCGGCATCGCCGACGTTTCCAACGGTCACCACGGCCGGGGGCCTGGCGATGTGCCCCTCGTCCTCAACGCGGCAGGCGTGCGGAGCCCCTGGTCAGGGTGTAACCACGCGTGACCGCGGTGAGGTCGCCGTCCTCCCTGGTGGCGGCGACCAGGTCAGGAGGCCGGGGGACGAAGCCCGGCACCGCGGTCAGCCCGTCGGTCTCGGCGATCACCATGAGGCGGATCCGGTCCTTCTCCGGTACGCGCAGGGTGATCTGGACTCCCCGGGCGGGGAGGCCGCGGAAGCGGATCTCCGAGGGCCAGGTGCCGATTCGGGTGCCGGTGACGGGCACGCTCACCGACCCGAACCGGCCGGCCGACGCGGTGGCGTGGCTGATCGGCTGGTCGAGCCGTAGCATCACCGAGCGCGTGCCCTCCCCGGCGGTCACCCGCAGTTTCAGCGTGTCCCCGCTGTGCGCCAGGACGTCGGCTCGCGGGCCCTCGGCGGCGATCGCCGGTGCCGGTCCGGTCCGCAGCGTGCCGCGTGCGTACCCCGGGGGCAGCGCGGAGGCGTCATGGCCGGACACGTACCGCTTGGTCCACGGCGCCGGGTCCACGTCGGCGCTGACCCAGTGGGCACGACGAGTTTCGGCGTCCATGACGTACGCCAGATGCGTGCGCCGCGGCCGGTCGGCGTCGAAGTCGTCCACCACGAACCCGGCCACGACCAGCCCCGCCGCGAGGAGAAGAGCCGTCAGGGGCGCCGCGAGGACGGCGGCCCGCTTCGGCCGGATGGCGGGATCGGGCAGGAACAGCTCCGCGATCGGCACGACGATCAGCCCGGACAGGGCCAGCACCAGCGCGCTCGCCCCGCCGAGCGCCAGCCCCATCCCGTCGAAGACGTTCCCGGCCAGGGACGGCAGCAGCATGGCGGCCGTGACCGGGCCCAGCATCGCCACGACCGTCCGCGCCCAGGCAGGCGTGCGGAGCAGGACCGCGGCCAGCCAGCCGAGCGCGCCCGTCAGCGCCGGCAGGGCGAACAGGAAAGACGCCCCGGGAGCGACCTGGGCGCACAGCACGCCCAGCCCGGCGAACCAGGTCAGCGCCCCGACCGCCAGCGCCGCCGGGCCGAGCCTGCGGCGCAGCACCAGGTACCAGCCGAGGACCGTCAGCGCGCACAGGACCGCGATCGCCGCCCGGTACGGCTGCGGGCGGTGCAGCAGCCCGCCCATCAGGTCGTAGGCCGGCCGCCAGGACACCAGCAGTTCCCACAGCCCTTGCGCCAAGACGGCCGACGCCGCCAACGGCACCACGGCCGAGGCCGTCGCCATGATCAGCCGTGGCAGGCTCAGCAGCCGCCTGACGCGGGCCAGCAGCGCCAGGCCCGCCACCGCGACGACGGCCAGCACCGCCAGCGGCCAGACGAACTGACCGGGATACGTGATCATGGTGCCGAGCGCGCGGAAGTAGGTGGCGTCGTGATCGGAGTCCAGCGTCCGCAGGTCCGCGCCGCCGAGGGCGCGCGCCAGCGCCAGCATGTTGCTGCCGTGGTGTTGCAGGCTGCCCGGGTTGAGGTTGGCGATGGTGTCGCCCGCCGTGTGATACAGCGAGGAACGCTGGATGTAGGCGAAGTTCATGCCGGTGAAGCCCGCCTTGGTCAGCGGGGTGAAGTCCGTGTTGTTGGGCAGCAGCCGATACACCTCCACCATGGCGGAGTGGCCGCGCGGCGCGGGGACGGCTCCCGCGAAGGTCTCGACCAGGCGGGCGTTGCCCGCGGAGGTCTCGAACATCAGCGAGGGGCCGCTGACCCCGCGGGCCTCCCAGTTCAGCAGCACGCCGCCGGCCTTGCCCAGGGGGTGCTCGCGGACGAAGGCCTCGGCGCCGAGCACGCCGTCCTCCTCACCGTCCGACATGAGCAGCACGATGTCGTTGCGCGGGCCGGGGCCGCCGCGCAGCGCCCGGACGGTCTCCAGCATCGCGGCCACCGCGGCGCCGTCGTCGGAGGCGCCCGGTCCCATGGCCGCGGAGTCGTAGTGCGCGGCGATGAGCACGGTGCCGGTCGAGTCCGTTCCGCGCAGCCGGCCCACGATGTTGTCGACCTGGCCGAACGTCGCCAGCCCCGCCGCCGAACGGGCACCCACCGAGCGTTGGATCTCCACCTCGAGCCCTGCCGCGCGCAGCTGACCGGCCAGGTAGTCCCGGGCCCGGTCGCCGGCCGGGCTGCCGACGGGCCGTGGTCCGGCGGCGAACTTCTTCAGGTGAACCAGTGCGCGTCCGGCGCTGAACTGGTCGCCAGGGGCGGTGGCCGGCAGCGGCTGCATGGTGCTGTCCGCCATGGCCGTGAACGTGACCACCGCGGCCAGGGTGAGCAGGGCCGCCAGCCCGGCCAGCAGCCGGCGTGGCACGTCGAACAACTTTCCGATCATGGCCAAGAACGGTAGGCCGAGCCGCTCACCTGGCGGAATGAGGCACCCGCCCGTCTGAACCTGCGGTTTTCCGCACCCCGCGTGATCGATGTAAGGGGTATAGTTCCGTTTATTCGGTTACTGAAACGAGGTGCGACATGCGGATCTCCATCACCGACTACGCGGTCGGGGCGACTCTCGCCGGCGATCTGGCCAACACCTCGCCCACCGTGCAGGCCCCGGCGGGCGACGCCCTGCCCACCCCCGGCGCGTTGATGGAACTGCTCGCGGGGCACGGGCTGCGGCTCGACGCCGTGGCGGGCGGCCGGCCGCCGACCGACGACGACCTCCGCGAGGTCCACCTGCTGCGCCGGGAGGCCCGCGGCGTCGTGGAGACCGAGACGGAGGACCAGGCCGTCGCGGGCGGCGCCGTGCTGGCCGGGCGGGCAGGACTCCGGCCGGTGCTGGAGCGCGATCCCGGCGGGCGGTGGCAGTGGTACGTCCCCACCAGGCCGGGCGCGCCGCTGGCCGAGGAACTGGCCGCGCTCATCGGCATCGGGCTGCTCGGCGCGGTCCGGGCGCTCGGGCACGACCGGTTCCGCGCCTGCGCCGCCCCCGGCTGCCGCGGGGTGTTCGTCGACATCAGCCGCGGAGGGCGTCGCATCTACTGCAGGCCCGACGTGTGCGGTAACCGGATCAATGTCGCGAAACACCGCGAACGGCGGCGCTCCGACAGCGCCGCCCACTGAAGAACACAAGGAGAACCCCATGAGCGACCCCATGGACACCCCTGCGGTGGGCGGACCGCCCCTCGCAGGCGCCTTCCAGCTCCCCGACGGCACCTGGATCCGCGGCCGCGGCCTCCGCCATCCGCTGCCGTCGGGACCCAGACCCGACTTCGGCCTCTACCTGGGCTCCGACAAGCTCCGCCGCCACCACGAGAGCGAGCTGCCGTGGCCGCGCGCGTGGATCCAGTGGCCCGACTTCCTGCTGCCCCGCGACCGCGACGTGGCCGTCCAGCAGATCCGTGCCCTGTACGAGCGAGCGCGGACGGGCGCCGCGGTGGAGGTCGCCTGCGGAGGCGGCATCGGCCGCACCGGCACGGTCGTCGCCTGCCTGGCCATCCTGGCCGGCCTCGCCCCGGCCGACGCCGTCGCCTGGACACGCGAGCACCACCACCGTCGGGCCATCGAGACCCCTTGGCAGCGCCGCTGGGTGCTGCGCTTCCCGCCGTCGCTCGGCTCGGATTGACGCGACCAGGCCGCTGAACGCCTTGCTGATGTCGGAGGGGGGTCGGCCGGGAGAGCGCGAGGAACTGCGGCATTTCCACCTATGCGCGTCAACGCCCTCGATCGCAATCTGCCCAGGGTCCCCGTTCGCCGCCGGGCCCATCCTGCGGACCGCGAGTCGTACCAGGACAAAAGACCAGCTCAGACGGTGTTTGAACTGGTCTGGACGGCGCGCCCTGCAGGACTCGAACCTGCGGCCGGGACACCCAAGAGCCATACGTCGGCTGGACGAAGAAGACTGCCAGCGTGGGAAAGGGCGCCACCAGACCGACAGCCGGCCAGTAGGGCAAGCGCGGCCACCATACTGAGCGGGAAGGGCGCTAGCGCGACGACTGCTCGCGGGCGAGAATCGCACCGAGGGTGGCGGCGAGTAGAGGAAGGCCGACGACGACGGCCACGATCGCCGGCCAGGGAGTCTCGAACGGCACCCGTACCGGTTCTTCCCACGTGATACGCACCGTCAGGGGCCACAGCAGCAACATCCCGGCGGGACATCCGGCGACCGCGCCAAGCACCGTGCCGTACAGGGTGCTCAGACCCGCGCGGAAAGCGCAGAACCACCGGAAGGCCGTGGCTGATCCGTTGCCGGCCTGCCTCAGGACCCGGGCCTGGCGCGCGTTGGCGGCCTTTCCGAATCCGGTGGCCAGCGTGCACGCGAGGGCGATGAGGAGCGCCACCGCGACGACGGGCATCCACCAGGTCGAAGCTTCGAAGCCCCGCTCGACGTAAGTTTCCGCGACCGCGTCGTCCAGTCGGTCGTCGAGGCGCTCCTGCTCCTGCACCGTGACCCGGCGGAGGGTGGGGTCGACGATCAGTTCGTTTGGTTGGAGCTGGTAGCCGAGATCCTGGACGATCTTCGAGGGGATGAAGATCGTCTCCATGTGCGGGTCGGCGGTCCTGGTGATGACCGCCGGGACGGTCCTGGTCGTCGCTGTCTCATCGTTCTCGTTGATCTCGTAGAAGAGTTCGACCGAGTCGACTTTCACCTCGGCTGACGTGATCACCACGGCCATGCTCTCGTCGTACGGTGTCGACTGATCGCCCGTGAGGTACCGCAGCAGCTTCTCGTTGCCGATGGCATAGTCCCAGTAGACGGCCTTCTCGGGTATTTCGACGTTTTCCGCCCTCGCGTCGAAGTACCAGGATTCGCCCGAGGGGCGCTCGCTCTGGGCGATCGGCACCCCGGGTAATTCCTGCTCGATCGCCGCTCGTACGGTGTTCGCATCGGCCGCCGAGAAAGGTTGCTGCACGAACAAGGCGGTTGGCCGGATCAACAAGCTGCCCGGCCGGGCCTGGGGGGAGTATTCGGCCCTGCTCTGCGTTGTTTCGCCGACCGCGATGACCGTCAGTGCGATGCCGAAGGCCGTCGCCATCATCGTCAGCGTGATCGCGAGCACCGCGCGGCCACGACGGTGGGCCAGGTCCCGGGCAGCCAGGCGGAGGGGCAGCGGCAGCCGTTCCCCGTACGGACCTGAGAGCTGCAGCAGCCACGAAGGCAGCGGGCCGAGACCGGCGACAAGCAGGCCCGCGCCTATGAGGGAGATCAGCAGCATCCCGAAGAATTCGATGGCGCCGTAGCGCGAATCCTCCCGCCCCAGCCAGGCGCCGAGCCCCATCAACAAGATGCCGGCGATCGACACGAACAGTCCCACGACGACGAAGCGCAAGCGCATGACCTTGTGGCGGTCTGGCGGGGCGGAGAGTATCGCGGCAGGGATGGCCCCGGCCGCGGGAAGGCCCGCGAACAGGACGAAGAACGCGGTCAGGAAGGCGTACCCAGCAAGATCGAAAAGTATGGCGGAATAGTAGTGAGCCGCAACAGGCCGTGCCGGTACAGCAGCGGCAGCACTTCGCCGATGGGGGAGGACTTGCGGACCCAAGCGGGCAGAATCGCCGAGAAGAACCGCCGCCGCTCGCCGCTGGCCTCGTCGATGCGCTTGTCGTTGAGGCGTAGGGCCGTGACCTCGATCGCGCCGGCCGCGATGAGGATCTTCCGCGGCTGGTGGCCGTTGCGCACGACCAGCCGGCGGCCCTTCTCGCCGCGCTCGCCGGCGAAGGCGGCGATGTAGCCATCGACCTCGGCCTGCAATGCGGTCGCGAGCATCTTGCGGGCGCCCTCACGAACGATCTGCTCGATCAACGAGGGCGAGGCAGGAGCGGCCGAGCCGTCGTGGTCGTCAGTGGGCAACTCGGGCACTACGGTAAGCGGCACGGATGCGCTTCCCGACCGACGTTGGCGCGTCGGCCTTATCCGGAAATTCTGATCAGATGATTCGGGAAGGTGCACCCCTTCCCGTCAGATCCACAGGTTTCGATCATTGCTCGCCGCCGGCTTCATCATCTCGGCGGCGGGCGGTCCGCCAATAGTCCAAAAGGAACCCCTTGATCGATAAGAGCTACTATCGCTGGTTCAATGGGTACACCAATAACGTCCTCGCGCTCACATGGTGCTCCGCCGCGACGACCGATGACGTCCTGGCGGCCTGCCATATCCCGCCCGAGATCACGGAGCCGATGAAATTCCTGGGTGGCGATGTCGACATGCTCATCGGGCGTCTCGGCACAGGGACTGTCATCCTGGACTACAGCGTCGATTGCCCTACGCCCGGTGCTCTTCCCGCCCTGGCGCGGCAAGGGCCTTGCCTGAGGGCTGCGTGGTGCGACGAAGTCCCGGCGATCGTGTCCTATCACCATCGAGACGGCCGCATGATCGAGTTCGACGCGGCAAGTCGCGACTGGTACCCGAACCCCGATCTCGCCAGTGTCGAACGGTGGATCGCCACCACACCTGGCGGCAAGGAATCATGGGACGACCGCTGGGGCCGCGCCGTACTCGTCACGGCTGAAGCATTGGTGGAAGCTTCTGTCGATGAAGAATGGATGCGATCCATGCACGTCGGCGTCACCTTCCCCGCCTAGTACTCCAGCTGACACTTGGCGATCTTGAGGCGTCGAGGTCGCATGCAAACGGCCCGTCGCGCCGCGAATGCGTACGTGCGTGGACAGGAAGGGCGGGCCAAACCGAGGGCAGCGACGCGCCGGTGGCTCTCGACTCGGGAACCCTGGCCGTCCTGCGGGCGCACCACCGGCGCCAGCATGAAGAACAGCCGGCGTCGGCGGGAGCATGGCGTGAGTCGGGACGGATCTTCACTCGGGAGGACGGCAGCGAGCTGAAGCCGGACTGGGTGTCGGAGTATTTCGAGCGGCTGGTTTTCGCGGCCGGGTTGCCGCCGATCCGTCTGCATGACCTTCGCCATGGCGCGGCGACGCTGTATCTGGCGGCGGGCAACGACATGAAGACCACGAGCGCGATGATGCGGCACTCGAGTCAGGCGATCACGTCGGATACCTACACCAACGTGTTGCCGGAGATGGCTCGGGCGGCGGCGGAGGCGAGCGCGGCTCTGGTCCCCCGGAGCGTTCGCGTGGGGGAGGCGTCCGAAACTGGCGGTCCCCCTTCGGTCCCCCCAGCGCCGTCTGATGGGACGTCAGCTTCGAGCCCTTCGAAAACCCGCAGGTCATAGCCTCGGGATAAGCGCGCCCTGCAGGATTCGAACCTGCGACCGTCGGATTAGAAGTCCGATGCTCTGTCCAGCTGAGCTAAGGGCGCTCTCGCCTTATTGTGCATGATCCGGCGACGTGTCATGCACACGTTTTCCACCGTGTCAGCCCCGCCCTCACCGCCCTCGTGCGCTCCTGTCCGTCACCTCCTCATCCCCAGATCCCCTCTCCCATCACCCTGAACTGCATGAAAAACCCCACGCGAGGGGGTGGGAGAGGGTCTAAGCTGTCGTGGCATGTTCGCGACGCTCCTGCATGAGATCCCCTTGCAGGGCGGGGATGTGACCGATGGCGTGGTGCGCGTCGGTGACACGGTGCGCAGGCCGGCGAGGTCGTCGACGCCTGCCGTGCATGCCCTGCTCCGCCATCTGGAAGCCGCAGGTTTCCGGGGAGCGCCGCGCGTACTCGGGTTCGACGCGCTGGGGCGTGAGGTGCTCACCTACCTGCCGGGTGCGACGGGGGTGAGTCCGGCGTCGGTCTCCGATGGCGCGCTGGCTGATCTGGCGCGGTTGTTACGCGGGTTCCACGACGCGGCCGAGGGGTTTCCGCTCTCGCGTGGCGGGTGGGACGGCGGGTCGAACGACGACGCGCCGCCGGAGGTGATCGGTCACTGCGATCTGACGCCGGCCAACGTGGTGTTCGCGGACGGGGTCCCGTACGCCATGATCGATTTTGATCAGGCGCGGCCGACGACGCGGGTGTTCGACGTGGTGACGACGTTGCGTCACTGGGCGCCGATCGCGGATCCGGTCGATCGGCACCCGTTGCTGCGCGGGGTGGACGTGGGGGAGCGGCTGCGGCTGTTCTGTGACGCGTACGGGTTGCGGCCGAGGGAGCGGCGGCGGCTGCTGGAGGTGGCGCGGTTGCGGTTCCATCGCTCGTACGAGGTGATGAAGGCGCGGGCGGCGGGCGGCGGGAGCTGGGCGACGCTGTGGGACGGTGGCGCGGGTGAGCGGATCCGGCGGGCGTCGGCCTGGCTGGACGCGCACGAGGACAGGCTGCGGGCGCACCTGGTCTGACCCCGCCAAGGAACCTCCGCCAGGACTCTCCGCCGGGATCTCCGCTTCAGGACCCGCCGGGACTCCGCCAAGGAACCTCCGCCAGAACCCCCCGGAACCCTCCGCCAAGGCTGTCCGTCAAGATGTCCTCCATGAGATCTGGTCGTGCCGCCGGGCTGGCGCTGGGGGTGATGCTCGACGCCGTGTTCGCCGACCCCAGGAGGGGGCATCCGGTCGCGTTGTTCGGGCGGGCCGCGTCCTGGTTCGAGGGCAGGGTGTACGGGGACGCGCGGGCGAACGGCGTGGGGTACGTGGCGGTCTGTGTCGGGGTGGCGGCCGGGGCCGGGTTGGTGGCGGAGCGGGCCCGGAGTCCGCTGGCGCGCACGGTGTCGACCGCGGCGGCCACCTGGGCGGTGCTGGGCGCGACGACGCTGGCGCGGGAGGGGGCCTGCATGGCGTCCGCTCTGGAGGCCGGAGATCTGGAGGCGGCGAGGGAGCGGCTGCCGCATCTGTGCGGGCGCGACCCGTCGGGGCTGAAGGCGCCGGAGCTGGCCAGGGCGACGGTCGAGTCGCTGGCCGAGAACACCTCCGACGCGGTGGTGGCGCCGCTGTTCTGGGGGGTGGTGGCGGGGGTGCCGGGGCTGCTGGCCTACCGGGTGATCAACACGCTGGACGCCATGGTGGGTCACCGGTCATCGCGGTACGAGCGGTTCGGGTGGGCGGCGGCGCGGCTGGACGACGTGGCCAACTACGTGCCGGCCCGGCTCACGGGGCTGATCACCGTGCTGGCCGCGCCGGACCGGCGGCGGGCGCTGGCCGTGCTGGCGCGCGACGGGCACCGTCATCCGAGCCCGAACGCCGGGCGGTGTGAGGCCGCCTTCGCGGGCGCGCTCGGCGTCACGCTCGGCGGCGCCAACGTGTACGGCGGCAGGGTGGAGCACCGGCCGGCCATGGGTGACGGGCCGCCGCCGGGCGTGGGCGACATCCGGCGGGCGGTGCGGCTGACCCGGGCGGTGAGCCTGGTGGCGGCCGGCGCGGCGGTGCTCGCCGCGTGGGGGATGGCGCGGTGGCGGGTCACATCAGCCGGTTGAGGTTGGCCACCAGCCAGAGGACGAACCCGGTGACGACGGCCATCCACAGCATGGACCTGGTGGCGTTGGCGGCCACCTGTCTGCGTGCGATGACCAGTCTCATCGCGTCACGCCACGCCTGGCGGGTGGCGACCAGCGTCTGGTAGCGGCGCCCGGCGATGAACAGCGCGATCGCGATGACGAGGAACAAGATGACGCGGCCGTCTGCGGCTTCCACGAGAGCCTCCTTCGACATCCACATGGAGTGAGGGCTCCGCAGCTTGATACACCCGCGAGGCGATCAGATCCGCTGGATGTTCGCGGGGGCGCGGTGGACGAGACGCAGGCCCAGCTCGACGAGGGTCCAGCCGACGCGCCAGCTCATCGTGGGGCGGCTGTCGCGGGTGGCGCGCCAGTGGTCGGCGCGCTCCCGTAACTCGGCGTCGCGGATCTCCATGAGCCGCAGGTGGATGTCGGGGTGCATGGCCGTGACCTCCTCGGTCAGGGGCGGCGGGCGGGGAATCCGTACAGGTGGAGGTTGACGTTCTCGCGGCCTTCGGTGTCGCCGGCCTCGATGGCGGCCTCGCTGTGGCGCTGCCACCTCCTGACCACTTCCAGGAGCTCCTGGTTGAGCCCGTTCAGCTCGGCGGCGGTCAGGCGGGGCAGCGACTGCGAGCTGAAGGCGGCCGCGCGCCACTCGGGGGACCAGGCCGACTGCTCGTCGAGGTAGCGCTCGTACAGCTCGACGTGGTCGTGGAAGGCGGTGCGGGTGAACGCGGTGTAGGCGGCGGCCCGCTCGGGGGCGTCGCGGAAGTCCTTGTCCTGGACGCTGTAGTGGCGCATGACGAGCTGCCACCAGCGCTCGCGGCCGTCGCTGCTCTGCGGCTCGGCCTCCTCGATCACGCCGTGGGCGGCGAGCTTGCGCAGGTGGTAGCTGACCAGGGAGACCGCCTCGTCGACCTGGTCGGCGAGCTGGGACGCGGTGGCGACGCGGGCCTGGAAGAGGGCCCGGTAGAGCTTGAGGCGCAGGGGGTGGGCCATGGCCTTCAGCGTGTCCAGGTCGGTGATGCGCCTGCTCTCCATGGCGGCAGCCTAAATGGGAAGAATTAATTGCGCAACTTTTCTTTCCTATCTAGGGGAAGAACAGGGCGGGAGGGTGGGGACCCCTCCCGCCCTTGACCGGTCAGGAGGCGCGGGCCGCGTCCAGCACCTTCCGCGCGTCCCGCTCGAAGGAGGCGCGGGCGCCGAGCGTGAGCAGGCCGCCGATCACCATCACGGGGACCAGCGCGTACATGCCGGTCAGCAGCGAGCCGGTCCGCTCGGAGACGATGCCGACGATCAGCGAGCCGAACGCGCCGAAGCCGGCCATCAGCAGTTGCAGCACGGCGAAGCCGAGTCCCCGGGCGCTCGCCGGCACCACGTCCGCCAGGCAGGCGGTCATGTTGGGGATGGCGATCGACATCGAGGTGCTGGCGAGCACGGTCAGCACGGTCAGCCAGGCCAGCGAGTCCATCGACAGGGCGAGCGCCAGGATGAGCGCGCCGATCGTGATGCCGCCGCCGCCCGCCAGTAGGCGGCCGCCCTTGCGGGTGCCGTGCCACTTACGGCCCAGCCAGGAGCCGATGAGGGTGCCGCTCAGCGTGCCGGCCACCGTGATGAGACCGCTCAGCGACCCGGCGACGTCGGTCTCCACGCCGAACGAGCGCACCATGAGCGTGGTCATCCAGTAGAAGACGCCGGCCAGGCCCAGGGTGAGCAGGCCGAGCCCGACGCACACGAAGATCAGCGTGGGGATGCGGATCACCTGGCGGAGCTGGGTGCCGAACGGCACCTGGTCGTGCACGGGCACCTTGTCGGGCGTCGGCTCGGGCACGGGCTCGGCGTGCACGGTGGCCCGGGCCTCGGGGGCAGAGCCGGTGGCGACGAGCCGGTCCAGCTCGCCCCGGCGCGGCTCGCGCAGGAACCACACCAGCAGGGCCGTGAGCACGCCGGGGATGACCATGATGAGGAACGCCTGCCGCCAGCCCAGGTACGCCGCGAGCACGCCGCCGATCAGGGTGCCGACGCCGCCCAGGTAGGTGGTGACGCGGACCAGCCCGTACGCCTTGGCCCGGCTGGAGGGCGGGTACCAGTCGGCGAGCAGGCTGCCCGAGGCCGGGTTGTCGATGTTCTCGGCGGCGGCGAGCAGCACCCGCATGCCGAAGAACATCGCGAAGCCGGTCGCCAGGCCGGAGCCCGCCGTGGCGATCGCCCAGATGAAGACGACGATGGCGATGATGCGGGTGCGGCTGCGGCGGTCGGCCAGGTATCCGGCGGGGATGGCGACGATGGCCCCGGCGATCGCGGCGGCGGTCGGAATCGCGCCCGCCGCGACGTCGCTGATTCCCCACTCCTTGATGATGTGCGGGAGGACCCCTGACAGGAGGTTGGCCTCGATGCGGTCGACCAGGCCGACGATGAAGAGCACGACGAGCGGCGTCCAGCCGAACGGTGCCTGTGACGTGGCGTCGATCCTGCCGGTACGAGGCGAGCCCAGCGTTCCGACCATGCCCCACCTTCCAGTAGATAACTCTAGAATCGCGTTCTAGTCAGAGTGGCAGAAGTCACAGGATTCGTAAATGGGCGATTTCAGGCGAATCACCGTTACGGTGGTGCGAGTGAGAGGGGCGCTGCTCGTCGCGGGCACCACGTCAGACGCCGGCAAGAGCGTCGTCACCGCCGGGATCTGCCGCTGGCTGGCCCGGCGGGGCGTGCGCGTCGCCCCGTTCAAGGCCCAGAACATGTCGCTCAACTCGTACGTGACCGCGGACGGCGCCGAGATCGGCCGGGCCCAGGAGGTCCAGGCGCGGGCCGCCGGACTGGAGCCGGTGGCCGACATGAACCCGATCCTGCTCAAACCGGGCAGCGACCGCCGCAGCCAGGTCGTGCTCATGGGCCGCCCGCTGACCGACGTGGACGCGACGGAGTACGGCGCGCTCAAGGACCGCCTGCGGACGGCGGCGCTGGAGTCGCTGGACCGGCTCAGGAACGCCTACGACGTGGTGGTGTGCGAGGGCGCGGGCAGCCCCGCCGAGATCAACCTGCGGGCCGGCGACCTCGCCAACATGGGCCTGGCCAGGGCCGCGAACCTGCCGGTGATCGTGGTCGGCGACATCGACAGGGGCGGGGTGTTCGCCGCCTTCTACGGCACGGTCGCGCTGCTGGACGCCGCGGACCAGGCGCTGGTCTCCGGGTTCGTGGTCAACAAGTTCAGGGGCGCGCGGGAGCTGCTCGGGCCGGGCCTGGACATGATCGAGGAGCTGACCGGGCGGCGCGTGTACGGGGTGCTGCCCTGGCTGGACGGGCTCTGGATGGACGTCGAGGACTCGCTCGCCCTCGACGGCCGACGGGTGGTGACCGGGAAGCCGCACGGCAGGCAGACGCTGCGGGTGGCGGTGGTGCGGCTGCCGCGCGTCTCCAACTTCACCGACGTGGACGCGCTGGCCGCCGAGCCGGGCGTGGTGGTGCGGTTCGTGACCGGCCCGGCCGAGCTGGACGACGCCGACCTGGTGGTGCTGCCCGGCTCCCGCGCCACCGTCGCCGACCTGGCCTGGCTGCGTGAGCGCGGGCTGGCGGACGCGCTCGCCGCCCGCGCCGGACCGGTGCTCGGCATCTGCGGCGGTTTCCAGATGCTGGCCAGGGAGATCGTGGACGAGGTCGAGTCGGGCGCCGGCCGGGTGGACGGGCTCGGGCTGCTGCCCGCGCGGGTGACGTTCGGGCCGGACAAGGTGCTCGGCAGGCCGTCCGGTCAGGCGTACGGGCATCCGGTGGACGCGTACGAGATCCACCACGGACGGGTCACGGTGGAGGGCGGCGAGCCGTTCCTGGACGGCTGCCGGGCCGCGAACGTGTGGGGCACGACCTGGCACGGCGCGCTGGAGAACGACGCGTTCCGTCGGGCCTTCCTGGCGGACGTGGCCGGGCGGGCGGGCCGCGCGTTCGAGCCCGACCCGGCCACCGACTTCGGCCGGTTGCGCGAGCGGCGCCTGGACGCGCTCGGGGACCTGGTGGAGCGGAACCTGGACACCGGGGCGCTGCTCGACCTGATCGGGAACGGCCCGCCGCAGGTGCCCGGCCTGCCGCCCGGGGCCCGGTGACCGTCAGCGGGGGTGGACCACGTCCGTCGCCGCGGCGATCATGGCAAGCACCGGGAAGATCGCCGGCGGCGGCACCCGGTAGACGCCGCGCTCCGGCTGCTCGACCAGCCCGGCCGAGCTGAGGGTCTTGAGATGGTGGTAGAGCTGGCCCTGCGAGGCCGGTGACAGCTCGGTCTGCAACTCGGCCGCGGGCCGCGGGCCCCGCACGAGCAGTTGCAGGATACGCAGCCGGGCGGGGTGGCCCGCCGCGGCCAGCACGGCCGCCATCGGGCCGGCCGGCTGCTCGACCAGCCAGCCGGGCGGCCGGGCCATCTCCCAGCTCCACCGGTAGCCGCCGAACCTGGCATGCCCGCCGTACACCAGCTTGCCGGACTCCTCGACCTCGCCGCCGGGCTCGGGCGCCCGGCCCTCCAGGGCGGCGACCCGGGCCTCCAGCGCGGCCACGCGCTCCTCGATCGTCGTCACAAGCGAAAGATACCCCGGAAAACCGGAATTCCGGAGTCAGCGGTTGCCGGGTGCCGGAAGCGAACCGGCGCCGAACCTTCCGGAGCCCGCCGGTGACGGCGGCAGCCCCTGACAGGCACCATGGCGGGCATGACAGCAGTGGTGCGGGCCGAAGGGCTGACCAAGTACTACGGTAAGCGCCGGGGGCTGGAGGACCTCGACCTGGAGATCCAGCCGGGCGAGATCTTCGGCTACCTCGGGCCGAACGGTTCCGGCAAGACCACCACGATCCGGCTCATGCTCGACGTCATCCGGCCCACCCGCGGCACGGTGAGCGTCCTCGGCACCGGCTCGCGGGAGGCCGCCGTACGGGCCAGGATCGGCTACCTGCCGGGCGAGCTCGCCCTGGAGGGCAGGGAGAAGGCGCGCGACTACCTGGAGTTCCTCGGGAAGGTGCGCGGCGGGGTGCCCGCCGGCCGGATCGGCGCGCTGGCCGAGCGGCTCGACGCCGACCTGGGCGTGCCCATGGGGAAGCTCTCCAAGGGCAACAAGCAGAAGGTCGGGCTCATCCAGGCGTTCATGCACGAGCCCGAGTTCCTCATCCTCGACGAGCCGACCAGCGGCCTCGACCCGCTGGTGCAGCAGGAGTTCCTCGCCATGCTGCGGGAGGTGCGCGCCTCCGGGCGGACCGTGCTCATGTCCTCGCACGTGCTGGCCGAGGTGGAGCACGTCTCCGACCGGGTCGGCATCGTACGGGCCGGGCGGCTGGTCGCGGTGGAGAACGTGTCCGCGCTGCGTGAGAAGGCGGTGCGGCGGGTGGAGCTGCACTTCGACGCGCCCGTGCCGGCGGAGGCGTTCGACGGGCTGCCGGGGGTGCGGGACCTGCGGGTGGCGGGCGCGAGCGTGCGCTGCACGATCGACGGCCGGCCGGACGCGCTGATCAAGACCGCGGCCAGGTTCACCGTGGTGCACCTGGTCAGCGAGGAGCCGGACCTGGAGGAGATCTTCCTCACCTACTACAGCGACGAGGGGAGACACGATGATCGCCAAGACGTTGCGTGACTACCGGCGGGCCCTCATCGGCTGGACGATCGGGATCAGCGCCTTCATGGGCCTCTACCTGGCCGTGTACGGAAGCGTGAAGGAAAATCCCGAGGTGTACGGCCCGCAGGCGATGGCGAAGTTCCCCGGCGCGCTGAAGGACCTCATGGGCGGCATGGAGGACTTCACCAGCGGCGCCGGCTATCTGCAGTCGGTCGTCTACCAGCTCTTCGTGCCGTTCCTCTTCCTGGCCTGCGCCATGCTCATCGCCAACCGGGCGCTCGCCCAGCCCGAGGAGGACGGCACGCTGGAGCTCGTCGTCACGCTGCCGATCGACCGCAAGCGGCTCGTCCTGGAGCGGTTCGCCGCCCTGGTGATCGGGCTGGGGGCGGTGGCGGCCATGACGCTGCTGGTCACCTGGGTGATGGCGGAGACGATGGAGATGGGGGTGCCGTTCGACCGGATACTCGCCGCGCACACCGGGGTCCTGCTGGTCGGGCTGTTCTTCGGGGCCGTCACCCTGGCCGTGGGCGCCGCCACCGGCCGCAAGGGCCCCGCCATGGCGGTCACCGGGGTGTGGGCGGTGCTCGGTTACGTCGTCGTCACCGTCGGGCGGAGCGTGGACGCCATCGCCTGGCTGAAGTGGCTGTCGCCGTTCCACTACTACGCCTCCGGCCAGCCGCTGCAGCAAGGGCTGCCGGTGGGGGAGTACCTGGTGCTGACCGGGGCCGCCGCGGTGCTGGCGCTCACCGCGGTGCTGGCCTTCGACCGGCGCGACGTGGGGGTGTGATGTCGCCGCGGGTGCCCGCCGAGCTGCTCGGCGGGCACCTCCGCACGCTGCGGGAGGCCGCCGGCACCGGCCGGCTGCTCGGCAGGGACGAACTGGACGCCTACCGCGCCGGCGGCCGCCGCGCCGCCGAGCTGGGCGTGCCGTTACGGCACCTGGTCGACGCCGCGCTGGCCGCCGCCGACGGGCTGGCCGCGCCGTCGGTGCTGCCCGCGCTGCGCAAGGCCGTCGCCGCCCTCATGGAGGGGTACGAGAAGGCACAGCTCGCCGCGCTGCGCGAAGCCGAACGGGAACGCCGCGCGTTCGTCGACGACCTGCTCCACGGCAGGGCCGAGCGGCTGGCGGAACGGGCCGAGCACTTCGGGCTGCGCCTGGCCGAGTCGTACGTGGTGACCGTCGCCCGCGGGCTGGCCGGCACCGGCGCCGACGGCATCGAACGCGACCTGACCGAACGGTTCGGCTCGCACAACATCCTGGTCGCGGTACGGGACGGGCTGCTGGTGTGCGTGGTCCCGGCCACGCTCCCGGCGGCGGTCGGCGAGTTCACCCACCATGTGCGGTCCCGCTTCCCCGCCGGCTGGCGGGTCGGCGTCGGCAGGCCGCAGCGCGGGCCCGGCGGCATCGTCGCCTCCTACCGGGAGGCGGCCGGCGCCCTCGACCTGGCCGACCGGCTCGGCCTGAAGCACGACGTGGTCAAGGCCGCCGACCTGCTCGTCTTCCCCGTACTGCTGCGCGACAGGAGCGCGATGGAGGACCTGGTGACGAGCGTCCTCAGCCCGCTGCTGCATGCGCGCGGCGGGCACGAGCCGCTGCTGGAGACGCTGGAGGCGATCTTCGCCGCGCACGGCAACCAGACCGCCGCCGCGCGCCGGCTGGGCGTCAGCGCCCGCGCGGTCACGTACCGGCTGCAGCGCATCAACCGCCTGACCGGCTTCTCCCCTGACGATCCCACCCAGCGGTTCACGCTGGAGACGGCCGTGCTCGGCGCGCGCCTGCTCGACTGGCCCTGGGAACAGCCGGGCGGCGAGTGACATTCGACGGCGGGGCCGAAGTCGGTAAGCTTACGCGCCGTGAGCGGTGAAACCTCCCACATCGGGCGCTACAGGCTGGTGCGTGTGCTGGGCCGGGGTGGGATGGGCACGGTCCATCTCGCCGAGGACCCTTCCGGGCAGCAGGTCGCCATCAAGGTGATCAACCCCGAGCTGAGCCAGCATGAGCAGTTCCGCATGCGCTTCCGCAGGGAGGCGGACGCCGCGCGGCGGGTGCGGCGGTTCTGCACGGCGGCCGTGCTGGAGGCCGCGCTCGACGGCGACCAGCTCTACGTGGTCACCGAGTACGTTCCGGGGCCGAACCTGGAGGAGGCGGTGCGGCAGTCCGGGCCGCTCCGCGGGTCCAGTCTCGACGCGCTGGCCGTGAGCGTGGCGACCGCGCTGACCGCCATCCACGGGGCCGGGGTCGTGCACCGCGACCTGAAACCGTCCAACGTGCTGCTGTCGCCCGTCGGGCCGCGGGTGATCGACTTCGGCATCGCGCGGGCGCTCGACACCCTGGGCGGCGTCACCGGCACCGGGGAGCTGATCGGCACGCCCCGATACATGGCGCCCGAGGTGCTGCGCGGCGAGCCGGTTTCGCCGGCCTGCGACGTGTTCTCGTGGGGCTGCCTGGTGGCGTACGCCGCGAGCGGGCGGTCGCCGTTCCCCGGCGACACCCTGCCCGCGATCGTCTACCAGGTGCTCAACACCGAGCCGAGCCTGGACGAGGTCGAGCCGGGCCTGCGCGAGCTGGTCCGGGCCGCGCTGCACAAGAACCCCGCCATGCGCCCGACCGCGCAGCAGCTCCTCGACCACCTGGTGGGCCGGGCCGCCGGGCCGGAACAGGTGGCGCACACCGTCCAGGTGGCCTGGCAGCAGGCGACCACGCCGGTCACCGCCGCGACCTCGTACGCGCCACGCGGCCCCGGCAGGGCCAAGCTCATCGCGGGCGCCAGCGCGGCGGCGGCGCTGCTGGTGACGGCAGGCGTCGTCGCGTGGGCGCTGATGCCGGGCGGGCCGCCCGAGATGTCGGTGCTCTACCGGGAGGATTTCACCCAGACGTCCGGCGGCTGGAACGGCAGGTACGACCCCTCCTCGGGCTCCAGCTACGGCTACCGCACCGACGGCACGTACGGGCTGGACGTGGAACCGAACTACGAGGAGCGCTGGGCGGAGGCGGCCATCCCGTTCCTGACCAAGACGCCGACCGCCACCCCCGACCCGTCGGCGACCCCCACGCCGATGCTCCCCGAGACCGTCCTGGTCGCGGTGACCGCCGAGGTCAAGCAGGTGACCGGCTCGGGCGAGTACGGCGTCTACTGCCACGCGGCGGACGACGACACCTACTACGAGTTCGGTCTCGACACGGCAGGCAACGCCCGCGTCCGCCGCATCTACAACGGCTCCGGCGGCACCATGGCGGAGCCGGCGCAGGTCGGCGAGCTGAAGGGCAAGGTCCGCATCGAGGCCGCCTGCGAGCAGACCGGCAAGGCGGTGCGGCTCACCCTGTGGGTCAACGGCAAGAAGGTCGTGTCGGCCGACGACCCGAACGGCATCGGCAACGGCTCGGTCGGCATGTTCGCCCGCACGCCGAAGGACGAGAAGTCGGTGCTGAAGATGGCCTACGACGACTTCGAACTCCGCGGCACCGCCGCCCAGTCGTAGGCGACCGTCACCCCGTCAACGGCCGGAGGAGGGGAGGCGGGTGGTGGTGGCGGCGAGGTGGCGGAGTCCGGCTTCCGACGCGGAGCCGGGTTCGGCGGCGTACAGGTCGAGGCCCTGGATCTCGGGGTCGCCCGGCAGGGACACCAGCTCGGCCGACAGGCGGAGTTCGCCCACCACGGGGTGGTCGAGGACGTAGTCGCGGTGGGTGGCGGCGGCGACGTGGTGCTCGGTCCACAGGGCGCGGAACTCGGGGCTCCGCTTGCAGACCGCGTCCACGTGCGCCATGACCCGCGGGTTCTCGGGGTAGCGGGCGGCCAGGACGCGGAGCCGGGCCACATGCTCCCGGGCGAGCCGGTGCCAGCCGTCGCCGTGCATGCGCCTGACGTCGTCGTCCAGGAAGATCAGGTGCCCGAGCGTCCGCCGCTCCTCGGGGATCGCGGCGAGGTCGGCGAAGACCGCGGCGGCGAGGGTGTTCCAGGCGATCACGTCGGCGTGCCGGCCGAGGACGAGGGCCGGGGTGAGGACCAGGGAGTCGAGCAGTCGCTGCAGCCCCGGCCTGATCGGGTGCTGCGGGAAGTCGCGGCACCGGTGCGCCGGGTGGGCGAGCGCGTGCAGGTAGGACCGCTCGTCACCGGTGAGCCGGAGCACGTCGGCGATCGAGTCGAGGACCTCGGCCGAGACGTTCTGGCTGCGGCCCTGCTCCAGCCGGGTGTAGTGGGCGACGCTCACCCCGGCGAGCAGGGCCAGCTCCTCGCGGCGCAGCCCCGTCACCCGCCTGGTGCCGTTGGTCTTGAAGGGCAGCCCCGCCTCGTCCGGCCGCAGCCGCGCCCGCCGCGACTTGAGGAACTCGCTCAGCTCGACATCACGCTCCATAGGTCGCCAGCCTAAGCAAAGTTTGCGTACGCAGAACACGGGGCTGGCTGACGTCCGGGGCCGCGGCGAGGCTGACCGGCATGAGATTCGCGTTCCCCCTCGTCCTCCTCGGCCTGGGCAGCATGATCACCGCCCTGGACTTCACCGTCGTCTACGTCGCGCTCCCGCACATCGCGCGGGATGTCGGTTTCTCCCCGTACGCACTGCAATGGGTGGTGAGCGCGTACGCGGTGCCGTTCGGCGGCTTCCTGTTGCTCGGCGGCCGGCTGTCCGACCTGCTGGGCAGACGGCGGATGTTCGTGCTCGGCATGCTCCTGTACGGGGTCGCGTCCATGCTCGGCGGGCTGGCCACGGGGCCCGGCCCGCTGATCGCCGCCCGTGCGCTCCAGGGGCTGGGCGGGGCGGTGCTGCTGCCGGCCACGCTCTCGCTGGTCGTCACCATGTTCGACGAGGGCCCGGCCCGCAACCGGGCGATGACGGTGTGGGCGGTGTGCGGCGCGAGCGGGCTGAGCCTCGGCGCGCTGCTCGGCGGCGTGCTCACGGCGACGTTCGGCTGGCAGGCGGTCTTCTTCGTGAACGTGCCGATGGCCGCCGCCGGGATCGTGGCCGCCTTCGCCGTGCTGACCCCGGACGGTACGCGACGGCCGGGCGGCTTCGACCTGCCCGGAGCGGTCACCGGCACCGCCGGTGTCACGGGGCTGGTGTTCGCCATCGCGCACGGCGCCCAGTGGGGCTGGACCTCGCCCGGCGTGATGGCGTCCCTGGCCGCCGCCGTCGTGCTGCTCGCCGGGTTCGTCGCGATCGAGGCGCGCAGCCGTAACCCGCTGCTGCCGCCGCGCCTGCTGGCGAACCCGCACACGCGCACCGCCACCGGGGTCATCCTGGTCTACGGCATGGCCCTGCAGTGCGTCCCGTACTTCCTCACCCTGCACTTCCAGGACGTGCTCGGGTACGACGCGATGCGGTCGGGCCTGGCGTTCCTCGGGCCGACGCTGGGCATCACGGCGGGCAACATCATCGGCGAGCGCCTGATCCCCCGGCTCGGGCTGCGCGGCACGCTGACCCTCAGCCTGCTCGTGGGCGCCGCCGGCACGGCGCTGCTGGCCTGGAGCCTGTCCGCCGACGGCTCCTATCTCGGCCTGCTGGCCGGGCTCGTCGTCTTCGGGCTGGGCTCGGGGCTGTCGTTCACCACCATGTTCATCCTCGCCACGACCGGCGTGGCCCCGCATGACCAGGGAGCGGTCTCGGGGCTGTCCTCCACCTTCCTTCAGACGGGCGGCAGCACGGGCCTGGCCGTGCTGGTGGCCGTGGCCTGGCGTGACACCACCGGCCTGACCGGCGAGGCGCTGCGTGCCGCCACAGTGGACGGGCTGCGTTCCGCGCTCTTCGTCGCCGCGGCGATCGCCGTGGTCGGTGTGGTGGCGGCGGGCAGAGTCCCCCGCCGGACGGCCGACGCGGTTTCCCGGTCCTGATCCCTCACCCTGAAGTCGAGGGGACCCCGCCCTCTGGCGGGGGAACCTCGTCGCCCTCTGAACCTCCATCAGGGGTGGCCTCGAAGGGGGCTTCTCCCCTCCGCAAGGCGAGAACCTGGTCCAGACCGAGCGCCGCGGGCGGCGCGTGCCGCGGGTGGCCGGAGGCGATGGCCTGCCGGAAGGCTTGCTCGGCCGCTTCCAGCTCCCCTCGGCTGGCGAGCACTATCCCCAGGTTCAAGGCGGCATGAGGCGCGCTGTCCGGATGGTTCGAAGCGATCACCCGCCGGAAGGCTTCGCCGGCGGCGCTCAGCTCCCCCGCATGGGCGAGCAGGGCCCCCAGGTTCAGTTCGGCCCTGGGCGCATGGTCGGGGTGGTAGGAGCGGATCGCCTGCCAGTAGGCGTCTTGCGCGGCGTCCAGATCTCCATGCTCTTCGAGCATTTTCCCGCAGACGAGTGCGGCGAGCGGTGCGGTGTGGGGATTACGCGAACGGATCACTTGGCGGAAGGCGTCTGTGGCGGCTTCGATCTTCCCCTGCTTGGAAGGCGCTATTCCCAGCTGAAGGGTGGCCATGGACGAACGATCGGCGTTCTGCGAGCGGGCCGCTTGCCGGAAGGCGTCCGCGGAGGCTTCCACCTCTCCCTGCTCAGCGAGCAGAATGCCCAGATAGCCCGCGGAGACGGCCGCCTCTTCACGGTGAGGTGAGGTAGCCGCCTTGCGCCCTGCCGCGATGGCGTGCTCTCGCTCCCCGCGGTTCTCGGCTCCGTACATGATCGCGCGCGCATCGGACGGGTTGACGATCGAGATGAGCTCGGGCCAGAGGCCCGGGTGGATGGGCCGGGCTCCTTCGTCGGCGGACACGATGTGGTCAAGAGCCTTCCACCCTGACTCACCGTCGCCGGTGTCCGCGGTGAGCAGAGCGACCTGGGAGGAGACGGGGACGGCCGCCCAGGTGCGGAGGCCCTGCTGGAAGGTGTCCGGAGTGGCGGGCACGCCTGCCCGTATCGCTGGTAGATAGAGAGCGAACAGCCGCGAGAGCTCAGCGTCGGTGACAGGACGGGTGAGTCCCGCACGGCGGCAGTCGACCGCTGCTTGGACGATGGCGCAGCCGGCCGGATCGTCATCGGGCCCGGCCTTGTACTTGGCGAAGAGCTCGATCGCGCCGACGAGCGTCTCGGCGATGCTGCCTCGGAAGGTCTCCCCAGGGTAGAGGGCTTCGGCTTGCTCACGCTCGGCGTCGGTGGGCGGGCGGAAGACCAGTTCGTGGCCTTGGCCGTCGCGGTGCGCGCGGCTCAACGCCGTTCGGGCGACGCGCGTGCTGTCGGTACCCGACTTGAGGATCTGACCGCGCCTTCCGGCGGTCATGGTCGCGACCAGTACGGCCTGGCGGGCGACCGCGTCCAGCACGGCAGGCGTCAGGACTTCGAGGTCGGCGACGGTGATGTCGTCGAGGTGGACCACGGCCGGCCCCTCACCGGAGGGGAGAGCGTCTTCGGAGAGAGCGAGTTCCGCGAGAGCGGCTCCGCTGGCAGGCAGCAAGACGACGGTGTCTTCGGGGAACACCGCCCGGATGGCTTCGGCGGTGATACGGGACTTGCCCGCCTTGGTGTTCCCCCACACCAGCACGAACGGATAGGGCGGGCCGGGCGCGCTGAGGGCGTCACGGATCTGCGTGTCGTCAGGCTCGCGGGGGACATAGGGGTCGCGCCCGCTGGTGGTGTACTGGGTGGGAGTGACTCCGAAATCGGTGGCCGAGAGCTGACCGAGCCGGGGAAGCTCGCCGGCGCTTCCTCGCAGGACCCGGGTGGTGACGTACCGCCGCTTGTCGTCGAGTTCCTCCGCCGTCCGGGCCTTCCGCTCGGCGCGCGCCCCGATCAGGGGGAGAACGACGGAAAGGGCGGCGAGGAGGAGCACGATCCCGATGCAAGCGGTGATCACCGAGTCGGACTGACCGGGCAGCTGCATCAGCATGGTGGTGATGGCGAGAAGCGCGGCCTGGGTGGTGGTCGCGACGGTGATCCAGATCGTCAGGTGTCGCCGTGCCCATACCGCCAGTCTCGTGGCTGTCGAGCGTCGAGCATCCCCGCGGTCCGCCACCGCCCCTCCCCATGACCTCTGCCGTCATTTTCGGCAACCGGATCAGGAATCGGCCCGGAAGGAAGAGAACAGATACTCATCTGCAACATGGGTCCGAGCCGCCACGCTGTCCGCGCTCGGGCAGGGCATCGAGCCAGCGGATGAGGCGGTTTCCCTCCCTGGTCATGACCTCCGGGTCGCGCAGGGCGTTGGCCAGCAGGGACATGCCCTGGTAGGCGCCGACGAAGGTGAGCGCGAGGTCGTCCGGGTGGGGCAGCCCTTGTTCGCGGAACTGGCGTTCCACCCAGTCCAGAAGCGACCGGATGACCTTGCCCGCCTCCAGGTCCATGCCTCCCTCGGCGCGTTTGTCCAGCTCGACGGCGAGGGTGCCGGTGGGGCAGCCGTACCGGGCCGCGATGTCGCGCTGGCTGATCCACCCGGCGACCAGGGCCTTGAGACGTTCGAGGGGGTCGGGCAGCCGGTCGAGCTCAGCGGTGAGCCGGGCGAGGTGGTCGGCGTGCTCGGACAGGGCGGCCCGGACCAGCTCGTCCTTGGTCTTGAAGTAGTAGTAGACGTTTCCTACGGGGACCTCGGCGGCGTGCGCGATGTCGGCGATGGTGGTGCGCTCCACGCCCTGCTGGTGCAGGACCCGGGCGGTCGCGGTCATCAGGCGCCGCCGTTTGTCGGCTCCTCGCGCTCGCGCCTTTGAGTCAGTCACCCGACTGACTATAGACGGGCCGTGCTAGGGTCGCTGTTAGTCAGCCAACTAACTAACGGGAGATTCTCATGATCGTGGTGACGGGAGCCACCGGAAACGTCGGCCGGACGCTGGTGCGGCTGCTGACAGAGGCGGGCGAGCCGGTGACGGCCGTGTCGCGGAAGATCACCGAGTCCGACGTGCCCAGAGGAGTGCGCGTGCTCGCCGCCGACCTCGCCGACCCTGCCGGTCTCCGGCCCGCTCTCGCCGGCGCCGGCGCGTTGTTCCTGCTGATCTCCGGCGACTTCGTGGCGGCCGCCGACAGCCCGGGCGGCGTCATCGGACGCGTCCTCGACGACGCCAGATCCGCTGGAGCCGGGCGGGTCGTGCTGCTGTCCTCCCAGGGAGTCGCGACCCGCCCCGGCTCGTCCTCCCACGGGAGCACGGCGCGGTCCATCGAGGACGCCGTCCGGAGATCGGGCATGGACTGGACGATCCTGCGGCCCGGCGGCTTCGACTCCAACGCCTACGCCTGGGCCGAGTCGGTCCGCGCCCGGCGCGCCGTCGCCGCGCCGTTCGGGGACGTCGGCCTGCCGTTCATCGATCCGGACGACATCGCCGAGGTCGCGGCCGTGGCCCTGCGCGAGGACGGTCACGCGGGCCAGGTCTACGAGCTGACCGGACCCGCCCTCACCACGCCGCGGCAACGGGCCGAGGCGATCGGGGAGGCGATCGGCGAGCCGATCCGGTTCACCGAGCAGACCCGCGAGGAGGCCCGCGCGCAGATGCTGCGGTTCATGCCCGAGCCCGTGGTCGAGACCACCCTGTCCATCATCGGCAAGCCCACCCCGGCCGAGCGGCGCGTCAGCCCCGACGTCGAGCGGCTCCTCGGCCGGGCGCCCCGCACGTTCGCCGAGTGGGCCAGGCGCAACGCCGCCGCCTTCCGGTAGCGGGCGACGGGTCAGAGGATGCCGGCCCGGGCGGCGGCCAGGGCGGCGTCGGCCGCCCGGTCCGCGTCCGCCGCCGTGGCCGGCTCATGGGTGACGAAGAGACGGTAGTAGATCGGCGCCACCGCGGCCCTGATCACCTCGTGGGCGTCGACCGCTGCGGGCAGCTCGCCGCGGTCGACGGCGCGGCGCACCACCTGGGCCGACTGCTCGTGGCGGGCCTGGAAGAAGTCGTGCAGCGCCAGGGCCGCCTCCGGGCTCTGCATGGCCGCCGCCACGAACGCCGACGACACCGGGCCCAGCTCCGGATCGGCGAACCCGCTCTGCACGAGCCTGGCCACCCCGCGCAGGTCGCTCTCGACGGCGCCGGTGTCGGGGACGGGCCAGGGCTCGTCGCGGGCCAGCTCCAGCGCGTCGGAGATCAGCCCTTCGACGCTGCCCCACCGCCGGTAGACGGTGGTCTTGTGGACGCCCGACCGTTCGGCGACGTTGTCCACGGTGAGCCCCCGGAACCCCTTCCCGGCCAGCTCGGCGAGGGTCGCCTGCCGTACGGCGTCGCGGACGCGGGCGCTGCGCCCGCCGGGTCGCTTACTGGGCTCCACGGCCACTCCTAAGGCAACTGGCGTTGCGTTTATTCTAGAACCAATGCCACACTAAAGCAACACAGGTTGCGATTGGAGCGTCGCGGCTCGGAACCCACGGGGGGACCCTCATGTTGATCAAAATTTCCGAAGGAGCCCCGTACGGGGTCGCGACCGGCGCTGACGGGGCGGTCTGGTTCACGCTGGTGCACCAGGGGATGGTCGGGCGGCTGGTCCCCGGCGAGGAGCCGAGCTTCCACCGGCTCGACCCGGCCGGCGGCGGGCCGACGGTGATCGCGCCGGGGGCCGACGGGGCGATGTGGTTCACCGAGTACCAGGGCGACCGGGTCGGCCGGATCACCCCGGAGTTCGAGGTGACCTCGTACGAGGCCGAGGCTCCGTACGGAATGGCGGCCGGTCCCGACGGCGCGATGTGGTACACGTGCATGCGCTCCGACAAGATCGGCCGCATCGGCGCCGGCGGGGAGCGGGACGAGTTCGCGGTGCCGGTCGAGGGCGGGATGCCGTCGGGCATCGCGGCCGGGGCCGACGGGGCGCTCTGGTTCACGCTCAACCAGGCCGGGGCCGTCGGCCGGATCACGCCGGGCGGTGAGGTGACCGTCCATCCGCTGCCCACCGAGGGCGCGGCGCCGGTGCACATCACGGCGGGGCCCGACGGCGCGCTCTGGTTCGCGGAGATCGGCGCGGGCCAGGTCGGCCGCGTCGATCCGGCCGGAAAGGTCACCGAGCACCCGCTGCCCGACCGCGCCTGCCGGCCGCACGCGATCGTCACCGGGCCGGACGGCGCGCTCTGGTTCACCGAGTGGGCGGCGAACCGGCTCGGCCGCATCACGGTCGACGGCGCGATCAGTGAGTTCGAGCTGCCCGGGTCGGAGCCGCACGGCCTGGCCACCGGACCCGACGGCGCGATCTGGGTGGCGATGGAGTCCGGCGGACTCGCCAGGGTCATGCCGGACCGGCTCGCCGGACGGTTCGTAGTTGACTAGGGGCATGCGTGCAATCGTGCTGGCCGCCCAGGGCGGCCCCGAAGTCCTGGAGTACGTCGAGCGGCCCGACCCGGAGCCGGGTGACGGCGAGGTGGTGGTCGACGTCGCCGCGAGCGGCGTCAACTTCATCGACATCTACCATCGCTCCGGCGCCTACCCGCTGCAACTGCCCTGCACGATCGGGTCCGAGGGCGCGGGCGTGGTGTCCGCGGTCGGGCCCGGCGTCGAGGGCGTGGTCGTCGGCGAGACGGTCGCGTGGGCGATGGCGCTCGGCAGCTACGCCGAGAAGGCCGTGGTGCCCGCCCGCCTGGTGGTGCCGGTGCCCGAGAGCGTCGCGCCGGACGTGGCCGCCGCCGTGATGCTGCAGGGCATGACCGCCCACTACCTCACCCACTCCACCTACCGGGTGCAGGAAGGCGACACGGTGCTCGTGCACGCCGCCGCGGGCGGCATGGGGCAACTGCTCGTCCAGGTGTGCAAGATGCTCGGGGCGACCGTCTACGGGACCGCCTCCACCCCGGCGAAGGAGAAGCTGGCCAGGGAGGCGGGCGCCGACGACGTGCTGACCTACCAGGACTTCGCGGAGAGGCTGCGCGGCAAGGTGGACGTGGTCTACGACGGCGTGGGCGCGACCACGTTCGACGGCGGGCTGGAGGCGCTGCGCCGGCGCGGGCTCATGGTCCTGTACGGGGCCGCGAGCGGTCCGGTGCCGCCGGTGGACCCGCAGCGGCTCAACCGGGCCGGGTCGCTCTTCCTCACCAGGCCGACGCTGGCCGACTACACGGCCGAGCGTGACGAGCTGCTGTGGCGGGCGGCCGACCTGTTCGAGTGGATCGGCTCGGGCCGGGTGCGCGTCAACGTGTCGCACCGCTACCCGCTGGCTGACGTGGCCAAGGCGCAGGAGGACCTGGCCTCGCGGCGGACGACGGGCAAGCTGCTGCTGATCCCGTGACGACTACGCTCGACGGCATGGACCTGACCACTTCGGTCGTCTCGTTCGCCGCCGTCGTCGCGTTATTGACGATCACGCCGGGACTGGACACCGCGCTCATCCTCCGTACGTCCCTGTTGTCCGGGAAGCGCCCCGCGTGGGGGGTGACGCTGGGCATCCAGCTCGGCACGCTCGTCTGGGGCCTGCTGACGGCGGCCGGCCTGGCCACGCTGCTGGCCGCCTCGCAGCTCGCCTACGACGTCCTCCGCTACGCCGGGGCCGCCTACCTGGTGTGGATGGGGCTGCGCATGCTGCTGGTCAAGAAGGACGCGCACGTGGACGAGCCGGACGCGCGAGAGGTCCGCTTCCGCACCGGCTTCCGGCGCGGGCTGGTGACGAACCTGCTCAACCCGAAGGTCGGCGCCTTCTACGTGGCGATGCTGCCGCAGTTCATCCCGCCGGACGCGCCGCACGCGGCGGTGGGGCTGCTGCTGGCGGGCGTGCACGTGGCCGAGGGGCTGGTGTGGAGCGCGGGCCTGATCGTCTTCGCCGGGGTGATGAGCGGCGTGCTGCGCTCGCCGTCCGTGCGCCGCCTGCTCGACCGGGTCACGGGCGTGGTGATCGTCGGCTTCGGGGTACGGCTGGCGGTCGACTGATCTTCACGCGATCGACCGGATCTCGCGGAGCGTCGGGAGACCTGTACGGGTGACGACCACGACGTGGCAGCCGGCGGTGCTGGCGGCCGTGACGCCGGCCGGGCTGTCCTCCAGGGCGACGCAGCGGGAGGGATGGGCGCCGAGGCGGCGGGCGGCTTCGAGGTACGGGTCCGGGTGGGGCTTGCCGCGGCGGGTGTCCTCCGCGGCCACCACCTCGTCGAAGCGGTGACCGAGGCGGGGGAGCACCAGGGCGGCGATGCTGCGGGGCGAGGCGGTCACCAGGGCGGTGGGGATGCGGGCGGCGGTCAGCTCCCGCAGCAGGGGAGTGGCGCCGGGCATGACGTCGAAGCTGTGCGCCAGCTCGCCGGCGAACGCGCGGGTGAGGGCGTCGCCGGTGTCCCCGGCGTCGTGGTCGCGGGGGGCGCGGGAGAGCAGGTGGGCGGCCGTGTGCTCGACCGTGCGGCCGAGCACGTCCGGCTCGTCGTCCGGGCCCAGGTCGACGCCCAGGCCGCGGGCCACCGTCGCGGTGGCCCGCCACCAGTGGGGCTCGGTGTCCACGAGGGTGCCGTCCAGGTCGAACAGGACGGCCGCGGGCACCTCAGACGGCATCGGGCACGGGGGCGGCGCGCGCGGCCACCAGGACGGGACGCTCTACGAGGCGGATCGCGACGCGGGTGCCGGGGGCGAGCCGCGCCGCCTCGTGGCCGGGCACGTCGGCGAGCACCTCGTGACCGTCCATCAGCAGGCGGAGACGGACGGACGCGCCGCGGAACGACGCCGTCACCACCTCGCCCAGACCGGACCCGGCGCCGACGGCGGGAGGGGGAGTGGTGTCGGCGAGGGTCACCTGGATGGCTTCCGGGCGGATGAGGACGGTGACGTCGGGGCCGGTGGGGGCGGTGCCGTCGACGGGCAGCGTCTGGCCGAGGACCGTCACCTTGCCGTCGCCGGCGAGCCGGCCGGGCAGGTGGTTCATGGTGCCGACGAACTCGGCGACGAACGGGGTGGCGGGCCGGTCGTAGACCTCGGCGGGCGGACCGGCCTGCTCCAGGCGGCCGTCGCGGAGCACCGCGACCCGGTCCGCGATCGACAGCGCCTCCTCCTGGTCGTGCGTGACGAAGATCGTGGTGATGCCCAGACCGAGTTGGAGCCGGCGGATCTCCTCGCGCAGCGCGACCCGTACCTTGGCGTCGAGCGCGGACAGCGGCTCGTCGAGCAGCAGCACGCGCGGCTCCAGGGCGAGCGCGCGGGCCAGCGCGACGCGCTGTTGCTGGCCGCCGGAGAGCTGGTGCGGGTAGCGGTCGGCGTGCCCGGGCAGGCCGACCAGCTCCAGCAGCTCGTCCGCCTTGGCCCGCCGGGTCGCGGTCGGCACCCCGCGCACGCGCAGGCCGAAGGCGACGTTGTCGCGCGCGTTCAGGTTGGGGAACAGCGAGTACGACTGGAACACCATGCCGGCGTCGCGCTTGTTGGCGGGCACGTCGGTGATGTCCTTGCCGTCGACCAGCACGGCACCGGAGTCGGGACGCTCGAACCCGGCCACGCAGCGCAGCGCCGTCGTCTTGCCGCAGCCCGACGGGCCGAGCAGGGCGACGAACTGGCCGGGCTCGATGGTCAGGTCGAGGCCGTCCAGCGCCACCGTCTTGCCGAAGACCCGGCGCAGGCCGCGGAACTCCACCTTGGACGTCACTTCTTCTCCCTCCCGAAAGCGGTGGAGACCGCCAGCAGCAGCAGCCAGATGAGCAGCAGGCTGAGGATCGAGACCGCGACCGACACCTGACCGCGCGAGCCGGAGATCGTCACGATCCACACCGCGAACGGCTGGTAGCCGAGCAGCCTGGACACGGTGAACTCGCCGAACACCAGGGCGAGCGTGAGGAACGAGGCGCTGGCCAGGGCCGAGCGCAGGTTGGGGATGATCACGCGGAACATCACGTGCGGCCACGACGCGCCGAGGCTGCGCGCGGCCTCCACCAGCGTCCGCACGTCCATGGTGCGCAGCCCCGCGTCCAGCGAGCGGTAGACGAACGGCAGGACGAGGACCACGTACGCGAGCACGAGCACGACAGGGAAGCCCGGGTCCTGGACGGCGATGAGCGTGGCCCAGAACGGGGTGGGCGCGAGCACGTCGGCGCCGACCCGCAGCGAGGTGCTCAGCCCGGCCACGTACGTGATCGGCGGCACCACGAGCGGGAGCGTGCAGAGCACCTCCATCAGGGGCCGCAGCCCCGGCGCGAACAGCCGGACGGCCAGCATCGCGGGCAGCGTCAGCAGCAGCACCAGCGCGATCGTGGCCAGGGCGAGCGCCAGCGACAGCGACAGGCTGGACGCGAAGCCCTCCGCCGTCAGCAGCTCGGCGTAGGGCTCGAAGGACAGTCCGGTGGTGGGCGTGTAGATCGTGTACCAGAGCGACGCCCCGAGCGGCACCAGGAAGTACAGCCCGGCGATCACGAACACGGCGGCCCGCCAGGCGCGCGGGCGGGCCGGCCGGGCGGGGGCGGTGACGAGGGGCTGCTCCAGGCCCGTCACTGCAGCCATCGGGTGGTCCTCCTCTGCAGCGGCAGGTAGATCAGCATGACCAGACCCGCGATCACGATCATGTCCAGGCTCAGGGCGAGCGCCACGTTCTCCTGGCCGATCAGCACGTCGCTGGTGAGCGCGTTGGCGATCTTGAGGGTGACCAGCGGCACGACCGTGCCCGCGCCCATGGCCGCCGCCGTGGCGTAGGCGGCGAAGGCCGAGCCGAACAGCAGCACCACCCCGCCGAGCAGGGCGGGCGTCAGCACGGGCAGGCCGACGTAGCGCCAGTAGTGCCAGGCGGTGGCGCCGTTGTTGGCCGCCGCCTCCCGCCACTGCGGCCGCAGCCCGTCCAGGGCCGGCGCCATCACCAGCACCATCAGCGGCACGCTGAAGTACAGGTAGACGATCACCAGGCCCCAGAACGAGTACAGCGACCCCGACGGCAGCCCCAGCAGCCCGCTCACCACGCCGGAGTTGCCCAGCGTGGCCACCCAGAAGAAGGCCAGCGGGACGCCGCCGAAGTTGGCCAGCACGCCGGAGGCGGTCAGCACCGCGTTGCGCAGCGCGGTGGACCGGGAGGTGACCACCGCGTAGGCGAGGAACGTGCCGAGCACGGCCCCCGACAGCGCCACCACGGCCGAGACCTGCACGCTCCCGGCCATGGCGGTCAGGTTGCCGCCTTCCAGGCTCTGCCGCACGTTGGCCAGCGTCGGTTCGCCGCGCGAGGTGAAGGCCCCCGCCAGCAACGCGGCCAGCGGGATGCCGAACACGAACGCGTAGAAGGCGAGCAGGGGCAGCGTGCCGAGCCACCCCGGGGACCGTCTCATCCGGAGATCGCGGCGTCCCAGCCGCTCGCCAGCTTGTTCTTGGCCGCGTCGACCTGCTCCGTGGTCGGGAACGCCGGCTCGCCCTCGACGGCCGGCAGCGCCTCGGCCGCCGCCTTGTCGATGCTGCCGTCGGCCTGCATGGCGGGCATGAGGACCGGGCGGGCGAAGCCCTTCAGGTAGAGGTTCTGGCCTTCGGGACTGTAGAGGAACTCCTGCCACAGGCGGGCCGCCGCCGGGTGCGGGGCGTCCTTGTTGATCGCCTGGGCGTACATCTGGAAGTACTGGCCGTCGGAGGGCACGTTGACCTGCCAGTCGAGGCCCTTGGCCGCCATCTGCGGGGCGTAGGCGGCGTTGTTGTAGTCCCAGTCGATGCTGATCTGGGTCTCGCCCTTCTCGATCGTGGCGGGGGTGGTCTCGACCGGGTTGAAGTTGCCCGCGTCCTTCAGCTTCTTGAAGAAGTCGATGCCGGGCTGGATGTCGTCGAACGAGCCGCCGTTGGCGATCGAGGCGGCGTACACGCCGGCGAAGGCCGAGCCGGACTTGGTGGGGTTGCCGTTGAGCGCCACCTTGCCCTTGTACTCGGGCTTGAGCAGGTCGGCGAAGCTCTTCGGGCAGGTGGTGATCTTCTTGGCGTCGCAGCCGATGGAGATGTAGCCGCCGTAGTCGTTCACCCAGAGGCCGGTGGGCTCCTTCTGGCCCTCGGGGATCTTGTCGAAGGTCTGCACCTTGTACGGGGCGAACAGTCCCTCGGCGGCGCCGCTGATCGCGAAGGACTGGCCCAGGTCGAGCACGTCGGGGGCGCGGTCCTGGCCCTTGCGGGTCTTGACCGCGTTGATCTCGTCCGCGCTGGCGGCGTCCGGGTCCTCGCTCTCGATCTTGATGCCGTACTTGGCCTCGAAGGTCTTGATGATCTCGCCGTAGTTGGCCCAGTCCGGCGGCAGGGCGATGACGTGCAGGTCGCCTTCCTTCTTGGCGGCCTCGACGAGCTTGTCGAAGCCGCCGAAGTCGGCCGCCGAGGTTGCGGTGCGCGCGTCCACCCCGCCTTCGGCGGCCGTCGACGTCTGGGTTCCTGGCGCGGCGCCGCACGCCGCGGTGACTACCGTAAGGGCGGCGATGACGCCTGCCGCACGAGCGCGAGGTGTGAACACGTGGCCTCCACTCCGGGGGTGTGGGAGGAATGTAGGGGAACTTGTACAAACAAGCGAGCACCAGTAAGTCGCATATACGTTGCTCTTTCGTGAACTGGGGTGGTCGGTAATGGTTGCGCGCTATGAACTGATCGCCGATGAGCTGCGGGGCGAGATCCTCTCGGGCGTGCACCCGGTGGGCTCGCAGCTCCCGTCCGAGTCGGAGCTGGCCGCCCGCCACGGCGCCGCCAGGGGGACGGTCCGGCAGGCGGTCGCCGTGCTGGCCGCCGAGGGCCTGGTCGGGTCGCGGCAGGGGGCCAGGCGCATCGTGCTCGGCACCGCGCGCAGCCAGAGCTTCGCCGAGCTGCACAGCTTCGCCGAGTGGGCGCGGGCCAACGGCTACCGGTACGGCGGCCAGGTGATCGCCCAGCGCCGCCGCCCGCCCACCCCGGCCGAGGCGGCCAGGCTCGGCTCCGGCGAGGTGCTCGACGTGCTGCGGCTGCGCACCCTGGAGGACGAGCCGGTGCTGCTGGAGCGGACCGCGTACGCGGAGTGGATCGCCGGCGCCGTCGAGAGGCTGCCGCCCGGCTGCGGGTCCGTGACCGAGGCGCTGTACGAGTCGGCGGGGCTGGTGTTCGCCTACGGCGAGCACCTCATCGACGCGGTGCCCGCGAGCACGCGGGACGCGCGCCTGCTCGGGGTCAGACGGGGCAGCCCGCTGCTGCGCCAGCGCCGGGTGACGACCACGCACGAGGGCAGGGCGGTGGAGTGCTCGGACGACCGCTACCGGGCGGGGAGCGTGGCCTTCAGCATCCGCAACTCGATCGGGGCGAACCCGCTCGTGCGGCACGCGGGCGACTTGCGTTTCGGCGCGTAAGAACATATGTTCGAGTCATAGCGCCCGCCTTCCCCCGGGTGGCTCAGCATAGGCACCAGAGCCGCGGGGAGAAGCGACTTGAGCAGACTCTATGGCGATCCGATAGAGGTGTGGACCAGAGACGGGGAGCCGACCCAGTTCGTCTGGCGTGACCGGCTCTATCTCGTCCGCCAGGTGCTCGATCACTGGGTGGTGGCCCGCGAATGGTGGAAGATCAGCGAGAGCGACCCCGGTGAGCGCCGGTTCTGGCGGGTCGAGGCCAGCCCCGGGCGCGAGGCCGGCACGTACGAGCTGAGGTTCGACACCGCCAGCGGCGGCTGGCTGCTCCTGCGGGCGTGGGACTGATGGGCGGCCGGGCGGCGGGGCCGTTCCCGCACCTCAACGTGAGCTCCGCCTACTCGATGCGCTACGGCACCGCGTTCCCGAAGGCGCTGGCGGAGCGGGCCTTCGAACACGGGATGGACATCCTGGCGCTGACCGACCGCGACGGGCTGTACGGCGCGGTCAAGCACGCGCAGGCGTGCGCGGACGCCGGGATCGCGCCGGTGTTCGGCGCCAACCTGGCCCTCGGCGATCCGGAACCGGACATGTGGCCGATCGCCCCGCCGAGCCGGACGAGCGGGCGTGACGCCCGGCCGCGGACCGGGCCGGGGGCGCAGGACCGGGTGACCGTGCTGGCGCGCTCGCGCGGCTGGTCGCGGCTGGCGCGGCTGGTCACGGCCGCGCACTACGCGGGCGAGCGCGGAGACCCCCGCATCACCCGCGGGCTGGCCGCCGAGTGGGACGCCGCCGGCGACGGCGGGCTGGCGGTGCTGCTCGGCCCGCGCTCCGACGTCGGCCGCGCGGTGGCCGAGCGGCGCGACGACCACGCCCGGACACTGCTCGGCCGGTGGCGCGAGGCGCTGCCGGGCGTGGTGATCGAACTGGTCGACCAGTACGCGTTCCACGACGCCGCCACGGCGCTGCGGATGCTCGCCCTGGCCGAGTCCATGGACGTGCCCGCCGTGCTCACCAACGCCGTCCGCTACCTCGACCCGGCCGACCACCAGGTCGGCGACGTGCTCGACGCGGCCCGCCAGCTTGTCCCGCTGCACCCGCGCCACCTGGAACGCACCACTTCCCACGCCTACCTCAAGAGCGGCAAGGAGATGGCCCAGGTCGCCGCCAAGATCTGCGGCCACGACGGGGACCGGATCGGCAGGCTGCTGCGCACCACCCGGCAGATCGCCGAGGCGTGCGCGGCGGACCCGGTGGAGCTGCTCGCGCTCCGCCAGAGCCCGCCCCGCCTCCACCTGCCGGAGATCGGCGGCGACCCGGTGCCGCTGCTGCGCCACCGCGTCGCGGACGGCCTGGCCGAGCGCGGCCTGCGCCGCTCCCGCGAGGCCAGGGAACGGGCGGCCGCCGAGCTCGACGTCATCGAGCGCAAGCGGCTGTCGGGCTACTTCGTCGCGGTGTCCGGCATCACCGACATGATCCGCGGGATGGGGGTGCGCTGCGCCATCCGCGGGTCCGGCGCGGGCAGCCTGGTCAACTACCTCATCGGCATCGGCGAGGTGAACCCGATCGACCACGGCCTGCTCATGGAGCGGTTTCTGTCGGAGGGCCGGATCGGGCTGCCCGACATCGACGTGGACGTGGAGTCCGCGCGCCGCCTCGACTGCTACAGGGCGATCTTCGACCGGTACGGAGAGTCGCGGGTGGCGTGCGTGTCCATGATGGAGACCTACCGGGCGCGCAGCGCCATCCGCGACGTGGCGGGCGCGATGGGGCTGCCGCCGCACGAGATCGACGCCATCGCCAAGGCGTTCCCGCACATCCGGGCCATGCAGATCACCGCGTCCCTGCGCGACCTGCCCGAGCTGCGCGAGAGCCGGCTCGGCGACGCCGGTCTGGAGCGGGTGTTCCGGCTGGCGGAGAAGCTCGACGGGCTGCCCAGGCACATCGCGCTGCACCCGTGCGGGGTGCTGGTCGGCAACTCCGGGATGCGCGACCTCACCCCGGTCGAGCGCAGCCTGCTGGAGTTCCCCATGTCGCAGTTCGACAAGGACGACGTGGAGGAGGCCGGGCTGCTCAAGCTGGACGTGCTCGGGGTGCGGATGCAGTCCGCGCTCGCGTACGCGCTCGGCGAGATCAAGCGGGTCGACGGCGTCACGGTCGAGCTCGACGCCCAGAGCGGCGACGATCCGGACGTACGGTACGTCCCGCACGACGACCAGGAGACGTACGACATGATCCGGGCCGGCCGGACACTCGGCTGCTTCCAGATCGAGTCGCCCGGCCAGCGCGAGCTGGTCTCCAAGCTGGAGCCGCGCACCATGCACGACCTGATCGTCGACATCTCCCTGTTCAGGCCGGGGCCGGTCAACTCCGACATGGTGACCCCGTACCTGGAGGCCAGGCACGGCTGGCGGCAGCCGTACTACCCGCACGAGCGGCTGCGCGAGGCGCTGAAGGAGACGCACGGCGTGGTCGTCTTCCACGAGCAGGTGCTGAAGATCATCCAGGTGATGACCGGCCGCGACCTGTCGTTCGCCGAGATGCTCCGCCGCACCCTCGGCACGTCCGAGGGCCGTGACCGGGTGCGCAACCACTTCGTGCCGCTGGCCAGGGCCAACGGGTTCGGCGACGAGGAGGTGGAGCGGGCCTGGAAGGTGCTGGACGCGTTCGGCGGGTTCGGGTTCTGCAAGGCGCACGCGGCGGCGTTCGCGCTGCCCACCTACCAGTCGGCGTGGCTCAAGCGGCACCACGCGGCCGCGTTCTTCGCCGGGGTGCTCACCCACGACCCCGGCATGTACCCGGCACGGGTGATCATCGACGAGGCGCGGCAGTGCGGGGTGCGGATCCTGCCGCTCGACATCAACAAGTCGGCCAAGGACTGGCGGGTGGAACGGCTCGGGCCGCGGGTGCGGGTCCGCGTCGACCCGGCCCGGCTGGAGGGCTCCGGCCGGCCCCGGCGCGCGTTCGAGGCGGGGGAGATCGGCGAGGGGTACGCGCTGCGGGTGCCGTTCTCGGCCGTCAAGGGGGTCAGCGAGGCCGAGGTGGAGCGCATGGTGGCGGGCCGGCCCTACACCTCGCTCGCCGACTTCTGGGACCGGGCCCGCCCGTCCCGGCCGACGATGGAGCGGATCGTGCAGGTCGGCGGGCTGGACGCGGTGCACGGGCTGCGGCCCGGCGACGGCGAGCGGTGGCGGCCCGGCGAGCTGACCAGGCGCGACCTGATCGCCCAGGTCGGCGCGCTGGAGCGGGCCTCGTCGATCGGCGTGCGGGCGGGGCCGCGCCGCGGCAGGCGGTACGCGCCCGCGCCGCCCGCCGAGAGCCGCCACCTGGCGGCCGTGCAGCTGCCCCTCGGCTTCACCGAGCACGTCACCCCCGGCGAGCTGCCGGAGATGACCGACGCGGAGATGGTCGAGGCCGAGCTGGAGATCCTTGGCATGGACATCAGCCGGCACGTCGTCAGCTTCCACGACGAGCTGCTGGACGCGCTCGGCGTGACCCGCGCCAAGGACCTGCTCGGGCCGCGCAACGGGGCCGAGGTGCTGGTGGCCGGCGTCAAGGTGGCCACCCAGACGCCCGCGATCCGCTCCGGCCAGCGCATCATCTTCGCCACCCTGGACGACTCGACGGGGCCGGTCGACCTGACCTTCTTCGAGTCGGTGCAGGGGCGGTGCGCGGCCACCGTGTTCGGGTCGTGGCTGCTGCTGGTGCGCGGCGCGGTCCGCCGCACCGGCGCCCGCGCGGTCTCGATCCGGGCCCTCGACTGCTGGAACCTGGCCGACCTGGACGCGCTGTGGCGGGCCCGCGGCCTCGACGCCGTCCGCGCCGAGCTCGCCCGGCCCCCGGCCGACCAGGGCCCGGTGGGTGGCCGCGCCATCGAGTACGGCAACGGCTTCCGCCTGTCGCCCTACGCCGACCTGGGCCCGGCCGTCACCGACCCGCCCCGCCGCCTCTGGCACGCCAGCCCGGGCAGCTCCGGCCCCACCGCGGCCTGATCCTCGTCAGGAGGCCCGGCCCAGGCGGGTGACCGCGGTGACGGGGGCCGGTCGGCCGGAGGACCCGGCGCTGGGGCGGACGGCGGGGGAGCGCTGAGGGGTGACGCGGCGGACCGTGGCGGCGCAGAGGGCGGCCGACAGGGCCAGGCACGCCAGCTCCAGGAAGCCCAGCCCGGTGAGGCTGTCGAGCGCGTCGAGCGGGAGGACGATGGTGAACACCGCCAGCGTCGCCAGCCAGCTCAGCCACCAGCCCGTCACCAGGGCCACCCGGCCGCGCCGGCTCTCCTCCGCCGGGCCGGTCGCCCGCCACGTCTCGTACACCAGCACCGCCGGCGCAACCAGGTTGACGCCCGGGATGAGCCAGGCGGCGGCGACCGTGCTGCGGGCCGCGGGCAGGGCGCCGGCCTGGCGGACGCGCACCAGCCACGTGGTGTGGGCGGCCGCGGCGGCGATCGTGGTGGCCAGGGCGATCAGCAGCAGCACCGCGAACACCGTCGCCGCGCCGGCCAGCGCGTCGGCGTCGGGGCCCGACGGCCGCCCGCCGAACTCGGCCAGCTCGGCGGCCAGCTGTCTGCCGCGCACCTGCTCGAAGACCACCAGAGCGCCCAGGGAGAGTACCTGCGCGGCGAGTGTCACGTAGACGGTGGTGGCGGCCTTGCTGACGACCTTGCTCGCGGACGTGGTAGCGGCTTTGGTGGGCGGTGCCTGGGCAAAGCGCACGATGTTCTCCCCCGGGCCATACGGTGGGTTCTGATTCACTTGTATCCCGGAGGCTGACCCGCTAATCAGCTCACGACACCCGATTCCCAGGCCCACGCGGCGATCTCCACCCGGTTCCTGGTGCCCAGCTTGGTGAAGATGCTCCCGAGGTGCGTCTTCACCGTCGACAGCGACACGAACAGCTCGGCCGCCACCTCCTGGTTGGTGCGTCCCCTGGCGACCAGTCGCACCACGTCCAGCTCGCGGTCCGTCAGCGGTTCCGGCAGGGGCGCGGGGGAGCGGCGGGGCCCGGACAGGTGCCGCAGCAGCCGCACCGTCACCGACGGCGACACCAGCGACTCGCCGCCGGCCGCCGCCTTGACCGCCTCCACCAGCAGCGTCGGCCCGCTGTCCTTGAGCAGGAACCCGGTGGCGCCCGCCCGCAGCGCCCCGTACACGTACTCGTCCAGGTCGAAGGTGGTGACGATGACCACCCGCATCGGGTTCTCGACGCCGGGTCCCGCCAGCGCCCGGGTCGCCTCCAGGCCGTCGAGCCTGGGCATCCGGATGTCGAGCAGGCACACGTCCGGGCGCAGCCGCCTGGCCTCGGAAACCGCGTCGGCGCCGTCGGCGACGGCCGCCACCACCTCCATGTCCGGTTGCGCATCCAGAATCATCTGAAATCCGGTGCGTACCAATTCCTGATCATCGGCGATGAGAACCCGAATAGTCACGCCCAAACTCTAGAGTCAACCGAACGGCCGATGCGGACCGTACGCATGGCCGATCCGCCGCCCCCGTCCGTCCCGGCAGGCTCGGAGCCATGAACGACGTGCTTGTGGGGCGGGCTCTCGCCAAACGGTTCGGGCAGACGGTGGCGCTGGGCGGGGTGGACATCGCGGTGCGCGCCGCGGAGGCGGTGGCGATCATGGGGCCGAGCGGCTCCGGCAAGTCGACGCTACTGCACTGCCTGGCCGGGATCATGAAACCGGACGCGGGCGAGGTCCACCTGCTCGGTCAGCGCATCGACGACCTGGGCGAACGGAAGCGCAGCGCGCTGCGCCGCACCCGGTTCGGGTTCGTGTTCCAGTTCGGCCAGCTCCTGCCGGAGCTGCCCGCCGAGGAGAACGTGGCGCTCCCGCTCATGCTCGGCGGCGTCGCCCGCCAGGACGCGGTGCGGACCGCGCGGCAGTGGTTCGGCCCGCTCGGGCTGGGCGGCATGGAGGGCAGGCGGCCGGGCGAGCTGTCCGGCGGTCAGGCGCAGCGGGTGGCCATCGCCAGGGCGCTGGTGACCAGGCCGGCCGTGGTGTTCGCGGACGAGCCCACCGGGGCGCTCGACCAGGCCACGGGCCACGAGACGATGCGGCTGCTGGTGGAGGCCACCAAGCACAACGACGCCTCCCTGATCGTGGTCACCCACGACCCGAACGTGGCGGGCTGGTGCGACCGCACGGTCGAGGTCCGCGACGGCAGGCTGCTGGCGGGCGGGGTGCCGGCGTGAACCTCGATCTGACGTGGCGGCTGCTCAAGGGCGGCGGTCGCCGCGGCCTGCTCGGCACCTGGCTGACGCTGGGGGCGGTCGCGGTGGCCACGGCGCTGCTGCTGTTCGCGGTGACGGCCAACTTCGCCTTCCAGGCCAGGGGCGACCGGGACGCGTGGCGCAACCCGGTGGCGGCGGGGAGCGGCGCGACGGCCGTGGAGGCCGCCCGGTTCGACTACGTACGGGACGAGCGGATGACGGTCGTGGACGTGGCGGCGCTGCCCGGGAAGGCCCCCGCGCCGCCGCAGGGGCTGGACCGCTTCCCCGCGCCGGGCGAGGCGTGGCTGTCGCCCGCGCTGGCCGAGCTGGCTCGCGAACTGCCCGCCGACCAGCTCGCGGCCCGCTTCCCCGCCGTGACCGGCGTGCTCGGCGAGGAGGCGCTGGCCTACCCCGGTGAGCTGGTGGCCGTCGTCGGGCACCGGCCGGACGCGCCCGTCATGACCGCCGAGCGCAGCGACGACTGGATCGCCGGCCGGCCGCCCACCCCCGTCGCGGACTTCACCGGCAGGGTGTCGGAGGACGCGGAGGCGTACCAGGTGCTGGCGCTGATCGCGAGCGTGCTCATGGTGGTGCCGCTGCTGGTGTTCGGCGGGGCCGCGGCCCGGCTCACGGTCGCCAGGCGCGACCAGCGGCTGGCCGCGCTGCGGCTGGTCGGCGCGACGCCCGGGCAGGTCGTCGGGATGACGGTGGCCGAGGCGGTCATCGTGGCGTTCGCCGGCGCGGTCGCCGGGACCGCGGCGTACGCGGCGGCCGTGCCCCTGCTGACGCGGATCGAGATCGGCGGCGGGCCGTGGTTCGCCGCCGACCTGTGGCCGCACCCGCTGGTGCTGGCCGGCGCGCTCGTCGTGGTGCCGCTGCTGGTCGGGCTGTCGGCGGTGGCCGGGCTGCGGCGGGTGGTGGTCAGCCCGCTGGGCGTGGCCAGGCGCCAGACGCCGCCCGGCATGCGGGCGCTGCGGGTGCTCGCGCTGCTGGTGGTGCTGGCCGCCTTCCCCCTGCTGGGCCTGGAGGCCAGTGTGACAGTCATCGCGGTCGCGATCGCGCTGGCCCTGCTCTCGCTCAACCTGGCCGGGCCGTGGGTGGTCGGCCTCATCGGCCGCGTCGCCGCCGCCTTCGCCCGGACGCCCGCTCTGCTGCTGGCGGGGCGCAGGCTCGTGGACGATCCGCGCTCGGCCTGGCGGACGGTCAGCGGGGTCGCGCTCACCGGATTCGTCGCCGGGTTCCTCGGGATGCTCAGCCCGGGGGCGTTCTCCAGCGGGGCGTCCCCCGCGGAGTTCCGGCTCGCCGTGGTGGAGGGGCGGCCGGCGGTGGTCGCCGAGCAGGCGCGCGAGCGGATGCGGGACGCCGGGCTCGCCGCCCGGGTCGAGCACTCGGAGAAGCTCGTCACGGTGACGGTGACCGGCGACGCCGCCCCGGCCGCAGGTGACGCGGCTGCCGGTGACGCGGGCAAGGGCGACGCGGTCGCCGGTGACGGGGGCGGTGTCGGGGTGGTGGCCGTCGATCGGGCGCGGACCGCTCTGGCAGGGCTCGTTCCCGGGCGGACGCCGACCAGTGAGGCCGACGACCAGCGGTTCGGCTTCCAGTTGCTGGACGACGTCCGGGTGGGCACGGTGGTGGTGCTGTCGGTGTCGTTCCTGGTGGCCATCGCCAGCGCGGGGATCACCGCGGCCTCGTCGGTCCTCGACCGGCGTCAGACGTACGGACTGCTGCGGCTGGCCGGCACCCCGCTGACCGTGCTGGACCGGGCACGGCGGGCCGAGACGCTGATCCCGCTCACCGTGATGGGCGGCGGCACGATCGCGGCCGGGGTGTTCTGCGCGACGCCGTTCATGCTGGGCGCCCCGAACCTGAGCGGGGCGGTCATGCTGGGGATCTGCGTGGCGCTGGGCTTCGCGGGCGTGCTCGGGGCCGGGGCGCTGAGCAGGCCGCTGCTGGTGGCGGTCACCACCGACCCGTCACCCCGCCCCGACTGACCGGGCAGGAGGGACCCAGGCCTCGATGCGCTCGCGGGCACTCGTCGATCGGGAGCGGGCAGTCGAGCGCCTGCTCGATCAGGTCCTCGGCCGCCTGTGCGCGGGCGACGCGCCGTTCCGGCTCGGCGATGTGATCGCGGAGCACGTCGCTAGGCCCGCAGCACGGTGACCTGGCGGCCGGACGGAGTGGTCGCCTCCTCGAAGGCGCCTCGTTGGTTCCACGGCGGGGCCTCGGGGCGCCGGTCGAAGATCACCAGGACGCCGGTGGTGAGGCTGAGCCGGTCCAGGTAGCCGTCGAGCTGGGCCAGCCCTTCGGTCAGCGGGTCGTCCTTGCCTGCTCGCCAGACCTTGAGCTCCATCGCCTCGCGCTGCATCAGCCGCTCGCCGCCGGGGCCGGTGTAGGGCCAGCGGACGAGCACGTCCAGGCGTTTGGTGCCGGCGGCGTACTCCCGGTCGAGATAGCCTCCGCCGTTGACAAGGCGGTGCAGGAAGGCCATGAGGATGATCTGGCAGGCGGCCTCGTGGTAGTTCTCCTGACGGATGAGCACCTCGCCGTGCTCGCGCCAGAAGACCACGAACTCCTCCAGCAGCCGGGGCAGGTCGAACCGGCCGTCCGGCAGCACGAAACTCCGCGGGTCCGCGCGCACGTTCTGTTGCGACGAATCGCCCAGCACGCGCAGGATGACCTCCCGGTAGATCGGGTTGGCCACCTCCAGCGGGGGTTTCTGCTTGATCAGCCCCAGGTCACGGACGTAGGACAGATCGTCGGACAAGGCGGAGTCGGTGTAGAGGTCGCCGGCCACGATCGGTTCCATCACCCGCTTGACCCGGGGCTCGCGCAACCGCGCGGCCAGGGAGTCCAGGTGGACGGCGCGCGCCCGGATCAACCGCTCCTTGGCCTCGTCCACCTGCCCGGCGGTGACGGCGCCGGTCACCCCCATCTCGAAGATGATCTCGTGGGCCACGGCATTCACCAGCCACGGCTGACCCTGCGTCAGCTCGAAGACCCGGTCCACCGCGTCCTTGGTGAACTCCTGACCGGTCGCCTCGGTGTGCTGGCCGTACAGCTCGCCGATCTGGCCGGCGGTGAAGTCGCCCAGGCGCAGCGACTTGGTGACGATGTTGAACGGGCTGGTGGGGTTGCACCGGCCCGGGTCGGCGCCCACGGCGGTCTTGTAGTCGCGGACGTCGCGCAGCCCGCACAGGATCACGGACGCGGGGAACGGGTGCCCGTCCGGGCGGGCGTTGTGACCGTCCCTGAGCTGGCAGAGGAAGCTGACCAGGCTGCTGCCCTGCAGGGCGTCGATCTCGTCGAAGAACAGCACCACCCGGCGCGGACTGCGGCGGCACCACGCGCTCAGACCCGTACCGAATCGGGTGCCCGGCGTAGCCTCCGGCCAGGGGTCCGGCGGGAGCAGTTTCTTCGGCCAGCCCGATCGCTCGGCGGCCTCGCGGATGGATTGCAGCAGGATCGACTCCGCGGCCGCGTAGTCGTCACCGGCCACCTTGGCGCGCTCGCAGGAGAACGCCAGGGCCGCGATGTCCCTCTCGGCCGTCAACTCCGACGCCAGGGTGCGCAGACCCGTCGTCTTGCCGGTCTGCCGAGGCGCGTGGACCACGAAGTAGCGATCCATGTCGATCAGCGTCCGAGCCTCGGGAAGCCGGGGCGTGGGCGGGATCATGTAGTGGAGCCGGGGGTCACACGGGCCCGCGGTATTGAAAGATTTCGCTCGGGGTGCACGCATAATCACATACTGTCATCACTCCTGTGTTGAGCGATGACGATTCAGCCCGCTGCGGTGGGGTCCTCCGCTCAGCCGAGCACCAGGTCGCGGATGGTCCGTAGGGACGGCTCGTCGCGCGGGCCCATGACGAGCAGCGACGTGACCGGCGACTTGTGCCACGGCTCCAGGCGTTCCTTGATCCGCCCCGGCGGGCCGACCAGGGAGATGCCGTCGGCCAGCTCGTCCGGGATGGCGCGGAACGCCTCGTCCTTGCGGCCCGCCAGGTAGAGGGCCTGGATGTGCTCGGCGGCCTCGGCGTAGCCCATCCGGCCGATGATGTCGGCGTGGAAGTTGCGGTGCCTGGCCCCCATGCCGCCGATGTACAGGGTCAGCATCATCTTGACCCCGTCGAGCGCCGCCCGCACGTCGTCGGAGATGATCACCATGACCATGGCCGCGATGTCGAAGTCGGGGTCGCGCGAGGCGAGCGCGTCGCCGTACATCTCCTCGATCTTGGAAGGGAACGCGAACAGCGGGAGCCAGCCCTGGGCGACCTCGGCGGCGAGTGCGACGTTCTTCGGGCCCTCGGCGCCCAGGTAGACGGGGATGTCCTCGCGCAGCGGGTGGGTGATGAGCTTGAGCGGCTTGCCCAGGCCGCCGGGCAGGGGGAGCGGGTAGTGCGGGCCGTCGCTGGTCACGGGCTCCTCGCGGCGCCACACCTTCCGCATGATCTCGACGTACTCGCGCGTACGGGCCAGCGGTTTGGCGAACGGCTGGCCGTACCAGCCCTCGACCACCTGCGGCCCGGACGCGCCCACGCCGAGCAGCAGCCGGCCGCCCGTCAGGTGGTCGAGGGTCATGGCGGTCATGGCCGTGGTGACCGGCGGGCGGGCGGAGAGCTGGGCGACGGAGGTGCCCAGCTTGATCCGCGACGTGCGCGCCCCGTACCAGGCCAGCGGCGTGAACACGTCGGTGCCGTACGCCTCCGCGGTCCACACCGAGTCGTAGCCGAGCCGTTCGGCGGCCAGCACCGACTCGGTCGCGTCGTCGGCGTGGCGCTGCCAGTAACCGACGTTCAGGCCGAGCTTCATCGACACCTCCGGAATCTAGTTCTATTACCCCCGGCCGCGGCGGGGGTGTCAATGCGTCGTCGGCAGGGGAAGCCTGACCCTGTGCTCCTGCGCTGTCTGGCCTGCGTCCTGCTCCTGCTGTCGCTCACGGCCGAGCCCACGGGCGCCTCCCGGAGGTCGCCGAACATCGTGGTCATCATGGCCGACGACCTGGAGGCCGGGACCCTCGCGCACTTTCCCCAGATCACCCGCCATCTGGTGCGGCAGGGCATGTCGTTCGACCGGTTCTTCACGGCCGACTCCTGGTGCTGCCCGTCGCGCTCGTCCATCCTGCGCTCCCAGTACGTCCACAGCCATGGCGTATGGACGAACACCGCCCCGGAAGGGGGATTTGAGCGCTTCAACGGCTTGGGTCTGGAACGTTCCACTATCGGGACTTGGATGCAGGATGCCGGGTATCGCACCGCGTACATGGGCAAGTACCTCAACCACTACCCAGGCCCGATGCCCGAGACGTACGTGCCGCCCGGCTGGGACACCTGGCACGTGCCCGTGCGCGGCCTCTACAACGAGTACGGCTACCGGCTCAACAGCGACGGCCGGCCGGTCGAGTACGGCTGGGGCGAGCATGACCACCTCGCCGACGTGCTGGCCGGCAAGGCGAGCGACTTCATCGCCGCGGACGGGCGGCCGTTCTTCCTCTTCCTGGCGCCGGTCGCGCCCCACCTGCCGGCCAACCCTCCGGTACGGCACGCGGAGGCGTTCACCGAGGCCACGGCGCCCAGGCCGCCGTCGTTCAACCAGGAGGACGTGAGCAAGGAGCCCGCCTGGCTGCGCGACCGGCCCCCGCTGAGCCAGAGCGAGATGGACAGGGCCGACCAGCTGTACCGCACCAGGCTGCGGGCCATGCTGGGGGTGGACGACCTCGTGGGCTCGGTGATGGACGCGCTGGCGAAGACGGGCCGGCTGCGTGACACGTACGTGTTCTTCACCTCCGACAACGGGTTCCACCTGGGCACGCACCGGTTGGCCCAGGGCAAGACCACGCCGTTCGAGGAGGCGATCCGGGTGCCGCTGGTGGTGCGCGGGCCCGGCGTGCCTGCCGGGGCGTCGGCCGGGGAGCTCAGCGCCACCGTCGACCTGGCCCCCACCATCGCGGAGCTGGGCGGGGCGCGGGTGCCGTCGTTCGCCGAAGGCCGGTCGATGACGCCGCTGCTGCGCGGCGGGCGGCCGGCCGGGTGGCGGGAGAACGTGCTCGTCGAGTTCGCCAGACCGGCCAACCGCCGGTCGGCCGCGCAGACGCCGGTGCCCGGCTACCGTGCCGTGCGGACCCGCCGCCATCTCTACGTCGCGTACGAGACGGGGGAGGAGCAGCTCTACGACCTGCGCAAGGACCCCTACCAGCTGCACAACCTCGCCGCCTGCGCGAACCCCGCGCTGCTGAAGGACCTGCGGGCCCGGCTGGACGCGATGCGTTCCTGCTCGGGCGCGACCTGCCGGGTCGCCGACACCCTGAACCCCGGCTGACTGTCAGAACAGCGACGGGTAGGCGTCCGCCAGGTGGTCGGCGACCGCGCGGGCCGCTTCCTCCGGGTCGGCCGCGCGGATCGCGGCGAGGATGCGCACGTGCCCGGCGCGCAGCACCGTCGTGTCGCCCAGCTGTTCGACGGCTTCCACCGCGTGCCGCCGCATGGAGTCGCGCAGCGAGCGCATGAACGCGGCGATCAGCCGGTTGCCGGACGCGTCCGCGATCGCGCAGTGGAAGGCGGTGTCGTGCTCGACGAACTCCTCCGCCGACCGCGCCGCGTCCATCCCCGCCAGCGCGACGGCGAGCGCGGAGGTGTCCGCGCCGGCCGAGGCGGCGCGGGCGGCGGCCCAGCGCTCGATCATCAGCCGGGTGTCGATCACCTCGCGCGGCTCCAGGCTGGCCAGCCCGAGGTGCAGCCTCAGCAGGTCGGTCAGCGTGTGGTCGGGCCGGGAGATCAGCACCGCGCCCGCGTCCGGCCCCCGCCCGACCTGGGACGTCACCACGCCGAGCGTCTCCAGCACGCGCATCGCCTCGCGCACCGACGAGCGGCTCACGCCGAGCTCCTCGGCGAGCTGCCGCTCCGCGGGCAGCCGGTCGCCCGCGGTCAGCCCGCCGTCCGCGATCCGGCGCTCCAGCTGGGCGAGCACGTCCTCGAACGTGCGGGTCCGCTTCGGGCGGGTATCAGGCAACGGGACCTCCTTCGAGGATTGCGTTCCTCTATGGTCTGACCATACTGTGGTCAGACCATACCCGGAAGGAGAAGCGTGCGAGTCGCCCTGTTTCTCACGTGCGTGAACGACACGCTCTTCCCCGGCACCGGCAAGGCCGTCGTGTCGCTGCTGCGCCGGCTGGGCTGCGAGGTCGACTTCCCGGCCGCGCAGACCTGCTGCGGGCAGATGCACCTCAACACCGGCTATCCGCAGGAGGGCGTGCGGCTGGCGCGCCACTTCACCGAGGTCTTCGCCGGCTACGAGGCGGTGGTCGTCCCCTCCGGGTCCTGCGCCGCGATGATCCGGGAGCAGTACCCCAAGCTGGTCAGGCCCGGCAGCAAGGGAGCGGCGGCCGTCGGGCGGGTGGTGCCGCGGGTGCACGAGCTGACCGAGTTCCTGCTGGACGTGCTGAAGGTCGAGGACGTGGGGGCCTACTTCCCGCACCGGGTGACCTACCACCCGACCTGCCACTCGCTGCGCGGGCTCCATCTCGGCGACCGCCCCGTGCGGCTGCTGGGCCGGGTGCGCGGGCTGGAGCTGGTCCAGCTCCCGGGCGCCGAGGAGTGCTGCGGCTTCGGCGGCACGTTCGCGATGAAGAACGCGGCCGTCTCCGCCGCCATGGGCGCCGACAAGGCGCGCAACGTGCTCGGCACCGGCGCCGAGGTGCTGTGCGCGGCCGACAACTCCTGCCTGATGCACATCGGCGGCACACTGGCCCGCCAGAAGACGGGGGTACGGGTGATGCACATCGCGGAGATCCTTGCCGCCACGGAGGCGGGCGGATGAGCGCCACGTTCCTCGGCATGCCCGGGAGTTTCCCGAAAAATGCCGAAAAAGCCGTACAGAACTCGCAGCTTCGCTACAACCTCCGCAAAGCCACCCACACGATCCGAGGCAGGCGCGCGAGCGTCGTCGGCGAGCTGCCCGACTGGCAGGAGCTGCGCGCGGCCGGCAAGGCCATCAAGGACGAGACGCTGCGCCACCTCGACCGCTACCTCCTCCAACTGGAGGAGGCCGTCACGGACGCGGGCGGCCACGTGCACTGGGCGCGCGACGCCGCCGAGGCCAACCGCATCGTCACCGATCTGGTCAAGGCCACCGGCGAGACCGAGGTCGTCAAGGTCAAGTCGATGGCCACCCAGGAGATCGGCCTGAACGAGGCGCTGGCCGAGCACGGCATCGCCGCCTACGAGACCGACCTGGCCGAGCTGATCGTCCAGCTCGGCGACGACTTCCCCAGCCACATCCTGGTGCCGGCGATCCACCGCAACCGGGCCGAGATCCGCGAGATCTTCCTGGACCGGATGGGCGACGCCCCCGAAGGGCTCACCGACGAGCCCGCCGCGCTGACCGAGGCCGCCCGCCTCCACCTGCGCGAACGGTTCCTCAGGAGCAAGGTCGCCGTCTCCGGCGCCAACTTCATGGTCGCCGAGACCGGCACGCTCGTGGTGCTGGAGTCCGAGGGCAACGGCCGCATGTGCCTGAGCCTGCCCGAGACGCTCATCAGCGTCGTGGGCATCGAGAAGCTGGTGCCGTCCTGGCGCGACCTCGAGGTGTTCCTGCAACTGCTGCCGCGCAGCTCCACCGGCGAGCGGATGAACCCCTACACCAGCACCTGGACGGGCTCGGCCGAGGGCCAGGAGTTCCACCTGGTGCTGCTCGACAACGGCCGCACCGGCGTGCTCGCCGACGAGGTGGGCCGCCAGGCGCTGCGCTGCATCCGCTGCTCGGCCTGCCTGAACGTGTGTCCCGTGTACGAGCGGGCGGGCGGTCACGCCTACGGCTCGGTCTACCCGGGCCCGATCGGCGCCATCCTCACCCCGCAGCTGCGCGGCATGGGCTCCGACCTGGACGCCTCGCTCCCGTACGCGTCCAGCCTGTGCGGCGCCTGCTTCGAGGCCTGCCCGGTGGCGATCGACATCCCCGAGGTGCTCGTCCACCTGCGTGCCGAGGCCCCGCACGGGGCCGCGGAGCGCGCGGGCATGCGGCTGGCCGGCTGGGTGTTCGGCGACCGGGCCCGCCTGGCCGGGGTCCAGCGCCTGGCCTCGCGGCTGCGCAAGCTGGTGCCGAAGAGGCTGCCCGGCCCGCTGTCGGCCTGGACCGACACCCGCGACCTGCCGGACATCCCGGAAGAACCGTTCAGGGACTGGTGGGAAAGGGAGGAGCGGCATGGGCGCCCGTGAGGAGATACTCGGCCGGATCCGGCAGGCCGTGCGCGGCGCGCCCGAGGTGGAGATCCCGCGCGGCTACCGTACCGCGCCGCCGGTGGACGACCTGGCCGGCCTGTTCGCCGAGCGGGTGCGCGACTACCGCGCCATCGTGCACGTGCTGCCCGCCGCCGAGGTGCCCGCCGCGATCACCGAGCTGGTACGGGGGCGCCGCATGGTGATCCCCGACGGACTCCCGCCCGAGTGGTCGGAAGGCGCCGAGCCCGCCGGCGGGTCGCTGGCCGAACTGGACGCCGCCGACGGCGTGGTGACCGGCTGCGCGGTCGCCATCGCCGAGACCGGCACCATCGTCCTCGACACCGGCCCCGGCCAGGGCACCCGCGCGCAGACGCTGGTGCCCGACTACCACCTGTGCGTGGTGCTGGCCGGCCAGATCGTGGCGGGCGTCCCCGAGGCGGTGGCCCGGCTCGACCCGTCACGCCCGCTCACCTGGATCAGCGGCCCGTCCGCCACCAGCGACATCGAGCTGAACCGGGTCGAAGGCGTGCACGGCCCCAGGACCCTGGAAGTGGTCGTCAGTACCTGAGCACCGCCGCGACGTCCTCCACCTGGTCGGTGAACCAGATCTCGGCGTCGGTCATCGCCGCCGCCCTGACGAGGGCCGAGTCGGCGCGCTCCTGCACCGGGTGCTCCACCCCCCACGTGCGGAGCTCCCCGGCGTCGCGCGACACCTGCGTCGCCCCCTCGCCGATCCAGACGGTGCGCGGCAGCTCGCCGGGCATCAGCAGCGCGTGCACCCGGCCCTCGCGCAGCGCCTGCGCCACCCGGGCCACCCCGGTCGGGCCGTCCTGCTCGCCGTGGCGGTTCAGCAGCTCGGCCCTGCGGTCGTCCAGCCAGCCGCCGAGCGCGGTCTCCACGTCCTGCTCGAACCCGCCGGTCGCGTTGCGGTGGCCGCGCTCCAGCATCTGGATGCGGCCGGTGGACCGGGGGCCGAGATGGTCGCAGAGCAGCGAGCGCGAATGCGGCTCGCCCGCCACCAGCACGAGCTGGGCGTCGGTGCGCCGCACCTGCTCGTCGACCTCCTGGGCGACGGCCACGGCGTTCTTCTCCCAGGTCTCCTCCACCGCCTTCTCGTAGTGCCGCTGGGAGAAGCCGCCCTGCGCGGTCTTCTGCAGCGGCCACTCCTCGGCCTCGACGGTCGTCTTGCGCGGCGAGCCGTTCCCGTGCACCGAGACGTCCGCGCCGGCGTGGTCGATGATCACCCGCAGGTGCGGCACGCTCTCGCCCCGCTGCATCAGCATCGGAGTGACGAGCGGCAGCGGCGAGAACGCCGCCAGCGGGCGGGGCGCCTCCGGCAGCGGCTCCGACAGCACCACGTCGCCGTGCACGGCGAACACCGCCCGTCCCGGTCCCGGGCTCAGCACCTCCTCACGCAGCGCCTCGGACTCGGTGCCGCCGGCCCGCTCCAGCTCGTCACACAGGCTCGTCCACAGGGCGGACCGGTCCCGCGCGGTGAGCCCGCCCACGTACACCGACGCGTACGGCCCCGGGCGCTCGTAGAGCGGCCGGATGAAGTCGAGTCGCACGTGTCATCACCTCCGCCTTGCCGCGCCGGGTCCCACGGCCCGGCACACCTCGGGCACGGTCATGTAGCGGCGGGCCGGCAGCGCGCGCAGCAACGTGACCACCTCGTCGGGGGCGCCCATCCGCTCGGCGTGCCGCATCAGGTCGTAAGGGGTGGCGGGGAAGTCGGCGTCGCTCAGCCACGCGGCCAGGTCGCCGCGGACGCCTGCGGGGCCTCCCTGCCCGGGCGTGTAGCGGTGCACGCGCTCCAGCTGGCCCGGCTCGGGCTCCCGCCACTCCTCGGCGGGTACCGTCCCGACGCCGCGTGGGTTGCCGTCGGGACCGTCGAACCCGTCCGGCTCGTGCCTTCGCTGCTCGTCCATGCGAGGGCTGTGCTCTTTCATCATCGCTCCTCCCGTTGCGCCCCCCTACCCCCGCTTTCGTGGGCAAACATGGCTGATTGTGTACGCTGCCGACGTGTTCGATCCCCGGCTGACCATCACCACCGAGCGGCTCGTTCTGCGCCCGTTCGGCCTCTCGGACGTGGACCGGATCAGATCCGTCGTCGAGTCGGGCGTCCGGTTCCTGCCTCCCGGCGCCCCGGGTCACCTGGCGTCCGTCTCCCAGTGGCTCGCCAACGGCGTGCACGAGCTCCAGCGCTCGGGCCAGGGCATCCACCTGGCGATGACGGACGGGAACGGGCTGATCGTCGGCGCCATCAGCCTGTTCAAGACCGCGTGGGGCGCCGGCACCACCGAGGTCGGCTACGGCGTGCACCCGCTCCACCGGGGGCGCGGGTTCGCCACCGAGGCGTTGCGCGGGCTGGTCGCGTACGTCTTCGCCGAGACCACGCTGCGCCGCGTCGACCTGACGGCCAACCTGGACAACCTGCCGTCCCTGCATGTGGCCAGGAAAGCTGGCTTCACCTGGGAAGGCGTGCTGCGCGCCGCGGTGCTCGAAGACGACGGGCCGCACGATCTGGTGATCTTCGGGATGCTCCGCGACGACGGCCGGACCCCTGGCGAGAACCTGCCCAGGGCCGAGCTGCGCACCGAACGGCTGCTCATCCGCCCGCCCGCCGAGAAGGACGTGCCGGACCTGGCCGTCACCGGCGCCGACCCGCTCACCCAGGCCATGACCGGCGTGCCGCGCCGCTACGGCCAGGCCCACGCCCGCGCCTTCGTCGCGACCTCCGAGCGGATGCGGCTGCGCGGCGACGGCATCGCCTGGGCCGTGGAAGAGCTGGCCGGCGGCCGGTTCGCGGCCAACGTCGACCTCAGGGACGTGGACTGGGCCAACCGGTCGTGCGAGATCGGCTACATGGCCGCGCCGTGGGCGCGCGGCCGGGGCTACACCACCGAGGCCGTCGCCGCCATCGCCCGCTGGCTGCTGCGCGAGCAGCGCTTCCAGCGGCTCAAGCTGCGGGCCGCGGTGTCCAACCCCGCCTCCCAGCGGGTCGCGGAGAAGGCGGGCTTCGTCCGCGAGGGCGTCGAACGCAACGCGCTGCGCGGCGAGGACCTCGTCGTCTTCAGCCTGATCCCGTCCGACCTTTCCTGAGCGAGAACTCTTGGTGAAACGGTGGTGCAACCGTCAATCTGGTGGGTGAGGACGGTGAGGCCCATGATCACGGTTGTCGGGTGGGACGGTTCGGGACTGTCGGCCAAGGCGGTCGACCGGCTGAAGGCCGCCAGGCTGGTCATCGGCCCCGACCACCTGACCCGGCGGCTGGCCCCGTCCGCCGCCCCGTCCGCCGTCACGGCCTCTCCCGGCGGCCTGCTCGACGCCCTCGACGCCCACATGGAGCGGGGCGAGGGCCCGGCCGTCGTGATCGCCGAGGGCGACCCCGGCTTCTTCGGCGTGGTGCGCACGCTGCGCGGCCACGGGCTGGAGCCCGACGTGCTGCCCGCCACCTCGATCGTCACCCGTGCCTTCGCCTGCGCCGGGCTCGACTGGGACGACGCCCTCGTGGTCGCCCCGGCCGGCCCCCACCAGCTCGCCCGCGTGGTCAACGCCTGCCGGGCGCACCCCAAGGTCGCGCTGCTCGTCACCCCCGGCGTCGGCCCCGGCGAGATCGCCAGGGAGCTCGCCCCCACCACCCCGCGCGCGCTCGTCGTCTGCGAGGACCTCGGCGGGCCCGACGAGCGCGTCACCCACAGCCGCATGGGCGAGGCCACCACCCGGCCGTGGAAGGACCCGGACGTGGTGCTCGTGATCGACCCGCTGCACCGCCGGAAGGAGCCCGGCTGGGTGGCGGGCGCCCAGCCGGGACCGGCCGGATGGGCGCTGCCGCTGGAGTCCAGGCTGCCCGCCGAGGTGCGCGCGTACGTGCTCGCCAAGCTCGGGCCCCGGCTCGGCGACCTGGTCTGGGACGTGGGCGCGGGCAACGGCGAGATCGCGGTGGAGTGCGCCAGGTTCGGCGCCGCGGTGATGGCCGTCGAGCGCGACGCCGACGCCTGCGCCCGGCTGCGCGAGAACGTCCTGAGCCACGGCGTCAAGGTGGCGCTCACCCGGGGGCAGGCGCCGCCCGCGCTCGAACCGCTGCCCGACCCCGACGCCGTCTTCGTCGGCGGCGGCGGCCCCGACGTGATCGTCGCCTGCGCCGCCCGCCGGCCCCGCTCGCTGGTGTGCGCGCTGAAGACCGTCGAACGCGTGTCCGCCGTGCTCGACCTGCTGCGCGAGCACGGCTACCGCGCCGAAGGCACCCAGATCCTGGCCTCCGGGCTCGTCATCGGCCCCGACGGCGCGCACAGCCTGAGCTCCGCCGACCCGGTCTTCGTCGTGCACGCGACACCCGCGGGCACTTCCTGACCTGTCGCTCAGCGCCGCACATCGGTTATCCTCGCGTGTCCTCTTCTACGCACCGGAGAACCTTCCCCATGAAGCCGCCGCTCCTGCTTGTCGGGCAGGGCTCCAACGACGACGCCGATTCCGCCGAGTTCGGCAGGTTCGTGCACCGGCTCCGCTGCCGGCTCGACCAGACCGCCGCCGACGTGTCGGGCGGCTACCTCGAGCGGGCCACGCCCCTGCTGAGCGAGTCCGTCGCCTCTCTGGTCGCCCGCGGTCACCACCGCCTGGTGGCGCTGCCGCTGACCCTGAGCCGGACCAACGGCGAACTCCCCGCCGCCCTGGCCCTGGAGCAGCAGCGGCACCCCACCCTCGTGTACGACCACGGCCGGCCGGTCGGCCCCGACCCGCGCGTGCTCGCGCTGCTCGCCGAGCGGCTCAACGACGCCGCCACCGAGATGCCCAGGCCGCGCCCGCTGGAGCTGGTCGGCGCCCGCCCTCGGCTGCGCGCCGTCGACGGCGTCGCGTCCGACGGCGTCCCGCCGCACGTCGAGCCGGGTGAGACCGCCGTCGTGCTGGTCGGTGACGGCTCCACCGACCCGGCCGCCAACGCCGACGTGCACCGCGTGTCCCGGCTGTTCTGGGAGACTCACGCGTACGACTTCATGACCGTGGAGACCGCGTTCGTCTCCCTCACCCCGCCCGGTGTGCCCGGCGGGCTGGAGCGCTGCCGCCGCCTCGGCGCCAAGCGCGTCATCGTCGTGCCCTACCTGCTGTTCGCGGGCGGCACGCTGGAGCGCGTGTGGGCGCAGGCGCTCGCGTACGGCGCCGGCCACCCCGAGCTCGACATCCGCTGCGCCGAGGTGATCGGCGACTGTGAGACGCTGGCCGACGTGGTCATCGACCGCTACGAGGAAGCCCTCCAGCAGCTGGTCCCCTGAACCCCCGGAGGTTCCGTGCTCGCCGAGACACTCGCCGCGCTCCGCCCCGCCGACCCCCGCGCGATCGCCGACGCGCGTGCCCACCAGGACCGGCTCACCAAGCCGCGCGGGTCCCTCGGCGCGCTGGAGGAGGTCGCCGTGCGGCTCGCCGGGGCGGCCGGGGTCAGCCCGCCGCCCATGCCGGAGCCGGCCGCGCTGGCCATCTTCGCCGCCGACCACGGCGTGCACGCCCGCGGCGTCACCCCGTGGCCGCAGGAGGTCACGGTGCAGATGGTGCACAACTTCCTGGCGGAAGGGGCGGTGGCCAACGCCTTCGCCGCCCAGATCGGGGCGTCGGTCACCGTGGTGGACGTCGGCGTCGCCGCCGACCTGCCCGACGACGCCCGCCTGGTCAAGCGGAAGATCGCGTACGGCACCGCCGATCTGTCGCGGGGCCCCGCGATGACCGGCGAGGAGGCCGTACGCGCGCTGGAGGCGGGCATCGGCGTGGCCCGCGACCTGGTGGCGTCCGGCGCCCGGTGCCTGATCACGGGAGACATGGGCATCGCCAACACGACGGCCTCGGCGGCGCTGATCGCGGCCTTCACCGGCCGCGACCCCGCCGCGGTGACCGGCCTCGGCACCGGCGTCACGGAGGAGACCCACGCCCGCAAGATCGCCGTCGTCCGCGAGGCGCTCCAGGTCAACGGCATCCTCATGGAGGGCCGGCCGGATCCGCACGGGCTCAAGCTGCAGGAGGCGTCGCGGGTGCTGGCCGCCGTCGGCGGGTTCGAGCACGCCGCCATCGCCGGCTTCATCCTGGGCGGGGCGGCGGCGCGGGTGCCGGTGATCCTCGACGGCGTGATCGCCGGGGCCGCCGCGCTGGCCGCCGCCGCGCTCTCACCCGCCGCCGTCGACCACTGCGTCGCGGGCCACCGCTCCGCCGAGCCCGGTCATTCCGCCGCGCTGGAGCACCTCGGCCTGCGCCCTCTGGTGGACCTGGAGCTGCGGCTCGGCGAGGGCACCGGCGGGCTGCTGGCCCACCCGCTCGTCTGCGCCGCCGTCCGCGTCATGCACGAGGTCGCCACGTTCGACTCGGCCGGAGTCACCGAGAAGCACATGTGATGATGAAAGGGACAGGAACCACCCGATGAGGTGACCAGTGCCCAGATACGGACCGATGTACGGCCCGGACCTCACCTTCCTCGGCGTCGAACGCTGCGACGTCGACGACCCCGCGAGCTACGCGGACGCGGACGTCGTCATCCTCGGCGCCCCCTTCGACGGCGGGACCTCCCACCGCCCCGGCGCCAGATTCGGCCCGATGGCCCTGCGCCAGGCCTGCTACCTGCCGCAGGACGGCTCCAGGCCCAGCCTCGCGCTGCGCGTGGACGCCCTGCGCGACCTGCGGGTGCTCGACGCCGGCGACGTCGAGTGCTACTCGGGCGACGTGGAGGGCTCACTGGAGGCCATCGAGTCGGCGGTGCACCGGATCGCCGCCTCCGGCGCCGTCCCGGTGGTGCTCGGCGGCGACCACACGGTGGCGCTGCCGGACGCCCGCGGCACCGCCCGCGCGCACGCCCCCGGCCGCACCTCGATGATCCACTTCGACGCGCACGCCGACACCGGGAACATCTCCTTCGGCCACCTGTACGGGCACGGTCAGCCGATGCGCCGGCTGATCGAGTCCGGCGCGATCCGCGGTGACCGGTTCCTGCAGATCGGGCTGCGCGGCTACTGGCCGGAGCCGGAGACGCTGGAGTGGATGGCCCGGCAGGACATGCGCTCCTACGAGATGACCGAGATCGTCGCCCGCGGCCTGGAGGAGTGCCTCACGGAGGCGTTCCGCATCGCCCTGGACGAGTGCGACCAGATCTTCCTGTCCATCGACATCGACGTGTGCGACCCCGGCCACGCGCCCGGCACCGGCACCCCCGAGCCGGGCGGGCTCACGGCCCGGCAACTGCTCGACGCGGTGCGGCGCATCTGCTACGAGCTGCCCGTCGCGGGCATGGAGATCGTCGAGGTCGCGCCCCCGTACGACCACGCCGACATCACGGCGCTCCTCGGCAACAGGGTCGTCCTGGAGGCGCTCTCGGCGATGGCCAGACGGCGCGCCGACGAAGCGGGCGGAGAGCGCTGGGACCCCCGCCGGCCTCTGCTTGACGGCCGTTGACCCCTGCGCAACAAATGACGCGTTGAGAGCCGGTAGGTTTATCCACCTAGCACACAACGTTCGCGAACGGGAGATTCACCCACCATGGGCCCCTACCTCCTCGGCCTGCGGCTTTCCGGTCGCCGGGTCCTCGTCGTGGGTGGCGGGAGAGTCGCCCAGCGGCGGGTGCCCGCGCTGCTCGACGCCGGCGCGGAAGTGACCGTGGTCTCGCCGTCCGTCACCCCCGCTCTGGACGACCTCATCGCCGCGGGCCGGGTCACCTGGCACGCCCGGCCCTACCAGGTGGGCGACTGCGACGGCGCCTGGCTCGTCCAGGCGTGCACCGACGACCGGCCGGTCAACACCGCGGTGGCCGCCGAGGCCGAGGCCAAGCGCATCTGGTGCGTGCGCGCCGACGACAAGGACGCCTCCGCCGCCTGGACCCCGGCCTCCGGCCGGGTCGACGAGATCAGCGTGGCCGTCACCGCGGGCGGCGACCCGCGCAGGGCGGCCGGCATCCGTGACGCCGTGGTGGGCGCGCTGCGCGACGGCACCGTCGACGCCCGGCGCAACCGCACCAAGCCGGTGGGCGTGGCGCTCGTCGGCGGCGGGCCCGGCGACCCCGGGCTGATCACCGTACGCGGGCGCCAGCTCCTCGCGCAGGCCGACGTGGTCGTCGCCGACCGGCTGGCGCCCCGCGCCCTGCTCGACGAGCTGGCCCCCGATGTCGAGCTGGTCGACGCCGCCAAGGTGCCCTACGGCCGGTCCCTCTCCCAGGAGAAGATCAACGAGCTGCTGGTGGAGCGCGCCAGAGAGGGCAAGTTCGTGGTCCGGCTCAAGGGCGGCGACCCGTTCGTGTTCGGGCGCGGCGGCGAGGAGATGATCGCCTGCGCCCGGGCCGGCATCCCCGTGCTGGTCGTGCCCGGCATCAGCAGCGCCGTCGCGGTGCCCGCCGCGGCCGGTGTCCCCGTCACGCACCGCGGGGTGAGCCAGGAGTTCCACGTCATTTCGGTGCATGTCGCGCCGGACGACCCCCGGTCCACCGTCGACTGGCCCGGCCTGGCGCGTTCCCGTGGCACCCTGGTGCTCATGATGGCCGTCGAGCGGCTGCCCGCGGTCGCCGAGGCCCTCATCCGAGACGGACGTCCACCGGAGACTCCCGTAATGGTGGTGCAGGACGGTACCCTTCCGACCCAGCGGGCGGTCACCGCTTCGCTTTCCACCGTGGCCGAACGCGTGTCCGCGGCTGGGATACGGCCACCGGCGATCATCGTCGTCGGCGATGTCGTCGAGGTCGGCCAGGAGGTCGAGATGGTTCGAGCGGAGCGCCTGCCTTGAACACCGCCATGGATGACGGGCGCGGAGAGCGGCCAGGGGAGCAGACCCTGAGCCTCCCCGCCATTACCGACGCGCCCCCGGGCCCCCCGGCGGACCTACCCGCCGAGCAAAAGCGGGCTGCGGGCCGCCCGCCAGGCGCGAAGCCGGAACGCGAGGCCTCGGGGACGGCTGCGGGACAGCCGGATGGCCACCGCCCGTCAGGCGTGAAGCCGGAACGCGAGGCCTCGCGCCCTCCGGAGGGCTCCGCCGCCCGACCCGAGAGGGAGTCTCCCGCCGGGAGGCGGGCCGGCGAGCGCTCCGAGCCCGAGTTCGATGCCTTCGCGCCGTTCGTCTCCGGGGACTCGAAGCCGGGTCCCGAGGCGCCCGCTGAGCCGCAGTTCGACGCCTTCGGCCCGGTCGTCAGGGGATCAGGGGCCGCGGCTGCCGAGCCGGAGCCCGCGACCGGGGAGGAGACGGACCAGGCTCCGGAGGAAACTCCTGCGGCCAAGCGCGAACCGGTCGCCGTCGAGGACTCCGAGCCGGAGGCACCCGCCGAGTCCGAGGCCGCCGAGCCCGGCCTTCCGGCCGAAGCACCCGGGGACGGCGCTGACGAGAAGGCCGTCGCCGACGAAGACGAGGCGGACTCCGTACCGGAGGAGCCCGAGGCGAAGTCCGTACCGGAGGACTTCGGCGACGAGCCGGACTCCGTACGGGAGAGTCCCGAGACCGAGGCGGAATCCGTGCCGGAGGAGCCCGGGGCCGGGGCGGAATCCGTGCCGGAGGAGCCCGGGGCCGGGGCGGAATCCGTAGCGGAGGAGGCTGAGGACGAGGCGGACTCCGTATCTGAGGGGCCCGATGACAAGCCCGGGGCCGAGGCGGACTCCGTACCTGTGGGGCCCGAGGCGGAGGGCGTACGTGAGGAGGAGTTGCCGCCTGAGACCGTGAAGGCGATGGCGGCGGCGCTCGGGGCGCTGCGCGAGAGCGTGGCGTCGCTGCGGTTCGGGCTCGACCTGCCGGGCGCCGGCGAGGCGCGCAAGGCGAGCGGCGAGCTGCTCGCCCAGCTTGAGGACTACGTGCTGCCGAGGGTGCGGATGAACACCGCGCCCGCCCTGATCGTGGTCGCGGGCTCGACCGGCGCGGGCAAGTCCACGCTGGTCAACTCCCTCGCCGAGAAGAACGTTTCGCGCACCGGCGTGCGGCGGCCGACCACCGGCGTGCCCGTCCTGGTCTGCCATCCCGACGACCGCCAGTGGTTCGCCGAGGGCGAGCTGCTGGGCGGCCTGCGACGGTTCGACCAGGCCAGGCCCGAGGCGGGCCAGCGCGGCATCGTGATCAGCGCCACGGAGAAGCTGCCCCAGGGCGTGGCGCTGCTCGACACCCCCGACATCGACTCGGTCGTCGAGGAGCACCACGAGATCGCCCACCGCATGCTCGACGCCGCCGACCTGTGGATCTTCGTCACCACCGCCGCCCGCTACGCCGACGCCCCCGCCTGGAACCTGCTCCGCCTGGCCAAGGAGCGCGGCGCCAGGCTGGCCATCGTGCTCTCCCGCGTCCAGGACAGGGCCCGCGAGGTGGTGCTCAAGCACTTCGTCCGGATGCTCACCGAGTACGGCCTGGGCGAGATCGACCGGTTCGTCATCAGCGAGTCGAAGGTCGCCGACGGTCGGCTGCCCGACAGCGAGGTGACCGAGCTGCGGCTGTGGCTCGCCGAGCTGTCCGTCGACGGGGCCCGCCGCGCCCAGGCGGTCAGGGAGACGCTCAACGGCGTGCTCGACAGCTTCCGCACCCGCGTGCCGGCGCTGGCCAAGCACCTGGAGGCGCAGGTCGCCTTCCGCGGTGAGCTGCGCGGCGACGTGGAGGCCGCCTACCTCGGCGCCCTCACGGACCTCGACAAGGCGTTCAGGAGCGGCGCGCTGATCCACGGCGAGGTGCTCGCCCGCTGGCAGGACTTCGCCGGCTCCGGCGACCTGATGCGCTCGCTCCAGCTGCGCAAGCGCGCCAGGAGCGGCAGGCAGACGCCCGAGCGGATCATCGCGTTCAGGGCGGCGCTGCGGGCCGGCCTGGAGTCCGTGATCGTGGCCGCCGCCACCCGCGCGGCTGAGGAGGTGACCGCCCGCTGGCGGCACCGCGCCGAGGTCGGGGCGGCGCTCGCCGACGGCCTGGAGCGGCCTTCCGACGATCTCGTACGGCACGCCGGCCGGGCTGTCGCGGCCTGGCAGGAACACGTCACCGAGCTGGTCCGCACCGAGGGCGTGGCCAAGCGGACGGTGTCGAAGCTGGTGTCGTTCGACGCCGACTCGCTGTCGCTGATCTTCATGGTCGCCATGTTCAGCGGCGGCCATGTCGAGGGGGTGCCGCACCGGCTGGTCAAGGCGCTGCTGGGCGCCGAGTCGCTGCGCGGCATCGGCGCCAAGGCGCTGAGCGACCTGCGGGCCAGGATCAGCATGCTGTTCGACGAGGAGTCCATGCGATACGTGCAAGCGCTCGACTCGGCCGGCATCCCCGACGAGTCCGCCGCGACGCGGCTCTACCAGGCCACGTACAACCTTGAGGTCGCACGATGACCACCGTCACCACGCCCAGGCCGGGGCTCTCGTCCCGGCTGTCCGCGCTGTCCAAGGTCGTGGAGCTCGGCCCCGGACGGCTCGACCCCAAGCTGATGTCGGAGGCCGAGTCGCTGCTGCTGCGCGCCGGTGACCGGCTCAAGCTGTCGTCGGAGCACACCGTGGTCGCCCTCGCGGGCGGCACGGGCAGCGGCAAGTCGTCGCTGTTCAACGCCGTCTCGGGGCTGGAGCTGTCGCCGACCGGCGTGCGGCGGCCCACCACCGCCCGCACCCACGCCTGCGTGTGGGGGCTCGAAGGCGCGGCGCCGCTGCTCGACTGGCTGCAGATCCAGTGGCGCCACCGGTTCGCCCGGGCCAGCGCGCTGGACAAGGGCGAGAGCCAGCTGCACGGGCTCATCCTGCTCGACCTGCCCGACCACGACTCGATCAGGGCGCTCAACGACAATGAGGCCGACCGGCTCATCGGGCTGGCCGACCTGGTGGTGTGGGTGCTCGACCCGCAGAAGTACGCCGACGCCTCCACCCACCGCCGCTACGTCACCGAGCTGGCGGGCCACGAGGCGGTGACCGTGTTCGCGCTCAACCAGGCCGACCGGCTCTCCACCGAGGAACTGGCCGAGCTGGTCATCGACCTCAACGACCTGCTCCGCCGCGAAGGCGTCGAGCACCCGACGGTCGTGCCGACCTCGGCCGTCACCGGCCGCGGCGTCGAGAGCCTCAAGAGCGTCGTCGCGGCGGCCGTCTCCCGCCGCCGGGCCGCGATCCAGAGGCTGGAGGCCGACCTCCGCAAGCTGGAGCAGCGGATGACGGCCGCCATGCCGGTCGGGGAGGCGCTGGCCATCCCCGCCGCGGTGGACGAGGCCCGCAAGATGGGCCTGGTGGACGCGCTCTGCGACGCCGTCGGCGTGCCGGCCGTGGGCGAGGCCATGGAGAACATCTACGTCGAGCGCTCCAACCGGTGGGTGGGCTGGCCGTTCCCGCGCTGGGCCGACCGGTTCCGCCCCGACCCGATCAAGAGCCTCCGCCTGGAGGACGTCAGCGACGAGATCAAGGGCATCGCCGCCGGCACCGTGACCGCGCAGGCGGCCGAGGTCACCAACGCCGTCCAGGCGCTGGCCGAAGGGCTGTCGGGCACCATGCACCCGGTGTGGCGGTCGTCGCTCCACCACGCGGCCCGCTCCCGGCTGGGCAAGGTGCCGTCGGCGCTCACCGAGGACCTCACCCAGGTCGCGCCCCAGCTCGACCGGGTGCCCGCCTGGTGGCGGCTGCTCAAGGCGTGGCAGTACGCCCTGGTGGCGGCGTTCGGGTGCGGCGTGCTCTGGCTCCTGCTGGGGCTGCTCATACCGGGCGCGCTGCCGCCGGCGCTGGAGCTGATGGGCGACACCGCGGCGCTGCCGTGGGCGGCGCTGATGACGGTGTCGGTGCTCGGGCTGGGCGCCCTGTCGGGCATCGCCTCACGCAACTTCGTCGAGCTGGGCGCCTCGCGCGAGCGGGAGCGGCTGGAGCGGGAGATGCGGCGGCGGGTGGCGGCGATCGCGGAGAAGATGGTGGTGGAGCCGGTGGAGCGCGAACTCGCCCGCCACCACGCCTTCTACACCGCCATGCGCGGCCTGTCGAGCTGACCTTCCACAGCCTCCGTTCCCGCCGGGCGGCCATCCCCAGAACACCGCTCGGCGGCTTCGCGGGCGGGCCGTGGTCGGCACCGTGGTCCCAGGTCGCGGGCGTCCGGCCCGCCACAGGGGAGGCAACGGATGAACGACATCTACGTCACGCTCACCGGCAACGTCGCGGCGGAGCCGCGTCAATACACCTTCGACGACGGTTCCAAGGTCACCTCGCTCCGGGTGCTCACCGCCCATCGCTACTTCGACAGGAAGTCGGGCCAGTGGGCCGACGGCGAGAAGGTCTGCTTCGCGGTGCGCTGCTGGCGCGCGCTGGGCGACAACGTCGCCCAGTCCGTACGGGTCGGGCAGCCGGTGGTGGTGTCGGGCAAGCTCCGCATCCGCGAGTTCGGCCCTGAGGGCGACCGGCGTTTCATGCCCGAGGTCGAGGCCTCGGCCGTGGGCCACGACCTGCGCTGGGGCACCGGCACCTTCGTCAAGCCCGAGCGGGCGGGCGGCGGCCCAGTGAGCAGGGAGATGCGCGACCGCCTCGACGAGGAGACCCAGGACTGGGCGATGGGCGCCGCCCGCAAGGGGCCCGGCATGGTGGTCAGGGAGATCCCGGCGGACGAGGCCGCGGTGCGCATCATCGGCGCCGACGACAACGAGAAGGAGTCCGAAGACGCCGAGTGGCCACAGGAGGAGCGAGCCGCAGCCTGATGCCCCGTCCATGGCGGCGCGCCATTTCCGGCGTCCGGCCAGGTGGTCCGGTGCTGGTGGTGGCGCGCCGATCCTGGCGTTCGGCCGGGTGGTCTGGCGCTGGAAGTGGCGCGCTGCCTCCGGCGTCCCGCCAGGAGGGCCCGTGCCGGAACGGCGCGTCGATCCTGGTGTCCGGTCAGGTGGTCCGGTGTTGGTGGTGGCGCGCCGATCCTGGTGTCCGGTCAGATGGTCCGGTGCCGGAAGTGCGCGCCGATCCCGGCGTCCGACCAGGAGGTCCGGTGCCGAAACGGCGCGCCGATGTCGCGTAGTCGGTGGCGGCGTCCGGCCGGGATCTCACCGGCTCTCCGCATGCGCCCCCGGGGTTACGGCGGGATGAGCGGGCCGGGGGCATGTCTCACGGTGCCTAGCCCGGGGGTTTCCCGAAGAGGTCGATGAGATGACCTCGGCGTTGGCGAGAGGTCGCGCGGGTGGTGCTGGAACACGAGGGATGCGGGAAGACGAACAGGTGCCGGCGGGCCCCGGGAAGGTGGGGGGAGGGGGCATCGGTGGCGCGCTGAGTGGTGAGCGCCGGGGCCGATGGGTCGCCCGCGTGGAGGGCAAGGGCGGTCGTCAAGTCCAGATGACGCCCCGCATCATGATGTGCTCCCTTCGCAGTGGCTTGTTCGCGGAAGCGAACCGTGTCCACATCTAGCCAACCACATAACCTCTGCGGTTTCTCTGGCAAAGCTATCGTTTCCCATCGCGCACCGCACACTCCGCAACTATTGTGTTACACATCGTTAGTGGGAGGGGAGACCACATGGCGGCGGCCAGTCACACCTCGATAAAGCGACGTGACGGTCTGTCCGCATTGGTCTCCCGATGGCCATTTCTCGGCCAACGCCGGGCCTTGGTCGCCTACATCAGCGTGATCGTCGTCGCCGACCTGGCCGCGATCGCCGCGACGGCCCTCACCACCCCCTTCCACTGGCGCAGCCTGATGGTCTTCGCGGCGCTGATGGGCTGCGGCGCGGTCTGCATCGAGGCCACCCGACGGCTCGGCATGCCGGCGGGGGTGTCGCGTGACCTGCTGTCGGCCTGGTGGCTGCCCGTCGCGCTGCTGCTGCCGCCGGTGTACGCGCTGCTCGCGCCGATCGTGCTGCAGACGCTGCTGCAGCTGCGGGTCCGGGCGGCGGTGCTGCACCGGCGGGTGTTCAGCGCGGCCGCGATCGGCCTGGCCGGGTGCGCGGCGTCCCTGCTGTTCCACGGGCTGGCCCCGGAAGCCTGGCCGCTCTCGGGGAGCGACAGCGCCACCATCATGCTGGCTATCCTGGCCGCCGTGGTGTTCGCGCTCATCAACACCGCCCTGATCGCGATCGCCGCCCACACCGCCAACCCCGACCTCGGCTGGCGCGCGGTGCTCTGGGACCGGGAGAGCTTCACGCTGGACGTGGTGGAGCTGTGCCTCGGCGTCACGGTGACCGTCGGGTGCGGCCTGCACCCCATCCTGCTGCTGCTCGCCCTCCCCCCGGTCGTGCTGCTCCAGCGCAGCCTCCTGCACGCCCAGCTGCAGGCGGCGGCCCGCACCGACGCGAAGACCGGCCTGCTCAACGCCGCCGCCTGGCAGCGGGAGGCCGACACCGAGATCGTCCGCGCGCGCCGTACGGGAGAGACGCTCGCGCTCCTGATCATCGACATCGACCACTTCAAACGGGTCAACGACGCCCACGGGCATCTGGCCGGAGACCTGGTGCTGGTCAACGTGGCGGACGTGCTCCGCGGCCAGTTGCGCGACTACGACCTGGTGGGGCGCTTCGGCGGCGAGGAGTTCGTCGTGCTGCTGCCGGGGGCCGACCTGCACGAGGCCCGCCGGGTCGCCGAGCGTCTGCGTGCCCGGATCGGCCGCATGTCCGTCCCCGCCGACGAGGCGGTCATCTCGGTCACGGTCTCGGCGGGCGTCGCCCTGATGTCCGAGCACGGCGACGACCTCATCGAGCTCCTGGCGGCCGCCGACCTGGCCCTCTACCGGGCCAAGGAGCTGGGCAGAAACCGCGTCTGCGTCCCCGCCGTCCCGCCCCGTCTCCAGGGCGACCCGGCCGGCTGACCTCGCGGCTCCCCGGCAGGCCCGGCCAGGAAGGCCCTTCGCCGTCGCGTTCGGAAGCTCGGGCGGGAGCCCCTAAGCTAGATACCATGCCGGAGTACATCTATACGCTTCAGCGCGTGCGCAAGGCGCATGGCGACAAGGTTGTCCTTGACGACGTCACCCTGTCGTTCCTGCCAGGGGCCAAGATCGGTGTCCTGGGGCCCAACGGCACGGGCAAGTCGACGCTGCTCCGGATGATGGCCGGTCTGGAGCAGCCGTCCAACGGCGAGGCGCGGCTGATGCCGGGCTTCACCGTGGGCATGCTCCAGCAGGAGCCGCCTCTCAACGAGGAGAAGACCGTGCTCGGCAACGTCCAGGAGGGCGTCGCCGAGACGATGAGGATGCTCGAGCGCTACAACGAGATCGCCGAGCAGATGGCCACCGACTACAGCGACGAGCTGCTCGACGAGATGGGCAAGCTGCAGGAGCAGCTTGAGCATCGCAACGCCTGGGATCTCGACAGCCAGCTGGAGCAGGCGATGGACGCCCTGCGCTGCCCGCCGCCCGACGCCGACGTGACGACGCTGTCCGGTGGCGAGCGCCGCCGCGTGGCCCTCTGCAAGCTGCTGCTGGAGGCGCCCGACCTGCTGCTGCTCGACGAGCCGACCAACCACCTCGACGCCGAGAGCGTCCAGTGGCTGGAGCAGCACCTGGAGAAGTACGCCGGCACCGTCCTGGCCGTCACCCACGACCGCTACTTCCTCGACAACGTCGCGACCTGGATCCTCGAGCTCGACCGCGGCCGTGCCTTCGCCTACGAGGGCAACTACTCGACCTACCTCGAGGCCAAGGCGGCCCGGCTCAGGGTCGAGGGCCAGAAGGACGTCAAGCGCAAGAAGCGCCTCGAAGACGAGCTGGAGTGGGTCCGGTCCAACCCGAAGGCCCGCCAGACCAAGAGCAAGGCCCGGCTCCAGCGCTACGAGGAGATGGCGGCCGAGGCCGACAAGCACCGCAAGCTCGACTTCGACGAGATCCAGATCCCGCCGGGCCCGCGCCTCGGCACCACGGTGATCAGGGCGGAGGATCTCACCAAGGGCTTCGACGACCGCCTGCTGATGGAGAAGCTCACCTTCGACCTGCCGCGTAACGGCATCGTCGGCATCATCGGCCCCAACGGCGTCGGCAAGACCACGCTCTTCCGCATGATCACGGGTGACGAGCAGCCCGACGGCGGCGCCATCACCGTCGGCGACACCGTCAAGATCTCGTACGCCGACCAGAGCCGGGGCGGCATCGACCCCAACAAGAACGTGTGGGAGGTCGTCTCCGACGGGCTCGACCACATCAAGGTCGGCAACGTCGAGATGCCGTCGCGCGCCTACATCGCCGCGTTCGGGTTCAGAGGGCCCGACCAGCAGAAGAAGGCGGGCGTGCTGTCCGGCGGCGAGCGCAACCGGCTCAACCTGGCGCTGACTCTGAAGCAGGGCGGCAACGTGCTGCTGCTCGACGAGCCCACCAACGACCTCGACACCGAGACGCTGTCCTCGCTGGAGAACGCGCTGCTGGAGTTCCCGGGCTGCGCCGTCATCACCTCCCACGACCGGTGGTTCCTCGACCGGATCGCCACGCACATCCTGGCGTGGGAGGAAGGGTCCAACTGGTTCTGGTTCGAGGGCAACTTCGCCGACTACGAGAAGAACAAGATCGATCGGCTGGGCGCCGACGCGGCCCGCCCGCACCGGGTGACCTACCGCAAGCTGCACCGCGACTGATCGCGTGGTTCCACCCGAGATCCCGCACGGAGACCGTCTCCGTGCGGGATCTCGCGTTTCCGGGGTGCGCGAGGGATGTCTAGAATCAGATTCTAGATTCGCTGAGGGGAAGGAGTCCGGGTGGAGCTCGAACTGGACGGCGTCGAGGTGGCCTTCGACCACACGGCCGTGGCCGCGCCGCGCATCAGGGACCTGCTGCCCATCTACCGCGACCTGCTCGGTGGGCGGCACCTCGGGGGCGGGGGCGACAACCGGCAGGCCGGATACCGGACCCTGCAGCTCACCTACACCAACGGGAGCAAGATCGAACTGATGGAGCCGCTGCCCGGCTCGACGTTCTTCGACAGCTTCTTCGAGCTGACCCGGGGCAGGGGCGGCGTGCACCATCTCAACTTCCACGTGAGCGACATCGACGCGGCCGTGGCTGAGCTGAGGGGGAAGGGCTACCGCCTGCACGGGCTGAACCTGTCGGATCCCCGCTGGCGGGAGGTGTTCCTGCACCCGAAGGAGGCGCACGGGGTGCTGATCCAGCTCGCCCAGGTGGGTCCGCGCCCGGACGGGCCGAGGGTGACGCTGGAGCAGGTGCTGGCCGGCGAGGGCAGGAACGGGAACGGGATCCCGAGCCCTTGAGCAAACGCAGAAGAAAAATCTAGAGTGGGGTTCTAAAACCGAGAGGCGGGAGCCCCATGAAGCCCGTACCACGCCCCACTCCCGACACCCAGCCCTTCTGGGACGGGACGGCGGCCGGAGAGCTCAGGATCCAGCGCTGCCTGGCCTGCGAGCGTCACTACTTCTATCCCCGGCCGAGCTGCCCGCGCTGCGGCTCCGGCTCCGTCGAGTGGGTGCGGGCCAGCGGCAGGGCCACGCTCTACTCGTACGTGATCAACCACCGGCCGGCGCCCGGGTTCGAGGGGCCGTACGCGATCGCGGTGGTGGAGCTGGAGGAGGGGGTGCGGATGATGACGAACCTGGTCGGCGTCGAGCCCGCGCCCGAGAACCTGGAGCTTGACATGCCGCTGCGGGTGACGTTCGAGGAACGCGGCGAGGTGCACGTGCCCCTCTTCGAGCCGGCGGGCGGTGCCCAGTGAACCCGGTGATCGCGGGCGCCGCCGAGACCGACGCGGTCGGCAGGCTGCCCGGCCACTCGACGATGGAGCTCCACCTGGAGGCCGCGCGCAACGCGCTGGCCGACGCGGGCATGACCAAGGACGACATCGACGGCATCGCCACCGTCGGCACCCCGGGCCCCATCCAGGTCGCCCACGCGCTGGGCATCACCCCGTCCTGGCTCGACGGCACCGGGGTCGGCGGCTCGTCGTTCCTGTTCCACGTGCGCCACGCGGCCGCCGCCATCCGGGCGGGGCTCTGCCGTACGGTGCTGATCACGCATGGCGAGTCGGGCCGGTCCCGGATCGGGGCGCCGCGGTTCTCGATGGCGCCCGACTCGCTGATGGGCCAGTTCGAGATGCCGTACGGGGTGATGGGCCCGACGACCACGTTCACGCTGACGGCGCTGCGCTACATGAAGGAGTTCGGCCTCACCCACGAGCAGCTCGCCGAGGTCGCGGTGGCGCAGCGGCGCTGGGCGCACCTGAACCCGCGGGCGATGCACCGCGACCTGATCACGGTGGACGACGTGCTGGCCTCGCGGATCGTCGCCTACCCGTTCCACCTGCTGGAGTGCTGCCTGGTGACCGACGGCGGCGGCGCGCTGGTCGTCACGAGCGCGGACCTGGCCCGGCGTGACGACCCGGTCTACCTGCTGGGCTCGGGCGAGGCGATGGACTCGCCGATGATCTCGCAGATGGAGGACTTCACCACGGCCAAGGGGTTCCGCCTGTCGGGGGAGGCCGCGTTCGCCGAGGCGGGCATCTCGCACGACGACGTGGACCACCTGATGGTGTACGACGCCTTCGCGCACGTGCCGATCTACGGGCTGGAGGACCTGGGGTTCGTCAAGCGGGGCGAGGCCGGCGCGTTCATCGCCGAGGGTCACACCTCACCCGGCGGCCGGCTGCCCCTGAACACGAACGGCGGCGGCCTGTCGTACACGCATACCGGGATGTACGGGATGTTCGCCATCCAGGAGGCGGTGCGGCAGCTGCGCGGTGAGGCGGCCGCGCAGGTGCCGGGGGTGGAGGTGAGCGTCGTGCTGGGGAACGGCGGCATGTTCGCCTCGGCCGCCACGCTGGTGCTGTCGAACCGGCTGCCGTGAGGCTTCAGGAAGCGGTGGTACACCGCCGCTTCCTGAGCCGGGGTCATTCCCCGATCGTGCCGAGCCGGGCGTGGCCCTTGATCAGGTTGCGCGCGATCGTGCGGCGCTGGATCTCGTCGGTGCCCTCGAAGATGCGCAGCAGCCGCAGCTCGCGGTACCACCGCTCGATCGGCAGCTCCTTGGTGTAGCCCATGCCGCCGTGGATCTGCAGCACCCGGTCGACCACCTGGTTCGCCATGACCGCGCCGTTGAGCTTGGCGATCGAGGAGGCGTGCCGGGCGTCCATGCCCTGCTGGACGCGCCAGGCCGCGTAGAGCGTCAGCCACTTGGCCGCCTCGATCTCCACCTGCGAGTCGGCGATCATCCACTGGATCGCCTGGTATCCGGCGATCGCCTGGCCCATGGACTTGCGGATCTTCGCGTACTCGACGGCCATGCCCAGCATCCGCTCGGCCGAGCCGATGGCCCTGGCGGGGATCATGTAACGGCCCTGGCCGATCCACTGCATGGCCAGCTCGAAGCCCTTGCCCAGCTCGCCCAGGATGTTCTCCTCCGGCACCCGGACGTCCTGGAACACCAGCGACGCGGGCCCCCACTCGCCCATCGTGGGGATCGGCTCGGACGTCCAGCCCATGTCGCGGTCGACGAGGAAGCAGGTGACCCCGTACGGCTCGGCGACGGCGAACACCATGACGAAGTCGGCCTCGCTGCCGCCGGTGATGAACGTCTTCTCACCGTTGATGACCCACTCGGCGCCGTCGCGTACGGCCCTGGCGCTGATGTTGCGGGCGTCGGAGCCCGCGCCCGGCTCGGTGATGGCGAAGCAGGAGCGGCGCTCGCCCTCGATGGTGGGGATCAGGTAGCGGCGCTTCTGCTCGTCGGTGCCGGCGTACAGGATGTTGTCGGCGCTGCCGCCGAAGGTGAACGGCACGAACGTGCGGCCCACCTCCATGGCGATGATCGCCGACATGATGGGGCCGAGCGCGGCGCCGCCGTACTCCTCGGGGGTGTTGATGCCCCACAGGCCGGTCTTGCGCGCCTTGTCCCGCAGCTCCTGGGTGACGCCGGGGTCGAGCGCGGGGTGGCCGGCGCGCTCGTTGCGCAGCACGTCCGGCTCCAGCGGCATGATCTCCTTCTCCACGAAGGCCCGGACGGTGTCCCTGATCTGCCGTTCCTCGGTGCTGAGCGAGAAGTCCACGGCCGCCTCACTTCCTAGAACAAACCTCTAGGAGAAGGTTCGGCTCTCGTGCGGCAGGCTGTCAAGAATATGATTCTAGAATTTCTCGCCTCTAAGATGTTCGCATGGCACGCAAGACCTCGTGGGAATGGAGCCGTACGGCGCAGACCCGCAAGAGCATGCTCCAGGCGGCGCGGGAGGTGTTCGGCGAGCACGGCTTCGCCGAGGCCGGAGTCTCCGAGGTCGTCGCCCGCGCCGGCTCCAGCGTCGGCAGCCTCTACCACCACTTCGGCGGCAAGACCGAGCTGTTCCTCGCCCTCTACGAGGACCATCAGGCGGCCCACGAGCAGGCCGCGGGCGCCAGCGTGGCGCGGGCCAAGCAGGAGGGGGTCACCGACCCGGTCGAGCTGCTCATCGCCGGCGCCCGCGCCTACCTCGACGGCGCGTGGGAGCGGCGCGACCTGGTCCGGCTGTTCATCGACGGCGACGGGCCGCCCGGCTTCGAGCTGATCCGCCGCACGCGCAACCGCGAGTGGGTACGGCAGAACGCCGTGCTGCTCGGCTCCGGCGGCGACCCGCTCGACCGGTTCACCGTGACGGTGCTGACCAGCATCATCGGCGAGGCCGCCCGCGAGGTGGCCACCAGCGACTCCGAGGAGGACGCGCGCGAGGTGGCCGAGGCGGCGATGACGCTGATCCGCCGCCTCGACCCGCTCAGGATCCGCTAGCCTCCCGGCCGGGGATCTTCCCGTTGGTCAGCGCGTTCGGCGCGGCCTTGTCCACCAGCGCCGGGATCACCGCGCCCAGCTCCGCCGGGTCCCAGCGGGAGCCCTTGTCCACCTCCGGGCCCGCGTGCCAGCCCTCGGCCACGCTGATCCGCCCGGCCCGCACGTTAAACACCCGGCCGGTGACGCCGCGCGACTCGGCGCTGCCCAGCCAGACCACGAGCGGCGCCACGTCGTCGGGGTCCGCGTCGGCGTCGCCCGGGATGATCCCGTCGGTCATCCGGGTCAGCGCGGTCGGCGCGATGGCGTTGACCGTGACGCCGTAGCGCTCCAGCTCCCTGGCGGCGATGACGGTCAGGCCCGCGATGCCCGCCTTGGCCGCGCCGTAGTTGCCCTGGCCCGGGTTGCCGTAGATGCCGGAGGACGAGGTGGTGTTGATGATCCGGGCGTCGACGGGCCGGCCGGCCTTGGCCTGCTCACGCCAGTAGGCGGCGGCGTGGCGCAGCGGGGCGAACGTGCCGCCCAGGTGCACCCGGACCACCGCGTCCCACTCCTCGGCGCTCATGTTGAACAGCATTCGGTCGCGCAGGATGCCGGCGTTGTTGACCAGCACGTGCAGGTCGCCGAAGCGCTCGACAGCGGCCTCGACCAGCCGCCGGGCGCCGTCGAAGTCGGCGACGTCCTCGCCGTTGACGATCGCCTCCCCGCCCATGGCCTCGATCTCCGCGACGACCTCCGCCGCCGCCCCGGACGAGCCGGTGCCGTCCACCTCGGCGCCCAGGTCGTTCACCACCACCTTGGCGCCCTGCCGGGCGAACTCCAGCGCGTGCCCCCGGCCGATGCCCCTGGCCGCGCCCGTGACGATCACCACGCGGCCCTCGGCGATCCCGCTCATCTCGACACCTCGATCCCTCGGCTGACTGATGCGAACAAAATTCTAGTAAGCAAATCTAGAAATGGTAGGCCCTGTAGGGGTCTTGACGGCGAACCGGTACCGTTGCCTCGTGGTTGAACACTCCCTGGCGCAACGGCACGTCTTCCTCCGAATGGTGCGATTCGCGGACATCGACTCGCAAGGACATGTGAACAACGTCCGCTTCTTCGACTACCTTGAGGACGCCCGCTGGGGAATGCTCCACGTCGACCCGTACAAGGCGGGCGAACCCCCCTTCAAGGGCCTGGTCGTGACCCGCCACGAGATCGACTACCTGCGGCCGCTCGGCCTCCGCGCGGAGCCGGTCCGGGTCGAGTCGTGGGTGACCGAGATCAGCCCGGTGCGCTTCACGCTGAAGTACGAGATCCTCGACGACGACGAGCTGTACGTCACGGCCACCTCCAAGCTGGTGGCCTACGACGCCGAGCGGGCGGCACCGCGCCGGCTCACCGAGGACGAGATGGCGTACCTCAAACGCTTCGCGTGAGCGCCCCGCACCGACGGCGCTGGCTCATGCTGGCCCTCGGGGTCAACGCGCACGCCGGCGTCACCCTCGGCCTGGCCGGACTGCCCCTGGTCATCCCCGACATCCAGCGTCATTTCGGCGTCTCCCTGCCGGTGGCCGGGATCATCGCCAACGCGCCCGGCATCGGCATCCTGCTCGCCCTGGTCGCCTGGGGCGCGCTGGCCGACCGGTACGGCGAGCGGCTGATCCTCGGCCTGGGCGTCGGCGGTGCCGCCCTCCTCTTAGCCGCAGCCTCCTTCGCGGGGAACGCCTGGGCGGTGGTCGCGCTGCTCGCCGGGGCCGGGGCGGCGGGCTGCGCCGCGATGGTGGGCGGCGGACGCATCGTGCTGCGCTGGTTCGAGCCGCCCGAGCGCGGCGTGGCCATGGGAGTGCGGCAGGTCTCGTACACGCTCGGCATGGCCGTGGCCGGGTTCACGCTGCCGCCCGTGGCGCGGGCGTACGGCATCTCCGGCGTCATGCTGGTCTGCGCGGGCGTGAGCCTGCTGGCCGCCGTGCTGGCGGGCGTGTTCCTGGCCGAACCGCCGCACGCCGTCGCCGGGGCCGCCAGGAAGCCCGCCGGGTCCCCGTACCGGCAGCCCGCGCTCTGGCGCGTGCACGCCACGAGCGGGCTGCACGTGGTGCCGCAGGTCGTCGTCGGCACGTACGGGGTCGCCTGCCTGGTCGAGGTGTACGGGTGGGACGGCGTGGCGGCCGGGCAGCTGTTCGCGGGGGCGGCCGTCGCCGGGGCCGCCACGCGGGTCGCGGCGGGCCGCTGGTCCGACGTGACCGGACTGCGGATGGCGCCGCTGCGCCTGCTCACCCTCACCGCGCTCGCCGCCCTCGGCCTGCTGGTGCTCGGCACGTACGCGGGATCCGGGCTGGGCGTGGCCATGCTGGCGCTGGCCGCGGTGATCACCGTGGCCGGGAACGGGCTGGCCTACCTCGCCGCCGGCGAGCTGGCCGGGCCCGCGGCGGCCGGCCGGGTGCTCGGCGTCCACAACACGGTGCAGAACACGGTGGCGCTGGCCGTCACCCCCCTCGCCGGACTGCTGATCACCCAGTCGGGCTACTGGGCCGCCTTCGCCGCGGGTCTGGCGTGCGCGCTGGTCTCGCTACCGGTCATCCCGGTCCGCGACGAGCGCGCCACCCGGGCTAGCTGACGGCGCGCCGGAGCCAGACCGCCGTGTCGGGCGGCAGGCTGCCGCCGACCGGGCCGCTGGACAGCAGCACGCTCTCGTGCGGCGGCAGCGGCGCCGGCTCGGTGCCGCAGTTGATCGCGCACACCAGCGGCCCGCGCGCGAATACGAGCACGTCCTCGGACGACTCCAGCCATTCCAGCCCGTACGGTACGGTCCGGGCCAGCTCCCGCCGGCAGGCCAGGGCGCGCCGGTAGAACTCCAGCATCGAATCAGGATCGCCGGTCTGCCGGGCCACGCTCAGCTCGGCGAACTCGTCGGGCTGCGGCAGCCACGGTTTTACCCCCTCGGGCGAGAACCCGTACGAGTCGCCCCGAGCGGACCACGGGATCGGCACGCGGCAGCCGTCGCGGCCCGGCAGCTCGCCCTTCGAGCGCTTGAAGACCGGGTCCTGCCGCGCCTCCGGAGGAAGATTCTCTACCTCAGGGAGTCCGAGTTCCTCCCCTTGGTAGAGATATGCCGACCCGGGGAGGGCAAGTGTCGCCAGGAGAGCGGCCCGCGCCCGCGCCATGCCGGTGCCGGGGTCGGCCGTGCCGTAACGGGTGCGGTGGCGTACCACGTCGTGGTTGGACAGCACCCAGGTGGCGAACGGGACCGTCGCCACCGTGTCGTCGATCACCTTCCTGAACGCGGTCGCCGACCAGGGCGCCTGCAGCCAGGCGAAGTTGAAGCTCTGGTGGAGCTCGTCCGGGCGCACGTACAGCGCGAGGTCCTCCAGCGTGTCGGTCCACACCTCGCCCACCGCCATCCGCTCGTCCGGGTAGGTGTCGAGCAGCGCCCGCCAGTCGCGGTAGACGTCGTGGACCTCCGGCTGACCCCAGACCGGGGACTTGGACATGAACGACTGGTCGCGCACGTCCGGCAGGTCCTCCGCCTTGAACAGCCCCATCGCCACGTCGATGCGGAACCCGTCGACGCCCTTGTCCAGCCAGAACCGCAGGATGTCCAGGAACTCCTCCCGGACCTCGGGGTTGCGCCAGTTGAAGTCCGGCTGTTCGGGCGCGAACAGGTGGAGGTACCACGACCCGTCGTCCACCTGGGTCCAGGCCGGGCCGCTGAAGGTGGACTGCCAGTTGTTGGGCCGGTCGCGGAAGATGTAACGGTCGCGGCCCTCGCCCCGCAGCGCGGCCTGGAACCAGGGATGCTCGGAGGAGCTGTGGTTGGGCACGACGTCCACCAGCACCCGCAGGCCGAGCGCGTGCGCGTCGGCCACCAGCGCGTCGAAGTCGGCCAGCGTGCCGAACAGCGGGTCGACACCGCGATAGTCGGCCACGTCGTAGCCGCCGTCGGCCATGGGGGAGGGGTAGAAGGGGGTCAGCCAGACGGCGTCGACCCCCAGGTCTCTCAGGTAGGGCAGGCGTTCACGTATCCCCGCGAGATCGCCGACGCCGTCTCCGGAGGCGTCGGCGAAGCTGCGGACGTAGATCTCATAGACGACGGCATCACGCCACCAGGGGATGTCCATGTGGCGTGTCATGCCCGCTACGTCGGAGAGTTCACCAGGCTGTGGGCGGCGTTGACCAGATAGGTCCAGAGCCGGCTCTCCTGCTCCTCGGTCAGGCCGAGGTCGTCGACGGCGTCACGCATGTGCTTGAGCCAGGCGTCGCGCTCCTGCTGGCCGATCACGAACGGCACGTGGCGCATCCGCAGCCGCGGGTGCCCGCGCTGCTGGCTGTAGGTGCCGGGGCCGCCCCAGTATTGGACGAGGAACATGCGCAGCCGCTCCTCCGCGCCGGCGAGGTCGGCCTCGGGATACATCGGGCGCAGCAGGGGATCTTCCGCCACCCCTTCGTAGAAACGGCGCACGAGCCGCCGGAACGTCTCCTCGCCCCCGACGGCCTCGTAGAAGGAGGTTTCAGTCACGACCCCAGCCTATGCTCAGCCGACCATCGCAATGTCCGCCGCGTCGAGCGCCGCCTTGACCCGCAGCCGCAGCTCCCGCGCCACCTCTCCCTGCCTGGCCGGCAGGGTCTTGGCCGACAGGCGGAAGACCATGCTGCTGTCGGAGAGCTGCTCCACGCCGAACACCTGCGGGGGCTCCACGACGGCCGCCTCGCGCAGCTCGGCGTCGGCCCACATCTCCTCGGCGACGTTCTCCAGCACCACCCGCACGGTGGTGATGTCGCTGTCGTAGGGGACCGGCACGTCCACGTAGGCGCGCGACCAGCCCTGCGACTCGTTGCCGACGCGGGTGATGGTGCCGTTGCGCACGTACCACACCCGGCCGTCCTCGTCGCGCAGCCGGGTGACGCGCAGGGTGACCGCCTCGACGGTGCCGATGGCGGCGCCCGCGTCGATCACGTCACCCACTCCGTACTGGTCCTCCAGCAGCATGAACATGCCCGCGATGAAGTCCTTGACCAGTTCCTGGGCGCCGAAGCCGATGGCCACGCCGAGGATGCCGACGCTGGTGAGCAGCGGCGCGATGGGGATCGTCAGCCGGTCCAGCACGGTCAGCAGGGTCGTGCCGATGATGACGATGGTGGCGATGTGCCGGAGCACCGAGCCCATGGTCTCGGCCCGCTGTTTGCGGCGCTCGTGCAGCAGGGCGTCCACGCCCGCCGTGACCGTGCCCTTGCGGAAGCGGCCCACCGGGCGGTTGGCGGCCCGGTTGATGACCCGCGTGATGACGCGGTTGACGATGTTGCGCACCAGGAAGCCGATGATCAGGATCAGCACGATCGTGATCGCGCTGGCCACCAGCGGCGCCCAGCTCGCGTTGTCCATCCAGCCGGCCAGCACTGAGCAGAGGAGTGTGTCCCCCTCGCAGATCTCCGCCATCTTGGTGCTCACCTCGTCGAGGTCCGGGACCATGGAGGTGGTCGGTTCGGGCGACGGCGGCGACAGCAGGAACACTGAAGGGTCCTCCTCGGAAAACGATTCGACCGGCGGTACGGGGCCGGATACGCCCCAAATTTACCGCCGGTCGAACCGGCCGCCGTCACATCACGCCGGGGAAGACGGGGTCATCAGGCCCTGGGCCGCGGAGGGAGGAACCTGACGCTCCGATGACGGTCGGCTCGGACGGGTCACGCACCCGGAAGCGTGTCCCGTGCCGTCTCCGGGGAGGGGGCCCCGAGCGCTTTCCGGCCAGGCCGAAAAGCGGGTCTCGATAGTTACGCAGAGTAACCGGAGTCGGCGGGACGGCCAGAGTCCGCGCTGGTGCGCGGCTCTCCGCACCGGCCGTCCCGCCGGCTCCGTGGAGCCGCGGTGATGACGGTGAGCCGCGGTGGCTGCGCTCCACCCGGTTCACCGCCCGGTCACTCTCCCACCGCGGCGAGCACGCGGGCGACCTTGGTCGCCGCACCGGCCGGGTCGTCGACGGTGTGCAGCCGTTCCCCCCAGGACCAGCAGTACCACCAGTCGGGAATGTCGGTCGCGACGCGACAGGTGACGTTCTCGGACAGGCTCGTCGCCTTCGGATTGATGACCCTGACGAAGACCCTGCCACTCTGGGTCCGGACCACTCGCGCGAGCAACCCGCGGGCGTCGAGCTCCGACACCAGGCGCTCAAGATGCCCGAAGTTGTCGTCCCCCACCTTTCGTCCTCCCTCGAATCGTTGCGGTGGGCCAAAGATGACTCATGTCGGCTGGTTGCGCAACGCGACATACATGCTCACGGGGAGTCGCCTTGTCACTCCCGGAATGTAAGAAACAGTCCGCCGGAGGACGATCCTTATCCCTAGCCTTCAAGGAGGCGTTTTCAACACGCCATCATTAGGCCATAGTCGAGGCTAGGCGGACCGCAACCTGGACGCTACTCTCAGTGACTAGGGTGATGAGCCGGTCGGGACACATGCGTGAGAGGGGCCGGGATGTCCGGCAGACAGCACAGGGAAACGGAAATGGCTCGTCGGATCAGGGCCAAGGGCCTTGCCGTCGGCCGCACCGCTGCCCAGATCGCTGAAGAGATCCACGAAACCTGTGGCGCGCAGTTCGGCACAACCAAGATCAAGGGTCACCGCCTGGCCCACGGCATCGCGCTCGCCGACGTCATCGAACAGGTCAGAGCGCTGTTCGAACGCGACGAGAAGCCGGCCCCGGGCATCGGGGAGACCCTGCTGTCGGCGTACGAGAGCGGGCTGAAACGCCCCGGCCCCGAATACCTCCACTATCTGTGCACCGTCTACCGCGTCGAGCCCCCCTCGCTCGGCTACGACGGGCCGTGCATCTGCGGCCATGGCCACCGGATGCCCGGCGTCCTCGCGGGCGGCGCCGACGTGAACGGCCGTCACGGCGCGGCGCTGCCCGAGCCGACCGAGCTGCGCACCCCCTCGCTGCACCCCGACAAGAACGTCGACAGCGAGGAGGACGAGAACATCCTCCGGCGTGCGCTCCTCAACCTGCTGACCAACAACGACGCAGGGGCCACCAAGCTCACCGGCCCGGTGCTGGGCGCCTGCGAGGGCATCCGCCGGCGGATGGACTACACGCTCGTGTCGTCCACCGTCTCTCCCGCCATGCTCGACCAGTGGGAGGAGGCCACGCTCGCGTTCGGCCGGCAGTACACGACCACGGCGCCGCTCCGGCTGCTCTGCGACGTGCTGCTGGAGCTGAGCGCGGTACGCAACGCGATGACCCGGCGCCAGCCCATCGACCTGCAGGAGCGGCTGTGCCGGATGGCCGCCCAGCTCTCCGGGCTGAGCGGCATGATCATGATCAACCTGGGCGACCACCGGCTCGCCCGGTCGTTCTTCCGCACCGGCCGCACCGCCGCCGACGAGACCGGCGACCGGGCCCTGCGCGCGTGGGTGACCGCACGTGAGGCGCTCGTCCCGCTCTACTACGGCGACGCCCGCGAGGCGCTCAACCTCGCCAAGAAGAGCCGCGACCTGGCAGGCCAGACGCCGTGCGCGGCGCAGGCCATGGCCCCGGTCGTGGAGGCCAGGGCGCTGGCCATGCTCTCGGGCACCGACAGCCGCAAGGAGGTCGTCGACCAGGCCAAGCGCGCGCTCGCGCGGGCGCGCAACGCCTTCTCCCACATCAAGGGGAAGGAGCGCGAGGACATGGCCTTCGGCTACACGGAGAAGCAGCTCTACTTCTACCAGGGTGACGTGCTGACCAAGCTGGGGCAGACGCTGGAGGCCGACCTCGTGCTCGACCAGGCGCTGCACCAGTACCAGGACCACATCCTGGACCAGACGCTGATCAGGCTGGACCAGGCGCAGTGCCGGCTGATCGAGGGCGAGACGGGCGAGGCGCTGCGGATCGGCACCGAGGCGCTGCGCCTGCTCGGGCCCGAATATCGCACCGACTTCATCATGCGTCCGGCCCTCGCGCTGCTGCAGGCGATCCGGGCCCGTGAGCCCGGCCACCCGGGCCTGGCCGCCTACGAGGAGCAGGTGCGGTCCCCGCAGCCCGTCGGGGGAGAAGGGACCGGCGGTGCATGAGGATCCGCCGCTACCGGTGGTCTGACCTCGACGCCATCCTCGCCCTCCATCAGATCTGCCTCGCCGAGGTGGGGCTGGTGCCGGGCGACGGGGTCTACTACGACGACGACTTCCCCCGCATCCAGGAGATCTACCTGGCGTGCGGGGGCGACTTCCTGGTCGGCGAGGCCGACGGGAGGGTCGTCGCCATGGGCGGGCTGAAACCGGTCGACAGCGCGACCGCCGAGGTGTGCCGGCTGCGCGTGCACCCGGCGTTCCAGGGGCGCGGCCTCGGCTCCGCCATGCTCTCCGCGCTCGAACAGCGCGCGGCCGAGCTGGGTTTCCGCCGGCTGAGCGGCGACACCACGCTCAACCAGGGGGCCGCGCTGGTGCTGTACGAGCGGCACGGGTGGCGGGAGGTCGCGCGGGAGCAGGTGGGCGAGCTCACGGTCGTCTACGGGGAGAAGCGACTGGCACCCGCACCTGCTGAAATTTAAGGATATGTCGGAGAAAGCGCCCGTTTCGGGCGCTTTCTCCTTTTGATGTACGCGCTGGGCGGTTGGCAGATACGGCCGAAGAGGGGGCGGTGGTATGTGGGGAATTGCCGGATCTCCGGATTTAGAGGATAAGGATGTCCGGTCCTTCGAGTGAGGCTCTTCACTCCCGGTGGTAGAGGAACATCACCGCAGACCATCGGCGATCCGGCCGCCGTGATCCGTAGTGAGATGCTTCCGAACATGGCAGTCGTGCCCGCTCCCCGACCCCTCATGGGAGCCGTGCTTCTGTTGTTCGTCAGCGCCGCATGGGGGTCGGCCTTCCCGCTGATGCAGGATCTCATCCACCGCTTACCAGTCGAGGATCTGCTCGCCGAGCGCTACACGCTGGCGGCTCTGACGCTGCTCCTCATCCGTCCCAGGTGCCTGTGGGGGCTGTCGCGGCGGACGTGGATCAACGGGGTCATCCTGGGGGTCATGTTCGGGGTGGGGCAGAGCGCGCAGGCCGTGGCCCTCTACAGCCTGCCCGCGGCGGTCTCGGGGTTCGCCGTCGGGTGCAGTGTCGTGATCACACCGGTCATGGCGCTGGCGCTGTTCAAGGCCAAGGTGCCGTACCGGGTGTGGATCGGGGTGGTGCTGGCGATGGCCGGCATGACCGTGTTCACGCTGCTGCGCGGCATCGAGGACGGCGGCTTCTCGCTCCTGGCCCTCGGGGTGACGCTCTGCGCCGCGGCGCTGTACTCGGGTCACACGCTGCTGCTGGGCCGCCTGTCCAGGAAGGGCGAGCAGTTCGACGCGTACGCGCTGACGGTCATCCAGCTCGGGGTCATCGGCCTGCTGACCGGCGGGCTGGCCGTGCGCGACGGGATCACGCTGCCTGGCGAGACGTCCGACTGGGTGGTGCTCGGCCACCTGTCCGTCGTGTCGTGCGCGCTCGGCTTCCTGGCTCGCTCGTACGGGCAGGCGTACGTGTCGGCGGTGCCCAGTGCCGTGCTGATGTCGTCGCAGCCCTTCTGGGTGGCGGCCATCGCGGTGATCTGGTTCGGCGAGCAGCTGGGCTGGAGCATGCTGCTCGGGGGCGGGCTGATGGCGGCGGCGATGCTGCTGGCGGTGCCGTCGCCCGGGGCCGCGCTGGACGAGCCCCAGTCGCGCCGCCGTGACCTGCTCATGGTCTCGCGGCGGGCGTCCCGGGTGCTGGGCGAGCTGAAGGTCAAGCGGGGGGACCCGCTGATGCTGAACGGCAAGGTGCCGCCGGCGCTCCCGCCCGGTCCGTGCGGGGGCGCCGACGCGTGCCTGTGGCCTGGCCGTGCGGCCAAGGGGACGGGGGAGCCGAGCCTGGAGCGGCTCATCGAGCGGGCCAGCCGCATCGTCCGGGCCAGGAACGAGAACGCGGAGGGGTGCTGCGATTCGGAGCCGCGGCTGGGCCGTTGCCTGTGTGAGCTCATGAACGAACCCGGCGACAAAAGATCGGGGGCGACGTACCCCTGCCGGTTTCGGCCACAATAGGGGTATAGGCGGGAGAAATAATGAACGCTTCTCAGTAATTATACTCTGACTTATTGGGTATATATCTTGATATTCGCTGGAGTGTCCGAATAATGAATATTACTCCAGTGAAGAGGTGCATGATGAAGCGCATCGTCGTCCGCAAGCCCGGAACCGCGCGGCTCGGTGGGACCTCCAGCGTCATTCACAAGGGGTGACAGAGGAACGGTCCCACCTCAGAGCTCCGGGCGGTCCGCCCGTACGGTTCGGGAACGCGCGGCTGCTGATGCCCGTGATCGACGGTCATCGGCAGCCGCTCGGCCCCTACACCGTCGGCGCGGCGCTTCTGGGGGGACTGGTGCCGGAGGCCCTCGACCGGCGCCCCGAGCTGGTGGCCGAGCATGACATCGAGATCAGGGCCGTCGCGCCCGCGCTCGCGGATCTCGTGCCCGCCAGGCGGGTGACCCTCGACGCGCGGCTGTCCGACGAGGAGCGCATCCTCGTCCCCGCGCCCCGCCGCACGCTCCGGCTGGCCAACGGAGTCGCCGAGTTCGTCCGGCAGGTCGTGGAGCCCGGCCTCGCCCTGGCCGTCTGCAACGGGGACCACGCCGACCCCACCGACACCGAGCTGCTCGACGTGCTCATGCGCAGGATCCCGCCGGCCGTCCTGGCGATCACCGTGTACGCGGACGGCCCGGAGCCGCCGCCGGACACGCGGGACGCCGCCGAGCTGTGGACGCTCGTGGACCGGTGCGTACGAGAGGGTTTCCTGCACGCGGTGGCCGAGCTGGGGCAGCGCGCGCTGACGCTGGCCGGGCCCGGCGGCGAGCCGTGGTGGCGCCTCGCCCAGCGCACCGCGACCGCGCTCGGCGGCCTCGACCGGCGGGCCGAGGCGCGCGTCGTGTGGGAGGGGGCGCGCCGGTCCAGCCAGGACCCGGCCGTGCACGCCGCGACCGCGTACGGGCTGGCCATGCTGGACGCCCGCGACCCCGACCGGGCGCGGCGCGACCTAGGCAGGGCGCGCGGGTGGATCAACCAGGCGATCGCCATCTCGACGCTGCTGCCCGACCCCGGGCAGCGGGCGTTCAAGCTCGGCTTCGACCGCAACGGGCTGGCGCTCGTCGAGCTGCGCGAGGGCCGCCTGTCCGAGGCGCTGGCGCTGGTCGAGTCGGCCATCGAGCTGGCCGGGGAGCTGGGGGAGCGGCACCCGGTGCACCGGATGGTGCTGCTGGCCAACCGGGCCCAGCTGCTGGCCGGGCTGGGGCGGACCAAGGAGGCGCTGGAGGACTTCTCCGCCGCCATCGCCGTCGACCCGATGTTCCCCGACTACTACGTGGACCGCGGCAACCTGCTGTTCAAGCTGGGCCGGCACGCCGAGGCGCTGGCGGACTACGAGTCGGCGCTGGCGGCCGGGCCGCCGCTGCCCGAGGCGCACTACAACCGGGCGGAGCTCCGCATCGCCCAGGACGACGTGACGGGCGCGCTGGCCGACCTGGCCAGGGTGATCGAGCTCGATCCCGCCTACGTGGACGCGTACATCAACCGGGCCGGGCTGCTCGCCGCGCTGGAGCGGGACGCGGAGGCGCGGGCGGACGTCGAGGCCGGGCTCGCCTGCGCGCCCGGGAACCCGCACCTGCTCACGGTGCTCGGCCAGCTGGAGACCGCGGCGGGACGGCTGCGGGAGGCGCGCCGGGCGCTGGACCTGGCGATCGACCGGGCGCCCTCGCTGGTGGCCGCCTGGGGCAACCGGGGGGTGCTCCGGTACGAGGCCGGCGATCCGGCCGGGGCGGTCGCCGACCTGACCCGGGCGATCGAGCTGGGCCCCCAGCCCGACCTGTACGCCAACCGCGCGGTCGCCCTGCGCGCACTCGGCCGCACCGAAGAGGCCGAAGCCGACGAAGCCCGCGCGACCCACCACTGACCCAACCCCGGCTCCACTGCCACGTCCCCTCGCCGAGGGAAAGCGTCCCCGGTTGCCCGCCGCGTGGTCAGGCGTCGGCGGAGGGTGCGGTAGTGAGGAGGGTTTTGCCGGTTACCTGGCGGGCCTCGATGGCGGCGTGTGCTTCGGCGGCTGACTCCAGCGGGAGCACCAGGCCGATCGTGGGGCGGAGCCGTCCCGCCGCGGCCTCCTCCAGCGCGGCCCTGGACAGCTCGCGCAGGTCGGTGGCGGGCCAGGGGACCGCCGTCACGCGCGGGCCCGGAGTGGTCATCGGGCCGCCCGCCATGCCGTAGACGCTCATCCGGCCGCCGTCGCGCAGCAGCGTCTCGGCGGTGGCGCCGATCTCGCCGCCCACCCCGTCGAAGACCACGTCCAGCGCACCTGTCGCGTCGCGGACCCGGTCGGCCCAGCCCGGCTCGGTGTAGTCCACGGTCAGCTCGGCGCCCAGCTCGGCGGCGAGCCCGCGCTTGGCCGCGCTGCTCGCCGCACCGATCACCCGGGCGCCGGCGGCCACCGCGAGCTGGACCAGGAGGCTGCCGACGCCGCCGCCCGCCGCCTCCACCAGCACCCACTCGCCCGGCTTCGGCCCGGCGGCGCGGGCCAGGCCGATGGCGGTGCGGCCGTCGGCCAGCAACGCCACCGCGTGCTCCGGCGAGACGCCGCCGGGGATCGGGATCAGGTCGCCGGCGCCCGCCACGGCCAGCTCCGCGTAACCGCCGTAGCCGCCCAGCGTGCTCACCACCAGGGCGCCCACCAGCGACCCCGTCACGCCTTCGCCCACCGCCCGCACGGTGCCCGCCACGCCGTTGCCGAGGATCGCGGGCAGCTCGGCGGTGCGCGGCCCCCGGTCGGCCCGTACCTGCGTCTCCACGAACGTCACACCGGCGACCGCCACCTCGATCAGCGCCTGCCCGGGCCCGGGCACCGGATCGGGCACCTCCTCGGCGACCAGCGCCTCCGGGCCGCCGAACTTCCTCAACATCACCGCACGCATGACACACCTCTCCTCAACCGGAGCGCTCCGCTCCGATCGCGACGGTATATCGGAGCGCTGCGCTCCGCAAGGCGGCTATCCTGTACGGCATGAGCAGGCGCGGCAGGCAGGCCGAGGCGGCGCGCAACGACCTGCGGCTGCTGCGGGCCGCGCACGAGGTGTTCACCACCCAGGGCTTCGACGCCCCCGTGTCGGCCATCGCCAAGCGCGCCGGGCTGGGCATGGGCAGCCTCTACCGCCGCTACCGCACCAAGGAGGAGCTGCTGCAGCGGCTGTGCCTGATCGCCATGGATCGGGTGGTGGAGGCGGCCTCGGCCGGGCTCGCGGAGGACGACCCGTGGGAGGGGTTCGCCGGGTACGTGCGGGCCTGCGTCGGTTTCGGGTCCGGGGCGCTGGCGCCGGTGGCGGGCACCATCGAGGTCACCGGCGAGATGTCGCGCACCGCGAGACAGGCCACCGAGCTGGCCGGCCGGCTCGTCGCGCGGGCCCGCGAGGCCGGGGCGCTGCGGGCTGACGTGACGGAGCTGGACGTGTCGCTGCTGATCGAGCAGTTCAGCAGGCCGGCTCCTGGGCCACCGGACGAGCTGCAGGACCGGTTCAAGCAGCGGCTCCTGGCCATCGCGCTCGACGGCCTGCGCGCCCCCGGCGCCACGCCCCTGCCCGGCGACCCGCCGTCACTCGACTGGTACGAAGGCCGCTGGACCCCCGACACTTCGTGAGGCATCGGAATGCCCTGCCCGGACGGGCCTTGGGGACTACCGTGGGTGCGTGGGCTTCAACGAGCTGCTACGCGATCTCCAGCCGGGCGCGAGCGCGCAGACGGCGGGCATCAGCCGAGGGCACGGCGGCCCGCCCGCCCGGACCCTCGCCGTCCGCTCCGGCCCGCACCGGCTGCGCTGCGCCTCCCTGCTCAAGCCGCTGTACGCGTGGGTCACCGCGGGTCGCATCCCCGACGCCGAGCGATGGCGACGCCACGCCGAGCCGGCCGTGGTCATCTCGTCCAACGCCGACACCCGCAGCCTGTGGCTGGCCGTCGGGCCGCTGGTCATCCTGGACGACATCTACCAGCGCACCGGGGTCTCCTGGCCGATGCACAACGGCGACCCGTCCAGGTTCGGGTCCATCGAGGTGGCCGCCGACGAGGTGGCGACGGCGTACGCGGCGCTCGCCCAGGCGGCGCTGGCCGGCGACCCGGTGGCCGGCGACGTGCTGGAGTGGATGCGGCAGGTGGAGGGTCAGCAGGCGTTCGGCGTCAGGGAGGCGCTGGCCGCGCCCGGGTCGGGGGTGAAGTGCGGCTGGTTCGGCGAGCCCGACGAGACCTGCCTGCGCACCCACGCCGTGGCGGTGCTGCCGTCGGAGGACACCCGCGCGACGGTGGTGGTCGCGCTGACCGCGCAGCCCTACGCGGACGCGGGCGAACGCGACGCCTACCGCGCCGACGTGCTGGCCGGGCTGTCCGTCGAGGCCGAGCACGAGCGTGTGGCGGGGCCCCTCCTGCGCTCGCTCCTGACCATGTCGCTGACCGAACTGGGCTACCAGGCGTGACCGTCCGGACGGTCGCACCGCCCGGTGAGCTCCTCGATCACCTCGGCCAGGTTCGGCGGTTGCACGCTGTCCGGCAGGTCTTCCGCCCAGACGCAGCCCAGGTAGGCCTCGCGCTCCTCCTCCGTGAGCTCGCCGGGGTCCACCGGCGGGCGGGCCTCGGGGAAGCGGGCGAGGTAGAACCGCTCGCTCTTGACGTAACGTACCCCCAGCCACGGGAAGTCGCGGTCGACGGCGACCCAGCGGTCCTCGACGGCCGAGCCCGGCAGGCCCGTCTCCTCGGTCAGCTCGCGCCGGGCGGCCTGCAGGGGCGTCTCGCCGGGGTCGAGGCCGCCGCCCGGCGGCTCCCACAGGTCGGCGCCGCTGACCTTGTCGTGCCAGTGGAGCAGCAGCACCCGGCCGTCGCGGTCGAGGCAGACCACCCTGGCGGCCGGGCGGGCGCTGACGGCCGTCACGTCTCGTCCTCGTCGAGGACCAGGGCCAGGAGGCCGGGGAAGCGGGCGTCGAACTCGGGCCGGCGCAGCCGGTTGAGCCGGCGCGCGCCCTGTTCGCGCTGCTCCAGCAGCCCCACGCCGCGCAGCACCGCGAAGTGGTGGCTGAGCGTGGACTTGGCGACCGGCAGGTGGTGGAAGGCGGCGCAGGCGCGGCTCCAGTCGGGCACCCCGGCCAGCTCGCGGACGATGCGACGGCGGACGGGGTCGCCGAGCGCGTCGAGGGCCGCCTGGAGGGTCGCCTCGGCGGGGGAGACGTGGACGGGGCCGCGTGTCGTGTTCGATGGGGATCGAACGTCGGTGTAGTGTTCCATCTCGATCGAACATCTTAGTCGCGAGGAGCGCGCGGTGAACATCGGACATGTCGGGGTCTGGCATCCCCTCTTCGGCAACGCGCCGGGCGAGACCGGCGGCCGGGCGGCCGCCCGGGCCGAGGAGCTCGGGTACGGGTCCGTCTGGGTGGGCGAGGGCCCAGGCAGCAAGGACCCGCTCGTGTCCGCGGCGATCCTCCTGGCGGCCACCCGCCGGATCGCCGTCGGCACCGGCATCGCCAGCATCTGGTCACGCGACGCGGCGGCCATGGCGGGCAGCAGGTTCGCGCTGGGCGAAGCCTTCCCCGGCCGCTTCATCGCCGGGCTCGGCGTCAGCCACGCGCCGCTGGTCAACGCGCGCGGCCACGACTACGCCAAGCCGCTCACCGCGATGCGCCGCTATCTGGACGGCATGGACGAGACGGCGAAGCACCACCGGGAGGTCGACGCGCCCCGGCTGCTCGCCGCGCTCCGCCCCGGCATGCTGGAGCTGGCCAGAGACCGCGCCGACGGCGCCCACCCCTACTTCGTGCCGCCCGAGCACAGCGAGCGGGCCAGGGAGATCCTGGGGCCGGGCAAGCTGCTCATGCCCGAGCAGGCGGTGCTCGTCGAGACCGATCCGACGCGGGCCCGCGAGATCGCCCGCGACCACATGTCCGTCTACCTCTCCCTGCCCAACTACCTCAACAACCTGCGCGATCTCGGCTACACCGACGACGACTTCGCCGGCGGCGGCAGCGACCGGCTGGTGGACGCGATCGTGGGCTGGGGGAGCCCGGACGCGGTGGCCGAGCGGGTGCGGGCGCACCTCGGCGCGGGCGCCGACCACGTGGCGATCCAGCCGCTGTCGCCCGGCGGCCCCGACCTCGACGACGCCCTGCGCCAGCTGGAGCTCCTCGCCCCCGCGCTCGGCCTGCGGTGAGGGGCCTGTGACGTCCTGAAGACGGTCCGGGGAGCGTGGGCGCCGGGCGGCCCGGCATGACTCAGCGTTTCATCGCGCCGTCGGCGATCGCGTCGGCCGCCTCGCCGATGGCGATGCCCACGATCTCCAGACGGCGCACGAGCTCGCGCTCCTTCATGCGGTCGTTCGTGAGCTCGCCGGAGAAGATGCGCGAGATCTCATACTGGTACATCCGCCGGATCGCGCTGCCGGCCTTCTTGGCCTCCAGCGCGTCGTGCGGCACGGCCGACGGGCTGGAGACGAGGTCGCGGACGGCGGTCTCCAGCGCGTCGATGCCGACGATCACCTGGTCGAGCAGCGGGGTGAAGCGGATCTGGTCGGGCACGCGATAGAGGTGCGACTCGCGGACGAAGTCGCGCAGCGAGTCCAGCACGTCGTCGATCGAGCGCGACAGCCTGAACAGGTCCTCCCGGTCGATGGGCGTGATCAGGGCCGACTCCAGCTCCTCGACGAGCTGGCGGCGCTCCTCGTCGCCGAGGTGCTCGATGGTGCGCATCTGCTCGTGCGCGCCCGTCCTGCCCACCTCGCCGCCGATCATCGCCATGGCCAGCCACGCGCCCTCCTTGGTGGCCTTCAACTGCCCGAGCAGCGCGTCCGACAGCGCGGTGTCCATGTGCCCCGTCAGCAGGTCACGGATCCTGCGCAGCCGCCTCACCAGCCTGCCGCCCTTCACATCATCACTCCCTTTCCGGCGTAGGCCGCCACCGCGCCCAGCACGCCGCTGGCCGGCAGCGTCAGCAGCCAGGCGACCACGATCTTCACGGCCGCGTACCAGCGGACCCGGCCGCTGCCGCGCACCACCCCCGCGCCGATCAGCCCGCCGGCGATCGCCTGCGTCATGCTGACCGGCATGCCCACGGCGGAGCAGCCGAGCACGGCCGACCCTGCCGACAGCTCCGCCGCCACGCCGTGCAGCGGGCGGAAGGCGATGATCTCGCGGCTGAGCGTGCGGCCCGCCTTCGGGAGCCCGTACATCGCTCCGAGCCCGAACAGCACGGCCGTCAGGGTCGTGTACGGCAGCGGCGCGTCGGAGAAGCTCAGCGCGATCATGAAGATGGCGAGCATCTTCTGTCCGTCGTTGGCAGCGTACGCGATGATCTGCACCACGAACCCGGCGCGGTGCAGGCCGCTCAGCCGGTCGGCGCTGGCGAACCGCACCACCAGCGTCGTCACCGCCCACGCCACCAGGCCGCCCACGATCGGCGCGGCCAGGCCGAAGGCCAGCACCAGCGCCACGTACGGCCCCGAGACGGGCAGGCCCCAGCCCAGGCCCGCCCCGGTGAGCCCGCCGACGAGGGCCAGCGTGAGGCTGGTCGGGCGGCCCTTCATGGTCAGGAAGGTGACCACGGCCATCGCGCTCAGCACGGCGATCGAGGTCGCCGCCCGCCCGCCGGGCCCGTCGAAGGAGGCCAGCCGGTTCACGAACGTCAGCGCCACCTGGTGGGTGGCCAGCGGAACCAGCGCGATCACCACGACCATGGCGAGGATCCCGGTCGCCGGTCGCATCGCCGGCAGCTTGAGCCCGGTCGCCAGGAGCGCCCCGCCGTCGTTCATGCCGGACACGATCGCGAACAGCCCTGCGACCGCGACGAGCACGACGACGTCCGCGGGCATGGGCAACCTCCTGCAAAAGCTGTGTATAGCGGATATCTACCCAAGATCGGGCGCATAAGGCAGGGGAGACCGCGCTTCCCGGGGGCGGTAACCTCGATGGATTCAGTCGCGCAGACCTCACCGAGAGCGATCCATGAGCGTTGCCGAGTACGTCCTCACGTTGTCCTGTCCCGACCGGCCCGGAGTCGTGGCCGCCGTGTCGAGCCTGCTGTCCAGGCACGGCTGCAACATCACCGAGAGCCAGCAGTTCGGTGACCGCGAGAGCGAGCGGTTCTTCATGCGGGTGCAGTTCACCTCGCCGGTCGGCGAGGACGAGGTGCGGGCCGCCTTCGCCGCCCTGGCTTCGGACCTCCGCATGGAGTTCCAGCTCCGCGACCTGGCGAGGAAGCCCAAGGTGCTCATCATGGTGAGCCGGTTCGACCACTGCCTCAACGACCTGCTCTACCGCGTCCGCAGCGGCGCGCTCGACCTCGAGGTCGTCGCGGTCGTGTCCAACCATCCCGACCTGCGCCCGCTCACCCAGTCCCACGGCATCGACTACCACCACCTGCCGGTCACGCCCGAGACCAAGCCGAAGCAGGAGGCCGAGGTGCTGGCGCTGGTCGAGCGCTACCAGGTCGACCTGGTCGTGCTGGCCCGCTACATGCAGGTGCTGTCCGAGGAGCTGTGCGCGAAGCTGAGCGGGCGGGCGATCAACATCCACCACTCGTTCCTGCCGTCCTTCAAGGGCGCCAAGCCCTACCACCAGGCCCACGACCGCGGCGTCAAGCTGATCGGCGCGACCGCCCACTACGTGACGTCCCACCTCGACGAGGGGCCGATCATCGAGCAGGAGGTCGCCCGGGTCAACCACAGCCACTCACCGGAAGACCTGGCCGCCATCGGGCGCGACGTCGAGAGCCTGACCCTGGCCAGGGCGGTCAAATGGCACACCGAGCAGCGGGTCCTGCTCGACGGCCACAAGACCATCGTGTTCCCCCGCTGACCCCGGTGTTAGCCGTGCCCCAGCCGGGGCACGCGCTGGACATGCCTGAAGAACCGAACTCCACACCACCGCCGCAGACCCAGCAGTACCCGGGCGGCACCGGCGAGATGGCTCCGGAGCCACGCGACGAGATGCGCCGCTACGAGGGCCGGGGCCTGCTGTCCGGCAAACGGGCGCTCGTCACCGGCGGCGACTCCGGCATCGGCCGCGCCGTCTCCGTAGCCTTCGCCAAGGAGGGCGCCGACGTCGCGATCGCCTACCTGAGCGAGCACGACGACGCCGACCACACCAGGAAGCTGGTGGAGGCCGAAGGGCGGCGCTGCGTGCTGCTCCCCGGCGACCTGGCGGACCGCGACCACTGCGTCCAGGTCGTCGAGCGCGCCGTCTCCGAGCTGGGCGGCCTGGACGTCGTCGTGAACAACGTCGCCTACCAGCAGCCGGTCGACTCGCTGGAGGAGCTGACCGACGAGCAGTGGGAGCACACGTTCGCGGTCAACATCCACAGCTACTACCGCGTCACCAAGGCCGCGCTGCCCCACCTCGGGGAGGGCTCGGCCATCGTCAACACCTCCTCGATCAACGGCCTGCGCGGCAACAAGACACTCCTCGACTACTCCGCGACGAAGGGCGCGATCAACGCCTTCACCTACGCGATGGCGCAGAACCTGGTCGACCGGGGCATCAGGGTCAACGCGGTGGCGCCTGGGCCGGTCTGGACACCGCTCATCCCCGCCACCTTCCCCGAGGAGAAGGTCGAGCAGTTCGGCAAGCAGGTGCCGATGAAGCGGGCGGCCGACCCCGACGAGATCGCTCCTTCGTACGTGTTCTTCGCCTCGGACCTGATGTCGTCGTACTACACGGGCGAGGTGCTGGCCCCGATCGGCGGGGAGACGCTGCCCGGCTGACCACGTCAGATGAGAGTTCTCTCATCTCAGACTCAGGTCTCTCTCCTCATGTCCCGGCATGCTGGAGCGTATGAAGAGCCGAGCACCTCTCCTCGCCATCCTGGCCGGGCTGCTCGTGGCCGTGGCCGTGACGATCGGGTTCATGCGGGTCGCGGCCGGCGGCCCCGAGCTCGGCGGGCCCGTCGTGGTCTCGAACGAGCCGCCGGGGGCCACGGAGACCGGGGACGGCGCCGCGACGCCGGACGCCGGGACCGAGACGTCCGCCGCCGCTGAGACGGCCACGCCCGCCACCGCCGAGAAGACGCCGTCAGCGTCTCCGTCGCCGCGCGAGACGAAGGCCGAGCCCGTCAGGCCCCCGTCACCCAGGCCGGGCGGCGACGACGATGACGACGACGATGATGACGATGACGACGACTGACGGCTCGCCGGCATGCGGGTGACCGCGCGCGGCCGGATCGTCGGCTGGATGCTCGCGGTCGTCTCCCTCGCCCTGTTCATCGCGATCTTCGCGACCTGGGCGATCCTCGACCGCCTGATCGACGACCGGATCGACGCCGAGTTCGGCAACGAGGCGGAGAAGCTGCGCCGCTACGCCGCGACCGCCGTCGACGTCCGGGACGTGGACACCCTGCTCAGCGGATACCTCTCCTACAACCCGCCCGACGAATGGGAGACGTTCTTCACGATCCTCGACGACCGGCCGCACAAGATCACCGGGATTCCGCCGCTGGCCCGGCTCGACACCGACGACGCGCTGGTGGCGCGTCTGGGGCAGGTCACCGAGCCGGCGAGCGGCGAGACCGAGAGCGCCGCCGGCACCGTCCGCTACGCCGTCATCCCGGTCCAGGTGAACGGCGACGCCCGCCGGGGCCAGCTGGTCATCGCCGTCTTCTACGACCACTACCGCGAGGAGGTGCTGAACGCCATCCGCGTGCTCGCCCTCGCCTCGCTGGCCGCGCTCGCGCTGGCCGGCGCGGCCGGTTGGTTCGTGGCGGGGCGGGTGCTGGCGCCGATCCGGCTGGTGGGGCAGACCGCCGAACGGATCAGCGGCTCCTCCGACCTCACCAGACGGCTCGACGTGCCGGGCGACGACGACGTGTCCGAGCTGGCCGGCACCTTCAACCGGATGCTCGACCGGCTGGAGCACGCCTTCGCCGTGCAGCGGGACTTCGTCGACGACGCCGGTCACGAGCTGCGCACCCCCATCACGGTGATCCGCGGCCACCTGGAGCTGATGGGCGACGACCCCGACGACAGGGCCGAGACCCTCGCCCTGGTCACCGACGAGCTGGACCGGATGAACCGCATGGTCGACGACCTGCTCACGCTCGCCAAGGCCGAACAGCCCGGCTTCCTCGACATCGACGAGGTCGAGCTGGCCGACCTGACCGTCAGCGTCGTCGCCAAGGCGCGGGCGCTCGGCGAACGGCGCTGGCGGGTCGACGAGGTCGCCGAGGCGCGCATCCCCGCCGACCGGCAGCGGCTCACACAGGCGCTCATGCAGCTCGCGGCCAACGCCGTGCGCCACACCGCCGACGACGGCCAGATCGCCGTCGGCTCCGCCGTCCAGGACGGCTTCGTACGGCTGTGGGTGCGCGACGACGGGCCGGGAGTGCCGCCGGCCGACCGGGAGCGGATCTTCCGGCGGTTCATGCGCGCCGGCGAGCGTTCCGGTACGCACGAGGGCGCCGGGCTCGGCCTGGCCATCGTCAGGTCCATCGCCGAGGCCCACGGCGGCACCGTCCGGGTGGAGGACGCCCCCGGAGGCGGGGCGTGCTTCGTGATGACCATTCCGATGCGGGAGTTGCGGTGAACCGGATCCTGATCGCCGAGGACGAGGCGCGGATCGCCTCCTTCGTGGAGAAAGGGCTGCGCGGCAACGGCTTCGTCACCGCCGTGGTCAGCGACGGCCTGGCCGCCTACGACATGGCGGGAAGCGGCGCTTTCGACCTGCTCATCCTGGACATCGGGCTGCCGCTGAGCGACGGGTTCACGGTGCTGCGGCGGCTCAGGGAGTCCAAGGTCGGCATCCCCGTGATCATCCTGACGGCCCGTGACAGCGTCACCGACAAGGTGGCGGGGCTGGAGGGCGGGGCCGACGACTACATCGCCAAGCCGTTCGCCTTCGAGGAGCTGCTGGCGCGGGTGCGGCTGCGGCTGCGCGCCGACCGCAGCCCCGAGGTGACCGTGCTGCGGGTCGCCGACCTCGCGCTCGACCTGCGGACCCGGCGCGCGTACGTGGGGGAGCGGTCGGTGGATCTGTCGACGCGGGAGTTCGCGCTCGCGGAGGTGTTCTGCCGCCATCCCGACCAGGTGCTGACGCGGGAGCAGCTGCTCAGCCACGTGTGGGGGTTCGACTTCGACCCGGGCTCGAACGTGGTGGACGTGTACGTGCGCTACCTGCGCCGCAAGCTCGGCGCCGACCGTATCGAGACGGTACGGGGGACCGGCTACCGGCTGAAGGCCGAGGGCGCCCCTGGGTGAAGGGACTCTCATCACGTGCTCATGGGGGGCCAACCGGTGGATCCCAGACTTGGAGTCGTCCGCACGGGGAGTGCGGAGGAATCCAGGAGGACGAGATGAGCCAGGAACTGCGGCGCGCGCTCGCGGCCATCGGGATCGTGCTGGGCATGGGCGTCACCGCTACCACCCTCGCCACCCCGGCGACCGCCACCACCCCGTCAACCGTCACAACGACCGCCGACGATGATGACCGTCCGAGGGGTGGGGTGGAGACGGGGGTCGGTGGGGCGGCCGACGACGATGATGATGACCGTCCGAGGGGTGGGGTGGAGACGGGGGTCGGTGGGGCGGCCGACGACGATGATGATGACCGTCCGAGGGGTGGGGTGGAGACGGGGGTCGGTGGGGCGGCCGACGACGATGATGATGACCGTCCGAGGGGTGGGGTGGAGACGGGGGTCGGTGGGGCGGCCGACGATGACGACGATCGTCCGCAGGGCAGGGTGGAGACCGGGGTCGGTGGCGTGGCCGACGATGATGACGATCGTCCGAGGGGTGGGGTGGAGACGGGGGTCGGTGGGGCGGCCGACGATGACGACGATCGGCCGACTGGTGGGGTCGAGACCGGGGCCGGTGGGGCGGCGCTGGTGATGGGTGGGGAGGAGGGGGCGGCGTTGCCGCTCGCGCTCGCCTCGGGCGTGGGAGCGGTGCTGATCGCCGGTGGCGCGTGGGCCGGCCGCAGGCTGGTCAGGCGGTGAGCGTGCGGCGCCGGAGTCTCGCCCTGGTGGCGGGTGCTCTCGTTGCGACGGTCGCGTGCGCCCCCGGCGCCCCGCGAGCGGCGGGTGTCCTGGCCGGTGCGGCTGCCCCACAGGTGGCGGGTGCCCTTGACGGTGCGGTCGTCCCGCAGGCGGCGAGTGTCACCGTCGAGGCGGCGAACCCCGTGCGGTTGCGGATCCCGTCCATCGGCGTCTCGACCAAGGTGATCCCGCTCAAACTCGACAAGGCGGGCCGCCTGATCGCACCCGAGCCGTTCGACCGGGTGGGATGGCACGAGGGCGGCCCCGAGCCCGGGGAACGGGGAGTGGCCGTCATCGCCGGCCACGTCGACTCCAGGACGGGCCCCGCCGTGTTCTTCCGCCTGCGCGACCTGCGCAAGGGCGCCCGCGTGCACGTGGACAGGGCGGACGGCAGCACCGTCACCTTCACCGTGTCACGCCTGGCCCGCTACCCCAAGGACCGCGTGCCCGACGAGGTGTACGGCTCGGGCGAGGGCGCCCAGCTCCGCCTCATCACCTGCGGCGGCACGTTCGACCGCGCCCGCCGCAGCTACCGCGACAACGTCGTGGTGTTCGCCCGCTGACAACGGAAGTGCCGCCGGGCCCCCGGCGGCACTTCTTCGATGAGAACGTCCTCACGATCGGCTCACAGGCGCTTCACCGCCGGGCGAGACGCTGTTCATGACAGCGAAAGACCCGGGAGGACCTCTTGAGACTGACCACGCTCCTCGCCCTCGCGATGGACCTGGCCGCGATCGTCACGCTCGCTTACGGCCTGTACTACCGCCGCCACCACCGGCGCGACCTGCTCTTCGCCTACGTGGCGCTGAACACGGGCATCTTCGCCGTGGTTTCGCTCATGCTGGTCCAGCGGGTGGACCTGGCGGTCGGCTTCGGCCTGTTCGGCGTGCTGGCCATCATCCGGCTCCGCTCCTCGGAGATCACCCAGCAGGAGATCGCATACTACTTCGTCGCCATCGCGCTCGGCCTGGTCAACGGCATCGCCGCGAGCTGGCCGCTGACCGCGCTCTTCCTCGACGTGGTGCTGCTGGCGGTGATGTATGTGGCCGACCATCCCCGCCTGCTGGGCCGTACCCATCAGCAGCTGGTGACGCTGGACGTGGTGCACACCGACCCCGCGCTGCTCCGCGCCGACCTGGAGAGCCGGCTCGGCGGGCGGGTGCTGCAGTGCGTGGTGAGCCAGGTCGACTACGTACGGGACGTCACCGTGGTGGACGTCCGCTACGAGGTCCCGGCGGAGCGGCGGGCGGAGGCGTGGCGATGACCGAGTGGCCCGACGCGGGAGTCCTGCTCGCCGGGGTGGCGGCCGGCCTCGACCCGGTCACGCTGGAGGAGGTCAGCGCCCGCGCCAAGCTGATGACCCGGGTGGACCACAAGTATCTGGTGCCCGCCTCGGTCATGACCCGCCTGGCCGGAGAGTTGGGGGACCGGTTCGAGGTGCTGGAGATCGGCGGGCGGCGACAGTTCCGCTACACCTCCACCTACTTCGACACGCCGGACCTGCTCACGTTCCGTCAGCACCGCCAGCAGCGCCGCCGCCGCTTCAAGATCCGTACGCGGACGTACCTGGACGGCGGCGGGCGCTGGCTGGAAGTGAAGCTGAAGGGCGCGGGCGGCGGCACCGACAAGCACCGCGTCCCGTACGACGGCGCGCCCGCGCACGCGCTCACCCCCGAGGCGCTCGACTACCTGTCGACCACCCTGGCCACCGGCCTGCGGCTGCCCCGCCCGGCGTCGCTCGGTCCGGTGCTGTCCACCGACTACCGCCGGGTCACGCTGGTCGACCGGTCCGGGGCCGCGCGGCTGACCTGCGACAGCGGCCTCGTCTGCCACGACGGCCGGCGCGCGCTCCCGGCCCGGCGCGACCGGGTCCTGCTGGAGTCGAAGTCCGCCGACGGCGACGCCGCCGCCGACCGCGTGCTGCGCCGCCTGGGCGTCCGCCCGGTGAGCGTCAGCAAGTACTGCCTCGGCGTCGCCGCCCTGCTGGACGTCCGCGCCAACCCCTGGCACCGGGTGCTGCGCCACTACTTCAGAGGACGGTACGCAACGCCGACCACCTGATCTCACGGGTCTACGGCATCCTCCCGAAGCCGGCCACCACCCCGGAGTGATCGCTCGCCCACACCGGTCGAACTCCCGGAAATACGCCTCCAGCCGCAGCTGCGGGCCGTGCGGCCCGCAGCGCACCAGCACGTATTCCTCGCCGACTCGGGCGTGGCGTCGAAGTCCCCCGCCGCCGTGGCGGGCCCGGAGGTTCATGGTGAGCACGCGCATGCGTGATCACTGCCCCGGGCCGGATCACGGGCGATAGGTGCCGAAGAACCAGATGTTGCCCTCCGGGTCCGCGGCGGCGTACTCGCGCGACCCGTACGGCTGGTCCACCAGCTCCATGGTGATCCGGGCGCCGGCCTTCCTGGCACGGTCGTGGTGGGCGTCGGCGTCGTCGACCGCGATGTAGACGCCCGGGCCGCCCGGGCTGCCCAGGCCGAGCATGATGACGTCGTCGCCGACCAGGAGTTCGGCATGGCTGACCACGCCTTCGTCGTTCTTGGACACCTCGCGCACCTCGAAGCCGAAGGCGCCGGTGAGGAAGTCGACCGCGGCCGCGCAGTCGTGGTAGCGGGCGAGTGCGTAAACCTTCATGGGCCCAGTGTCGGACGGCCGCCGGCCTGGGGTCTTGGAGAAATCTGACCGGGCGTGACCGCCGCGAGCGTGCGGAACTCGCGGTTCATGTGGGCCTGGTCGTAGAAGCCGCACGCGGCCGCCGCCTCGGCGATCGCGCTGCCCGAGCGCAGCAGCGCCGCCGCCCGGTGGAAGCGGATCACCCGCGCCGCCGCCTTCGGCGTCAGCCCGACCTGGTCGCGGAAGCGGGACACCAGGTGGCGGTGGCTGCGCTCCAGCGACACGGCCAGCGACGCCACCGGGACCGCGCCGCCCGACTCCAGCAGCCGCGCCCACGCCCACCGCACCTCGGGATCGGGCTCGGGCCCGGCGGCGAACCGCTCGGTGAGCAGCCGCTCGGCCAGCGCCAGCCGTTCAGGCGCGGACGGCGCCGCGGCCAGCCGACCGGCCGCCTCCGCCGCCCACGGGCCGAGCAGCTCCTCCGCCGGCACCGCCAGGTTGACCAGGAGCCGCAGCGGCATCCCGAACAGCCGCCTGGCCCCGAACGGGGTCAGAGCGACCTCGACCCCCTCGGTCGGCCTGGTCATCCGGGTGAGCGTGAACCGGTCGGACGGCCCCGCCCCGAACGAGGTCAGCCGCTCGCCGTCCACCTCCATCGGCGCGGCGAACCCCAGGATCAGCACTCCGCCGGTGACCGCCGCCTCGGCCCGGGTCAACGGCTCGCCGTGGTCTTCGCGGTAGGCGGCCAGGCGGTGGACGTATGGCCGCAGGGCAGGAGCGGGGGCCGACCCGGTCATGGTCAGCCCCCGCTCGCTCATGCTTTCGACTATAGGCCGAGCTGCCTGGCCATGAACGTGAGCGTGTCCGCCGACAGGTCGACGGTCCGGCTGATCGAGCGGGCGCCGTGGCCCACCTCGGTCTCGTTGCGCAGCAGGATCGGCCCGTCGCCGGCGGTGGCGTGCTGCAGCGCGGCGCACATCTTCCACGCGTGCAGCGGATGCACCCGCGTGTCGGACTGGAACACCGTGAACAGCGTCGCGGGGTAGCGCACCCCCTCCTCGACGTGGTGGTAGGGCGAGTAGGAGCGCAGCCAGCCGAACTGCTCGGGATCGTCGGCCGAACCGTACTCGACGTTCCAGGTCGCGCCCAGCCTGAACTTCTCGTAACGGATCATGTCGAGCAGCGGCGCCGAGCACACCACGGCCCGGTAGAGCTCGGGGCGTTGGGTGAGCGCCGCGCCCACCAGCAGGCCGCCGTTGGAGCCGCCCGAGATGCCGAGCTGCCCGGCCGTGGTCACCCCGGTCTCGATGAGGTGCTCGGCCGCCGCGTGGAAGTCGTCGAACACGTTCTGCTTGTGGGCGAGCATGCCCGCCCGGTGCCAGTCCTCGCCCTCCTCGCCGCCGCCGCGCAGGTTGGCGATCGCGTACACGCCGCCCGCCTCGACCCAGCTCAGGATCGACGCCGAGTAGCCGGGGGTCATCGAGATGCCGAACCCGCCGTACCCGTAGAGGATCGTCGGGCGCGGGCCCTCGCCGGAGGCCGGCGAGATGATGAGCATGCGCACGTCGGTGCCGTCGCCGGAGCGGTAGACCACCTGTTCGGTGCGCACCTCCGGCACGTCCACCGCGCCCGGCGAGGCCGCCCAGAGCGTGGTCTCGCCCGTGCGCGCGTCATAGCGCTGGATGGTCGGCGGGGTGGTGTTGTCGGTGTAGCCGAACCACGCCTCGTGGCCGCCCTCCGGCCGCTCCGAGATGCCGCCGATGCTGCCCAGGCCGGGCGTCGGCACCTGGCCGATCCGCTCGCCCGTCGCCAGGTCGTGCACGGTGATCTCGCTGATCGCGTGGCGGGTCCAGCCCACCAGCATCACCGGGCTGTCGAGGTCGTCGAGGATCGCGAAGTCGGACAGCACCGCCTCCGGGTCCTGCGGGATCAGGTCGCGCCACGCCTCGAACTCCGGCCGGGACGGGTCGGTGACGCACACCCGGGCCCGGGGCGCGTCACGGTCGGTGTGGACGTACAGCCTGCCGTCGCGGCCGAACACCAGCCCGGTCTGCGCGTCGACGTCCTCCTGCACCACCCGCAGCTCCGGCCGGTCGGCGGGGGAGGCGGTCAGGTCGGCGACCCACAGGTCGTTGCGCGGGGCGGTGCCCTCGCTGGCCGAGATCTGCAGCCAGTGACCGTCGCGCGACACCGACACGCCGTAGTAGTTGGTCATCTTCATGCCGTCACCGAAGATCATCACGTCGTCCTCGGTGGACGTGCCGACCCGGTGCAGATAGACGCGGCGGTGGAACTGACGCTCGTCCTCGGGCACTTCCGTGCTCGGCAGCCTGCGTACGTAGTAGAAAGCCTCGCCGCCCGGCAGCCACGCGATCGGCGAGTAGCGGCAGCGGTCGATCGGCCCCTCGATCCGCGTGCCCGTCGCCACGTCGATCACGTAGAGCACCGACTCCTCGTCGCCGCCCACCGAGATCTGGTAGGCCAGCAGCCGCCCTTCCTTGTCGGGCTGCACCGCGTCCAGCGTCGTCAGCCCCGACGGGTCGAGCGCCATCGGGTCGACCAGCGCCCGCTCGGTGCCGCCGGCCCCGTCGGGCTCCACCACGTAGTAGACCGCGTGCTCCTGCTCCGGCGTGCGGCGGCTGAAGAAGTAGCGGTCGCCGCGCCACGCGGGCGCGCCCACCGACCCCGACTTCAGCAGCTCGGCGATCCGCGACTTGAACCGCTGCGGCTCGCTCTCCCGCTTGAACAGCTCGGCCTGCGCGACCAGCCACCGCTCCGTCTCCGGGCTCTCGGGATCCTCCAGCCAGCGGTACGGGTCGGGAACGGTGATGCCGTGCAGGACGTCGGCGGTTTCCTCGCGTGGCGCCGCCGGATAGGACTCTCGCGTCATGCTCGAACCCTACGGCAAAGCACGAGGCCCGGAGGTTGGCGTAAAGGCCTGGTGATACGGGAATAAACCGTAACGTGCGTCCCTCTGGTCATTCCGGGCCGGACGTTAAGGGGTGGCGGGGACGCTGCGGTGAACGCCAGACTTGCTGACAGGACGGTGCCGTGGTGTCCATCCGCTGGGCCGTCCGGCGGAGGTCCACGTGATGGTTGTGCCGAAGCCCCAGGAGGGGCGAATAGCCGGGACATGCCACGGCATGTCTCCTTCGAATTGGGTGCGGCGGGGAGAGGCCCGATGATGCGCCAAGTCCTGCTGCTCAACGCCACCTACGAGCCCCTGACCACGCTTTCCCTGCACCGCGCCATCGTGCTCGTGCTGCGGGAGAAGGCCGACATCATCCACCGTGACGGCCGCGGAGCCGTGCTGCGCTCCACCAGCCGGACGCTCGACGTGCCGTCGGTCATCCGGCTCAGGAGATACGTCCGCATCCCGTACCGATCCCGTATCCCCCTGACCAGAGCCGCCCTCATGCGGCGCGACGACTACCGGTGCGCCTACTGCGGGCAGCGGGCCGAGACCATCGACCACGTCGTCCCCCGCTCCAGGGGCGGCGCCCACACGTGGGAGAACTGCGTCGCCTCGTGCTCGCCGTGCAACCACAGGAAGGCCGACAAGTACCTGGAGGAGCTGGGGTGGACCCTGAGTGTCGCCCCGTCCGTGCCACGGGGCGCTCACTGGCGGTTGATCGGCGCCTCGCTCGTCGGCGACCCCCAATGGGCGCCCTACCTTGAAGCGGCTGCCTGACCCGGGCCCGGCACCTCGTGCCGGGCCCGTGACCTTCGGGCTACTCCCAGGTGTGGGGCCGGCTCGTGCTCTTCACCGAACCGGCAGGCTACGCCCGGGTGACTTTCCAGCCCTGACGGCGTTCCGGGCTACTCTGATGGCATGCCGCGTTACGACTACCGCTGCCGCGCCTGCGGCTCCACGTTCGAGGTGTCCCGGCCGATGTCGGCGTCCAGCGACCCGGCCGCCTGCCCGGAGGGCCACGACGACACGGTCAAACTGCTCTCCACCGTCGCCATGACCGGCTCCGCCGCCACCCCGCCCCCTGCCTCGGGCGGTGGCTGCTGCGGCGGCGGTTGCTGCGGCTAGCTCTCGGCGGATGCCGGCGGGTTTCCCCTCGGAGTCACGCGCAGGCCGGTGAAGACCGGCCAGCGCCGGTCGGCGCGGTCGCGAACGATCGACAGCGCGATGCCGCCGGTGTCGCCGGCGCCGTGGCGGCTCGGCGCGCTGAGCCGGACCGCTCCGTCGACCAGCGCGACGATCCTGCTTCCTCGCACCGTGAGCAGCACGTGGTGGGCGGCACCGGGTGAGAGCGGCTGCTCGTCGAGGACGCGCCCCCCGCTCCGGCCGCGGATGAGCTGGGCCGTGTGGGCGGACAGCCGGATCGCCACCGGCGCCCGCCCGCCGACGCGGGCGGTGAACAAGCATCGCCACTTGATCGAGAAGCACCCTAACCAGCTTCGCCCAGGCCGGAGGGGGATCGACACCGTGATTTTGTAGAAGACTGGGCCCCCGCGAACATCCCCAAGGGTGGGCGGCGTGCCTGGTGGGATGGGCACGCCGCCCGTGGGGAGGTCAGGCGGCCCTGGTGCGCTTGCGGCGCTGGAACGGCAGGAAGCGGTCGGCCAGGTGGGGGCGGGACGGGGTGAGGGTGGGCTCGACGGCGAGGATGCGGTCGAAGCGGAAGGCGCGGATCGCGCGGCGCATCCGGCACACTCCCACGAGATACCAGAAGTCGCGGTGGACCAGGCAGGTCACCGGCTCGACCTCGCGGCTGGTGACGGTGCCGGCGGCGTCGCGGTAGTGGAGGCGGACCATCATGCGGCCGGTGATGGCGTCGGCGATGAGCCGGGCCCGCGCGGCCACCTCGGCGGGCAGCGGCTCGACGAGGGTGTCGAGGGTGGCGGCGATGACGTCGTCGTCGAGGTCGAGATGATCGAGGGCGTGCTGCAGGCCGCGCCGGGCGGTGACGGCTTGCGGGCCCGACCCCAGGTGAGCCAGGGACAGAGCGAGGGCGGCGATCTCGGCGGTCGTCAGCGGTTGCGTCTGGGGCTTCACGACTTCAGCCATACCCCAAGCATAGGTAAAGCCACTGACATTTTCGAAAGTGTGTACGGCAGGCGACAGGAGTGTCGCCTGCCGTACAGGGTCACTTGGACAGCTGCGACAGGTCGCGCGAGGCGCCGGTGGAGGCCGAGGTCGTCATGGCCGCGTACGCCTGCAGCGCCGCGCTCACCGGCCGGTCGCGGTCGCGCGGCCGGAACCCGCCCAGCTCGGCCAGCAGCCGCTCGCGGCGGGCCGCCAGCTCGGCCTCGGGGACGTGCAGCTCCAGCTTGCGGGCGGGGATGTCGATCTCGACGAGGTCGCCGTCCTCGACGAGCGCGATCGTGCCGCCCTCGGCCGCCTCGGGGGAGGCGTGGCCGATCGACAGCCCGGACGTGCCGCCGGAGAAGCGGCCGTCGGTGATCAGCGCGCACGCCTTGCCCAGGCCCTTGCCCTTGAGGAACGAGGTCGGGTAGAGCATCTCCTGCATGCCGGGGCCGCCCTTGGGGCCTTCGTAGCGGACGATCACCACGTCGCCCTCCTTGACCCGGTCGTTGAGGATGCCCTCGACCGCCTGCTCCTGCGACTCGAACACGACGGCCGGCCCGATGAACTTCCAGATCGACTCGTCGACGCCGGCGGTCTTCACCACGGCGCCGTCGCGGGAGATGTTGCCGTAGAGCACGGCGAGGCCGCCGTCGGCGGTGTAGGCGTGCTCGAGGTCGCGCACGCACCCGTCGGCGCGGTCGAGGTCGAGGGAGTCCCACCGGTTGTCCTGCGAGTAGGGCTTGACGGTGCGGACGTTGCCGGGCGCGGCGTGCCACAGCTCCGTCGCCTCGGGCCTGACCGAGGGCGACATCGGGTCCCAGGCGGCCAGCAGGTCGCCGAGCGTGCCGCCGTTGACCGTCGGGACGTCGCGGTGGAGCAGCCCGGCCCGGTCGAGCTCGCCCAGGATGGCGGGGATGCCGCCGGCCCGGTGGACGTCCTCGACGTGGTACTTGCTGGTCGCCGGGGCGACCTTGCACAGGCACGGCACCCGCAGGGAGATCTCGTTGATCTCCTTGAGCCCGAAGTCGACCTCGGCCTCGCGGGCCGCGGCCAGGATGTGGAGGATCGTGTTGGTGGATCCGCCCATGGCGACGTCGAGCGTCATCGCGTTCTCGAACGCCTCGCGGGTGGCGATCGAGCGCGGCAGCACCGACTCGTCGCCCTCCTCGTAGTAGCGCCGGGTGATCTCGACGAGCGTGCGGCCGGCCTCCTCGAAGAGGTCCTTGCGCGCCTTGTGGGTGGCCAGGATCGTGCCGTTGCCGGGCAGCGCCAGGCCGATGGCCTCGGCCAGGCAGTTCATGGAGTTGGCGGTGAACATGCCGGAGCACGAGCCGCAGGTCGGGCAGGCGCTCTCCTCCATCTCCAGCAGCTCGGCGTCGGTGACGGAGTCGTCGGCGGAGGCGATCATCGGGTCGATCAGATCGAGCTTGCGGCCGGGCGTCTTGCCGGCCTCCATCGGACCGCCGGAGACGAAGACCGTCGGGATGTTGAGCCGGAACGCGGCCAGCAGCATGCCCGGGGTGATCTTGTCGCAGTTGGAGACGCAGATCATCGCGTCGGCGCAGTGGGCGTTGACCATGTACTCGACGGCGTCGGCGATGAGCTCGCGCGACGGCAGCGAGTAGAGCATGCCGCCGTGGCCCATGGCGATGCCGTCGTCGACCGCGATCGTGTTGAACTCGCGGGGGATGGCACCCGCCTCGCGGATCGCCCCGGACACCACGTCGCCGACGTCGCGCAGGTGGACGTGGCCGGGCACGAACTGGGTGAAGCTGTTGGCCACCGCGATGATCGGCTTGCCGAAGTCGCTCCCGGCTACGCCGGTCGCCCGGAGCAGGGCCCGGGCACCGACCATGTTCCTGCCGTGGGTGACGGTACGAGACCTGAGGGCGGGCATGGAGCTTCTCCCATCGTCGAGCGTCCATCCATGGTACGGCCAGCCGCCCGGTAACTGAGACGGATGTCCACGACCCGATACGGCGTCAGGCGGGGACGCGGATCGCGGCGAGCTGGGTCGCCTGCGCCACCAGGCGGTCCCGCGAGTCCCACACCATGGCCGTCTCGTCCATCCTCCCGCCGCCCACCTCGGTGACCGACAGGCGCACCTTGACCGGGCCGGGGGCCGGCAGGCGCAGCACGTGCGCGGTGAGCTGGATCGTCGGCGCCCAGCCCGGCAGGCCCAGGTCGTAGGAGGCCGGGGGCACCGGGTCCAGGGCCAGCAGCAGGCTGAGCGGGTCCCACGCGGCGCCGTCCTTGAGCCGCTGCCAGGTGTCGAGCCGCCCGCGCAGGGACGGCTCGCCGAACACGAAACCCACCTGCTCGGGGTGGAGCCGCAGCTCCAGCACGTCCATGAGCGGCACCGGGAAGGCGTTGCCCGGCACCTCTCTCGGCGCCAGGAAGCAGGACTCCTCCGGGGGCATCTCGACCGCCGGCGCCGACGTCCAGCGCGGATCGGCGTCGTCCAGCAGGCCGAGCGTCACCAGCGCGGCCACCCGCGGCCTGCCCTGCTGCGTGAGCTCCGCCCTGACCTGGGTCACGGTCCTCCCGGCGCGCAGCACCTCGACCAGGACCTCGGCCGGCCCCGGCTCCGGCGGCTCGGCGAACGACGCGCTCACGGCGGTCACGTGCGGGTGCCCGGGGCCCGCCGCGCTTTCGAGCGCCGCCCTGGCCAGCACCGCCATCAGGTAGCCGCCGTGCAGCTTGTCGCCGACGCTCCACGTCGCGTCCAGCCTGGCCTCGTACGTGCCCTGGCCGGTGGTCTTGACCGCCGTCGCCTCGTCGAATCGCGTCATGTGCTCCCCTTCGCAGAGGATCAGATTGACATCGTTAACCTAACGGCGTCAACCTAGGGAGGTGACGGAGAAACGGGTCCGCGCCCGGCGCGGCGACGGCGCGCTGCTGCGCGAGGAGCTCCTGCGCGCGGCCGAGGAGCTGCTGGACGAGACCGGCACCGAGGAGGCGCTCACCGTCCGCGCGGTCGCCGCCCGCGCGGGAGTCTCCACGCCCTCGGTCTACCTGCACTTCGCCGACAAGGAGGAACTGCTGGAGGCGGTGTGCCTGCGGGTGTGGGACGAGCTCGGCAGGCTCGTGGCCGAGTGCCGGGACCCCGACCCGTTCCTGCGGCTGGGCCGGTGCGGCCGGGCCTACATCCGTTTCGCGCTGGACCACCCGGTGCAGTACCGGGTGCTGATGATGACCCCCTCGGCGGGGGAGGGGGTGCCGCCCGCCGCGCAGGCGTGCTTCGGCTACATGGTGGACGCCGTCCGCGCGTGCGTCGAGGCGGGGGTGATGCGCGGCGAGCCCGAACGGCTCGCCCTGGCCCTGTGGTCGGCGGCGCACGGCTGCGCCGCGCTGCTCATCGCGCAGCCGTCGTTCCCCTGGCCGGACCGGGACGCGATGATCGACCTGATCGTCCGGATCAGCGGGTTCGGCGCCGCGCTCGGCCCGCGCATGGCGGGCGCCCTGCCGCCCAGCCGGGAGCTCGCCGCCGCGCTGGACGCCTTCGAGGCCCGCCTCGGTGGTCAGCTCCCGGAGCGGCCCTGACTCCTGCTGCCCTCCTCGCCGGGCAGCCCGTCGTCGACCTCCGCGGGGCTGTAGCGGTGCACCAGGTCGCCGTCGCAGAGCTCCTCGATCACGCGGTCGACGGTGCCCAGCACGCGCACCTCGTCGGCGGCCCGCCGCCAGCGGTGCGCCGGCGCGCTCTCGTCACCGAGCAGCCCGGCCAGCCGCACACCCCGGTCCAGGCACACCCAACATCAGCCCGCGCAGCACCAGCGCGCTGCGCCGGACGTGCGCCCGCCCGGTCCCGATGTCGTCGCCCCGGCTCGACCACGTCTCCCACGCGGTACGGTCGCGCGCAGCAGTGCGTCGGCCCTGCGGACGTCGTCGGCACGCCGTGGCGCGTCCGCGTACCCCAGCACGACGGCGAACCCCTCACCGGGCCCCAGCGACGTCTCGATCCCGAGGACGGAGCCGGAGCGGAGCAGCGGCCGGTCGGCGGCGGCTCACAGCCGGGGCTCCTCGTGCACCCACGTCCCGTCGCCGTCCGGCCGCCACCGGGCCGTCTCCCGCGTGTAGCCGGGCCGGGCGTCGATCCCGATCCGGACGTCGGCGGTCCCGCCGGTAGCCCGCACCACGCGGACGAGTAGGTGCCGGGCGGCGAGCGGGCCGGCCGGGTCGCCGTCGTCGGCGACGGCCAGGAATCCGTCACCGTCACGGTCGCGTCGCCGGTGCGGTGGACGCTCTCCAGCACCAGGGTGTCGCCGAGATAGCGGCGCTCCGGCGCTCCCGCGCCCGCCACCTCGATGTCGAGGGCGCCGCCGCGGTCGCGGTCGAGCAGGCGCGCGAACACGCTCTCGCCGTCGAAGGCCGGCACGCAGAACCACTCGACCGCCCCGCCCGGGGCGACGAGCGCGGCGGTGTGGGTGTCCGACAGGAACGCTTATCCGTCGATCGGCGGGAAGCGTGCGCTCAAGCCGGTTCCCGCAGCCGCGGCAGCACCTTCTGGCCGAAGGCGTCGATGAAACCGCGCTGCTCCTGGCCCACGTGGTGCAGGAAGAGCGTGTCGAAGCCGAGGTCGGCGTACTCGGCGAGCCAGCCGGCATGGCGTTCCAGGTCGGCGGAGACCAGCACGGCCCGCCGCACGTCGTCGGGCCTGACGGTGGCGGAGGCCTGCTCGTACTCCTCCGGCGTCGACAGGTTCCAGGGCACGTCGCCGCCGAGCACGCCCGTGCGCCACTGCTCGTGCGCGATCCGCAGCGCGGTCTGCTCGTCCTCGGCCCACGACAGGTGGACCTGGAGGTAGACCGGCTTGCCCGCGCCGCCTCCCTCGCGGAACGCCTCGACGACCCGGCGCAGCTGCGGCACGTCCTGGTTGACGGTGATGAGCCCGTCGGCCCACGAGCCGGCCCATCGGGCGGTCTCGGCGCTGACGGCGGCGCCGATCAGCGGGGGCGGGGTCTCGGGCAGGGTGTAGAGCTGGGCGCGGTCCACCGTGACGAGCCCGCGGTGCGACACGCACTCCCCGGCGAACAGCGCCCGCATGACGTCGACGCACTCCCGCAGCCGCGCCTTGCGCTCCGGCTTGGCCGGCCACCTGTCGCCGGTGATGTGCTCGTTGAGCGCCTGGCCGCTGCCCAGCGCCATCCAGAACCGGCCGGGGAACATCTCGCAGAGCGTGGCGGCCTTCTGCGCGGCCACCGCGGGGTGGTAACGCTGACCGGGCGCGGTGACGACGCCGAACGGCAGGCCGGTGCCGGCCAGCGCGGCTCCCAGCCAGGACCAGGCGTAGCCGGAGTGGCCCTGGGCGTGGCTCCAGGGCGCGAAGTGGTCGGAGCACATCGCGGTGGTGAAACCCGCCTCCTCGGCCCGGCGCACTGCCTCCAGCAGGGCGCTCGGCGCGAGCTGTTCGTGCGAGGCGTGGAAACCGAGTCTGGCCATGGGGAGACACTCCTTCTGCGGGTCCGGACGGTCATCCGGGGCGGCACGCGCCGCCCCGGTGTTCCGGTTTCCGCTTCCCCGCCGGGGCCCGCTTATGTGGGCGCGACGCGTACGGGGACGTATCCGCGAGAAGGAAGGCCGCCGCGGAGAGGCACAGGTGTGCCAGTGAGGCCTCTCCGCCTGCCTGTCAGCCCTCGCCGTAGCGCGGGGGCAGCACCTGGGCCGCGATCTCGTAGATCTTGTCGATCTCCGTGTCGGTGAGCGCGCGCTCCCGCTTGGTGATCCACCGGCGGGCCCGGACGCCCTCGTAGACGTCCACGCCCTTGATCGTCATGATCTTCCAGGGCACCGGCGGGCCGTAGATCGCCAGCGACGGCACCACCGACACCTGGTGGCCGTAGGCCTTGCTGATCAGCTCGGCGGCCCGGGTCGCCTCGCCCCTGGCCTCGACGAGGCGGTCCTTCTTGTCGAAGGGGCCGTGGAAGAGCTTCTTGCCCATCTGCACCCGCACGGGAAGCCGCTTGTCCCACTTCTCCGAGTCGACCGCGTACACGCCCGTCGGCCCGACGACCAGGTGGTCGATCTGCGCTTCGGTGCCGGGGATGGCGCGGGCGTGGAGGGTGCGGTAGCCGCGGCGCTCAAGCTGGCGCAGCTGCGCCTCGGTGCGGCGCTCGGCCACCGAGGAGCGCCGCCAGGCCGGCACCGTCGAGTTGGAACGCGCGCGGTAGATCGCCTCGCCGATGGCGGCGAGCACGCCCGCGGTCACGCCCACCCGCCAGTCCATGACCAGGAGACCCACGGCGACGCCGACGGCGAGGGCCAGCAGCGCGCGGTTGCGCATGCGGCGGAAGCGAGGCTGCTGGAGCAGCTCGCGCATGGAGGCCCGCTCGACCGGCGCATAGGTGGTGGTGGGCGCCGCAGGTTTGGCGGTCTGCTCGTTTTCCGGTCTGTCGCTCACCCAGATCGGGGACGTGTTGTGACCGTCTTCACGCTGAGGGTCGGAGTCCACGTGATTCACCGTAGCCCGGGGTTCTGATGCATTCCTAGTGCTGCCTTGTCCATAGTTTTATGGCCCGGCTCACCGTGTCCTACGCCCGGTTTCCGGGTACTTATTACGTTCCTCTCTAGAGAGGTAGGGAGAGCCCGAGGCGATCCTAGCCCTGCCGGAGGGCCTCGCGATCATGTTGACCGGGTCTTTGGCATCTCCTGTCGAGACTCTCGTACCTGGGTCTGGCCGGACCGGCGGACCGGGATTACGTTCGTGATGTGAACAGCGCGCTGGAGATCCTGCTCTTCCTCATCGGGGTGTCGCTGGGACTGTTCGTGCTGATCAGCCTGCTCGTGCTGATGCCGGGGCGCGGTGCCGCGCGCAAGGCGGAGGCGGGGCCGGTGTGGATCGGCGGCCCCGGCCGCGGCGACCGCGGCGTGAGCACGTCGGGGCTCGTGCTGGTCGACCGGCCGCCGCAGTGGGCGCCGCCGGGAGAGGCCGACTGGGTCGCGGCGGCGGAGACCGCCGAGCCCGGCATGCGGGTCGGTGGCGCGTCGGCGGGATGGTGATCGGGATGCGAACTCTCTCCGCGGCCCAGGCCGACGACGTCCGGCAGGCCCTGCGGGCCGCGGAGCGGCGCTGCGCCCTGCGCTTCGCGCTCTTCCTCGGCTCGCCCGTCGGCGGCCGGCGCCACTTCGCCGAGCGGCTGCACGCCGCGCTCGACGAGGAGGCGGACGACGCCGTCGTGATCATGGTCGACGTACGGGGCCGCGCCCTGGAGATCGTCACCGGCGAGAACGCCAGGCGCCGGCTCTCCGACGCGTCGTGCCGGCTGACGGCGATGTCCATGGCCACCGCGTTCAGCGCGGGCGACCTGGTGGGCGGCCTGCTGTACGGGATCGGCGCCCTGGCCGAGCAGGCCGGCGCCCGCCGCTAGCCGTCGATCAGCGCGGCGATGTGCTCGCTCACGCCCCTGAGCAGCGTGGACGGCTCGATCGGCGCCGCGGCGACGGCGGCGAAGAACGACGGCAGGCCCGGCAGCGGGAAACCGTCGTCGCGGGCCGCGGCCGCGCCCACCGGGCTCTTGCCGAGCGTGCTCCGGCTGCGCTCCCACGCGTCGAGCACCTCCTCCGGCGACGGCACGCCGAAGCCGTGGCCCACCGGCGCCGCGTGGCGCAGGCGTACCAGCGGGGTCTCCGCGAACGCGAGCGCGACGCGGGCGCGCTCCTGAAGGCCGGCGCGCGGCTCGGGAGCGATCCAATCCATCGCCGTGCAGGGGTTGCGGCAGGTGGCCACGCACACCGCGAGCGCGCCCGCCACCTGGCTGTGCTGCCGGTCGAAGTACGCGCGCCAGCCCTCGGACGGCTCTCCCGCCACCCTCAGCGTCCGGTTGGTGGCCGACTGCTCCGCCTTGGTGTGGTCGCAGTCGCGGTCGCCGATCACGCCGAACCGGCTGCCGGTCGCGCTCAGGCCCTCCGGCCAGCGGGCGGGGTCGCCCGCGTGGCCCAGGTGCGGCTCGAACGCCAGCAGCGGCAGGTATTCGGCGGCGATGTGCACCGCGGCGATCATCGGGCTCAGCTCGCGGCGGTGCCAGCGGATCGCGATGACCTCCAGCAGCAGGCCGTAGGCGGGGCGCAGCGACTCCAGCGCGCCGCGCGGCTGCTCGCGCGGGGTCTGCGGCATGTGGCACGCCCGGGCCTGCCGCCTGAGCGACGAGGGCACCGCCTTGGTGTCGACGGCGAAGTCCTCGGCGTCGAGCGACAGCAACCGCTGCCCGAACTCGCAGGCCTCCGCGATCCGGGGGTCGGGCGACAGCGCCCCGAGGTCGGCGAACGCGTAGCGGCGCGCCAGCGCCACGAAAAGATCACGAGTCGTCTCCACCGGATCACCCTACTCAGACCGGACACCGGCGGGTCCCTCGGCGAGGAATCCCCGGGTTAGGGTGGGGCGATGTCTGTCGCGCGGCGCGGGGTCCTGCTGGGCGCGGCGGCGTACGTGCTGTGGGGGCTGTCCGCCCTCTACTGGCCGCTGGTGGAGCCCACGGGGCCGGTGGAGATCCTGGCGCTGCGGGTGCTGTGGTCGCCGGTCGCGATCGGCCTGCTGGTGCTCGCTCTCGGCAGGCGCCGCAAGGTGGCGGCGATCCTGCGCAGGCCCCGCGACGTGGCCCTGCTGAGCGTCGCCAGCGTGCTGACCTCGGTCAACTGGGCGCTGTTCATCTGGGCGACCATGAACGGCCACGTCGTCGACGCCTCGCTCGGCTACTTCATCACCCCTCTGGTCAGCATCGCCTTCGGGGTGGTGCTGTTCAGGGAGCGGCTGCGCCCCGCCCAGTGGGCGGCGATCGGCCTCGCGGCCGTCACCGTGGTGGTGCTCACGATCGAGTACGGGGGGCCGCCGTGGATCGCGCTGGGCCTGGCCGTGACGTTCGGCACCTACGGGCTGATCAAGAAGAGGGTGGCCGTCGGCGCCGTGGAGGGGCTGATGGTGGAGACCGCCGTGCTGTTCCCGTTCGCGCTGGCGTACACGGTGGTGCTGCAGGCGAGCGGGCAGGCGACGTTCGGGCACGTGTCGGCCGCCAACACGCTGCTGGGCGTCGGGTCGGGGTTCGTGATGATCGTGCCGATGCTGCTGTTCAGCGCCGCGGCCACCAAGATCCCGCTGAGCGTGACCGGCATGCTGCAGTACATCGAGCCGATCGTGCAGTTCCTCGTCGGGCTGCTGGTCTTCCGTGAGCCGATGCCGGCCACCCGGTGGCTCGCGTTCGCGGTGCTGTGGGCGGCGCTCGCGCTGCTGGCGGCCGACGGCCTCAGGCGACGGGCTCGGGAGAGCGCGGATCGTCGAGCTCCACCGCGATCCGCTCGATCATCTCGAACTGCCGCATCAGCCGTTCGAGATCAGGAGGAGACACGGTGAACGTGTCGTACACCGCCTCGCCCCCGGCCGTGTAGCTTAGCTCGTGGCCGCAGGCGTCGTCCCACAGGCCGCTGATCACCCGCAACGCCGGCGACAGCCGGTCGGCGTGGATGCGCCGCACCTTCACGCCCGCCTCGGCCTGCTCGCGGGCCAGCGCGTCGAGGGCGTCGCTCCACTCGCGGTAGATGAACACCCGCCTGATCACCACGCCCCTGGCCAGCGCGTCGGCCTGCGCCCGCCAGTATTCGCGGCCGACCGGCTCCAGCCACCACTCCAGGTCGACGGAGGGCACGCTGGTGACGCAGATCTGCCGCTTCGCCTGCCGGATGAGCCGCAGGAACACCCCGTTGTCGCCATAAGGGGCGCGGAAGTGGCCGCGCTCCAGGTCGGCGAGCGTGCGCAGGCACTCCTCGAAGGCGTCGCGGCAGGCGTCGTCGGCGGGCGTGCCCTTGTACTGGAGCTCGACGTGCTTGGCGGCGCGCAGCATCGGCTCCATGAGGTCGGGCAGCCAGGGGATCTTCTCGATCGTGGACACCAGGGCGCCGACCCGGGTCTCGTGGTCGACCCGGCGCCGCTCCCGCAGCAGCGTCTGGACCTGGAGGGTGATGACGCCGCCGAGGAGGCCTGCCACGGTGCCGAGGGCCTGCGCGGTGTCCTCACGCACGTAGAAGATCACCGCCAGCAGGACCGAGAGGACCGTGCCGATGATCAGGACCGGATCGACGATGACCGACTTCTGCTTGGCGGGCCTCTTCACCAAGGGCTCCAGGGGGTGAGCGACGGTGGTCAGACGCGACGATAGCCGATCTTGACCGCTGTCACCCGGACCGTCAAGGACAGGGTGTCGTGATGCACTGGATGTCGCCGGTCGGCTTGGCCGTGGGCTCCTGGGTCGGCTCGTGCGGGTCGGGCTCGGACGGCTCGTCGGTCGGCTCGCCGGTGGGGTCGGGCTCCGGCTCGGTGGTCGGGTCGGGGGAGGGGGTCGTCGGCGGGTCCGTCGGGGAGGGGGACACCGTGGGGGTGCCGGTCGGGCTGGGCCTGCCGGTGACGGCCGGCGGCGGGACCCGCGTCGGCCTGCCGTCGGACGCCTGGTTGCCCGCCTCGGTCGGCCGCCCGGTCGCCGTCGCCGAGGTGTGCGGCTCGGACGAGCTCGCGGGCGGGAGGACGGGGTTCTGCTGGGCGGTCTCGGCCGGGCGCATCCACACCATGGCCGCGACGCCCGCGGTGACCAGCATCGCGAGCACCGTCGCGAGCATGGCGGACATCGCGCGCCTGCGCCGGGGCGCGGGGGCGGCGCCCGGGGAGGTCATGGCCGTGCGGGCGGCCCGCGCCATGTCCTCGGCGGAGGCGTAGCGCCGGTCGGGCGCCTTCTCCAGCGCCCTGGCCACCACCTCGCGCGGCCCGCGCGGCACCTCGGGCGGCAGCGGCGGGACGGACGCGTGCAGGTGTTTGTAGATGATCTGGACCGGGGTGTCGCCCTCGTAGGGCAGGCGGCCGGTCAGGCACTCGTAGGCCACCACGCCGAGCGCGTAGACGTCGACCGCCGGGGTGATCTCGCTGGAGGTCGCCATCTCGGGCGCGCAGTAGCCGGCCGAGCAGAGCATCGACCCGGTGGCGGTGAGCTGGGCGGCCGAGGCCGAGTGGGCGATGCCGAAGTCGGTCAGCGCCACCGAGCCGCCGGCCCGCACGACGAGGTTGGCGGGCTTGACGTCGCGGTGCACGATGCCCTGCGCGTGGGCCGCGGCCAGCGCGTCGGCCACCTCGGCGACCAGCCGCATGGTGGCCACCGGGTCGAGCGCGGCCCGGCGCAGGTGCTTGTCGAGCGACTCGCCCTCGACGAACTCCATCACCAGGAACGTCACCTGGCGGCCGCCGACCTCGCAGCTCCCGTAGTCGTAGACGTCGACCACGCCCGGATGGCGCAGCGTGGCCATGGCCCTGGCTTCGTTCTGGAACCGCTGGAGGAAGGCGGCGTCCTCGCTCAGCGCGGGCATGAGCACCTTGACGGCGACCGTGCGGCCGAGCACCGTGTCGGTGGCACGCCACACCTCGCCCATGCCGCCACCGCCGACCCGCTCGGTCAGCAGGTAGCGGTCGTTCAGCGTGGTTCCGGCACCCAGCACGTCATCCACGCTAACACCGGCTCGGAGGTGCCCGCGCTCGGAACGATCCGGTCGTCACACCACCGTTTCCCGAGGCAGGAGCGGTCCTGCCACGGGTCGTCGGCTCAGGTCGTGAAAACGGGGGACAGACCGGGCCAGTGCGCCGCCGTGCAGACCACCGGGGGGCGGTCGAGCGGGGCGGGCAGCACGACCTCGCGGCCGCCGCGCAGCGGGCGGCCGGTCCAGACGTCCACCCAGTCGCCCCCGGGCAGGTAGACCGGCATCTCCGGGACATCGGGATCGGTCACCGGGGCGACCAGCAGCGCGTCGCCCAGCTTGAACTGCAGCGGATACCGCCAGACGGCCGGGTCGTCCGGGTGGTCGAAGAACAGCCCGCGCATCAGCGGCGGCCCGTCCAGCGCCCGCCCGGCCTGCTCGGCCAGGTAGGGCACCAGCCGTTCGCGCAGCTCGGCGAGCCGCCTGAAGACCGGGACCACCCGCTCGTCGCCGGTCCGCTCCGCGACGTTCCACGGCGTGCGGTCCCGGAGCGGCTCGCGGTGGTGGTTGAACTCGGAGTGGTACTGCATGATCGGCATGAACGCGGCCGCGCCCGCCGCCCGCAGATACAGCTCCGCGCCCGGCACGTCACCGGAGAACCCGGCCAGATCCCACCCCCAGTACACGACCCCGCAGGCCGAGGCGGTGATCCCGGCCCTGATCGAGGCCCGGAACGCCTCCCAGGTCGAGTCCTCGTCCCCCGCCCAGTAGGCGCCGTGCGGCTGTGACCCGGCGAACCCGGCCCGGCTGAACGTCACCGGCGCCTTCCCGTGCCGCCGCAGCAGGTCACCGAACGCGCGCGCGTAGTGGACGGGGAACAGGTTGTTGCCGTCCGCGCCCCGGCGGCCGTCGGCGTAGCGCAGGTCGTGGCCCCACGCGTGCTCGCCGCCGTCGGTCTTGAACCCGTCGACGCCGACCTCCGCCACCAGGTAGGCGCGCTTGGCCGTCCACCAGTCGCGCACCTCACGCGACGACAGGTCCGGCATCAGCGCCAGCGGGAACCACCAGCCCCGGTTCCGGTACGGCCGGCCGTCGGCCTCCTTGACCCCGTAGCCGCGCTCCACGAGCTGACGGGCGTCCACGGCGGCCTGGTGCCTCGGGTGCGGGCGCGTCTTCTGCAGCGGTATCTGCCAGAGCAGCACCTTGATCCCGCGCTCGTGCAGCTCGTCCACCATGCCCTTGGGGTCCGGCCACGGGCCGTCCGCCGGGAAGGTGTAGTCGGCCAGCCGGTGCGGCTCCTCGGACGGTTCGTACTCCGCCCCTCGGAAGGCGGTGAACGTGGTCTCGTCGCTCCACGCCTCGATCACCACCGCGCCGACCGGGACGCCGTGCTCGCGGTGCCGGTCCATCTCGGCCATTACCCTGGCCTGGGTGTTCCACTCGTTGCCGCTGGCCCACAGCCTGAACACCCACGCGGGCAGCTCCTCAGCCCTCCCCACGTCGTCCAGGAACCGCCGCAGCACGCCGGCCGGCGTCCCCTCGTCGTACAGGTCGACCGCCACCTCGCCGTCCGGCCCCACCTCGGCCTCGACCGCGATCCGGTCGCTCTCGGACGCGCCGACGTCGTACCAGGTCCTGCGCGAGGTGTCGATCCGGAACCCCCAGGCCGCCCCGGCGTCCACCACCAGGGCGAACGGCATCGGCAGATACGTCCTGCCGTGCGCGCCCTGGCTCTTGTACTGCTCGAACACGACCGCGTCGAGCGTGCGCCCGCGCTGGTCCACCGCGTCGAACCGCTCCCCGAACCCGACCACGTGCGCCTCCCGGCCGAGCTCCAGCGCGAACCGGACCCGCAGCGGCCCGTCCCCGTCGGCCAGCCACCGCACGCTCCCCGGCACCACCCGGTCCCTCCCGCGCACGACCAGCTTCCCGCCGCCGCCGGACCACCGCGCCGCCGTCACGTGGAACCACCTGCCGGTACGGATCCCGCCCCGCCCGTCGGCGGCCCGGAACCGGTAGGAGTACCGGCGGCCCGCTTCCAGCGCGGGAGTCCTGACGGCCCACGCACCGGCGGCGGCCCTCGTCGCCCGCGCGTGCGCCGCCGCCAGATGCCCGCCGTCCCCGACGGACGCCTCCGCCCCGGCGGACCCTGCTCTGGTGAGCGGGAGCTCCACGGGCGGGCCGCCGTCCGTCACCCACTCGCACACCACCGACGTCACCCCCGGCGCCGCCCGGACGCGCAGCTCCACCGGCTCGCCGTCCAGGGGCCGCGCCGGGACGCGCTGGTCCTCGGTCTCCGCGTACGGGTGCCCGGACCCGAAGGGGCGGTGCCGGATCATGCCCCCACCTCCAGCTCGTCCGCGAGGATCAGGTACATGCCGTGCGACCAGAGCAGCGGCGTCGCCACCGGCCCCCACCGGTCCAGCCACTCCTGCCGCCGCCCGGGATCGAGCAGCAGGTCGGACACCTGCTCCGGCAGGTCGCCCGCGGGGGTCGCCTGCGCCTCCATCCACCGCAGATACCGCCGCGCCTCCCCGGGCCGCCCGGCCCGCGCGTGGTTCCAGCCGAGGAACCCGGCCAGCAGCACCCACCGGCCGCCGCCGTAGAAGGTGTCGTCCAGGTAGCGGTACACCCCGCCGTCCCTGGCGAGCCGCCGCTCCACCTCGGCCACGGTGCCCGCGCCCACCGGGTCGTCGGTCCCGTACAGCCCGAACGGCGTCACGCACGCCAGCAGACTGGCGTCCACGGCGTCCGTGCCGAGCCACTTGGTGAGATGCGGGCGACCCTCCACCGGCCGGGTGACGCCTTCGGCGGCGACCAGGGCGGCGATGCCCGCCACCGCGCCCTCGGCCGCCTCCGTCTCCGGCCGGCTCAGCACGCCCAGGCCGATCGCCGCGCGCAGGCCCGCGTGCACCGAGCCCAGGGTGGCGACGTGCCGCCGGTCGAGGTGCTCCTCCCACCAGTCGTAACAGGGCAGGTGCCAGAACGCCGTCAGGTAGCGGGCCGCCGCCCGCACCCCCTTGTCGGTCCCCGCCACCGTCCGCCCGTGCCTGCGCGCGTGCTCCAGCAGCGCCCACAGCCACGTCCCGTACCCGTCGAGCTGGAAGTCCCACCACTCCTCGGTCCCGTCCGCCCCCTCCAGAGTGAACCGGGTCGGCAGCATCTCCGCCGGCGAGACGGTCTCACCCCGGGCGGCGCGGGAGACCAGGGCGTCCACCTGCCCGGCCCGGTCGCCCACCACGCGGGCGCACCACGCGTGGAAGGCGTCCGCGCCGGACGCGTCCCCGTGCCTGCTCACTCCTTCGGCGATGAACGCGCCGTCACGCAGCCAGGAGTAACCCCGGTAGGCGGAGAAGGTGGGCGAGGCCGGGTAGGCCCCGGTGGGAGCCTGCAGCCGGCGGATGAGGTCGAGGCTGTGCGACACGAGCGTCACGGGATCTGTCTCCTGGATGTTGAGTGGTTCAGCCGAGCAGGGCGTCGACCTCGGCGGCGGCCGCCTTGAGCGCGTCCGCCACGGACTTGCGGCCGGACGCGGCCTCGGTCAGCTCCTTGGTCACCGCGTCCTGCATCTCCTGCTGGCGCTCGATGACCGGCGGCAGCGCGATCGACTCCAGCGAGTCGAACACCGCCTGCCGGTTGGCCGGCACCGGGTCCTGCAGATAGCCGGACAGGAGCTGCTGGTCGGACACCGGCGGGAGCTCCCACGAGCTCTTGATACGGGTCCGCGCCGCGACGTCCGACGACGACAGGAACCGGGCCCAGGCGTACGCCTCCTTGCCCGCCTTGGCGCCGGCCGAGACCGCGACCGCGTTGTGGAAGACGGCGCTGGCCTTGGCCTTGTCACCGGGTTCGACGACCACGTCCCACTGGAACGGCGCGTCCTTCATGCCCGCGAACTGCCAGATGCCGTTGTGCCACATGGCGAGCTTGCCGGACTTGAACAGGTTCGTGTCGTAGTCGGCGGTGCCGCCGATCTCGGCCTCGGTCGGCATGACCTCGCCCACCTTGGACACCAGCCACTCGGCCGCCCGCGCGCCCTCGGGGCTGTCGAACGCGGCTTTCTTGCCGTCCGCCGACAGGAACTCGCCGCCCGCCTGCTTGAGCGTCTTGTAGAACTCGAAGAACTGCACCGGCTGGAAGTCGCCGAACACGCCCTTCTTCCGGTCCGTCAGCTTGGCCGCGGCCGCCTTCTCGTCGGCCCACGTCCAGTCGCTCGTGGGCGGTTCGACCCCGGCGGCCTCGAACAGGTCCTTGTTGTAGAAGAGCACCACGGTCGAGAACGAGGCCGGCAGCGCGTACTGCTTGCCGTCGCGCTGGAAGGCGGCGAGCGACTCCCCGGCGTACACCGAGGTGTCGCCGTCGCCCGCGACCGTGCCGAGATCGAGCAGCGACCCGGCGCTCGCGTACGTGACGAAGTTCTCGTAGTTCAGCTCGAAGGTGTCGGGCGCGGTGCCGCCCGCGATGCTGGTCTGCAGTTTGGTGAAGTACTCGTCGAACGGCGCGGTCTCCACCACCACGTCGATCTTCGGGTTCTCCTTCTCGAACGCGGCCACGATGGCGTCCAGGTCCTCCACGTGGTCCGGCGCCGCCGAGAACGTGAAGTACCGCAGCGTCGTCCTGTCGTCACCGGCGGCGGGGGCCCGGGTGGCCGAGCCCTGGGAGCAGGCGGAGGCGAGCAGCGCGGTCGCGAAGAGGGCGGCGACCTTGGTTCTACTGAGCATGGGGGGATTCCTTTACTTGAGCCCGCTTTGCGCGACGCTGGCGATCACGTGTTTCTGTGCGAAGACGTAGAGGATGAGGATCGGGACGACGCTGATCACCGAGCCCGCCATGACGACGTCCCACTCGGTGGTGAACTGGCCGTGCAGCGTGGCCAGGCCCAGCGGGAGCGTCATGAACTCGGGGGAGCGGATGATGATCAGCGGCCACAGGTAGCTGTTCCAGCTGGCCATGAAGCCGAAGATGGCGAAGGTCGCGAGGGCCGGCCTGATCAGCGGGAGCACCACGTACAGAAAAATCCTGAAATGTCCGGCGCCGTCGAGCACGGCGGCCTCGTCGAACTCCTTCGGCACCTGGTTGATCGCCTGCCGCAGCAGGAACACCCCGAAAGCCGAGGCGATCGTCGGCGCCAGCAGCGCGAAGTAGGTGTCGACCAGGTTGAACATCCGCATCTCGATGAAGAGCGGCACCACCAGCACGGGCAGCGGCATCATCAGCGTCGCGAGATAGACGGCGAACAGCGCGCCCCGGCCGGGGAACGGCAGCCGCGCGAACGCGTAGGCGGCCATCGCGCTGGTGACCAGCTGCATCGTCGTGGACGCGGCGCCGATCCACGCGCTGTTGGCCACGATCCGCCAGAACGGCAGCGTCTCCAGCAGCTTCCCGTACGCGTCCAGGCTCGCCCCTTCGGGGGTGAGGTCGGGCGGCACGGCCAGCACGGCGTCGCCGGGCGTCAGCGAGGTGATCACCGCCCACGCGAACGGGAACAGCATCACCACCGCGCCCAGCCCGACCACCAGGTGACGCAGCGCCTTACCCATAGGTCACCCACCGCTTCTGGCCGCGGATCTGGACGATCGTCACCAGCAGGACGAGCGCGAACAGCAGCCACGACAGCGCCGAGGCCGCCCCCGCGCGCCCGTACCGGAAGGTCAGGTCGTAGATCTGCGACACCACCACCTGCGTCGCCCCGCCGGGCCCGCCGCCGGTCATGATCTGCACCTGGTCGAACACCTGGAAGCCGTTGATCAGCGAGATCACCACGACGAAGAACGTCGAGGGCGACAACAGCGGCAGCGTGATGTGCCGGAACCGGCGCACCGCCCCCGCCCCGTCGACCATGGCGGCCTCCTGGTACTCGCGGGGGATCGCCTGCAGGCCCGCCAGCAGGATGATCATCACGAAGCCCAGGTCCTTCCAGGCCGAGGCGAGGATGATCGACGGCATCGCCCAGTCCGGGTCGGTCCACCAGCCGGGCCCGCTGACCCCGACCAGCCCGAGCACCCAGTTGACGATGCCGGAGGCCGGGTTGAGCAGCCACTTCCACATCAGCGCGACCACGACCCAGCTCGTGATCACCGGCAGGAAGTAGACGCCGCGCAGCAGGCTCCTGGCGGGCATGGCCCTGTTGAGCAGCAGCGCCAGGCCGAGACCGCCCGCGTAGACGAGCGGCAGGTAGCCCGCGATGAAGTACAGCGTGTGGCCGAACGCCGCCCTCGTCCCCGGGTCGCCCAGCAGCTCGGCGTAGTTGTCCAGGCCGACCCAGCGCATCTCGGTGATCAGGTCCCACTCGTGCAGGCTCGTCCACAGCGACGCGACCATCGGCACCAGCGTGTAGAGCGTCAGCGGGACCAGGCTGGGCAGCAGGAACACGGCCACGGTCGCGGCGTACCGCCACCGCCGCCGCGGCTCCCGCCGTGTCTCCACCTCCGGCGGGCTCGCCGTCAGCGTCACGCCCGTGGCGGGGGACCTTGCGGTCACGGTGTCGTCCCGATCAGGCGGGCGCGGACCAGGCGGCCCTGCTCACCGGCCGCCCCCGCCGCGTCGAACGGGGTCGCCAGCACCAGCGCCGCCGCCCCCTGCGCCCAGCTCGTCTCGTCCCAGCTCTCGACCTCGACCGAGATGTCGCGCCGCCCCGGGTAGAGCTGGGCCCGCAGCGCCCGGTCGAACCCCACCTGCCAGAACGGCCAGTCGGCGGTGCCCTCGCCGAGCACCACCACGACCTCCGGATCCACCACGTTGACCAGCCCGGCGGTGGCCCGTCCCAGGATCTCCCCGGCCTCGGCGAACACCTCGCACGCCACCGGGTCACCGCCCACGGCCGCCCGGCCCAGCGCGGCCACGGCCCCCAGCGGATCCGCCACGCCGTCCGGGGCCGGCGCGTCACCCGACCGGGCGCGGGCCGCCGCCAGCAGCCCCGCGGACCCCACGAACGCCTCCAGGCATCCGCGGGCCCCGCACCCGCACGCCGGCCCCCGCGGGTCCACGCACAGGTGGCCGAACTCGCCCGCGCCGCCGCGCGCCCCCCGGTACACCCGCCCGTCGGCCACGATCGCCGCGCCGACCCCGCGCCCGATGGTCAGGACGAGGAAGTCCCGGTGCGTACGCCCCCTGCCGTACAGCCGCTGGGCCGCCGCCAGCGCGTTCACGTCGTTCTCCACCAGCACCGGCAGGTTGAGCCGCCGCCGCAGCCGCTCCCCGACGGGCATGGCCTGCCATCCCAGCGTGGGCGCGTTGACCGTGCCCACGCCCTGGTCGTCCACCCCGCCGGGCACCCCGACGCCCACCCCGAGCAGCGGCGGCCCGTCGGTGATCGCCGACAGCACCGACTCGATGGCGTCCGCCAGGTCGCCGGGCGCGTCGGCCGCGCCGGGGTCGAACGGCCGCACCCACGACCCGAGCACCTCGCCGTCCAGCCGCACGTCCACCAGCACGAGGTGGTCGGCGGTCACCTTCACGCCCAGCGCGTGCCCGGCGCCGCCGACGAGCCCCAGCCGCTGGGCGGGCCGTCCGCCGCGCGACGGCTTGAGGTCGAGCTCCTCGACCATGCCGTGTCCCATCAGCTCGCGCGTCAGCTGCGTGACGGTCGCCGGGCTGACGTCCAGCTCGCGGGCGATCTCGCTGCGGCTGAGCGGCCCCACCGTGCCGAGCAGGGCGAGGATCGCCGTACGGGTGAGATCTCCGCGGTCGCTACCGGCCATGAGCTCACTTTCTTCAGCAATAAAGTTAGTGCTGAAAATATGAGCCCCGCGCAACACCCCTGTCAACCCCCGGAAACACGAAAGCCCCTCTCCCATCAGGGAAAGGGGCGAGACATGTGAGGCCCAGCCACTCGCCGGGAGGGGCTGGGCGCAAGAGTGACGGCCCCCTCCCGGTGGGGGAGAGGGCCGTTACGGAGGGTCGCTAGGCCGCGTCGCGCGCGCGGTTGCGCAGCGCGCGGCTCACGCCGTCGGCGCCCTCCAGTATGAGCCGGCGCAGCGCCTGCGGCGGCCGCTCCGCGTCCAGGTACGCCTGCGCCGCCCGGACCGTCTCCTCCTCGATCAGCAGCGACGGGAAGCACCCGACCGCGAACGTGGAGGCCTGGTCGAACGTCCACTCCCGGTAGATCCGCCCCACCTCGGCGAAGTACTTCTCCCGGTAGGGCGCCAGGAGCTCGGGGTGGTGCGGGTCCTGGAACCCGGTGATCGTGGTGCGGGCGATGTGGTTGGGCAGCTCGCCGCCGACGATCCGCTCCCACGCCGCGGCCTTGGCCTCGGCCGTGGGCACGACGGCCCGGCACAGCGCCGCCGACCGCTCGCCGGTGGCCGTGGGGTCGCGCCGCAGCTCGGCCTCGATGTCGTCCGGGCCCAGCTCGCCGCCGCTGACCAGCGCGGAGGTGAGGGTCCAGCGCAGGTCGGCGTCGACGCTCAGCCCGTCGGGCACGTCGGTGCCGTCGAGGATGGCCCGCAGCACGGCCAGGTCCTCGGCCGAGGTAGCGACGGGCGCGAACGCCTGCAGGTAGGCGAGCTGGTGGTCGGAGCCGGGCTCGGCCGCCGCCAGCAGCGCGCGCAGCTCGCGGGCCAGCAGCGCCATCCCCTCGGGCCGCCACGCCGGGTCGGCGTACTGCTGGACGGCCTGCCGCGCCTGCCGCAGCACGGTCTGGAGGACGGTCAGGTCCTTGACCGTGCCCACGCCGGAGGCCACCAGCTTGACGTAGTCGCGGGTGGACATCTCGCCGTCGCGCGTCATGTCCCACGCCGCCGACCAGCACAGCGCCCGCGGCAGCGACTCGGTGAATTTCGCGATGCCGCCGTCGACGAGCGTGCGCAGCGACCGCTCGTCCAGCCGGATCTTCGCGTACGTGAGATCGTCGTCGTTGATCAGCACGAGGTCGGGCTGCTCCTCGCCGGCCAGCTCGGCCACGACGGTGCGGGCGCCCACCACGTCCAGCTCGACCCGCTTGGTCCGGGTCAGCTCCCCGCCGGCCAGCGAGTAGAGGCCGATCGCGACCCGGTGGGAGCGCAGCGTCGGGTAGTCGGCCGGCGCTTCCTGGAGCACCTCGAACCGGGTGAACCTGCCGTCGGCCACCTCGAACGACGGCCGCAGCGTGTTGACCCAGGCGGTCTCCAGCCACTCCTTCGACCACGCGGACAGGTCACGCCCCGAGGTCCGCTCCAGGGCGGTGAGCAGGTCCTTCAGCTCGGTGTTGCCCCAGGCGTGCTCGTTGAAGTAGTCGCGCACGCCCGCCAGGAAGTTGTCCAGCCCGACGTAGGCGACGAGCTGCTTGAGCACCGAGGCGCCCTTGGCGTACGTGATGCCGTCGAAGTTGACCTCGACCGCCTGCATGTCGGGGATGTCGGCGGCGATCGGGTGGGTGGACGGGAGCTGGTCCTGCCGGTAGGCCCAGGCCTTCTCGACGTTCGCGAACGTGGTCCACGCGCCCTTGCCCCACCGGGTGGCCTCGGCCTGGGCGAGCACGGACATGTAGGTGGCGAACGACTCGTTCAGCCACAGGTCGTCCCACCAGCGCATGGTGACCAAATCGCCGAACCACATGTGGGCCATCTCGTGCAGGATCGTCTCGGCGCGCCGCTCCACCACCGCGTCGGTGACCCGGGACCGGAAGACGTAGTCCTCCAGGAACGTCACGCAGCCCGCGTTCTCCATCGCGCCCGCGTTGAACTCCGGCACGAACAGCTGGTCGTACTTGCCGAACGGGTAACGGACCCCGAACACCTTGTGGAAGAAGTCGAACCCCTGGCGGGTGACCTCCAGGATGTTGTCCGCGTCGAGGTGCTCGGCCAGCGAGGCCCGGCAGTAGACGCCCAGCGGGATGCCGTCGTGCTCGGACGTCACCTTGTGGTACGGCCCGGCCACCAGGGCGGTGATGTAGGTGGACATCACCGCTGTGGGCGGGAACGTCCACCGCTTGGTGGCGCCCTGCTCGTCCACGGCGGAGGCCGCCGCGTTGGAGACCACCTCCCAGTCGCCCGGCGCGAGCACCGTCAGCTGGAAGGCCGCCTTGAGGTCCGGCTGGTCGAAGCAGGCGTACATGCGGTGGGCGTCGGCCGTCTCGAACTGGCTGTGCAGGTAGACCTTCTGGTCGACCGGGTCGACGAAACGGTGCAGGCCCTCGCCGGTGCGCATGTAGACGCAGTCGGCGTCGACGACCAGCTCGTTGGACTCGGCCAGCGAGGGCAGCGGGAAGCGGCCCTGGTCGGCGTCGTAGGCGGACACGTCGAGGTCCGCGCCGTTGAGCGTCACCTTGCGCACGCGCGCGCCGTGCAGGTCGATGAACGTGTCGGCGCCAGGCCTGGTACAGGCGAAACGCACCGTGGTCACGCTGTCGAAGCGCTCCTCGCCCGCTGTCAGGTCGAGCGCCACCGCGTAAGATTCGACCTTCAACAGGCGGGCCCGCTCGCGTGCCTCGTCCCGGGTCAGGTTGCCTGCCAAGTTGCGCTCCTTTTCAACCACTTCGTCGGGGTCAGCCGGATCCCTGGAATAGGATTCGAGCCTCCCCAGGTTATGGCCCACATGAGCGAGAAGACTCCTGTGGATTTGTGGTTCGATCCTTTCTGCCCGTTCGCCTGGGTGACGTCACGATGGCTTCTCGAAGTGGAGAAGGTTCGCCCCATCGAGCCGCGCTGGCACATCATGAGCCTCAACGTGCTCAACGAGGGCAAGGACGTCCCCGAGGCCTACCGCGAGCAGATCGTCCGCGCCATCGGCCCGGTCCGGGTGGTGGCCGCGGCCGCCGCCAAGTACGGCGACCACGTCGTCGGCCCCCTCTACACCGAGCTCGGCACCCGCTTCCACAACCAGCGCGCGATCAGGCGCCTCGGCGACCTGCGCGACACGGTCCAGGACGCTCTCGCCGCCGCCGGCCTCGACACCGCCCTCGCCGACGCCATGGACTCCACCGAACACGACGAGGCCGTGCGCCGCTCCCACGACGAGGGCATCGGCCTCGTCGGCCAGGAGGTCGGCACGCCCGTCATCCGCGTCGGCGACAACGCGTTCTTCGGCCCCGTCATCACCTCCATCCCGCGCGGCGAGGACGCCGGACGCATGTGGGACGGCGTCCTGCTCGTCACCGGCTTCGACGAGTTCTTCGAGCTCAAGCGCTCCCGTACGAGCGAGCCCCGCTTCGACTGATTTTCGACTCCACTCGGTAGGAGAACGTGACAAGCCGGTTGATACAGCTCACTCCGTGGTGAGCCGCGGTCTCGCCATGTGACCCGCGGCACGCCAGGATGAAGTCATGCGTCAGCTATACATCGGCGGTTCGTGGGCCGCCTCCGCCTCGGGAGAGGCCATCGATGTCGTCAATCCGGCCACCGAGGAGATCATCGACCGGGTGCCGGCGGGTGCGCCGGCCGACGTCCAGGCCGCGGTGGCGGCCGCGCGGCGCGCCTTCCCCGGCTGGTCGGCCATGCCGCCCGCCGAGCGGGGCAAGCTGCTGGCCGCCGCCGCCGAGCTGCTGAAGCAGCGGGCCGACGAGGTGGCCAGGACGATCGCCACCGACATGGGCTCGCCGCTCGGGTTCGCGCTGAAGGTGCAGACGCTCATGCCCGCCGGGGTGCTGGCCTCCTACGCCCAGCTGGCCGACAGCCATCCGCTCGAGACCCGCGTGGGCAACTCGCTGGTGGTCAAGGAGCCGGTGGGCGTGGTGGCCGCGATCACGCCGTGGAACTACCCGCTGCACCAGATCGTCGCCAAGGTGGCCCCCGCGCTCGCCGCCGGCTGCACGGTCGTGCTCAAGCCCAGCGAGGTGGCGCCGCTGGCCGCGTACGCGCTGGCCGAGATCTTCCACGAGGTGGGCCTGCCCGCCGGGGTGTTCAACCTGGTCAGCGGGCGCGGCCCGGTCGTCGGCGAGGCCATGGCCGGCCACTCCGACGTCGACCTGGTCTCCTTCACCGGCTCCACCGTCGCCGGGCGGCGGGTCGCCGCCCTGGCCTCCGACGGCGTCAAGCGGGTCGCGCTGGAGCTCGGCGGCAAGTCCGCGAACGTCATCCTGCCCGACGCCGACCTCGGCGCGGCCGTCAAGGTGGGCGTCGCCAACTGCTTCATCAACGCCGGCCAGACCTGCTCTGCGCTGACCCGCATGATCGTGCACCGCGACCGCTACGACGAGGCCGTCCGCCTGGCCGTCGAGGCGACCGCCAAGTACACCGTCGGCGACCCGTTCGACGAGACGACCAGGGTCGGCCCGCTGGTGTCGGCGGCGCAGCGCGACCGGGTGGTCCGCTACATCAACCGCGGCCAGGAGGAGGGCGCCAGGCTCGTGGCCGGCGGCACCGACCGGCCGCTGCCGCGCGGCTACTACGTCGAGCCGACCGTGTTCGCCGGGGTCGAGCCCGGCATGGTGATCGAGCAGGAGGAGATCTTCGGCCCGGTGCTGTCGATCATCCCCTACACCACCGAGGACCAGGCCGTCGAGATCGCCAACGGCACCCCGTACGGGCTCGCGGGCGCGGTGTGGGCGGCCACCGAGGAGCGCGCCGTCGCGGTGGCGCGCAGGCTGCGCACCGGGCAGGTCGCCGTCAACGGCGGCAACTTCAACCCGATGGCCCCCTTCGGCGGCTACAAGCGCTCCGGCGTCGGCCGCGAGCTGGGGGAGTACGGGCTGGAGGAGTTCTTCGAGATCAAGGCGCTGCAGCTCTAGCCGCTACAGCACCATCCCGCCGGTGGCCCGGATGCTCTGCCCGGTGATCCATCGCCCGTCGGGGCCGGCCAGGAACGCCACCACGGCCGCCACGTCGCCGGGCGTGCCCAGCCGACGCAGCGCGGTGAACTGCGGCGCCTGCTCCAGCGCCTCCGGCGGGTTGGCGGCGCGCAGCATGTCGGTGTCGGTCGCGCCCGGCAGCACGTTGTTGGCCGTGATGCCGCGCCCGCCCAGCTCCCGCGCCGCCACCTTGGCGAACTGCTCCACAGCGGCCTTGGTGGCGGCGTAGAGCGCGATGGCGGGCGCGGGGACCTCGGTGTTGAGCGTCGAGACGTTGATGATCCGGCCGCCGTCGCGCATCACCCTGCCCGCCCACTGGACGGCCAGGAAGACGGCCCGGGTGTTGACCGCGAACATCCGCTCGTACAGCTCCGGCGTCACGTCGGCGATCAGCGCCGGCCCGGTCTCGGCGGCGTTGCTGACCAGGATGTCGATGCCCGGCAGCCGGTCCTCGGCCGTGGCGAGCAGCCGGGCGAGGTCGTCCTCGCTGCCCTGGTCGCAGCGCACGGCGAGGGCGCCCGTCTCCTTGGCGACCCGCTCGGCGGCCGCCGCGTCCTGCCGGTAGCTGAAGACCACCTCGGCCCCGTCGGACGTCAGCCGCTCCACCACGGCTCTGCCGATGCCGCGCGAGCCCCCGGTCACCAGAGCGCCCTTTCCGGTAAGCACAGTCATGCGCCCACCCTAGGTTCGGAGCATGATCTCGCGCGCGTCGTTCTTCGGCAGCCGGTCCACGAACAGCCGGCCGTCGAGGTGGTCGGTCTCGTGCTGGAAGCAGCGGGCCAGCGAGCCGCGCGCGCTGATCCGTACGGGCCGCTCCAGCCGGTCGACGCCCGCGACCGTCACCCCCGCGGCGCGGGCCACCGGCGCGTAGGCCGGCAGCTTCGTCCGCCGGTCGGGCACCGACAGGCAGCCCTCCTCGTCGACGACCTCCGCGGGGTCGTCGACGGTCAGCACCGGGTTGACCACGTGGCCCTTGCGCCCGCTGATGTCGTAGACGAACAGCCGCCGCGCGACCCCGATCTGCGGGCCCGCCAGGCCCACCCCGCCGACCGCGTACATCGCCTCGAACATCTCGTCGATCAGCCGGCGCAGCTCGCGGTCGAAGCTCCCGACGGGCTCGGCGGGCGTGCGCAGGACCGGATCGCCGAGCACGCGGATCTCGCGCATGGAGGCTCCCCTCTCAGTAAGGACCAGTGGCCATAGGAGTTCCTTACTCTAGCGATCGGGGCCGCGGTCGGAGCCGCCTCGGCCCCGCTGTGGAAGACTGGTGAGGTGCGTGTCTACATCGGTGCCGACCATGCCGGCTATGAGCTGAAGAACCACCTGGCGTCGTGGCTGAAGGACCACGGTCACGAGGTGACCGACTGCGGTCCCTTCGTCTACGACGCCGAGGACGACTATCCCGTCTTCTGCCTGCGCGCCGCCGAGGGCGTCGCGGGCGACCCCGGCAGCCTCGGCGTGGTCATCGGCGGCTCCGGCAACGGCGAGCAGATGGCCGCCAACAAGGTGCGCGGCATCCGGGCCGCGCTGGCCTGGAGCGAGGAGACCGCCTCCCTGGCCCGCGAGCACAACAACGCCAACGTCGTCTCCATCGGCGCGCGCATGCACTCCACCGAGGACGCGACGAGGTTCGTCGAGGTCTTCCTCACCACCGCGTTCTCCGGCAGCGAGCGCCACAGCCGCCGCATCGCCCAGGTCGAGGCCTACGAGACCATAGGGCAGCTGCCCTCGCTCCCGGGCTAACCCCGCCGTTTGCCCTCGCGCCTGGGCGTCTCGTCACGCAGGGGCCGCCGGTCGGCGGTCTCCTGCTGTTCCTTCGACGGGCGCGACACGTCACGCGCGCGCATCGCCGTGATCGCGGTGATCTGCAAGCTCTGCAGGGCCATACGGCGACTGTACGTCAGAAGACGAGACCGGCGAACGGCTTCGGCTGCCAGGCCATGGCCGTGGCCAGCGCCCGCACCGAGCCGGGCGTCCGCTCGCCCAGCATCCCGGCCGCGTGCAGCGCGCCCAGATCGCCGTCGCCGAGGTAGGCCGAGCCCAGCGCCGCCACGTCCAGCGTGACGTCCGGCTCCTCGTCCACCCGCTTGCACTCCGCCCCCGTGGTGTCGGCGCGCAGGCGCCGGCGGCCCGCGTTCCACGGGCACACCTCGTCGGCGACCTCCAGCACCAGGTCCACCGGCGCCGCGTAGGCGCGCGACTCCAGCGCCCTGTCGACCTCCACGAGGCGTACCCACAGCTCGTCCGACCAGCTGGGGCGGAGCTGGCGGGGGTTGGCCATCAGCGCGAACAGCGGGTCGTCCACCGGCCTGGCGTGGGCCACGATCCGCGTCACCAGGTCACGGTCGAGCACCCCGCGCCACAGCAGCGCGTACGCGGCCGGATCGGCGGCGAACAGCTCCTGCAGCCGCACCTCGCCGTCGGGCATGCCGTCGCCGTCCCAGCCGCTCTTGATCCGGAACAGCGCGTAACCGCGCACCCCGTCGTCGTCCTCGGCCAGCAGCGACCGCAGCGGGCCGGCGCCGTTCTGGTCGAACTCCTCGTCGGCCAGGATGGCGTCCCAGAACGCCGCGTTCCGGTCGTACAGGCCGGGCCGCGAGCCGGCGACGGAGCCGAACAGCCGCTCGTACTCGCCGCGGACCTCGGCCGGCCTGACCACCCGCAGCCGCAGCGACGGGTCCACCGGGGCGCCGGGGACGAACGCCGCGCCGTGCCTGGCGATCGTGAACGACATCTGCCCCGCCGCGCGCCCGTAACCGAACCGCCCGTAGATCGGCGCCTCGGACGCGTACAGCGCCGCCACAGGCTCGCCGCGCTCGCGCACGTCGGCGAGCTGCCTGCGCATCAGCGACGACAGGATGCCGCGGCGGCGATGCGAGGAGAGCACGGCGACGGCCGTCACGCCCGCGACGGGAAGCCGCCCGCCCGGCACCGTCATGGTGAAGCTGTGCACCGACGTGGAGGCCACCATCGTGTCACCGTCGAAGACGGCGAGCGTGCGGTCGAACTCCGTCTGCGCCTTCCACCGCTCGGTCTGCCGCGGATGCGGCGTCCAGTTGAAGCCCTCGGAGAGCACGCCGGCGAACGCCGGCCATTCGCTCTCGGCGATCGGACGGATCGGATACGTCATCCGTCCACGGTACGAGCGAGCCCTCGCCGGGGCCACCGAATATCCCTGGTAGACGATCAAGGCTCTGGTCAAGTCGGCTGCCCAAACGCGAGCCAGACCGATACAGTCGAGCGCATCATGAGTACCCGACCGGCGCCGCTGATCCCGCCACGGCTCCGCGCGATCCTGGTGCGGGTGCCGTTCCTGGTGCAGCTCGTCCGGTTCCTCAGGCGCGGGGCGGCCAGGGACCGCAACCTGCTGGTCGCGCTGACCGTGGTCACGCTCGTCGTCGGGCTGCTCGCGGCCCAGGTCTCCACCGAGTGGTTCTCGCCCTCGCTGCTCATCCTCGTCACCCTGGTCGGCGGCCTGCAGCTGCGGGTGCGCAGCCTGGTCACGCTGCTGGTCGCGGTGGCCGTCTCGCTGGGCTACATCGCCGTCACGCTCGGCGCGGGCAGGGTCGGCGTCGGCCTCGCCGTGACGATCGGGTTCACCGCCGTGCTGGCGCTGCTCATGGCCCGCACCCGCGGCAAGCTCGGCGTCCAGGGGCTGCGCGGCGACGCCATGCTGCTGGAGCTGCGCGACCGGCTCAAGAGCCAGGGCGAGCTGCCCCCGCTGCCCAAGGACTGGGGCGGCAAGGTCGTGCTCAAGCAGGCCGGCGGCTCCTCCTTCGGCGGCGACTTCCTGGTGTCCATGCGCGACGGCGACCGGGTCGACATCGCGCTGGTCGACGTCTCGGGCAAGGGCGTCGACGCCGGCACCAGAGCGCTGCTGCTGTCGGGCACGTTCGGCGGGCTGCTCGGCTCCGTCGACGACTTCCTGCCCGCCTGCAACGCCTACCTCCACCGCCAGCGCGGCGACGAGGGGTTCGTCACCGCCGTGCACGTCCGGCTCGACCTGGCCACCGGCGACTACACCATCACCTCCGCCGGCCACCCGCCGGTCGTGAAGTTCGACGCCGGCACCGGCAACTGGGAGGTCGCCTCCGCCAAGGGCGTGGTCCTCGGCGTGGTGCCCGACCTCCACTGCGAGCCCGAGACCGGCACCCTCCACAAGGGCGACGCGCTGCTGCTCTACACCGACGGCCTGATCGAGCAGCCGGGGCGCGACATCGACGCCGGGCTCGACCGGCTGCTCGGCGAGGCCGAGCGGCTGCTGCCCTCCGGGTTCCGCGACGGGGCGCGCGCCCTGGTCAACGCCATGGCCTCGGGCCACAGCGACGACTGCGCGCTGGTGCTGATCTGGCGCCCGTAGCCGTCCTTCGCATACCCCGTATGTCACGTAAGCGTCCGGGCCCGTCGAGTTCGACTACGCTTGGGACGTCGAATCGTCCGGTCTGGAGCGCGCGTATATGGACTGGCTCTTCCTCCTGGGGATCGCCATCTTCTTCATCGGGCTGATGGCGTCCATCGGGTTGCACGAGATCGGCCACCTGGTGCCCGCCAAGCTCTTCGGCATCAAGGTGACCCAGTACATGGTCGGCTTCGGGCCCACGATGTGGTCCCGCCGCAAGGGCGAGACCGAGTACGGCGTCAAGTGGATCCCGCTCGGCGGCTACATCCGGATGATCGGCATGCTGCCGCCCAAGCCGGGCGAGGATCCCGGCAAGCTGCGCGGCGGCTCCACCGGGCCGTTCCAGGCCCTGATCGAGCAGGCCAGGGAAGTGGCCCTGGAGGAGGTCAGGCCCGGCGACGAGAACCGCGTCTTCTACCGCAAGAAGTGGTGGCAGAAGGTCATCGTCATGTCCGGCGGCCCCGCGATGAACTTCGTGCTGGCCTTCATCCTTTACGCCCTCCTGCTGGTCGGCATCGGCGTGCCCACCTACGCGCCGGTGGTCTCGCCCGACACCAACACCTGCGTCATCCCGATCAGCGAGCACCGCACCGAGTGCCGTCCCGGCGACCAGCCCACGCCCGCCTCGCAGGCCGGGCTCAAGGCCGGTGACAAGCTCGTCGCCCTCGACGGCCACAAGATCGAGACGTGGGAGGACGCCACCCGGGTCATCCGCTCCCACGGCGCCGGCCCCGCCGAGCTGGCCATCATTCGCGACGGCCGTCCCATGACGCTGCAGACCACGCTCATCGCCCAGGACCGGCCCAAGCCCGGCGAGCCCGACGTGATCGAGAAGAACGTCGGCTTCCTCGGCGTGCTGCCGACCGAGGTCATGCAGCAGCAGAGCTTCGGCGCGGTGTTCCCCTACATGGCCGAACTGACCGGCCGCGTCGCGGTCTCGCTGGTCAACCTGCCGGAGAAGATGGTCGGCGTCTGGGACGCCGCGTTCTCCGGGGCCGAACGCGATCCCGAGGGCCCGGTGGGCGTCGTCGGCGCGGGCCGCATGGGCGGCGAGATCCTCGCCTCCGACCTGACCGGCGTGCAGAAGCTGTTCGTGTTCGTCAACCTGCTGGCCGGCTTCAACCTGGCGATCGGCATGTTCAACCTGATCCCGCTGCTGCCGCTCGACGGCGGCCACATCGCCGGCGGGCTGTGGGAGGGCCTCAAGCGCGCCTGGGCGCGCATCCTGCGCCGCCCCGAGCCGTCCTACGTCGACATCGCCAAGGTGCTGCCGCTGACGTACGCGCTGGCCATCGTCATGATCGTCATGGCCGGGCTGCTCGTCTACGCCGACCTGATCAACCCGCTGCGCCTCACCGGCTGACCCGCATGGACCCGCTGGAGCGGCTGCGCGCCGTCTGCCTGGCCCTGCCCGAGGTCACCGAGCGGCTCAGCCACGGCGAGCCCACCTGGTTCGTGCGCGGCAAGAAGACGTTCGTCATGTACGCCGACCACCACCACGACGACCGGCTGGCCTTCTGGTGCGCGGCCCCGCCCGGCGCCCAGGAGGAGCTGGTGGCGCACGACCCGGCCCGTTTCTTCCGCCCGCCGTACGTGGGACACCGCGGCTGGCTGGGCGTCTACCTGGACGTCGAGGGCGTCGACTGGGACGAGATCGCCGAACTCGTCACCGACGCCTACCGGCAGACGGCGCCCAAGTCGCTCCTCGCCCGCCTGCCCTGACGGCGGCCCTCATGCTGGGCCGGGTGTCACCAAGGTGACGGTGACGTCGAGCCCGCCGTCCGGCAGCGGCCGGACCTCCAGCGTGCCGCGGTGGGCCTCGACGACGGCGGCCACGATCGACAGCCCGAGCCCCGACCCGTCGCCGCCGGCCTTCCTGCCGCTCTCCAGGCGCTGGAAGGGCCGCGTGAGCAGGTGTGCCCGTTCGGGCGGGATCAGCGGGCCGCTGTTGGAGACCCGGAGGGTGGAGCGGCCGGAACGCCCGGCCGTCTCCACCGTGATCCACCCATCGGGCACGTTGTAGCGTACGGCGTTGTCCAGCAGGTTCGTGACCAGGCGCTCGATCAGGGCGGGGTCACCGGAGGCGGGCGCCGGGCGGAGGGAGGAGTCGACGCGGATCTCCGCGTCCTCGTATCGCCCGAGTGCCTGTCCGGTGATCGCGGCCAGGTCGAGGGGGCGGCGGTGGTCCAGCCCCTGCTGGCTGCGGGCCAGCACGAGCAGAGCCTCGATGAGCCGTTCCTGATGCTTCCCCGCGGCGACGACGCGTTCCAGCACGGTCCGCAGAGCCCGGGCGTCGGCCTCCGGGTCGGCGAGCGCGACCTCGGCCATGGCGCGCTGCAGCGTCAGCGGCGTGCGCAGCTCGTGGGAGGCGTTGGCGACGAACCGGCGCTGCGCGGTGAAGGCCGCCTCCAGCCGGTCCAGCAGCGCGTCGAAGGTGTCGGCCAGCCTTTTCAGCTCGTCGTCGGGCCCGGAGGCGGCCAGCCGCCGGTCGAGCCGGTCGGCCGTGATGCGCCTGACGGTGTCCGTCATCTCGCCCAGCGGCCGCAGCACCCGCCCGGCCATGAGCCAGCCGAGCACCATCGCCGCGCACGTCATGAAGGCCAGCGCGATCAGGGAGTTGACCAGCAGCCGGAGCGGGTCCGCCGCCCGCTCCACCGTGGGCGTCCGGACGGACACGTCGAACCCGCCGGGCGGCGCCGGCGCGGCGGGCGGTGCAGGGAAGGGCGAGTACTGGACCAGCAGGTAGATGAGCGCGACCAGCACGACCCCGGCCAGCGCGAACAGGCCACCGTAGAGCAGGGTCAGGCGAAGCCGTACGGTCCGCCTCATATGCGATATCCCGCCTGCGGGACCGTCTCGATCAGCGGCGGATCGCCGAGCTTGCGGCGCAGCCGGCTGATCGTGACCTTCACGGTGTGGGTGAACGGGTCGGCGAACTCGTCCCAGCCGCGCTCCAGCAACTCCTCGGCGGAGACCACCGCGCCCCCAGCGGTCAGCAGCAGTTCCAGGACGGCGAACTCCTTGGGACTCAGCGGCAGCCGGCGCCCGTCGCGGACGGCGATCCGGGTGGACGGGTCGAGCCGCAGGTCGCCGTGGACGAGCACCGGCGGGAGAGCGCGGTGCGACCGCCTGGCCAGCGCCCTGATCCGGGCGACCAGCTCGGCGAAGGCGAACGGCTTGGGCAGGTAGTCGTCGGCGCCCGCGCCGAGCCCCGTCACCCTGTCGTCGATCGTCCCGGCGGCGGTGAGCATCAGCACCCGCGCCGGATAGCCGGCGCCGGCCAGCGACCCGCACACCTCGTCACCGTGCAGGCCAGGCAGATCCCGGTCGAGCACGATCACGTCGTAACGGGTCACCGAGGTGCGGTCGAGCGCGCTCCGGCCGTCCAGGACCACGTCGACGGCCATGCCCTCGCGGCGCAGCCCCGCCGCGACCGTCAGGGCCAGCTCCTCATGATCTTCGACCACCAACACCCTCATGATCCCCAGAATGCCCCCATCGCCGGTTACAGCGGGGTAACCGTCACCGTTCCGGCCCTGTAACCGGCCCCCGGCTTTTCTGGAGGCACACACGGCCGACCGAAACGGAGACATCATGTTCGGCTCGAAGATCAGCAGGTTGGTCCTGGCCGCCGTCGTCCTCGCCGCCGGCGTGGGCTGGATGGCCGGCTCGGAAGAGGAGCCCGTCAGGGACGGCGAGCAGTTCACCGCGTGCATGCGCGCTCACGGGCTGCCCGGCTTCCCCGAGGTCGCGCTCTCCTCGGACGGGCTGGTCAACCTCGACATCAAGGGTGAGCGCGTCGACGTCCTGTCGGGGAAGTACGGGGCGGCGGTCGAAGCGTGCGATTCACTGCTGCCCGCGGGTTCCCGGTTGCCGGGCGCGCCGGCAGCGCCGACAGCGCCGCCGTTCCCGTCCTGACCCGCAGGGCACTGGGCTACGTCCGGGCGGCGATCCACCGATCGGTGGATCGCCGCCTCCACCGTCCGGCGGCCAGGTCCCGTCTCCTGGTCGGTGTCGGCGGAAGTGCCGGTCGTAGCAGGCTGAATGCGCCAACCACCGAAGGGACGCGCGCATGCCACCAGTGATCGAGGTACGCGACCTCCACAAACGCTATGACGACAAGATCGCGGTCGACGACGTCTCGCTCACCGTCCAGGAGGGTGAGATCTTCGGGATCCTCGGCCCGAACGGCGCCGGCAAGACGACGACCGTGGAGTGCGTCGAGGGCCTCCGCACCCCGGATCGCGGTGAGATCAAGGTGCTCGGGCTGGACCCTCTCCGTGACCGCACCGAGCTGACCCGGCGGCTCGGCGTCCAGTTGCAGGCCGGCCACCTCCCCGAGCGGCTCCAGGTCGCCGAGGCCCTGGAGCTCTACAGCTCCTTCTATCCCGAGCCCGCCGACTGGCGCGGACTGCTGGACGGCCTCGGCCTGGCGGACAAGGCGAAGACCAAGTACGCCAAGCTGTCCGGCGGCCAGAAACAACGGCTCTCGATCGCGCTGGCGCTCGTCGGCAGCCCCAGGGTGGCGATCCTCGACGAGCTCACCACCGGCCTCGACCCGCAGGCCCGGCGCGACACCTGGGACCTGATCGAGGGCGTGCGCTCTCGCGGGGTGACGATCGTGCTGGTCACCCACTTCATGGAGGAGGCCGAGCGGCTGTGCGACCGGCTCGCGCTGATCGACGCCGGCCGCGTCGTCATGGTGGACACCCCGGCCGGTCTGACCGAGCGGGCGTGCGCCGGGCAGCGGATCCAGTTCCGCCCGTCCAGGCCGATGGACGACCGCCTGCTGACGAGCCTGCCCGACGTCTCCGGCGTCACCCGCCGGGGAGACCTGGTCATCGTCAACGGCAACGACAACGCGCTCAACGCCGTCACCACCGTGCTGGCCCGTAACCGGATCGTGGCCCATCAACTGCGCGTCGAGCAGGCGAGCCTGGAGGACGCGTTCGTCCGGCTGACCGGCAAGCGCCCCGACCCCCGGTGACACATCAGAGAGAGGCCCCCATGCCCATGTCAGCATCGAAGACCGCCGAGCGGGGTTCCGCGACCTGGCGGCTCATCAAGGCCGAGAGCACGCTGTGCGTCCGGGACAAGGTCGGCCCCCTGTGGGGCATCGGCTTCCCGCTGATCCTGCTGGTCATCCTCGGCAGCGTCTCCGATCTGCGGACGCCCGTGGAAGGCGGCGGCGGCCTGACGTACTTCGACCTTTACGTCCCTGTTCTGGTTCTGTTCAACCTGGCCATCCTGGCCACGGCCTCCCTGCCGACCACGCTCGCGGGATACCGGGAGAACGGCGTGCTGCGGCGCATGCGCACCACGCCGGTCGGCCCGGCCCGCGTGCTCGCCGCCCAGCTCGTGGCCAACTTCGCCATCGCGGTCGTCGCGATGGTCCTGTTCCTCGCGGTGGCCGGGTTCGGCTTCGGCGTCGGCCTGCCGGAGCACCTTCCCGGTTTCGCCCTCGCCTGGCTGCTCGCGGCGGCCGCGCTGCTCGCGATCGGCCTGTTGATCACCGCGCTCGCGCCCGGGCGCGGCCCGGCCACGGCGATCGGCACGGTGCTGTTCTTCCCGATGATGTTCTTCGCCGGACTGTGGGTGCCGATCTCGCAGATGCCGCCGCTGCTGCGGGACATCGCCCACTACACCCCGCTCGGCGCGGGCATGGGGGCGTTCCAGGACGCGTACCAGGGTCACTTCCCGTCCGCCGTGCCGCTGCTGACCCTGGCGGCCTACGCGGTGGTGTGCGCGTCCGTCGCGATCCGCTGGTTCCGCTGGGAATAGCCGCCCGGAATAGAATCCCGCAAGGGAGAGGGAGCCTTGAAGACTTCGCCACAGCCGCCGTTCCTTCTGGTCAACGTGGTGCCCTACGCGCTGCTGGCGCTCCTCGTCGCGATCCTGCTGGTCGTGGAGGACTGGACGGGCTCCTTGCTCGTCGACCTCGGCCTGTGCGCCCTGGCCGCCGCGTGGATGCTCGGCATGTTCACCCTGCGTCCCGGCTGGTGGGGCCGGCCACGGACCATGGGGGTGTTCGTCGCGGGGCTGCTCGTGATCACCGCGGTCCTGGTGATCCGTCATCCCCTCTTCGGGCTCTTCACCCCCGCCGCCTACATCTACTCCTTCACGGTCCTGCGCTGGCCGTGGCGACTGCTGGGGGTGGCCGCCACCGCGGTCCTGGCCGGTACGGCGCAGGCGTCCAACATCCCCACGACCGACGTCCTCGGCCTGACGCTGGCCGTGATCGTCATCGCCTTCAACATCGCCATGATGTGCGCCTGCGCCTGGGGCCTGTGGCTCGCCGAGAAGGAGGAGGAGCGGCGCGAGCAGACCCTCGGAGAGCTGAGCCGGACGAACCGGCTGCTGGAGGCGTCGCTCGCCGAGAACGCCGGCCTGCACGCCCAGCTGCTCGCCCAGGCGAGGGAGGCGGGCGTGCTCGACGAGCGCCGGCGGATGGCCCGCGAGATCCATGACACCCTGGCGCAGGGGCTCACCGGCATCATCGCGCAGCTCCAGGCGGCCGAGCAGATGCACGAGGTCCCGGCGCCGTGGCGCCGGCCCTTCGACGCCGTCAAGAACCTGGCGAGGGAGAGCCTGGCCGAGGCGCGGCGCTCGGTCGACGCGCTCCGGCCCGAGCCGCTGCGGACCGCGCGCCTGAGCGACGCCCTCGCCGACGTCGCCGGCCGGTGGTCGAGGCTGCACGGGCTCGCCGTTCAGGTCACGACGACCGGCACGGCGCTGCCGATGACACCGGAGGCCGAGTTCGCGCTGCTGCGCACGGCCCAGGAGGCACTGGCCAACGTGGCCAAGCACGCGCACGCCACCAGGGTCGGCGTGACCCTGTCCTACCTGGACCACGAGGTCGCGCTGGACGTACGTGACGACGGCAGGGGCTTCGACCCCGCGGGTCTCGACACGGACGGCGGGTCACCGCCGCCCCGCGGCGGCGGATTCGGCCTGACCATCATGCGTCAGCGCGTCGAAGGACTGTCCGGCACGCTGCGGATCGAGTCCGAGCCCGGAGCCGGCACCGGGATCTCGGCCTGCGTCCCCACCCTGCCGGCCGGGAGCCACGCATGACCGATCACGCGGCCACGGTCCGGTTGTTGATCGCGGACGACCATCCCGTCGTCAGGGACGGGCTGAGCAGCATGTTCGCCTCCGCGCCGGGATTCGAGGTGCTGGGCGAAGCGGCGGACGGCGCCGCGGCCGTACGGCTCGCCCAGGAGCTCCGGCCCGACGTGATCCTGATGGACCTGCGCATGCCGGGCATGGACGGGTTGACCGCGATCAACGAGCTGACCAGGCTGGGCGTCACCGCGCGCGTGCTGGTCCTGACGACCTACGACACCGACACCCATGTCCTCCCGGCGATCGAGGCGGGGGCGACCGGCTACCTGCTCAAGGACTCTCCCCGGGAGGAGTTGCTGCGAGGCGCGCGGGCCGCCGCCAAGGGCGAGAGCGTGCTGTCCCCCTCGGTGGCGGCACGGCTGATGAACCGGGTCAGGACCCCCGCGCCGCAACTGCTCAGCCGTCGTGAGCTCGAGGTCCTCGAACTCGTGGCGGCCGGGAACACCAACCGTGAGGCGGCCGCCCGGCTGTTCATCACCGAGGCCACGGTCAAGAGTCACCTTCTGAACATCTACGCCAAGCTGGGCGTGGGGGACCGCGCCGCCGCCGTCACCGAGGCGTTCCACCGAGGGCTGCTCGTCCCGCGATGACGCTGGAGATCCCCTTCTCAGTGCATCGAGATGTGCACGTGGTCGAAGTGGTTCTCGGTGATGCTGCCCCGGTCGGACATGCCGCTCCAGCCCGAGCCGTGGTTGATCCGCTGCTTCCAGATCACGTACTTCACGCCCAGCTTGCCGCGGTTCTGCACGGCCCATTCGGCGATGCGGTCGCCGAGGGCCGTGTTGGTCCCTGACGGCATCGAGCCGCCGGTGCTCATCATGAAGTCGCAGGCCCGGCCCAGCGGATGCTCGCCGCTCGACCCGGAGCGGAAGCAGCCCACGCTGAACGGCAGGGCGAAGTTCTTCGCGATCTCGGTCTTCATCAGCCGGGTGCGGGGCGTGATGTTGTCGGCGCCCGACGGGAGCTGCGGCGCCCAGGTGCCGTCGGAACGGCGGCCGGTGGCGATCGGCACCAGATCTTCCAGCTTCTTCTCGATGTCCTTGATGACGCCCTCGGCCTCCTCGCGCTGGCCGGCCACCTCGGCGGCGTCGGACTCGATCTCCTTGGTCAGCGCCGTGGCCTCGTCGGCCGCCTTCTTCGTCTCGTCGCGGGCCTCGGCCACCTTGTCGACCAGCGCCTGCTGCTCGGCCGTGAGCTGCGCCAGCAGGGCGGCGTTGCGGCCGTCGGGCAACTGGATCAGGCTCGGCAGCTGCATGCCACCGCTCTGGTACTGCAGCAGGGCCAGCTCGGCGACCCGGTCCTCGGCGGAGCTCAGGGTCTGCTCGGCGGTGGCCAGCCGTTTGTCGGCCTCCTCCGCCGCCTTGCGGGCCTCGGCCAGCTCGACGCGCTTGAGGTTGTAGCGCTCGATCAGCTTGTCGACCTTGGCGTTGAGCTGCTTCAGCTCCTTGCGGAGCTGCTGCTCGCCGGGCTTGGGGTCCGCCGCCGCGGACGTGGTCAGGGCCGGGGTGAAAAGCACCGCCGCGGCGGTGACGAAACCGATGGCAAGGTGCGCGGGGGACGCTGCCGCCACGTGATGGGTCCTCTCCCTCTGCCGGCCGGGTTAGCTGACGGGTTCGGGTACGGGAGCGCTCCCTACCACCGAAGTGGATTCACCCCAAGTGCAATTGGGTCCCCGGCTCCTGGGCACCTCGCCCAGGATTAGGCATGTTCACACGGCGCTTTACGGTCGTGCTGGAAGGGATAGTAGTGGTAGATCACAAGTAATGCGAGTCAAACGGAAATCTCTTAGTGATCTACCTGTGATCGAAGCATGCGTGCGGCTTCTTCGGGGAGCACGTCGTTGACGAACGCGCCCATGGCCGACTCGGATCCTGCCAGATACTTCAGCTTGCCCGGGGCCCGCCTGATGGAGAACAGCTCCAGGTGCAGGTAGCCCAGCTCGCGGTCCTGCCGGACCGGCGCCTGGTGCCAGGCCGAGATGTACGGCATCGGCACCCCGAACAGCCCGTCCAGGGCGCGCAGCACCGAGGTGTAGAGCGGGGCGAACGCGGACCGCTCGGCCTCCGACAGCGCCGCCAGGTCGGGCACCTGCCGGTGCGGGTAGAGGTGCACCTCGAACGGCCAGCGCGCGGCCGCCGGCACGAACGCCGTCCACAGCTCGTTGGCCGCCACCACCCGGACCCCGGCCTCCCGCTCGGCGGCCAGCACGTCCGCGTACAGGTTGCGGCCCTGTCGCCGCTCCGCGTACCGCCGGGCCGCCCCGAGCTGCAGCTTGGTGCGCGGCGTCACGTACGGGTACGCGTAGATCTGCCCGTGCGGGTGGAAGAGCGTGATGCCGATCTCCTCGCCCCGGTTCTCGAAGCAGAAGACCTGCTCGACGCCCTCCAGCGCGGACAGCTCGGCCGTACGGTCGGCCCAGGCCTCCATGACCAGCTCCACCCGGTCGTCGGAGAGCCGGGAGAAGGACGAGTCGTGCGTCGAGGTGAAGCACACCACCTCGCACCGCCCCATGCCCGGCCGGACCTCGCTCAGCCCTCCGACATCCTGATATGTCCCGAGATTGCCGGAGAAGGAGGGGAAGCGGTTCTCGAACACGACCACGTCGTAGTCGTACGCCGGGATCTCCGACGCCCGCGTGTCGGACGACGGGCACAGCGGGCACTCGTCGGGCGGCGGCAGGAACGTCCGGGTCTGCCGGTGGCCCGCCATCGCGATCCACTCCTCGGTCAGCGGGTCGTAGCGCAGCTCCGACGCCACCGGCCGCGGGTCCAGCGGCCGCCGGTCGATCGCGCTGCGGTCGGCGCCGTCGCTCCGGTCGAAGTAGATGAGCTCCCGGCCGTCGGCCAGCTCGGTGATGGTGCGCTTCACGCCGCCCCCTCTGCGATGATCAACTCTCCGGCCCTGTCGGCCAGCTCCCTGCGTGCCTCCTCGGGCAGCCCCGCGTCGCTGATGACCACGTCGGCCTCCGTCAGCTCGGCGATGGTGCTGATGCCGACCGTGTTCCACTTGGTGTGGTCGGCCGGCACCACGAGCCGGTGCGCGGCGCTGACCAGCTCACGGTCGGTCTCGGACTCCAGCAGGTTGGGAGTGGTGAACCCGGCGCGCAGGCTCATCCCGTGCACCCCGAGGAAGAGCGTGTCGACGTGCAGGCGGCGGATCGCGGCCACCGCGACCGGGCCGACGAGCGCGTCGGAGGGGGTGCGCACGCCGCCGGTGAGCACGACCGTGCGGTCGGCGCGGGCGTTGCGGTGGAAGACGTCGGCCACCGGGATCGAGTTGGTGATCACGGTGAGCTCGGGCACGCCGATCAGATGGTGGGCCAGCGCCCAGGTGGTGGTGCCGGCGGACAGGGCGACCGCGGTGCCGGGGCGCACGAGCTGGGCCGCGCGGCGCGCGATGGCCTCCTTCTCCTGCTGCTGCCTGGCCGACTTGGCGGTGAAGCCGGGCTCCTCGGTGGAGCCGGGACCGACCGCGGTGGCGCCGCCGTGGACCTTCTCCAGCAGCCCCCGGTCGGCGAGCACCTCCAGGTCCCGGCGGATGGTCATGTCGGAGACGCCGAGCTCGCGCACGAGGTCGGCCACCCGGACACCGCCCTTGCTGCGCACGCGTTCGAGGATCGCCTGCTGGCGCTGCTGTGCGAGCACGCCCCCGCTCCTTCCAACAGATTCCACCAAATTATGACACGAATATGTTGGGGAATGTTAGGTAACCCCAGGCCTTGCCGGGAAGCCGGTGAAGAGGGACGTTGGGTCGGATCCCGTACCCCGACCACCGGGAGGTGACCATATGGCCAGGCGCGCACGCAAAGGCAAGGCACGCAAGAAGAAGAAGGCCAACCACGGCAAGCGCCCCACCGCGCGCTGACGGACACCGCCGCCCGCCCGGCGGGCGGCGGGTCCTCGTTCACGCCGGCAGCCCGCTCAGCGCCTCGTCGATGCGCTCCTGCGGCAGCGCGAAGTCCTCCATCTCGCCCGACAGGTAGCGCTCGTAGGCGGCCAGGTCGAAGTGGCCGTGCCCGCACAGCGCGGTCAGGATCATCTTCTCCTCCCCGCTCTCCTTGCAGCGCAGCGCCTCCGCGATGGTCTCGGCCAGCGCGTGCGTCGGCTCCGGCGCGGGCAGGATGCCCTCCGTCCTGGCGAAGCGCACCCCCGCCTCGAAACACTCCCTCTGCGAGCGGGTGACCGCCTCGAACATCCCCAGCTCGTACATGTGCGACAGCAGCGGCGACATGCCGTGGTAGCGCAGCCCGCCCGCGTGGATGGGGTCGGGCACGAAGTCGTGGCCCAGCGTGTGCATCTTCATCAGCGGGGTCAGGCCCGCCGTGTCGCCGAAGTCGTACGCGTAGCGGCCGCGCGTGAACGACGGGCACGCCTCCGGCTCGACGGCCCGGATGACCGGGTCGATCTTCCCGGCCAGCTTCTCGCGCAGGAACGGGAAGACCAGGCCGCCGAAGTTCGACCCGCCGCCGGTGCAGCCGACGATGACGTCCGGCATCTCCTCCAGCTGCCCCAGCGCCTCCTCGCCGATCACCGTCTGGTGCATGAGCACGTGGTTGAGCACCGACCCGAGCGCGTACCGGGTGTCGTCGGCCGACGCGGCGACCTCGACCGCCTCGCTGATCGCGATGCCCAGGCTGCCGGGGGAGCCGGGGTACTCGGCCAGCACCTTGCTGCCGGCCTGCGTCACGGGCGACGGGCTGGCGTGCACGCTCGCCCCGTACACGCGCATCAGCGCCGAACGGTACGGCTTCTGGTCGTAGGAGGCCCGCACCATCCAGATCTCGCAGTCGAGGCCGAACTGGGCGCAGGCGAAGGCCAGCGAGCTGCCCCACTGCCCGGCGCCCGTCTCGGTGGTGAGCCTGCGCACGCCCTCCTGGGCGTTGTAGAACGCCTGCGGGACGGCCGTGTTCGGCTTGTGCGAGCCGGCCGGGGAGACGCCCTCGTACTTGTAGTAGATGCGCGCCGGCGTGCCCAGCGACTTCTCCAGGTTGCGGGCCCGCATGAGCGGGGTCGGCCGCCACAGCCGGTAGACGTCGAGCACTTCCTGGGGAATGGGCACGAACCGCTCCTGGCCGACCTCCTGACGGATGAGCTCCATCGGGAACAGCGGCGCCAGGTCATCGGGACCGATCGGCTGCCTGGTCGCCGGGTGCAGCGGCGGAGGAGGCGGGACGGGCAGATCGGGAACGATGTTGTACCAGTTGCTGGGGATCATCGTCCCAGTCTGCTCCCGCCGCCGGTCACGATCCAGTCCCGTCAGGCGCGTCGCTCCGCGTCGACCTGGCGGCGCACCTCCGGCACGACCTCCTCGGCGAACCTGGTCAGCTGCTCCCGCTGGTCGCCCTCCGGCCACAGGATGAACGTGTCCATCCCGTAGGCCACCGCCAGGTCGGTCAGCTCGTCCACCCACTGCCCGGCCGGGCCCTTGAGGAAGCCCTCGCTCGGGCCTCCGGTGATGGTGCCGTTGACGTTGTAGAGCCTGCGCACGTCCCGCGGCCGGCGATCCGCCTTCTCCGCGGCCTCGTCGATGCGCGCCTGCAGCTCGGGCAGCCGCTCCGGCGGCGCCCACGACGAGGACGGCAGCCACCCGTCGGCGGCCCTGCCGGTGAGCGCGAGCGCCCGCGGCCCGCCGACGCCGAGCCAGATCTCCATCGGGTGCGCGGGCTCAGGCCCCGCCTGGGCGCCGCTGAGCCGGTAGTGCTCGCCGTCGAACCGCCGGTTGCGCTCGCCGCTCCAGATCGCCCTGACGACCGCGACGGCCTCCTCCAGCGCGCCGATCGCCTGCCCGGGCGTGCGCCGCGCTCCTCCGTACGCCTCGATCGCGTCCCAGAACGCCCCGGCGCCCAGCCCGAGCTCCACCCGGCCGCCGCTGAGCAGGTCGAGGCTGGCCGCCGCCTTGGCGAGCACGGCCGGCTGCCGCATCGGCAGGCTGGCCACGTCAGGGAACACCCGCACCCGCTCGGTGGCCGTGGCGATCACGCTCAGCAGCGTCCAGGTCTCCACGTAGCGCCGCTGGTACGGGTGATCCTGCACGCCGATCAGGTCCAGCCCCAGTCCGTCGGCCAGCCGCGCGTACTCGACCAGCGGATCATCGGCATAGGGCACCAGGAAGTAGCCGAACTCCAGCGGACGTCCATAATCAGCCATAACCGTCACCTACCCGTTCACGGCCCGGATCGCCAGCCGATCCGGATGGTCCGCCCGTACCACCACATCCGCGGCCTCCTGCGGCCGCACCTCGCGCTCGTACCGCTCGTACGCCGGCAACCGCCACCGCTCCTCCGCGGGCGTGCGGCGCTCCAGCGCGCCCCGGGACAGCCACACGTGCACGGCCAGCTCGACCGGCAGCCCCCGGCCCAGCAGCAGCGTGCCGTCGAGCAGCAGCACCCCGCCGGGCGGCAGCGTCCGGTACGGCACGCGGTAGGCGCGGTCGGCCCCGCTGTCCCACAGCGCGGGCAGCACCCTCCCCGACCGCCCCGGCCCCAGCGGCTCCAGCACCTCGCGCAGCAGCGCCCCGGTGTCGAGCCACTCGTCGTAGAACACGTCCGGATCCGTGCGCCCGAACTCCAGCCGCAGCGACGCGGGCCGCAGGAAGTCGTCCGCGGACACCCGCAGCACCTCCCGCCCGCGCACCCGCAACGGCCCCGCGAGCCGATCGGCCAGCTCACCCGGCCCGGCCGCCGGCGCCCCGTCGACCACCACCCGCACCCACGCCTCGCGCGGCCACCCCGCGACCCTGTCGGCGAGCTCCTCGGCCAGCCCCTCGGCCGAGATCGGTCGTACACCCATCACCCGAGCCTACGAGCCGCCCGCTCCAGGACGGCGGGCCTCACCGAGTGCCTTGTGATAGATCGCACTGGCTTCACCCCGGCCACTGACTACCCGGAGTCTTCGCGATCGTCCGAGAGCCGGGTGTCCCCGCCGGGGGCGCTTCCGCAGAACAGCTTCCAGAGATGGATGCTCATCACGACGAACAGGGCGACTCCGCCGAGCATGATGACGAGGGCGCAGAGCGCGTACGGATGGAAGATCACGGGGCCTCCTGCCGTCGTGCTGATCATAGGCGACCCGAGGTTCCATCAGACAACAGCAAGGCCCAGGCGGCGGGATCGTCTCCCTGGCCTGGGCCTTCGTAGGTGGAGCGGACGACGGGAATCGAACCCGCGTAGCTAGTTTGGAAGACTAGGGCTCTACCATTGAGCTACGTCCGCGCGAACCGGTCGAAGTCTGGTCTAGACTGCATCCGGTCGTCAGGGCGTAAGCGTACCGGAGTCCCGGAGCGCGTGCGTACCCCGGCGCCACGGGGCGTGGCGCAGCTTGGCAGCGCGCTTGCTTTGGGAGCAAGAAGTCGCAGGTTCAAATCCTGTCGCCCCGACCAGCTCAAAGGTCCCTCCCGATCCGGGTGGGGCCTTCTGCTTGTCTATCTGCTTGTCTATGACGCCCGGAGCGTCCCAAAGATGCGATCCATGGCCACGGCCCCGGACTGAACGACGGGACGGATCTGCTTCCGGTAGACGGCCCCGGTCGTCGCCGTGCTGCTGTGGCCCACGAGCCGGGAGATCTCTTCCAGAGGTAGCCCGTTGTCCGAGAGCAGGGACACGAAGCTGTGCCGCAACTCCCGGGGAGTCCAGTCTTCGGTGCCAGTGTGCCTCGCTACATGGTTGATCACGGTCCTCCTGCGATGGAAGGTCGGCTGGCGGTGCTGGTGTAGCGAAGACAATCGCTGAGCGCTCATGGAAACGAAGATCACATGGCGGAGAGCCGGCGCGGCGGTGGGCTCCTGTGTGATCCAGGAGAGGACCGAGGGGTGTCTCAGCTGTCTCCGCTGTCCCACCCCCCATGTTGACCTGCACAGACGTGGGCGATGATGAGGGATAAATGGGATGAAGGTTGTCCCCGATGTCCCTCGATGAAGGCCCAGCTCTTGATGACCCTGGTCGTGAACGGCAAGATCACGCCGTGACTGACCACAAGCAGGTGGCCGACGCCTTGAGGAACACCACCTGGATCACCTGGTGCACGGGCGTGACCCTGGCCGATGTCCTCGCCCTCTACGGCGGGAGCCATCACCTGGTGACGGCCGCCACGCTCAGCGAGGCCCATAAGGACGCGCACTTCTATCTCGATGAGGACATACCGCTGCTCCTCGCCGGTGCGCTCGGCCATGGCGTCGTCCTTCTGGAGCCAGGGCTGCCCTTCGTGTGGACCGACGAACGGGTTCGCCTCTCTCAGGCAGGTGTGTGCCTGGACGTCGGCTGGAGTGACTTCGGTCCGCCCTTCGTCACGTACAGGGAGAAGGGGCAGGTCGTGGTGAGCTTCGAGGGCACCGGGTGGGAGTACGACGCCACGCCCGACCAGGAGACGGTGGAGCGATGGATGAGCACCACCCCCGGCGGGCTGGAGGCGTGGCGGGCCAATTACGGCATAGCGTCGCTGAGGACGGCGGAGGCCATCATGGGCGCGCCCATGGATGAGCAGTGGCTGGCGCGAGAACACACCTGCATAACGCGTAGAAGGACTGACTCGGAGCGGCCTCGTCCACGCTCGGTGAGCCTGGGAGAGCTGCTGAAACATGTTGCAGCGCCTCTCCCGTGCGAAGCACGGCCTGAATCGGCGGGCGAAGCTCCAAACAGCCCTGGTAGCGGTCCCTCTCCTGCTTGAGGCTCTGCTTGACGATCGCAGTGAATGATCTCGAACGCAGGCGTACGTCAGCGGACGTCGCCAGCCCGTTGAACTGGCCTTTCACCCTCAAGGCGGGTGTTCGAGGTGGTTTGGGAGCAAGAAGTCGCAGGTTCGAATCCTGTCGCCCCGACCAGCGTGAAAGCCGCTTCCCGAGACCGGGAGCAGCCTCCCGGGTGACCGGTGGAGCGGTGCGGGGGGTCGCATGGTTCGCCCGGTGCGGCACAATGCCCCTGTGATACGCACTTCCTCCTTGGCCGCCGGCGCGGCCGCGGTGTTCGTGGTGACCGCCTTCGTCGTGGAAGGGCGAGGGCTGGTGGCGTTCCTCTGCGTGATGGCGCTGCTCTGCCTGGGCGCGTGGTTCTTCCTGGACCGCCGCGGCTCCTAGGGCCGGTCTGTCAGGGGCCGGCGTGGAAGAGCGCCCAGACGGCCTTGCCGCCGCGCCTCAGCGGGTCCCAGCCCCAGCACTGGCTGTACGTCTCCACGATGTAGAGCCCGCGGCCGTTCTCCGAGATGAAGTCGGGCTCCTTGCGCCGCGGCACGTCGTCGCTGGGGTCGGCGACCGCCAGCAGCACGTGCGGCGCCACCCTCATCAGCAGCAGGGTGATCTCGTTGCTGCCGTGCGCGTACATGCCGTACCTGACGGCGTTCGTGACGAGCTCGGAGACCACGAGGGCGGCGTCGTCGCCCAGCTCGGACAGGCCCCAGCGGGCGAGGGTGGAGCGGGTGACGTCTCTGGCCGTCTTGACCGAGTCGGCCTGGAACGGGAGGGGGCACGCGGTGGTGTACGGCTTGGCCGACGTGAGCAACTGGTCGAACCCCACTTCACGGGTGATCTGGAGGCAGTCGGCAGTGGCCAGAGGATCCTCCACCATCCCGCCGTTACCTCCCAGTTGCCATCGGCTTAGTGCATGTTTGGCCCAAAATGCACTAAGCCATCATGGGTCACGACCGGGCGTCGCTGCAAGACCCGAATGCACGTGCATTCGCAAGGTGCAGCAGCATGGTCGATGTACCGGAACATATCCGAATCGGACACCGAGCTGAGACCTTGTCATACCCGGCGATGTGGTGTCACTGTGTGGTGCGGACCTTGATAGGAGGCAAAGTGACGCAGAACCAGCCGGGTTCCGGCCCTACGGCGCTGCGCATCCTTCTGGGCTCCCAACTCCGCAAGCTCAGGGAGAGCAAGGGCGTCACCCGCGAGGAGGCGGGGCACCTCATCAGAGGCTCCGAATCCAAGATCAGCCGCATGGAGCTCGGCCGGGTCGGCTTCAAGGAGCGCGACGTCGCCGACCTGCTGACGCTGTACGGGGTGACCGACGACCAGGCGCGCGGCGCCGTGCTCGACCTGGTGGCCACGGCCAACGAGCCGGGCTGGTGGCACCGCTTCAACGACATCCTCCCCACCTGGTTCCAGGCGTACGTCGGCCTCGAAGAGGCGGCCGCCCGGATCAGGACGTACGAGGTCCAGTTCGTCCCCGGCCTCCTCCAGACCAAGGAGTACGCGCGCGCGGTCGTCACCGCCGGTTCCGCCGGGCTCAGCCCCGACGAGATCTCCCGGCGCGTCGACCTCCGGCTGGAACGTCAGCGGCTGTTCGACAAGCCCGACGGCCCGGTGTTCTGGGCGGTCATCGACGAGGCGGCGCTGCGCCGGCCCATCGGCGGCGCCGAGGTCATGCGCGCCCAGATCGAGCATCTGATCGATCTGATGCGCCAGCCGAGCATCACGATTCAGGTCATGCCGTTCAGCTTCGGCGGTCACAGCGCGGAGGGCGGCGCGTTCGCCATCTTGCGCTTCCCGGACAACGACCTGCCCGACGTCATCTACGTCGAGCAGCTCGCCGGCGCCCTCTACCTGGACAAGCGTGAGGACGTCGATCGTTACACCGAGGTCATGGAACGGTTGTGCGCCGTCAGCACCACGCCTGACGAGACTGTGGAGCTGCTGCGCGCCATCGCGGATGAGTTCTGAGAGCTGCTGGGTCTGCCCTAGACTGACCGTGGCGCTTGGATGCCGCCGTTGCGGAGCATGCCCAGCACCGATTACGTGGGCGCGGCGCGCGAGCCGTACCGAATGGACGCGCCTGCGAACACTCGAAGCTTGATCAAGGAGACCACCCCGTGAAGACCGCTGTCGAGGAGCTCAGCCCGACCCGGGTGAAGCTCACTGTCGAGGTGCCGTTCGACGAGCTGCGCCCGAGCATGGATGCGGCGTACAAGAAGGTCGCGCAGCAGGTGCGGGTCCCCGGGTTCCGCCCTGGCAAGGTCCCGGCGCGCATCATCGAGCAGCGCTTCGGCCGGGCGGTCGTCCTGGAGGAGACCCTCAACGAAGCGGTGCCCAAGCTCTACGGCCAGGCCGTCGACGAGGTCGACGTGTTCCCGGTCAGCCAGCCGGACATCGAGGTCACGAAGATCGAGGACGGTGAGCAGATCGAGTTCACCGCCGAGGTCGACATCCGTCCCAACTTCGACGTCCCCGACTACCAGGGCGTCGAGATCACCGTCGACTCCGCCGAGGTCGCCGACTCCGACGTCGACGAGCAGCTCGACGCGCTCCGCCAGCGTTTCGCCACGCTGACCGGCGTCGAGCGCCCGGCCGCCGTCGGCGACTACGTCGTCATGGACCTGCGGGCCGAGATCGACGGCGAGAACATCGAGGAGCAGCAGGCCAGCGAGGTCTCCTACGAGGTGGGCGCCGGTTCCGTGCTCCAGGGCCTCGACGACGCCCTCGTGGGCATGTCCGCCGACGAGGAGAAGAGCTTCCGCACCGAGCTCGTCGGCGGTGAGAACGCCGGCCAGGAGGCCGACGTCATCATCAACGTCAAGTCGGTCAAGGAGAAGGTGCTTCCGGAGCTCGACGACGAGTTCGCGCAGCTCGCCAGCGAGTTCGACACGCTCGACGAGCTCAAGGGCAGCATCCGCGAGCAGGTCCGCCGCACCAAGCTCATCGACCAGGTGGTGCAGGCCCGCGACAAGGCGCTCGACACGCTCCTGGAGAAGATCGACGTCCCGATCCCCGAGAGCGCGCTCAAGGCCGAGATCGACGCCCGCAAGCACAACCTCGAGCACCAGATCGCCGAGAGCGGCCTGAGCCGCGACGCCTACTTCCGGCTCTACCAGACGACCGAGGAGGAGCGCTTCGCCGAGTTCGAGACCGCCTCGGCCCGCGCCATCAAGGTCGGCTTCGTGCTCGACAAGATCGTCAAGGCGGAGGAGCTCGGCGTCTCCGAGCAGGAGCTCACCAACTTCGTGGTCCGCCGCGCCATGGAGATGGGCGTCCAGCCCAACCAGCTGGCCCAGCACCTCGCCGACAACGACCAGCTGACGCTGGCCATGGTCGAGATCGTCCGCGACAAGGCCAAGGCCGTGCTCGGCGATGCCGCCAAAGTCGTCGACAGCGAGGGCGGCGAGGTCGACCTCAAGGCCATCTACACCGAGATCAACGGCGAAGAGGCCTCCGAGGAGCCGGCTGAGGAGTCCGAGGAGCAGAAGGCCGAGGCGTAGCCACGCACACGCCCGTCCGGAGCCTCCGGCCGGCCCGATGTCGCGGGCGGGCCGGAGGCTCCGTGCGTTCCCGGCGGCATGCGCCGTCAGCGAACACCCCGTGGACCGGGCATGACCTGTGGGCGGCGCGCGTTAGGGTCACAAGCAAAGCCCATCGATTACGACGCATCGGAAGGTGAAGCTGTGAGCAGCCCGCCGACCTTCTTCCAGCCTGAGTCGCGAGGCCGTGAAAACGGCTCGGCCTTCCGGCTTGAGGATCAGCTTTACCAGCGCCTGCTGCGCGAGCGCATCATCGTGCTCGGTCAGGAGGTCAACGACGAGATCGCCAACCGGATCTGCGCCGAGCTGCTGCTCCTGGCCGCTGACGATCCGGAGCGCGACATCACTCTCTACATCAACTCGCCGGGCGGCTCTGTCAGCGCCGGCATGGCGATCTATGACATGATGGAATACGTGCCCAACGACGTCTCCACGGTCGTCATGGGCATGGCCGCCTCGATGGGGCAGTTCCTGCTGTCGGCGGGCGCCAGGGGCAAGCGCTACTCGCTGCCGCACGCGCGGGTCATGATGCACCAGCCGTCCGGCGGCATCGGCGGCACGGCCGCCGACATCGCCATCCAGGCCGAGCAGATGCTCTACGTGAAGAAGATGCTGGCCGAGCGGATCGCCGCCCACACCGGGCAGCCGCTCGAGGTCATCGAGCGCGACTCCGATCGCGACCGCTGGTTCACGGCCGACGAGGCCAAGGACTACGGCTTCATCGACCACGTCGTGCGCAGCGCTCGGCAGGTGCCCTCGCAGGGCCCCGTCTCCTAGGGGGAGCAAGTGAACATCCAGAGCCGTTACGTTCTCCCCTCCTTCGTCGAACGCACGTCCTACGGCGTGAAGGAGATGAACCCGTACAACAAGCTCTTCGAGGACCGCATCATCTTCCTCGGAGTGCAGATCGACGACGCGTCGGCCAACGACGTCATGGCCCAGCTGCTGACGCTGGAGTCGCTCGATCCCGACCGTGACATCAGCATCTACATCAACTCGCCCGGCGGGTCCTTCACCGCCATGACGGCGATCTACGACACGATGCAGTTCGTCCGGCCGGAAATCCAGACCGTCTGCCTCGGCCAGGCCGCCTCCGCCGCGGCTGTGCTGCTGGCCGGCGGCACGCCGGGCAAGCGGTTCGCGCTGCCCAACGCCCGGATGCTGATCCACCAGCCGTCCACCGAGGGCGGCGGCCAGGGCAGTGACATCGAGATCCAGGCCAGGGAGATCCTCCGCATGCGCTCGCTCCTCGAGGAGATCGTGGCGCGGCATGCCGGACGGTCCGCCGCCGAGGTCCGAAAGGACATCGAACGCGACAAAATTCTCAACGCCGATGAGGCGAAGGCGTATGGTCTGATCGATGACATAATCCCGTCAAGGAAGAAGCGAGCTCAGCCCGTAGCTTCCTAGACGAGACGTGAGGCACCGGAGCGCTGCCCAAGAGGGCACGTTCCGGTGCGACTCGCCGCTAGGGGGCTCACTGAGGGCCCAGAAGACGGTAACGTCGAAACCTGAGCGGTTCGGACCGGGTCCGGAGGATACGGATCGCGGAGAGCAGGGCGGTCCCACGCAAAGGAGTATCTGGGGTGGCACGCATCGGCGACGGGGGAGACCTGCTGAAGTGCTCGTTCTGTGGAAAGAGCCAGAAGCAAGTCAAGAAGCTCATCGCCGGTCCAGGCGTCTACATCTGCGATGAGTGCATCGATCTCTGCAACGAGATCATCGAGGAGGAGCTCTCCGAGTCCTCCGAGCTCAAGTGGGACAACCTGCCCAAGCCGAGGGAGATCTACGAGTTCCTCGACGCCTACGTCATCGGTCAGGACAAGGCGAAGAAGGCGCTCTCGGTGGCGGTCTACAACCACTACAAGCGGGTGCAGTCCGGCGACCGGGGCAGAGACGACGGCCTTGAGCTGGCCAAGAGCAACATCTTGCTGCTCGGACCGACAGGCTCGGGCAAGACGCTGCTCGCGCAGACCCTGGCGAAGATGCTCAACGTGCCCTTCGCCATCGCCGACGCGACGGCCCTCACCGAGGCCGGCTACGTCGGCGAGGATGTCGAGAACATCCTTCTGAAGCTCATCCAGGCCGCCGACTACGACGTCAAGAAGGCCGAGACCGGCATCATCTACATCGACGAGGTCGACAAGATCGCCCGCAAGAGCGAAAACCCGTCGATAACGCGTGACGTCTCCGGCGAGGGCGTGCAGCAGGCGCTGCTGAAGATCCTCGAAGGCACGACGGCCTCGGTGCCGCCGCAGGGCGGCCGTAAGCACCCGCACCAGGAGTTCATCCAGATCGACACCACCAACGTGCTGTTCATCTGCGGTGGCGCGTTCGCCGGCCTCGAAAAGATCATCGAGTCGCGGGTCGGCCAGAAGGGCATCGGCTTCAACGCCATCATCCGGTCGAAGGAAGAGGCCGACACGGCCGACATCTTCGCCGACGTGATGCCCGAGGACCTGCTGAAGTTCGGCATGATCCCCGAGTTCGTCGGGCGCCTGCCGGTCATCACCTCGGTCCACAACCTCGACCGCGAGGCCCTCATCCAGATCCTCACCGAGCCGCGCAACGCGCTGGTCAAGCAGTACCGCAAGCTGCTCGAACTCGACGGGGTGGAGCTGGAGTTCACCGACGGCGCCCTGGAGGCCATCGCCGACCAGGCCATCCTGCGCGGCACCGGCGCCCGCGGGCTGCGCGCGATCCTGGAGGAGGTGCTCCAGTCCGTCATGTACGAGGTGCCCTCCAGGCAGGACGTCGCCCGGGTCGTCATCACCCGCGAGTCCGTGCTCGAACACGCGATCCCGACCCTCGTACCCCGCGACCAGCTCGCCGCCAAGCAGCAACGCACTCCACGAGAGAAGTCGGCCTGAGCCTCCCAAGCAAGGCCAGCGCCCCGTGGACACCCTCCATGGGGCGTTTCCCTTTCCCGTCTCCCTAGAATTGGTCACCGTGACAACGCCAGAGCTGCCCACCCAGTACACCCCGGCCGACGTCGAGACCCGCAGCTACGAGCGGTGGGTAACCGAAGGCTACTTCCACGCCGACCCGGGCAGCTCGCGCACGCCTTACAGCATCGTCCTGCCGCCGCCCAACGTCACCGGCTCGCTCCACATCGGCCACGCGCTCGACCACTCGGTCCAGGACGCGCTGACCCGCCGCGCCCGGATGCGCGGCCACGAGACGCTCTGGCTGCCCGGCATGGACCACGCCGGCATCGCCACCCAGAACGTCGTCGAGCGTGAGCTCGCCAAGCAGGGCATGTCGCGCCACGACCTGGGCCGCGAGGCGTTCGTCGAGCGGGTCTGGGAGTGGAAGGAAGAGTCCGGCGGCAAGATCCTCGGCCAGATGCGCAAGCTCGGCGACGGCGTCGACTGGTCGCGCGAGCGCTTCACCATGGACGAGGGCCTGTCGCGGGCCGTCCTCACCATGTTCAAGAAGCTGTACGACGACGGGCTGGTCTACCGCGCCGAGCGCATCATCAACTGGTGCCCGCGCTGCCTGACGGCGCTGTCCGACATCGAGGTGGAGCACAGCGAGGACGACGGCGAGCTGGTCTCGATCCGCTACTCCGACGAGATCGTGGTGGCCACCACCCGGGCCGAGACGATGCTCGGCGACACCGCCGTGGCCGTCCACCCGTCCGACGAGCGCTACGCGCACCTCGTCGGCACGACCGTCGAGCTGCCGCTGACCGGCCGCCGCATCCCCGTCGTGGCCGACGAGCACGTCGACCCCGAGTTCGGCACCGGCGCGGTCAAGGTGACCCCCGCCCACGACCCCAACGACTTCGAGATCGGCCGCCGCCACTCGCTGCCGTCCATGACCGTCATGGACGAGCGCGGCGTCATCACCGCCCACGGCCCGTTCCAGGGCCTCGACCGGTTCGAGGCGCGCCCGGCCGTGGTCGCCGCGCTGCGCGCCGAGGGCCGCATCGTCGAGGAGAAGCGCCCGTACGTCCACTCGGTCGGCCACTGCTCGCGCTGCAAGACCGTGGTCGAGCCGAGGCTGTCGCTGCAGTGGTTCGTCAACGTGGGCCCGCTGGCCAAGGAGGCCGGCGACGCGGTGCGTGACGGTCGCACCAGCATCCACCCGCCGGAGATGGCCAAGCGCTACTTCGACTGGGTCGACGACATGCACGACTGGTGCATCTCCCGCCAGCTCTGGTGGGGCCACCGCATCCCGGTCTGGTACGGCCCCAACGGCGAGGTCGTCTGCGTCGGCCCCGACGAGACGCCGCCCGAGGGCTACATCCAGGATCCTGACGTCCTCGACACCTGGTTCTCCTCCGGGCTGTGGCCGTTCTCCACCCTGGGCTGGCCCGAGCGCACCCCCGAGCTGGAGCGCTTCTACCCGACCTCCGTCCTGGTGACGGGCTACGACATCCTGTTCTTCTGGGTCGCCCGGATGATGATGTTCGGCCTGTACGCGATGGACGGCGAGCCGCCGTTCCGCGTCGTCGCCCTGCACGGCATGGTGCGCGACCAGTACGGCAAGAAGATGTCGAAGTCGTTCGGCAACGTCGTCGACCCGCTCGACTGGATCGAGCGCTTCGGCGCCGACGCCACCCGCTTCACGCTCCTGCGCGGCGCCAACCCCGGCGCCGACGTGGCGATCAGCGAGGAATGGGCGGCCGGCTCGCGCAACTTCTGCAACAAAATCTGGAATGCGACCCGCTTCGCGCTGATGAACGGCGCGGCCGTGGGCCCGCTCGACGACGCCGAGCTCACCGCGGCGGACCGGTGGATCCTCTCCCGGCTGCAGAGCGTCATCACGGCGGCCGACGCCGCCCTGGAGGACTACGAGTTCGCCAAGGCCTCCGAGCTGCTCTACCACTTCGCCTGGGACGAGGTCTGCGACTGGTACCTGGAGTTGGCCAAGATCCAGCTCGGTGAGGGCCTCGACCACACCCGGCTGGTGCTCGGCCAGGTGCTCGACGCGCTGCTGCGGCTGCTCCATCCGCTGGTGCCGTTCGTCTCCGAGGAGCTGTGGCGGGCCTTGACCGGCGCCGAGTCCATCGTCGTCGCCCCCTGGCCCCAGGCCGACCCCCGCTACGCCGATCCGCGGGCGGAGGCGGAGGTCGCCGCCCTCCAGGAGGTCGTCACGGAGGTCCGCAGGTTCCGCTCCGACCAGGGTCTCAAGCCCGGCCAGAAGGTGGCCGCCAGGCTGGGGCTGGCCGGCAGCGCCGTGGAGCGGCAGGAGGCGGCGATCCGCTCGCTGCTCCGCCTCACCGAGCCGGCTGAGACGTTCTCGGCGACGGCCCGGCTGACCGTGGGCGGCGTGACCGTGGAGATCGACACCGCCGGCGCCATCGACGTGGCCGCCGAGCGCAAGCGCCTGGAGAAGGACCTCGCGGTCGCGCGCAAAGAGGCTGCTCAGGCGGCCGCCAAGCTGGGCAACGAGCAATTCATGGCCAAGGCGCCCGACG